>NC_020514.1:1353422-2706845 GCF_000347635.1 Paraglaciecola psychrophila 170 | reverse complement strand
CGACAACTCAGAACGTTGTTGATATTGAGTGCCAATGCCTAAAATACTGGCTTCACTTTTTGAGGTGATAACGGCAGATCTGTCCAACCAATTCTCAGTGCGGACCATTTCACCTGTATGTAGACCACTGAGATAAATAGAATAGTTGAAACTACGCTGACAATGGGGTTGAGTATCACTTGCCATTAGACTAACACTCTGAAGTAAACTACTTAAAAGACCAAGTATAATCAGCGTTCTACAAGCCATAATACATGCTGTATTGCACTTGCAAATATTACGATATTTTGTTGGCAAAGTATTCTTCACATCATTAATCTCATCACCACAGAAAGCATTTCATATTTTATAATCAGATTTACAATAATATCACCTTAAAAAGATGGCTTTTGTATTCTTATTAACCTAAATTAATTCGTAATTATGAACTGTTGCCGAAAACGAATTCAATATATTTACATTGTCCTTTTCATTTTATAAGCAGTGTTAAGCTAGATTGTATTGTTACATGAATGTCATATTAATTGATATGTGGGGTAGGGGATAAGCTCTATTAATCACACTTTTTCTACTAGGCAACCAATGTAACTTTCAACTTTATATAACTTCATATAACTTTATCTACATGGGCAATGTCAGTTAAGGTTTTATAAAATAAGTCATTTCAAACAGACCATATAACCTAGGATTTGCGCTTATAATGCTTTTTAATTAAGAGATGTATATTTATATTCCTCAATTAAAATAATGGGTTATACAAAAACTAATTTAATACATTTGCACGACAATAAAATAATGGGTCACAATAACTGCATATATAAGATAAACACCCCCACTATGTCCAATACTCTTCAGTATTGGACATAACGTAATAGTGTATTAAACTAGCTATCTTGAATCTAATTACTAAGAATTAAAAAAATAATGTTACTTAAAAAGCCTGTGCCTTTATACCCACCGTACCTTGATTTATGTGATTTTGATTTTAAAGATTATCCAGAGTTAAAAGAAATATTTTCATCAAATGAATCTTGGTGGCTTGAACAATTTAACTGGGGAAAAGTTTTCTTAAATTATATAGGTAGAAATAAATCGACACACACCTACGACCGATTTAGAAATGACGTTGAACGTTTTCTTTTATGGTCATTTATTGAGAAAAAGAAACCTATAGATCAACTACGTAAGACAGACTTATTGGAATTCGCTGACTTTTGTTGGCATCCACCCGTGAGTTGGATAGGTACGTCAAATCAAGAACGATTTAAAATAATGAATGGTTATTCATGTGCCAATGAGTTTTGGTTCCCGTACAAGATTCAGGCACCTAAAAGTCAAAAAACACAATTTATTATTGATAAGAAAAAATATCGACCATCGCAACAAACACTTTCGTCAATGTTTACAGCAATCATCGTTTTTTATAACTATTTAATGGCTGAAGATTTTTGCATTGGTAACCCAGCACAAATAGCTAAAAAAGATTGCCGACATTTTATAATCGACTCACAAGTTAAAGAAATTAAACGTTTAACAGGTAGTCAGTGGCAATATGTCTTAGATACGGCTGTTGAAATGGCTGATGACAACCCGGTATTTGAACGTAACTTATTTGTGATTGTTGCACTAAAAACCTTATTTTTAAGGATTTCAGAGTTATCAGAACGCACAAATTGGTCTCCAACAATGGGCCATTTCTGGCAAGATGATGATGAAAATTGGTGGCTTAAAATATTTGGTAAAAGCCGTAAGATTCGTGATATCACAGTTCCTATAGATTTTTTACCTTTCTTAGAACGTTATCGCATTTCCCGTGGTTTGATAGGATTGCCATCAAGTAATGAAAATTTAGTGCTAGTCGAAAAAATACGTGGCCAAGGTGGAATGACATCTCGACACTTACGACGTTTAGTACAAAGTGTTTTAGATCAAGCTCATGAAAACATGCGCACATCAGAAGGTGAAAATAAGGCGTTAAAGTTAAAAGAAGCTTCTGCACACTGGTTAAGACATACTGGTGCCAGTATGGAAATCGAACGTGGTCGCCCTCTAAAAGATATTTCAGAAGACCTTGGCCATGCAAGTATGGCAACCACCGACACTGTTTATGTGCAAAGCGAAAATAAGAAACGTGCTGAAAGTGGTAAACAAAGGAAAGTAGATTAAGCTAATTACGTTCCGAATTACCACGTAATAGTTAAAATACGCTTTATATAGTACTTTGATTACTTAATCTGTAGTTGCTGGCAGTTGGCAGAACTAAAATAAGTATTTAGCAAAGTCTGTATAACAAATCATACGTTGCTAAGTAGAGAAATTACGTTATTCATTAATAAGGTTGTTCCACATCAGACAACCGATTTATAAAAACAAACTTGTGCTAGGCACATTCAATTACTGACCATTTTTAGTTACTTGTCGATATATCATTAATAAGGACCTACATACTTGAGTTCCTATAATGTATATTATGTTAAATTGAGTGTATAAATATGACAATAAAGAATCTACATAACCTCACTGCTTCTAAACAAGCTAATTGCGGTAATTGAGCAACACGTGCTTAGTGATAAATCCCGTTCTGATAAAGTAGAAACAATTAAAACTTTGATCCGACAGAATAACTATAAAAATTCTGAGAAGACGTATGAACAATGTATAGATTTTGGCATAAGGGTCAATCTTGTATCTTTGGCAAGGTTCACAGAAAAACTTGAGTTACTAGACAGGTCTGACCGGTATAAACGTATTGATAAGTTGCACACTCAAATAACACAGGCTCAAAATACGTTAACCTATGAACAAGTCAAACGCAGAGAAACTGAAATCACTTTTGAGTTAGGTGAACTCGGGTTAAAGAAAACAGACTAATGGAAGAGCTTAACAAACTTTCAAAAATGCTAGATTCAAAATAATTTAATTAATCCTAGGTTTAAATACTCTTCTGACGTTCTACAATAGATAATTCTATGTTTCTGGGGCCTTTAATAGAGTAATTTCGTAACCTAACTTCCCATTTAAAAGTGAAAACTCAGTGTAAAACCTGACGTTAGTTGACAATGATAAAAACAGTCTTTCCCAATCACTTTTAATGAATATTAATCACCGATGATGAATCCAATTTTAGAAGTCATTAAAACAGTAGTTACTGGATGGGATATTGATTATTGTCAACGAATGGTAAGTTAATGTTTGTTTATTCGATGAGTAATCAACCATCTAAGAGATCTCTTAATTATCACAAAAACATTAACTTACCATTCTTCAACTAGCTTTCCTAAATAAAATCGTTACCATAATAGTCACTTCATTATTGTCATAGAGTTCATATGGAATTCGCATTTATTCTCCTAGCATTCATCTGTGGTCTTGGCCTTAAATTGGTTGGCTTGCCTCCTCTGATCGGTTATTTGATTGCAGGATTTACTCTAAATTACCTGGGTTTTCACTCAACAGACGCCTTGCAGACAATCGCCAATTTAGGCATAACTTTGATGTTATTTACCATTGGTTTAAAGCTTAATGTGCGTGATTTGTATAAAAAAGAAGTCTGGTTAGGTAGTATTTTCCACTCGGTAATATGGGTAACCATAATAAACTTATTATTATTTGCTGTGTCTTGGCTTGGTTTAGCGGCTTTTGCTGACTTAGACTGGTCATCACAAGCCCTACTCGCTTTTTCATTAAGCTTTAGTAGCACCGTGTGTATTGTTAAAATTCTCGAGGAAAGTGGTGAAATCAAGACCCGTCATGGCAAGTTAGCCATTGGTGTGTTGATTATGCAGGACATAGTAGCCGTGCTTTTTCTAGTTATCGCTACAGGAAAAGTACCGTCTATATGGTCGTTATTATTGTTATTATTATTTTTCGCAAAACCAATATGGTCAATGATTTTAGAGCGTGTGGGTCATGGTGAATTATTAATATTATCTGGGTTCCTATTTGCATTGGGTGGTTACGAGCTTTTTGAAGCTTTGGGAATTAAAGGTGATTTAGGCGCTTTAATTGTCGGAATGTTTATCGCTACACATGTAAAGTCTGCAGAAATGTCAAAAGCCCTCATGAATTTTAAAGATATTTTTCTGGTCGGCTTTTTCCTTACCATTGGCTTTAGTGCGCTCCCTACCCTAGACCTAATGCTGACAGCCATAATACTTTGCTTATTTATCCCCATTAAGTTTGCTTTGTTCTTTTCGTTATTTACTTTTTTAAAATTAAGAGCACGTACCAGTTATTTAGCCAGTCTGGTGTTATCAAACTATAGTGAGTTTGGTCTCATTGTAGTTGCATTGTTAGTAAGCCTAGGATGGTTAAGTGCCCAGTGGTTAGTGGTTTTAGCTTTGGCCGTATCGTTTTCCTTTGTATTAACTGGTTTAGCTTACAAAACCTCACACAACCAATACACCAAATTTAAAGACCGACTCAAAACTTTTGAAAGTCCACACCGGTTGCATGAAGACGTTTACGTACAACCAGTTGGGGCTGAGATTATAGTGATCGGTTTGGGAAGAGTCGGCAAAGGTGCTTATTTATCTCTTAACAGCATGGTAGGTAATATAGTTTGGGGAATGGATGCAGATCCTAGCCGTATAAGTCATCTGAAAACAATAGGCTATCAAGCCATGGTGGGAGACGGAGAGGACGTCGATTTATGGGAGAATATGGACTTAACCCAAGTACAGTTAATCTTACTGGCGTTACCTTCTATTGATGATATCTGCAATATTACCGAGCAACTTCAACACGCTAATTATTCAGGCAAAATAGCATCTATTGCCCGTTATGAAGACGAGATACAACCACTTATAGAGGCAGGTTCAGATAAGGTGTTTAACTTTTTTACCGAGGCTGGAACGGGGTTTGCTGAGGAAAGTCTGCAGCTATTACCAGAGTATGTAAGGCCTAAATAAAGATTGAAACGAGAATCGTTTGTATTATGTATCACCTTGTTTTATAAGATTATTTTCTAATTAACGGTGGTTTTTCTAAGCGCTTACTATTATAATTTGTTATTAGTTACTACAATGGAATACAGTTAATGAAAGGCGATAAACAAGTATTAGTTGCATTAAATGAAATACTTACCTTCGAACTCACATCAATAAATCAATATTTTTTACATGCGCGCATGTTTAAAAATTGGGGGCTAGAGAAACTAAATAACGCGGCCTACAAAAAATCTATTAAAGATATGAAACAAGCCGATCAATTAATAGAGCGTATTTTATTTCTGGAAGGTTTACCTAATTTACAAATGTTGGGTAAATTAATGATAGGTGAAGAAACGGTTGAAATGCTGAGCTGCGATATGACTTTTCAGAATTCACAAATTCCATTATTAAAAAAATCTATTCATTTATGTGAGACGTTACAAGATTTTGTGACTCGTGATTTACTTGAATCCATCTTAAGCTACGAAGAAGATCATATTGATTGGATTGAAACCCAGCAATATCAAATTAAACATTTAGGTCTAGAAAATTATTTACAAAGCCAAGTTGAAGGAGACTAATATGCAAGGTATAAAAGTCATAATTGACCAACTTAATGCCCTACTCGCCTTTGAGTTAGCAGCTATGGATCAATACTTTATTCATTCTCAAATGTATCAAGACTGGGGATTTTATAAGTTATATGAACGTATTTCCCATGAATTTGATGATGAGAAAGGTCACGCCACCAAATTAATAGAGCGGATGCTGTTTTTAGAAGGCACACCTAACATGGTCGACCGTGACGGACTTATGATAGGTACAGATGTACCTTCGATGTTAGAAAGTGATTTGCGGGTTGAGTATGCCGTTGCTCAAGCTTTAAAAGACACCATGAGTATTTGTGACGCAGAGCAAGATTATGTTACCCGACACATATAGTTAGTTCTTCTGGATGACCCTGAAATGGTTCATCCCAATGGCCTTAAACAGCAAAATAGGGTTGATCAAACGTCCAGGTTTGGTCAATTTATCTACAATCTCAGATGTAAGATAACACACTATTTTGGACGTTGGATGAGCGTGGACTTATTCAACTTTCCTTGTTTCTATCTGTAGCAAAATTAAAAAACCAAGACTGCTCTGATTGGCTTTCATCGCTGGTCTGAATAATGAGTTGCCATCTCATTAACGGCTCACTACAAGAGCCTAAAAATAAACGTGCGTTATAAACCTTTTGCTGTTTCTTTGCGTATACAGAGTCAACTATTACAGCATTTTTCCCCATATACATATTGATACCTTGTACCCACATTTGTGTAATATTTGTGTTGTTTGGCACAGTAATAGTGAGTGCTAATTCTTCCTCTAACTCAATCACTTGTAGAAATTGAACTGAAATTTGTTTGTTCTTATCAAATACAACACATTCTTGCGTTAGATCAATGTTGCACTGTTTTGTGGTTTTTATAGGTGAAGAATCTGTATAATTTAAAAATAGTCCTACAGCTGCTGTAAAAACGAGCAAAGGGAGTAATATTTTGGCAAAAAAAGTAGGATTCACAATTACACTGCGCCTAGAATAAACTGGCACTAATTGTGTTCAAAAACATAGTCATTAACAAGTAAGTATTTAAATTTTTTTTGAATAAAAGAACCTTAAAATAGTAATACAAGTACTGTATATTAGTCTTAATATCAATTGCTTAGTAAAAGCTTTAAAAATTAGCCTAGTTGTTTTTATTTGTAAGAAGCCTGTAAATTTATCGTTAACAAGAGTGGAAGATTCATTAAATGAGTGAAGCTATTCAAGTACATCCCGAATACAACTATAAAGTAGTTCGGCAATTCGCAATCATGACAGTGGTGTGGGGAATTATTGGTATGGCTTTGGGGGTGTTAATTGCCGCTCAGCTATATTGGCCCGCATTAAATTTCGACACCCCGTGGTTAACATTCTCTAGGCTGAGACCATTGCATACCAATTCGGTTATCTTTGCCTTCGGCGGATGTGCCTTGTTTGCTACATCTTTTTATGTGGTGCAAAGAACATCAAATGTAAGGTTGTTCAGCGACAAAATGGCTTCCTTTACTTTTTGGGGTTGGCAGCTTGTTATTGTGCTAGCCGTGATAACACTACCTATGGGTTTTACGAGCTCAAAAGAATACGGTGAGCTTGAATGGCCTATCGATATATTAATTACTATAGTCTGGTTGTCTTATGTAATTAACTTTTTTGGGACCATGATTATCAGAAAAGTTTCACACATATATGTAGCTAACTGGTTCTTCGGTGCGTTTATGTTAACTGTTGCGGTGTTGCACATTGCTAATAGTATGGCAATACCAGTTTCTTTGACAAAATCCTATTCTATCTATGCTGGTGCAGTTGATGCCATGATCCAGTGGTGGTACGGGCACAATGCGGTCGGCTTTTTCTTAACTGCTGGTTTCTTGGGTATGATGTATTACTTCGTACCTAAACAGGCTGGACGCCCTGTTTATTCTTACCGCTTGTCAGTTGTTCACTTTTGGGCATTAATATCTCTGTATATTTGGGCTGGCCCACACCATTTACATTACACTGCCCTTCCCGACTGGACTCAATCTTTAGGTATGGCAATGTCTATTATATTATTCGTTCCTTCTTGGGGCGGTATGATAAACGGTATTATGACGTTATCAGGCGCATGGCATAAGCTACGAACTGATCCTATATTACGTTTTCTTGTTGTTTCGTTGTCATTCTACGGCATGTCGACATTTGAAGGCCCTATGATGGCAATCAAAACAGTTAATGCACTTTCACATTATACCGATTGGACTATTGGACATGTCCATTCTGGCGCTTTGGGTTGGGTTGCAATGGTATCTATAGGATCTATCTACCATCTGATCCCAATTTTGTTTGATAAGCCCAGGATGTACAGCATAAAATTGATTAATGTACATTTTTGGTTGGCCACAGTTGGCGTGGTGTTATACATAGTCGCTATGTGGATGTCGGGTGTTTTACAAGGGTTAATGTGGCGTGCAATTAATGCTGACGGAACCTTAACTTATAGTTTTGTAGAATCACTTGAAGCTTCAAAACCATTCTATTTATTACGCTTTGTCGGTGGTGTTTTAGTTGTGTCGGGCATGTTAATCATGGCTTACAACGTCTACAGAACTGTTAAAAGTGTAAATGTAGAAAAGGCAATTGAACCAGAAGTACAACCGGCTTAAAGAGGTCAGACTATGAAAAATGCACATGCGTTGATTGAAAAAAATGCAGGCCTATTGGCTGTTCTTATCTTGGTAGCTATTAGTTTGGGAGGCATGGCGCAAATTACACCGCTTATGTTTCAACAACAATTGATGGAGCCAGTTGAAGGTTTAAAACCTTACACTGCCCTTCAGATGGAAGGTCGAGATATCTATATTCGTGAAGGTTGTGTGGGCTGTCACAGCCAAATGATACGCCCCTTCCGCTCTGAAACAGAGCGCTATGGTCATTACTCTGTAGCCGGTGAATCAGTGTGGGAACACCCTTTCTTGTGGGGTTCTAAACGCACAGGGCCTGATTTGGCCCGTGTGGGTGGAAGGTACAGTGACGATTGGCACAGAATCCACTTGATTAATGCAAGAGACTTAGTACCTGAATCTAATATGCCCGGTTTTCCTTGGTTGATGGAAAATAAGCTAGATGGTGAGTTAACCGCTAAGAAACTTTCAGTATTTAGAGATTTTGGTGTGCCTTACACAGATGAAGATATTGCTGGAGCAAAAGAAGCAGTTAAAGGTAAAACGGAGATGGTTGCACTCATCGCCTATTTACAGTCTCTTGGCACGGCGTTGAAATAATATGGATTATGCAACGAGTGGTAGTATATATACCGTATTGGTCTTTGTATTTTTTATTGGAATAGTTTGGTGGGCTTACAGTAAAAAGTCAAAAGCAAGTTTTGACGAGGCCGAAAAGCTTATTTTTGATGATGAGCCCCAGCAAGATAAGCGGGAGTCTAAAGTAGATGAGTAGTTTTTGGAGTATCTGGATCTCAGTGATCACACTGGGGTCAATATTAGGTTGTTTTTTAATATTACGTTGGTGTTTGTCTAATCAAACAGGTGTAGCTGAAGGCGACGATATGCATCATGAGTTTGATGGTATTTCCGAACTCAATAACCAGCTACCTAGATGGTGGACAATTTTATTCTACATTTGTATTATTTGGGCACTTATTTACTTAGCTTTGTATCCTGGCTTAGGCAATTATAAAGGTCTAATTAATTGGCAAAGTTCTAATCAAAACATCCAATCATTGGCTGAGTCTAAAGCTGCAATACTGGCAAATAAGACCAATGGAGTGATCAACCAATATGATAGAGAAGTAGAATTTGCTAACGAACTTTTTGCTCCTATCTTTGATGCATATTACAAACAGCCTATTACCGAACTAGTCAAAGATGTAAAGGCGCTAAAAATTGGTCAACGTTTGTATAGTCAAAATTGTTCACAGTGCCACGGCTCTGATGCAAGGGGTCAAAGAGGTTTTCCAAATTTAACTGATGATGATTGGTTATATGGTGGTTCACCTGAGAAAATAACTGAAACTTTAATTAATGGTCGTAGGGCCATGATGCCTGCTCAACTAGCTGTACATGGTGAAGATGGTATCCAAGAATTAGTGGCTTATGTTTTAAGTTTAAGCGATAGAAAGTTAAGTGGTCAAAAATATCTTGATGACCCAAGTTTAAATCAATCAATGAAAGATGGGGGCCAGGCTAGATTTGCTGTATGTGCTGCTTGTCACGGTCAAGATGGTAAAGGTAATCAATTGATTGGTGCACCTAACTTGACTGACCAAATTTGGTTGTACGGTGGTACTGAAAAAGCAATCACAGAAACACTTAGGTATGGTCGTAACGGTGTAATGCCAGCATTTAAAAATACACTAGGTGAAAAGAAAATACATATGGTGAGTGCGTACGTATACAGTTTATCTCAGGACAAGTAGTGACGTGATTATTTACTGAAAGCTCCGTTTACGGGGCTTTTTTATTTATTATATTTTAACATTGAGTCGTTTCTTTACATGCAATCTGATATTTTAAAAGTTTGGTACAAACAATTTTGGCCCTGGTTTCTAATTATTGTGCCACTGACATCTATGGTTCTTAGCTTTACAATGATGAATTTGGCATTTACTGGCAAAGACAGCATGGTAATTGACGACTACTACAAAGAAGGCAGAGGTATTAATCTCAAAATCAAAAAATTACAGCAAGCTAAATCTCTCAATATATCAACTAAGACACAAGTATTTGCAGACTATGTTGAAGTCATCTTTATCAGCGGCGAACCTGAAAACGGTGAAGCTTTAATTTTAGACTTCTATCATTCAACGCAAAAGTTTAAAGATTTTTCGGTTACTGTGTTACGAGATGCTAACGGAGTATACCGTGCGCCATTGACCGATAATATGTTAGGTAAGTGGCAATTAAGTTTACATCCTTTTAACGGAGATTGGAAAATTCAAAAAGTGGTCTCTTTGCCGCAAACAAATCCATTTGACCTAAAGCCGTAGCGCTATGTTGGCTAAGTGTTTTCATTGTGGGTTGGATATAGCCCCGCAGCTTAATCATCACACTTCTGTATTGAGTAAAAGGCAATCCTTTTGTTGTATTGGATGTTGCGCGGTGGCTGATGCAATAGTTAAAAATGGATTGGAAGATTATTATCATTATCGAAGTGAGTTTGCTGAAAAGGCATCAGAAAACGAAGCAGACTTACTACAAAGACTAAAAGTATTCGACGACGACAGTATATTGCAGGAATTTGTTGAAAGTGAGAATGACGTAAGCGAAATTCAATTGACCATTAGCGGTATTAATTGTGCGGCTTGTGGATGGCTCATCGAGAAACAACTGGCTAAATTAAATGGCATCATGAAAGTTGGTGTTAATGTATCAGCCAGACGTGCGAGCGTAACGTGGAATAGTCAGCAACTAAAGCTCAGTCAGATATTAAGTCATATTGAAAAAATAGGCTATCACGCAAAACCTTTTCAACCCGAGCAACATGAAGCTACATTCAATCAAGAAAACAAGGCGTTTTTAAAGCGCTTAGGTTTAGCTGGTTTAATGACGATGCAAGTCATGATGTTAAATATAGGCACTTTTTTTGATTTGTTCGGGCATATAGATGCTGAAACTAAACAATACTTTAATTGGATTAGCTTGTTATTAACTACCCCTGTTATTCTCTATTCAGCCTCCGAATTTTATACTAGCGCTGTCCGTGGTCTGCGCGCTGGAACATTTAATATGGATGTGCCCATTGTTTTGGCTTTAGGCATTACATATATATCAGGCGTGTTTGCCACGGCACAAAATACGGGGCAAACCTACTTTGAATCATTGTGTATGTTTGTATTTTTACTGTTGGTTAGCCGTTATCTTGAACATAGCGCACGTTACAAAGCGGTTCAAGCATCTGCCAATATGCTGGAGTACATGCCCACCACTGCTACTTTGATTGAAGGTGATACGTTAACCCCAGTGTTGGCTAAGTCTTTAAAGGTACAGCAGTTAGTGTTAGTAAAAGCCGGTGAGTTAGTTCCTGTCGATGGGATTATTATTCATGGACAAGGACAACTTGATCAAGCAATGTTAACGGGTGAGTTTGATTTGATCAGTAAATTCACTGGTGACCAAGTTTTAGCCGGCAGTTTGAATCAATTAGGCACGTTGACCGTGAAAGTCACCGCAAGCTTGCAACATTCCACACTTAATCAAATCAATAAATTACAGACACAAGCCATGAGTACTAAGCCAAGGATTGCAAGTTTAGCTGATCAGTTCTCTCAATATTTTGTGATCGTTGTTTTAGTAATAGCCTGTGTTAGTTATGTAGTATGGCAACAAATTGACCCATCCGAAGCGCTATGGGTAATGGTTGCTGTATTGATTGCTACCTGCCCCTGTGCTTTAGGATTAGCGACGCCCTCTGCTTTATCTTGTGCCATTGCTAATTTAAACAGTAAAGGAGTGTTACTAAAACGCGGGGATGCTTTAGAGCAAATCGCGTTAGTTGACTGGATTGGTTTAGATAAAACAGGCACTTTTACAGAAGGACAATTTGTTCTGACTCAGTGCATCAATCCAAGTCAAAAACCAGACTTAGATTATCTTGAACTCGCTGCAAGCATTGAGCGATATTCATCTCACCCTATTGCAAAGGCATTCCGTGATTATGAGAGTCCACACACTGTAACTGAGTTTCAAAGTGAAATGGGAAAAGGTGTCAGTGGCATTATCGCAGGGGTTGCTTATAAACTAGGAGCTGCGAGCTTTATGGATATATCAATTCCTGAGAATATGAGTGCTTGTAATGTATTTCTTCAATCAGACAGTGACTTACTTTGTGGTTTTTTGTTAACCGATAAGCTCAGGCCACAGGGGGTTGATTTAATTAACGATCTAAAAGCTTATGATATTAATTTAATTAGTGGAGATATAGCACCTATAGTGAAATCGGTTGCTGAACAGTTAGGCATTAATAATTGGTTAGCTGAACAAAGCCCAGAAGATAAATTAAACACAATTAAAGTAGCTCAAGCAAATAAGCATGTGGTGTTAATGGTGGGTGATGGCATAAATGATGGACCCGTATTGGCTCAAGCTGATGTATCAATAACGCTAGGCGCAGGATCTGATTTGGCTAAATCATCAGCGGATATAGTCTTACTCGATAATGATCTGGCTAAGATACAAACAATTTTTCGTATCGCGGCAAGATGTAAATCTAAAATCAAACAAAATATCGGCTGGGCAATAGGATATAATTTACTAATATTACCCTTAGCTGTGATGGGTTTACTGAGTCCTTGGATGGCAGTGCTGGGGATGTCAGTGAGTTCTTTAATAGTGGTGGTGAATTCCACTCGACTTCTTAAATAATAGAGGGCCTTCTCTTGAGCAGTATATATGTTTTGATCCCACTGGCTATATTACTAGTGAGCATAGCAATCGGTGTGTTTTTTTGGGCTGTGAAATCTAATCAATTCGAGGATTTAGAGCGCCACGGTAGTAGTATTTTGTTCGACGATGACCTGCCTAAGAAACCCTCAGAACCACAACCAACATCTAACAAAAGTGATGAATGACTTAACGTTTGTTTCGGCTTTACTAATTGGTTTAGCAGGTGGAGTGCATTGCGTAGGCATGTGTGGAGGCATCGTGGGGGCTTTTACTTATGCGGTCCCTAAAAATTCAGCGATGTTACCTTACACTCTGGCCTACAATTTCGGCCGAGTAGTAAGCTATATTATTGCAGGGTCAATAACTGGATGGGCTGGCTATTTGTTTGCCCATCAAATTAATCAAGGTATTATCATCTTGCAGTTTGTTAGCGGGGTGTTCCTATTTTTATTAGGGTTATATATTGCGGGTTGGTGGCAAGGACTTAGCAACATTGAAAAGCTAGGTAGCAAATTTTGGAAATTAATACGTCCATGGTCAAAAAAATTACTTCCCTTTAAAAGCCCATTACACGCTCTACCCTATGGCATGATTTGGGGATGGTTACCCTGTGGCTTAGTTTATTCGGTGCTAACGTGGTCTTTGGCCAGCGGGTCTGCACTTCAGGGGGCTATTATTATGGCTGGTTTTGGTTTAGGCACCTTACCAATAATGATATTAATGGCTTCTGGATTCGACAAGATTCAACAATTAATCCAAACCCCTAAAGCGAAATTTTTCATGGGTTTACTGCTCATGTTATTCGCTACAAATCAATTATTCCAAGCTATTTCAGGCTCAATTCAATAAAATAGTCATCTTTTAGACGCCTAACCACTGGTAAAATATTAAATATTTTCATAAGCTTATTAAACTACTTATCCGCTATTTTATATAAAGGTCCGGTATGAATTATCAGAAAATATTAGCCGTTATAGAGCCAGAGATTACTAACCAAAAATCATTAGCCAGAGCAATTGAAATAGCCAAAATCAACGGCGCCAGTATTACTGCATTTCTAACTATCTATGACTTTTCGTACGAAATGACCACTATGCTCTCTATGGATGAGCGCGAAAATATGCGACAGGCCGTTATAGATGACAGAACTGACTGGTTAGTTAATTTAGTCTCAGAGAAATTCAGTACTCAAAGCGTGAGCATCGATGTTAAAATCGTTTGGCATAATCGACCTTATGAAAGCATTATTTATGAAGTGATAGACAAAGGCTACGATCTGATTGTTAAAGGCACTCAGCAACATGATTCATTAAAATCAGTTATTTTCACTCCCACCGACTGGCATATCATGCGAAAAGCACCCGTGCCTGTGTTATTAGTAAAAGAGCATGATTGGCCTATTGGGGGTCAAATTATTGCTGCAATTAACGTAGGAGTTGATGTCAAAGAGCACATTTCGTTAAACGAAGAAATCACGAAGCAAGCCTTACATTTTGCTAAGTTATTATCTTCAAATGTTCACTTAGTTAATTCTTATCCTGGCACACCTGCCAACATTGTTATCGAAATTCCTGAGTTTGACCCCACCTCGTACGACGAATCAGCTAAGCAGCACCATGAACAATGTATGCAAGAACACAGTGAAAGACACCACATAAGTAAAACACATTGTCACGTGGATATTGGCTTGCCAGAGGACGTGATCCCAAAATACGCTGAACAATTAGATGCAGAGTTGGTAGTGCTTGGTACTATTGGTCGGCAAGGTATTTCTGCAGCGCTAATCGGTAACACCGCAGAACATGTGATTGATAAACTTAATTGTGATGTATTGGCGATTAAGCCTGATGGCTTCGTGTCACCTGTAAAATGTTAAGGCTTTGTATGACCGGTATAATGTTAGATGTGCCTAAAACAAGCTATTGTTTAAGGCCGCTAAGTAGTGACTTTTTATAAGCAACTACTGCTGGGATAAAAGACAATAATATAGCTGCACATGCAGCTATAAAGAAGAAATGTGCAACGGAAGCGAAATCTACATATGGGCTGATGTAAAAGGCAAATTGTTGTTCAAGTAAAGGCTGGCCTAGTAGTAACCCCAATGTGATCAATAAATAACCTGCCAATGAACCCACAGTTTTAGGCAACAAAGCCTCAGCGCCAATCAGTAAAATAATGACATGCGCTTTAGCACCTAAAGCTCTCAGCACTTCCAATTCTCTTTCATTGAGGCCAACAACATAGTTTTCATACAAATAAGAGCTGTAGCTAATATCAGCCATGAAATCACCCTCAAGCTAATTTCAACCGCACCTACAATTTTCCAAAGCTCACGTAGAGCTAAAGTAGGCAGAATTGCGCTAAGCGGCTCTTGTGTATATTGATTAATATCTCGCTGCAAACGTAATACGGCTATTTTGCTTTTACTACCAAGTAAAAACGCATTGAGCTGTGATTGATATTGTTTTCCTAAAGGTGCATCTGTTAATAATTCATCATGAATATGTTGTGTTTGATGCAGGATATCGATGCTTTGTAAGGGGATATATAAAGACTGTTCTGCGGGTGTACCTGTCGATTTTAATATCCCGACTACCTTAAAAGGATGGTCTTCGTGATGGGTAAAGCTGACCTTACCGGTGCCATGAGACATGACTAGCGATTGATTTATGTTATATTCCAGACTCTTAGCTGCATCTACACCTAACATAACTTCATATAAACGTTTAAAACGTTCACTTTGCGCGAATGAAATGTTTTGTTTATCGGCATACTTAAAATATTCGAAATAGTCACTCGTTGTGCCGATCACAGAAAACCCTTGATGAGAATCTCCCATCGAAAGCGGAACCGACCAAGCTACTTAATACCTATTAATTATATCTTGATAGCTTTTTCATTGCAGGTTGTTGCTAGGGTTGCCAATTTTAAACACCGAAAATAGTAATAAGTTTATGCCACTAGTACGGCTACCCACGATCAAGTCTACGCCAGATACAGCCCGTTCAAAGTTGTTTTTTACCTCTACACGCAAAAGCTCAACGCCAATAAGCACCAGCATGCTTATCGCAATTGATGTACAAGTCAGAATAGCCATAACTCGCCGCGACCATAGACTTGCTAAGACTAATTTAAGCAGCATCAACTTCGCCCCTTGGTTGCTGTAAATCTGCTAGAGCTAATTGTTGATCAAAGTGTGAAGCCAAAGACATATCGTGACTAACAAATATAACCGTCGAGGATTCAGCTGAGTCTAATAATAACTGGATAAATTGTGTTCTGGTCTGAGTATCTAAGGCCGAGGTAGGTTCGTCGGCAATAATTAACGCAGGCGAGCCGAACAAGGCTCGTGTAACGGCTACTCTTTGCTGTTGACCAACACTCAGCTCAATTGATTTTTGTTTGAGTATATGACGGTTTAATTCTAAGCGTTCAGATATTGAGGCTAGTTCGATTGAGTCTGCAGTCTTATTTACACTTCTAAAACGCTGGGACAAACGTATATTTTGTTCTGCTGATAAATAAGGCAATAAATTAAACTGTTGAAATATAATGCCAATATTATTCGCTCTGAACGTGTCTTTTTGCCTTTGGCTTAATTCGGTCATGCATTGACCTAAACATGTATGTCACCACTATAGCGGTTTTCAATACCAGAAATTAAATTCAACAACGTAGACTTTCCTTCCCCTGAACGTCCATATAAGAATACTTTTTTTCCTGTCTCCACTTGCCAATTAGGTATACGTAGAGCAAATTCACTTTGTTTTGACCAAGTAAAAAATAGGTCTTGTATTGACAAACTATAAGGCATAAAAACAACATATCCATTAAACAAAGGTTTAGTTCAGAAACAGGAATTTTTTTCCAGTATAATTATCCAGCCATATGAGGCAAACTTTTTAGTCAATAAAATATAAGCATATCCATGAATCAATTATCCAGTATTAATAAGCAAAAACACACAAAGCTTCAATAAATTACAAAAACGCATCAGACATAACACCGGTAAAGCGCTAGCTGATTTTAATATGATTGAAGATGGCGACAAAGTCATGGTCTGCTTATCTGGAGGGAAAGATAGTTACACTATGTTGGATATGTTGCTGCATATGCAAAAAGTAGCACCCATTTCGTTTAGTATTATTGCGGTTAATCTTGATCAGAAACAACCTGGGTTCCCAGAGCATGTATTGCCTGAATACCTTACCCAGCTTGGTGTAGATTTTGAGGTAGTAGAAGAAGACACTTATTCCATCGTAATAGATAAAGTACCTGAAGGTAAAACTACCTGTGCACTTTGTTCAAGACTGCGCCGAGGCATTTTATACAACACAGCTACGCGATTAAAAGCCACTAAAATTGCACTGGGACATCATAGAGATGATATGTTGGAGACGCTCTTTCTTAACATGTTTAATGGGGGGCAGTTAAAATCGATGCCACCAAAATTAGTCAGTGATGATGGCAAACAAATGGTTATTCGGCCACTGGCTTATTGCGCCGAACAGGATATTGCTGCTTATTCTCAACACCTTGAATTCCCGATTATTCCTTGCAATCTCTGTGGCTCCCAAGAAAATCTGCAAAGAAAAGTCATAAAAGGTATGTTGCAAGATTGGCAGCAGCGCTTTCCTGGCAGAATAGAATCCATGACAAAAGCATTACAAAATGTGGTGCCTTCGCATCTAGCTGATAATACTCAATTTGATTTTGTTGCTTTAAAAACTCAATCTACACCATTTGAAAACGGTGATATTGGTTTTGATCCTCCCGAACTGACCTCAGTCACTTCGACACAGTTTAAAGAAGTAATGTCGCTCAACATAACCAACATTTAGGATTAAAAACATATATTTATGAAAATTGGTCTAGCATTAGGAAGCGGCGCTGCAAGAGGATGGGCGCACATAGGCGTGATCCAAGCTCTAGAAGAAATGGGCATCGAGATAGATATAGTATCCGGGTGCTCTATAGGCTCTTATGTGGGAGCCGCTTATGCCTCTGGGAAATTGTCAGAATTAGCTGAATGGGTTGAAAGCCTAACAGATTGGCAGGTGTTTGCTTTGATGGGAGTCGGTTTTCATAAAGGTGGCCTCGTGAGTGGGCTTAAAGTATTTAAAGCCCTGCAAGATAACTTTAGTTTTGAAACCTTTGAAGAGTTAAATAAACCTTTTGCAGCTGTCGCCACGGACTTATACAGCGGCCGAGAAGTTAACTTTATGAGTGGCTCTGTGGTTGAAGCTGTTAAGGCATCATGTGCGATTCCTGGTTTGTTTCCGCCGATTTTATTTGAAAATAGATGGCTTGTTGATGGGGGCGTGGTTAATCCTGTGCCAGTTAATATGTGCAGAATGTTAGGTGCAGACATTGTGATCGCAGTTAATCTAAGTGCAGATTTTAGACCTCAATCTTTGGTCGCCAATCCTATTGATCATAGTAATAACCAAAAAAAGACATCCGATTTTTTTAAACGTAGTCAGCAACAAATTCAACAATGGTTTAAGAAGGATGGAGATACAACTCCTGATGCAACTGAGCAAGACATAATTACAGACCAAGAATTTTTGACTGAAGAATGTTTAGAAATTCTTGAGCCTGCCAATGTGGAACCGTCAAAAACACCACAGATACCAAGTCAGAATCATATTATTGTGCCCCCTGCTCCATCCATTATTAATGCTATGACAGGATCATTAGATATCCTATCTGCAAGAGTGACTCGCTCTCGCCTAGCTGGCGATCCACCGGACATTCTAATTGAACCACAGCTTCGTGATTTCGGTATGATGGAGTTTTATCGAGCCAAAGAACTTATTGAGCATGGTCGTGCTAGTGTTCATAGAATTGAAGAGCAAATAAAATATCAGCTGGGTACAGACTAAATACCAATTAATTGCACATTAACTTCGGATAAAGAGCAGATTAGGGACGATATTTGAACTGTGCAATTGACAGACTCTCGGCTGCTCTTTAAGGTAGATATCTAATAATAAAACAAGGATTGACAACATGCCCATTCAAATTAGTTTCGAACTTTCTGATAGTGACTTAGAACATTTTCGTACCATGATGAAAGCCGCAATGAGTAAAGCCAGTAAATTACCACCGGCCGAAGTGTTACAGAAAGCACGTTCCGTTTGTGCAGAAATGGAACAGGCTAATTTACCTGATTTTGTTAAACGCAGAATGGAATCTCTCGAAACTCTTATTTCTGCTTTAGAAGACCCAGAATGGCAAATGCCAGAAGATGAAAAAAATGAAATTCTGACTTCACTTGCCTATTTTAGTGAACCTGAAGATTTAGTGCCAGACAACATTCCTGGTTTAGGATATGTAGATGATGCCATTATGATCGAATTGGTCATTCAAGAGTTGTCACAAGATTTGTCAGCTTATAGACAATTTTGCAAATTCAGAACAACTGAAGAAACTCGCAGAGGCTCTGAAGCTAATGTAAATAGGGACAGTTGGTTGGACAGCAAAAGAACAGAGCTTCGTTCAAATATGCGCCGTAACCGTAGTACTGGCGGGAGTAGGCGTTTATTCTCTAGGAGAGATTAGCCCTAAATAATTATTGAATGCAGGGTAACATAGTCACTCTGCATACCTCTTCTTACTAAATAACTTATTTCTCCACAATAGTGGTTATGCGTAACGGTTTTTGGGGCAATTCAAGTCCGTTCCCCTGTGCCAGCCATATTTTGTTCAACGCTATAGTTCCCTCTTTATTCATTAAGGGTTGCAAACTTTCAGGTAAAGTGACCCCCTCTTCGAAGTGAAACAGTAAACCTTCAGCAGAAGGCATCATAAACGACAGAAATCCGCCCATCTCATCAAAAAATGCCTGATATTGCTCAAACAATAACAACAGCTCATCATGGCTATATTGTGTCTTCAAATAACTCGGTAACGTCTCTAATTGCACTGACATATCACATCTATTTGCCTGATCATCTAATTCGAGGACTACCTGTGCCTTAGCCATTTTAAGAATTTTATCTGTTGGCACCGTAAAACGCTCATTATCTTCTACCGTTAATTCTAATGTTTGTTTTTGCGTAACTATTTTTGCACTGCTGATGTGACAAAGACGTTCCTCGGTAATATGCTGAAATCCAAAAGCAAACCTTAATACGTTTGTCTCAGGATCATCCAGTTTTTTAACATGACTATAAAAACTCGAATACTCTACTTCTAAGGTCTCTGCAGCAGCAAATGAACTTAAAATCGTCAGCCCTAATATAAATATAATTAATTTCAACTCTCTGTTTCCATATGTTTTCTGTTTACTCGCAACATGCTTAACAATTCATCAATGTATTCTTGTCCACGCTCAGAATAACTTGATAGACCGACTGCGAGAGCTCTTGCAGTAACGGGCTTATCAGCCTCTCTAAGAATTTGCCTTATTACACGTAAGTCTTTATATGCATAATGACGATTGATGTTACGAACATAGGTCATAACTGCATGTGACAAATCTCTAAACCTTGCGACTTCATGTTCAGCCCCATCAGTACGTTGTTTAGGTACAAAACCACAGCCCTTTTTAAAACACCAAAGACCAAAAAAATTGTAGCCCTTTTGAGCAAACCTTGATTCGCCCCAACCAGATTCATTCGCCGCCTGAACTAAAATGAGGGCCTCTGGTATTGTGTCAACTCTTCTGACTAATGTTTCTAAGGTTTGTTCTACAGATAGAGATTTATCACTGCTAAATTGATATTTTTTTGCTAACTTCTTAAATACTGCTTTTTGATGCTTATTAAACTCTTGTTGTTTTAAGAATAACGCTTGCAGAGCAATTACCATTTCACGCTCTTTTAATACAATCTCATTTTGTCTTTGAATTTCAGGTTGTAAATAAGCAAAAAACGCCTGTTTTTTTTCGATAACATCAGCATAATCAGAAAAATTTGGTACTGCTTTCCTACTGCTATCTAGTGGAGCGATGTGTAAACCATTCAGGCTAATAATGTCTTCCGCAACGTCTTTAGTTTTAAATTGTTGTAGTAAAACAATGAATACTATTGTGCTGATTACAACAGCAAGGGTCACAACAGATATTTTAATAAAATCACGCATGAAATACCGCCTCATCAGGGTTCGATTGATTCTTAACACTAAGCACTTTAACGCCAAATAATTCCCGATATAATATACCTCTCATATTAATGAAAAAGGGAATTATCCAAATATACGCAAAACCTAAGGACAAGGCGCCTAAAAACAGACAAAGATAATACACTATGTAAAACATCGAAAGTGGCATCCAATATTTGTGAAACACCTTCAAAGACTGGATCACAGATTGACTCGGCGCTAGCTTTTTTTCAATTAACAACATGATTGAAAAACTTGTGGCTAGATTTATGTAAAACAACACCGCCACACCTAACAACACACTAATTTGTGAACCAATAAACGACCCCACATCTGACATCGCAGCTAATAACAGGGCCAGTAAAATGACTAAAACAGAGCCAATTACATTTTTTAGAATAGAGGTGAATTTTGGTTTAATACCTACGCTGTGTGAAATTCCTAACAAAAACATGGTGGCTATTATCGGTGTAGTAACAATGATGCCCGCGACTTTTAGTGAAATCATCAAACTTGGGGGCACAACACTTAAATCGGAGATGCCAAAAAATGATTGCAATACCCAGGCAAATACAATGGCGATAAAAAACAATAACAGCACACCATGTAAAACGGCTGTTTTAGTGTTTTTTGATAAATTCCATGCTTCTTCAGCAATCGCTTTTAGATCTAATTGGGTTTCACCCTTTAGAGACTTTTCGAGGCTGCCGCCTTGTATTTCATACTTTTTTTGTTCCACTTATATTCCTACTTAACGATCTCTATTACGATACAAACGCGCACTATACAGGCATAACCAGCTTTATCGCCAACAAAATCAATACAACACCCATAACCCTATCAAACCAGTAACCTTTTTTACCGATAAAAATCGTCACTTTTTTAGAACTTAATAACAATGACAACACACAAAACCAAACACCGGTAGCCACAGCCAAATATAAACCATACCCCAGCTTAATTAAATTTGGGGTATCGGGTGATACAGCTACGGCAAAAACCGATAAAAAGAACAGCGTGGCTTTAGGGTTTAGACCATTAGTTAAAAATCCCACCATAAAGGCTTTCTTATCAGAAATAATTTGAATAACTTTTTCAACCTCTACATTAGTTATGTTTTTAGGCGCAGAACTGCTTATTGCTCCCCAGCCTAAATAAAATAAATATGCAGCAGCAACATAACTAAAAATTTGAAAAAGCACAGGAGTGGTTTTTATTATAATACCAATACCTAATAACGAATAGCCAACATGGATGAGGATGCCAACCCCAACCCCAACACTAGTAATAATAGCTGCTCTTCGTCCAAAACTGATACTGTGTTTTAGTACAATGGCAAAATCTGGCCCTGGACTAGCGACAGCCAGCAAGTGCACGCTAGCGATGGTTAAAAACTCTAACCAATATTGTTGTAAATGTTCAATCAAAGTTATGACCTTTTAATAATGTATTCACGAACTGAACGACCAATTGACTAGCAGGTCCATAGTGATTCTCGGAAAATTTGTTCTGCCCTGAGCTTGGCTCTAGATTTAACTCTACGCTGTAAGCACCATAATGGTTAGCCTGACTGACAAAACCGGCCGCGGGATAAACAGTGCCTGAAGTGCCAATAGAAACAAATACATCGGCAGCATACAAAAGCGTCTCAATTTCCTGCATATATTTTGGCATTTCACCAAACCATACGATATCTGGCCGCATATTGCTTGATGGATAACAGCAATCACACTGATTAGTGTGATCTAAATCGTCAAATATAGCGCTACAACTACCCGAGGTTAAACATCTAGCGGATATCAAACTGCCGTGCATATGAAGCACATTTTTGTTACCTGCTCTTTGATGCAAATCATCTACATTTTGGGTGATCAGGGTGAAATTGTTAGCTAATGCATTTTCTAATTTTGCTAGTGCTAGGTGCGCTTTATTAGGATGCACTTCTGGACTGAGTAACTGGCGCCGTCTCTGATTGTAGAATCGATAGACTAAGTCTGCATTACGTTCAAATCCTTCAGGAGTAGCCACATCTTCAATACTATGTTCTTCCCATAAGCCATTATTATCCCTAAAGGTTTTCAATCCAGATTCGGCCGAAATACCGGCACCTGTCAGCACCACTACTTTCAGTTGCTCAAGTTTATAGGGAGATAGATTTGCTAACATGGGAGGCCTAAAAAGATTTAATTACCGAATTGATAACCAACAGTTGAATACTTAAACTTCGTTTATGGATATTATATTATTATCATGCTAACAAAAATTACTTTTAAGCATTTGTTTATTTCATTCAAAAAATTCAAATGCTACCAAAACAACTTGAAATTAAAGTCTGTGAGTTGATGTTTTTACAATGCAGGTGAAGATGAAGATGATTTATACCTTTAGAAAATGTCTTGATGCGTCAGTATGCATCAAAACATTTAGTCACTTTTTAGAGAGTCAAATTTAGATTCTAAAACACTCACAACTGATAATATTTTTATACTAACTCTCGACGTTGATTAGTTAAGCTGTGCTTTAAGTTCATTGCGCATTTTATGCAACAAGGGTTCTGTGTAACCACTTGGCTGTTCCTTGCCTTTAAATATAAGGTCTACTGCTGCCTGAAAAGCTAAACTGGAATCAAAGTTTGGTGCCATTGAAATATAAGAACTATCTTGTTGATTTTGAGTATCCACAACAACCGCCATACGTTTAAGGGTTTGCATGACTTGATCAGTACTCAGTAAACCATGATGTAACCAGTTGCAAATATGTTGACTGGATATACGTAATGTCGCTCTGTCTTCCATGCGCCCTACGTTATCAATATCGGGAACTTTTGAGCACCCTACTCCCTGATTAACCCAACGCACCACATAACCCAATAATCCTTGGACATTATTATTCAATTCGTCTTGTCGTTCGTGTTCTGACAAATCTGCACTGTTTTTAAGCAACGGAATAGTTAGCAACGCTTCTAGATGAGCATGAACTTCACTCGTATTAGCCTCAGTTAATATTTGCTGTTGTACCTCTGAAACATTAACTTGATGGTAATGCATAACATGTAATGTGGCTGCTGTAGGTGAAGGTACCCATGCACATGATGCACCGGATTTTGGATGACCTATTTTAGCCTTTAGCATTGCTGCCATTTCATCAGGTGTAGCCCACATACCTTTACCGATTTGCGCTTTACCTTTAAGACCTGCTTTTAGACCAATTACCACATTTCTATTTTCGTAGGCTGAAATCCATTTTTCATTTTTCATTAGTTCCTTTCGAACCACTGGCCCTGCTAACATGCTGGTGTGTATTTCATCGCCAGTTCTATCTAAAAACCCAGTATTAATAAAGGCCAAACGAGCACTTGCTTCACGAATACACTCTTTTAGATTGGCTGAAGTTCTCCGCTCTTCATCCATAATACCCATTTTGATAGTATTTTCTGCAAGGCCTAAACTAGTCTCTACGCGGATAAACAAGTCATTGGTAAATTGTACTTCTTCGGGCCCATGCATTTTAGGCTTAACAATATAGATGCTGCCATGTTTAGAGTTCACAAACTTAGATGAACCATTTAAGTCGTGAAGAGCAATCAAGGATGTTATCAGGGCATCTAGAATGCCTTCGGGCACTTCATCATCATTCACCGTTAATATAGCGTCCGTTGTCATTAAATGACCTACATTACGGATAAATTGCAAGCTGCGCCCCGGTAAACTCATGGGTTCACCGTCTGCAGACAGGTATGTTCTATCTGGATTAAGTGTTCTGGTGGTTTCTTTGCCCCCTTTACTGATAGTTTCAGACAAATCACCTTTCATCAGTCCTAACCAATTAGCATAAACTGCTGTTTTATCTGCCGCATCTACCGCTGCTATGGAATCTTCGCAATCTTGAATGGTGCTCAATGCAGATTCTAGAACAACGTCCTTCACACCAGCAGCATCTGTTTGACCAATTAAGTTGGTGTCATCAATTTGAATTTCAATATGTAACCCATTATTGATACATAAAATTGCACTGGGACTTTCTGTGGAACCATTAAATCCAACAAACTGAGTCATGTCTTTTAAGTTAACCAAGCTACCTGTATTTAAATGAATAATAAGCTGCTGGTTATTGATTTTATATTGAACCGCATCATGATGACTGCCTTGAACCAATGGTAAGGATGCATCTAAAAAGTCACGAGCAAAAGTTTGTACTTTTTTACCACGAATAGGATTGTAACCAGAGGCTGGTTTTGTGGCAGAGTCATTAACGTTTAAAGAGTCATTAACGTTTAAAGAGTCATCAACTTTTAAAAGGTCATCAACTTTTAAAAGGTCATCAACGATTACATCAGAGCCATAAAGGGCGTCATATAAACTGCCCCATCTAGCATTGGCGGCATTGAGTGCAAATCGTGCGTTCATTAGTGGCACTACTAACTGGGGCCCTGCAATTAAAGCAACTTCAGCGTCAACATTTTCTGTAGTGATTTGAAAATCACTTTTTTCAGGAACCAAATAACCAATCTCAGTCAAAAACTGTTGATATGTTTGTTGTGAAAATTCGCCGTTCAGATGTTCTAAATGCCAAGTATTAATTTTTGATTGCAGCTCTTCTCGAGTAGCCAACAAAGCTTTGTTTCTAGGAATAAACTCATTAAACACAGCTGCAACCGCTTGCCAAAAATCTTGTTTATTAACTTGTAAACCAGGCAGCACATCATTATTGACTAAGTTGTAAAGACAATCGGCAATTTTATAACCATGTTCATTAATTCGTTTACTCATTGTGTTTCCTATAATTTTGAAACAGCCCGCTAGATGTGGCTCTATTCTTTTGAAGTTGGCATTAATTTTACTGTTTACGTTAGCTCTGAGCTATAACCAGTGATCCGTCCAACTTTATCACATCGCAGTTATCTCCAACCCCACCGCGGTCAACCACTATAAAATCACTGACATGATTTAATGCCAAACAATAGTGATGCCAAGTGCCTTTATGATAATTCACCCCTTGGTTTGATGAAGCTAAGAACACTTCAAGTTTTGTCATGTCCAATTCACCTTTAGGCGCAACCACCACTAAATACGGTTGTTGCCCCATTGGAATAAAAGCTTGGCTTGATAATGGGTGACGTTCCATCATCTTAATACTCACAGGTTGTTCTAGAGGTGTTGAACGAAAGATATTAATTAAGGTACGACCGTTTTCTTGGGTCACATCTACTTGTGCTAGATCATGATAACGCTGTGTAAATCCATCATTAATGCTAAAATTTTTGGCGTTTTCATTTACCTCTATCACATCACCAAACTGAATGAAATTTTCGCGCGTCAATGTTTTAGGAATTATCGGTTTATTATTTTGCATCAAATTATTATCTCAATTGAAATTAAAGCTTACTTAATTTTACTCTTCCAGCACATTCTAGAATTAACATTATCTAAATAAGTATAGAATTTAACCAAAGTAAATAAATGTAGATATCAGAGTCTTGTTCGTATCGCTCATACCCTGTTTTATAATATAACAATCAAAATACCGGTCACTTTTCAATCTATAACAGTTAATTTGTTTTACCTTCGAATACGCCCTTACCTATTGCGCCAAAATCATGTTCAGCAAGAAGATTATTATTTATAATAGGGTCGCGTAAAACAGGTTATTCTTAACAATAATGATCTGAGAAACTACGAGATTATTATTGTAATGGATTAAGAAAGTGATGCATAGATTGATTAAATTATTAACAAGGGCATTAAAATACACGTTTTAATTTAAAGTTTACCAACAACAAATTAACTTGCCCATAGTATTGTTGTCTTCTAACCGTTGATGAGCTTTGCCTACATCCTTTGCAGCATATTCAGTATCAATATTAGGCACGAGTTTGCAACTATCAAAATCTGCTAAACATGTCTGGCTAAACGCTTTTATCAGACGGGTTTTATATTTATCATGCCGGCTTCTCAGCGTAGACCCTTTGACAGTGGCCCGCTTTCCCAACATCATCGCCATGTCTAAGTTATCTGCATAGCGTCCAGCCAACATAGCTAAATAAAGCACGCTACCATCAATATTTAACAGTTTTAGGTTTCGGTTGAGGTAATCACCAGCAACAAAATCGATGATTAAATCACAGCCTTGCCAATGTTTGGCTATTTCATCCGCGAAATCTTGTTGTTTATAATTGATGACCAAGTCCGCACCTAGTTGTTTACATAAGTCTAACTTCGCCTGGCTGGATGCTGTCACAGCAACAGCACAGCCATGTCTTTTAGCTAACTGAATAGCCGCAAGCCCCACTCCACTTGCTCCTGCATGGATCAAGACATGTTGTTTGGGTTGTAAATTATTTTCAATAAAGAGTGCTTGGAATGCCGTCAGAAAACATTCAGCTATGCCTGCAGCTTGAGGCATATCCATATTTAAAGGCACTTTCATCAGATGTTGACTGTGCACCGCCACATATTCAGCATATCCTCCTCCGGCCACTAAGCCGAATACCTTATCGCCGATTTCAAAAGCATGAGGACTTGTTTGCTGAGAATGAACTTGCACAACTTCACCGCTCATTTCCAAGCCTAGAATATCACTTTCACCTGCTGGCGCAGGGTATTTACCCTGCCTTTGAAGAGTATCAGCTCTATTCAAACCAAAGCACGCCACTTTGATCAAAACCTGACCAGATGTCAGCGAGGGGATGTCGGTATGGCTAATTCCTAATGAGTCAGGTGTACAACCGTTTTCGTGTTTTATAAACTGCATGGAACTACTCATAGTGTTTAATCCTTTTTAGATGCGGGAATTCTGTTTAGCAAAGACTAACCCTCATGTACAATTGAGCCAAATTATTTATAAAAGTTATCCTATGTCATCTAGCGTCATTTTGCAGCCCGGTCGTGAAAAGTCTTTATTACGTAAACATCCTTGGATTTTCTCTCGCGCGATAGAAAAAACTATAGGCAGAACCAACATGGGAGACACCGTAGATGTGATGTCCCATGATGGTAAGTTTTTAGGGAGAGGGGCTTGGTCGCCAGAGTCGCAAATTCAAGTGCGGATTTGGACATTTGAACAAAATGAAATTATTGATAATGGTTTCTTTCAAAGACGTATAGCCATAGCGCAAGCGTCAAGAGAAGACTTGATCGAACGTCACGGATTAACTGGTTATCGACTAATCGCTGCCGAATCAGACGGACTGCCCGGCGTCACTATTGATAAATATGCGGATGTGTTGGTTTGCCAGTTGTTATCAGCGGGTGCCGAAAAGCACCGTGACAAAATTGTTTGGGCATTGAAGAAGGAATTCCCAGAATGTTCTATTTATGAACGCAGTGATGTGGCGATCCGCAAAAAAGAAGGCTTGGAACAAATAACACAGGTATTACATGGTGACGTGCCTGAAGAAGTAGTAATTGAAGAAAACGGCGTAAAAATTATTGTTAACGTCAAGGCTGGCCATAAAACAGGATTTTATCTCGATCAAAGAGACAACCGCGCCATTGCTGCAAAATATGTAAAAGACAAAACATTACTGAATTGTTTCTGTTATACCGGTACCTTTGGCAGCTATGCCTTAGCGAGTGGCGCCAAGTCAGTGACCAGTATTGATGTATCCGACTTAGCCTTAACCACCGCCAAAAGAAATGTTGAGATCAATGGTTTAGACACAGACAAATGTGAGTTTATCAACGCAGATGTGTTTCAAGCGTTACGGGACTTTAAACAAGAGGGAAAACATTTTGACCAAATCATCCTTGACCCGCCTAAGTTTATCGATTCAAAGAACTCAGTAGTTCGTGGCTGTCGCGGTTATAAAGATATCAATATGTTAGCCATGCAAATTATGCAGCCTGGCGGTATTTTATGTACCTTTAGTTGCTCAGGTTTATTGTCTTTTGATTTGTTTCAAAAAGTAGTGGCAGACGCGGCATTAGATGCTGGCAGAACCGTGCAAATTATTGAAAGACTAGGCCAAGCAGCCGATCATCCAGTTGGGACTAACTATCCAGAAGGATTTTATTTAAAAGGCTTAGTGTGTAGAGTACTTTAGGTTGATCTGCAAAAAAATATTTGTCAGATCAACTCAACATTCAAAATGCTAATAAGCGGCGTTGTCGCTGCTTATTTCATTTCAAGAATTTCAACACCGACAGTACATGAGTTATCATCAACCGACTCACAACGCACCACCTTAGTATCGGCTGTCAGTGAAGGGATCTGTGAATTAGTTGATTCAATATAAACGTTGACCTTAGTGCCCATTTCAACTGAACTTTCTTCTATTTCAAAAGACATTCCAGTTGCACTTATATCTTTACACACTGCCTGCAGGCTGCGTAAAGATTCATCATCCACTATTTTGAGTTCGCATACAGAATTAACCATCATCCGGAAAAAATTGCGTTTGTCATCGTAACCTATCATCCAATACCTCATGCTGTTTAAATTCCACCCTATTATTTATAGGGTGCCGTGAAAACAAAGTCAACGGATATTAAATAGAATCTAAATGATTCAGTATACGTTTGACTGAAATAGGCGCAGAAGTGCCTAGTTGTTGCGCGAAAAATGACACCTGTAGTTCATGTAATAACCAACGTACTTCTTGTAATTCATCAGGTATAGGCTGATTTTGTGAAATTTTATTACATTTTTCCTGATAAGCCTGTTCTACTTTTTCCAGATTAAGTTGATGTAACTTATCTTTAGTAGGATCTATTGCGACTTTTTCCAATCTTTTTGAAATGGCTTTGATATAACGTTGCCAATCAGCCAGTCTCTGTGCGCCTACATCAGCAACAAAACCTTTATAAACTAATGAATCTAGCTGACCTTTGATATGTCCATGAGCGTAAATTAGATTCAGGGGCACACTGCCTTTCATCTTTTTCTTTATTTCATGGGCAACTGTTAGTCCCACTTCTACTTGTTGAGCAATACGCAAAACAGTATCGTTAATTTCTTGCCTGACAAACTCACAACATGATTCAAAATGTACTTTTTCACGGATGTCGCTTTGATTCTGAAGAGAATATTGATTAATAAGATTATCGACTCCAGCATCAATACAGTCGTCGATTAATGCCTTAATATGTCCAAAAGGGTTAAAATACAGCCCTAATTTTGCTTTGTTAGGTAATTTATCCTGTAAATATTTAACCGGTGAAGGGATCCCTAAGATAATTAATTTACGCAAACCCAGTTTGTGGGATGCTTGCGCCTTGTGGGGTTGATCAAATAATTTAACCGCTACTGTTTTGCCTTCATTAACCAACGCTGGGTAGGCCTTAATTTCATAACCGCTTGTTTTGTTGATAAACTCATTTGGTAATTTATCGATTTCCCAACTGACTAAACCGGTTTTCTCAAGTTCAGGTGTGGCCACAGCTTGTAGGTTTTGTTTTACCTTACCTTGTAGTTTTTGTTGTAATGCAAATAGATCACGGCCTTGGGCAATAACTTTGGCATCTTGGTCGATAACTTTGATATTAAAAATTAAATGTTGAGGCAATCTGTCTAGTTGCCATTCGCTGGCTTCAGGCTCACGTCCCGTCATACGCTTTAATTTTAAAGACAAAGCTGTCAAGAACGCGATGGGGACACCTTGCTCATCAGTTTGTGGCATATCAGCCAAACAAGCATCAGCATAATTGGGGGCAGGCACAAAGTTTCGCCTTAAAGATTTTGGTAGCGCTTTAATCAAAGCCACAATAAGTTCATGACGGAGTCCAGGTATAAGCCAATCGAGTCCCACAGGTGTCACTTGGTTAAGTAATGCTAATGGCACCATCAAACTTACACCATCGTCTTCATCCATTGGGTCAAAATGATAATCTAATCCCAGCGTAAGGTTGTGTTGCCTAAAGGTTTCCGGAAATGACAATGCATTAATATGTTGCGTATCTTTCCTAAGCAAGGCCTTAGGGTCAAAGTTAAGGAGATCGGGGAATTCAGTAGTTTGTTTGTTCCACCATTTTTTAAAATTAACCTCGGAGCAAATATGTTTGGGTATTTTTTCACCATAGAAATCGACTAAAGTACTTTCATCTACTAATAAATCCCGTCTACGGCTTTTTTCTTCTAGGCCTTCAATGTTTTCTATCATTTTTTGATTAAGAGATAAAAAGGAAAAGTTTAACTTGGTCTGCATGTTGACCAAAGCTTCGCGGATAAATATTTCTCTGCAAACTTCTGGGTCAATCTGGCTATAGTTTTTTCGTCTTTGGTTAATGAGTATCAAACCATACAAACTGACTTTCTCAAAAGCTTGCACCACACCTTGTTTTTTTGACCAATGAGGCTCGGAATATTCTGTTTTAGTTAAGTGTTGCGCCAGTGGCTCAATCCACTCTGGTTCGATTTTAGCAGCCACCCGACCAAATAAGTGAGCCGTTTCAACTAGCTCGGCCACCATGGTCCATTTGGGTTGAGATTTAGCTAAACCAGAACCTGGAAAAATCTTAAAGCGGCTATTGCGAGCGCCTAAATATTCACGGTCTATATCTTTATTGCCTAGATGAGATAACAAACCTGAGGCAATCGCTTGGTGAATAGCTTGGTACTCTGCCTGTTGAGAGGTAATACCAAAACCCAATTCTGCTACGGATTTTTTTAGTTGGCTGACAATATCTTGCCATTCACGCATACGCATAAAATTGATGAAATGTTTCTTACACCAGTTACGTAATTGGCTCGATGATAAAGCTTGCTGTTGTTCTTTGAACCCCTGCCAAAGCTGGAAATAACCAAGAAAATCAGACTCTTTATTAGTAAAATCCTCATGCATTAAGTCAGCTTGTTGTTTCTTATCTTGAGGCCTTTCTTTAGGATCTTGAATACTCAAACCCGCAGCAATAATCAGCACTTCATTCAGACAATTTTGTTTAGCGGCTTCAATCACCATGCGTGCATATCTGGGGTCAATAGGAAGTCTGGCTAGTTGTCTACCTTGGGGAGTTAATCCTTGGCGCCCCAGTTTGTTATCAATAGCCCCTAACTCTTCGAGCAATTTAAAACCATCATTAATGCTTCTAGAATCAGGTGGCTCAACGAATGGAAAATCGTCCACTTTTCCTAGGCCGAGCGACATCATTTGCAAAATAACAGAAGCCAAGTTAGTACGTAAGATCTCTGGGTCCGTAAACACATCTCTGGATAAATAATCATCTTCTGAATATAAACGAATACATATTCCATTGGATACACGACCACAGCGCCCTGCCCTTTGATTTGCTGACGCTTGTGAAATAGCTTCAATAGGCAAACGTTGCACTTTACTGCGCACGCTATAACGTGAAATACGAGCGGTACCAGGGTCTATGACATACTTTATGCCTGGCACGGTCAGCGAGGTTTCGGCAACGTTAGTGGCAAGTACAATTCGCCTCGAAGAATGCGCAGCAAACACTTTGTTTTGTTCACTGTTACTTAACCTTGAATACAGCGGCAAGACTTCTGTATTTCGATATTGCTGTTTGTTTAGTGCATCGGCGGTATCACGAATTTCACGCTCTCCACTTAAAAACACTAAAATATCACCACCGGCCTCAGTTAAAAGCTCATTAACGGCTTCGGTAATTGCTTGTATTTGGTCGTAATCACTGCTCTCAATCTCCCGGTAGCGCATTTCTACAGGGTAAGTTCTACCACTGACTTCAATCACCGGTGCATCATCAAAATGTTTAGAAAAACGCAGTGGGTCGATAGTTGCAGAAGTAATGATAAGCTTAAGTTCTGGACGTCTTGGTAACAGCTGTTTTAGATATCCGAGAATAAAGTCAATATTTAAACTACGTTCGTGCGCTTCATCTATGATAATTGTATCGTATTGACTTAAAAATTTATCTTGTTGGATTTCAGCTAACAAAATACCGTCTGTCATCAATTTGATATAAGTACTATCGGATACATGGTCTGAAAATCTGATTTTAAAACCCACTTGTTGCCCAAGTGGTGTCTTCAACTCTTCAGCAATACGGTTAGCAACAGTTCTAGCCGCAAGACGTCGCGGCTGAGTATGACCAATCAAACCGCCAATCCCTCTGCCTAGCTCTAAACATATTTTCGGAATTTGGGTGGTTTTACCAGAACCTGTTTCGCCTGCAATGATCACCACCTGATTATTGGCAATAGCCTCTGCTATTTCATCTTTCCTTTCTGAGACAGGCAAAGGAGGAAAATCAATCTCTGGACGTTGCGCCAGTCTGGAAGCATAGACTTGAGCTGATTTTTCTACATCTCGATGTAGTTTGGCTAAATGCTCTGGTTTTTTATCTGCGGCTAGACTATGGAATTTACGTAAACGGGAAATAAGCCTAAATTTGTCCTTAGACATACAAGATGCGATATCACTGGAAAGTTGTTTAACGCTAATTTCTGGATTGGGTTGTGCTGAAGACAAAAACGACTGCTCAATTACATCAATGAAAACAAGCTGTGATCCTAGAAGATGAACCGAGCAAATACCAGAAGTATTACGTAACAAACATAACTTAACTTAACTTGCGCGTAACCTGTAACCGTCATGAAGTTGCAAGTCTATTGCGTGCAACAGCGCTGAACGATTGATTGTGCCAAGTAAATAACCATCATCATCAACTACTGGATACACCTTTGGTTTTTCGGTCATCATTTTTTGTGCTAAATCAATGACTGAAGTATAGGGCTTAATAGATATCACATCGATTTTCATGATGTCTTTAACATGTGCTACCTGCTCTCTGTAATAACTAGACTCAATCATATGTACTAGGCAATCTTGTTCAGATAGGAAACCTATGACTTTTTTATGGGTATCAATTACTGGACCACCCGTTTGTTTAGTTTGTAATAAACGTTCTACCGCCTCTGCTACAGTCATGTTACTGGTAAAGGTGACTGGACGCTGATTCATATGGTCGCTCACTTTTAGAGATTCCACTGTAACTCCTTGGTTTTCAGATAATTATAATTTTATATCGACTCATATAAAGATAGACTTAAGTAGCAATTATTCCTAATTAATTTCGTTATGATACTAATCTTGATATAACTGATAAAATAAATACAGTAATTTATCAGTTTTGACTCTCTGTAAAGGAAAACTAATCTAAATTCTCCATTACAGAGCAACTTACAAAAGGGAAACTCGTGAATTCAGCAAGCATTTATTGGCACGATTATGAAACATGGGGTGCCAACCCTCAAAAGGACTTTCCTTGTCAGTTTGCTGGTATACGCACAGATTTAGACTTGAACGTAATAAGTGAACCTTTGATGATTTTTAGCCAAATCGCTAATGATTGCCTGCCCGTTCCACAAGCTTGTTTAGTCACAGGTATTACCCCACAGCGTTCTTTAAAAGAAGGACTCTCTGAAAGGGATTTTATCGCCAAGGTCCATGAACAGTTTTCAAAGCCCAATACCTGCGTCGCCGGTTTCAACAACATACGTTTTGATGACGAAATTACTCGCTACACATTATATAGAAACTTTTATGACCCTTATGCAAGAGAATGGCAACATGGAAATAGCCGTTGGGACATAATTGACTTAGCGAGAGCTTGTTATGCGCTTAGACCAGAAGGCATAAATTGGCCAGTAAATGAGGCTGGCTTACCAAGTTTTAAGTTACAGGATTTAACTAAGGCCAACGGTATTGATCATCAAGGTGCACACGATGCGATGTCTGATGTGTACGCCACAATTGCCGTGGCTAAATTGATTAAAGAACGCCAACCCAAATTATTTGATTATGTGTTTACTTTACGAGATAAAATAAAAGTACTAGAACAAATAGATTATGAAAAGTTAACACCACTAGTACACATATCTTCAAAAATCCCTTCAGTTCATGGCTGCTGTTCTTGGATAGTGCCTGTAGGTATGCATCCATCTAATAAAAATGCAGTGATCACTTTAAATTTAGCCCTAGACCCTAGTCCACTTTTTACACTTTCAGCAGATGAAATAAGAAACAGGTTATATACACCAAAAGCAATGTTAGAAGAAAATGAGCAACGCTTGCCAATTAAGCTGTTGCATATTAATAAATGCCCGGTGTTGGCCCCAGCGAAAACACTTAGCACTGAAAATGCCGAGCGTTTAGGGATCGATAGGCAAGGTTGTTTACAAAACTTGCAAAAAATTAAAGCCAACAAGCACATTATCGAAAAATTGCAAGAGGTATACGTTCCAACAGAAAGACGTACTTCACTTGATCCTGAACACGCTCTGTATTCAGGCGGATTTTTTTCATCCATCGACAAAGAGTTTATGAACCAAATTGTTAATTCAGATGTTCATGGATTAACCGAAATTTCTTTACCATTTGAAGATGATCGTCTAAATACATTATTATTTAGATACCGAGCCCGAAATATACCTCAGTCGCTATCTGAGCCAGAGATTGAAAAATGGCAACGATATCGACACTTTAAATTTTTCGACGATGAGTCGCCTGCAAGTATTAAAATGCCAGAGTTTTTATTGCAACTCGAACAACTTAGCATCGAACATGCACGCAATCCGGACAAATTAACTATATTAAAAGCTCTTTACAATTATGCACAAAGGTTATAACAATACATCAAACTGTTCTTAACAATTGGATACTGCCGCTGCTTTTTTACGAGATTTATGCGATGGTTCTCAATTAATGTAACTCAATGATAAGCCGATACGTAATAGATACTTTAGGCTGGCTTAAATCCACTTAGTTTTTTTTGGCGTAATCAAAGGCAATTGAATGCTCGGTATAACATTACAGGTTGACGACAAAGACCAATATTTAGACTTAATTATTTCTCCAAGTCTTCTTAAAGATAAGGTTGAAGCAAACATTATTTTTGAGCTTGTTCAAAAAAGTGTTTTTAAGCATTTCTTTATATTTGATGAAAATATCATTGAAGCAGTCAATAATTGTAAGTCTGTAACCAAAGATAATATCTCTGATGTGATAGAACATCGAATTGGTGAGCGTAGAGACACCCAAATTAAAACTAGAATCGTTGATGATCAATTATCTGCTTACTTAACAATAACTGCGGGCTACGCGGGTAAACTCCCATCGGTTAAGTCATTACTAAAAGAATTAAATGCATTCAGTATAAAACGCGGGATCAGTAAAAAACGTTTAATCAGTTTAGTTCATCAGACTGCACAAGCTTTTCCAGGCGAAGTATTTGAAGAGCTTATTGCCAAAGGTTTAGCGCCTAGGGTAGGCAAACCTTCTAGGTTGAAACCTTTAGTCCAAAATGCCCTAGATAGGATTTTAAAGCCTCAAACAGTGGGTTCTGCCCGTGTTGACATGCGCAACTTAGGTTCGATTATATGCGTTCAAAAAGGCACTGAGCTTCTTCGTAGGATGCCACCAACTGAGGGCAGACGAGGATTTACAGTTGGTGGGGATATTATCGATGCCAAGTCAGGTGAATGGGTAAAATTTATACCTGGTGAAGGCACTGTTATCAGTGATGGTGATGAAAATTTGTTGCTTGCAGATTTCTCTGGCATGCCCAAATTTAAAGATCAAAAGATGTGGGTCGATAATATTTTCACCTGTAAAGGTGTCAACGTTGGTAGCGGTAATGTGAATTATGACGGTTCAGTACTCGTTAATGGTGATGTAACTGAAAGTATGGAAATCCATGCTACTGGAGATGTCACAGTCAATGGCTTTGTTGAGTCTGCCACTATTCATGCTGGCGGGGATATCATTATTACCGAAGGCGCAATGGGGAAAGTGAATGATAGCGCCACTGAATATAGTACCAGCTTGACCTCAAAAGGTAGCGTGCATGTTCAGCATGGGCAAGGCTTAGATATTAATTGTAATGGTAATGTGACAGTTGGCAGACAACTAGCCTACAGTCGCATTAACTGTCGTGGAAAAGTGACTGTCGGTGCCATAGACAAACCGAATGGGAATATTTTCGCCTGTACGGTCAAATGTCAAGATACAATTACGGCCGGTACTTTAGGTGCCGTGTCTGGTAGTAGCTTGAGTATTGATTATAGCGAAGGCTTTAATACTTTATTGGAACGCAAAGACACACTCGACGAACTTCTAAATAAAATGAAACAAAATAATAATAGGCATTTAGAGCGTATCAATATAATTAATTCTAAGTTCATCCCTAAAGATATGCAGCTAAGAGTTGACGAAGCAAACCAAATGTTTAAAAACGAAACACAATTACTAGAGTGGCTTGAAACCAAATCTAATGAAATGAATCAGGCCAAAGAGCAATATCAAAATAATATTCAATTGATCGCCAATAAACGCGTTTATCCTAGTGTAGTGGTTAAATTGAATAATCGCACGTGGCGAGCAGAAAGAGAATATGACAAGGCCAAAATTTGTTTCCATGGACATCAGTGGCATGTAGAGCCACTGATATAATCATTTATTAATGTTTATTAATCTTGCAGCCTAGTTAACAGGCTAGAGGTGTCCCATCGGCCTCCCCCTTTTTTCTGCACATCGGCATAAAACTGATCGACCAGTGCCGTTAATGGTAAAGAAGAGCCGTTTCTCTTCGCTTCATTTAAGGCAATACCTAAGTCTTTACGCATCCAGTCAACGGCAAACCCAAAGTCAAACTTACCCGCTAACATGCTCTCAAATCGATTCTCCATTTGCCACGACTGCGCTGCGCCTTTTGATATAACATCAATAACGGCATGGCAATCCAACCCCGCATTTTTACCAAAACTTAATGCCTCGGCTATGCCTTGAACGACACCCGCAATACAAATTTGGTTCATCATTTTAGCCAGTTGACCGCTACCAACCTCTCCAAGTAGTTGACTGAATTTAGCATAACAATCTATGACGGGTTCAACCGCAGTGTAATGGTCTTTTTGCCCGCCTACCATCACAGTTAACTGTCCATTTTCAGCACCTGCTTGACCACCTGATACTGGCGCATCTAAAAACCCAACTCCGAGCTCGGCACATAGTGTCGCCATCTCTCGAGCAACTTCTGCTGAAGCGGTAGTGTGATCAACGATGATATCTCCAGCATTTATTCCTGCTAATACCCCATGATCTCCTAACATAACGCTACGTAGATCATCATCATTGCCAACACACAACAAAATTACATTGGCTTGCTCGGCTGCAAGTTTGGGGGTAAGTGCCATCTGTCCTGAAAATTCATCCACCCAAGTTTGGGATTTTTCGGTGGTGCGATTATACACGGTGACTTCAAAGCCTGATTTTTTGCAATGTCCAGCCATGGGATATCCCATAACACCTAAGCCAACAAACGCTATTTTTTGTACCAATTTACTTTCCTTCATCTAAGGCTGCCTTAATTCATAATTATTGACTTAAACATTTGAAACAGGACTTAATAATGACAATATAGACAACACAAAGTCACAAAGAGAATGTTTATGTCGGACACCATATATCAATTTGATGCCATATTAAATAATGGCGAAAATATAAATTTTAAAGACTATCAGGGCAAAGTACTGTTAATCGTTAACACAGCAAGTAAGTGCGGTTTCACCCCGCAATATGATGGATTGCAAAAGCTTTATAAACAATTTGAACCACAAGGCTTAGAAGTACTTGGGTTTCCATGTGACCAATTCGGTCATCAGGAACCTGGAGAAGATAATGAGATCCAAGAGTTTTGTAGTCTGAACTTTAATGTCAATTTTCCTTTATTTAAGAAGATTGAAGTTAATGGGGCAAACGCAGCCCCAGTATACAAATATTTGAAGGAAGGGGCAGCAGGAGTAATGGGTAGTAAAAGCGTCAAATGGAATTTCACCAAATTTTTAGTGAATAAACAAGGTAAAGTTACTAAACGTTATGCGTCTACTACCAAGCCAGATGAGATGATTAAAGACATTGAAAAGTTATTAGCTGAATAGCCTACCCAACATTATGAATCTTTCTGGGCAATAATTAAAAAATATTTACCCAGCCATAAATATGGCTCACTCGAGCCATATTGAATTTCTAAGTGTTTTAACTGTTCATATTCACTGATTTGCTTTTCTGGCTGTTTCAAATAATCATGAAAACAACGTATACCGGCTTGTTTTATGACTTTAACAGGTAAGCTTTCAAGTTGAGATATAATAACTTTAGGTTTTTGCGGGTTTTTAGGACTTAAACGTACTATATTTTTACTGGTCATACCTTGTTCAACATAATCAAAATTACCGTACAACATGTTTCCAAACAACTGAGCATCATGATTAAAAAAGCTAAGTGACAGATGACCTCCGGGTTTAACTAAATCCACTAATTTACGTATTACCTCTGAAGGATGTTGTAACCACTCTAAAACGGCATGGCAGACGACCAAATCATATTGTCTATTATTACTTAACGATAAGATGTCTCTATGTTGAATATCCAGATTAATATTTTCACCTAACTTTTTCTTTGCTAAAGACAGTACGTCAGAAGAGATATCAGATAATGTGACTTTATGACCTAAATTAATCATCATTTCAGACATTACCCCTGTGCCTCCACCTGCATCCAATACATCTAATGGCAAAGTCTGTAGAGATATACAATCATGCAGATGATGAACTAACAACTCATGCCGTAACCGCCCTTTTGTTGAACCATAAATGTTTTTCTCAAATTTATCTGCAAACTTATCAAAACTTTGATCTTGATTATTATTTTCCATTTATTGAATGTGCCTCAAGCTGGGTTATCTATGTCAACAAATACGGTCTCAATTCCTAGCTCTTGTTGAATATATTCGCCTAGCGCTTTTACGCCATAACGTTCGGTAGCATGATGACCAGCGGCGTAAAAATGAATGTTCATTTCTCTAGCTGTGTGGATAGTTTGTTCTGATACTTCACCTGTGATGTAAGCATCGATGCCTTTTTCAGCAGCTAATTCTATGTAACTTTGCCCACCTCCTGTGCACCAAGCAACTGTTTCAATTTTAGTTTTATTAGCTGATTCGTGTAATGGTGTTTTAGTTAACATATTACTTAGTAAGTGAGTCAACTCGGTTGGAGAAATACCGCCGGCAAACTTACCTTGCATCACCACAGATTGAGGATTATTTCGTTGTAATGGTGTGATATCCACAATACCTAATAATTTAGCTAACTGTGCGTTATTGCCTAGCGTTGGGTGAATATCTAAAGGCAGATGATAGGCAAAAAGGTTGATATTGTGGTGCAACAATGTTTGGATTCGTTTCCTTTTCATACCTGTTATGCACGGCGACTCTCCACTCCAGAAGTATCCATGATGTACTAAAATCGCATCTGCATTAATTGATACCGCATGGTTGATTAATGCTTGCGAGGCAGTCACACCTGTGACTAACTTAAAAATCGGTGTCTTACCCTCTACTTGTAAACCATTAGGGCAATAATCCTTTACCTGCTCTGGCTTTAATAATGAATTAAGTAATTCTAATAATTGACTATTTGATACTGACATTGAACCCCTACTGATTAATAACGTGTGTAAATGATGCAAAATTAGACATTATAATTAAAAAAAGGTATAAAACCTTTACATATTCTGAAAATAAACATAGACAAGGCAAAGACCTGATTATGAGTAAATTGGATAAAGATCAAGTAATCGCAGCTTTTACTGAAGCTTATAAAGCAGAAAATGGTAAAGCTCCCGCTATCGAAGCCAAAGGTGGCTGGTATAGTATTGATGGTGGCAAAAATATACGTCTGGCAGATTTAGATGCAATGATCGCAGAATTAGGCGCTTTAACTCCGGCCAATAAAGCCACAGTAGCGGTTGATAAACCCAAGAAGGCGACTAAGACAAAAGCAGCCAAATCACTTGCTAAAAAAACGAACTTCTCAGTCAAAGCATTTTGGGCTAAGAAAATTTTAGAAGAAAGCACTGTTTCTAAATTACCGCGATAAACTTCCAACACAAAAAAAGCCTCATGATTATTTATTATGAGGCTTTTTTATTGTGTGATGATTATACCTATAACAGCATAATTATTCGTAATGGCGCTCTCTTTTGGTTTCTATTGTGCCTATATAACCGTGCCAAGTCGCATATCCTATAAGCGGCATCAGAAAAATGAAACCTACAAACCATGTAGCAAATCCAATCAATACTGCTAACATAATTATAAATGCCCATAACATCATAGGACCTTTATTGGTCCAGATAGCATTCATGTTTGTTAATAGTGCAGTAGCTAAGTCGACCTTTCGCTCCATCAGTATTGGTTGTGTAAATGCACTCACAAAAAACACTAATAATGTGAATACGGCACCGACTAATGTACCCACCGCTAAAAAAGGTAAAAGATTGATAAAATTTGCATCCATATACTGAGGATATAAGGCGTGGATCAATGAAGCTACACGAAGCCAAAAGATCATTAATATCATCAGTAAAATTCCTAAACCCCATTCATTAAGTGCATTGCGTTTTAATGTCTTCACACAGTGGCGTAAAGTTGGTTCGTGGTTTTTTTCTAGTTCCCAACTAACATCGTACATACAAGCTGCCAAAAATGGACCAATCAGCATAAAACAGACAATTGCAGGCATTATCACTAAATGCCAACCTGTTAATTGGACAAGCTCAATAATGAGCCAAGGTATAGCCGCAAATATAAGACCAAAAAAAAGTGTTAGCCCAGGTTCCCGACTCGCGTCCTTAAGCGCCAGCGCCAACCATCTAATCGGGTCATTCATCGTCAATTTTTTACAAGGAATAACCCGTGCAATGTCACTATCGGAAATCGCATTATGAGGTGTTATTTTGAAGTGGTCTGACATAGTTTTACTCCATAAAAAGTCGAAACGTTTTAATTTTTATTATTTGATAGTTGAACTTTAAGATTATTTTACTCCTAGAATAAAAAAATATACAGCGCTTAAGTCATAGAACTAGTTAACCATCGTTAATTTAGAAGGTGTGTCTATGTCTAATACGTAATGAACGTTTAAATACGATCAGTAATTAACTGGTTACCAATGAATAGTTGTCGCAAGTTGTTATGCCATCTTTTGGTTTCGTATAGAAAACAAATAATATCCATACCTTTACCTGATATACAATCTCAAGCAAGTTTGTGACGATTATTGTTGATTACATCAAATTTAGAATAACTACAAATATTAGAAATAGCTCTGTCAGCATTGAGCTTGTAACAGATTCTCTGATTGTATCAATCGAAGATTGTTGTTGTTGCAAGCTGTGTCAATATAATCAGTGCTGCTTTCTTGAAAAAACTTTTTGAGAGTACGCTTCAATTTAAACCTTTGCCTTTTAGTTCTAAAATATTACTAACGTCAATCCATATCAAAGGAGCAAATATATACCTTGCCTAATAAACACATATTACTCCATTTGAAATAAGAGGATTTCCAAAATTAAATATGACAGAGTTTGTAAATAATGCACCCATTTAACATTTTTATATAGCATAGTTAATTTAACACTTAACACCCCCACCCTTGTTGGTTTAATCTGTCCTACCATGTAGGAGGTTATTCAAAATCAATGAAAAAAATTAATAAGTCGAACAAATTAGAAAATGTCTGTTATGAGATACGTGGACCCATTTTAACCGAAGCAAAAAAAATGGAAGATGAAGGACATCGAATCCTTAAATTGAATATTGGTAACCCTGCCCCATTTGGTTTCGAAGCGCCTGACGATATTTTAAAAGATGTAATCCATAACCTGCCAAAATCACAAGGTTATTCAGACTCGAATGGTATTTATTCAGCTCGCGTTGCAGTGATGCAATATTATCAGCAAAAAAATGTCAAAAACGTCAAAGTAGAAGATGTGTTTATCGGTAACGGTGTCAGTGAGCTTATCGTTATGGCTATGCAAGGACTGGTCAATAATGATGATGAAGTATTGATACCCGCACCCGATTACCCTCTATGGACAGCTGCGGTAAGTCTCGCATCTGGTGTACCAATACATTATCGATGTGACGAAACCAATGCTTGGCAACCTGATATACAAGACATCCGTAATAAAATTACTGACAAGTCCAAAGCAATCGTATTAATTAATCCTAATAATCCCACTGGTGCAGTATATAGCCCAGAGCTATTGCAACAGATTATTGAATTGGCCCGTGAGTTTTCACTGGTCGTAATAAGCGATGAAATCTACGATAAAATTTTATATGACGATGCAAAACATCACTGTATCGCATCAATGGCGACCGATATTTTTTGTATCACGATGGGTGGTTTATCTAAAAACTATCGTATAGCGGGTTTTCGTTCAGGATGGTTAGTGGTGAGTGGTAATAAATTTATCGCCCAAAGTTACATCGAAGGGCTTAATATTCTGTCTTCGATGCGCATGTGCGCAAATGTACCGAGCCAACATGCGATACAAACGGCCTTAGGTGGATATCAAAGTATTAATGAACTCATTGGTGATGATGGTCGACTAAAAATTCAAAGAGACATGGCATTTGAAATGTTAAATGCTGTAGATGGTCTTGAATGTGTCATGCCTAAGGGCGCCATGTATTGTTTTGTTAAAGTAGACGCTGAAAAATTCAATATTACCAATGACGAACAAATGATTTTTGACCTATTACGTGCAGAAAAAATATTATTAGTACACGGCTCAGCATTTAACCTCAAAACAGGCTGCTATTTTAGACTCGTATTTCTGCCTCATATTGACGTACTAAAACCAGCACTCGAAGGTATAGCAAACTTTTTCAAAAGTTATAGGCAGGTAATTTAACTAAATGAACAAAATATCTCCTAAACAAAGTCATTTCTTCGCCCATCTATCTCGTATGAAGTTAATAAACAGATGGCCTTTGATGCGCAATATCAGGACCGAAAATGTGCAAGAGCACAGTTTACAGGTGGCTATGGTAGCCCATGCATTAGCACTGATACGCAATAAGTATTTTGATGGTGATTTAGATCCTAATCAAGTAGCAACTGTGGCCATGTTTCATGACGTATCAGAGGTGATCACCGGTGATTTACCCACGCCGGTAAAATATTCAAATCCCATCATTCGTGACGAGTATAAAAAAATTGAAAAGCTCGCAGAACAAAAACTCATTAATATGGCACCAGATGAGTTCAGAGAAGATTATGCACAGCTGATTGATCATCATCGTCACAATAAAGATATCGCTTTTATTGTCAAAGCCGCTGATGTGATCTGCGCCTATCTAAAAACCCTAGAGGAGCTTTCTGCTGGAAACAAGGAATTTGAATTAGCTAAAAAACGTTTAGACAAAATGTTGAAAGATTATCACTCAAGTGAAGTCGATTATTTTATCAAAGCATATGTGCCCAGCTTTAGCTTAAGTCTCGACGAAATTACTCAAGAGGACTATTAGTTAGACGACCAAACAATGGCTTGATTAACTCAGCAGCATCTGGTCACATAACATTAATGTAGTTCGCCTCAAATAATATGTGTGGAGCAGATGTAAGTTATGGAAATATGGACACAGCGCAGGCATGGCCAAAAACTTCAACTTCAACGTCAAGGAGATCATCGCACTCCTTATCAACGTGACAAAGCCAGGATCCTGCATTCAGCTGCTTTCAGACGATTACAAGCCAAAACCCAAGTGTTAGGTGTAGGCATGAGTGATTTTTATCGCACTCGGCTTACACATTCCTTAGAAGCATCACAAATTGGCCAAGGCATCGCTGCGCAGCTTAGAAGCAAATACGCTGATTTAACCCAACACTTAGATTTGAATGACACCTTAATTGAGGCGTTATGTTTAGCTCATGATATCGGCCATCCTCCTTATGGCCATGGCGGTGAAGTGGCGCTGCATTATATGATGCGGAATCATGGCGGTTTCGAAGGAAATGGCCAAACATTTAGAATAGTCACCAAACTTGAACCTTATACTGCCAACCACGGGATGAATCTTAGCAGGCGAACTTTATTAGGTTTAATCAAGTATCCCAACTACCTGCCTCAATTAAATCAACCACCTCAGGCGCAAGAGTCGGTATCTCATCGAGAAGTGAAAGCATCTCTTTGGCATCCACCTAAAGGTCTGTATAAATGCGATCAAGCCTCTTTTGAGTGGATACTTGAGGGATTATCTACCCATGATTCGCAACGATTTATGCAATTTAAAAGTACAGCTAAAAGCCATCACAAAACTCTATATAAATCTTTTGACTGTTCAATTATGGAGTTGGCAGATGATATTGCTTACGGCATCCATGATCTTGAAGATGCCATTGTAATGGGCATAGTCAACCGCTCACAGTTTTTTCAAGAAGTCGCAGAGCCGTTACTCAAGTTAGACATTGATTGGATGAACCAATACATAATGGCGCTCAGCGAAAAGCTGTTTAGCCAACATCACCATGAAAGGAAGGATGCCATAGGTGCCTTGGTCAATTGTTTTATTACAAATATTGAGATAAAAGAAATTGCACCGGAGTTTGAGCAAGATTTACTTAAATATAACGCTGTGTTTCCCACATCTTTCCATCAGGCTTTAAGCATATTTAAAGCTTATGTGTTTAACCGTGTTATCAGAAAACCTGAGATACAAATGATCGAATATAAAGGTCAGCAAATAGTCATGGAATTATTTCAGGCGTTTGCTTCAGATCCTCAAAGATTACTGCCTGAAAACACATGCCAACGTTGGTTAAAAGCACATGAAGCAGGGAATGGCCACAGAGTGATTGCTGATTATATCTCGGGCATGACAGATGGTTTTGCTGCCAAGTTGTACGGCACCTTGTTTCTGCCCTCCTCCGCTGCAGTTACAGAAAAGATCGGGTCGTAAATCAATACCAAAAATATTCATTTACTTGATGATAAATACATCAAGAATTTTGTGCTGAATTAATGGCCTATTAATGTAGGCCATTAGCTAAACCTAATTAATAGGTAGGGCATGCTAAATCACACACCTAAATTCATTGAGAAAAAAGAAAGTCATGTAAGTGACAAAAACGTCGACTAAAACAGCCGAAAAAGGTGAAGGTCGATGCGATAGTTAGGATCTTTAGTCTAGATGGTAAGCCCACTTACTATAGCTATTTCAAGTGTTTGTTGATGATGAAAACAAAGTATTTAAAACCACACCACTTGAGTTTCACAGCCAAAAACATACAACATCTATTGATGAGCTGACATGGCAACAAAACTCATCAGCCACAATAACTTTATAAATTTAGCTCTGAAAACTTGTTCTTATTTGCACAGTCACAGTCTTTCAAAGTTGACCAATAGTCATGGATTACTAATGACTAAGCAGAAAAACCTCATGCGTTAAACTATAACGACTTGTACGAAAATTTAAATTTACTACCGCGAATCTATCGACTTCACTGCTTCTTAGCTTGTTCTATGGTCGTGTCTTGGATAGGTTTTCAGTTTCATCACTGATTAAAAAAGCTAACCCACTTAGCTCGGCGAAATTTGTTGTGTTTAAGACAATCTACGATCCGGAATAAATGTAAGGTCAAAGTAATCGTTTTACTGGTGGGGAGGTCAATTATCCTCATGTTTAAAGTTAAAGTTAAAGTTAAAGCTAGACGAAGTCATGCGTCCTTCAGCATCGATGTCGGTAGGTTTATATGTAATCTAGAAAGATTAATAAACGAATAAAAACACATCAAGGCAAAAAAAGCTTGCATGATGATTTATACAGTACTACTGTATATATAACCACTGTATATAAGAACACTGTTGAGAAATTATTATGGCAAGTTTACATGCGTTTACAAATAACTCTATTCCACTAGCCTCTATGCAAGTGCCAGCAGATAACAGGCATAGCATCGATATAAATGTTAAGCATGCCAATAAATGGACTTTTTTAGTGGCTAATCATATTCGATTTTCTGAAAAACAAGATTATTGCATGTGTATTACTAAACCTACACAAAACCAATTATCATTGTGGCTTGAAAAAATTGTGATTGGCGGTCAGTGTTCAAACCTGTTCGTTGAACAGTTATCTTTAGATGAAATAAGCTTTAAGCGTCTAAAACAACTGTGTATTGATTTTAAGGTATCGCTAGTTAACTTGATCCCCGTCAACGACCAACAAGATAACGTAGTAAAAGGCCCTTGGTAATCGACAAAGTTTAAAAAACAGCTTTGATAAATTCTTGACTATGTTTACTTTAATCGCCTAGGCTTGCTAGGTTAATAGATTTATTTGGTTAGGTTATTTGATTTTGGCGACGATTATTAAACACTGCACTTGCGGTAACGAACTTACATATGAAGTATGTTGCAAGCCGATTATTGATGGAAAAGTAGCTGCAAAAGATGCTGAAACCTTAATGCGCTCGCGTTTTTCAGCTTATTCTTTAAAAAATTATCGGTACATCTTACAAACCTACATATTAGCCCAGCGTTCAAAACTAACAATAAGTGAACTAGCAGACAGCTCCGAGGATACTCAGTGGTTATCTTTACAAGTCATAGCCCACTATTCTCAAGTAAATATGGCTCAGGTAGAATTTAAAGCCTTCTATCAAATACATAACTCTTATTATGTAATGCATGAAATATCAGACTTTGTTTTTGAAGCGGGAAAGTGGTTATATGCTGATGGAGTTATAAAAAAAGATTCAGGTGAACTCTCCCAAGAGCGAAACAGTCAATGCTTGTGCGGCAGCGGTAAAAAGTATAAAAAATGTTGTGGGCGGTAATTAACAAAAGGCCAATTGAATCAGCATATATTTACCTATTTAAAACAAATAAACTTGCATCTTTACACTATGAAACGCTATCTCTAACTGACATATTCAGACTGAGCGTTGAATTGCAAATAAGTCATAAAAGTTATTAGTGGTTATTTTAGCCAACTCTTCCACACTTATACCTCTCAGCTCAGCAATAAACTCCCCTACTTCCCTTACAAAGCCCGGTTGATTCGGCTTACCTCTATAGGGAACAGGCGCTAACCAAGGTGAATCAGTTTCTATTAGTAATTTATCTAATGGTATTTTTTTCACCACCTGTTGTAACTCAGTGGCTGTTTTAAAGGTGACTATGCCGGATATAGAAATATACATACCTAGTTCAATTGCAGCCTGCGCCATCTCCCAAGTCTCAGTAAAACAATGAAGCACACCTCTGGTTGCTGGGTCTTTGTGCAGCTTAAGCAAATCAATCGTATCTTCTCGAGCATCCCTAGTATGGATGATCAATGGTTTGCTTAACTTGTTGGCTACCTTAATATGATCAACAAAAGAAGTGAGTTGCACTGATTTCGTTTCAGCACTATAGAAGTAATCTAAGCCAGTTTCTCCTATGGCGACTACTTCTTCATTATCAGCCATATTAAGTAGCTCATCATAACCACAAGCATCTTCTTGGTGTAGAGGGTGTACACCGCAGGAAACAGATACATCATTAAATTCTTTAACGGTATCCAACATCATAGGGAAGTCTTTAACAGACACCGAAACGCATAAAAAATGTTCGACACCACGGCTTCTTGCAAAGTTAAGGATGTCTGAAAGTTCTTCTGGGGTTTTGTCTAATTTATCTAGGTGACAATGTGAATCAACAAACACGTAATTTTTCCATCTTTTGTAGGGTTAAGTTTATGCGGCCTTGACTAATGCAAGCTTATCTAACAGCTCTGTTAACAATAATGTTTTATTCACACCAGGGTTACGCAATTGTCGAGTCACCTTAGACGCTTGTAAATTTAGCTGCCACACTGTTTCAGAAACATTCTCAGTACATTGTTGTCTTGCCCAATATTGAGTCCATTTAAGTACTTTATCTGCACTATCGTGCCAATCCATTGCTAATTGCATGGCACTGGTTTGCTTATGCAGCAAAGCATCTAAACCAGCGCTAAATATTTCATAAGTAAACTTTTGCTCTTCTTGTAGTTCTGCTAATAAAGCCAGCGGGCGTGAACTAAACAATCTGGCAAAATTGATATCAATATCAGCGTCATATTGGGTTTTTACCCAAGCTAATGTCGAATCTAAAGTGGGTAAAGGTAACGCTAATTTTTCACAGCGGCTTTTAATTGTCGGCAGCAAACGTTCTGGCTTGTTCGTTGTGAGTAACAAAAACGTATTAGCGGTAGGCTCTTCTAAGGTTTTGAGTAATGCATTCGCGCTTGATTCGGTCATAGTGTGTGCATCATAGATAATCAATACCTTTGCCCCAGACATGTGAGCAGAGCTAACTAATTTTTTAATGGCGTCGCGTATCTGATCAACACCAATTTGTTTATCCGATTCCACCACATGTAAGTCAGGATGAGTATTCGCAGCATTTAACAAGCAAGACTGGCAGTGACCGCACACCTTATGCCCTTGCCTAGCTTTACATAAAAGTAACTGAGCAAACTGCAAGGCAAAGTTTGATTTACCTAAACCAGAGGGACCTTGAATAAGCAAAGCATGATGCAACTTAACTGCCGCGATCCGTGCACTTAACTGTTTAAAAGTAACCTCTAACCAAGGAAACACTTAATTCTCCAAAAATTGTTGAATCGCTAGCTCTAAATCTGTGTGCACCGCTTGCATATCTTGCATAGTATTGATCACGATGCAATTATGATCCTGCTGTGCCAATAACAGATAACGCTCACGAGTACGCTCAAAAAAGCTCAAATCCTCTTGCTCAATACGATCTAACTCGCCACGGCCTGTGACACGTTTAAGCCCTTCTTTAGGCTCAACATCCATATACAAGGTAAAGTCAGGCCTAAAGTCTTTTAATGTAATCGCTCTTAAGCTTTCAATCATGTTCTGATCAATCTGTCGACCACCACCTTGATATGCTTGCGAAGACATATCATGTCTGTCTCCGAGTACCCAGAACCCTTTTTCTAAATTTGGCAGAATAACGTTTTGGACTAATTGCGCTCTTGCTGCATACATTAACAACAACTCAGCTTCTACTGTGACTTTTTCATCTATCCAATCGTGTTTGACTACATCTCTGATGGCTTCTGCCATAGCGGTGCCGCCAGGCTCTCTGGTATTAACTACAATGTGACCAGCAGTTTGTATAGCTTGGGTCAAAATCGCTACAGCGCTGCTTTTTCCTGCGCCTTCTAAACCTTCAATAACGATGAATTTACCTGGTGTTTGCAACTAGGACTCTCTTATTTATTTAATTGATATTGACGCACCGCAAGGTTGTGCTCTTGCAAAGTGATTGAAAATTTGTGACTGCCATCACCTTTAGATACAAAGTACAACTCATCAGTTATCAACGGGTTAAAAGCAGCATCAATGGCTAATTTACTTGGCATAGCGATAGGTGTTGGTGGTAAGCCTCTAATCATATAAGTATTATAAGGCGTAGCCGTTTTTAGATCTTTGCGTCTGATGTCGCCATCAAAACTTTCACCCATACCATAAATAACCGTCGGATCAGTTTGTAAACGCATATTCAGATTAAGTCTATTGACAAACACACCAGAAATACGAGGCCGCTCATCTGCTACGCCGGTTTCTTTTTCTATAATTGACGCCAAGGTTAAACCTTCATAGGCCGATGCATATGGCAAATCCAGCGCCCGATGTTGCCAAGCCTCATTTAAATATTTTTGCATACTCAAATGCGCACGTTTGACTAGATCAATTGCCTCGGTTTGTGCCACAAAATAATAGGTGTCAGGAAGCAGATATCCTTCAATCGATTGCTCCGGAAGTTGTGCGGTTAAAATGGCAAGCTGTTGATAAAAATCATCCGAGAATGTAATTTGTGGATGGGACTTTATAACTAATAACCATTCCCGCCAATTCAGTCCTTCAATTAAACTGATTGAAAATTGTAATTCTTTACCACTAGAGAATAGCTCTAGTAAATCTAATGCACTCATTGAAGGCAACAATTCATAGGTGCCCACTTTAATGTTGGCAAGTGCTGGTTCAAGCTTCAATCTAATTTTAAGGCCAATATTATCAGAAATAATACCCTGCTCTTTTAATCTATTCAGTAATCCTTTCGCAGATTGGCCTGATTTAACTTGATATATAGTTGCCTCATTGAGGATTAGAGGTTGATGTACTTTTTTGTCAAAATAAAAAAGGGTGGCAACAAAACCGATTCCAAATACTACTGCAAAAAACAATAGCCATTTTACAATTTTCATTAAACTTTTAGCGCCTTAAGGTTAATTGTATGCTGAATATAATGCTGCATCAGTTTTGTTTGTTCGATAACATAATGTTTGTTTTGCTGAGTGACTGGATTAAACAAACTCACTACGGGCACCAGCATCATTAGAGAGTTACAAACAAACAACTCCTGGGCGCAGAATAAGTCACTGATGTCCTGACGAACCACCTGACACGGCAAATCTTTTTCTTGCATAACTGCCAAAATCTGGTTACGCATAACCCCTTCAACCCCCGATACTGAATGGTCTGCTGTATACCAAACATTATCTTTATACCAAAATAGATTACCTGCAGATGTTTCAATTATGTTTTGTTGGGTATCACAAACAATCGCATCATCATAATCAGTTTTTGCCAGTGCATGTTTAATTAATACCTGCTCTAAACGATTTAGATGTTTGATGCCTGCCAGTAGAGGTTGGCAAGCTAACGTAATAGGGCTAATAGTGAGTTTAATACCATCGGTTTGCCAAAGAGCATAATGTGCTGGGATTGTGTGATGGGTAATGATAAAACTAGGATTTGCAGCTCCTTGAGGGCTATAACCCCTGCCACCGACACCTCGAGTAATGATCACTTTTACTACGCAGTCATCAATAGACTGCACTGAATCAACGATGCAACGTTCTATATCTGACCATTTAATAAACTCTATATATAGCGTTTTACAGGCTAATTTTAGACGACTAATATGGGCATCAAACAATTCAAGACGGCTGTTTCTAAACGCCATAGTGGTAAAGCAGCCATCACCATATTGAAAGGCTCTGTCTGCAATCTCTATCTGTTGCTGTTGCTGACCGTTAACAATCATTCATAGTCGCATCTAAATACCCTAAAATAGCTTCAATAATATTCAATAGCCAAACTCTGCCTAGAGTCTTTTAAACAGTAGTGAGCCATTAGTGCCACCAAAACCAAAAGAATTACATAACGCAAATTCCATCTTCACAGGTTTTGCAGTATGGGCAACGAAATCAAGGTCGCAGCCTTCACCAGGGTTATCTAAGTTAATAGTTGGGGGGGCAATCTGATCGCGTAGTGCCAGTATAGTAAAAATAGCTTCAACTGAGCCTGCGGCTCCAAGTAAATGTCCAATCATTGATTTGGTGGAACTTACCAAAACCTTGTTTGAATGTTGACCAAAAGCATATTTAATCGCAGCAACTTCAGCGACATCTCCTGCAGGAGTCGATGTGCCATGTGCATTAATGTAACCAATTTCACTCACATCAACCTTGGCATCGTTAATCGCATTGACCATGGCAGCCGCAGCACCTTCACCATTAGCTGGCGGCGAAGTCATATGGTAAGCATCGCCACTCATGCCAAAACCAACCAGTTCAGCATAAATTTTAGCGCCACGCTCTACAGCAGAGTCATAGTCTTCCAACATCACGACACCTGCACCCTCCCCCATAACAAAACCATCTCTGTCCTTATCCCAAGGGCGGCTAGCCGCTTCAGGGTTATCATTGCGGGTCGATAAAGCACGGGCTGCAGCAAAGCCGCCAATACCTAAACCACAGACAGTTGACTCAGCACCACCGGCAATCATCGCATCTGCGTCACCGTATGCAATGATACGAGCAGCAATACCTATATTATGGACGCCAGTGGTACATGCAGTAACAACATTAATATTTGGGCCTTTGAGACCTTCAAATATTGAAAAGAATCCTGAAATCATATTAGTGATCGTGGCAGGAACAAAAAATGGTGAAATTTTTCTTGGGCCTGATTCAAGCATCCGCCGATGGTTTTCTTCAATTAAACCCAGACCACCAATCCCAGAACCAATAGCAACACCAATTCTTGTTGCATTTTGAGTGGTGACTTTAAATCCTGAATGCTCGAGAGCTTGTTTACCGGCCGCGATCCCTAACTGGATAAACCTATCCATCTTTTTGGTTTCTTTTTTAGGAATGTACTGTTCGACATTAAAATTTTTGACTTCACCGGCAAACTGAGTGGTAAACGAGGAACAATCAAAAGAGGTGATAGGTGCAATCCCACTTTTACCCGCAAGTATGCTTTTCCAGGTGGAATCTACAGTATTGCCAACAGGAGAAAGCATGCCAAGACCGGTCACAACAACGCGACGTTTAGACACATTGGCCTCCGACTATTTATAAAAATGTGTGTGATTTAAAGAAGAAACGGCCCAGAGAGGACCGTTTTGTAAAGTATTATGCGTCTTTATTAGCGTTAACGTAGTCAATAGCAGACTGAACAGTGGTAATTTTTTCAGCTTCTTCATCAGGAATTTCAGTATCGAACTCTTCTTCAAGGGCCATTACTAATTCGACAGTGTCTAGTGAATCCGCACCTAAATCATCAACGAATGAAGCTTCTGGTTTAACTTCCTCTTCTTTAACACCAAGTTGCTCAATGACGATTTTTTTTACACGTTCTTCGATAGTACTCATAATTCTAGTTATCCTTTAAGTCGCTAGATATAATTTTGTGCGTAGTGTATTCAGCTAAGTGACCCCTTGCAAGTAGCAGGGTCAACTTTTTTTCTGGTCTAACCACTCACGGATTAGTAAATATTTATTCTTTTAATAAAGCATCAACAAAATTACACTTTATTTTATTTCATCCCATATACATGCCGCCATTGACATGTATCGTTTCTCCAGTGATATATGCAGCATCATCACTTGCTAAAAATCCCACTGTTGCCGCTATTTCTTTAGGGTCGCCCAAACGGTTTGCTGGAATATCTTTAAATATACTTTCTTTTTGGTCATCAGTTAATGATTTTGTCATATCGGTATCAATAAATCCCGGAGAAACTACATTAACGGTAATACCTCTAGATGCAACTTCACGGGCCATAGACTTACTAAAACCTATCACTCCCGCTTTGGCAGCGGCATAGTTAGCTTGACCGGCGTTGCCTGTAGAGCCAACCACTGAACCTATGTTAATGATACGTCCTTTACGTTTTTTCATCATACCGCGTAACACTGCTTTAGACATTTTAAAAATGGAGGTCAAATTGGTATCCATAATACTTTGCCATTCATCATCTTTCATACGCATCAATAAATTGTCACGGGTGATCCCAGCATTATTGACCAATATATCTACAGTGCCGTACTTTTCGGTAATGTCAGTCAGCAAAGCTTGCATTGATTCAGGTAGGGCGACATCGAGTACTTTACCTTCACCGCTTTGTTGCAGATAATCACTGATCGCTTGAGCTCCATTTTCAGAAGTTGCGGTACCTATAACCGTTGCTCCATCTGCGGCTAACCTCTCAGCTATCGCTCTGCCAATTCCTCTACTTGCACCAGTTACCAGTGCAATACTGCCATTTAAATTAGCCATACATTCTCTCAACAAAAAATATTTAAATAAGTTAAATTAATAAGTTAACGGAATCAACCGTGTTAATCGCGGTGCAACTTAGGCGTTTATCAATCCGCTTAGTTAATCCAGTTAATACCTTGCCGGGCCCCACTTCTAATAATTCTTCGACTCCAATTTCAGCCAACATGGTGATAGTTTCTGTCCATCTAACTGGACTATACAACTGCTCAACCAAAGCCTGTTTTATCGCATCAGCTTCATTTGGACAAGCCACATTAACATTATTAATAACAGGGATTTTTGGTGTATGAAACTGAATATCATTGAGTAAACTTGCCAACTGCTCAGCGGCCGGTTTCATCAATGCACAATGCGACGGCACACTAACAGCCAAGGGTAAAGCACGTTTTGCACCCTTTTCTTTACATAAATTCGCAGCTACTTGCGCCGCATATTTATTCCCGGCAATCACAATTTGCCCTGGCGAATTAAAGTTTACTGCGGCCACAACTTCATCGGTTTCTGTTTCTGCCTGTTCACAACTTGCCACAACCTTGTCGTCATCCAAACCAATAATGGCGAACATAGCTCCTGTTCCAGCAGGCACAGCTTGCTGCATAAATTGACCACGAGCTTCAACCAATTTAACAGCATCAGTAAAATCTATGACTCCAGCACACACTAAAGCGGAATACTCTCCAAGGCTATGACCAGCCAGATATAACGGTTGACTGAGTTCTTTTTCCACTAAAAGTTTATAAATTGCATAACTTGCAGCTAATAAAGCGGGTTGGGTAATATGGGTTTGATTGAGTTTTTTCTCATCATTTTGTACCACATCCCACAAATCATAACCCAAGGCCTCGCTGGCTTGAGCAAAAGTCTCCTGAATGATGGCATATTCTGAAGCTAGCTCACTTAACATACCTAAGGTTTGGGATCCTTGACCAGGAAAAACCCATGCTTGTTTACTCATAATTGATTCTCTAAAATAGTATTTTAATAACGTACTAACGCAGATGCCCAAGCAAAACCGCCACCAAAAGCCTCAAGAAGAAGATTCTGTCCGCGTTTAATTCTGCCATCTCGTATAGCGGTATCTAGGGCCGTTGGTACTGTAGCAGCAGAAGTATTACCATATTGTTCAAGGGTCATAACCACCCGCTCAAGCGGCATCTCTAATTTTTTTGCCGTCGCTTTAATAATTCGGAAATTCGCTTGGTGTGGTACTAACCAATCTAAATCTGATTTTTTCATATTGTTAGCAGCTAACGTTTGTTCCACTACCTCACTTAACTTATTGACAGCAACTTTAAAAACTTCATTGCCTTTCATGCTCCCCCAGTTTTCATAAACGGATTGCTCATTACCGTGTTGTGGGTTGCCTATGGTTAATAAATCACCGTAGGAGCCAGCAGCATGAATATGGGTTGATAAAATACCAAGCTCTTCACTTGCTTCAATAATAGTGGCGCCTGCAGCATCACCAAATAATATCACCATAGTTCGGTCTTCAGGACTAATCATTCGACTCAAACAATCAGTACCAACCACCAATATTCGCTTTGCCATGCCACTCTTTATATACTGATCAGCTACACTCAACGCATAACAATAACCGGCGCAGGCAGCTGCTACATCAAATGCAGGGATACCATCAACATCTAACGCTTTTTGAATTTCACAAGCAGTACTAGGAAGCGCGTAGCGACCACTCGTAGTGGCACATACAATCATATCTATGGATTTAGCATCAATACCTGCCGCTTCTAATGCTTTTTTACTGGCTTCAAAGCCCATAGTAGCGGCCGTTTCGTGATCGCCAATGATGCGTCTTTCTTTGATCCCGGTACGGTCGGTGATCCATTCGTCTGACGTATCAACCATCACTGACAAGTCAGCATTGGTTCTTACATCGCTCGGATAATAACTACCGGTGCCAATTATTCTGGAATTCATTTATTCGTGGCGCTCCATCAGGACGGCTTCGATTTTGCCTTTTATTTTGTCTGGAACCTGCATCTCGACTTGTTGTATTGCTTCACGGATCGCATACAAAAAAGCCTCTGATGAAGCGTTACCGTGACTCTTTACCACAATTCCGCGCAATCCTATCAGACTAGCACCATTATACTGGTCGGGTTTCATACGTAAATAAATACCACGGAACAAAGGCATCGCAATGTTTGCCACAATTTTCGACCATAAATTATGCTGTGATGCTTTTTTAAATTCTTGAATCGCAAAATTGACCAATCCTTCCCACGATTTCAACGCAATATTTCCGGCAAAACCATCGGTTACAATTACATCTGCTTTCTGAGAGAAGATATCGTTACCCTCTACATATCCAATGTAATTAATGTTTTGAGAGTCAGTTAATAATCGAGAGGTTTGTTTAACTTGGTCGTTACCTTTAATATCTTCCGAACCCACGTTCAGTAAAGCCACTCTTGGCTGCTTGATATGAGAAATTTGCTCGGCCAAAACAGAACCCATTACTGCATATTGAAATAACACCTCTGAGTCACAATTAATATTTGCACCTAAATCCAAGAAATACACTTTGCCGTTGTTAATTGTGGGAACCAATGTGATAAGTGCAGGACGGTCTATGCCTGGTAATGTTTTTAGTACGTAATAGGCCATACAGATTAAGGCACCAGTATTACCGCCACTGACACAAGCATCGGCTTCATTTTTGTCTACTAAATCTAAAACACGTCGCATCGAAGAATTCTTCTTGTACCGCAGAGCATGAGTAGGCGCATCGTCCATAGTTACGATTTGTGGGCAGTCGGATAAGGTGATACGAGCTTGAATATTGGGTAATTGTTGATTTAGCCACAGTGACATGACATTTAAAGGACCACAGAAAATAAAATGTAAATGAGGGGTTTGTTGCAGTGCTGTTAATGCAGCGGGGAAAATAATATGGGGGCCGTTATCGCCCCCCATGATATCTAACGCTATGGTTAGACGACTCAAAGTTCTATCACTTTAGATTAAAGAGATAAAACTTTTTTGCCTTTGTAGTAACCATCAGCGGTCACGTGATGACGTATATGTGTCTCACCTGACGTTGAATCTACAGACAAAGTCGCAGTACCAAGCGCGTCGTGTGAACGACGCATGCCACGTCTTGAACGAGTTTTCTTACTCTTCTGTACAGCCATTACTTTACTCCTAGTCTCGCTTAAGTTCTTTCAAAACTGCGAACGGGTTTGGACGTTCATCGACCGGTTCAATTGTTCCGAAGCTCATATTATCGCGCTTTTGTTTGCAATCCTTCTCTGCATGAAGGGCTACAATCGGCAATGATAAAATCAGTTCGTCTTCAAGAGTTTGAAATAAATTGATTTCTCCTTGGTCATTGACCTCAACCGGTTCGTAAACATCCGGTAACTCATCTTTGTCTTCTTCTTTAGCACTCTGCACGGGGCTAAAACAAAAAGACACATCCATAGGATGCTCAAAGACTTCATTACATCTCTCACAGATAAGTGATGTAGAACATGCCATATGACCTTGAAAGTAAGTAAGACCCTGCTCGTCTTTAGCAAACTTAATTTCAACATCAATTTCTTTGGCAATATCAGCAACTGCCCCAAGCAGTCTAGGCATTTCAGACGACAAAACAACCCCCCGATAATCGGAACGTATAGTGGCGTTTTTTACTGGGTCTACCAGCTTGGGAAGTTTCACTCTCTGCATAGCGCGCGCATATTATAGAAACAACTCAACTTAGTCAAAGAAAATCATAGTTAATGACACTAGGCACAGCATTTTATATGCTTTGCCTATTATATTTAGAAACAGTACACATTACTTATGAAAATCATTCTTGCTTCGAGTTCCACATACCGCCAATCCATTTTACAGAAATTGCATATTCCATTCTCTTTTACTGCACCCGATATTGATGAATCACCAGTAGCCGGTGAATCAATTTCAGCACAGGTAGCACGTCTTGCAAAAAATAAAGCGCTAGTCATAGCCACAGAAATAACGAATCTGGATAGTTATGTCATTGGCTCAGACCAATTGGCCAGTTTTAACGGTGAGGTGTTAGGTAAACCAGGAGATTTTATTACCGCTAGACAACAGCTGCTGATGTTCAGTGGCCAAACGGTCAAGTTTTACACTGGCTTGTGCTTAGTCCATTCAGCTACAAAACAACTAGCACCGCAAATACAACAAACAGTGGAGACGTTTGATGTGAAATTTAGAATCTTAACTGAGAAACAAATTTCAACATACTTACGGATTGAGCAGCCATACGATTGCGCAGGCAGTTTCAAATGTGAAGGTTTGGGTATTGCTTTGTTTGAATCTCTCGATGGCAGAGACCCCAATACATTAATTGGTTTACCTTTGATTGCATTAATAGATTTATTCAGAAATATGTCTGTGGACTTATTTGATTATATGCAGCCAAACAATAACTTAAACATGTAGCAATAATTCATCCAAAGCATCAATCACAGCTAAAGGCTGATGTTTTTTTAAAGCATCAGCATTGTGTACGCCAAAACTGACACCTATGCGGTCCATATTTATTGCTTCAGCCATTGCCATATCATAAGCAGTATCGCCAACCATAAGCACTTGAGCTGCTGACAAATTTAATTCAGCCAATATTTTCTGCAACATATCAGGTGAGGGTTTGCTTTGAGCATCATCTGCAGTTTTGGAAACACTAAAAAAGTGTTGCGTATTAGAATGCTGTAAATTGTGGTCTAAGCCTCTCCGAGCTTTTCCAGTAGCTATAGCTAATATAACCTTGTTGTTTCAGCTTTTCCAACAATTCTATGGCACCGCTGAAAAGTGGACTGCTTATTTGTGTATGGTCTCTAAAATGTGCTTTATAAGTGTTAAAAAGATCCATTGCGGCTTTTTCATCATCGATATTAAACAATTTTTGTAACGCTGGTAACAGACTAATCCCAATCACATCTTTTGCTTGGTCATAATTGGGAATAGGCAAACCCATGTGTTTGGCACTGGATTGGATAGTTTCAACAATCTTACCGATGGAGTCCATCAGTGTACCGTCCCAATCAAACACAATTGCTTTATATTTCACTTCTAAATCTCTTTAAAACACTCACCAAACAGGGTTCTAAGGGTGCTTTATAGGTAACACGTTCTTCAGTACTTGGATGAATAAATGCCAAAGAGTGTGCATGCAAAAATAATCGTTTGAGACCTAACTTGGAAGTTCTTTGGTCAAAATCTTTATCGCCGTACCTGTTATCAGCAGCAATCGGATGACCAGCGTGTAAACAATGTACTCGAATTTGGTGAGTACGGCCTGTGATGGGCGAAGCTTCTACTAACGTGGCATGGTTAAAAGATTCCAAAATACGATAACGTGTTTCTGATGGTTTACCCTCTTCATTAACCAAAACCACTCTTTCACCAGACTTTAAAGTATTTTTTAATAATGGCGCTTTCACCTTAAAACGATTAGCGGGCCATTCTCCAGCAACCAAGGCTTGATAACGTTTATCTACTTTTCGGTCCCTAAGCTGTTCATGCAGGCTTTTTAAAGCTGAACGTTTTTTAGCAATTAGTAGGCAACCCGAGGTATCGCGGTCTAGCCGGTGCACTAACTCTAAAAACTTTTGTTGTGGGCGCAATGCTCGAAGCGCTTCAATCACCCCGAAACTTAAACCACTGCCACCATGTACTGCTGTACCGGAGGGTTTGTTCAACACAATCAAACAGTCATCTTCGTACAAAATGTGATTTTCTAAACTTGATACTTTATTGAGTTTAGTAGAAGGTAAATCTGTAGGCTCAGATACGCGAACAGGGGGAATCCGCAACTCATCGTTGGGCTGTAATTTATACTCGGGCTTAACCCGTTTTTTGTTAACTCTCACTTCACCTTTGCGTAAAATGCGATAAATAAGGCTTTTAGGCACTCCTTTTAAGAAAGTGCGTAAAAAGTTATCTATCCTTTGCCCTTCAAGCTCAGGTTCGATAGTAACAAATTGTACTTTTTGAAATAATAAGTCAGTCATAGGTGCGTATTATAACTGAATTGCCATGGTAGATGTCCAGTATTTTAATGTCTTGCCAGTGTCAGTGCTTTAATGTGATAATAAAATCGTTTTAAAACATGTAATGAATGTTTAAAACAAACAGATGGATTAATCAGTTCTGTATGCAAAAACGACCAATTTGTCGTGCCTCGTTTATCATAAAGCGTGACTTGCAAGCCTAATACGGCTAGTCAACTGTGAAGTGAGTAACTTTTCGCAGGCTTGATTAAACAGAACCCTTACATCAGCGATATAATTAACCTATTGATCGCCATTGATGTAAAGAATACAAAAGAATTGACAAGATATTTGAAGAATGAGGTAGCCAGACAAGCATTCCTTTTTCGAATACAACTAAGTTTTAAAATAACGTATCAGTAAGCTAAACACGTAGCCTTGTTTAGCACCTATAAAATATAGGTAAAGTGTTAAAAAAAACAGTGCATTAAACAATTAATGGTAATAACACTTAGGCGCAAAAAAACTTAAACTTTTAGTATACAGCCGTGAGGTTGCATTGAATAATTGTCACATTACTGCGTAGTTCTTTACTTGTGGTGATCGGTACTTTACCGAGCTAACAAGAATGAAAAGAATGTTAATCAATGCCACTCAGCTAGAAGAATTGCGAGTTGCACTTGTAGATGGTCAGAAACTGTATGATTTGGACATTGAAAGTCCAGGTCACGAACAAAAAAATCCAATATTTATAAAGGTACTATTACCCGCGTAGAGCCTAGTTTAGAAGCTGCATTTGTCGATTACGGTGCAGATCGTCACGGTTTTCTTCCCTTAAAAGAAATTGCTAGAACTTACTTCCCTCAAGGTTATAGATTTGAAGGTCGCCCGAATATTAAAGAGGTGATCAAGGAAGGCCAAGAAGTCATTATTCAGATTGATAAAGAAGAACGCGGCCAAAAAGGCGCGGCTTTAACCACCTTTATTAGTCTTGCAGGTAGTTACCTAGTGTTAATGCCAAACAATCCTCGTGCTGGCGGTGTATCTCGACGAATCGAAGGCGATGAGCGTACTGAATTAAAAGCGGCATTGAGCGGTTTAGACCTTCCAGACGGCATGGGTTTGATCGTCAGAACCGCTGGGGTTGGTAAAACAACTGAAGAACTTGCATACGATCTTGATTACTTAGTATCAGGTTGGGGCCGCATTAAAGATATGGCCGACTCTCGCTCTGCTCCCTTCCTTATCCACCAAGAAAGTGATGTAGTAGTTCGTGCTATTAGAGATTATCTAAGACGCGATATTGGTGAGATTCTGATTGATAATGCTGTAGTCCATGAAAGAGCATTAAAACACGTTGAGCAGATGCGCCCAGACTATGCTAATCGCGTGAAACTTTATACTGGCGATGTACCTTTGTTCAGCCATTACCAAATCGAAAGTCAAATAGAATCAGCGTTCCAACGTGAAGTAAGGCTTCCTTCAGGCGGCTCAATAGTCATTGATCCTACCGAAGCGTTAATTTCAATAGATATCAACTCTGCCCGAGCGACTAAAGGTAGTGATATCGAAGAAACCGCTTTCAATACCAACCTTGAAGCGGCAGACGAAATTGCACGCCAGCTACGTTTACGTGATGCTGGCGGTTTAGTGGTTATCGACTTTATCGATATGACACCGGTTCGTCATCAACGTGAAGTCGAAAACCGCATGAAAGACGCCGTTAGAGGTGACAGAGCAAGAGTACAACTTGGCCGTATTTCACGCTTTGGTTTACTAGAAATGTCTCGTCAGCGTTTACGCCCTTCTTTAGGTGATTCAGCCAATAACGTGTGTCCAAGATGTAGTGGTCACGGTACGGTTCGTGGTACAGAGTCTTTAGCATTATCGGTGCTGCGTATCATGGAAGAAGAAAGCATCAAAGATAATACAGGGCAAATAGAAGCACAGTTACCTGTTAATGTTGCTACTTATTTATTAAATGAAAAACGTAATTCAGTTCGTAGTGTAGAAAAGCGTCATAGCGTACAGTTAGTTATTATTCCTAACCCGAATATGGAAACGCCGCAATATAGCGTTGCACGTAGACGCCCAGATGACGCGGTTCAGGAAATGAGTTATAACTTGCCATTAATTGAACAAGAAGAAAACATTACCGATAAAAATGTTGCTCCCGCGATGGCAAAAGAACAACCTGCGCTGCAAAGCCTGATTGCTCCTGAGCAGAAAAAAGCATCCCCTACTACTGCAGTTAAGTCTGAAAGCTTATTTGATAAAGCCAGCAAATGGATTTCTGGGTTGTTTAAAGCAGAGGAAGTGGTCGTTCCTAAAAAAACGACTCATACTCGAAATCAATCAACCAATCCGCGTCAAAACAGAAATGCACGCCCTGATAAAAACAAACGTAATAACAAAAATCACGAACGTAAAGAGAACGGTGAGCAATCTGCTAATCGTAACGAACGCTCTGATAAAAACGACAGAAACGAACGTACTGATCGTAAACCAAGAAACGATAACCGAAAACCACGTCGTGATGATAAACCTGTAGATGCAACACAAGATGCAGAAATGGTCACAAAACCCAACGCTCCAACACCAACAGCTGCACCGGTAAAGAAAAAAGAACAGGTAGCAGAACGCAGAAAACGCCGTGACACAAGACGAAGTGTTAGGGTTGATGATATTAATGACGAGCAAAATAAAGTCGTTGCTGATGTTCAAGAAACTCAGGCAGCCATCATTGAGAATCCTGAAACAGTGGTTCAAAATGATGCAGTTGTAGAGAATAAAGCGTCTACTGATCAAAAAACGGTTGCAACACCACAAGTAGACGCAGAACCTGCCTCTGAAACGACAGACGCTCAAGCAGTTAGCGACACAAATAAAGATGAAGAGTCTTCACCTCGTACTCGCAGTCGTCGTTCTCCAAGGCATATTCGAGCTGCAGGTCAAAAGCGTCGTAAAGAAGGTGACGAGAAAGACGAAGCAGTAAAATCTGAAACAGCTGATGCGTCTGAAGTCACACAAGACGAGCTACAATTTGATGAACCTGTAGCTGCGCCTAAAGTCGAAAAGACACCTGAAGTATTGGTTGCTGATGAAAAACCAGAGCAAGTTGCGATGGAATTAACATCTGAATCTGTTGACGTTATTGATTCGCCGAATCCAGTTACACAGCCAGATGAGAAACACACTTTACAGGAAAGTAAAGCGGCTGTTTCCGAGTCTGTAAAAGAAGACGTTGCTAAGCCAATCAAAAAAGAACCAGCCAAGAAAACGCCTAAAAAGGCTGCGTCTTTGAAAGTGACAGCAAAACCAGTCAAAAAGGAATCAGTTTCAGCTCCTATGGCTCGACCTGCATCAATTGATGATGCTTTTGTAGATGTCAAAATTGGTTCACTTGATGACGCTGCCAGACCAGAAGTTAAACGCTCTGGTAAGTCTGCTGTATATTCAAGTTCATCAAATGCAGCTGCGGCACCTGCGACTCGCCCTGGTTCGCAAAGCGAGTAAACTTAATACTCGTGAGAGTTTATAAAATGCCGCAAGACTTCACTGTGTTGCGGCATTTTTATTCATAGTCTAAGTGCTATTATGAGTTAATTACTGTATCCTCTTGCGACTATTTTTAGCTGTTTAAATTTCAATCTACGTTCAGACAAGGTCTGCGGCCTAGTCAAACAGTCTAAACCTGATATATATGCTAATCACCCTATTTGAGAATTATCTATGAGTTTTGCCGATCTAGGCCTTTCACCAAAAATTTTATCCGCTGTTGCCAGTAAAGGGTATACCACTCCCTCCCCCATTCAAGCTAAAGCCATACCAGCGGTATTGCAAGGAAGTGATGTAATGGCTGCTGCGCAAACAGGCACCGGAAAAACAGCTGGGTTCACTTTGCCCATATTACATTTATTGAGCAAAGGACAATCAGCTAGACCTAACCAAGCCAGGGCACTGATCCTCACTCCAACCAGAGAGTTGGCAGCACAAATTGCTGAAAGTGTGCAAACATATGGCAAAGACCTACCGTTAAAATCAGCCGTGGTATTTGGTGGTGTGGGTATTAATCCACAAATGATTAGATTACGTAAAGGTGTGGACATATTAGTCGCCACACCGGGACGTCTTCTCGACCTATACAACCAAAATGCAGTGAAGTTTAGCGAGTTAGAAATCCTTGTTATGGATGAGGCCGATCGCATGTTAGACATGGGCTTTATTCACGACATCAAAAAAATCATCAAATTGTTGCCGCAAAAACGTCAAAATTTAATGTTTTCAGCCACATTTTCAGACGATATTCGTAAATTAGCCAAAGGTTTAGTTAATAACCCAGTAGAAATATCGGTATCTCCAGCAAACACAACTGTCGATTTAGTTGAACAATGGGTATACCCGGTTGATAAAAGTAAAAAATCTCAACTGCTTACCCACTTAATTAAAGAAAATGATTGGCAACAGGTATTGGTTTTTAGTCGCACTAAACATGGTGCAAACCGAATAGCCAAACAACTAGAAGCGCATGGTATAAGTTCTGCAGCCATTCACGGCAACAAGAGTCAAGGCGCACGTACCAAAGCTCTCGCAGACTTTAAGCAAGGTAAAGTGAAAGCCTTGATTGCGACTGATATTGCTGCACGTGGTTTGGATATTGATCAATTACCGCAAGTCGTCAATTTTGATTTACCCAATGTACCCGAGGATTATGTGCATAGGATAGGACGAACGGGTCGCGCTGGGGCAACAGGTCAAGCCATATCGATGGTGACTCAAGATGAATTCAAGGAATTAGTCGATATAGAAATATTGATCAAACAACTTATTCAGCGAAAAATAACTCCCGGCTTTGAACCCACTCAGCCGCTACCTGAATCAAAGCTTGGTCAACGACCAATTAAAGCTAAAAAGCCAAAACAAGCTCAGTCTGGTCACAGAGATGGGCAACGTTCTGGACGTAATTCATCTGGTGGACAGCCACCTAAAAATAATCAGTCACGGAACAGAAGTAGAAGCCAATCCAGTGGCAACTCTGGAAATCGTTGATAATTTAAGCGTTAATAGTGCAGGTTATAACACCTGCACATTAAGAACCACAAACACTATGTATTTACAGTCAGTATTGTACTTCTCGCTATTTTAGACGCTACCCGCCAAAGCTGGTTAGTGTTTGTATCCCTAATTTCCCATACTCCCTTACCCCGCCACCGTTAGCTAGATGAATAACGATCGATGTACTGCATCGCAGCGTTATGATCCCCTTGCCATTCAGGTTAGTTTCCTTTAATCAGCGTGATCCCAGATTTTCAAGTGGACGGATTTATCAGCTTTACTGAGACAAAAAAAACCGGAAATAATTAAATTATCTCCGATTTAACTCCTATTTTCTCAAGACTAGTGTGTCTATATCTTAGAACTTATAACGAACACCTAACTGCACTTTCCATACAGAAGGAATTTTAGCGACACCAGGAACTGGCTGTGTAAAGTTACTGTAGACAAATTGACCACCATCAATAGCAACGTCGAGAACAGGTGCGTTAAACGGTTGATTGTAACTTTCCGCACGGCCCCAATCATCATTCAACATATTGCCAATATTTTCCAAATCGAGGATCACTTCAATAGCTTGATCATCGGTTATTTGAATTTCTTGCATTAAGCGTATATCAAAACGATGGATCCAATCGCTAGCACAAGCATGGCGTCTGGAAATAGTACCAGAATTACCGGATAAACAGCTCTCAGAGTCGATATAGGCAAAAAACGCATCCTTATCAAAACCTGCAGCATAGCTTACTAATGCATCATCTGGTCCGCTAGGAATATACAAAGACTGCGAATTAAATGCATTCCAATCGGCAAAGTCAGCTCCAGGAAAGCCCCCAAAAGTTTCAAGGGATGAGTTCATAGTATGGCTAAAGTGTCGCCCTGAACGCCCAGAATAAGCAACAGAGATAGTACTCAGGTTACCGGCAAATATTTCGTCACTCCATGTTATATTACTGGTAAATGAATGACGTACTTCATATTCTGAATTAAATTCTGTTTCAGATTGAAAGTCAGAATTTGCCGGCATAGCATATCCTTCAAAAGCGATAAAAGCGTTGCCCGGGTTAACTTCAGTTACATCCTGATAGGTGTAACCAATGTTAAAGTTATAATTTCCATGATCCGTATAGAAATTTTTTGCTGCCGAAAAGCTCCATACTTGTGAACCGCCTTTATCGGTGTTTTCCAATGATAAGTCAAAAGGACCGATTTCATTATAGATTGGACGACCGTCCGGTGCTGTATCCACCTTCTCGAAGTTTAGTTCACGGTAAATGCCCGCATTTTTTACCTTACTGATGATCGCATCTGCGGATAATAACCAGCTTTCACCTAAAATGCCTAGATCCTGATTACGCTCCATACCTAGGTTAATTTTCCACACGCTATTTATTTCGAAGTCTGGTGCAATTGAGTTAGTGTCACTGTCGCCACCACTAAAACCACCTGCAGCGAGGAAATCTAACACCTCTTGTGGTGTTCCTTTTCCATCAGAACAGCCACCAAAACATCCGGCAAAAGTCTTGCGTACACCATCATTGCCATAAGAATTGGATAACCATACATTTGGCCCACCACCACCAAATAAACCGAAGCCGCCGCGGATCACTGTATCGTCATCATAGGTATAGGTGAAACCGACTCGTGGCTCCAACAAATCCAGTCCATCAAAATTACCTTGATTACTGTAACCGTGCCTATCAACGAAATTTTGATTTAATGCCGGTAAATCATCATTACTATATTTCGTATAGCGCAAACCATAAGTAAGTGTTAATTCGTTTGTGGCCACCCACTTGTCTTGTAGATATATTGTATCAATATCATACTGAAATTCGTCTACTGCGCTCAACGCATCGCCATTCAAAGCATTTTGATAAACATGAAAGCCAACATTATTTTCAAAATCATCAATACTCGCAAATTGAGCAAAACCTAAAGAGCCAAATACAAATAAATTATAAATATCTAATTCATCATGTTCCCACCCTGCAGTAAGCATGTGGTCATCAGTTAGATAATAATCGCCTTTAATTTTCCAACTAAAACGTTCGTTTTCTAGTACATTCGCATGACGAAACTGATCAGGACCAATGAATAATGAACCGCCATTAGGCGTGCCTATCGAAAACTGTGAAAAATTGGCACCTAATAACGGATTTTGTGCAGTGGTCACTTTCTTATTAGACAATTTAAATTCCGTCGAAAAATCGTCGCTCCAATCTGAGAACACTTGTAAAACGATAGCTTCTAAGGTTTCAGCCTGATTATAACGGTTTGATTCGGCCGTTGCGGTTGCGGCACTAGGAAATGATTCAGCCCAAAAATCTCGAACCGTATTTCCTTCATTATCTTGGTAAGTTAATGACGCTCGATGATCTTCACTAATGTTCCAGTCTAATTTTAGCAGTAAATTTTCTGCTTCTTCCTCTTTTGGCACATCATAACCACCAATATCATAATTCCATACCTCGCTGGCAACCTGAGCGATACGATCGAAATCAGCCTGGCTGACTCCTCTACGCTCGTTTGCATCGATATTGCCATCAAGATTATCTAGCGAAAATTGATAAGGCGAAGTAGACTCAAATTTTTCATAAGCAGCAAAAAAGAACAATTTATCTTCAATTATCTTACCGCCAAGAGAAAACCCATAAGTATCTTCTTCAAACTCACCGATATTTAAATCTTGGCTTTTACTTTTATCGCCAATCAGCGAGTCATCTGAACGAAAGTAAAAAGCTGAACCATGAAACTCATTAGTCCCAGACTTTGTGACAATATTTATGTTACCGCCCTGAAATCCACCATAAGTAACGTCAATCGGCGCTATATTTACCGATAGTTGTTGGATAGCGTCCAAAGAAATGGGTGAGCGACGGCCTGGGTAACCATTTTTATTTAAACCAAAGTCATCATTTTGTTTAACACCATCTACTGTCAAACTATTGCCACGAATGTTGCCACCCGCTACAGATAACGCAGGGCCACCATCAACGGTGTTATCAACAACTATTTTTGAATCCCTTTTAAGTATCGATTTAAAGTCACGGCTGATGGCTGGAGCATTGATAATATCATTTTCAGTAAACTCAGTACCTGGCCCATTTTTAAAGGCTGCAGCCATACTAACGACGCCCCTCACTTCGATCACTTCCACTTGCGCGCCACTTGCCGAGGCTTGTAGAGAGACATTTGAGGTTTGGCCTAACTGCAAAAAAAGATCTGAAACAGCTTGTGCTTTATAGTTTGCTCCTTCCTGCAGTTTTACCTCATAAGGCCCCCCAACTTGTAAGCCACTGGATTGAAACACACCGTTTTCTGATGTGGTTAAAGTTTTGCGACTACCAGTAAGTGTATTGACAACTTCTACGGTGACGCCAACAACAGGATTACCTTGAACATCAACCACTTGCCCACGAAGACTAGATGAGGTGACTTGTGCCTCTACTTGGCTAGTTAACGCAAATGTTGCAGCAACAACCATTGCAATTCGGGTCATTCTTGTTATTTTGTGTGTGTGTTTTTTATTCATTAGTGTCTCGTCCTGTTGTTCGAAATGATATATTAGCTTTATTAAGACTTGTTATTTTAATTGCTGAACTAAAGACCGATGGCGTAATAAAAGCTATTAAATACTGACCATTTGGTCTGATCGCATAGTAGCTTCTACCCCCCTGCATATCAACAATATACATACATGTATTCACTCGAATAAAAGTGGCTAAGTAAGGTAAATTAACTATCTAAGATAAACATCAGCTTAGATACTGCTCTACGTATTGCAAGTCAGTATTCTATCCAGATGATTAGCAAAGTTTTTCCGATCATTTTGATTAAGTGGAGGTGGCCCACCAGATTGTTCGCCACTGGCCAGCATGGTATCCATAAAGTCACGGATATTAAGCCTAGAACGGATATTCTCAGTGGTAAACAACTCACCTCTTGAACTTAATACTTGTCCGCCTTTTTCGATTATTTCAGCAGCAAGGGGGATATCACTGGTAATCACTAAGTCATTATGTTCAATTTGCCTAACAATTTCGTCGTCAGCCACATCAAACCCAGCGCTGACTTGCATAGAGCGAATAAATTTAGACGGTGGTGTACGAATATATTGATTCGCCACAAAAATAGTTTCAATTTTTTTACGCTCTGCAGCTCGAAACAAAATATCTTTTATGACCACTGGACATGCATCAGCATCTACCCAAATTTTCAATGTAACACTCTCTTTTTTAAAATTAATCTTCTAGAACAGCTTTAGTCGATATTGACATCAATTGTTGTACTTTTTTATCTGTCAACAAACTCAAGTATTCTTCAGTTAGTTTAATTCTACATGACTTTTTTGACACATAGGCAAATGTTCAAATAATGTTTGTTGGATCTTTATGCTTGAAGCATTCGCTTTAATCTCTGTCATATTTTGTGTAGTTAGTTCAAGTTTTAATAGTTCTGCCAGTTTAGACAGTTTTGACAATGAAATAGCAGACGTTTTAGCTATGTTGTCTTAGAGCTTAAACACATCCTACATCTCATTTTTTAATGCTCTTGGTGTGTGACTGACCGAGATTGTTTTTCTTGTCATTAAATTTAACTCACTGTCTAACAGAACGTCCGATTTTTAAGATAAAGCCTCAATTTTCATTAATTGAAAAGGCCGCTCAGCCTATAGTTCATCTGTTAAAGTGCCAGTAGCACTAACACTCGAAGTGCTCAATACAGGTTCATCCACTATACTTGTATCTTCTGCGACAATATTATTTGGATGAATAAAATAATCTTTTTGAGTCATCAACAAAACACTTACAAGACCTAAAGAAGCCAACAATTAGAGCGGCCATAGTAATTATTTCAGAATCTAACTGCGCGCTAGGTTATTCACCTTGACGTTGTTTGTTGTTCTGATAAAACTCGCTAATTTTTTTACATGGGGTGATAAGTACAAAGGTTTACCCTTATTGTCTTTACTCATAAAATCTTACACCCCGTCTTAATGTGTAAACATTGGCGTAGATTTTTATAGGCATAACACAAACGGCTCTTATTGGATCCAAAGCTAGAATCTAGAACTGTTGCAATGCGTTTAACTGAAAGCCCAGCCTCTTCTTTTAACAAAAAACTGTCTTTTTAGGTTGGGGTAATCGACCAATAACTGTTTCAGAGATTCGGCGTCTCTTGCGGGTCAATTCAATTACCAGCTCGTTATCAATATGTGTCTGTTTGAATTGTTCATTATCCTCGGTTACTTCTGAGTCATAACTGCGAACCACAACCTTATTAACTACAGACAGATAACGCAAATGGTCGACTAATTTGTTGTGGGCCAAAGTATATAACTAAGTGGTAGGCTGTAATATTAACTTTTTCTATATATATTGATACAAATATTCTGCCAAACTAGGCTCAGAAATATGCCGTATAAAATGACGATACAGACCGCCTTTGTGTCTATTATATAAGGTTTCAAATGCCTGAAGAACTCCAGCGCTATAATGCAACATCAGGCTGGTGTCTGTTTTTCGTAAATAATCTGCTGACTCATCAATAGAGTGTAATGACTCAGCATAATGAGCTCTAGGGCACACAGGTTGTTTCAATAAGAAGTTAACAAAGTAGGTTTAGCCTCAATTTGCTGGCAAAACCTTGAAGATTCAATTTCACTGAATCCAAAGATTGCTCTGGCTGTCTAGGAATATTAACTTGTAAAGCAGCGCTGCTGCGATCCATGTTAATAAACTCGGCTCGATAGTCAAACTCATCTTTGCCTTTTGCGCCCTGTGCTAAATCGATAATGTGTTGATAACTCATATCTTGCCAATTATGACTCTGTTTTAATAAATGGGCAAACCCAACAACGCTAGTAGCAAACCTAAAGTCATCATTTTAAAGTCAGTGATTTGCCCCACCTCAACAGCTTGAAATATGAATAGGCTCTATTCACTATTAACAAGCCCGTAATGCATTTTAACCAAAGCTAACTCATCAGTAAATTGACCATTCGGTGTATTAGCAATATATTTTTTTGAGCCTGTTGATAACGTAAGGGGTTAAGATCATGATTGTTAGATGTATTTAAAGTTAGCTCAAACAAAGCAGTAATGTGTGACCTTCGCCAATATCACCCGCATCCACCTTGTCATTATTAAAACCTTCACACTTTAATGCACTATTTTCGAAACTTAACAAACGATATTATGCTACCAAATCAGGGTTAAATTACACTTGGATTTTAATGTCCTTAGCAATGGTTAATAAGTCTGGCGTTCATATCATCTACTGATACCTTTCGTGCATCATGAATAGTATCAATGTATTACCTGCATCGGCTAATTGCTCTGTTAGGTAGTCATTGTAATTACCTCGCCCAAAACCCAAAGTGATCAAGGCTATACCTTTGAGCCGTTTGTGTTTGATCAACTCAATTAATTGTTCATGATTGGTCATACCTACATTAAAATCACTATCTGTGGCTAAGATAACTCGGTTAAACCCAACCTTAAAGATACGGCTGAGAATGCTAAGCAGCTCGCTTATTCAAGTTTTGAAGACCAGCTATAGACTCATCAATCAAATCGACCTCTAGCGGTCGACTAACCGACATCTCTGACTTGGTTTGTTTTATCGATTGCTTTGTCGTCTTATTTTCATTTGTACCTGAACTGCATGCCACTGTGAGTGCGAGCAAGGCTGTACAAACTACGTAAATGTTGCAGACGAAATTTTCTTGCTCGGTTTTTTAAGGTTTTTCATACCAACGAATCAGTTAATCATTTAAACCAACAAATGGTGAATATCACTAAAGGTTGATATTAAAAACTTGTTTGTAATTTTCTTTATTCTACTAACCGACTGTTATATATGAGCTTTATTGAATTGGCATAGTCGATGCTAACTATCAAGCAACGAAATCTGATCATTACCTCAGATACACATACTCACTATTAACTTGTTTTTCAGGGACCCAAAAATGAAATCAATCATAAATGTAAAGAATAGTCGTAGATTACTGACGATATTGCCTATTCTTCTATCAGTTAGTCTTCTTAGTAGTTGTGGCGAAGCCGATGCATTAGGCAAGGACACCAAACAAGAACTAGTTATATCGGTCCCTGTGGAAGTTGCATCATTAACCATAGGTCATATATCTTCAAATTATGCTACAACAGCTGTATTAGAAGCTAAAGAAGAAGCATTTGTAGTACCAAGAGCCTCTGGGATCATTGAACATATCTATATAGAAGAAGGTGACTATGTAGAAAAAGGCCAAATATTGGCGCAAATAGAACCGCGCCGTTACCACTTGAACCTAGACCGAGCAAAAGCTAATTTAGTCGGCGTTGAGAAAGAATTAGCGAAGGTCAATAAGGTGCACCACAAAAAGTTAGTCAGTGACGACACTTATGACAAACTGACCGCTCAATATGAATCAGCAAAAGCCACCCGCGCCCTCGCTGAACTGGATTTAAAAGAAGCCACAATAGTAGCCCCTATAGCCGGTTACATTGCGGAACGGAATGCCAAAGTGGGAAATCTTAGTGAGTCTTTCCAGCGTGAAAAAATGTTCCATATTGTTCAACAAAAAGAATTGTATGGAATAGTCTATTTACCTGAAAAAGAACTCTCTAAAGTGCATAAAGATCAACAAGCTTCTTTAGACTTAACGGCATTCGATGGCGCTGATATTATTGCCTTTGTGGAACGTATTAGCCCAGTGATTGATTCAAAAACGGGGACGTTTAAAGTCACATTCCGTGTACCTAACCCTGATAACTTACTTATGTCAGGCATGTTTGCCCAAGTAAAATTAAATTACGACACCAAACAAAACGTGGTACTGCTTCCACGCAAAGCGCTGCTTGCCATAGACGACAGTGTGAATGTGTTTGTGGTTAAAGATGGCATCGCAAGTAAACAAGCCGTCACCGTAGGTTATCAAGAAGGTGAGTTAGTAGAAGTATTAAGCGGTTTATCAGGAACAGAAAAAGTTGTTATTACTGGGCATCAAAATCTCAGAGACCAATCCCCTGTAGAGTTGGTCAATGATGATGTTAACCACATCGAGCCTCTAGAGCTAGCCCAGAAAAACACCAGTCAGTTAGCTAACGGTTAGGGGCGGGCTATGAACATTGTTGATATAGCGGTCAAGCGACCCGTCACAGTATGGATGTTTACCTTCGCAATAATTTTATTTGGTATGGTTTCACTATCCCGTTTAGCAATAAACCTGTTACCAGAATTGTCCTACCCTACCCTGACCATCCGTACTGATTATATTGGCGCTGCGCCTGGCGAAATCGAACAACTGGTATCCAAACCGATTGAAGAGACCATCGGTGTAGTTAAAGGGGTGCGCACGGTCACTTCAACGTCTAAAGCCGGTCAATCTGATGTGTTACTCGAGTTTGATTGGGGTACAGATATGGACTTAGCCAGCTTGGAAGTGCGTGAAAAACTAGACACGTTACAATTACCTTTAGATATCAAAAAACCATTATTATTGCGCTTTAATCCTAGCTTAGACCCGGTTATGCGTTTTGGCCTAGGAGGCGCATCAGGTAAACAAGCTGTAACAGTCGAAACACTCACCAAGCCTTCAACATTAGCAGAAACCTCCCAAGTACAAGACAGTCAGCAAGTGGTACTAACCAGCCAGGGCATTAAAGCTCTACGTATCTATGCTGAAGAACAAATCAAACGGCAACTCGAATCAGTAGTCGGTGTAGCATCGGTCAAAGTGGGTGGTGGCTTAGAAAATGAAATTCAGGTGTTAGTAAACCAACAAAAAACCAGTCAACTAAACATTACCGTTAATGAAATCATTAAACGTTTAAAAGACGAAAACGTAAATTCATCTGGTGGCCGAGTAAAAGATGGCTCACAAGAATATTTAGTACGTACTTTAAATCAATTTCAAACCTTAGACGATATACGCAACCTATTTATTGCTAATCGGGAAGGCAAAAATATTCGTTTAGGCGACATTGCCATAGTGCAAGATGCTCACAAAGAGCCAACTTCTATAAATCGTTTTAATGGATTTAAAGGAGTGGAAATTGCCATTTATAAAGAAGGTGATGCAAACACTGTACAAGTAGCTGAAAACATACAGTTTCGTATTGCCCAGTTACAAGATGATATGCCCAGCCAATATCAATTGCAGTTGGTATACGACCAATCTAAGTTTATCTCCAGTGCTATTGATGAGGTAAAGTCAGCCGCTATTATCGGTGGTTTGCTAGCTATGTTGATGTTGTATTTGTTTCTCAAAAACATTTGGTCGACATTGATCATATCTATCTCTATTCCTGTCTCTATTATTGCGACTTTTAACCTTATGTATGGCAATGGTATTAGTCTTAACATCATGAGTTTGGGGGGTATCGCGCTAGCTATTGGCCTACTAGTAGATAACAGCATAGTGGTATTAGAAAACATTGCTCGGCATAAAACTAAAACCCAAAATTTTAAGCAAGCTGCAATCATAGGCACCAAAGAAGTATCGATGGCCATCATCGCTTCAACATTAACCACCATGGCAGTATTTTTTCCCTTAGTTTTTGTTGAGGGCATAGCTGGGCAACTGTTCAGTGATCAAGCGTTAACTGTTACCTTTGCCTTGGCGGCATCGTTAATTGTGGCACTCACATTGATCCCTATGTTGGCATCACGAGAAAAATCAACGGATGCAGCGAATAATGAGCACTCCTTAGATCTTGGTGAAAGCTTAGAAAAAACTATTCCAACATCAAAAATGGGCTGGTTATTTCATTACTTATCACTGCCTCTTTATTGGGTAGTGCAACTAATTTTCCATTTTATTCCTTTTCTGATTACATCTTTAATTATTTTGTTGTTCAGAGTGTTAAGCAAAGTGTTGGGAACGTTATTCCGTCCGCTATTATGGATATTTGATAAAAGTTTTGTGCAAATCGAAAAAATTTATTTAGCTGCGCTTAAACATGCATTAGATGCTCGCCTGATGGTGTTAACTGCCGTTATAAGCGTTTCTTTGGCATCGGTGTTGTTATTACCTAAGCTTGGTATGGAGCTGATACCTGATATGTCCCAAGGTGAGTTTTTTGTAGAAATCAATTTACCCACAGGCTCTCAATTAGAAAATACCGATCGAGTGATTGCTGACTTAGCTATCTTTACTGCTGACCTTGAAGGTGTAGCTCGTACTTATGCTTTAGCGGGAACGGGAAGTTTAATGAATGTATCAGCCAGTCAAGGGGGTGAATATTGGGGCAAGCTAAATGTGGTAATGCAAACGTCTAGTTCTGCTCAGACAAATCAGCGAGTAATGCATGAAATGCGCGATTATTTATCAAAACAAGCAGGGGTTCAGAGTAAGTTTGGTAAACCTGCATTGTTTACCTTTGCGACACCTTTGGCTGTGCAAATCATAGGTTATGATCTTGAAAACCTAGTTAAATATAGTCAGAGGATGGAGGCTATTATGCAAGGCGACAAACGATTCGCCGATGTAAAATCCTCATTACAATCAGGGAATCCAGAGCTTAAAATTAAATTCGACCATGGAAAATTGGCTCAACTCGGTATTAATGCACCCGATGTAGCTAAACTGCTTTCTGTACAAATTGGTGGCGAAGTGGCGACCAAATACAGTATTGAAGACAGAAAAGTCGATATTTTAGTCAGAACCATTGAACAACAACGTGATTCCATTGCTGATATTGGGCAATTAATTGTGAATCCTGGTGCCAGTCCAGCAATCCCTTTGGCAGCTGTGGCAGATATTAGTATGTCAATTGGTCCAAGTGAAATAACGCGTATAGGTCAAGAGCGAGTTGCAGTTATATCAGCTAATTTGCATTATGGTGACTTAAATGAAGCAGTATTAGCGGTGCAACAACATATAGATACCTTAAAATTGCCGTTAAACATGCAAGCCAAAGTAGCCGGACAGAGTGAAGAAATGGAAAACAGTTTCCAATCTTTACTATTTGCTTTAGCACTGGCTATATTTTTAGTGTATCTGGTCATGGCTTCTCAATTTGAGTCATTGTTGCACCCACTACTGATTTTATTGACCGTGCCTTTAGCCTGTGCGGGCTCTATCTATGGATTGTACCTATCAGGCACCAATATTAGTGTTGTGGTATTTATCGGACTAATTATGTTAGCAGGTATCGTAGTTAATAACGCCATAGTGCTAATCGACCGAATTAACCAATTGCGTGTAACAGGGCTACAAAAAACTGCGGCTATCATCGAGGCGGCTCAAAGTCGACTTCGACCCATTTTAATGACCACTTTGACGACTTCATTAGGTTTATTACCTATGGCAATTGGCTTAGGGGATGGAGCTGAAATTCGCACACCTATGGCTGTTACCGTCATTTATGGATTACTCTTCGCCACCCTTCTGACCTTATTTTTTATCCCCGTTATCTACAGTTTATTTGACCGTAAAAAATTTGAACGAAAAGAGCTCGACCCACAAGCTGAGGAATTACCAATAAGCACAAATAAAGAGGAGACAACTTATGGATAAGTTTGAAAGTGCGGGTTCAGCATTAGCGGATTTTGCGATACGTCGCCCAGTTACTATCATGATGTTGTTTTTATCTCTGTTGGTATTTGGGATTATATCCAGTCAGCTATTGCCACTGGAAAAATTTCCCAGCATTGATATCCCTGAAATCGCAATTCGTATTCCTTACAATGATGCCACGCCGGTGGAAGTGGAAAAAATGATCACACGGCCGGTAGAAGAAGCATTAGCCACCATGTCTGGCATCAAACGTTTGCGTTCTCGTTCATCTGAAGACGGTGCTGAAATTCAATTACAATTTGCATGGGATGAGAACCTCAAAGCAAAAGGCATTGAAGCCAGAGAAAAAATAGATGCCATACGGGCAGATCTTCCTACTGATGTCGAACGTGTTTTGGTTTACCAATTTAACACTAACGACATGCCGATTTTTTCGTTGCGGGTATCTAGTGAACGTGACTTATCTAGTGCCTACGATTTACTTGACCGAAACTTAAAACGCCCACTCGAAAGAGTCGCTGGGGTGTCTAAAGTCGAACTTTATGGGGTTACAAAAAAACAAATATCTATTCGTCTAGATCAACAGCTAATGGCATCACTGCAAATAGATACCAATGAATTAGCCAATTCTTTAAGTAATGCTAATTTTTCCCTAACCGCTGGGAGTTTTGTTGACTCAGGTATTCAACAAAAGATCACGGTCAATCCCCAAGGTGAATTTACTAGCTTGCAGGAAATCCGTGATTTGATGGTTAAAAAGGGTGTACGCCTGAGCGATATTGCCTTGGTTAAATACGAAAAACCCAAACGCATTGAAGGTCGGCATTTGGACCAGTCCTATGCAGTAGGATTTAACATTTTTCGGGAGTCGACCAGTAACATGGTTGAGGTCTCCAGTGAAGTTTTAAAGGTGATTGATGATGCCAATTCAAATCCAGCATTTAATGGCATACACTTATTTATTATGCAGAACGAAGCAGAAAGCGTCACCAAATCCCTTTCTGATTTACTCACGGCAGGCATGATTGGAGCATTGTTATCGTTACTAGTGCTTTACGCCTTTTTACGTAATGTGACCAGTACTTTACTGGTGGTGTTATCGGTACCTTTTAGTATTTGTATTACCTTAGGTTGCATGTACATGATGGGTTATACCATCAACATTTTATCTATGATGGGCCTGATGTTAGCAGTAGGCATGTTGGTTGATAATGCCGTGGTGGTCACTGAAAGTATCACACAAGAAAAAGCCAAAAACCCTGATGTTGTTGCCGCCACTAAAGCCGGGGTGGCCAAGGTAAGCTTAGCCGTCATAGCAGGCACTATTACCACTGCGATTGTTTTTTTACCTAATATTGTCGGTGCCAAGGTGAACATCACTATATTTTTAGAGCATGTTGCCATTGCAATATGTATCTCGTTATTTGCGTCATTACTCATATCTCAAACGCTTATCCCTCTACTGTCCACTAAAATCAAATCGAAAGTATCGAAAAGCGACCATCACACCCAACCAAAACCAGCTGGGAAAATAGCATTGTGGTATAAAAGTATTCTTATTTGGACGCTTAAAAATCAAGGTAAGACCAGCTTAATCGCATTGTTGATCCTTGCGAGTACAGCACTGCCAATGCAGCACGTCACCAGTGATGATGATAACGACAACGACCAGAATCGCGTATGGATGAACTATGATATTCAGGGCAGTTTTAGCTTGGAAGAAGTTGAAAAAACAGTTAGCAAAATGGAAAAGTATCTATATGCCAATCAACAGAAATTTCACATTAAACAGGTTTATACCTATTACACCGCTGGTTTTGCCGTATCGGGTATTACCTTAATAGATGATTTGCCCGTGTCACAATCAGAAGTGAAAAAACAAATCACTGAAAGCCTGCCTAAGTTTGTCAGGGCAAAACCTTCGTTCCAATGGGAGCAAGGAAACGGTGGTGGCATTGAAATGACGGTAATAGGCGATTCATCCGAAAGACTAGAGCAAATTGCTGAGCAAATCATTCCAATATTGGCGAATATAAAAGGGTTGTCACAAGTCAAAACGGATACTAGCCGACAAAAACAGGAATTACAGATTGTTATAGACAGGCAAAAGGCGTTTCGTTTTGGGTTAAATAGTAATGATATTTCTCGTGTTGTCTCTACCGCACTGCGCGGTGCTAACCTGCGCACTTTTCGCTATGGCGACAGCGGTGAAGTAGATATTCGTTTGATGTACGACCAAGCTTTACAAAATTCAGTAAACGCTCTGAAAAACTTAACGATCACTCGCAGTTTAGGTCAAAATGTCACATTGGATATGATTGCTAAACTAACAGTCAAACCAAGACTCTCAGAAATTAACCGTAGCTATCGTCAAACATCCATTACCATTGGCGGCAATTTACAAGACGGTTTTACCTTAGAAGATGCACAAAAAAGTATTCAAGGCGTGATGCAGCACATCAAATTACCCACAGGCTACGATTGGACATTTGATGGCAGCATTAAACGCCAAACTCAAAACGAAGATGCGATGCAAACCAATATGTTATTGGCCTTAATTATGATTTATATTGTGATGGCAGCATTATTCGAATCATTACTTTTACCTACAGCAGTCATCACCTCATTGTTGTTTTCCATGACAGGCGTATTTTGGGCCTTGTTTGCAGCAGGTTTGCCGATGTCAATTATGAGTATGATTGGTATGTTAATACTAATGGGAATAGTGGTAAACAATGGCATCGTGCTGGTGGATAGAATAAATCAGCTAATCAATGTGGGCTTCGCGGTGCAACAAGCAATCATAGAAGCATGCTTAACACGTGTTAAGCCAATACTAATGACTGTATCTACCACTGTATTAGGCTTAGTGCCAATGGCAATAGGGAGCACGAGAATTGGAGGCGATGGTCCACCCTATTCACCCATGGCAATTTCGATTATTGGAGGGTTGATATTTTCTACATTAACCAGTTTAGTATTAGTGCCATTAGCCTACTTGTTGCTGCTTAAGCTGAGGTCAAAAACCCTAGAAATGATCAGTAACAGCAAACGAATGATCACTCGAGTCATCAGTATTTAACCAGCCGGAGAAAATCATGAATAAGTTAAGCAGATGGATCATATTACCGCTACTAACTATAGCCGTTATATTCTTTTATAGCATTGGCAACTCTTCCACTTTAATTATGTTCTTATTGCTTGGTTTTATATTTGAGTTAGCCTTCTGGTTAAGAGCTTTCCCAAGGAAAAGCCCTCATCCTAAAACCAGAAGCAACGGATAAGCTTTACTTTTCTAACACCTCAGACAACAGGTTAATAGCCTGTTGTTCTGCATCATCTAATTTACCATCCGCAATAGCGACTTCCCTGACTAATTTCATGGCTTGTTGCTTCATATCCGCATCAATCAACAACTTGGCCCTGTGAGTTAGATAATCGTCAGTGCTGTTAGTTTTAATAGCGGCGTAACATTTGATTAGAGCGGTGTTGTAATACTCTTCTTTAAATACCTCTGCGCTCCATTTGATGGTATCAAGCCAGTTACGCATAAATTCAGTTTCTTGTTCAGTAATGACTCCGTCAGCAACAGTTAAAAATAATACTAAATCGAACAATGCTTCACGTTGCTGTTGATCTTGGCAACGCCCCATATCGATTGTATAAACGAATCAAATTTCATCTGTCACCTCTTAAAAATAAAATACCTAATCATCAAAAGTTAGAATTTAAGTGAAGCTTTGTGTACAAGCTAAATTGAGAATTAGCTTGCTATGGTTTAGGCTAACGCAAATTTTATTCTGCGTAACTATTAGTTGGACTCAACATGCTAAAAAATGACCCTAACCCTGAATATTTAGCGGCAAGTGATCGATATGAAAACATGTCCTACCGTCGATGCGGTAAAAGCGGCCTTAAATTACCCGTATTATCGTTAGGATTGTGGCAAAATTTTGGTGCCACAGACTCTCCTAAAAATGCTCAAAACATGTTACATCGTGCATTTGATTTAGGTATTAATCATTTTGATTTAGCCAATAATTATGGTCCTCCTTTTGGTTCTGCCGAATCTACTTTTGGTCAGGTTATGGCAAAAAGCTTTAAACCGTATAGAGATGAAATGCTCATATCCAGTAAAGCGGGTTACGATATGTGGGCTGGACCTTACGGTATTGGTGGTTCAAGAAAATATTTAATCGCTAGCTGCGACCAAAGTTTAAAACGCACCGGGCTTGATTATTTTGATGTATTTTATTCACACTGTTATGACCCCGACACTCCGCTTGAAGAAACCATGCAAGCATTAGATTATATTGTTCGTTCCGGACGTGCTTTATATGCAGGCGTTTCAAGCTATTCGCCGGTTCATACCAAACAGGCCATTCGTATATTACAAGATTTAGGCACCCCAATGCTGATTCATCAGCCAAGTTACAATATGTTTGATAGATGGATAGAAGATGGATTGACAGACGTTTTATTGGAGGAAGGGGTCGGCTCGATTGTATTCTCTCCATTGGCTCAAGGTTTTTTAACTAATAAGTATCTTAAAGGTGTTCCAAAAGATTCACGGGCATCACGCAGCGAACAGATTTATTTTACCGAGGACAGTATCAGTCAAGAAAAAGTCGCCAAGGTGGTTCAGCTCAAATGCATTAGCTGAACAAAGAGGACAATCACTTGCACAAATGGCAGTCGCTTGGGTACTTAACAATCAAGCGGTAACAAGCGCCATTATTGGTGCCAGTAAAGTCAGTCAAATTGAAGACTGTGTGGCGGCCTTAAATAACTTAGAATTTACTCAACAAGAGTTAATTCACATCGATAATATTTTAGGAAAGTAATTTTCCAATACGCTAAGCTATTATTAATCCCAAAACCCGTACGTTATTAGGACAGTAAATTGTCAATTCACTTAGGTATTATCAATCCAAAAAGCCCACAAAATATGGGCAGTATTTTACGGGCCGCTGGTTGTTATCAAGCACAAAGCATCCGCTATACTGGCGAACGTTATGCAAGAGCTAAAACTTTCAGCACTGACACAAAGAATGCTCACCTCAGTATAATGGTGACACAAGTACCAACAATTATTGACCCTATAAACGACAAAAACCTAACCAAAGTTGCGATAGAACTGGTTGAAGGAGCCACACCTTTGCCTCTATTTGAACATCCAGAAGATGCCTTATATATTTTTGGTCCGGAAGACGGTTCTATTGAACAAGATGTTGTCGACCATTGTGACTTCGTTGTTTATATCCCAACTGTTGGCTGTATGAATTTGGCGGCAACAGTCAATGTACTACTTTACGATCGCTTAGCAAAAATGACAGTGATGCCCAGTGATGACCACATAATCAAAACCAGTCGAGATACAAACAACCGAACTAAATTGGGTTTGGTGAACAAATGAGACTCAAGTTAATATAATGTTAACTTTTTTTGTTATCGCTTAAACATTTCCTTTGTCATCTCCTGCTAACCGTGTGAATATTAAATTAAATCAAGTCGTACATACTGTATTTAAATCACACAATAATATAGAAGGAAAATCTAATGAGTGATGATAGTCGCATCCCACGTAATTCAGAAAACGACCATACACGTGAAATGGCCGAAGTCCGTAGAGAATTTATCAAACAAAAAACGGGTGCAGATCTGGTTCATACAGGCCAGTTTAGTATCGATCCCGCTGTACTTCCCGGCAATATCGAAAACTTTATTGGCGTAGTACAAATGCCCGTTGGTGTAGCTGGTCCAATGTTGGTCAACGGTGAACATGCTAAAGGTGAGTTCTATGTGCCTCTAGCAACTACTGAAGGTACATTGGTTGCAAGCTATAGCCGAGGTATGCGTGTAATTAACGAATGTGGTGGAGTGAAAACTACTGTTGTTGAAGGTTTTATGCAACGTGCTCCAGCGTTTCTTTTTAAAGATGCACGGGAAGCCAGAGATTTTGGTCATTGGATAGATGAAAATTTTGACAATATTAAAGCAACTGCTGAAACCACAACAAGTGTAGGTAAGCTTGAACATATTCAACAATGGTCTGTGTCTAAGACTAAATACTTACGTTTTAACTACACCACCGGTGATGCTGCTGGTCAAAACATGGTAGGCAAGGCAACGTTAATAGCCTGTGAATGGATCAAAGCAAATTCGCCAATCCCTTGCATGTACATGTTATCTGGTAACATGGATACAGATAAAAAGCACTCTCACCTCAATATGCTGCACTCAAGAGGCAAGCGCGTAATTGCTGAAATAGTCCTTAAAAAAGATGTGTTAGCACGCGTAATGAAGGTGGATACCAAAATGCTTGCTGGTGCATCGGTGTTAGCCAATACTGGCGCTCAAATGGCTGGCGCAGCTTATAACGGTCCTCACTCCGCTAATGGCATAGCGTCTTTGTATATTGCCACAGGACAAGATGAAGCTAACGTTGTGGAATCTCACGCTGGTATGTTGTCACATGAACTCTTAGATAACGGCGATCTGTATATGTCAGTCACATTACCATCGCTTATTGTGGCAACGTTTGGTGGCGGAACAGGGCTACCGACACAAAAAGAATGTCTTGAAATGTTAGGCTGTGTTGGTAAAGGAAAAGCAGAAAAATTTGCAGAGATTGTTGCGGCAACAGTGCTTGCAGGTGATATTTCTTTGGGTTGTGCTGTTATCGCTGGTCATTGGGTCAGCAGTCACGACAAAATGGGAAGAAATAGAAAATAATTTTATTTAAATAAATAGCCCGGTACATGGCCGGGCTTTTTTATATCCATAGTTTTTGTTTGACTTTTTGTATCTAACTAAGCAGCCTCAATCGTCACCGGTACCCCATTTAAAACAGCATTCCCTGACAACTCATCTATCACCATTTCATCGGTTAAGTCGTTCACACTCACTCCTGCATGTTGCTCTGCGGTATGCCATTGGCTGCCTTTTTTGTTGTGTCCCCAGCCGTGAGGAATCGAAATCACTCCTGGCATAATTTTTTCGGTAATTTCAGCAGGTAATGTTACTTTTCCTACTCTTGAAGTGACAGTAATCAGCTGTTGATCTTGTATATTATGTTTACTCGCATCGTCAGGATGAATTTGCGCAGTACACCTCGACCATCCGTTATTCGTACCTTTAACCATGCGTTGGCTATTGTGTAGCCAAGAGTTATTGGTTTTAAGGTGTCTACGACCAATTAATTGCAAACTTTCATCAGTCGCTAGCCCTGATGCCTCTGATATAGAAAACTCAGAAGCAAAGAAGTGTTTGTCTAAGCGGGTTAAGTCAGCCATAAAATAGTCAAAGCTTAGGTCGATTTTTTTGTCGTTATGATAAATGGCTTCGGGTAAATCAGGTTGCAACGGGCCAAGGTCAATTCCATGAGGTTTTTTCAACAATAAATCAATACTTAATACTTCGCCTTCATGACGATAACGACCGCTTTTCAGTAAGTCATCCACTACTCCTTTTGGCTCTTTTTGCCAAAGTGTTTGATACTTATCGGTGGGTAAACCATTTAACTTATCTAAACGCTCGGCTAGGCCAAGGTATATTTGCCAATCAGTTTTAGTTGTTTCAGCAGGCGGAAAAATAGCTGGGGAAAACTTGGTGCTATTTCTCACAGCAAAATTATGAAACACGATATCGTAGTGGTCACGTTCTAGCGCCGTTACTGGCGGTAAAATAATATCAGCATGGCGTGAGGTTTCAGTAATATAAAAATCCACTGCGACAACAAAGTCTAAATTTTCAAATGCCTTGTCTAATTGCTGGCCATTAGGCGTAGTCAAAATAGGGTTACCCGCCCCTATCACAATGGCTTTGATTTGCCCCTCACCATCGGTTAGCATTTCTTCGGCTAAAGCTGATACTGGAAATTCACCAGCAAAAGCCGGCAGATTACGCACACGTGTAAAGAAATTTGCAATAGACCCTCGACCAGAATGTGGTAATAAATCGGCAGCGGGTTGTGTAAACATCATGCCACCTTGTCTATCCAAATTGCCTGTGAGCATGTTAAACAACATAATCAAATATTGAGTAAGGGTACCAAAGGCTTGCACACTGGCACCCATTCTTCCATAACAAACCGCGGGGCCTGCAGCGCAGAATGATTCAACCAATGCAATTATCTGCGATTCACTCATTCCTGTTAGATTAGCCACTCGTTTAGGAGGGTAATCCACCACGTATTTTTCAACGCTTAGTAAATCAGCAGCGAAACCTAGCAATGCATCAGCTGCAATAAGTTGTTTATCGAACAAGGTGTGGATCATTGCTAACATCAATAAGGCGTCGGTACCTGGTTTTATAAAGTGGTGTTCGCTACTCATGTCCGCCGTTTCAGACTTTTTAGGGTCAATTACCACCACTTTACCGCCACGGGCTTGAATCGCTTTTAGTCTACGTTTGATATGTGGCACTGTCATTATGCTGCCATTGGAGGCTAACGGATTACCACCAATAATCATAAAATGTTGGGTATGATCAATATCCGGGATGGGGATTTGTGATTGATGACCAAATAACTGCCGACTAACAATATGGTGTGGCAGTTGGTCGACCGACGTAGCTGAATATCGGTTATGTGATTTGAGGGAGCGATAAAAATAAGGGCCAAATAAAATGGAACCCATATTATGGGCATTCGGGTTGCCAAGATAAGTAGCGACAGATTCAACACCATGTTTTTGCTGAATATCGAACAAGTTAGTTGCTACTTTGTCTAATGCATAATCCCAAGATACCTCTTGCCAGCCACCCTCTGCTGTTTTCTCAATGGGTGTGCGAATACGTTCAGGATCTTCATATAAATCTTTAAGTGCCATTGCTTTTGGGCAAACGTGTCCTTCACTAAAGGGATTAGCTTTATCACCTACAATAGACAAAATATTTCTGTCTTGAGTGGTAACTTCTATGCCACACATGGCTTCACATAAGGTACAAGTTGAATAATGTTTTTGTTTTTCAGTCGGCATAATCAATGTCATAAAATTGTTAATAGGTAAAAGTTAGCGATTAACGCTGTTATACACAAGCATCATTTTTACTGATGATTTCTTGCGCCCATTTTAGGCTCTAGACACAATCGTATAACTATTTTACCCTATAACATATTCGCATGGTTAATCGACACCTCGTTCATAACACTTTCAAGGAATATAGTTGAAAATCACTGACACCAGTGCCCAAGACGCTGTCATCATCCCTAAAAAATCAGTAAGCACCTATGTGTTTGGCGGTGTGTTATTTTTAACACTCATCCTCATTCTTGTATTGTTATATCCATATTTTTTCCGCTGGTCTGAGTCATCAATGACAGTTTCAGCTGACCGCATCCGTATAGGCACCGTAAAGCGTGGTGACTTTGTTCGAGACATATCTATTCAAGGAAGAGTTGTAGCGGCAATCAGCCCCAAGCTGTATAGCCCTGCCCAAGGCACTATCACTTTTATTGTTGACGCAGGTGACTCAGTTTTAAAAGGACAAATATTAGCTACTATAGATAGTCCAGAGTTATCCAATCAACTCAAACAAGAACAATCCACCTTACAACGAATGCAATTTGAGTTAGCAAGACAAAAAATCCAAAGTAAAAAACAAGTCCTAGAAAACCAAAAATCATCAGACTTAGCCAGCGTCGCTTTAACCGCCGCAGATAGAGAAAAACGTCGAGCTGATCAAGCTTATCAAAGTCATTCCATTAGCCAGATTGATTTTGAAAAAGCCCAAGACGACTTAGAAAATGCCAAGTTAGTTTATAAACATTCAGTCAAAGATGCCAAATTGAATATCGAAAGTCTCGAGTTTGAAGTGCAAACAAAGCAACTACAGGTAGACAGACAAGCTTTAGAGGTAAATGAATTATCTAGGCAAGAAACTGATCTCACCCTGCTCTCTCCTGTCAATGGGATAGTGGGTAATTTAGCTGTAGAGCAAAAAAACCAAGTCGGTAAAAACCAAGGAATTATGAGCGTAGTGGATTTAACTGAATTTGAGTTGGACGTGGATATTCCAGAAAGTTACGCCGACGATTTAGCTATAGGTATGGTGGCTGAAGTCAATTTAAATGGACAGACCCATCAAGCTACTTTAGTGACTATTTCTCCTGAAATTGAAAACAATCAAGTGACAGGACGAGTGCGTTTTGCCAAAACAGACTCAAACAATAATCAGCTGTCTTCCCCATTAGGGCTTAGACAAAACCAACGTTTAACCACACGCATATTAATGGAAAGTAAGCGTGATGTGCTTATTGTAGAGCGAGGGCAATTTTTACAAAGCGCCAATGGTAATGTTGCTTACGTGTTGCAAGACGGGCTGGCAACTCGTACTACTATCAATACCGGGGCGCGCAGTTTATCTGTGGTAGAAGTGCTTAACGGATTAACTGAAGGGCAACAGATTATTATCTCAAGTACCGACCAATTTAGTGCTGCTAAAACTGTATTGATCAGTCAATAATGTTTGCTTATTACTCCTCCCTTTCGCTAAAAAGCATTAGCCGTCAGAAAGGCTTAAGTGTATTAATTGCTGCAACATTGGGGATGGGTATCGCGGCATGTATGATCACATATTCGCTGATAAATTTAATGTCCAAAGACCCTTTGCCGAATAAAAGCGACAGGGTTTATCATCTGCAATTAGACAATTGGAAGCTCAATTCTGCCGCTGTTTTACCCGACTTACCACCTGAAGAAGTCACCTGGCAAGATGCCATAAATATCGTGCATGCAAAACAAGCTAAGTTTCAAGCTGCGCATACCATAACTTGGGGAATGGTAACCCCATCAGATAAAAACGTACCGCCATTTTTGGGTATTATCCGAGCCACTCAGGGTGAGTTTTTCCCGATGTTTGAAGTCCCATTTTTATATGGGCAAGGTTGGCAAAATTACCCGCTTAACCATGTTGAATATGTCGCAGTGCTTAGCAAGGCCACTAATCAACGAGTATTTGGCGGTGTTAATTCTGTAGGTAAAACATTACCCATGTTAGGTCAACTTTTCACAGTAGTAGGCGTGTTAGATGAATGGCAACCCAGTCCAAAGTTTTTTTGATATGTCGTTCGGGGCGTTTTACCCACCTGAAGATATATACCTACCTTTGCAAATAAAAGCGGAACTGGAACTGCCTCATGGCGGCAGTACTAATTGTTGGGAAACGGACATTGGTGACGAATATCAGGCTTTTCTCAACTCTGAATGTGTCAACTTTAATCTTTGGATTGAATTATCCAGCCATCAACATAAACAACAATTTGAAAACTATTTACAGGGATATGTTAAACAACAAAAAACACTCGGACGCTTTCCTAAGGTCACAAATAATATTTTGCTAGATATCAACCAATGGCTTGCACACAAGGAAGTAGTCGGTTCAGACATGTATGTGTTCTTCTACTTAGCTTTATTATTTTTATTGGTTTGTTTGTTTAACGCCGCTAGCTTAATAAGCACCAAATTTACGGCTAAGAATAGTGAAGTAGCCCTCAGAAGAGCTTTGGGTGCAAACCAGCTAGCTATATTTACCCAATGCCTGACAGAAACAATTTTATTGGGTTGTATAGGAGCACTGATAGGTTTAGTACTTTATATGTTTGGGCTTGAGGGTATCAAATCCCTTTATCCTAATTTTATTACATTTGTGTATCTAGATATGACATTGATGCTATTGACTATTGGAGTGAGTATTTTATCTAGTGTGTTGGCAGGTTTAATACCCAGCATTAAAGTGTGTATGTTAGCACCAGCGGGATATTTAAAATGATGATGGACCTTAAAGCCTTTATAAATCATTTACCATTTTCTCGCATTGCATTTAGACCTATTATAAGTTCATTACTCAGGCAAAAATATGCCATGGCTATGTTGGTCTTACAAATTGCAATTACCTTAGCCGTTATCAGTAATGGACTATTTATTGTCTCTCAGCGTTTAGACATATTACAACGACCCAGTGGTATCGACGAGTCTAATATTTTTGTATTAACTAGCTCTGGCTTCACCAAAGATTTTAACCCAAAAACTAGCATACAAATTGATTTAGCAGCCCTTAGACAGATGCCAAATATTATCAACGCAGTCGCCACCTACTCTTTTCCGTTTAGTGGCAGCAGTGATTGGGACGAATTACAAACCGTTGCAGGTAGCGACCAAAATACTGTGCCTGCAGCAAGTTACAAATTAGACGAACACGGCATAGACGCATTAGGAATATCGCTAATTGCCGGAGAAAACTTCAGTCCTAGTGAAGTACTTTGGCAGACAGAAAGCAATAGCACATTTCCGAGTGTCGTTCTAATCACAAGTAATCTGGCAACCGACTTATTTAGCACTGTAGACTGGTCATCCGTAGTGGGTAGAACCCTTTATATTAATGCAACACATAGCGCTGTTGTTAAAGGGATTGTGAAACAACTTCAAGCTCCTTGGAGCCCAGCAGGTCAAATAGAAAACAGTGTGATATATCCAAGAGTAGTTACGCGTAACTCATCTCGCTACCTAATTCGTACTCAGCCAACTATATTGCAGAACACTATTGCCACTACAGAGCGGTATCTGTCGATGAGCAATCAGCAGCGCATGATCCGTAAAGTAGAAACAATAGAAACCATGAAACAACAAGTATATGGACCCGATATCGCGGCAGTTACAATTTTGTTGGTTGTCATGATTGCACTGACTATTATTACTGCAATGGGCATAGCAGGTTTAACTAGTTTTAATGTCCTTGTGCGACATAAGCAAATCGGTATTAGGCGCGCATTAGGTGCAAATAAAGTAGATATTCTATGTCAGTTTTTTGCTGAAAATATCATACAAACCACTTGTGGTATTTTGATTGGTTGCTTACTAGCGGTAGGTCTTAATATCTTTTTGGTGTCTCAATATGCCTTACCCAAGCTGCCTCTGACTTATATTATAAGTGCCATGATTTGTTTGTATGTATTAGGCATATTGGCCATATTAAAACCAGCTTTAAAAGCCATGAATATTTCTCCTGCAGCGGCAACAAGAAGCCAATAAGCTTCGGTATAAACTGCATGAACCATTCAACGACAATAATTATTTTTATCTTTTTTAAACCTTTTTGATTATTGTTACGACTTAGTCAGTGATGGTTCAAAAATTTCAGGGATACAGATGAAAATAGCAGACACCAGCGGTCAAGATACCGCTGTCTTAAAAACATCCAATAATAAAGCCAAATGGTTAGCATTAGGTTTCATTTCAGTTGCTGTGTTGGTATACGTCATCCTCGCACCCACTATCAGCAACTGGTCCAACTCAGACGTCAGCATTTCTGCACAAAGAGTACGTTTAGCTAAAGTTACCCAAGGCGACTTTGTGCGCGACTTATCCGTTCAAGGATTTGTAGTAGCGGCTGTCAGTCCTAGGTTATATAGTCCTGCACAAGGCACTATTTCGTTAAAAGTGGATGCTGGCGACACAGTACTAAAAGGCCAAGTATTAGCCACCATTGATAGTCCAGAGCTCAGTAACCAGCTTAAACAAGAGCAATCAGCCTTGCAACGCTTACAAATGGAACTCGACAGACAAAAAATCCAATCTAGTAAACAAGCACTGGTTAATCAGAAAACGGTTGATTTAGCTAAAGTCGCTCTAACCGCCGCTGATAGAGAAAAACGCCGAGCTGACAAGGCCTATGCAAGTCAGTCAGTTAGCCAGATTGATTACGAAAAAGCTCAAGACGATTTAGAAAATGCGCGTTTAGTGTTTAAACATTCAGTCAAAGATGCAGAGCTAAATTTAGAAAGTTTAGAGTTTGAGGTAAAAACAAAACGTCTATTCGTAGAGCGCCAAAATCTTTTGGTCGCCGAGCTTATCCGCCAAGTTGAGGAATTGACCTTACTGTCTCCCGTTAATGGCTTAGTAGGTAACTTGTCTGTTGAGCAAAAAAATCAAGTGGCAAAAAATCAATCCATTTTAAGCGTGGTGGATTTATCTGAATTTGAAATAGAAGTGGATATTCCAGAAAGTTACGCCGATGACTTAGCCATAGGCATGGCCGCTGAGATCAACCTCAATGGTGAAACACATTCAGCAAAACTCGTGACCATCTCACCTGAAATTGAGAACAATCAGGTTACGGGCAGAGTGCGTTTCATCTCCCTTTCTGATGCCGACATGATTCAGCCACAAGGTTTACGTCAAAATCAACGTTTAACGACCCGCATTCTGATGGAACATAAACAAGATGTGCTAATGGTGCAGCGAGGTCAATTTCTAGAAACCAGTAATGGTAGGGTCGCTTATATAGTCAAAAATGACATGGCGGAACGCACACCTATTGATACTGGAGCACGCAGTTTATCTAGTGTGGAAGTGCTTAACGGCCTTTCATTAGGCGATACCATCATAGTTTCAGGTACGGACCAATTTAACGGCGCACAAAGTGTGCTAATTACTCAGTGATTTATAAACGAATAGTAAAATACTCGTTACTATTAAAATTAGGGAACAATTCTTATGTTAAAAATGACAGACGTAAAAAAGGTATTTCGTACCGATTTAGTCGAAACTCATGCATTGCGGGATTTTAACTTGCATGTGGGTGAAGGTGACTTTGTGGCGGTGACTGGCCCTTCAGGGTCGGGCAAAACGACATTTTTAAATATCGCAGGCCTCCTCGAAACATTTAATGGCGGCACCTACGAACTAGACGGCCAAGATGTCAGTAATTTAAATGATAAAAAACGCAGTCAACTCAGAAACGAAAAAATTGGTTTTATTTTCCAAAGCTTTAATTTGATCCCCGATCTCAATTTGTTCGATAACGTCGACGTACCCTTACGTTATCGAGGTTTTAACAGCGCTGAACGTAAAAAACGTATCGAAAACAGCTTAGAAATGGTGGGGCTAGCGCAACGTATGAAACACCTACCCTCGCAACTTTCTGGTGGACAACAACAACGCGTCGCGATTGCCAGAGCACTTGCAGGCGAGCCTCGCTTTTTGTTAGCGGATGAGCCAACGGGTAATTTAGACACCCAGATGGCTAACAGTGTTCTGGACTTATTAAAAAGCATTAACGCTGCTGGCACCACTATTATCATGGTGACTCATGATGAAAATTTAGCGAAGCAGGCTAGGCGCAATATTTATGTGCGTGATGGTAAGGTCAGTGAGATTAATGATGTTGATGTTGATATCGCTATGCCAACGCAGCTTGCTGCCGTTTAACGCTTAGGAGCCACCATTATGTTTGGTTATTATATAAAACTTGCGCTCAAAAGCGTAAAACGTAACCCCATCCTGAGTTTACTGATGGTCACAGCTATTGCTTTGGGTATTGGTGCTAGCATGACCACTATCACTGTTAACTACCTGATGTCTGCCGATCCTATTCCGCACAAAAGTCATCAATTGTTTCATATACAAGTAGACAGCTGGGATCCCAATAATGCGTTTAATGATGATGATGATGCTCTTCCGAATCAGTTAACTTGGACAGATGCGACCAACTTCACTCTTGCTAAAAAGCACTACGACAATCTGCTATGGGTAGGTCTGGTGGCATTATTGAACCTTCTGATGACGATGCTAAACCCTTTGAAGCCTCCATTAGACTGGCTTACACCGATTTCTTTGGCATGTTTGATGTGCCATTTATCTTTGGTAGCCCATGGGATAGCCGATCGGACACCAATCGAGAACAAGTGATAGTACTAAGCAAACGAACTAACGAAAGTGTGTTTGGCGGTGAAAACTCAGTAGGTAAAACTATTGTGGTTGCTGGCAGGAGTTTTCAAGTTGTTGGTGTGATAGACGATTGGCAACCTATGCCCAAGTTTTATGACGTTAATAACGGTGCATTTAACGAAACTGAAGAGTTGTTTATGCCCTTCACTCTTAAAGAAGAATTGGAGCTGCCAAACTGGGGCAACAACAATTGCTGGAAAAGCCCTGACGGCGAAGGTTATAAAGCATTTTTACAATCAGAATGTATTAACACTCAGATGTGGGTTGAGCTACCAAACGCAACAGCAAAAGCTGAATATATGGACTATTTGAATAACTATGTGATGGAACAGAAAGAACTCGGTCGCTTTCCTCGCCCTCTTAAAAATCGCTTATCAAATGTGATGCAGTGGATGGAAAGACAAGAAGTGGTGGAAGAAGACGCCAAGATGATGATGTGGCTTTCCTTTATGTTTTTGTTAGTGTGTTTACTGAATACCATTGGTTTGTTGTTGGCCAAGTTCACGGGAAAATCGGCCGAAATTGGTTTGCGCTTAGCATTAGGCGCATCAAAAGCTGACTTATTCAAACAACACTTAGTCGAAACCGCGATGATCGGTTTGCTGGGTGGTTTCGCAGGACTTGGCATTGCCATTCTTGGTTTACAAGGTATTAAAAGCCTATACGGCGACTTTGTAGGTGACCTAGCAACTTTAGACATCAGTATGGTGTCATTCACACTGTTCATTGCTTTGTTGTCTAGCATAGCCGCTGGTTTATATCCTACTTGGCGTGCCTGTAATATCGTCCCTGCCAGCCAATTAAAAAGCCAATAGCGCCGGTCGGCCAATAAAGGAGCCAGAACATGTTAAATACTCAAACGAGCATCTCAATTAATTGGGAAATTGGACCTATTTTTCGTGCCATGTTACGAAACAAAGTGGGCGCAATCTTAATCGCCCTACAAATTGCCGTGACAATGACCATAATCGTTAATTCGGTATACATTATTGTTGAACGTAGCAAAGAAATGCAGCGCGACAGCGGCATAGATAATGCCAATAGTTTTTCCTTAACAAGTGTCGGTTTTGCGGAAAACTACAATGTACCTATTAGCGTAGAAGAAGATATGTATGCTTTGCGTTCACTGCCCGGCATCGTGGATGCCATTCAAATAAATGCAGTGCCAAATAGCGGTAGCGGTTGGTCAATGGGCTTAAAAACCCAGTCAGGGGTCGAATATGATAGCGTTGGCACAGCCGTGTATATGGTTGATGACCATGGTGTTAATGCCTTGGATCTGGAGATTATCGCTGGTGAAAACTTTGCACCTACCGACATAAGTTTGCGCAAGGTTGGCCAAGTTAAATGGCCTAATAAAACCATATTGACCAAGGCCATGGCTGAAAACTTGTTTCCAGATATTCCTTATGCCACTGTTGTTGGCAAAACGGTGTATATCAATGACACCGATCCAATGATTGTGGTTGGTATTGTTGATAAGCTACAAGCGCCTTGGGTCGGTTGGAACAATTTAGAAAATGCGATGTTGTCCCCTGAAAGAATGGACTTTAAAGGTAGTCGGTATTTTATCCGCACTGAGCCGGGTCAAAGAGACACAATAATGAAACAAGTAGAAAAATTACTGGCCAGCAGTAACAAAGGCCGATTAATTCAAAACATGCGTAGCATCGAAGAAACCCGTGAACGCAGTTACCGTGGGCATACTGCCATGATTAAAATCCTGACTACAGTGATGATCATTTTAACCGTAGTGACAGCATTAGGCATTGTTGGCTTAGCTAGCTTCAGTGTGAATCAACGTAAAAAACAAATAGGAACAAGACGCGCTTTAGGGGCAAGTCAATCTGCTATTATTCGCTATTTTATGTTAGAAAACTTCTTGATCAGCAGCATAGGCGTGATTTTGGGAGCGGCGTTAACTATTGGCCTGAATATTATATTAGTGAATACCTTTGGTCTGAACAGAATTGACTGGTTCTACATCCCAATTGGCATGTTGGTACTATGGTTAGTCGGCCAAGGTGCTGTGTTTGGTCCCGCCAGAAAAGCGGCCAATATTCCACCGGCCCTAGCCACTCGAACGGTTTAAACCTATTAGTCATGAAGGATACCAAAAATACTAGCCAGCTTTTGGTATCCTCACACAAAAAAACTTGGCCTAAAACAACTGAAATCATGCCAAAAATAGACACCAAGAAAGAATTGTTAGACTGTGTTTATGTTTGTCTTTTTGATTAAAAATTGGTTGAAAAGACTAACACTATCACCGACTAATATTCATAATAATACTTAAGACACTGTTTTATATAGATTAATAAAGCTGGTCTAAACTATGCTTAACCAATTGAAAAGTTTACTTTAAACAAGCGAGGAAACAAAAATGGACGAAGGTATGGTGTTTGTATTAATTATTTTATTTGCATTTGTATTACCTATAGTTTTGATTGGTACTTGGACATCCCATAAAAAAGAAATGGCGAAGGTCAATGCTAATTTAAATATATCTGAAAAAGAAAATATGCAAAACGAATTAGCATCGGTTAAAACCAGACTAGAAGTGCTTGAAGCAATAGTGACCGATAAGAAGTATCAATTACATCAAGAGATAACCGAACTCAAAGCGGTAGACTAAACCCTCAATTCACAATAACCCCTCAGGTAAACCATGACAACAACTGTTACTTACCTGAGGTGCTGCCATTTTACCGCTATTAATTGCAGGGATCATTGTTGGCCCGGTAACTGGCATCATTAATGCCGACTTATTATTTGGTGACTTGCTCTTCCCAATAGTATCTCTGTCGGTGGCTATTATTTTGTTTGAAGGCTCACTGACCCTTAAATTTAAAGATTTAAGTGGTCATGGCTCTATGGTGCGCAATTTATGCACATTTGGAGCTCTGATCACTTGGGTCATTGCCGCACCTGTTGCTCATTATGCTATGGGTATGTCATGGGAGATGGCGTTTCTGTTTGGTGCTATTGTTACCGTAACGGGGCCCACGGTAATAGTACCAATGTTGCGCACAGTAAGACCTAGCACTAAAATATCCAATATTTTACGCTGGGAAGGTATAGTTATCGATCCAATCGGTGCCTTATTAGCAGTGTTAGTTTTTGAATACATTGTGTCTACCCAAGATGCACTAAGCCACACGTTATTTGCCTTCGCTAAGACTATTTCAGTCGGCGTTATTATCGGCGCACTTTCGGGCTATTTAATGGGGATAGTTCTACGTAATAATTTGATCCCGCATTATTTAGTCAATACCGCCGTATTAACCTTAATGTTAGGTGCATTTGAGGGCTCTAATATGATTGCTCACGAATCTGGTTTATTAACAATCACAATCATGGGTATATGGTTGGCAAATATGAAACGGGTCGAAGTCGATGATATTTTGGAATTTAAAGAAACCTTAAGCGTATTGTTGATTTCTGGTTTATTTATTCTTCTAGCCTCAAGAATTGAGTTAAGTGCCATGCTTAATTTAGGCTGGGGATCCATTGTAGTATTGCTGGTTATCATGTTTGTTGCTAGGCCAATATCTGTTTTTATATCCTCATTAGGCACAAATTTAAATTGGCGAGAAGTGGCACTTTTGAGCTGGATTGCGCCCCGCGGCATAGTTGCAGCAGCGGTATCTGCTTTATTCGCTTTAAAATTAGAGGCGCTGAACTACGACCAGGTTGAATTATTGGTACCCATGGTATTTTTAGTTATTATTGCCACAGTGGTTATTCAAAGCCTTACTTCCGTTAAAGTGGCAAAAATGCTTGAGCAACGCGCCCCAGCTCCATATGGTTTTTTAATTTTTGGTGGTGGTCTTTTTTCAAGATTATTCGCTAAGGAATTAATGGTGCAAGATGTCACTGTGCGCGTAGCTGATACTAACTGGGAATCGATACGATTGGCACGTATGGACAATATTCCTACCTATTACGGTAACCCCATGTCTGAGCATGCCGGTCGCACTGTAGATTTATCGCTATATGGCACCGTATTGGTTATTTCGCCTTACAAACAACTCAATCCATTGGTTACCTATCACTTCGAACACGAACTGGGTAAAGGAGCAGTACTAGGCTTAACTGTCAACGAACCTCAGAAGCGGGCAAGCCACCAAGTATCGGAGTCATACGCGGCGAAGTTATGCCTTTTTAATGAAGATGTGACTTATGCAAAATTAGCTGGGTATGTTAACAAGGGCGGCACCATAAAAACCACTAGACTATCTGATGCGTTCAGCTATGAATACTATGAGAAAGATTACCAGAAACGCTCAATCCGGTTATGCGCTATTGAGCCAAATGGTAAAGTGAAAATGTTCACGAGCTTAAAGAACATTCATCCTAAATCAGATTGGCGTATTGTGAGTTTTATTACAGAAGAAAAGTCAGTTGAGGCTAGTACTTCATTGATCTAAACAGATTATTAAAAATCACTGTCACAACTTTTTAGGTGTAAACTTTTTTGTTATGTTTAATAATCTGCAATAAATTAACAACAGAGCATTTTAATATAATTCCCATGTTTAACAAATATGGTAATTTGTCTTTTCAGATAACATGTATCTTGATTCATGCTTTTAAACTTAGACATATCGATAATGTATCCACACACCATGGAAAACAGACTGACAACTTAAAAAATTATAGGTTTTGATTACATGTTTAATTAAGCAACAACATCACATTGAACATATTTACGCTCATTCACTAACTTCAATATTTCTGCTGCAGCTTGAGCATCGCACAATGCTCGGTGATGGCTAGTAAGGGATATATCAAAGTGTTCACAAAGATTAGCTAAAGAATAGGACTTTAAGCCAGGGAAATACTTTCTTGACTCTCTTACCGTACATAACTTTGGCATACTGAATCTGCGCTCAATTCGCTGATATTCCTGTTTAATAAACCCATAATCAAAGTTGACATTGTGAGCCACAAAGATGCTCCCTTGAGTGAATTCACTAAACTTATCGGCTACCTCACAAAAAAGAGGCGCGTCTTTGACCATACAATTACTAATGCCAGTTAATGTAGTAATAAACTTTGATATGTGACGTTCCGGGTTAATCAAACTCGTCCACGTATCTATCACTTCGCCATTAACTATTTTCACTGCGCCAATTTCAGTAATACGATGCTGGGGTTGTTTACCACCGGTGGTCTCAACATCAACCACCACGTATGGTTGCATAGGATCTACGAACCAGTTAACTCGACAAATTCGTACGTCGAAGCCTGCAAATTGTAAAGCGTTCATGCTAACAAACTGGTTTGGACGAATGCTATCTCCTGGTGCCTTGACTTCCTCAAAACGCAGGCGTCCATTTTCAATAATCATCAAATCAGGGTAACCATCATTTAAACCATGATAGTTTTGCGCCATAGCTCTCAAATGAGTCTCTACTGCCTTAGGAGGTGCGGCGGTTAGAAACATTGAAATAATCTGAATGATTTGTGGATTCCAGCGGAACATACCATTAGGTTGCCCGTAATACTGGGTCGCTATTTTTGTTAGGTAGGCGACAGCACTATGTGGTTTTGAAAACATCAACAAACGTTGTTCAATGGCTTGCTCTAGCTCTTGGTAAATCGTATTTTCTTTAACAACTTTAGGCCTGCGGTCAAACTCGGTGGCTATTGAATCGATTTGATGATTAAACAATTCTCGCCAAAATGTCAGTCCAAACAATGCGTTAAACAAACGGTTTTCGGTCCTAAAGGCAATAATGCCTAAACGCTGGTAATGATGTTTAACGCCCTTTTCAACTTGATCCTTATGTATTTCATCAATTACCAAGTTAAAGCTGTCTTCACGTAACTTTTGGGTTAGCTTGCTGATTTTTACATGATGGAATTTGCGTTGATAAAAATCTTCAGCGAAAAGCAATAATGCATCATCCAAAGAATTATCGATGATTTGTTCTAACTCAACTTTCACCCTATCTTTATCACCTTGCTTGTACAATTCTCTTAGCCACTTTTGTTGCGCTTTATAGTGATTAGATGCACCAAGATATTCCAATCCCAACACAGGGTGCTCAAGCAATAATTGCTTACCTAGTAAGTAAAAATACTCATCTTTAAGTTGTTTGGATTGTGCACAATAAATAAGTGCATCTGGGTGAGTTGCTATCCCTGTATTATTTAATACGTATTCCTGTATATCTAATTCGTTTCGACTTAGTTGCCCTAGTTTAAAACTGTAATAAAAAACACTCTGCGACTGTTCTAAGTTAATGAATCTAGCACTGGGCTGTGTGTGATCAGACCGTGTTTTTAACATCCCAAGATCACGCATAGAAAACTTATCTAAACCACTACTGGTATCACCAAAAAATAAAAATAATAAATAACCTAAACAACACTCAAAATTTTTGACTAGGAATTGCTGGGCAAGCTCTGATGTGAGGCATTGAGTAATAGTGCAAGAATCAATAACTTGATCTAACAAAGCTTTTTTCGCGACACTTCTTTTTATTCCAATAACAGCATATTGATCTAGAATTTCAAGCAACTGTATTTTGGTTAATTGTTGCAGCCAAATTTTGATATCGTCAGAATTTAGCTCCCTCAATAAATTTGACCTTTGTAGCGAAGTCAATTGACTTGAGCAGTCGTTGATCTCGATATATGTCATCTTTCCTAAGGCTATAAAACAACCTTGGCGGTTGATTGTCCTTACAAACATACATTGAGTATCGTGGCCCAACTGTTGGTAACATTTCACAAATTCTTGGTGTTCTTGATCTAATAGATGCGCACACTGTTTGGTAATGAAATGAATAAATTCATTAAAATGATCAAGGTAATATTTTTCTGGTAATTCCTTGGGATATTTTCGCATTTGGGACACTAGTTGTGGATAAATTGGATATTATATACAGTAGTTTATACAGTTGTAAAATCGTATGTCAAATTTTGGTTGCAGGCTGCGTAAAACTTGACTGTCCAAAACTAAACATTTGCTAATCAAACAGTCAACGGACCTGCTGCGCAGGCTATTTATTTAAAGCTAAAAGTACGCTTCGCGCCATTGTCTGTGATGGTTTTTTTCAAATCCTTCCGAGCCATCGACGTTTTTTATAAAGTGCGTTCTTGCACTTTACCTTTCAGGCCAGCTAAAGCTGTTCCATATTTATCCCGTAAATATGGTCAACAGCAAAAAATAGAGTAACCAGAAAAATGCCGCTGCTGTTAAAGTTCTTATCCGCACAAAAAGACTTATTTTATGGGCGCCAACCGTGTTGTCGTTTTAAATGTGTCCCTCAAACTTCTACTCAAATCGCATCCCGCGCGGCGTCTGCTTGCCATTTGAACTTTAAATAAGTCTTTTTGTGCTGAAACTTTAAAGGCAGAAAATCAATGGCTGAGACACCCAAGCGGATATCGGCGAAGCCGACTTTTTTTGTTCTACTACTCGCATAAATAATTGGATGAGAACATAGTTTAGCGAGCGAGCTTTTTTGCCTGCAGAAAAAAGTAAGTCACACAGAAGGAATTCTGTGTGAGAAACATCGGGCGGACGCCGCGCGAGAAGATGGTGCGCAGCACTGCTTGTATCTATTTGGCTAAAGTGTGCCAATTGCGGTCATACCACAGGCTCGATAAATCTGGTTTGATAGTCGCCTGAGCCTCATTTTTTGCCAGTCACAAATATTAATAACGACACCATTGACTTTTTACCTGCCATGACAGTGCTTAATAGCTGTAAATTTATGTTACTCGATGGCCTTGGGGGAAAAGGGTCAAGAAGATAAACCTGCGAATATCGAAAACATCTATGGTTATTCCTATTGGAAAGTGTTTTTCTAAACGGAAAGATGGAATTAATAAATTTTTATCTGAATTAGAATGATTTGTTCAGGAAGGTCAAAGATGCTAGAAGCAATATCATGATATGCAGGGGGCGTCCGCCCAAAAACAAAAGCAACTGTCAACTAAGTAAATAGTTGTTTGCTTATTATTCAATACAAAATCTAATTTGAAATGTTGTTTGGCGCTTCTTAGCTAATGTCTCAAATGATGTAAAAATTAGCGTTCTGAGAAGGATAAATTAGCAGTAAAAACGTGCAGGATTCATTCGCCTTTCATCCTGTCGTATGTCTGTTTCACGCCCTGAGTCATTCAAATCACATGGAAAACGAGCAGTATTCTCCCCAAGGTTCATTTATGAATGAACCTTGGGATTAAAACGATTGTGCCTCTACCAGTTCAAATCATCCGGAATATCATATTCAGCATACCAGTCATCATCTTCACTACTTTTCTGATCTGCATCGCTAATATCATCCGCCCGATACATCACACTGGCTTCATCACGTTCAGCAATTTTATTGGCTACAGGCATAGGTACTAACTCATAACCATCGTTCAATTTTACGATGGCAAGCTTACCTTGGCTGATTTGTTTTTGAGTAACTTGGCTGACATACATACGTTTGATCAACGTACCATCGGTGAAGTTGCATACTACTTCTTCTTTACGTCCAGAGCCTCCAAATTTGGGTTGTTTATTGGCTTCAATTAATTGCTTAATTTGTGCCACAAGTGCCTTTTTCTCAGCTTCTTGTTTGGTTTTTTGGTTAAGCTCTCTGTCTTTGGCTTTTTTTGCTTCCACTACTTTTTCAGCAGCTAATTTTGCTTCGTTGGTTTGTACTACATTATGGTTTTTTTGCGCTTTGACTTGTTTGTTTTTTTGTTGGCGCACCTGATTGGCTTTTTTCTTATTGGTTAAACCAGCTTTAAGTAATTGTTCTTGTAACGAGAGGGCCATAATTGAATGCCATTATTATTAAGTTTAAAATAATTCGGCAGCTAAGAGCTGCCGTAAAAGAATAAAAACTAAGATTAAAAATTATTTTTTGGGTTTCTTACGCTTATCTTCAACAATCCATTTGCCGTCGGTACACCATGCAGACCAGCCAGTCGCTTTACCTTCTTCATTTTCTGACATCACGTATTGCTGTTTGGTTTTACGGCTGTAACGCACGATAGCCGGACTTCCATCAGGGTCTTTAGCGGGTGCATCGGCCAAATAGTAAAACTTAGGCGAAATCCTATCTCTAAAACGAGCAAGCTCCTCAACTTTAGGGGCGCGTGTTTCTCTTGATTTAGGGAAATTATGCGCGGCTAAGAAGATGCCAGATGCACCATCTCTGAGTACAAAGTGAGCATCAGATTTTACGCATTCCAACTCTGGTAAGTCAGTGGGATCTTCTTTAGGAGGTGCAGCTTCGCCATTTCGAAGTAATTTACGGGTGTTTTTACACTCTTCATTAGTACAACCAAAATACTTACCGAAGCGGCCACTTTTTAGCTCCATGTTGGATTGACACTTGTCACATTCAAGAAGCGGGCCTTCATACCCTTTAATCTTAAAGGTACCTTTTTCCACATAAATCCCTTCACATGTGGGTGTGTTTCCACATACATGTAACTTACGAGACTCATCCACCAAATAACTATCCATAGCCGTACCACAAATGTCACAACGTCGTTTTGAGCGTAACACTTCGGTTTCTAACTCTTCTTCATCTTCAACCTTGATTACTTCATCACCAGAAGTTAAATTCATGGTGCCTGTGCAGCGTTCTTTAGGGGGTAAGCTATAGCCAGAACACCCTAAAAACACACCTGTACTAGCTGTTCGGACATTCATGGGTCGTTCACATTTTGCACAAGCAATATCCGTAGGTACGGCTTGATTTAAACGCATACCGCCTTCTTCAGGCGATTTTTCAGCAATAACTAGCTTCTTTTCGAAGTCCTCATAGAACTCATTTAATACTCCTTTCCATGAGGCCTTTCCTTCTGCTACTGCATCTAACTGTTGTTCCATATTGGCTGTAAAATCATAACCAATTAGATCGTCGAAATTTTCCATCAGACGGTCGTTTACAATCTCACCCATTTTTTCCGCATAGAATCGCTTACTTTCGATTCTTGCATAACCTCTATCCTGAATGGTTGAGATGATACTGGCGTAAGTAGAAGGACGACCAATGCCACGTTTTTCTAACTCTTTTACCAATGATGCTTCATTAAAACGCGCAACAGGTTTAGTAAAATGCTGTTTAGGATCAAGGGAGCTAAGATCTAAATTTTCGCCTTCTTTCACATCAGGTAATAATAAATCTTCTTCGCCTTTTTTACGCTGCGGATTCTGTACTTTAGTCCAACCATCAAACTTCAATACACGCCCTTTTGCGGTTAATTCAAAATCACCCGCTTTAACTCTGATTGTGCTAGCGTCATATTTTGCTGGAGTCATTTGACATGCGACAAACTGGCGCCAAATTAATTCGTATAAGCGCTGAGCATCGCGCTCTACATCACTAATGGCTTCAGATTTAAGTAACACATTAGACGGACGAATAGCTTCATGCGCCTCTTGAGCTCCTTCTTTGCTACCATATTTAATTGGATTTTCCGGTAAGTATTTTTCACCAAAATTTTCATTAATATAATCACGACAGCCATCAACAGCTTCTTTACCTAAATGGGTAGAGTCAGTTCGCATATAGGTAATATGCCCAGCTTCGTACAACCGTTGTGCCATCATCATGGTTTTCTTCACACCAAAGCCTAAACGTGTACTCGCCGCTTGTTGTAAAGTAGAGGTAATGAGTGGAGCAGAAGGTTTACTTTGAGTTGGCCTTGATTCGCGACTTACCACTTGATAACTAGCGCTTTCTAAAAAACTTACCGCTTTATCAGTTTGAGCTTTATTGACCGGTTTAAATGCTGCGCCACTTTCTTTGACAACTTGCATCCGCAAACTGATTTTTTTTGCGGTATTTAAATCTGCATGTAGGTCCCAAAATTCCTCAGGTACAAACGCTTTTATTTCTCTTTCGCGCTCGACAACTAAACGAGCAGCTACTGATTGTACCCGCCCCGCAGACAAACCTCGTGCAACTTTTTTCCAAAGTAATGGAGATACCATAAAACCTACAACACGGTCCAGAAAACGTCTGGCTTGTTGGGCATTCACCATTTCAATGTTTAATTTTCCTGGCTTAGCAAAGGCTTCTTGAATGGCATTTTTAGTGATCTCGTTAAATACCACACGCTGAAAATCTTTGCCTGGCTCGTCAATCAACTCTCGTAAGTGCCAAGCAATCGCTTCCCCTTCCCTATCCAAATCCGTTGCGAGATAGACGGTGTCAGCATTTTTTGCCAACTTTTTAAGTTCGTTAACAACTTTTTCTTTGCCTTCGAGTACATCGTAATGCACCTGCCAATCATTTTTAGGGTCGATACCCATACGATCAACAAGTTTCTTATATTCATAATCGCGCAAATAGGTTGCACGCTTTTTTTCGGAGAGAAGTTTGAGTTCTTTTGCTGGTTTTTTAGGCGCAACTTTGCCCACAGCCTTGTGAGGAAGATCCCGAACGTGACCGACACTAGATTTAACAATAAAATCTTTGCCGAGATATTTATTAATCGTTTTTGCCTTTGCCGGTGATTCGACAATGACTAGATGTTTTGCCATAAATTGGTTTTAACCTTTGATTTTTATAGGTTTTTATTGGTTAGGTATACACCATATGGCGATTACCTCTCAAAAATGCTTTTTAACATATATCGACAAAATGAATAGAAAACAAGTTCTTCTTCATACTTATCTAATATTCTTTTTTTTCAGTGGCTAACACTGCTTAATTTTCGAACAGCCTGATTGGCATAACAAACTAAAACAGTATAATGCTCGACAATTCGTTTTTTATAAGCGATTCCAGATAATAAACATTGGGTTTTAATCGCCCATTTGCCAGTGGTAGACAATAATAATAGAGGTTTAAATGAAACAATTTGAAGCCAATTTTGATGGCTTAGTAGGACCAACTCACAATTATGCTGGATTATCATACGGCAACGTAGCCTCGCTAAATAATGCTAGCGCTTCAAGCAGCCCTAAACAGGCCGCTAAGCAAGGGTTAAAGAAAATGAAGGCCCTAGCTGACCTTGGTATGGTTCAAGGTGTTCTGGCGCCACAGGAGCGCCCTGACATTGCTTCGCTTCGCAGGTTAGGCTTTAGTGGAACCGATGCCAACGTTTTAGCCATGGCAGCTAAACAAGCTCCGGCTATTTTTCAAGCCTGCTGTTCAGCATCCAGTATGTGGACAGCGAACGCCGCGACGGTTTCACCTAGTGCTGATACCAGTGATGGCAAAATTCACTTTACCCCAGCAAATTTAACCAATAAATATCATCGTTCTCTCGAACCGCAAGTCACGGGTAAAATTCTGCAAGCCACTTTTGCCAACAAAGAATATTTTGCCCATCATGCTCATTTACCCGATAACGAACATTTTGGGGATGAAGGCGCAGCTAACCACACGCGTCTTTGCAGCGATTATGGCAAAACTGGTCTAGAAATGTTTGTGTACGGACGCCATGCTTTTGATACCAGTAAACCCGCACCTAAAAAATTCCCTGCCCGTCAGACATTAGAAGCGAGTCAGGCGGTAGCTAGATTACACGGACTTAAGGATGACAATGTGGTGTATGTGCAACAAAATCCAGATTTAATCGATCAGGGTGTGTTCCACAATGATGTTATTGCGGTAGGTAATCAAAATGTATTGTTTTATCACGAACAAGCTTTCTATCAATCATCACAAGCGATAGCTGAGATAAAACAAAAATTTGTGGGTGATGACTTGCACTTAATTTGCGTAAAAACCGAAGAAGTTAGTGTGCAAGACGCCATTAAAAGTTACTTATTTAACACGCAAATTATCACCCTAGCTAATGGTGACATGGCCATTATTGCGCCGACTGACTGTAAAGAAAACTCAGCAGTATCGACCTATTTAACAAATTTAGTTGCACAAAACACACCGATCAAACATGTGTACTACCACGATGTTAAAGAGAGTATGCGTAACGGTGGCGGACCCGCTTGTTTGCGCTTAAGAGTCGCCATGACCAACAAAGAACATGCCGCAGTCAATCAAAGTACCTTAATTAACGACAATCAGTTTGAGCGCTTAAATACTTGGGTTGATAATCATTACCGCGACACTTTACATGTGAAAGATTTGTGCGATCCACAATTACTAATTGAGTCTAGAACGGCTTTGGATGAGTTGACGCAATTGTTGAGTTTAGGTTCGGTTTATCCGTTTCAGCAGTAGATATACCTTAACCTTTTTATTCTAAAAAGCATGCATATAAAAAAGCCCGATAATATCGGGCTTTTTATCTACTTCTATAGATTAATCTGTGTCATTACAGTTAGAACTTATTCCATATGGACTGTTAGGTGGTGGAGAAGCCTCATCAACTAAATCAGCAGCTGCAACTGGTAAAGAGAATTCTTGGCTCTCTGATGATTCACTTCCAGCAGATTCTGCATCAACCGAAATATCTACGTCTACCCATGCTCCGAATTGTTTCGCGTACAATATATTAATCAAGGTTTGACCGTTATCATCTGTGGTACTTTTAGAAGGGATACTTGCCACGTTTCCAGGTGTTAGCAGTCCGTCCTTATTAGAATCTTCACCCTCATCAAATATTCCGTCATCATTGGAATCTTCACCCTCGTCGAATATTCCGTTATTGTTGGCATCTTCACCCACATCCAGTATTCCGTTACCATCGATATCTTCATTAGGGCAGGTAGCTGTGATGACTTGTAACCAAATATCGTTATCTTCGTCATAACTCCAGTAACCTTTACGAAATTCGCCCTCATCAGAAAATTTCACTGGAGGTGCAGAAAAAGTCATAAGCGCATTAGGTACAGGATTTGAGTCTGGATCAGTCACAAAAACTGAGAACTCTTTTGAGTAAGAAGATTGCTCAGATTCTTCAATTAAACGTCCAGTTCCAATCGAAATATCAAAAGCCCTGTCGCCAACAGTCAAACTTGTAAAATTACTGACAGTGGGAGTATCAGCTACAGTTGCGTAAACTTTAACGGCCTCAAAACTACTGACTGCGTTGGAGGTGTAAACTGTTGATGCTATGCCGCTTCTATTAGTTGTTGATTGATTCGGTGATATGGTGCCGCCACTGACATCATCCACTACAAAATTAATAACTTTACCTTTGACTAGGTTACCATTTGGATCGCGTACCACTGAAGTAATAGTAATGGTTTGGCCGCTTGGGGCAACAGAGTCGGGAGTACCATCAACAATAATGTTATCTGCAATTGTTGCGACAAATTCCACTAAAGTTCTGGCATTCACTTCATTGCCCTCTGCATCTAATCCTGTTGCAGTGATTGAAGCAAAACCAGCATTGTTAGATTGAATAAAAAATGCCACGTTACCTTCACTATCAGTAATATCCGTTGCTACGTCCACTCGACCTCTTGAAGAAGTAAGCGTGACGGTTCCATTAGCAAACGCACTACCATTTTTTAACCACTTTACAGTCAATTCAGTTGGAGTATAAAGGTAAACTTCGACTGCTTCCTCATCGGTGGCTTCATCTACAAAAGAAAAATCATCTTCTTGAACTATTATAGGAAAATCAAATACTGAATTTAGCGCTCTAGCAGTCACAGTATCTGACCCTGACACATCACCGCTGTAGTTAACCGTTATTTGCCCTTCAGAAGAAGTAAATAGACTGGTCTCGCTCAATTGCCCATTAATTGCAATCAGGCTAACCTCCTGATTTGCAATACCACTTCCGTCTGAATCTACCAAACTGATGGTTAAAGGAACGGGATCATTTAAAATCGCGGATGATGATCCATTGATATTTATCTGTGTGCCCACAACTTGAACATCTAATATTTGAGAGAAAGTCGCAGTAATAGCGGTCACCTCAATAGTACGGTTTTCTTGGTTATTTTGGGTAGAAAGAGTAGCTCTAGCAATACCATCAACACCAGTTACCGCAACACTTCCACCGTTTTCAAGTTGCAGACTTGCACCAGCATTAGCGGAAAAGGTCACATCAACCCCTTCAAGCAGTACGTTATTTGCATCTTTTACTAAAGCGATGAGTTCAATATCATCGGAGCCACTAGAGGCTAGTTGAGTGGAGCTGCCAAACAAATCCAATGATGCAGGTTGTTCACCTATGAGTGTTGTTCCAGCTGAATTAAAAGTAGTCGTTGCTTCTTCTCCTGAACTGAGAGTAGCTACTATTTCCCCAGCGCCAGAGTTTGCACCAACGATTATTTGAATAGTTGCCACACCATTTGCATCAGTAGAAGCGGTGCCTGCATCATTGCCATAATCAGCCAACCCTTCAGGTTGGAACCTATATGTAATCAAAGTAGAAGTAACTGGATCACCATTTGAATCAGTCACAGTAGCACTGAGCGTTAAAGGATTGGATTCACTGAGTGATGTTGATGGCTGTCCATTAACATCAGTAAAAGCCAGCGTGATACTTCTTGTGACCGTAACTGTTCCACCTACAATAGTTCCGCCGTTTGTACTATCATCACGGGAAAGGCTCCCGCCGCCTCCACATGAAAAAAGGCTCAGTAAAGCCAAAAATCCAAACAGCGTTCTAAAACGTAAAATCATAATCCTTTCCTATACACATGAGCCATATTGTGATGGCAAATTCACTTTAACAGTTCAGCTTGACCGACAATCTTGCTAACCTAGGTTCAGGTTATACAAGATAACCAAATTCAATAGCACTAATACCCGCGACTTTTAACAATAATAAAGCTTAGGATTCCCATGACCACATCTACAAACGTGTCATCACAAAAACCCGATTCACAAAAACTCGGACTCACCGCTCGGATCTTTATCGGCATGATAACCGGAATAATTATCGGAGCTTTATTACAATGGTTGTTTGATGATAGCGGAGATTTTTCTTTTAATGTATTCGGCTTGCATGTTTCAACGTATGCACTTTTGATCGAAGGTATATTTAATATAGTGGGTAGTATCTTTATCGCCAGCTTAAAAATGTTGGTTGTACCTTTGGTGTTTGTTTCTTTGGTGTGTGGCACATCAAGTTTGTCTGATCCTTCCAAGCTCGGTCGATTAGGCGGAAAATCGATACTTTTATATGTAGTCACTACAGCCATTGCCATCAGTTTAGCCGTCTCATTTGCATTATTAGTGGCACCCGGTGAAGGCTTAAACTTAACAACCGAATCTACTTATGTAGCAAAAGAGGCCCCTTCCTTAGGTCAAGTCATCATTAATATGATGCCAACCAACCCCATCAATGCCATGGCCGAAGGCAACATGTTACAAATCATTGTGTTTGCTGTCTTATTTGGTATCGCGATGGCAATGACAGGAGATACGGGTAAAAGGCTGACCGCAGTTTTTGAAGACCTAAGTACAGTGATTATGAAACTTGTCACTATTTTAATGAATCTTGCACCATATGGTGTATTTGTTTTGATGGCCAAATTGTTTGCTACCATTGGTTTTGAAACTATTGCCAGCCTATTAAAATATTTTTTATTGGTTGTGTTTGTATTGTTCGTTCACGCGTTTGTCTCATATCCTATTATTTTAAAAGTACTCAGTGGCTTAAGCCCGATAGTCTTATTTAGAAAAATGCGTGATGCTGCCATATTTGCATTTAGCACCTCGAGCAGTAGCGCAACGTTACCGATAACCATGGAAACTGCGATTAAAAAGCTAGGGGTTAAGCGCTCTGTTGCTTCTTTTACGATCCCTCTTGGCTCTACGATTAACATGGACGGCACCGCTATTATGCAAGGTGTAGCCACGGTATTCATCGCCCAGGTTTACTCTGTAGATTTAAGCTTGGGTGATTATATGATGGTCATTCTCACTGCAACACTTGCTTCCATTGGTACTGCAGGTGTGCCAGGCGTTGGCCTTATTATGCTTGCCATGGTTTTACAGCAAGTTAACTTACCTGTTGAAGGCATAGCGCTTATTATTGGTGTGGACAGGTTGTTAGACATGACCCGAACAGCCGTTAATGTGACAGGTGACTGTATGGTGGCTTGTATCGTGGGTAAAAGTGAGAATGAATTAGATATTCATGTATACAACGACCCAGATGCAGGCTTAAAAGACGAGGAAGTCGATTTTGAACATCTAGATAAAAACAGTTAATAAACCCAAAGCGTTAATTCATATTTAACAACGCACTAGGCTTCATTGTATATGAGCGAATGCTAATGTCATTCGGTCATATACAATCGGTTCAAAGATTTAACGAATGCATATTCACACTATTTTGGGTGAATAATAGCTGATAAATAAAAGACTAATCCAAATCTTCCATCGGCCACAGTGCTATATAATCTTCAAATTGCTCTAAATCAACGTCATGGTCAGCAACAGTTTTGCCCCTTACGGACATGCCTGCTTTATGCATTACGGATTTTTTGCCTTTATTTAACAATGGATGCCAAGTGGGTAAGCCCCTATCTTCGTAAAGTCTGCGATAACTACAACTGTGAGGCATAAAAAAGATGTCTTGAAGATTGTCTTTGGTAAGCTTGACACATTCTGGTACCAAAGTAGTTCGCTCAGCGTATCGCGAACATGCGCACGTTTTGGTGTTTAGTAATCCACATGCAATATTAGTGTAGTGAATTTTTTCACCCTGTTGAATATGGCTTGTAGGCGCCGCTTCAGTGACTGCGTCATCATCAATGAACTTGTGTAAACAACATTTTGCACAGCCATCACAAATGCCTTCCCACTGTTTCTCAGTCATATTTTCAAGGGTAGTGGTTTCCCAATATTTATCCATGCCAGTACCTATCTTCATTTTTCATTAACGTTCCTCTCGTACTTTATCAAACAATAACCAAAGCATAGCATCACTGCATGTTTCGAAATTTTTAATCGTCAAAGATAGGTTTTCGGCGAGTCCTTCGATTATATTATGCACATTGAGTTCCGATTTGATGATCATTGCGATTTTTAGACTACTAAGCCAATCATTCTCTTGGGTGGTTATCATCAATTGAGCTATTTCTTGGTTGGAGCAGAGGATTTTAAATATTGTACAATCTAGCACTATATTTTTTACTTGATTTTTACAATAGTTTTTAACATATGTTCAAGATCGAGAACGTCAACAACTTCGCCAAAAGCCTCGCAAATCAATATTTTATTCGCTGGATCTGTTATAAATTCAAAAGAAAATTTCATTATTTATACAACAATTGTCCTAATTGAAAAGTGCCCATTCAATTCGATTGTTAGCTGATCATCAACTGATAAAGCCGCCACGCCTGTTGGTGTGCCTGTCATGACTATGTCCCCAGGTAGAAGAGTAAAGGTATTAGAAATATTTACTAGTAGTTTTAATATAGGGAACAACATCTCTTGGCTATTGCCTTGTTGCCTTATCTCATCATTCACATTCAAACTGAAGTCTATACTAGATAAAGGTCCCATTTTGTCCTTCACCACAAATTGCGACATAGGACAGCTGTGGTCAAACGCTTTTGCACGTTCCCATGGGTGGCCTTGCTTTTTTAATGCGCTTTGTACATCCCTTAACGTTAGATCTAAACCTAAACCTATGCCCCAGATTGCAGCCTCTGCATCTTTTATTGAGGAATGGCAGAGTCTGCTATTAATCAAAACAGCGACTTCCAACTCATTATGACAAGGACCTAAATTTTTAGGGATTAAAACAGGTCTATTTAAAGCAGATAATGCTGTAGAAGGTTTAATAAACAACAATGGCTCACTGGGCACATCATTATCTAATTCTTTTATGTGTTGCAGATAATTACGGCCAACACAGACCACTTTACCCACTGGCAAGTCAATGGTTTTGCCATCAATATCAATATGTTTATATTCAAACAACGCTTCAGGATCCTTTTTTAATACGATCAGACAAATAACTCACTGATACACCAAAGTAACTGGAACGATTCCACTTCATTAGAGTATGAAAATTTTCGTAGACTAGATAAATACGCCCAGTTTTACCGTCAGGGGCAATAAGCGATCCTTTGATTGGTAAGTTAGGCAAATTCCGGCCATCATAACGTCTAACCCCCAACCCATGCCAATCAGCTAACAATCGCTTTGATGAAGATTTAAGACCCGCCAAACTAAAATCAAAATCATCAGGTACTGAGACCTGGCGTCCCCATGTAATGTGGTTACTCCAACCCTCAGATTTTAAGAAGTTAGCAATTGAGGCGAACACATCAGCTTTATTATTCCATATATCTTTGCGACCATCGTTATCAAAATCTATTGCATAGTCTAAAAACGAAGTAGGCATAAATTGACTCTGCCCCATAGCTCCAGCCCATGAGCCAACAAAATTACCAAGCTCAACATGGCCTTGCTGTAGAATTTTTAAGGCGGCAAATAACTGTTTTTTAAACATGGCCTCTCGCCTGCCGTCATATGCCAAGGTTACTAATGAGTTAATCACTGAGTGCTTACCCATAATATTGCCAAAGTTACTCTCGTTGCCCCATAACGCCACGATAAAACGCTTTTGCACACCAAACTGTTGCTCGACTTGGTCTAATAATACTTGGTGTTGCGCCATTAAATCGACAGCTTTTTTAACTTTCCAATCTGGTACTCGTGTGGCCAAATATTTATCTAAAGTTAATTTTCTTTCAGGTTGATTTTTGTCAGCTGTGACTGTTTTCTTACGGTAGCTAACCCCTTCAAACACTTGGTCAACAAACTCAGAGGTGTAACCTTGTTCAATGGCTTGTAACTTTAAGTCAACCAAGTACTGCTCAAAGGAAGGTTTGGCACTTAAAAATTGGCTGACTAAAAGTAACAACATAGACAACAATATATAGTTAAATTTCATAGCCATTAGTCGACGTTCTGTTGTTGAAGGTGAATTTTCAATAAATTTTCAGTTGGTGGGGGCAGCTGCAAATAAAACCCCTTTATTTTAAGCTCAGTTCGCAACTTATGAATATCTACTCTGGCCAGTTCACGGTCTTTTTTAAGTGGCATTATCATTAAGAAAACAGGTGTACCAAATGTTTTTAATAATGCTTCAGGCACCTTAGAAAAGTCGTCCCTGCCAGGCACATATAAATAAGTTTCTTGTTTTTTACTGCTTTTATATACCGCACATAACATTATGAAATTTCCTTAAGCAGTTCACTCGATAAATTTAATCCTTCAATTTTAACCAGTTCATGCACAAAAAGTGCTCGTCTCCAATTACTCAACAAATCAGGTTGTAGACCCATGTCTCGAGTTTCATCCTGATTAAACCAGCACCATTTAAGTAATTGATTAATTTGTTTTTTGGAACCGACTAATTCAGGCGGAATAGCATGTTTTTCAGCAATCTCTAAACATAATTTTTTAACGCTAGCGGCAGTGTTTTTATAATTTTCGATATCATTTAGTCGTTTTACCTTTGGCGGGTAAGCATTTTCACTTACGTTTTGGCAATCGGCCACAATGGATAACAGTGCATCACCGTGGATCCGTACTTCGTGAGGGTTCACTCCTGGAATTGAGCGTAATTCATTTTTACTAGTAGGTTGCAGCATGGCAATAGAAAGTAAATTTTCTTCTCGCACTACGAAGTTTAGCGCCATATCACACAGTCTTGCAGTAGATGTGCGCCAAGCAGCCAATTTTTTTAAAATCATCACTGCTTTACTTGATAGTTTCCAATTATTTTTAATGGTTAAATACACTGAGTCTAAAGGTAAGAGCGTTTGTTTTTTTACTGATAGATGCGCAATTTCTGAATACACCCAAGATAGTTTATCTTGTTCTATTACACGAGCTTTCAGCTCCGGGTAAAGCTGAAATAAATACAACACATCTTTAGCCGCATAGTCACATTGCTCAATACGTAAAGGTCGAGCTAACCAATCAGTTCGTGACTCGCCCTTATCAACTGTCACTTCAAGCATTATTTCCACTAACTTGGCATAACCCAAAGCAGGACCCATACCCACAATGCTGGCAGCAAATTGGCTATCAAAAATCGGGCTAGGCATCACTTTAAACGCATGCCAAAAGGTTTCTAAGTCTTCAGAGCAAGAATGCAAAACTTTGACCACATTAGGATTAGTCAACAATGCCGTCAAACTTGAAAAGTCATCAATCGCTAACGGATCGACTAAAACTAGTTGTTTGCCATCATAAATCTGAATTAGCCCCAGTTGAGGATACAAGGTCCGTGTGCGAACAAACTCGGTATCTACTGCTATGGCTTCTACTTGACTGGCTTGATGACAAAAATCTGCGAGTTCTTGGTTACTGGTTATAAAGTTGTATTGCATGGATTTCCAAATTAGTGGTCACAAGACCCATAAAAAAACCGGCTAATGCCGGCTTTTACATAAGTGTAAAATAATTAGGCTATTTATCTCTTAACTCTCTGCGCAGTATCTTACCAACATTACTTTTAGGAAGCTCGTCTGTGAACTCAACTTTTTTCGGTATTTTATAACCGGTTAAGTGTATACGGCAATGTTCAATCACGTCTTTTTCAGATAAGTTCTCATGTTTACGCACCACCACTAATTTCACAATTTCGCCAGAAACCTCGTGTGGCACTCCGATTGCGGCCGCCTCTACGATGTCATCGTGCATAGCGGCAACTTCCTCAATCTCATTTGGAAAGACATTAAAACCTGAAACTAAAATCATGTCTTTTTTGCGATCGACTATATAAAAGTAACCATCTTCATCACATATTGCTATATCACCCGTGGCTAACCAACCGTCAACAATCATTTCTGCAGTTGCATCAGGGCGATTAAGATAACCTTTCATCACCTGTGGCCCCTTAACGAGCATTTCACCCGGTTCGCCTAGTGGAACTTCGTTTCCTTCTTCATCTACTAGTTTTATATCGGTTGAAGGAACTGGCATACCAATAGAGCCTTTATAGGCTTCAAGTTGTGGCGGGTTTACTGTCACAGTTGGGCAACATTCTGTTAATCCATAACCTTCGAGCAAAACAAGTCCGGTCGTTTTTTGCCAGCGTTCAGCTACTGGTCTCTGAACTGCTGCACCACCACCCAAGGCAAATTTTAATCGACTAAAGTCCAAATCAGCAAAGCCGGGGGTGTTAAGCAATCCATTAAATAATGTATTAACACCAGTAATAACAGTGAAAGGATACTTGGCCATCTCAGCCACAAAGCCCGGCATATCACGAGGGTTGGTGATCAACAAATTAGGACAACCAAATTTAACAAAGGTCAGGCAATTACCTTGTAAAGCAAATATATGATACAGAGGTAAAGCCGTGACGACTAACTCTTTACCCGTCTCAACTATATTTTCTAAGATAGTGGAGGTTTGCTCCAAATTTGCCACTATATTTCTATGAGTAAGCATGGCTCCTTTAGACAAACCTGTAGTGCCACCTGTATATTGTAAAAACGCTAAATCTTCGCCCGTCACCTCGGGGCGCTGATAAGATTGACTATGGCCTTGCTTAAGCGCTTTTAAAAATTTTATCGCATGAGGTAAATTATAAGCAGGGATCATTTTTTTGACATGTTTGATCACCAGGTTGGTGACGACTTTTTTAAGTGGATTTAACATGTCACCAAGTGAGGTTAATAATACGATATCTAGCGCGGTATCTTTAATGACTTCACTCAAGGTACAGGCAAAATTTTCAACAATAATAATTGCTTTTGCGTTTGAGTCTGTTAATTGATGTTGCAACTCTCTGGGGGTATATAGAGGATTCACATTTACCACTGTCATACCTGCGCGAAGTATGCCAAAAAGGGCCACGGGGTATTGAATGAGGTTAGGCATCATAATTGCCACCGCATCACCCTTTTTTAACCCAGAATTTTGTAAATATGCTGCGAAGTCACGAGAAAGCGTATCCAACTCGGCAAAAGTAATACTTTTACCCATATTGATGTAACTGACATTTGCTGAATATTTTTCAATGGATTGTTCAAAAATGTCTACTATAGATGAATAACGATCAGGATCGATATCGGCAGGAACCCTAGGGTCATAATTATTCAACCAGATTTTTTCCATTGTGCCTCCAGGCCGTTGGTTTTAAGCTAATACTTTGATGAAGTCGCAAAAATCAACATATTATTATTATTGTAATAGAATATGAAAATGTCCTTTGATTCTACCTAAAGCTTTAGCAAAGATAAATCAACAAATGATTTACAACTTAGACCAGTTCCATTTCAGCTTAAAAATTCTACAATTTTTTCTGCTACGGACTGAGGATTGTCCATATGTAAGTGATGATGCCCTTCACATTCGGCTACTGTTAAGTCTTCAACCCACTCCAACCTATTTTGAACGATGGTGCGCATCGACTCGTAACCTTGTGAACCTGTTATCACTAACGTGGGACATTTAATATTACGCACAAAAGCTTCAGCTTGGGGTTCTGTCATTCTAAGAGATGAAAAGGTGCGTAGACGTCTATCTGTAGTAAAAAATAACTTATCATTTTCCACACGGATATTACGCGATATCAATAATCTAGCTGACCCTAATGTGATATCCCCGACCTTTGCTCTGGCTTCCACCGTTCGCTCAATACTACTGGGATGTTTTGCTTCACTTTGCTGGGTTTTTAGCCTGCTTAGAATTGAGTCCCTGAGTTGGGATGGACTATTTTGAGTATCCTTGGTCATAGGCCCAAAAGACTCAATTGAAATAAGTTTGCTGACATGTTCAGGAAAACAACTGGTATAAATAGTTGAAATAATGCCGCCCATTGAGTGCCCCATTAATATAAAAGACTGCCAACCTTGGGACTCTATCAACTCATGTAAATCGTAGGCAAAATCAATAAGATGATAATGAGCACCGTTACTACGATGCGAAGACAACCCATGACCAGTAATGTCTAATGCCAAAATATAATAATCGCTTAGGTACTCAGCAATAGGCTGAAAACTTAAAGCATTGTCTAACCAACCATGCAATGCCAAAATCATAGGTTTGCTATGATCACCATAACCGACACCACGAAGGGTAATATTTGCAAGAGGGAATTCAAGGTCTTGTTGCACAAATCTTCCTTTTTTAAACTACAAATTTTAAACACAAAAAAGCGGCAATATTTTGCCGCTTATTCAGCGATAAATTGCCGGCTTGGCATGTGGTTACCGCTATCTTTCAATTCTTTTTATATTGACAGGTTTAGGATAACTCGTCGCACCGCTTGGGCGAGATGACTTAATTTTATGATTGTTATTTCCACCCGAACTACGAATAATTACATTTCTACGGTAGTGTCGCGGGTAGTTCCAATTTTGGTACCCTGAGTTCCAATAGCGATATGGCCATAATTGCACCCCGCTAACATCAATACGTTGCACGTTTTTCCATAAATAATAAGAATTAACAGATGCTGTTGGAAATACGTAGTCATGCTCACCAACTAAACCTTTTTCTAAACCATTTAACTGTGCAGTAAATGTCATCAAACGTCCCACTTGATAAACCATAGGATCCATAAAGCCATTTACCCGAACACGAAAACGTCCCATGCTCTCCTCACCTGAAACCGGACGACCATAACCGTTTAATGGATAATAAACCATTTCAAAAACAGTATAATCAGGCTTGTTTTCGACTTTTGCGATAGCCCCTCCCCATCGCAACGTCTTGTTTTTAACTTCTTCGGCCTTTGAAGCGGCATCCTCATAAGAGATTAATTGGGTAGTATCATCAAGCTGAAGCTTGTCAGGAAATGTTGAACAGCCAACCAGAAACAAAGTGATTAATATAGTACATATGCGAATATTCATAATTTTCCTCAGATAGATCAAACAAGATATGTTTATCTGTTATTTTATTTATAGTAACTGAACAGCTACTGAATTTTGAGTTTATATTTATATCTATTAGAAGGAAGAATAGATCAAACGAAGGTATCAACACCCAATAATAATTGAATGCCCTGCCGTTGCTGCTCCTTATCCATGCTTTGATAAGCAGCAATGGCTGCCTTTTCATTTAAACTATTGCTAGAAAGAGAGTCAGTTTGTTGCTTAAATGAGGCTGCTTTTTCAAGCGTCTCACTGTCACCCTTGCGGATAATAGAAATTTGAGCATTTTGCAGATTCTCATCATGGCCTTTATCTGACTTTATTTCACGAGGCTTATCCCGGGATGAACGGGCGATATCAGATGCTTTTAATAAAGATAGTGAATCTATACTCAACAACTTTTCCTAATCACAGAACAAATGCCAACAAACTTTTAGTGCCAATGTAATACAAGAATCTACCGCTAATGTAATACAAGAATCATTCCAAATTATTCTATCCAGTATTTACTCGCGTCCTGGTAATTTTTTCCAGGTCACTTTGTCACGTAAATAAACGGGTTGGATGTCCTCTACTTCGACAGCCTGACCTGCAGCGATTAAGGCTTTAGCTAAGGGCAACATATACAACGCATTTGGATATAAAACAGCGGTTAGCACCTTGACCTTAGACGCCGTATTTAATTCTGAATATGCCTGCCACCCAGTTCCAACACCGGCCATTGAAGAGTTATCTTTGAGCAGCAAAGCGGCATCCTGTGGTGGTATCACTTGTTCTTCGCCAATCAAAGTCATGATGTTATTTTGAAGTTGATACTGGCCAAAGTACACTTCAGACATACGAGCATCTATTGCTGCAGTTACCTGTTCTGTTTGGTTTTCTGCGTAACCTTGCTGTGCCATAGCCGCTAAAGTTGATATACCCACCACTTTATGTCCAGTTCCGAGTGCTAATCCCTGCAACACCCCAGTCGCAATCCGCACCCCGGTAAAACTTCCGGGACCGCGACCAAAGGCTAAATAGTCTAAGTCTTGAAGTGTTACGTTTGCTTCTTTTAATACCTCATCAATCATTGGCAATATTCGTTGACTGTGTTGCTGTGGGCAAATTTCGAAACGCTTAAAAATTTGATCGTTGACCTCAAGGGCAACTGAACATGCCTCGGTCGCAGTATCGATAATTAAAATATTCATGATTGAATCTCAACTTCATCTTTATCGCTGTGAATATTGTGTAAAAAATCCACTGCTTTTTGTAAGTCACGGGTGCGATGCATATCTGGCAAACTCCCCATAAAAATTTTTCCATAATCTTTAGTAACCAATCGGTTATCGCATATGACTAATACACCTTTATCAGTCTCGTCACGTATTAGGCGCCCTGCCCCTTGTTTTAAGGCAATAGCGGCTTGGGGGATTTGTAACTGTACAAAAGGGTTACCACCACTTTTACGGCAATCTTCGATCCTTGCCTGTAGTAACGGATCGTCTGGTGACGCGAAAGGTAATTTATCAATTAACACACAAGTCAAATCGTCGCCTCGAACATCCACGCCTTCCCAAAATGCCCCGGTGCCCAATAACACGGCATCCTTATTCTCTATGTAACTTTCCAGCAATGCGCGCTTGGTCGTAGATCCCTGAACTAAAATAGGGTTATCGATTTTATCTTCTAGCTGACTAGCAATAGCATTAAGTGTGGCATGACTCGTAAATAATAAAAAACACCTACCACGACTGGCTTTAACCAATTTAATAGAAATATCTAATAGAGTGGCGCGCATTTCTCGAGCGTTAGGCTCTGGCAAGAAACGCGGCACACATAACATGGCTTGATTAGGGTAATCAAAAGGGCTATCCAAAGACAAAGTCGTTGCATTGTCTAATCCCATCTGACGTTGAAAATGGGTAAAAGCGCCATCAACCATCAAGGTGGCCGAGGTAAAGACCCAACTGCGTTTTGGCTCAGCGATAAAATCGGCAAATTTTTTCGAGATACTTAATGGTGTCAAATGCAAGACTATATGCCGCATCGTGGTCTCATACCAAAGGCTCACACCTAACTGCGTAGTATCGGTTAAACGTGCTAACTTACCTCTAGATTCTGACACTCGCTCAAAGATGGTATCAAGGTCTTTATCACGGCCAACATGTAATTTTAGTACTTCGTACAACACATTGAGGCTATCAGTTAACTTACTGATTTGAGTTTGTACATCGTCTCGAGACAACATTTGACGCCAATTGCCCTTGGCGGGATTTTCAGGGAATAGAATGCGAAGATCTGCGGCAATCATTTTGCATTTTTCAGCAGCACTTTGTAATTGTTTAGCGTCTTTAAGTACAGTGCGATACACCACTTCGACGTCGCGGCTGATGTCCAGCATTTGTCTGCTTGAAAATGTCTCACCAAAATACTCACTAGCAATGTCAGGTATTTGATGGGCTTCATCAAATACGACTAGGTCAGCCTCAGGAATAAGCTCACCAAAGCCGGTATCTTTTAAAGCCATATCAGCAAAAAACAAATGGTGATTAACCACAACAACATCAGCATCAAGTGCTTTACGACGTGCTTTGACCAAATAACAGTCTTCATAGTCTGGGCAATCTTTACCCAAACAGTTATCTGCTGTAGAAGTGACAAAAGGCAACACCTTAGCATCTTCTGCCAACGATCTCATATCACCCATATCGCCAGTTTTAGTACTTGAAGCCCATACCCTGACTTGAGTGAGTTCGGTCAGTGTTTGTCTATCAACTAGCGTGCTGTTTCCACCATGTTGTCTTAACCGATGCAAACACAAATAGTTAGCACGGCCTTTTAACAAAGCCGTCTTACTATTTGAACCCAGGGCTTTCTTTATCAGAGGTAAGTCACGATAAAAAAGCTGCTCCTGCAGATTTTTAGTCCCAGTGGAGACAATAGTTTTTCTTTCAGATAATAATGCAGGGGCTAAATAAGCAAAGGTTTTACCTGTTCCAGTACCAGCTTCAACAATAAGAGCGGCTTTATTTTTGATAGTACTTTCAACGGCAACAGCCATATCAGTTTGTGCTTGGCGCGGAACAAACCCGTCGATAGCCTCAGATAATTTGCCATCGACAGCAAACAAAGATGATGTTTTGGACATAACGCCTTAATAAATGATGAAGAGTAATAAACGTAGAGTGAGATTATGCCAAAAAGCATGACAACTAACGAGTGAAAAGTTGTTGATTATAAAACACAACTTCACTTGCCTATTTTGGTTTTCATGTTATTTTTTCCGTAAAATATCATAAAGCCCTTTAAAGAGTCCTAAACATGCCAAAAGCCAGTGAAATTAAAAAGAATGCAGCCGTTGAATATAATGGCAAAACTTATATTGTTAAAGACATCAATAAAATGACACCAAGCGGTCGTGCTGGAGCCAGTTTATATAGAATGCGTTTGTATGAAGTGGGCACAGGTGCAAAGGCAGATGAAAGTTTTAAAGCCGATGAAATACTCAATTTAGTCGATTTCCACCGTAATAAAGTGAGTTTTTCCTATGTTGATGGCGACGAGTATGTGTTTATGGATGACGAAGACTATTCACCATACTCATTAAACTCAGACACCATCAGTGAAGAATTACCTTTTATCACCGAAGATACTAAAGGCCTGCAAATTTTATTAGTGGAAGGAAAACCAGTGGGCGTTGAACTACCAGCTTCTGTCGACTTGCTTATCACTGAAACCGACCCTTCTATAAAAGGTGCATCGGCCAGCGCTCGCACAAAACCCGCCACATTAGCCACAGGATTAGTGGTTCAAGTACCTGAATACATAGCTTCTGGTGAAAAAATCAAAGTCAACACATCAGAAAGTAAATTTATGGGTCGCGCAGACTCATAAGGCTAAAATTATACACCACATAGGAAAAGGAGCGCTACCCAGAAGAAAAAATGGATTAAAACTAAAATATTTTTTTGCTTTTCTCTATGCTCTCTTTTCCCTCGGTGGTTTAAAATATTTTTTATCTTTAAAATTAACACTAAAGCACTATTTTTAGTATTAGTTTTCTTTATCTGTTTTCTTATGCAGGCTGATCACGACTGACTTGTATGCGGGGGTATTACTTTTATCTGCGACACTACTCAGGGGGATCAAGTCATTGGTTTCAGGATAATAAGCGGCTGCACACCCTCGAGGTATGCCATATTCCACCAGGGTAAAATCGTCTGCGGTTCTAGTGTGTATCTTTTCGTTTTGCCAATGGCTGTGAATATCTATTTGTTGCCCAGCCTGTAAGCCTAAATCTATTAAATCTTCTGCATTCACAAAAATAACTCGGCGGCTACCATGAATACCACGATATCTATCATTGTTAGTGTATACAGTAGTATTAAATTGGTCGTGACTACGAATAGTCATCATTAATAAACAGCCCGCTGGCACATGCACAGACTCTATATCATGCACTATAAAATTTGCTTTTCCGCTGGCAGTTACAAACTTACGCTCATCTCTAACCACATTAGGCAATTCAAATTCGCCAAATTCTTCGATTCGTTGATTAAAACGTTCAAAGTCAGGTATTACCTGGGCAATTCCGTCACGGATTAATCGGTAGTCTGCCTTCATCTGCAGCCAGTTAATCTGGCTATTCGGCAACGTTAACGTAGCTAAATCAGCTACAATCGCCACTTCACTTTTGAGTAAATTAGATGCAGGTGGAATTTTTCCGTGAGACGTTTGCACTACGCCCATAGAATTTTCTACGGTAACTGTTTGAATACCAGATGTTTGTTGATCAAGTTCAGTTCGTCCTAGCGCTGGCAAAATCAACGCGTTTTTACCTGTGTACAAATGTGATTGATTTAATTTAGTCGAAACTTGAACAGTAAGTTCACAATTAGCCAAAGCCTGCTTAGTCGCTGTATGGTCTGGTGTGGCTCGGTAAAAATTACCACCTAGTGCAAACAATACTTTAACCTGCCCTTTCGCCATTGCTTGAATAGTTTCTATAGTGTCGTAGCCAGGCTCTCTTGGCACTTCAAAATCATACGTTTGCTGCAAAGCATCTAAAAAAGCAGTTGACGGTTTCTCCCAAATTCCCATAGTGCGATCACCTTGCACATTACTGTGCCCTCGCACTGGACATACACCCGCGCCAGGTTTACCCAGATTGCCCTGCAACATTAAAAAATTGGTCATCAACTGAACATTAGCCACCGCATTTTTATGTTGAGTCATACCCATAGCCCAGCAACAAATAGTCTTCTTCGAGGCACAAGCGATATCAGCGGCTTGATTAATTTGGTTTTGCGTTAATCCACTATGCTGTTCAATATGAGTCCAAGAAGTGTCAAGCATGTTCTGTTCAAAAGCAGTAAAACCATGGCAATATTCTGCGATAAACCCATGATCTAAAACATCTTGCCCAGCTGCATCTCTTTCAATTAATGCTTTACACAATCCTTTAAGAAAAGCCACGTCACCGTTTATTTTCACTGGCAAATACAAATCCCGTAACGCAGTACCCGCACCAATAAGACCCTCCGCTTCTTGTGGGTTTTTAAAACGTTTTAAACCCGCTTCATCTAACGGATTAATAGCGACAATTTTAGCACCTTGACGTTTAGCGGCTTGTAGTGAAGTCAGCATTCGTGGGTGGTTTGATCCGGGATTTTGCCCAAAAATAAAAATAGCTTCGCTATTTTCTAAATCGTGTAATGACACCGTACCTTTACTCACACCGATGGTTTCAGTTAATCCAACACCGCTGGACTCATGACACATGTTTGAACAATCGGGTAAATTATTAGTACCAAATTGACGAACAAATAACTGATACAAAAACGCAGCTTCATTACTGGTGCGCCCAGATGTATAAAAGGCAGCATGGTTGGGTGAGTCGAGTTGACTTAAATTTTTTGCAATCAGTTCGAGGGCATCTGACCAACTGATGGGTTGATAATGTTTAGCACCTTCAGCTAGAAATAACGGTTCAACTAAACGTCCTTGATCATTTAACCAACGATCAGACTTGTATTTTAAATCTTCAATACTATGTTGCTCAAAAAATGCTGATGTTGCCCGTTTTGACGTGGCTTCATCTGCTATGGCTTTGGCGCCATTTTCACAAAATTCAAAGGTCGAACGCTTTAATAAGGGATCTGGCCAAGCACAACCGGGACAGTCAAAGCCTTCAATTTGATTGAGTTGAGTGAGTAATCTAGTACCTTTAATGGGACCAACTTTAGTACTGACATTTTTATATGCAGACACAACAGCCGTTAACCCTGCTGCCCAGTCTTTTTGTTTGGTTACTTGCAAGTTTTTTACTTCAATAGTGTTTTTTGTCATCTAAATTTCCTCTAACTCAGAATATACAGCAGCGCCCAGCACCACTATTATTATGACTATCGTTGTTAATTTTGCTGTAGATAAAAAATTAGTGCCCCAAGACTTTTGCAGGATTAATTCTCGCGGCTTTTATTGCTGGATAAAGTGTGGCTAAAATGCTCAAAACTATAGCAATGAGAGCGGTAAAATAAACTTCATTCCAGTTTAATTCTGAAGGCAAAAAATTAATAAAATAAACATCGCCTGATAAGAATTGTACACCTAACAAATCTTCAATAAAACTCGCAATAGCGGCTAAATTAGTCGCCGCCAAAACCCCAAATATTACGCCTACTATTGTGCCAATCAGGCCATTAAATGTACCTTGTAACATGAAAACTGAAATAATCAGGCTGTTTTTTGCCCCCATACTTTTAAGCATCGCAATTTCGCTTTGCTTTTCGTTAACCGCCATCACTAGGGTAGAAACAATGTTAAAACACGCCACGGCGATGACCAAACTTAATGCGATATACACCACCGCCCTCACCAACTGAATATCTTGATACAGATTGCCATCGTTAATAGTCCAATCCGACATATATACTTCAGGTGTTAATTTATAGCCAATTTCACGTGTTAATTCCCTTGCACTAAAAGCATCTCGATATCTTAAACGTATTCCCTGGGCACCATACTTAATATTTTGTGCCTGTGCAGCCAGAGACATATGCATATAGCCAATATGATTACTCAGTTCACCGCCCATATCTAAACTGGCAATGATATTTAGTCGCAGAGTTTTTGGGGCACTTAAACTAAAATCTTCTGATAGCTGAGGCAATAAAATTTGTACTTTATCACCGACTACCAAATCTAACTTTTGCATCAAGCCGATGCCTAACATAGTGGCGTTTTCATCTAATTGAAATTGCTGCCATTGTTCGCTTGAAACTAAACTTGGGATAACACCATCAGATGCATAAAGGGGATCTAAGGCGGTCATCTCAACCGCCTTCATGTTATTGCCTTTTTGCAACATTCCCGTGGCGTTTACATAAGGTTCGACAAAAATCACTTCGGGGTGATGCTGCAAAGCTTCTACTTCTGCAGGCCAGTTTTCAATGCCACTGGCATAAACAGATTTAAATTCTGCATGGGGAATAACAGACAACAAACGATCTTTTAATTCTTTTTCAAAACCGTTCATTACCGACAACAACAGGATCAGCACAAAACACCCTAAGCCAATCCCAAAAGTTGAAGAAGCCGAAATAAATGATATAAAACCATTCTGGCGTTTATTTGAACGGAAACGCCACGCTAACAACCACACCAAATGCACTAGATAGTGCCCTTTATATCGTTTGTTAAAATGTCTATTGTTTCAGTGGATGCATCACTCAAGCAGCCGTCGATTAAGTGTAAAGAGCGGTCTAATCTTTTAGCCAATTGAGTATCATGGGTCACCACCACAAAGCTGGTATGCATTTGCTCGCGTAAGTCACTGAGTAACTGGTAAATACTTTCACCGGTTTTTTGATCTAGGTTGCCTGTCGGTTCGTCTGCAAGTATTAATTTGGGTTGGGTCACCAAAGCTCTGGCAATAGCCACACGTTGCCGTTCACCACCCGATAATTCAGCAGGTTTATGTTTGTATCGGTGAGATAACCCGACCTTATCCAACATAGCCATGGCTGACTCATTTGCTTGTTTAATAGCTTTTTTAGCTATTAATAGAGGCATAGCGACGTTTTCTAACGCACTAAACTCGGGTAATAAATGATGGAACTGATAAACAAAACCAAGGGATTGATTACGAAATTGAGCTTGTTGATTGCTGCTAAAAGTAAATATGTCTTGTTGTTCAAACGTCACTTGCCCTGAGGTAGGTTTATCTAGAGCCCCTAGCAAGTGTAATAAGGTACTTTTACCCGAGCCTGAACTGCCTACAATGGCAACTTGCTCGGCTTTATTAATAGAAAAATTGATGTTTTTAAGCACCTTAACCCTGTTTTCTCCATCGTTATATTCTTTGGACAGATTGGTACATTTGAGTAACTCACTCATAATCAGCATATTTCCCTAATTTGCATTTGAACTGTTGGTTTTCTGATGCTTACGTAAACGCTTCTTTTCTCTTCTTTTAGCCAATATTCGAGCTAATTTTCGCATGCTTACCACTTGGTCGCTTTCATCAATGATATCAATACCGAACAAGCTCTCAACTAAATCCTCAACCGTTAACACCCCCTCTAAACCACCATATTCATCCACGATAAGTAACATATTTCCTCGTTGTGAATGTAAGGGTGCAATGGCATTGGCTAACGACATACTGCTTAGTATGGTGACCATATCCTTTTGGTAAGTCTTAAGCTCTTTGTCAGCATTGCCACGAGCGTAGGCCAATAATAAATCTGACTTTAATACATAACCGGTAATTTTTTCTGGCTCACCATCTTCATAGATAGGGATCCGTGAAAATGACACATCAGCGTGATTTTGTAAAAAATTCTCAACAATCATATTATCAGGTAACGAAAAAACGACTGTTCTGTGGGTCATGGCTTGCCGAACTTTAAGTTGCTTTAAGCTAAGTAGGTTCTGCATCACAGTAGCTTCTCGGGCAGCAATTTGACCTTCTTCAAAAGACAACGCAGTCATCGCGTATAATTCATCGCGGTTCAAACCAATAAGAGGTGACTCATCTTGCATTTTGGATGTCATTTTTTGCGCCATTTGTACAAATGGCCACAAAACAATGATCAAATATTTTAAAAAATAGGCGGTAGCTGGTGCAAGTTTACGCCAATAAGTTGCTCCAAGGGTCTTAGGGATAATTTCAGAAAAAACTAAAATCAACAAAGTCAAAATAGCCGAAGCAATGCCTAAATAAGCATCCCCGAACACTACAGCCGCCTGTGCGCCTGCACCAGCTGCTCCCATCGTATGCGCAATGGTATTCAAACTCAAAATAGCGGCAAGAGGTCGATTGATATCACTGACCTGCTTTTTCAGCAACTTCCCTGATGGATGGCCTTTTTTTTCTAATACAGAAATATAGGCAGAAGAAATGCTTAGGATAACCGCTTCTGCTATAGAGCAAACAAACGAAAAGCCTAACGCGATAACGATATATAACAACAACAAAAGCATAGGGATTAATTCTCAGAGGATAGCGTCAAAGCATCATATAAATATAGATATAGAACATAACACAATATTATCAAACCATAAGCAGATAGCGTAGTGTTAATAGGGTCGAAAAAGAATTTTCACATAAGAAGAGACTAGCAAACAATTTAATGGCGGAGTGGACGAGACTCGAACTCGCGACCCCCGGCGTGACAGGCCGGTATTCTAACCAACTGAACTACCACTCCATAATTTTCAATGTTATCAAACGGTTAAGTAAGAATTTATTTAACTCCCTTCCCAACCGCGGCGCAGATAATACGGGTTCACCCCATACTAGTCAATAGCTTTTTTGTAGGATATTCAGTTAAAAGCATTGATTGCTGTAGTATTAAACAATTTGTTGATTAAGCGGACAATAATCATTCTTTAGGGAGGCATATGTCCATAAACCCAGGGTCAGATTTATCTTTAGCCTGAGGTTTCTTTTCTGCTGTTGTCCCTTTGGGTTTGCGTTTAAACATTTTTGTTAAAAAATTCAGAGAATTTTTAGTGTCTTTAGCAACAACAATATTTTTAGATCTTTTCATAAATTTAAAATCAGGTTTTTTTTCTAAGGTAAGCCACCAAATTAACCCGCCACCCACAATTAAAAGAAACAGATTAATACTCACAATCAATGAGACAAGGGTTGAAGTTGACATTTTTTCATCAACTAAAGGTAATTCTTGCTTGGGCAATGCGTTCTGCACGCTGGCATTATCCTCTAGAGATGGGTCCACACTATTTGGTTCAACAGCTACAACAACTGGCTCTGGCTCCACTGTTAAGAAGCTATATTCTGGCACATCCAAAATAAACTCTCTGCCTTGTGTGGTATTTCCATAGGCAGTCAATTTAACGCGGTATACGCCATACTCATAACTAACAATTAAATACTCTCGAACATCAGATGACATATCTGTAATAGAAAAATTCTGTATATCGCCATTTGGAAAGCGAACTTTTCCATCGATCAATAAAGTCGACATATCAACATATTCACGTTGAGCATCCACTTTAAGTTTGTGATGACCCTCGCCCCCACCATCCAGCTCAAACGTCACTTTAATAGGATTGGCCAACAGCGTAATATTAGGATCAACCTGCTCACGGGTAAACATAGGTGTAGATACAGCAAAAATAGGGACCCATTCGCCATCGGCAATTGCAAGGTTAAATTGCCCTGTAAATACCCCGTCCAAAGGTAACTCATCCATACCTTTACCGTTGTCTTCAAAAAACGCGATGATTTCTTTGTTGGCACCAAAATTATTAAAATTTGGATTATTAGTACTCGCCAATGAAATAGTCAGTTCAACCACATCTCTAAATGCAGTGTAATCAATGGGCACTCCATTATTGGTCAAATAGGCCGTTTTTTTAAGAATTTCACCAGAAAATATAATATTAGGTAAAGGGTCGGCATGTAATGCTAAATCACTGATCACCATAACTCGGCTTTCAGGCGAAATCTGACCAACCGCTTGCCATGGTCCAGGCATAGGGTTTTTAATGCTGATCATGTCGTAGGTACTGCTATCAAACCAAAAGACACTGCTACCATCGGCACTAGACTGAAATATTTTGGATCCATCAGGCTGCACTAAAACAATGGGAGCAGAGCCGAAGTCACGAAAAAATATCATAGTAATTTCGTCAACTTCGAAATCGATTCTAAAACGATTTTGCAGTAACTCGATACCATTGTGATAATCGGTACCTAATTGCGTCAGAGGCGAACCAGAACTTTGACTAACTGCAGATAATTCACTGTCCTGCTGACCTTGGGGAGTAGCTTGAACCGACCAGCTAACGTGTGCAATAAGACAAAAAACAAGAGCCGATACATTCTGTTTTAACATGTTTACTCAACTCACTATTTGTCGCTATTCACGCCATATACAGGCGCCACCTTTTTCAGCCACTAAATCCAAGCGAATTTCGTGCTGTTCTAATTCATCGGCCGTTGCCATAACAACCTTTAATGGTTTTCTTTGAGCAGACAGTCGACGAATAGTTTCTACTTGCAAGCCACCTTCACCGCTAGCCTTACCACTTAAATTAAGGTCAGTTTGGCCACCTGTCATCAACAGATACACATCAGCCAAAATCTCTGCATCTAACAACGCACCGTGTTTCTCTCGATGTGAGTTATCGATGCCATAACGCCTGCACAATGCATCAAGGTTGTTCTTTTGCCCCGGATGAATCTGTCTTGCCATATCTAGTGTGTCGAGCACAGTACACATTTTGGCAGACTCTTTGACTGCCAGACCTGTCAGCCTATTAAATTCATGATCCATAAATCCAATATCAAATGGTGCATTGTGGATCACCAGCTGAGCGCCACTAATAAAATCAATAAATTCATTAGCTATCGACTTAAAGACAGGCTTGTCTGTCAGATATTCATTGGTGATCCCGTGGACCCCTATCGCTTCTTGCTCGACTAGGCGCTGAGGATTGATGTAAACGTGGAAGGTATTTCCCGTCAGACGACGATTTATCATTTCCACACAGCCTATTTCAATAATACGGTGGCCTTGTTTCGGATCTAATCCAGTGGTTTCGGTATCTAATACAACTTGACGCATTTCAGACTCTTTATAGAACTATAAAATTGATGGAACTCTAAAATTAATCGAATTATAGAATTTTGTGGTTTTAACCGACTCGGACATTATACTGCGCTTAACAATAAATTCCTGAATTTTTATCCAGATATACACTTAAAATTAGGCAAATATGAAACAAGTAGAAATTTTTACAGATGGCTCCTGCTTAGGTAACCCTGGTCCTGGTGGTTATGGTGCGGTGATGATTTTTGACAAACATCGCAAAGAACTCAGTCAAGGATTTAAACATACCACCAACAACAGAATGGAGCTACTGGCTACTATTGAAGCACTGGCTATTTTAACTGAAGAGTGTTCTGTTAACTTAACCACGGACAGCCAGTACGTAAAAAATGGGATTAACCAATGGATTAAAAATTGGCGTAGAAATGGCTGGCGTACTTCAGACAAAAATCCAGTAAAAAATGTCGACTTATGGCAACGTCTAGACGAACAAGTCGCTAAACACAAAGTCAGTTGGTTTTGGGTAAAGGGTCATTCTGGTCACACTGAAAATGAAGCTTGTGACCAACTTGCTCGAAAAGCAGCTGAAGGTAAAAACATGCCAGTAGATAGCGGTTTTTCTGGCTGAGTAATGCTTCAACTCCAGATTCAGGTTAATAAATGATAAGTAGCTGCAAACTACTTATCATTCCACATTGCATATTCATTGTCATTTCCATCGCAAAAGTGAAACCTATGTCCACCAGGAAATTCAAAAGTAGGAATTTTAATGCTGCCACCAGCAGCTTCTATTGCGGCTTGACTTTTAACTAAATCATCACTGTATAACACAACTAACACACTGCCTTTATCAGCAGACACACTATGTTCAGAAACGTATAAACCACCTGCAATGCCAGCTCCAGAAATAGCAGCATAGTCGTCACCGTAGCTTACAAATGTCCAACCAAACACCTGATTAAAAAAGGCTTTACTTGAAGCCAAGGCTTTTACTGGAATTTCAATATAATTAATTTTATGGTGCTGGCTCATAGTATTATCCACTTGTTTAAAGCATCATGTTAGCAAGTTGTTAGTGTAATAATGCACTAAAATTTACTAAATTTGAGGATAACCAATGCGCGTAATTGAAAATATCTGTTTGTTATTAGGTCGACTGTTAATGGGCATCTATTTTATTTTGCCGGGATTACAGAAAATAACCAGCTATCAGACAATGACAGACTATATGCTTGCTCACAATGTGCCTGCTACCGCATTTTTATTGCCCGCTACCATTGTTATCCAAGTTACATTAGGCTTAGCCATTATAATCGGTTTTAAAGGCAAGCTCGCCGCTCTAATTTTAGCTGGATTAACTCTAGTTATTAGTATCTACATGCACGATTTTTGGAGCATGGCAGAAAGTTTAGAACGCACCCATGAAACTCAAAACTTCTTTAAAAATATGGGGATCATGGCTGGATTGCTTATTGTTTCAAGCATGGGCACAGGTTGGCTAAGTCTGGACAATCGAAAAGCCAAAAATATTTAGACTGAATTAGTTCTGTAATCTAATTAACAATTTGACCATTGGTCGTATGCTTACTTTAGATAATTTTATAAAAAAGAAGTCAACATTATTCATAATGTTGACTTCTTTTTTCATCATTTCATATCATTAAAACTTAGCGCCAACCCATATCCAAACTTTATCAGTGTCTACTTTAATATCCCCAGCAGAATATGCCGCATATTTGATACCTGCGGTGTAATATTTAGCGTATTTTTTGACATATGATAAGTTAAATTCACTGCCTAAATCATCAACGCTTTCGCTGGCCTCATCAGCGTTAAATTTATGATAAACAGCTGTCCATCCGCCACCCAATATTTTGCCTGTTAACATAAAGCTAGTATCGACTAATCCTTGTGAAGGGGTGCCCAAAAACTGATCAGACCAACCGTTAAATTTATGTAAAGTGGCAAGAGGGGTAGAAAATCCAAAGGCACCATTATCTGAACCCAACACTTCGTAGCCAACTTTAGCAGTCATACCACTAAAGACGACCCCGGCTTCAAGGTTTAAATAATTAACATCAAAGTCCGCCACCGCTGACTCACTGGTCTGGCTGGCGTATTCGGCGCGATACAAGATCTTAGAATCACCCGCTTTAGTACTACCAGCAAAGCTAATACCAAAAGTATCTAAAGCATTATCGGTATTATTATCAACTTCAAGTAAATAACCATAACCTGTCAATGTACCCACTGATGTTTTGTAAGACGCATTGATTAAATGATCTTTTGAATCTAAATCAGCATCTTGAGCAAATATACGGTTTCTCTGAGTAATATAAGCGTATTGCAACGTCAAGTCTTTTACAGCGGTATATTTTGCAGATAACGCATCAAAGGTTTGTCTATCTTGACGCCAGCCAACATGACCAACAAATCGATGTCCGTCCATAGTGATCACTTGGCGACCTAAATTTGCACTAAAACCAGCATTTTTATACTGAATGTAACCCTGATCCAATTCAGTATGCTCAGGATCTGCAATAACCGAATATAGACCAAGGTTATAGCCACTTGGTCCAACGGTATAATCACCTTGGCCTAACACAATGCGGGTGTCTTCCATTTCAACTTTAGCCGAGAATCCTTTATAGCTGCCAGTGTCATAAGCCAATAATGTACGTAATGTCAGCGCACTGGCATCTGCAAGGGCATTATCTTGGTCAACACTTTCGTAACGCAAGTTTAAATCAACGCTGCCCTTACCTGAGGTAAGGGCTTCAATAAATCCTTGTGCGTATACCATTTGACTATTAACAGAGCCAACAAGTGCTATTACTAGAGCTATGTTGATGGCATGTTTGTTCATTTTTTTAATGGTTGTTTTCATTGTTTTCTCTCTAGTTTTAAGGACAGATATACCTTCTCACAGGGTTTTCTGTTAGCAGTTATCTAATTTTATTGAATAAAAGTTATGGGGTAATACTGTGACTAAGCCACATTGCTGCGAGTTGCCCCACTCTTGCGTTTGGATTGTTTTTTACGGTGTTCGTCAACAGATTCTACTTTGCGCTGTTTTTCATATAAGAACTTTAGTACTTCGTGACGATAGTGATTGTATTCTTGGTTGTCAGCTAATTCGATACGATTTCTGGGTCGGTCTAATTCAATAGGTAAAATCTCGCCAATAGTGGCCGCAGGGCCATTGGTCATCATCACAATTCTGTCTGAAAGTAACACGGCTTCATCCACATCATGGGTGATCATAATAACGGTATTACCTAATTGTGCATGAATTTCCATAACTGAGTCCTGTAGATGTGCACGAGTTAATGCGTCAAGTGCACCAAAAGGCTCATCCATCAACAATACCTTTGGCTCCATTGCCAAAGCGCGCGCGATACCAACACGTTGTTTCATGCCCCCAGAAATTTCAGCTGGTAACTTGTCAGCGGCGTGACTCATATGAACCAGTTCTAGATTATGTTCAACCCACTCTTTGATTTCTTTTTTTGAACGACCATTAGGGGTTTGTTTAACCGCTAGTTCAACGTTCTTATAAGCGCTCAACCAAGGTAATAATGAATGGTTTTGAAATACCACTGCGCGTTCTGGTCCAGGCTCATTTACTTCTCGGTTATCCAAGATAACGCCACCTTTAGTCGCTTGATATAAGCCTGCTACAATATTTAAAACGGTCGACTTACCGCAGCCAGAGTGACCAATTAATGAAATAAACTCACCTTTATTAATACGCAGGTTAACGTCTTGCAAAGCATTAAATTGTCCCTTAGCAGTGGGGAAATCCATTCCAACTTGTGTCAACTCTAAATGATGTTTGTGACTCATTACTTTATCCTCGAATATACTTTTGGTTACTACCAGTCAAAATTTTTGGTGACTATACGTCTTAATAAAAGGCTTAACGCAATACCGCACTCTTGTCCCAACTAAATGTTCTCTGCAGCGCTAACATTATTCTGTCTAACGCAAAACCAATCACACCAATTGTTAATACTGCCACCATAATACGGGCTAATGACTCTGAGCTGCCATTTTGAAATTCATCCCACACAAACTTACCTAAACCAGGATTCTGGGCGAGCATTTCTGCAGCAATCAGAACCATCCAGCCAATCCCAAGGGATAAACGTAAACCGGTAAAAATGGCAGGAATCGATGAAGGTAATACAATCTTAGTCACATGTGATAAGCCATTTAGTCGCAGCACTTTACTTACATTAATTAGATCTTTGTCGATACTCGATACACCAACAGCAGTATTGATTAAAGTGGGCCACAAGCAGCACAGTGCAACGGTTACTGCGGAGGTAATAAACGATTTTGAAAACATCGGATCAGAGCTGACATACACAGCACTTACCACCATAGTGACCAAGGGTAACCATGCTAAAGGTGATACCGGTTTAAATAATTGAATCAATGGGTTAATAGCCGTATAAGCATTTTTACTTAACCCACACAAAATGCCTATCGGAATGGCCAACAATGAAGCAACAATAAAACCCACCATCACGGTGTATAGACTCGTCCAAATTTGCTCAAAGAAGGTGGGCGCACCGGTAAAACCTCTAATCTTAGACGCATAGCTTGGGTCTTTAGCCAAACGTGCGGCGTTACGTTGTTCTTGACGCTCGTAAAACTTATCGGCTTTGTCCATCTGCGCATTATGTTCATCAACTAAAACAATAGTCTGCTGCCATACTGACGCAGGACCAGGGAACTTGCCCAACGAAGTATCAATATTCTTTGCCATCAAACTCCATAACCCTAGGAATATCACAATTCCGACAATGGGCAGTGCTGTGGCAGTTAAAAATTGATTAAGAGATGGCCAATTAATTTGTCTAACTTGATTAAAAATCATAGGAACTGCTTGCTGTTTACTCATTTGAAACACTCCATGCTTGATGGGGCATGCCCCCATCAGCTCACATCGCTAGTTAAATTTTGCTGTCATTTTTAAGACCGATAGCAAATTTCTCTAAATAAGCATTAGGTGTACTTCCGTCATACACAATATTGTCAATAAAGTGTGTCTGAGCAGGCTTAAAACCTGTTTCTGTTGCAAACTCAGGGAAATCGACTGCCTTGGCTTTGCCTTCAGCTATTAGAGCCTTAGCAGCTTGAGCATATATATCAGGGCGATAAACTTGCTTAGCAATATCCTTATACCAAGAGTCAGCTTTAGGCTCCGAAATTTGTCCCCAACGACGCATTTGCGTCAAGTACCAAATGGCATCGCTATAAAAAGGATACGTCGCGTTATAACGAAAAAACACATTAAAGTCAGGCACGTCACGCTTATCGCCTTTTTCGTATTCAAATGTGCCTGTCATACTGTTTGCGATAACTTCGTAATCAGCACCGACATATTGACTTTTAGAAAGAATTTTCACTGCTTCTGGACGGTTAGCATTGTTATTTTCGTCTAACCACATGGCTGCTCTGATCATCGCTTTAACCACACGTATATGCGTATTAGGATTTTCTTCAGCCCAACCCTTGCTGACACCAAATACTTTTTCTGGATTATTTTTCCAAATTTCATAATCGGTGACAACTGGCACACCAATGCCTTTAAATACAGCTTGTTGGTTCCAAGGCTCACCTACGCAATAACCATGGATAGTGCCTGCTTCCATGGTAGAGGGCATTTGTGGTGGAGGCGTGACAGATAACAAGGCCTCAGCATCTATTTGACCACTAGTATCCCCTTTATGCGGTGCATAATATCCAGGGTGAATACCTCCAGCAGCTAACCAATAACGTAATTCGTAGTTATGCGTAGAAACGGGGAATACCATGCCCATTTTAAACGGTTTACCTTTACTTCTGAAATCATCAACTACTGGCTTCAAAGAAACCGCTGAGATGGGGTGAACTGGTTTCCCATTTTCGTGTGAAACATGCTTTTTCATCTCTTTCCAAATATCATTGGAAACTGTGATGGCATTACCGTTTAAGTCCATGCTAAATGCCGTGATTATATCTGCTTTAGTGCCATACCCAATTGTTGCACCTAAAGGTTGTCCCGCTAACATATGCGCACCATCGAGCTGCCCATCGATCACTCGGTCAAGTAATACCTTCCAGTTGGCTTGTGCTTCAAGCGTTACATAAAGGCCTTCTTCCTCGAAATACCCTTTTTCATAAGCTACCGCAAGGGGTGCCATATCTGTTAATTTAATGAATCCAAATTTTAATTCTTCTTTCTCTGGCCATCCCAACTCTTGTGCTGATAAGCCTGTTGCGATAACTGAACCTGTTAAAAGCGTTGACATCACCCCTACTCGGAGTGATTTAACAACTAGTTTTAACGAACTTAATAACTTTAGATTGGTCATTTTCTACTCCGATTTTTATTAGCCAAAAAAAAACCCGCAAAGACTCCAGGACACGGAAAGTCTTTGCGGGCTGCATTGCCTATTTGTAACAACGCTACATCGCATAATTACAATTATTTGTTTAACGCGTGAGGACGCTTAACGTCTTCTAATTATTGAGGACAATTATTCTTGTTATAAGAAGTCGCTCATTCATGCTTTGTGCTGCAGTAACAGTGCCAACTATTATTTGCCTTGCTTTTCAGTGACTTAATAGCAGCACCTAAATATTATAAAACAATATTCTTGCCAAAGGAGTGCACATTTGCACTACCACAGTGCTATGGCAATTATGTGCACACTGATTAAGCCGAGAAAATATAATACAAGAAGACTAAACCTTATCTTTAAATGCTTACCTTTAAAATAAGTCAAGCACACCACAAGTAAGCACCTGATAACACACTATTGTCATACCGATATTTTTATTAGCCTGAACGACGAAAAAATTGCACAGACTGATCTTCTAGTTTCAGGCGCATTTGATGATATATGTCTGGCCTAAATACTGTTCTGACTAAATCAGCAGGTACATCAATATCTTTTAACTGTCCTGCATTTTTCATTTGGCTAATTAACCATTCACCTCTAATATATTCAGGTACATTAATTGAACTAGTGCTAGCCGCATTCTTAGTAGATTTGGAAAACTGATTATACGACGGGATAGCACGAGGCGGCATAGTGATATGGGTAAGACAACTGCCAATTAATGATGGTGCAATCACATCAACAGACGCATCTAAATATTGGTCAGAACTCAGTAAACGTGCTGCCTCAAACCTATTTGGAATACTTTCTAACCAGATACAGGCTTGCTTCAACGCAGCGCTTAAAGCAATAACTGTATTAGGTTTAGCCTGCTGGAAACTGGCTAATAGACCTAGCACTTTCTCAGGGCTATCTTGCCATATATCAAAAGATGTCAAAGCGGTTAAACCAATACCTGCTCTAACAGCTTTAGCGTTCCAAGGACCACCTACACAACAGCCATCAATTTCACCGCTTTGTAAAAATGCCACCATATTCACGGGGGGCACAACCACGATGTCTAAGTCTTCTTCTGAAATATTAGCCGAGGATAACCAATCTCTAAGTTGATAATAATGACAGCTATATGGAAAAACAGTCGCAAAACGAAGCTTAGGACGCTTTCGTATTTTACGCACGTTAATCACTTTCTGCAGCAAGTATGCAGCAAGTGGCAACGTCACATGAGCGAGGTTGTTTTCTTGCAAAATCTCTTGATGTAGCTTTTCAGACAACGTAATAGCGTTGCCATTTAAGCTAAGTACTAATGGAGTAATCACCTGCACTTTGGCACATCCTAAACCCAATGAGCTGGCTAATGGCATGGGCGCTAACATTTGTGTTGCGTCTAATAATCCGGCGTGTAATTTGTCTCTAAGGGTTGCCCAAGAATTTTGTTTCTGTAATTTAACATTCAGCCCCCATTGGCTAAAGAAACCCATTTCTTTAGCCACAATTAATGGCGCGGAATCAGTTAACGGAATAAACCCTAATATTAGATCGGTTTGTTCAGGTTCAATCATACTTTTGACCTAGTACCTTAAATTGTGTTTAGAAAAGAAATAAGCGTTTTCGCTACATCATCTAGCTTTTGACCTGTGTCCATGGCTGTTTTTCGCATAGCTTTAAAAGCATCATCTTCCGATAGGTTTCTTTTCTTCATTAATAATCTTTTAGCTTGATCAATCAGATTTCGTGAGGCTAGTTGTTGTTTGGTGTCACTTAATTCTACTTTTAATTTTTGAAATTCCCGAAAGCGCGCCACTGCAGCATCCAAAATCGGTTTTACTCGATCGGCTTGCAAATCACCGACAACATATGCGCTGACCCCTGACTCAATATATTGATTAATAGTATCAGTATCTTTTTCCCCAGAAAACATCACTATAGGTTTAGGGTTGTAATGAGAAATGGTACTTAAACTTTCTAAAATATCACGGCTGGGGGACTCTATATCGATCACAATAATATCTGGCTGGATTTCATCTACCTGTTTTAACAGTGACATGTCTGGATTGGCTAAGTGATTAATTTTGTATCGAGAGTTATTTAGAGCCGACGTCAAAGACTCCGCTCTTTGGCGGTTTTCATCGATCAACAAAATACGCAACTCTGGTATCACATTTTTTTGTTGTTTAAGTGAGGAGGTATATTGCAAGCTATCTTTCCAAGCCATAATAATGAACTTTCGTAACTTAACTTTAGCAAGCCATGAGCCAAATTTAATGACCATATATATCAGTTAGTTAATAAAGTTTTTGTCAATAGCTTGTGTTTGGTAAGGCCAAACAAGTGCAAGCGCACCAGATTGGTGCTGTTATGTAAAATAAATTATGTCTTCCTCAATTTTCTTATCAATTCTACAAGCCGCATTATTTTAATATTTGATAACTGGCGATAGTCAAAATAGGGACAGACCAGTAATTTGTTATGCGTGTCGATAGCAAATTCGTGATCTAGCCATGTCAATGAGTAAGGTAAATTAAGTGAGCTAGCGTAGGTTTTACCCATAATAATGTGTATGACATTACTATTTGAATCTTCAATATTATCGAGTTGTGGCGCTAAAAAAAGTAAACGTGTATTGGACGAGTCTTGTAATAAAACATGATCCCGAAAATGCTGCCAACTCTGAGAGCTTTGCAACGAAACGATATTTTCGGCATTAAGTTCAAACAATAGTTTAGCATACACATTAAATACCTTACGCCAACCATTACCACAAGTAAGGCCAATAGCATGAATCTCTCCTGCAGACAGCGGCTTAATGCGGCCTAGGTTTGAATAGTCAGAGGAAGCGGGACGATTGGCGATATAGACATTAAACTGGGCACACTCGTCACCTAGTCCAGACACTTCGTCACTTATAGGCATTAACTAGGGTCGTTTGCTGCTAACTTTTTTAAATCCTCTTCAATACAATCAATCATTTCTTCAGCTTCAAGCATGATCCCTTCTTCATCGTCACCTAATGGGAAGACCAATACTAAGGTATTGTTGTTTTTCATTCCCGGAAGCCACGTGCCTATCCATTCCACAAAATCAATTTGTTTGGGCTGGCAATCAGGAAATTCATTTTTTACCCAAGCCTCGGCAAATTCTTTGTGTGGCCAAATAGGTATACAGGCATCATCATCAGCTTTGAGCATCACCCAACCATTTTCGCCATACAATCCCCATAAGCTCTGTTTTTCAATCATTTGCGTCAATGCGTATTCAAAGCGCAATTCGGGTAACATTTTACTTAGAGCAAGAAAGTTTTCCTGCGAAATTTCATTCATTATATCAATATCCTAATTTTGATTTTCGGCCGTTATTAACCTTATTTAAAAATTAAATAAGCAGGAAAGCCAATATATACGCAGAAACGATGCTAATAATACCTTATATATACCCTAAGCTCCAAAGAGTAAAACGTGGATTTAGCTGATAATCGCCACCGCCGTTATTTTCAGTCTTAGGTATTTCGACTCATTAGAATAGTCTAAAGCAACAAAGAAATGCTAAATCGACAAGCTGGTGCAGTTGATTAAGTCATGTAAAGATACTCCCAATAAGTATCAAGCAGGACAGTTATTGTAGCTTTAGAAACAAGTATCATTCGAAAACTGACCATATTTAGCTGTTTAGTTCTTTTAACAGCTTCTACAGCCATTTTGCCACTGGACCCAATTATCAGTGACACAGCTCAACCTTTTTCAAATATAGCGAACCGTACCGATATAAACAGTTATGGCTTAGAACTGGAAATTTTTCCACAAACTAAAAGCATTACCGGAGTAGGAAACACTTAATTTTTAATCACACAAGGCACCTCACAAGTTGAGTTAAAGCTAGATAGTCGTTTCGACATTTCAAAGATATTCGTTAATGAGAAAATTGCTTATTTCCAACGAATTAGAGGCATTATTAACATCAACCTCGGCCGTCCTAGAATAAACAGAAACAAAGTCAAAATAGCGATACATTATTCAGGTAAACCACACATCCCTCTTCGCGCACCATGGTCTGGCGGGTTTATTGGGAGTGAAACAAAAAATGACACACCTTGTATAGCTACTGCCTTGCAAGGTGAAGGATGTGATTTATTCTGGCCATGTAAAGACCATTTTTCAGACAAAGCTGACAGCATTGAAATATCCTTAACTGTACCTTAGACATTTAGCGCAGTGACAAGTGGTGTATTGCAATCGGTAATCAATATTAGCAAATATAAACACCAGTTTAATTGGAAACTATCAGTGCCCGCGAGTGATTACAATATAGCGCTAAACATTGACCCTTTCACTCGAATTCAGCAGTCCTACAGCAGCGTTAATGGTGTGTCGGTGCCAATAGAGTTTTGGGCACTTAACGAAAACTCCGATAAAGACCAGGCCATGATAAAAAATGATTTATCACATCAAATTAGTTTTTTTGAGGAGTTACTGGGTCCCTACCCTTGGGGTGATCAAATTAGGTTTTGTTGAAACACCGCACCTTGGCATGGAACACCAAACAATCAACGCTTATGGTAAAAAAGTATCTCAGGGATAAGAATGGCTTGATTGATTACTACACCATGAACTCACTCACAAATGGTATGGTATGGAAATTTCATATCCACGAGAAACTTAACGATGCATGGTTACACAAAGGTTTTGGCCTTTATATGCAACCAATTTACAGCCTATACAAGTTTGGCGAAGCCGCTTATACGCACAGCATGTATCAATCGTATTTAGGACTGGTTAATCGTCACCCGGTGGTAATGGAAGGTGTCATAACCTCAGACCAAGCGTTTAATTCTGATATCTACAGCAAAGGGGGTTGGACCTTTCATACACTAAGATGGCTGATAGGAGATGAATTATTTTGGCAAGCCACTCGAGAACTACTCTATGCTAAAGGTGAGACTTACAACATACCCTACCCTATTGCCCCTAGATATAGGAATACTCAAGACTTTATTAATATCGTTAATAGGTTAACTGGAGAGGATTACACGTGGCTATTTGAGGTGTATTTAAAGCAGGCCGCTTTACCAGAGTTGAAACAAACACGCACTCGGGACAAGCTAGTGCTTAAATGGCAAACATCTGACAACTTGGCTTTTCCGATGCCAATAACGATTTCAATCAATGGTGAAAGTGCCACTTACACCACTATAGATGACCAAATAATATTGGAAGTGAATAAAAAAGACCACATTATTATCGACCCAAAAATGAAAGTATTGCGGTATTTACCTATCATAGTTTTATGCAAAGAAAATCAGGCTAAGCGTGATAAAAAACGTTCGTAAGTAAGCAATAATCTGCTCTGAAGTATCACTTCAGGTTAGCCTTATATTCACAGGCTAATATTGAGTAAATTGCATGATCGACATACTGATCATATAACCATTCACATTGACGTAAGGTCGCTTCATAAGTAAATCCTAAACGTTCGGGAATGGCCCTGCTGTGATGATTTTGCTGTGCACAGCGTATTTCTATTTTATTGAGACTTTGCTCGACAAAGCCATATTCCAATAATGTTTGTACCACTTTGGTAATCACACCTCTGCCTGTAAAAGAAGCACAAAGCCAATATCCAATTGCACCCCATTGGTGTTGATAATCAAAATGATTAAACCCCGCCACACCCACTAACTCACCTCGAAACAAAATAGCAAACGTAGTGGCTTGATGATTATTGTGTTGGTGAACAGCGGTGTCGATAAACAATTGTGTGTCTTCGAATGTTTTCACTAAATCTAACCACCCTAACCATTTTTTTAAATGGGCTCGGTTCTGATTCGTCAAACCATATAAACGCTCGGCGAATAACGGCACGAGTAGCTCAATGTGAATATCTTTATCAATCTGAATTTTCATATTTTAACTATTTAAAATCTCTAAAAAAGGCGATGATATTACAATTAGAGTTAATATTTCACGAGATTTTTTTGTCACCATATCAATACAGTACACATTTTGCGCAAACAGCAGTTAGCGCTATCGACTAAGGACTTTAAGGCGCGAGGTTATAAAGTTAAACGCTGCGAGGATTGTTTAATCCCTGAAAAAAAATGTATCTGTGCCCAGCGCCCATCAATTACCAGTGATAGCGCTTTTTGTATGGTGATGTATAAAAAATGAATATTACAAACCAACCAACACTGGCAAACTCATCGCAGATGTAATACCTGACAACTATGCATTTAGATGGGACAGAGTTGCCCCCGATGCTGCACTGATCGCGTTACTAGAAAACCCAAAGTACGCTCCTATCTTGGTATTTCCTCAACAATATGCCGCAGCAGAAAGATGTATCGACTCACCTAAAGATTTAGTCGATATACAACAAGGTAAAACACCACTTTTTGTGATGTTGGACGGGACTTGGCGAGAGGCGAGTAAAATGTTTAAAAGTCCTTGTTTTGCCACATTACCCGTATTAGGTATTCAACCTGAAAAAGCATCATCTTATCAACTCCGTGAAGCCGCACATGTACATCAACTGTGTACCGCAGAGGTTGCCATTGAGGTGTTGAAAATGGCAGACGACAAGCTTGCTGCAGATGCGCTTGGAGAATACTTCTATCAGTTCAAAAAAGCCTATATTGCGGGTAAGGCGCACTTAACCCTTATTTAACGCCAAGCAATTTTCCAGAACAACTTTATAATTAGGCGCATACCTTATTCCAAATAAGCACAATAATGTAAGTACTTCTATTTGAACTCATCAGAGATAACGGGATAAAGTTGACTTATGAGAATATTAAAATCTAATCATCACAGGATGCGCAAAATATGAAACTAGAGTCCTTAGCCTTACATCATGGTTACACATCAGAAGAAACCACCAAATCAGCTGCTGTACCAATTTATCAAACAACGTCCTACACCTTTGACAACACCCAGCATGGCGCAGACTTGTTTGACCTAAAAGTACCAGGAAACATTTACACCCGGATCATGAATCCAACCACAGCAGTTCTTGAAGAACGAATTGCTGCTATGGAAGGTGGAATCGGAGCTTTAGCGGTTGCATCGGGAATGGCTGCAATTACTTATGCTATCCAATGTATTTGCTCTGTGGGTGATAATATTATTAGCACCAGTCAGTTATATGGCGGAACATATAACTTATTTGCACATGCACTGCCCAATCAAGGCATAGAAGCACGCATGATTTCTGGTGATGATTATACAGCCTTTGAAGCCGCCATTGATGAAAATACTAAAGCGATTTTCTGTGAATCTATTGGTAACCCTGCAGGTAATGTGGTGGATATACAAAAGCTAGCTGAAATTGGTGCTAAACACGGTGTACCTTTAATTGTTGATAATACTGTAGCCACACCTTTTTTATGTCGCCCGTTTGAACATGGTGCAGCCATTGTTATTCATTCGTTAACCAAATATATAGGCGGCCATGGCAACTCGATTGGAGGCATTATTGTTGACTCAGGTAAATTTGACTGGGTAGCTAACAAAGAGCGTTTCCCAATATTAAATCAACCTGACCCGTCTTATCACGGAGTGGTATATACTGAAGCACTGGGTGCGGCGGCATATATCGGTCGTTGTCGTGTTGCTCCGCTTCGTAATACCGGCGCAGCTATTTCGCCTACTAACTCGTTCAATATTTTAATGGGACTTGAAACACTAGGCTTGCGTATGGAACGCCATTGCGAAAACGCTGAGAAACTAGCTGTCTATTTGTCTGACCATCCAAAAGTAAGCTGGGTTAATTACGCTGCATTAGCAGATAGTCCATACCAAGCAACGTGCAAAAAGATAACGGATGGCAAAGCATCAGGTATTTTAAGCTTTGGTATCAAAACCACCGCTGAATGTTCCAGCAAAGTCGCTGGCGGTCAGTTTATTGATGCCTTACAAATGATTTTGAGACTGGTAAACATTGGCGACGCTAAATCCTTAGCATGCCATCCTGCGTCCACTACTCATCGGCAGCTAAATCCAGAAGAACTGGCGAAAGCGGGTGTTAGTGAAGATCTAGTCAGAATTTCAGTCGGTATTGAAAACATTGACGATATCATTGCAGATGTTAGTCAGGCTCTTGATTCAGTGAAATAGAAAAAACAGAAAAAGGTTGGACGAACAAATTGGTACGTCCAACCACATATATTAATAGGTTAGCAACAACTCAGTAAAGCCAATGGAAAAGCACGATGTCAGAGTATTCACTCTCATTAAGCCTCCTTAAAATTCTCTAACCTTTTATATTGATTTAGGCTTTCAAACCCATATGTCACAACTGAATTAACGTGGTTTACATCAGCGATAAGTACTTTATTTGTTGGGACATGAAGTAATTATGGCATATGACACAATTAGCTTAGGCTAATTGATAATGACAAATCACGTGAATTTACTGCACGATGAACTGGGGGGTTATGATTGCTTATTCAAATCAGTTTAACAAAATCCTTAATCTTCAACCCCATCCAATCTGTATCAAATACAATGCTATCAACTAACTTCTGAGCATCATCTAACTTTGATTTTTTCATTTTTTCATTTTTTCATTTTTTCATTTTTTCATTTTTTCATTTTTTCATTTTTTCATACAGCTTAAAATATTGATTATTTATCCCGTGGGTATTTTCTACATATTCTGCATGCAGACCATACCAAACAGCGGCTCTAAAATTATCGGCTTTATTTGTGTGATACCTGACATAAAACTCATAAACATCGGGGTTTAATTCGTTCAATAATTCTGTACGAGCAAGCTGTAAGCCAGCGATTTTCTTAGCCTCATCCATACTTCGACTAGACGCATTAGCCATCATCACAAAGTAAACATCTCTATGAACGCTCTCTGTCATTGCCACACCATTTACCATTGATTCCCAATGATCAGTATTGCCAGTCTTCTGGTAAAGCCACAAATTGATTTCGGGTCTGATGCCTATTGTTTCTATCACTATTTTATTTTGATAGTCGGATATATTAGCAATAGCGAAATAACGAGATACCTCATCAGATTTTTCCCTGCTGCTTTGTGCTAACACTGAATTCTCGAGGCATGCCTTATAAGTATCGAGCTGGGTAAGTGCAGCATAACCATTCTTAACACTTTTCTCATTTTGTTGCATAACCAGTGAGTTAATAGAGTCAATTCTTTGTTTACTGCATAAAGCACCATCATGGGTTAAATCACATATCTGTTGATATTTTTTATCTTTACATATCAGCATGCTGGAGCCGAGAAAACTCTCACTCCCCTCTTTTGAGCATGACTGTATGAACACAGATATAAAGATAAGTAGGATATTACGAATTAAGTTTTCACAAAAAAGATTATTGTGTGTGTTCAGAATAAACGTTATCAGTGATCTAAACAATGGGAACAAACTGAGTGTTTTGTATTATGCATTGTTTGTTGCGTTTTGACTCATATGACGATGGAGGTATAGCGAATAAGCCATGGCCCAACATTAGCATGCTGTAAGGTGCATCCACATCCAGTAAAATACATTAAGATAAATTAAGCTTATCAAATCGCAATTTAGCGGTTTAGCTAGCATGTGGATATCAGACCGATTTAATATTCACATACTAGGTAACGGAGGAAATATTCGGCTAGAGTGGCTCCAAATGCACAACCCCTTTGCCTTTTCATAATTTTGACGTAAGTAATTTTAGCGTGATTCTGTGCTGAAGCACTTTTGGATTTATGCAGTAGGTTGAGGTTATTAATTTAAGGGGCTATACCCAATGCTATTTTAATAACGGCATTAATTTCTTCCCAGTCTTTAAGCCCACTTGTTGGTATTAACTGGGTAAGATAAATCACTATCACCCCATCTTCAGGCCGAACATAATATTTTGAATTGTATGCACCGCCCCACTCATATTGCAGTGTTTTCCCTTTTAAATCCCCTGCTTTGCCTATTGTTAAAGCAAAACCATAACCAAAACCATCGTTCCAATCCATATCAATGTAAGGTATTTGATTGCTTGTCATTTCTACTACAGATGAAGGCGAGAGTATCTTGGTTCCATTCAACGTTCCTTGATTCAGTAACATTAAGAGTAATTTTGAATAATCACTAGCGGTTGATACCAACCCAGCACCACCCGAGAATGCTTGCATTGGTCCAGCAGCATAATGACCTTGGCTAAGCATATAATCTTCTGCTGTATTGGTATCACTTGCTCTTTTTATATGACTATCAGTGGCGTTATATACAGCAGCCAGGCGACTTAGTTTACTTTTCGGAATATAAAAATGTGTATCAATCATGCCCAGAGGACCGGTGATTTCTGTCTCAAAAAATTCTTTTAAATTTTTCCCTGATATGGATTCGATTATAACACCCAGTAAATCGGTGCTATGACCATAAACAAATTCTGAACCCGGCTGAGCTTGTTGAGGTAAAGTTGTCAGCGGCGCTAAGGCCTGTTTCATGGTCTGTTTTTTATCTGCAAAATACCAGCCGTGAAGTCCAATCTCCTTCCATTTTTCTTCTATTATCCCCCCATCCATAACTTATGCCCGCAGAATGGGTAAGGAGATCATGTACAGTTATTTCGCGTACTGCAGGCACTTCAGTATAAGACTTATCTTTATGCACAACTAAAACGCTAGTCTTTTTGAAGGAAGGAATATATTTTGAGATAGGATCTGTAAAGTTAATGAGTCCTCGTTCTTTTAATATCATTACGCCTACTGAGGTGAGCGCTTTAGTTTGCGAAGCAATACGAAACAAACTATCAATTTTCATGTCTTTGTCAGCTTCAACATCCTGTTTACCGACGGCTATATGCAGAAGTTCCTTACCATCTTTCATAACAAGAATGACTCCCCCGGCAATTTTATGAGTGTCTACATATCCATTTATAATACTCTCGGCAGCAGTAAAATTATAATCCTTCGCAAGTAATACAGGACTAAAAAGCAGTAAAGCAAAAACAATGACTCTATTGATTTTGTTAATTTTAATTATCTGCGTAATTTTCTTTGTCATTGTGTTTAATCCAAGTCGTTTTTTATAATATATGCAATGAATCCAGCGGCATTGAACTGCTTGATTTTAACTCTGCCTAGTTACATAAAACACAACTAAGCGTCAGAACAGTAAACGATGTACTGAGTCTATTCAACTTAAAGTCTGTGGACCGGATAATCAAAAAAATGATGAAAATTAAAAGCCATTGTTAGCTGCAGCGAGGAAAAGAGTGTACTAAGTGATTTAGTGTGACCCTAGACACTTAAACTGACACTTAACTCTTAGAAAAAGATTGCTTAAATTATCAAATACTCGAATCAGGTTATGTTGACCCTTTACTCTCAGGTAATAATTATTATGACTCAAGTAGTCTATGAGGTGGCTAAATAAAGGCGAAATCAGAGATAAACTCAAAGCAGCATAAGCCATTAAGATATTATCTCTGACTGTAATAATGTCTAAAGTATAATCCAAACCAGATTTAAGGACGACCCGCCCCAGGCGATGCAACATTAGCCACTTCAATTTTTCCAGCTCTCGTTACGCTAACTATTTTTGCTTGAGAGCTCTGAGCTGTAAGCATAAATAAGGTTTTACCATCATCTCCGCCCAGCATACAGGCATAACAATTTTGACTGGTATTGACTATCTCTAACACCTCACCGCCTGGTGCAAAGAGGACGCATTCGTTGCTAACCGCGTTTGCGATCCATATATTACCGTCGGCATTCAGACAGATCCCATCGGGTACTCGTGCACCTGTCGCAGCCCACTCTCTTCTATTGTCAAGACAGCCATTTTCAAGAATATCAAACGCGGTTAAACACAGTCCCAACGTTTCGGCGACAATTAAGGTTTTGCCATCAGCTGAAATGACAGAGCCATTAGGGAAACTCATACCACCAGTGGCAATACTCACATCTCCTTGTGGTGTCACTTTCACAATATTGGCCTTGGGATGATCAGCAATCACTGACTCTACACCACGAGCTTGCATCTCCTCATCCAAGTTAAAACCAAAATTACCTACATAGGCATTACCTTGCTTATCAACCACCATATCGTTACATAGATGTGTTGAGTATTTAGACAAATCAGCATGTAAAACCAAACCGTCTTTTTCAAGCCGCATTAACGCTAAGGACTCCATACATACAACTAGTAAACGTCCATCGGGTAGCCAACCGAGACCAGAAGGTTGCTCATCTAATTGTAACTCCAATCTACTGTCGCCTTGCAGATCAACAGATTTCACTGCTTGGTCGTAAAAATCACTATACCAGAGGCGGTCATTTTGCCAGCGTGGGCTTTCGCCAAAATAAAGTCCGTCGATTAATGTGGTTGAATGTGTCATTAGTATCCTGATTTATAAATTTAGATCCAAAGAATGAACAATCGGTTCATTCTCCCCAACAAGCGTCGATTTAATAGATTTAATCGATAATTTTAGTATAATTATAATAAAGATGTATTTACGTTAACTCCGCCATATTTTCTAAACATGCACTAAATATTCGTTACGACCCCGCGGCGTTTTTTGTAAAAACGTTTGATATTGTGCTCGGTGTGGTGATCGAGTATTTCATCTAATTTATGTCCAATTTTAGAACAAATTTTAATCTGCTCTAATTGTGGCCAGGTAGATCGCTCTCCTTCAATAACCAATTCTTGGATTTCATCAGAGGTGAGTTGCCCTAGAAGTTTTTGAGGATCGACAAAATTAAAGTTAGGGACAATATTCACATCACCTTTGTAATCTTGAGCCATAACCGAATAGAACATACTCATCGTTTTACCCACATCAGGAATTTTTCTCAAATAACGTCGACTAAATTTTTCACCACTCTTCAGAATTTCGTGTGTGGATAATCGTAAAACTTTTTTTGCCCCTTCAGACACAGGTATATATTGTTCACCCTTCATAATGGCTAGCGCTAACGGATTCGCCTGACTGACAATATAATGATTAACGCCATAAAGTCTGGCGAGTCTTTTAGCGGGTAAATCGTCTGTAACGGCTCCGTCTACCCAACGACGATCCGGTAAATGAGGTTGAGCCTCACCGTAAACATTTTTCGCCATCAACATCACAGGTGGATAGACACCCGGCACCGCACAAGACGCCATGACTGCCGAACGCACATAAACATTTGGTGCAGTGATGGCATTCATTAGCCTAGAAGACTGGTGTTCTTCATAAGGCGCAATAGTGATGCTGATCATTCGACCTGTCTTTTCATAGGCTTCCTGAAAGGTGATGTCAGGAATAATTGCCTCTAACATTATTTTCAAGGATGCTGGATCAGACTGCTTACGGAGAAGGCTTTTAGGACGATTATCAATCTCAGCCTGTAGCGGATCAAGTACCTGTTCACCTTCTAATACAGACGGTAATTCTTCGTCAGAATAGGTACCTAGTATGGCAGCAGAGATTGCACCCGCGCTTGAACCAGATATAACGGTAGGTAACACTTTATGTTCAAATAAGGTCTTTATGACCCCACGATGAAAATGCCCCAGTGATCCGGCACCGCTCAACATCAAAGCAGAACGGCCAAAACAATGACTGGCACGTTCAAAAAATCCAGCTTATCTTCCTTGGTGACGTCACTAGACTCAGGAATGTTAGATATGTGCTCGAGGGCACCTACTATTTCATCAACGTACTCTTCAATAAGATTTTTAGTGCCAAATTTAGCTTTTTCATAAAGGATAGATTTGCCCATCCCTCCCTGATTACCATGAATTCCCTCGTTTAAAGCGAATAGTAGCCCAATGTCGTCTCCCTGACGTCTGAGCTGTTTTAGTGCGTCTATTCTGGAACGAATATTCACATAATCATAACTTTTTGACTCTTCCTTGCTTTTCCATGTATCAAAACCAGACTTAGCGTCATGCTCAAGCGCTGCAACTTTCCAGTCAGCATAACTATCGGCGCGAAGCATTTTACGCTCCAAACGGGTAAGAGAAAAACTAGAAGAAATAGACAGCATGTAGCCAGTGTTCCACAATAATAAAAATGCATGAAACAGTATAATCAAAATAAAAAGGGGGAACCATCAAGATAACTGATATAAACATAAAAGAAAAAATGAGGATTAATGGTATTTTAAAGAATTTCGCCAGCATCTATCAAAAATCAATCATTTATTTTTAATCTTCATTAACCCAACACCACTCATATATGACGATGTCAGAATTTGTCACAACAATACTTTTCTTTGGCCATCTTTGTTGCTAATTTATGGCCAATTGGACTAGGAAATCCTCTAGTGTCTGAATTAAATAACAGTGAGTATGAAAAAATAGAGCTGGAGCATCAGGCGGCAAAACTATTTATGCGCTGGCATGAACACGAGACTGGCAATCCAATACACCACCTTTGGCATAACCGCCCCGCCAAACCAGATGTGTCTTGTTGTTTTCAAGGAGAGCGCTTAGATTTAGAAGTGGCACATTTATATGGCAGTGAGCAAGAAGCTATGCAAATACTGCAACGGGAATTAAGTGAGCAAACCCATCAAGAACTGCAACAATTAGAAAAAACCACTGAGCCTGATGCTCGACTCTTAACTGCCCTAAACCGAATTCTATTTAATAAGTCCTATAAGCGCTATAAAACCAAACGGGTTTGGTTAGTGATCAGGAATACTCATCCAGCTTGGGACAAGAAGGAAATCCTAACTCAGCAACATTGTATAAAAATTCCCTCTACTCATCCTTTTGAACAAATTTGGCTAGTCGCTGACTGGGATGGGAAAAGTGGTATCGTACAGCTTTTTCCTGAAGCAAAAGATGCCTTAAATAGTACTTTAAATGGTGCCTAAAATAATGTTTTAAATTTAAGTACTTACCCTCTATGACTAGCGGCAGCCATTAGTCGGCTATCTTTCATAAGCAATAATGTCTATGTATGTTTTGGGGAAAATGCCCTCTAATATTAACAGGCTTGATTGATCACCTGGATCAAATACTCGATATCATCTTCATCATTATAGATATGTGGCGAGACCCGGATCCCTAAACTTCTAGCATCAACCCCTATTTGAGCTAATTTTAAAGCATTGAGTACGGAGCTTTGCGCTTTACCAAACTGAAGTATGGCTGTGCCACTGCATTTTTGGGCATCCTTAGGTGACACAAGTTGCTCCCCAAACGCTTTATCCAGCAGAGCTAAAAGCCTAAGATTATGCTGTCTGGCTAGGCCGGGCGTTATTTGGTTAGCATAACCTATACCGTGAGCCGCCAGAATAAAGGGAGTCACTGACGGTGTCCCGCCCCAAAAACGTAATGCCCCCTCACGATATTGAAAGTTGTGTATGTCAAACTCAAAGGGGTTGTCATGGGAAAACCAACCGACATCTTTTGGTTCACAATGGTTTATCTGACTAGGATGTACCCATAAGTAAGCCGCACCTGGACCTGAACATAACCATTTCACAGATGAGCCAATCATAAAGTCAGGGGCTATTTCGGTTAAGTCTAAAGGAATTAGGCCTGCCGATTGTGCCACATCTATTAGACTCAGAATGCCCTGCTGTTTAGCTACTTCGACTATGGATTTAACGGGCGCCTGTTGCCCAGAGTTAGAATAGACTTGACTGATAAACACTAAGTCTATGTCTTGGCTTAAATGTGAGTGCCACACGTCTGCTGAGGTAATGTCTAAGTTTTTAGGGATAAAAGAAATATCACATTCAGGTAAAGCATGACTAATTGCAAACCCCATACTGGGGAAATCTTGTTCACTCATTAGCACCTTGGCGAATGGCTTCGTCAACCTGGGGTGTGACATAACAAGCTTGCACAAGGCACTAGATAAATTGGCCTGAGGACAAAAATTTTCCGGCCCGTGGTTGAATAGAAGCCCCAATGCAGACTGAAATGTTTCGATGCTGCTAAGCCATTGCTGCCAAGGCTCTGTACTCAGGTTTTGCCAAGGGCTAAAATATGCCTCCTGAAAAAACTGTTGTGCGCTTTTAAGGGGGCGACCAACCGAGTGATTCAGCAGATAACAGCCTTTCTCAGGTAAGCAAAAGTCTGTTTTATAATCCTTGCTAGATAATGCTAATGTCATCTAAGGCTAGCCTTAAGTATTTTGAGATCATCAAAGCGAGTCAGAATATCGCTTCTCTCATTTGCCATGCGTTTATCTTTGAGTTTTTCTAATCCGCTTAGCAAAGAAGCTAGAGGAGGACCACTAGCCGTCACGGTGCTTAAATGGGTTTGAGTTAACTGACTGGCAGGTTGTGTAATATACTTATTGACCAATTGTTCATGATGCTGATTAGCTGTTTCGCCATGTAAGGTACACGCTTTAAAGAATTGGGATACGTTGGCCTGATACCAGTCTTGATCGGAATGATTTTCAGCTTCCAGAAATTTGTTCATAAGACTTTCGCGTCGCATACAGTCACGTAATAAAGTCTGATCCTCGGGCATCATGTAGAGAAACTTATCCACTAATAACTGAGAATAATCGGGGTCGTTTGCCAAACACAAACCCAACTGCATATCAATAACATTGATACCCGCAAAATCGCCAGCATTGGCGCCACGAAAAACTTGGGAACCCACACGGTAAGGTTTATAGTAAGGACGAACACAATAGAAAAAGCGAGTCGCATCTAAGCGTTCAAATAAGATAGCATTCGAATCTATTACTTCCTGCAATGCCTTTTGACATGATACCAATAAATCATGGCAGATAGGATGCGAAATCCCCAGCGGTTGAATTTTTAAAAGTGCCTCTGCAGCTCTTTTGTAAGCCAAAATTCCGCGGGTATTATAATCTAAAAATAGCTTTTCATCTTGCAAACTAGTGAAGCGTTTATATGTGCCATTTTGGGCACTATTATGAGTAGTTAAATGGGCTGTAGCGAAACGCGGTGTAACGCCAATCGAGGCACCAATATGCATGGCTAAAGCGGAAGCTTCAACTAACGGTGAAGTCGTCTCACGACTAGGCTCAGTAATTTCGTGGCGGCGGCAGGCAGCCATATAAAGGCCCACATTCCCTAATAAATCAAAAGCGCTGTCAAAGCCCTGATCAGTATTACCCTCAGCCAATAATTCTATTATTAAATCTCGTCCTTCTCTCTCCAATGTTTGTTTTGTATCATCACCTATTCCCTGGACATTAGACTTGTCTTCTTGTTGGAAATAGAGACCTTCTAATTCATCATTAAGCTGCACAAACTGGCTGCGGATCCAGCTATCAAAGGCTTGTGTTTTTGGCGTCAGTAATTTCATGTTTTCCTAGTAATTATGTTCGTTTCCCGTGCGAGTCATACCAACTCTTGAAAATATAGAAATATGTTGCCAACCATTGTAAAAATAAGCAAGTTAACAGCTGCAATAGTACAACATGCCCAAATCTGATAAGGACCAAGGCGTAAATATGTCGTTAGATTTTGGTGGGTTTAGCTAATCTAAGAAAACACCTCTCAGCTGCTGCCTTTTAGTTGAATAGTCACCTTGATCACTTCTGCTCAATAATTAGGCATGATTGAGCAGAAGTGTTTACAGCAAACTACAATGCCGCTCATTATAAACTTAATAAAATATTCATACAAATAAACCTATTCAGTAATACTTTATTGATTAACTTGTTTTTTACTAACCGTAATCAAAGATAAGTGAAATCATGAAAAACAGTATTAATATCCGTAAAACTCTGCAAGCACCTATATCAATAGCATTAGCAATGACTCTTTTTGCCTGCGGTTCAGGCACTGACAGTTTTGTAGAAATCCCTGTTAAACCCATACCTAGCTTGCTACCAGCGCCAATTCCAGCTCCCAAATTTATTATTGGCCTATTACCTGACACACAGGGAGGAAGCGACGAAACAGGCCAAACACATGTAGCATTGCACCCCATGAGAAACGTCCTTAGTCACCAAAAATCTGCCGGTGTTGATATGGTACTGGCACTGGGTGATTTAACTGATGGTGGCAGTACCGAAGAATTTGCAGAATGGATATCGGTCGCCAAACAATACAAAGATAAAGGCATCGAGTTTTTACCTGTTATGGGGAATCACGAAACCAGTCACGCATATACTGTCGAATGGATAGACAACATGAAAAACTACATTCCCGAAGATGCAGTTCACATGCCAGGATATGAGTGGATGAACTATTATGTGGTACGTGAAAACGTACTGATTTTCGGTTTAGCCTATTACAACTTACCGGTTGCGTTTCAATGGATAAAAGACACGATACTATCAAAACAAGACAATATTAGACACATTGTTGTTGCCAGCCACGACGGCTTGATTGGAGCCAAATATGGCCAAACACGTGAACAAATCGTTGATGGTACAAAAGATGACAATTGGGTTTACGATGTTCAGCCAGAAATCCGTCAATTTTTTTCAGACAACGATGTTATTTACGTTCAAGGGCACGAACATCAATATCAACGCTCGCTCATTACAGCCAAAAATACGTTAGAGACCTTACCATCGAGTTCTACTCCTACTGGTGGAAATTACCGTATGGGTGCTTATACACAAATTATGTCTGGGAATGCATCATATAAGGGTTATGAATATCGATATGGCGAACGTGAGCTGGTACAAATGTTAGTTTCACAAAAAAATGCCACTTATAACCAAGGAAATGGTTCTGATCATTATGATGTCAACTCAGCAATGTTAACCTTTCAAGGTGAACAAGTTGATTATGAGGCCTACTACGCAGAGCATCAAGCTAAAAGCAATGATGACAGTTATGCGTTTACTGCTGATTGGCATTTAATGGACAAATTTTCACGTACCACAAACCGCTGTGAAACCATGGTCTACCCGAACTCTATTGCAGCTGGTACACGTCCTGTCCTTGTTTTTCAAACCCAATATTTAAGCAACGATTGTTACGGTGATGACGGTTCATTTGCAAGATTAGTAGGGGGCAGTAATGATACTTTTAATCGAACCGATACCCGCACTAGAGATTTTAGTTTTACGCCAGGATTTAGCCGCGCAGAAACGTTAATGGACCTTACTCGTCTTGCTTACCAATGGTTATTTGTTTACCACGAAAAATGGACCCCAAACCTTAATAGCCCAAATCGCGCCATACCGGATGAAGCTGCAAATGAATTAATCATTCCCGAAACATCCATCGACTTAAAAGAATATATTACCTTAAGTTGGTTAACTGCTAACGAGACTGAATCTGATATTTTGATTGTCAGCGGCACACAAAACCAAACAGGTATGTATCAAAATGCCTATGGTGGCAACAAAGACATTACCGTGGACACAGGTTTAGCCAGATCACAAACAGATGGAAGCGCTAAATCAGCAGTAACGTTGCCGACAACGGCTAGTAAAAAGTGGGATATCAGTGATGCGGTATCTGACACCTATGCAGTGCAATTTACAGGCGTAGCTAAAATGGATGCAAGCACAGTGAATCTTGCACATAAAGTAGCGGGTATCTGGCAACCTATTACCAAAGCAGAGTGTATTGTTGAACTACCTTGGTCAGATACCATGCTCGACATAACACCTAGCCGACCAGATAATTGCGCCGAGGAACCATTAGTTGGCGTCGATAATAACTATGGGAACCGTTGGTGGGTAGTACTTAATCAAGATACACAACTGGCATTAATAAAACGCTAAAAGACTATTTAGGTCTCAACTTTAACAAGGAGCCTGCTTGGCTCCTTGTTACTTTATTAATATCAACCCAATATCGAGTGTAATACGTCCATCCCTTCCTAATTTTATATTCTGTGTTAGGGTTTTAAGATGAGCGTTACCACCCTTCCCCAACAGGTATTGATACTTAAGATAACACTACAAATTAGCGATAATGATACGCATCCACCGTTTTCTGTTGTGAGGTAGTACTACGAATAATGGTTGAGTATGATGAAGAAAACGCTCGCAATTTAATAATTAAGCCTATAAGGCGGTCATTAGACTAAACTCAGACAATATTCACGATGGATGAATGTAAGGTCATTAAGGTATGATGTATCCTATAGTTGCAATCCATAAGGTATTCACCTTAGACTATATCTAAGGTCTGAAATATTAAGATCTATTTCCATGAAAATTATTTCCATATTATTTTCATTAAGAGCCTTAAAATATGTCAAAATTAAACCACTCTTAGGTTTAGCTACAGAGCATTAGTCAAGCTGGAACAAGAAAAACAAAACTTTATGTTGCTACTCAGCATAAGGGACACTAGTGAGTTGACATCTCGGGTGTGCACACACGAGCCTTGTTATTATGTTATCTGTTGTTAAAAACAATTAAATATACACTTAAGATAATTGACTCAAGTAGCTAGAAAACACCAAATCCTCTAAAGTTATAAAGCGATATCATGACAAGAAAAATATTATCTTTGAAAGTTAAAAGAAATGAAGAACCTAAACAAGTTAATAAAGTGGCCAAAGATTTAAAACACGATGATCCACAAAAACGTTTTTTAAATGGCGTAGCCGTCAATCCAACTCAATGTATTCACCTAGAATTAGGCTCTGAAGAATTCACTACCCGAGCGATGGATTTGATCACGCCGATAGGAATGGGTCAACGAGGTTTAATTGTTGCTCCACCGGGCTGCGGAAAAACCACCATTTTAAAGCATATTTGTCAGGCGGTAGGAAAAGCCTATCCCGAAATAAAGCTTTATGCCTTACTTATAGATGAACGCCCAGAAGAAGTGACTGATTTTAAGCGTAGTGTGCCAGCGGAAGTTCACGCCTCATCTACTGATTCAAGCTATGAGCAACATGTACGCGTAGCGAATCAACTGCTTAACTCCGCTCGCAAGCAAGCAGGCGAAGGTCATGACGTTATGATTGTCATCGATTCTCTTACAAGGCTCTCTCGAGTGCATAATGCAAGTAGAAAGAGCAGCGGTCGAACAATGTCCGGCGGGCTTGACTCTAGAGCCTTAGAAGTACCAAGAAAACTGTTTGGCTCTGCTAGAAAGATTGAAAATGGTGGCTCACTCACTATTTTAGCGACCATACTGGTTGATACTGGAAGCCAGATGGATCAGGTGATATTTGAAGAATTCAAAGGCACTGGGAACATGGAAATCGTTTTATCACGGAGTATTGCAGATCAGCGAATTTTCCCTGCTCTAGAAATTGCCAAAAGTAGTACCCGCCGTGAAGAGCTGCTTTTAGATCCGAAAGATATCGAAAAAGTCAGAGTTTTGCGTAGGGCACTTTCCCATCTAAAACCTTTAGAAGGCGCTAGGAAATTGGCTGAGTTACTTGAGAAATATCCAACAAATGCAGAGCTATTAAACTGTTTTATACCAAAACCCGAACTATAATCCACCCTAATTGTAGCTAGATTAAATATTTACAATCATTTGCCCCTTTTTACAATAGTTGGTTTATTCATAACGAGATACTGTCTTTAATCAAAAGACAGGCGCTTTACACCGCATTGAACAAACAGACTTATCGCAAAAAAAAGCAGAACAATTGTCATTTATTTTTATTCAAAAGTAAGATCAATAAAAAGCATGCAGTTCTAGGTATCTGACACACGGTATTTTGTAAAACATAGGGGGTCAACACGCTGCTTATTCAAACCAAAAAAATGATAAATACGCACGTTTTAAGCGTACCCAATTCACAGTTATAAATATTAATTTCTGCGCCAAACACAATACAATTCAATATTACGTTTTAGTTCTCTCAATTCAGATAATTGGCCTTCTTGAACCGTTTTATCAAGTTGATATTTGGCATTCTCACATTTTTCACCAAATGCTTGGTTAATATTAATTTTCCCACCTTCAGTAGGATCCGCAGCAACCACTCTTGGTTGCGCACAGGCACTTAAACCTATCACTATAAAACCACTTAACAACATCTCATACCGCATATAAATCCTTAATGACACAAAGTAAATGCTTGGCAAAACTGCATAAAACTCATTTTGATATGGCTATACACACAAAGCATACAGAGGCTTGCGTAACATAATCAAATATTTAGAGTCACCTGAGCATATTTACATTGGGTGGTTTGGTAACGGTTTAGTTCAATAGACTATCTACAATTCAAATCGACGGGCACAAATTCAACCGTCTTAGGCTCAGATTACTTAATATGATACTTATTGAATATCATGAAAAAATTTAATTAGCGGAATGAAAGAAGTAGACGCATTGTAAATAACCTGACACATTACATTAACATTTATAAGTTATTGAAACGCTTAAACATAACTTTATAATCATTAAACTAAAAGGAACGCATGATGAATTTACCATGGTTAGCACACTATGAATCTTTGGGCATTATTACCCCGGAGTTTGAAGATAAACCTTTTGGTAGTTTCATTGAGGAACATGCCCGTACTCAGCCAGACTCAATCGCTATGTGGTATGTAGCACGTGGAATTAGCTATTCAGAATACAATGAACAAGCCAATCGCTTAGCCAATGCTTTGGTTAATTTGGGTGTTAATAAAGGTGATGTGGTAGGCATTCATTTACCAAATATTCCACAATATCCCATCACGCTAGCGGCAATCAGTAAAATAGGTGCAATCGGTTCGGGTATTTCGCCGCTCTTAGCACCGCCAGAAGTGGCATATCAAATTCAAGACGCTGGCATTAAAGTCATTATCACGCTAAGCGAACTTTCATTAGTATTATCAGCCATGCCTAAAACGCCAGATTGCTTAGAATATGCAATTGTAACAGCAGCGACAGACCTTCTAGCGCCAACAGATTTTGATCTTCCAAAAATTAAAGATTGTGAAGTGTTATCTTATTTAAGTCTCACTCAATCGGCATCAGATGAATATATTCAAACCGATGTCCATTGGAACGATACCTTCATGATCCAATACACAGGGGGCACTACAGGCAAACCTAAAGGTGCAATGTTGTCTCAGCGAAATGTGATGCATAATACAGCGCAATCTTCAGCCGTGAACCCTTTTGATGCAGGCCAAGAGACACTCTTAAGCGCGTTTCCAATGTTTCATATTGCAGGACTTGCCAATGCTATTGCCTCAGCAATTTATGGTGGCAAGATGATTCTAGTACCCAATCCACGGGATACAGATTTTATTTGTGCTCAACTTAAAAATAACCCTCCAAATGTAATGATTGGTGTCCCAGCATTATACGACATGATGGTTGCTAACCCTGCATTTGCTGACATCGACTTTTCTAAACTAAGAGTGGCTGTATCCGGAGCCGCCCCACTCACTCGCGGCAGTTACGACGCTCTTTCAGCTATTATTGGCGAAAAGAAGATATCTGATGCTTTTGGTATGACCGAAACTGCACCTTGCTACACGGTAAATCCACCTAAGCAATATAAACTTGGGTCAATTGGCTTCCCTGTGCCTAATGCGAAAGTACGTATTCGTGATGTTGAGACAGGTAATCATGACATGCCCTTCGGCGAACCAGGAGAGATTGTTTGTACCGGGCCTCAAGTCATGAAAGGATATTTGAACTTACCTAACGAATCAGCTAAAGCATTGCGAGAGATTGATGGGGAGCGCTGGATGTTTTCCGGAGATGTCGGGTATATGGACGAAGATGGTTACATTTTTCTGTGTGATCGCGCCAAAGACATGCTAATTGTTGGTGGTTATAAAGTATTCTCAGTTGAAGTAGAAGATAAGCTTTCTGCAATACCTGAAATTGGGGCTTGTGCGGTAATTGGTACCGAAGATAAAGGGCGTCCGGGCAACGATATAGTCAACTTGTATGTTGAGTTATCAGCCCATTATAAAGATGCGGATCAAAACACAGTGAAAGATAAAATATTAACCTTTTGCCGTGAATCCATGGCTGCCTTTAAAGCCCCCAAACATATTCACTTTATTGACGCCATACCACTGACAGCAGTAGGGAAAATTGATAAAAAAGCGCTTCGGTAAGTATAATTTTATGTGAAACACGCCAATAAAACATGCTGATGCCCATTGTAATGTTATCAAATATTTAGAGTCATTTGATGATGTTCACCATGGGTGACGCGTAATTTCCAAAACACCGTTAGAATTTTTCATTCGCTTTATTCTTCAGATTGTTGATTTTTGTTTTCCGTAGTATTTTTAGTAGCAGGTTTCTACAAAGTTTAAGAAGTGGATAGATAATTTTTGAAATCGTTTTTGATTTAAACATCCAATGATTAAAGCGATTAAAAATTCCGGAACGACTGCCTATCAATGCCAGCATGTGTATAGCATCAGCACCATAATAAAGTTGCTCTCCCATTTTCAAAACCATGCCCTGGTCGATGTCGAGACCTTGTGCGGTGATTTCATTCATCACCTCGCTATTTTCCCTTGCATCCACAATACGTAAATCACCCACACATTGCTTGATCCTCACTATTTGACAATAAGCATTACAAGCTGGGCATTCACGATCATATACGAGTAAAATTTCTTCACGGAGCATCGGGTCCCCTCGCCTTTTAAGGTATAAAACGCATGACATGCATCTGATGATTTAAACTGACACTTCCCACTATAGCATTAACCATATTTTCGACATTTTAAACGCGATGATCATCTCATCAAACATATCCACTTTATGTTCAAAAAGATCTTTACTCATTGCTACTTCCTACTTTTGCATATGGCTGCAAAATGCCACAAAGACAGCGTTATGCTGAAGGCCGACAATAAGGTGTCATACCTTACAATTAAGAATCATACTTTTGCTAGCTTATTAGCTAGTGACCGATTGATCTCACAGCCTAAACCGGACAGTCGAGTGTTAAACCTGAAGGAAAAATTTGTGCCAAAAGTCGACATAAGGTTCTAGTCTAGAAAAGGCTTAAATCGACCTGAAGCCGTCATTAGCAATGCACAATTTTTAAGGCATTTTTCAGTCACTTTGATACGAAAGAGGACATTAGCATCGATAGCTTTTTGAGCTGTGTAGCAGTATTCAGAAGAAGTAGCTCTAACTTTATCCTGATAGAGAACTACCCCCCCTCTATTTGAACTAAGCAGGATGATAGGTCAGGCTGGAATATTCGACTTATTGGCCATTGACGCAATAGGTTTTAAGACTCATTCCTTGGCCAAAAAAGAAAAATTGATTTTATAGAACTAAAGCCTGATCACCGTTTCCTTTTATCTCATTATGTCGTTGAATAGACGTTAATTCATACTTCTCAACAGCCTGCGATAGTTCATTACTGAACTGAATCAAAAAATGACTTTTAACAAGGTGCTATTTCGACAGGTACGCCATTGAATATTGCATTTCCTGACAAACTATCAACCCGTTGATCATCTGTTAAGTCATTCATACTGACCCCTGGATTAGTTTGCGCTACACGCAGAGCAATACCTTCTCTATCATGACCCCAACCATGGGGTAAACAAACAACACCTCGCATAACATCTTCTGTAATAACTACATCAACTTTCAATTCCCCAACCCTTGATTTCAAGAACGCTTTGCCTCTATCGACAATACCTTTTTCTTTTGCATCTTCAGGATGAATTAACAAAGCACAGCGGTCTTTGCCTTTAATTAAACGCTGGCTGTTGTGCATCCATGAGTTATTTGTACGTAAATCTCTACGGCTTATCATCATCAACGACTTGGATGCTTTACTTGAAAATTGTACTTTCATTTGCTGAAAGTCATCTAGTATTGGCTCAGGTAATAAATGAATAAGTTTATCGTTAGTAAACAAGTATTCAGGTAAGCACGGCTGTAAAGGCCCAAGATCTAAACCGTGAGGGTATTGTTTTAATACCTCTAAACTTAGACCGTAATCATGTTTAATTTCTTTACCTGATTCATAAGAAGTAAAAGATTTTCCATAGGGACCATTGCGCAAACTATAGTCTAGAATCTGTTCAGTAGTCATCTTAGGGTGTTTACCCGTATCGACAATGCCACGTTTTAGCGCGTTAATTCGTTGCATTAAACCTGTCATAATATCGAAATCAGAACGTTCATCTTCAGCGTGTTCAAATAGTGCTTCTGAATATTTAGCGACATTGCGTACGGCTAAAAGGTTAAAAACCAAATCATAATGCTCATGTTCTAACGGCCCTGTAGGTGGCAAAATAATGTCAGCATGACGAGACGTTTCATTTAAGTAAAAATCAATAGAAACCATAAAATCTAAATTTTCTAAGGCTTCATCTAACTGACGGCCATTAGGAACAGATAATACTGGGTTTCCGGCAGTACAAATAAACCCCTTCACTTGCCCTACGCCAGGTGTCAACATTTCTTCAGCTAAGATAGATGTAGGTAGTTCACGACTAAATTCTGGCAAGCCTCTAACTCGGCTATGGTATTGAGCAAAACTTCCGGCTGTAGACGCTTGAACTCCCATATCTACAGCAGGTTTAGTAAACATCATTCCACCCTTTCTGTCTAAATTACCGGTAATAATATTTAAGATATTTACCAACCAGTGATTTAACGTTGAAAAATTTTGTGTGGACAAGCCCATTCTTCCATAACAAATAGCACTATCGGCGATAGCAAATTCTGTTGCTATACGTTTAATATTTTCTTCAGATATACCACAAACATCACTTATTTCAGCGAGAGTAAACTGATCAAACATCCCAAGTAGCTGATCGAAGCCATCTAAAATAGGTGATAAGTGAGCTGGGTCATACAAAGATTGTTGAATAACATATTGAATCAGACCATAAATAAATAACGGGTCGGTGCCTGGTTTTATAAATAAATGTTCAGATGCATATAGTGCAGTCTCGGTTTTGCGTGGGTCTATTAAGATTAATTTTCCACCGCGATCTTTTATACTTTCTAAACGTTTAAGCACATCACCAGCCGTCATTAAGCTACCATTTGAGGCTGCTGGGTTTGCACCAAGCATTAACATATAATCTGTACGATCTATGTCCGGTATAGTAAATAATTGTCCATGGCCAAACATTAAATAAGACATAAGTTGATGTGGCATTTGGTCTAATGAACCACCTGAATGCATGTTTTTAGAGCCTAAGGCTTTACGAAATTTACCTATCGCTGTCAATATCCCAAAGTTATGAGATGCAGGATTCCCCCAATACCCGGAAATTGCATCATCACCATATTGACTTTGAATATTGACTATTTCTTTACTGACGCGGTCAAATGCATCATCCCAACTAATGGGTAACCATTGACCGTTAACTTTTTGTATTGGTGTTTTTAAACGATCAGGGTCGTTATGCAAATCTTGTAAGGAATAGCCTTTAGGACAAATGTGCCCGCCACTATGTGGGTCTTCATTATCACCCGCGATAGATATAATTTTATCGCCTTGATATTTGATTTGAATACCGCACATCGCTTCACAAAGCGTACAGTTTCGTAGATGGGTTTTAATTGGTAAATTTGTTCTTTGCTGTTCTTTGGCTAACTTTTCTGTGCGAGTGTCCCTAATTATATCTAACATTCGCTTGATATTAGTCACTTTACGTCGTAGCCGGCCTAATAAATGTCCTTGCTCTTGTTCATATTGATCAAGTAATTGCCAATCGCTAAAACTTATATATTCAACGTTACGTTCTACAAGAAAATCCTCAGTATCTTGACGGACGACTTTTGCAGACGAGATATTTGCATCAACAAAATCGGTGATTAATTGATTTACGGTATCTTGAGCACAATGCTTATTACTGCCTATTACACCACTAGCGCCACGTTTTATCCACCCAACGGCATACTCCTGGTTTAAAGCACTCCCTTCGGACTTAACTTGTGAACTATGATTAACAATATCTACTCGACCTTGTTGATTAAGAATAACGCCACGTTGTTCATCGAAGGCTACGTTTTCAATCGCATCACCTTGATAACCAATAGCATGTACGATGAGGTTGGCATTGATAAGTGATTTTTCGCGGGTTGTTTTAATAGAAATACGACCATCATCATCTCGAATAATTTCATTACGGGTAAGATGTAATGTTTTGTGCCCATTTACATCGTTATCAATATAGTCTGGACTATGGCAAAATATAAAGCGGATGCGTTTTTTATTCTGCTGAATATTATCAGACTGCTGACGTTGAGAAATTACTTTAAGCAAGTTAATGTTTTGTTTTACTTCACTAAACTCAGGTAGTTCTGTATGAACAATTTTTTGTTGATCTAATGCTAAATCGTTAGCATCAATAATTAAGTCTACATCATCAAGTCCCATTAATTGTTCTAATTCTTTGGGCGTGAAAGCCGCTTCAGCAATACCCCGACGAGCTATTAAAATTACCTCTTGTATTGAGCTTTGTTTAAAGGCACTTAACGCTTCATCTGCAACGTCTGTTTTTTCAAGTTGCTCGGATGATAATACTAACATTCGAGCAATATCTAATGCCACATTCCCCATACCGATAACAACAGCGGTCTGTGATGACAAGTCTACAGAAAGTTTACTTTGATCAGGGTGGCCGTTATACCAACCAACAAAGGTAGAAGAGCCGAAAATATTAGGTAATTCAGCCCCCGGAATTGATAAAGGTCGACTTTTAGAGCCTCCGGTTGCATAAACAACCGCATCATACTGGTCAAGTAAATCGTTTCGTTGAATATCACGGCCCAACTCAACATTGCCGAAAAAACGAAACCGCTCATTCTGTGCAATACGCTCAAAGCTAGATGATACAGATTTAATACGAGGATGATCTGGAGCAACCCCATAACGAACAAGGCCAAAAGGTGTTGGTAAACGTTCGAACATATCGACTTTAGCTAATGGCATTTGTTTAAATATTTCTTCAGCGGTATAAAAACCGGACGGTCCTGAGCCGATGACTGCAAAATGACCTGAGAACTTAACCATTGGTGATACTGCAATATTATGGCTAATACTTTCTGTTATTACAGGATATATTAAAGATTTTTCCGCATTCAAGGCTATAAAATTTCGCATTAAATTAGGAACAGAACTTTCTGAGTAAATAGCACGTTCTGGACATGCTGTGATACAAGCATTGCAATCAATACATACATTAGGGTCAATGTAGAGCATTTCAGGACCTTCCCTAAATGCATCAACAGGACAAACGTCTACGCAATCGGTATGCTTATTTCCTATACATGATTGTGTTACAACATAAGCCATAATAATCTCCAGATGCTATTGATGAAAGAATATTATTTTATGCTCTATCGTTAGGTAAATATTGACAATTTTACTAGCCTTTGACATAACGTGCCAACATGCTAGTCTAATAAAATTAATCGCACTTTTTTAGAAACAAATGACACAATACAAAGCTTATGTTCCCATTAGCTTCCTTAATATTTTAACGCGATACATAGATGAGCAGGCATTAGAAGCAAAAAGCTTAAGAGAAACACTTCAAGAACTATCTAAAGTAAAACGCGTCGATACGCTGACGTTTTCACAATTATTAGATCAAATTTATCAGTTAACTCCTCTACCAGCATTAGGGTTACGCATTGGGGCAATGGCAAAACCGGAAGATTTTGGCTTAGTTGGAAATTTAATAACATCATGCAGCACGCTTAAACAAGCGTTAATTAGATATGGTCGATACCAAACATTAATATTAACTGATTTGGCAGCTAAAATAGAAATTCAAGAAAATGCTTGTAGTCATCAATGGATGTTACGAGGTGTAGATAACCGGCTGTTATATGAATTTGGTTTGATAATATTTATTACACTTTACCAATCGTTAATTAATCGGAAAATTGCACCTGTATCTGTCGCTTTACCCATTAAAGAACCTAAAGACATTAATATTTATCAAGCGATTTTAGGCTGCCCAGTTGAATTTAACTCTCCTACATTACGGGTAAATATACCTACATATTTAATGTTATTGAATATTTCAACAAGTGATCCATCACTGCTTAAAATCTTTGATCAACAAGCTAGATTTTTATTAACAGAAACAAAATATCAAAATGAAACGTTTGAACCTTTTCTCTTAAAATTACGAGAACAAATATTGGTCGCGATGAAAGACGGTGATACTCGTGCGAGCACTGTTTGTGTAAAAATGGGATTTTCACTTCGATCATTTTATCGAAAACTAAGTAACAACGATCATAATTATCGCTCTATACTCGCAGACTCACGTTGTCGGTTAGCTAAACGGTATCTAGTTGATGGCGAATTTACATCTTTAGAGATAGCCTTTTTACTTGGATATTCAGAGCAAAGCGCATTTATTAGAGCTTTTAAAGAGTGGATGGGCATTACACCTGGTGAATATCTCATATCAGTAAAATAAACGTTAAATTTTTTGATTTATAAAGCCGAAAAGTCACATCAATTTAGCTTTGATATTGTTGAACTTTCCCGGTTATCTAGAAGAACTGATACAACACTTACTAGGCCATAATATATTAGTTACAGAAATGACCTCTATAGTCTTGGGAGCGGATCTTAAATTGACCTGGTTTCGAGGTACAAAAACTTCTGAAATGTGGCAAAAATTAGCGTTCATAAGTAGAATTCCAACGGCAGCTTCGAGCCTAATACCGGACAGTCGAGTCATTCTTTAATTAGTGATAGTTAGTGTGACATTAGCTATGTCGATATTCTATGTTTACGATCAGTTTAAGCGTGAAGCTGCCATATGGTGAATGTTTGTTGACTCAGTTTACGTGACGATTCAGTCTGAACATTGATATACCCTCCGCTTAGATAAAAGTTAATCGAGGGCATTTCAAATTTTGCACAGGGTAATCAACCGTTTAGTTTTATTTGAATACAATTGAGTAGGCAACTCAATTGCTTTGCGCATTTTCTTTAATTAAGGCTACTAAGTTGGCTAGACGAGTTTGATAAGCATTATTTTCAACATTTTCATTTATACTTTTTTCAATAGCCATATTCCTCATGTTTAACGCCTTATTGAGCTGTTTACTCGCTTCAAGCCCGTCAGCAAAACTGTCATATGCATCAGCTTTGTATGGGTAGTTTTTCACGTTCATTTCAAATAGCTTTATTGCCTTGTTAAAGACTTTTTTATTTAAAGCAATATAGCCAGCTTGGTTAATTGCTCGGTAAGTAGGTTTGATTTCGTAGCCGTATTTTTCAGATTGTGTTTTGAAAAACCCTTTAATAGCAGGTAAACCTTCGGCAATAACTTCATCTGGGCACTGTAATGATTTATATAGATAACGATACGCGTGAGTTTGGCCAACAAGAGCTGTTGTACCGTGACTTTCTTGTTCATCTATCTCTGAATTATAGCTAAAGCCTTTGGGGTATGTGTTTTCAATAAGTCAGTGTATTTATTAAAAGCGCTAAACATATCTCCCTTTTCGTTCCCCAAGTTTAAATATAAGTAGTTATTTAATTGCGGCGTGTTTGCTAAAAAGTTTTTTGCATCTTCAAATATTACTTGATTATGCCACCATAAACTTGGGCTAAAGGCAAAGTGGGCTTGAAACAGGTATGGTCTAGACTGCAATGCATAAACAGTTAGTAATCCACCTAAAGAATGACCAGATAGTATTTTGAAATTGTTTGTACGATAGCTTTTATTAACATAAGGGATAAGTTCTTTTTCGATAAAATCTAGAAAATTATTCGCGCCTCCAGACATTCCCCATTTATTGTAGTTTTCATTACTCTTAATAAGCCACCCATAATAAAATTAAATAAAAAGTACATATTTCTTACTTAATTTTGGACTTAAAATATTAGATGGGTAAAAGCAGCGGGAAAACTTTGTTTATGTTGGCTGTATTTTGGGTAGTTAGAGTGAAACCCTGATTTTTATGCATATTTTGTCCTCTTCAATTTAAAAAGTACAAAACAGGGTAAATCTTTGTTGGGTATTCCTACGATAGCAGTCGTTTGGCCTGCTTCATCCCACCTATTCGTTTTCTGTGGGTATGGGTTTTGAATGCTTGCATCATCTGCTCTGCGCCCGCTGCATAACAAAAGTGTTGTTCGAATTCGGTAGTCAGGGTTATCCATTGCTCTTCTGATAAACCTAATCGGCTCAGAATTGGACTGTGTGCTGAGTCGAGAGTACCTGCTTTATCTGCTCGGATAATGCGGCCTGTGGTGTCAACCAGTTCACAGTAATCTTGTAAAGAAAAAGCAATGCCTTGGGGCATATCTTGTCTGGGGTTACCGACAAAGGGTAATAACTTATAAGGTTGGCGTTTGTGCTGTTGTATGGCCTCAGTTCGTTTTTGAATACTGGTGTGCTGTGAGGTTTCAGGAGTTTTCGCAATCTTAGCTCTAATCGGGTTTAAGTCGACATACGCCATACAGGATAAGACTGCAGCATCATCTAACAACGCTTGGGATTTAAAGCGGCCTTCCCAGAATCTGCCTGTGCAGCCGTCTTCTTTATTGGCCTGCCTGGCAATAGGCTCGCTTAAACTGGCCATCAACCAACTGATGTCATACAAACGCTGACGATATACGCCAATAGTCTCTTTAAGGCTTATCCATTCATTTTCACTTAACAACTCGTTACGCATGAACTTCTGGCTCAGTAACGTACCTCTATGTAACCGATGCCAGCGGCCTACCACTTGTTTATCTGACCAAGACATGGCCTTGTCTTTATCCACACACAGCACCAAATGCACATGATTGCTCATCACTGCATATGCACATATACCAATGGCAAATACTGACGATAACCACAATACCTTATCTTCTACCCACGCCCGTCTGTGCTCGTAACTCGTACCTGAATATTTATCAATACCACATAAAAAGGCGCGTCTAACGCACCGTGATACGCAATGGTAATAGGGGGTATAAATAAGGCTGACCTGAGATGAACGAGGCTTAGGCATAAGAGACTCCTTTCAATTTATGCTATTTCAATTGGTGTTATTAAAGCTTAGCGCAGAACAAAAAACGTCAAATTATTATGGGTGGCCTAATTAAGTTTCCTAATTAAGTTTTTATTGCCATACTTTGAGGCATTTTCACCGCAATGACAGTGCCTTTGGCACATACAACACCATTGGCTGAAACGACAATATCAACAATGATTTTACGTGCTTTGATCTCTGAAAAAGAACCCATTAATTCAAGCTCAACTCCTTGCGGTGTGGGTGCTAAATAATTAACATTCAAGGCACCTGTCACAAATCGTATCGCTGGCAGTGTATCCATGGCTCTGTCTTCATTACGAAATGCCATTGCTGCAGCGCTGCCCGTGCCATGACAATCAATCAATGAGGCAATCAGACCGCCATAAACAAAACCTGGGATCGCTGTATGATAAGACTCAGGAGTGAAATGAGCGATAGTCTGCTGACCATGCCAATAACTTTTTAAATGATGGCCCTGTGATTATTTTTGCCACAACCATAACAATGACTTAAGTCATCCGGATAACATTCTTGAAATGCTTCATTTTTCATAGCGACGCCTAAAAAGATAAAATATTTAATTACATTACAATGGGCGCTTAAGATGGTCACTCACAAAGCATCAGAAGCCTGCAAAATTGAGATATTACCAAACAATATCAATTAAACGGAGTGACCAAATATGTCTTGTTAAAATAGCAGCAGTCAAGCCATTAGTTATGCACTCGGACGAATAATGCTGCAAGTACACGTTGCATGTGCATAAATTTTTCCTGCCGCATCTTTTATATCACCTTCAGAAACACCTAGATTCCTGGAGATATTAATAACCCGCCCCTCAGCAAATAAATGAGTATTAATGGGTATGGGTCGCATCATTTTAATATTTAAATCAACCGTTCCAAAGCTTATGCCCGCATCAAGAGTTGAGTGAACAGCACACCCAGTTACAGAATCAAGAACGGTTGCTGCAAACCCTCCATGAACGCCACCTACAGGGTTCAGGTGTCTGGAATCAGCTATGACAATAAACTTAACATTACCCTTCTCTATTACATCCATTTTCATAGGAATGGTTTCTGTAATAGAAGGGGCTGGTAGAAGTCCGTCAGACATAGCGGTTAAAAGCTCAAGTCCTGACATATTTTTTATATCCAAAGATTTTTCTCCATTAGTAAACATGTCCGCACTTACGGCAAATTTCAAATAAATGACTGAGACACCCATATTAAATCATTCAAATAAATAGATAGAAGTATTTAAAAAATTTATGAGTGGGTGACCTGAATTCGTTCAGTACAAAGTCACGAAGTGTGTGAAGGTATTATGGAAGGTTTGGCTCAGAACAACCCTTTTTCAACTCGCCCACATAGACATTACATGCTGAAAAGCGGCCTACTCTATCGCGACAACTCCACAGCGCTATATGGCGTAACTGCCGTCAGGTTATCAGAACACTTTTCGAGTTGCAGCATAAGCAGAATCGACGTGTGGCACTCCGTTCATGGCGCTAGCAACTAGACTCGACGAAGCGTCCAACCAAGATACTTTAGCCACCATTTTCATAGCAATTTGCGCCGCTATAACTGAACCACATCCGACATCTGCATAGGAGGTACTCGCAGTAATTTTGACACGATATATTACTGTAAGATAAACGGAATACATTGTCCTTCTTTAAAACATCATCAGTCAGAGGCGAGTGCCCCAAAAATCGACTATTCGCTTCAGCTGTTTTATTGTGCTTTTTAGTTGTTTTAGAAAATTGACTGTAAGTAGATTGCTTCGTTATTGTCATATTTTAATCACTAAAATAACGCCAACTATTTAAGTAATAATCGAGTACAACAGGTTTATCAATTTGATTAATTTCAACGTCTATTCTTTGTACATCCTTTTCAAACACAAACATAGACGGCATAGATTCCTGGGTTAAAAAAAGACTGTTTTCTATGGGACGCTTAGGTATTAAGTCTATGGGGTGTAAGGTACTTAACACAAACCCCCAATCACCAAAAGACGGTATATTTGTGTGGTAAGGATAGGTATGAGCAAAACCCGCTGCTTCTATGGTTTTTACAATACTCCAAAAGGCCGGTTTAACAAAGAATGGACTGGTAGCTTGTGTCACCATTATACCGTCAGACGTTAGATTTGATTTCGCTAATCGGTAATATTGTTTACTGTACAAGCGTGAAAGTGAGATGGTGTTGGGGTCGGGTAAATCGTTAATGATAAGATCAAATGCTTGTTTGTTTTTTTCGAGAAAGACAAAAGCATCATCAATCACAACCTGAACTTTTTTGTTATCTAAACTGGCTAAGTTTATGTCGACTAGATGTGGGTTATTCTTAGCTAATTGTGTCATTCGAGCGTCTAAGTCGACTAAAACTATTTGTTCAATTTCTGGATACTTGAGTAATTCTCTGACAGCTAAACCATCTCCAGCACCTAACACCAATACCCGTTTAATTGGCTTATCCGCGAGGATCATAGGTACTATCACTAATGACTCATGATATCGGTACTCATCTACAGATGAAAACTGTAAAACACCGTTTAGGTAAAGTCGAAGATCGTCTTTGCTCATGGTCAGTGTGATTTTTTGATACGGTGTTTGCTCGCTATGCACAATTCGCCCGTTATAGAGCATTTGGTCCCAATGCTTCAGTGCCTGACTAGAAAACACTAACATCACCAAAATAACTAAACTCATAGCGGCGGTTAATAATTGAAGTCTTTTGCCGGTTTTTCCAAGAGATTTTCTGTATGAGTACAAGACCACTGTGGCAATGGACATATTGATAAGCCCAAATAGCAATGATGATTGGTAGATACCCAGAACAGGTAAAAGAAAGAACGGAAATGCAATAGTAGCAATCAACGCCCCAAGATAATCAAAGGATAATATATTCGCAATATTGGATTTAAGTACCTGATAATTTTCCATTAGCCTAGTTAAAAAAGGGATTTCCAAGCCAATTAAAAAACCTATACATAACGTCAGTAGTACATAAGTCGGGTAGAACAATGAGGTCGTAGTATAAGTAAAATATAATAATGGAATACTGATACCGCCGATAAACCCGAGTAGAATTTCGGCAATGACAAAACGTTGTAATAGTTTGTCCGTAATGAATTTTGACATATAGGAACCAAGACCCATTGCGGCCATATAAAGCCCAATGGTAAGTGAGAAAAACTTCACGCTGTCGCCCATAAAATAGGACACAGTGGTAGCAATCAGTAGTTCATAAATAATCGAGCATAAACCAGCTATAAAGGCGGCATAAATCAGAGTAGCGGATTGTTTCTGCTGCAATTGGTTTTCGGGTAAGTCTGTTTGATCAGTCGACATATCAAATTGACCCATCTATTTGTAAGGGTTTTTTCAATAAAGTACCTCTATCAAACTCACGCACATCAACACGTTCTGGACAGAAGTGTTTTTTTATGGGCGCTAAAGCTAAATTAGGGTCGCAATTACCACACATAAATATGTCTACGGCAGCAAAGTGGCTTTCAGGCCAGGTATGTATACTTATATGAGATTCGGAGAGTAATAACATGCCGGTAATACCTTGTTCTTCTCCAAAACTATGAAAGTTTTTTTGCAATACTATAGCGTCACAAGCAGATGCGGCTTCCATTAACGCTTGCTCAACGCTACTTATATCGCTTAAATTCCTTGCTTGATATAAGTCTAAAAGCAGATGTTTACCGGGAGTGTAATTATTTTGCATAAAGATATTTTGTTAATTCTGACATTATTTATAAGGATACTCGTTTGGTAAATAGTTTTTCTGTTGGCATTGCTTGATTAGCAAATAAATATGTATGAATGGCAATATACCATTTTTACCTCCACACAGCTTATATAACCAAGGATAAACCTTGTCAGCTTATTCGCACATACATACTAGATGTTATACAAACGTCGTGCGATGTTTCAACCAAAGTCTTACTGATTCATACCATCAACGCTACTTGGGGTGCACAGAAAACAATATGATTAGTGATGAATATCACCGCACGTACACTAAATTCATATTTTTAAGACTACGCTTTATACTAGCCAACGTAATCCTACACATTTTTTAAAAACAAAAATATTGTATGCGAGTTATTACCTCTTTGAATTACCTACTCCGGCACTCTAATATTGAAAACAAAGTGTTTTCTCAATATCAAAACACCCTATTTTCTGGCAGTAGAATTAATGTAGTTTATTTAAATTGACTTTGGCCCCTTTTATTTTTTGTTATTGACGTTACAATGCGCAAAATTGCAGTGTCAGAAGCCTGATATCTGAGTAGGCTGAGTTATTTTACTTTGGGATATTTCCGCTATGGCTGATAGTAGCATTAAATTTAAAGGTACGAGTTTTACTCTATTTGTTTTACATTTAAAAACGTTAAAATTAGCAGATATACGCGCTAATTTAGTAAAAAAAGTTGCACAGGCACCAGACTTTTTTTACTTATTTCCTGTCATGGTTGATATTGAAGAAGTCGATTTTTCTTTTGACTATCAAGCTTTAAAAATGTTACTTGAAGAATTAAAATTCACATTTATCGGTTTTACTGGCTCTGTTTCTAAAGAGCAACGCAGTCTTATTCGAGAGCTTGGTTATTCATTCTTAAATGCTGCTAACGCAGGCGTTCCAAGCAAAAAAAATAACAATAATGAAGTAATTGAAGCAAAATATAAAGAAACAGAAACCATTCGTGAAAACAGATTATACGGCGATAAAATACACCGTGGGCAGGTTCGTTCAGGTCAACAAGTTTATGCAAAAGAGCAAAATTTAGTGGTGATTGGTTCTGTCTCCGCGGGTGCTGAAGTCATTGCAGATGGCAACATTCACATTTATGGCTCATTACGTGGTAGAGCGCTTGCAGGTGCAAAAGGTCATCATCAAGCACAGATTTATTGTCAAAACCTTGAAGCTGAACTTGTATCAATTAATGGGAACTATTGGCTGAGTGAATCAATGAATAAGCATTGGGGCTCACCGGTATATATACAGTTGACTGGCGCTGAATTGACGTCATCAAAACTCATCTAACTTTTATTTATGAAGGATATTCGGTCTATGGCACGAATAATAGTTGTTACATCAGGTAAGGGTGGAGTAGGTAAAACGACTTCAAGTGCCGCTATCGGCATTGGTTTAGCGTCAAAAGGACACAAGGTTGTTCTAATCGATTTTGATATTGGACTTCGTAATCTAGACCTAATAATGGGTTGTGAGCGTCGTGTTGTGTATGACTTTGTCAATGTGATCAATGGCGAAGCCACCTTAAATCAAGCTCTAATTAAAGATAAGCGTGTTAGTAGCTTATCAATACTGCCCGCGTCACAAACACGAGATAAAGATGCTTTAACCAAAGAAAATGTGGGAAAAGTGCTTGAAGAGCTTGGTAAAACATTCGAATATATTATATGTGACTCTCCAGCGGGCATTGAGGCAGGTGCGATGATGGCACTTTATTATGCTGATGAAGCGATAGTTACCACTAATCCAGAGGTATCATCAGTGCGTGACTCTGATCGAATTTTAGGAATGCTGTCAAGCCGCTCTCGTCGAGCTGAGCTTGGTTTAGAGCCGATTAAAGAACATTTATTACTAACACGTTATTCACCTAAACGAGTAGCAGAAGGCGAAATGTTAAGTGTTGAAGATGTAGTAGACATTTTAGCCATACCTTTATTAGGTGTCATTCCAGAGTCACCTGCAGTTCTAAAAGCGTCAAATGCAGGTGAACCTGTAATTTTAGATACTGAAAGTGATGCAGGAAAAGCATACCAAGATGTTATTGAGCGTCTCTTAGGTGAAACAGTTGAATTTAGATTTTTACAAGTTGAACAAAAAAGCATTCTTAGTCGCTTGTTTGGAGGTTAATGTGGCATTATTTGATTATTTTTTACGAAAAAAAGAAAACCAAGTTACAACGGCTTCAAAAGCCAAAGAACGCCTCCAAATAATTGTTGCACATGAGCGTAATGGTCGAAATAAACAACCCGATTATTTACCTCAGTTGACTGAAGATATTCTTCATGTTTTGCGTAAATATATTCAAGTGTCAGATAAAAGTCTGTCGATTAACCTAGACAATAAAGGTGGTGATTTAAACGTGTTAGAACTAAATATTGAATTATATGATAATAACACCGATTAGATAAATGCTTTGACAATATAGGGATTAAATAAAATATAGAAGCTTAAGTGAATTAGACAGCTAGCTTCTATGTTTTCTGGAAATTTGATATTTCCAATGATTAAACAAAATTTTCTAAAAATATTGATAGAAGCATCGCAATTCATTTAAATTACTTTACATTTTAAATACGGTTTCTGCGCCTCTTCGATTGGCCTCGATTTTGTGGCTTAGTATCTGCCTCAAAATTACCATACTCATCATCATCCGAGGTGTCCACTGAGGCCCTCTTGTTGGGCGCAAAACCTGGAATTATTTCGCGCTCAAACTTACGCCCAATGAGTCGTTCAATAGACTGTAATTGTTTAAATTCATCCTCGCTGAACAATAAAATGGCTAAACCAGAAGAACCAGCGCGACCGGTACGACCAATACGATGCACATAGTCTTCTGGCTCATAAGGCAAATCAAAGTTAACCACACAAGGCAGGTGATTAACATCAATGCCCCTAGAAGCAATGTCAGTGGCAACCAACACCACAACATTACCGTTTTTAAAACCGTCTAAAGCTAGGGTGCGAGCGTGTTGAGTTCGGTTTGCATGGATTGATGCGGCATTAACACCGGCTTTGTCGAGCTGCATTACCAAATTATCTGCACCTTTTTTAGTTCGACTAAATACCAACACTTGACGCCAATTATTCTTTTTAATCAGATGGATCAACAACTCAGATTTACGCTCTTTTTCTACAGGATGTAATTTCTGCTTAATCCTATCAACAGTGCTTTTCGCGGCAGCCACTTCAATCGAAATTGGATTATTTAGCATGCCTTTAGCAAGCGACTTAATTTCTTTGGAAAACGTCGCTGAAAACATCAAAGTTTGTAGTTTATTAGGCAGCAGCGTTTGAATATGACGGATATTGTCGATAAACCCCAAATCAAGCATGCGGTCAGCCTCGTCGAGCACCAATATTTCAAGCTGTTCAAAATTAACCGCCTGTTGATCATATAGATCGACCAAACGGCCAGGGGTTGCAACCAACACATCCAAACCAGCTTGCAGCTGTAATACCTGAGGCTCAATCCTGACCCCTCCGAACACGGCAGCAGAGCGGATATTCATATGTCGGCTATAGTGTTGAACACTCAATGCAACTTGAGCTGCTAGCTCACGGGTTGGTGTAATAATTAAGGCGCGCAAGCATTGTGGATGTGGGCTAGGACTACTCTTGATAACGTCATTCTGGATAAATTTAGCTGCTAATAGCTGCAGCATAGGCAACGTAAAGCTCGCCGTTTTTCCGGTCCCTGTATGCGCCACCGCTATAACATCACGTTGACTAAGTACAGCCGGAATAGCTTCAATTTGTATCGGTGATGGCGTTGTATAACCCTGTTCTACAACAGTGTGCAACAACTCATCACACAAGCCTAAAGAGCCAAATGTCATAGATAAACGTTCCTTGGATTGATTAAGGTATTCTATATGCTGCCTTTAAGACGGCGCAATGTACCTGCGATAGTTTAACTATCACTTTTTAACAAGTTGTAATAGTTGCTTGGGATTATCCAGAATGACCAGTAAAAGACAACCTTAAAAAGCCTAGCCCAAAAAATAACTCATTTCGGTTTAGGCCATTATCTTCCACTGAATTTTATTGGTGAGTGAGTCTATATCTCAAAAAAGGTAATGTTGACGCAACGGTCTTGTATTCGTTGTTTTGGTTGACATGTTAGGTTACATCACGACCCAACGAATCAATATCAACACCCTGCTCTAAAAGTAGTTTTTCAAAAAGCGGTAGCAAGGGGCCTAGACTTTCTTGAAGCGTATCTCGCACAGTATCCACAATAACTTGAGTACTACGTTCAATTTCAACATTAATGTGATCGCCTGCAATCTTAGCCTCGAAAACTGTCATTCTCCGAGTCTCTGGTATCAGCCACACTTCAAACCATTCCTCTTTTTTGTTTACCTCTGAAATCGTCAAACTTGCACCATTTAAAGCGATATAACCTTTAGGGAAAACATAACGTTTCCATTCTTTGGATAACGCTATACGAATACAATAATTATCTTCAACTTGATTAACATTAATAATGGGCACTTTAAAATCAACATGACCAGATAGAGGGTGACCTCCAATTTCTGCACCGTCTTTGGCTGCTCTTTCTACATTTACGAAAGTTCCTTTTTCATACTCACTTAAGGTGGTTATCAAAAGGCTTTGCAACATAACATCAAACTTAACCCTTATATCAGACACTAGCTCTGTAACAGTCAAGCATACCCCATCTACAGCCACGCTGGCCCCGATTTCTAAGTCAGTACAAAACCCTTCCTTAAAATCGATAACAAACGTTCTAATCCCATTTTTATCTGTAACATCAATAATCTTGGCTATAGACTGAACTATTCCTGTAAACATAAATTCTCTTCTTCGATTGGTAAATGAATAAATTGTGTAGTTACTCTGTTCCAGTTTCATTTCTATGCAAATTACATTATTTGTAATTGTCACTGAGTGACTGGCACGTTGTAATTCAAGCAAATATTGGCAATTTGATAGTTAAAATCTGCGTTAGCCAGCTTATATAATCAATCTCGGTGGCCGTTTTTAACTTGCCTTGCCAGCTTTTGTTGCTTCAGGCACTTCAATAAGATTACCTGTTTTACAGTCATAAATATAACCATAAATTGGAATGTCACTTGGCACCATGGAGTTACTTCTAATACGCTGAACATCTTCATAAACACTTTTTTCTTGGTCACTTATAGTTAACCAATTGATATATTTACCATCAGTAGTTCCGCCACCAACATTGCTATCATGCCAGCCAGTAGCATCCACATTAGATGTTTTAAGACTATCTGCTAACAATTCTCCCATAGTTTCTGTTGTGAATGTCTCCATTCCACAATCAGTATGATGTATTACGAACCACTCTTTGGTCCCCAATAACTTGTAAGAAATTACCAAAGAACGTATAGCATCGTCACTTGCTCTGCCACCCGCGTTGCGGATCACATGGGCATCACCTTCTGCAAGACCGGCATACTTTGCTGGATCTAAACGAGCATCCATACACGTCAAGATTGCAAACTGTCTTCCTGGTGGCATTGGTAAATTACCTTTATCACCAAATTCAGCTACATAATCAGCATTTGCTGAAGTTACTTCTGCTACGATTTTACTCATCGACATTCTCCTAATATGTACCGCAATGTTTAGTTTTAATGAGATATCCCATGCGCTACTAATGGGAAACTGAAAGTATTATTAAACTTCGGAATAGTGGATATATCTTAACAGGGAACCAATAAAACCAGTTTTTTCTGTTGGTTTAAAAAGCAACTTAGACACTAATTGTAATACAATCAATTATGAAATGACCATTTGACCTTATTTACAGAGGGCATATTAACAGTAGCGGTCCTGTTAATATTATTGGCGCAACATTTTACTGCATGTAAGCGGCACTAATTAATTAACCATTTCATATGAAATCACATACAGGCTTTCTACATTTGGGTATATTTTTTGGATCACAGTTTGCAGCTCTGAAAGTGTCATATTCTCTTGTTTTGCATGAATATCTGAAAGCTGATTAAAATCAATTGCGACAACATCTTTTATTTTTAATGCACAAAACCCACGATTATTTTCAAAAGTAGAGACTTGCACAATACTATTTACTGCATAATCTTTCTCTGACTCATCTCGAATAGTTATAGTTCTTCTTACCGGATAGGATATCTGCCTCAAAGCGTTCAAAAAAAGTTATTTTAGATAGACTCATCATTCTCTCTTTAATATTTGATGAAAACACATAGCGCTATAATACAAGAGTCTACACCTGACTAAAAACGTAACGAAATAACCATAATAAACTAACCTTAAATGCCTATGGGTATATTGTTAAATGTTCTTGTTTATTAGATAACTTAGCCCTAATTAGATAATTTTTTAAACCAACATTGCCAGTTTTTCAATACCATGGGATGGCGTCCTTCTCTTAAATTCAACAAAACCATGTTTCTTATATAAATGTATTGCAGGTATATTGGCTACAGCGGTTTCCACAATAGCGTCTGAAAAATCAATAATTTCCAGCACATAGCTGATTAATTTGTTTGCGATACCTTTCTTAAAATAATGTGGGTCAACAGTTAAACTATCAATTTTTAAGAGTTTACCTTCTATAACTATCTCTATAACGGCAGCAAGACATGCATTTTCACTAAAGCCATAAAATAATGTTTTTGAATTTTGTATATTTTTAGCGCTTCGCAATAATGGAGGAAAATCAAGAGAGCCTATAAGTTGAGCTTCTATTTTATAAGAGTGTTGAAAAATAGTGAAAATTTGATGTGCCTCTTTTTTATTTGAATTATTTAGTATTTTTATCATGCCACGCCTAGTCTTAGAATTTACATTGCTGTCTGTAATGGTTTAATAACCTTTAACATATGAAGGTTTTGTGAGCGAGTTTTCAACAACCCACAAAAACACGCATTAGCATTTAATCAAATATGTAGAGTCCTTTGACCATATTTATAACAGATTATTGTTAACTACTTCTTATTCATGCTCTAAGTTAAGATCCCCACCAATTATCTTGTCACTGGTTTTTTCAGCCATAAGTTTGACCATATCTAAGGGTAGGCGTCGCTCTTTCTCAGACGCAAATATGGGTGCCTGATCATCATAGTGGTTTGAGGTTGCATCGAGGGTGGCGCTGCCAAAATTATGAATGCTGTGTGAGGTAAGAATACCATCTGGCGACCATTCAACAAACATGATGTAACTATCTCCAGCAGTTGCCTGTTGATGACCAGCCTCTTCATCAAATACACCATATACTGCGCGCAACACATCAGGTGCACCTGAAAGGGGCCAACTCTTATCACCGCGTACCAGACGGTTTACTTCACCCCACTTGGGATCAATTCGACCAAAATGATCTTGTAACAGAGTCAGCGCATTTTGAAAAACGTCTACTAAGTCAGGCTCTGGCTCGTCACGCATTACCGCCATAACAAATGGACTGCCGGTCATCACACCCAGTGCCGCCACTCGACTCTCAGCATCACTTCCTAAATCCCAGTTTTGTAGTAGTTCTTGCCCTGCTTGCAACTCACTATCGGGTTCAAAAGACATAGCTAACAAACGTTTGAGCACTAGATCAACCACTGAGCCCTCAGCATAGCGATTATCATATTTATAACGGTGCAAATCTTCACGGCTGATAGCCTTGTCTGCTCCAAACAAAGCTTCAATGCGCAAAGCACGATTAGTCATATTAGTCTGTATTCCCATCGACGACTCATAGTCTTTGGGCTTTGGTTGGCCCTCACCAATCGAAGAACGATAAGGAGTGTTGTTGGCATTGTAGACTAAACCAGAGGGAGGATTAACAGTGCGCGGCATACGTTCAAAGGGGTAATATCCCTGCCAAATAAGGTCTGACCGGTCACCCGCAACTAAACCTTGCCAGTCTATGGCCGAGAACTTGTCGCCTTCAGGTCGCTTGGGCATCATCGCATTATAGTAGTGAGCAATATTACCGTCTTTGTCAGCATACACATAATTGATGCTCGGCGAGGCGGTCATCGATAGCGCCGCTTCAAAGTCAGCTTGAGTGCGCGCTTTGTTCATGGCTAACATCTCTTCAAGAGTCCGCATTTCATCCATTCCAGCCCAACGCAGCGCAAAGGCTCCCTTTTCTGTTTTAAAAACAGGCCCGTGAACAGAGCGATAAATAGCTTCGTGAAACGTCCAGCGAATTGGGCCCCAAAACGTGACGTCAATTGCCGCATCTTTTACTTCAAAATCTCGCCATTCACCGTCTAATAAATATTGATCCCCGTTGTTGGGATTAATTGTTAACTGGTACACATCCACCAAATCTGGCTTATTTACGGTGCTAGCCCATCCTAGTGTAGGTCCATGTCCATGCAGAATAACCGGTGAGCCCGGAAAAGTGCTACCAACCATATCCCAACCTTCGTCTGTTTTTACTCGCGCTTCATACCAAGCAACAGGGCCAGTAAGTGGCTGGTGAGAATTCACGAGTAAACGTGTATGACCATCGTCAGAACGCGACGGCGCGATTGCAATACCTTGACTACCAATATCAGGTTGAGGTGAATCAGTGACGTGTAAGTGTGCAAGTTTGTCGAGCCCAGTGCCGTATCGCCCCTCAACGACTGCTGCAACCACCTGATCAAAACCGTAAAATAAAGGTGTTTTAAAAGTGAAACCCGCAATAATATCTTTGCCCGTTACAGGAAGTAATCCCACGGCAATATTATCTGGTTTTTCAGAGGCATAAAAATTTACCCCATCGGCATAGGCCTCAGCATGATCACGAGTTTGCTGATTTATGCGACTCTCATAGCCAGCGTCCACCACATTCCACACATCCATAAAATGAACCAGATAATCAGTTTTAGCCGCGTCAACACCATGTAGTGTTGCGAGTTTGCCACGGGTCACAAGTAAAACATCCTGCATGGTTGCAAAATCATCTTCCGCATGAGCATAACCAAGACCGAAGGCAGCATCTATATCCCGTGTACCAAAGATATGCGGCACAGCATATTTATCACGCACAATATGCACATCATATTTATCCGCAAGTATTTGATATTGAGCTGGATCCACTGAGCGAGGAGCTGTAGCCCAAAAACCGATGTAAATTGAAGTTAGTAATGCTATGACAGCAAGCAGTATTTTTTTAATCATAATACCTCGCAAAGGGCTCAAAATCTCAATAGTTGAGTTTACTAAACATCAAAAACCTAATAACTACAGTCTGTTAATGTCTTTTTAGAAGTGAAGATAGGCTTTAGATTAAGGGGTATTTTTATTAAAATCCAGATTAGAATATCGACACTTTTTAATGATGATTAACACTTAACGATAAGTTCCGCTCAAAGCGAACTGCAGTGTCAGGTTCTTCATACAGAATTGAATAAAATAAACAATTACCAAAAGAATTATCAAGACACTCATCACAATTCTATCTAAAATGAAACCTGAAAAGTGGTAATCCCTTTACTTTTCAACGGTATTGGCCACTCAGGCTTGTGACTTTTATTATCAAGCCCTCGTCTAAAGCCACACAATAAACATATGTTTAAACATTCGGAAATAGAGAATATGTCAGAAGCTTTGCCAGACAGAATTGAAGAAGTCATTATTCAGTCGGACTTGTATTCAAATACAAGTGATACTGCAACAGTTCTTGCTCAAGCTGATGAAGTGGAGCTTGCTCTCTTACTTGAATCTTTACCGATTCAAGAAAGGATTATTCTTTGGCAAACCATTCCCGATTATAAAAAGCTTGATGTATTAATTGAGATGCGCAGCGATCCTAGGTCGGTCTTGATCCATGCCACGGAACCAGAGCAATGGGATGTACTGTTTACTGATATTGACGCTGAGGATTTGCTTGAACTAGCCGATTCTTTACCGCAAGAGTTATTCGAACGCGCCTATACGGCATTAGATAGGCTGCAAAAACGATACTATACCGAAGCAAACCAATACCCTGAGGATCAAATAGGTCATTGGACTTCTCATGACTTTTTGGTCTTACCAATCAATGCCAAAGTGCGTGATGCATTGCGCTTGATACGCCGCGAAATGCCACGGCATACGGATATGATATTTTTGATCAATCGTTCTGGCTATTTCTCAAAGGCGGTCCCCATCGCCAAACTGCATTCGCTACCTGAGCACTTACCTTTAGCTGATGTATCTTTAGATGACTTTCCGATAATTAATGCAACAGAAGAAGGGCAACTGGTCGCCAAAGAAGTGTTGTTATCAGGATTTGGCGCCCTACCTGTAGTAGATGAAAATCAAAAACTGATTGGTCGAATCGATGTCACTGCTGCCGCCGAGTTGATGCAAGAATATTATGAAGGACAAATAATGGCTAGTGCTGGTATGGATGAAAACGAAGATTTATTCTCACCTGTACGCAAAAGTGCGAAAGCAAGAGCTATTTGGCTAGGTATCAACCTACTAACTGCTTTTATGGCAAGTGCTTTTATCGGTATGTTTGAAGACACAATTCAACAGGTAGTTGCCTTAGCGGTTTTGATGCCAGTCGTTGCGAGTATGGGAGGCATAGCCGGTAGCCAAACATTAACACTGATAATTCGTGGATTAGCGCTCAAGCAAGTCACCTCAGCCAACGTTGGTGCATTACTCGCCAAAGAGTCCAAGGTGGGCGGATTAAATGGGGTGATTTGGGCCGTCGTTATTGGTTTTGTCGCATTATTATGGTTTAACGATCCACTGTTAGGAATGGTAATCGGTATCGCTATTTTTCTTAATATTGTTGCAGCAGCATTGGCCGGGGTATTTGTACCCGTGATCCTCGACAAATATAAAATTGACCCCGCTCTTTCTGGCTCAGTTATTTTAACCACCGTCACCGATATCGTTGGTTTTGTCGCATTTTTGGGATTAGGGACTATTTTTTTGATTTAATCAGTCTCATTAGAGTTAACTTTTGGCTTTTTATATTTTTATAATTTCATGACATAAAATCCACTGTTATTAAATAAAATAGTTAGAGCCAGTGATACTATTTTATTTAATATAGAATTAAAAATTGAATTTTCAGAACAAAAAACAGGTTAATGCACCTAATTAAACTACACTTATTTTATAACTTTTATATCTACATGATAAAGATTTATTTGTTAAATATATAAAGTTCTTTAAGCAATAATACGTTACAAAATGGAATAGAAACATCATTTAAGGAGCCATCAATAAACACTACATCACCTTTTTAGGGGACGTCATGAATATTTTTAGCCAGTTTCAAACTCGGTATGAACTCAGTAAGCAAGAAGAGTACACACTAGAGGAATACCTTGATATATGCAAAAACGATCCTAATGCCTACGCATCTGCCGCAGAAAGATTATTAATCGCTATTGGCGAACCCGAATTTGTTGACACCTCCAAAGATCCTCGTCTTAGCCGTATTTTTTCGAACAAAGTTATTAAACGCTACGAGAATTTTAGTGACTTTTATGGAATGGAAGAATGCATTGAACAAATAGTCTCATTTTTCAAACATGCTGCTCAAGGCCTAGAAGAAAAAAAACAAATTATCTATTTACTTGGTCCTGTTGGTGGCGGTAAATCCTCACTAGCTGAAAAATTAAAAGAGCTCATGCAAAAAGTACCTTTTTACGCGATCAAGGGCTCTCCAGTGCATGATAAGCCTCTATCTCTTTTCGATATAAAAGAAGATGCTTCTTTACTTAAAGAAGATTACGGTATCGAAGCACGCTACTTAGGTTCAATAATGTCACCTTGGGCAGTGAAACGCTTGCATGAATACGGTGGAGATATTCGCAAATTTAAAGTGGTTAAATTATGGCCATCTATTCTAGACCAAACAGCTATCGCTAAGACTGAACCTGGGGATGAAAATAATCAGGACATCTCTGCTTTAGTGGGTAAAATAAATATTAGAATGCTTGAGGATTTTTCTCAAGATGACCCAGATGCTTATAGTTTTAGTGGCGGTTTATGCCTTGCTAACCAAGGTATGCTGGAATTTGTGGAAATGTTTAAAGCGCCAATTAAAGTACTCCATCCTTTGTTAACAGCAACGCAAGAAGGTAATTACAATTCTACAGAAGGCATGAGCGCTATTCCTTTTGAGGGCATTATTTTAGCGCACTCAAATGAATCTGAGTGGCAGACCTTTCGTAACAACAAAAACAATGAAGCCTTTTTAGATAGAATTTCAATCGTAAAAGTACCTTATTGCTTAAAAGTGACTGAAGAAATGAATATTTATAAAAAACTACTTGAAAATAGTTCATTGAGTCAATCACCTTGTGCGCCAGATACCCTAAAAATGCTTGCTCAATTCTCAGTTCTGTCTCGACTAAATGAACCAGAAAATTCTAATATTGACTCAAAAATGAAAGTTTATGATGGACAAAATATTAAAGATACCGACCCAAAAGCTAAGTCGATGCAAGAATACAAAGACAATGCCGGTGTCAATGAGGGAATGTCTGGTCTTTCAACCCGTTTTGCCTTCAAAATCCTTTCGCGAGTGTTTAACTTTGACACCTCCGAAATAGCTGCGAATCCAGTTCATTTACTTTACGTTCTCGAAAAACAAATTGAACAAGAGCAATTTTCACAAGAGACGGCCGAACAATACTTACGTTTTATTAAAGAGTTTCTAGCTCCCCATTATGTTGAGTTTATTGGCAAAGAAATTCAAACAGCCTATTTGGAGTCTTACTCTGAATACGGCCAAAATATCTTTGACAGATATGTGACTTATGCTGATTTTTGGATACAAGATCAAGACTATCGAGACCCTGAAACAGGTGAGATATTTAATCGAGCAGTAATAAATGAAGAACTTGAGAAAACTGAAAAACCAGCAGGTATTAGTAATCCTAAAGATTTTCGAAATGAAATTGTTAATTTTATGCTAAGAGCGCGCGCCAACAATAATGGCAAAAATCCTTCATGGCAAAGTTATGAAAAACTACGTGCAGTTATTGAAAAGAAAATGTTTTCGAATACCGAAGACTTGCTCCCCGTCATTTCATTCAACCCCAAAAACTCACAAGAAGACAAGAATAAGCATGAGCAGTTTGTAGAGCGCATGATTGATCGCGGATACACTAGAAAAACAGGTTAGATTACTTGCAGAATGGTACTTACGGGTTCGAAAGTCTCAATAATAGTCAATCAATTGTGAGGGATTATAGAGCTCATAAAGTGGATGTAACCATAGGCATTATCTAAGTCTGCCAACAATGGTTTATTCATGCGCGCAGCCTGTTTAAAAGAAGCTCGATAACTTAAGGTCTATAACCTAGGAGATACTAATGGGCTTAACCCATATTATTGACCGTAGACTGAACGGTAAAAATAAAAGCGCTGTCAACCGTGAGCGCTTTCTTCGACGTTACCGCCAACATATTAAGAAGGCAGTGTCTGATGCTGTGAGTAAACGAAGCATCACCGACATTGAACGTGGAGATAATATCAGTATTCCCAGTAAAGATTTAGACGAGCCTACATTTCGATCCGGTCAGGGAGGCTTACGTGAAACGGTTAATCCTGGAAATAAAGATTTCACTACTGGTGACCGAATCGCTAAACCATCAAAGGGGCAAGGCGAAAAAGGCTCAGGACAGGGCGGAGCGAGTGATTCAGGTGAAGGCGTTGATGAGTTTGTATTTCAAATATCGCAAGAAGAATTTCTTGACTGCATGTTTGAGGATCTCGAATTACCTAACTTGATAAAAAAACAATTAAAAGATACCACATCGTTTAAATATCAACGGGCGGGCTATTCTAATCAAGGAAACCCTGCAAAAATCAATGTCGTACGCTCCTTACAAAAAGCCTATGGAAGACGCTTAGCGCTCACAGGGAAAAAACGTGAAAGCCTTAAAAAACTAGAACTAAAATTAATGGAACTTGAGTCTTCAACTGAAGATGACACAACAGAAATACGTACATTAAAACTCAAGATTGAAAAGTTCAAAACACGTATTAAAAAAATCCCTTGGATTGATGATGTTGATCTTAAATTCAATCAACACGTGAAGATAGCACTTCCAAGCACCAGCGCTGTAATGTTTTGTTTGATGGATGTTTCAGGCTCGATGAGCAAAATGCATAAAGACATCGCAAAACGTTTTTATGTCCTGTTATATTTATTTTTAAAAAGAAATTATAAAAAAATTGATGTGATATTCATTCGTCACCATACCAGTGCAAAAGAAGTGGATGAAGAAGAGTTTTTTTATTCTCGAGAAACTGGCGGTACAATTGTTTCAAGCGCTTTGAAACTTATGAATGACATTATTAAGCAACGTTACCCTGCAATTGATTGGAATATTTATGCCGCCCAAGCCTCAGATGGTGATAATTGGAACGGTGACTCACCGTTATGCTTAAAAGTATTGCGTGAAGATATTTTGCCGCAAATTCAATATTTCGCCTACATAGAAATAACAAAATTAGAGCATCAAAGCTTATGGAATGAGTATGAATCCTTAAGCCCTGAGTTTCCAGATAACTTCGCGATACAAACTATCACCAATGAAAGTGAAATTTATCCAGTCTTCAGAGAATTATTTTCTCGTAAGGAAAGTCATCATGGGTAAGTCATCTGAAAAAAACTATATTTCTACCAGCTCTGAATGGTCCTTTGAACTAATCGAGAAGTATGATGAAGCTATTGCAAAAATCGCTAAAGAATACAAACTGGATACGTATCAAAATCAAATTGAAATCATAAGTTCGGAACAAATGTTAGATGCATACTCATCTGTTGGTATGCCTTTGGGTTACAATCACTGGTCATTTGGTAAACAGTTTTTGAACAGCCAACAAAACTATAAACGAGGCCAAATGGGACTGGCATATGAAATCGTGATTAACTCTGATCCTTGCATCGCCTATCTTATGGAAGAAAACACCATGATGATGCAAGCCTTAGTAATTGCCCATGCGGCCTATGGACACAATTCTTTTTTCAAGGGAAATTATTTATTTAAAACATGGACAGATGCTAGCGCAATTATTGATTATTTAGTATTCGCGAAAAACTATATTTCAAAATGTGAAGAACGTCATGGGATTGATGAAGTAGAAAATATTTTAGACTCTTGCCATGTACTCATGAAATACGGCGTAGATCGTTATAAACGCCCTCCAAACATCTCAGCCGAGGAAGAGTCAAAACGCCAAGTGGAACGTGAGATATACATGCAGCAACAAGTGAATGAACTCTGGCAAACCATACCTTTACACCCTGATAATGAACATGACGTTGTTCACACACAATTTCCTGATGAACCTCAAGAGAACTTACTTTACTTCTTTGAGAAGAATTCGCCACTTTTAGAGCCGTGGCAACGTGAGGTTATTCGCATTGTTCGCAAAATAGCCCAGTATTTTTATCCTCAACGGCAAACGCAGGTAATGAATGAAGGATGGGCAACCTTTTGGCACTTCACGATTATGAATACACTTTATGATAGGAAACTGGTCGATGAAGGCTTTATTATAGAATTTTTAACATCGCATACAGCTGTTGTATATCAGCCTCCCTTTGACAGTAAATGGTTTAATGGTATCAATCCATATGCCTTAGGCTTTTCAATGTTTCAGGACTTACGCCGCATATGTGAGTCGCCAACGGATGAAGATAAGCAATGGTTCCCAGATATCGCAGGCTCAGACTGGCTAGAAACATTGGACTTCGCCATGCGGAACTTTAAAGATGAAAGCTTCATACTTCAATATCTCTCCCCAAAAGTCATTCGTGACCTCAAACTTTTCTCGATTGAAGATGACTATCAAGCAGAGCACTATCACATCACCGCTATACATGACGAAAGTGGTTATCGATATGTACGAGAACAGCTATCACTGCAATACAATTTGAGTATACAGGAACCAAACATTCAAATTTGGGATGTGGATTTAAAGGGGGACCGTTCTTTAACGCTTCGACATATACCCAATCAACACACGCCTTTGGCAAGTAATACTGAAAACGTCCTTAAACATGTACATCGACTTTGGGGTTTCGATGTTCATCTTTATAGTGTCAATGGAAATAATGCAGATGAAAACGAAACCCTTGCAGAATTTCATTGCCCATCACTCAATACTGAAAAACCGGAATAGGCATTAAATATTATGAATATATAACCTTAAATAAAATGTCAGAAATAAAATAATTAGTCTAACTTTTCATTACTATTTTTGTTTTTCGCTAACTTATTGTCCTGCCTTATTTATCTTCAATAACACGCAGCCCTTTAATTATTTTATGTATGTAAAAAAGAAATTAAAGCCAAGTGCTAAGCTTAATTGGTCGCTTGGCGAATATCTTTTAACAACAGCCTTCAATTCGATATATAAACAATCCGCTAACTAAAAACACCAATCGATTTCACTACAATTAACTATATGTTTATTGCTGTTGGCGAATTGATGCAAGAGTATTATGAAGGTCAAATAATGGCTAGTGCTGGTATGGATGAAAACGAAGATTTATTCTCAGCCGTACGCAAAAGCACGAAAACAAGGGCTATTTGGCTAGGTATCAACCTACTAACCGCTTTTTTAGCCAGTGCGTTTATCGGAACGTTTGAAAACACAATTCAACAAGTCGTCGCCTAGCGTTCTTGATGCCAGTTGTTGCGAGTATGGGAGGCATAGCAGTAGCCAAACATTAACATTGATTATTCGTGGTTTAGCGCTCAAACAGGTCACCTCAGCCAACGTTGGCGCATTACTCGCCAAAGAGTCCAAGGTGGGCGGTTTAAATGGGGTGATTTGGGCCGTCGTTATTGGTTTTGTTGCATTATTATGGTTTAACGATCCACTGTTAGGAATGGTAATCGGTATCGCTATTTTACTTAACATTGTTGCAGCAGCATTGGCCGAGGTATTTGTACCCATGATCCTCGACAAATATAAAATTGACCCCGCTATTTCTGTCTCAGATATTTTAACTACCGTCACCAATATCGTTGGTTTTGTGGCATTTTGGGAACTAGTAACAATCTTTTTGATTTAGTAGCAGTCTAATCTGCGGAGTCAAAACCTGCGGGGAAGCCTTTGCAGGTTCGTTTTTTGAATAGAACGTTACAGGTGAGGCTCTACTTGGCTTAAACAACGGGCAAGTTCTGTTGCATCCAACAACACCCTCACTGAACCACGGCCTTTTCTTGATCTGAAGTAACCCTTTAGCGCACCTTTGTGGCTACTTAATAATAATTTTCCAGAATTGGAATTGAACTCTCCTAAGTTCAAATTATCTAGCATCGCATTTTCTATTGCAGTTTTATCTGCATTTAAGAGCAGTTGACGCAGTTCTTGCAGCTTCTTTTTGTTTAAATTCATCATGAAACTATTGACCATGTATTCATCGGAAACATAAAAAGTAGCAACCTCATCAGCCTCATTTGAATAACCTATTTTTATAACGTCATTTAAAGGTTTGAGCTCACAAACTTTCACACGGCCGGTGCCAGCTTTTTCCAATGCCCTAATTTTCATTTCTACACTGACTTCTTCAGTTATTCTTTCTGGCGTATAGGTCATCGCCAATTGATTACACTTCTTTTGGCTAAAAAGCACTGAATGAAAAGGTTCAGCGTTCTTATCAAAGTACCGATATTCTACACTTATCCCAACAGTTCTGGCGACACTTTCGTTGGTTCCGTCCTTACAGAAGTTGACACCTATAGTGTCGAGTAATTGTTCTTCTATATTCAACAGCTCTTCTTTGCCAATATATTCTTTAGTACGGTGATTGACTTGTATCTCTATCACATGTGTATCACCGTCAATAAATGACCTACGAATGATATTGTTTTCATCTATCTTGATTGGATAAGTGCTGGCTTGCTCGGAAATTCCATCTTTGTATTGTTTTTGCGACAACGTATTGTCTTGGGCACCGACATTAAAAGCAAAAGCGATGAGAGCATAAATTATCAATGATGTTTTCACTAATTAATCCTTAGTTACCTTTTTAATATTAGGCAACTGTTATTATTATGATGGCGAAAAGTCGCTGGGTAATTAGTCTGCTAGATTCCCTTAGTCTTGATGCTAATTTAAGTAAAATTATGTAGATGAAAATTACATAGGGTTCTATTGTAATTCAATCAGGGATAAAAAAGTTAAAATAAAAGAAGCAGATTGGGTTTACAGGTTTTGTTAACGTAAAATTTCAAGTTCCAAGTAAAGTTTTGAGTTACCTATGCTTCTACTTTTTAATGATTTTCGTAGCTCTTTAGCTTCTAGACTATATCTCAACAATTTTCGTATAAATTGGCTATGCATAATCAAAAAATCAGAATTATATGAGTCAATTTATAACGGCGACATTTTTAATTTAATGGATGATTAATCCATGCTATTACCCTTCTACAAACGTGTATTCTTGCTCGTGTGATTAGTCGAACCTATGTGGTTAATTCAAACTTTATTATTTTGCAGCCAGCAGTTTTAGCTTGAATGTATTTCCCTTGGCCTCATGTCATATCATGTCCAGCAACAGGAGAATAAATAATGCAGCAACAAATAGTATTAAATAATGGAGGTAGCTTCCCTGCCCTCGGTTTCGGTACTTGCGCAATCGGCGCATGGCAACAAGATAATGAGTACGTGGTTGACACTATCCTTAAAGCAATCAAAGCTGGTTATCGACATATTGATACTGCGTCACTATATGGCAACGAGCGCAGCGTAGGTAAAGCGATTAAAGCTTCGGGTATCCCACGAAAAGAGTTTTTTGTGGTCAGCAAAGTATGGGATTGTGATCAAGGCTATGAAGAAACGCTGAAAGCCTTTGATGCCAGCCTTAAACGTTTAGACATGGATTATATTGACTTGTTTTTAATCCATTGGCCTAATCCCAATAAAACTCAATCCACATGGCAAGCAATGGAAAGTTTGCATCAACAGGGCAAGGTTCGTTATTTAGGCTTATCCAATTTCCGTCAAGCCGACATAGAACAGCTTATGTCTTTTGCCAAAGTTAAACCCATATATAATCAATTAGAATTACATCCCTATCTGACCCAAGAAGACTTGTGCGCAGTGTGTGACAAATACGAAATTTATGTGTCTTGCTGGTCTCCCCTTGGCTCCGGCACTTGGAGTGGTGTTCCGACTAGTGAAAAGCCCATAGCAGACCCTGTCGTTATTAATATGGCTGAAAAATATGGAGTGAGTTCCGGGCAAGTGATTTTAAAATGGGATCTACAACAAGGTCGTATCGCCATTCCTAAAGCAGAAAGCGAAAAGAATATTAAAGCCAATCTCGAACTAAATTCATTTGAACTCAGCACTGAGGAGATAAAAGAAATCAACCAGCTCAATCGTGATCACAGATACGGAGGCGATCCTGATACCGCATATGAAGGCAACATGAAAATGCGGGTCCCTGAATAAAGTTTGTTGAAAGACAAGGATAGGTCAAAGCCTATCCTTGTTTGAATTCTTTAGGTGGCTGAAATAGGTTTTTTAAAGCAGAAATGATTAGCAACTAAGCGCAGCACACTCTAAATCTTAATGTAACGTTTTATTTGGCTATCTAACCCAGTTAGTTAATTTGAGTGGTACAACCTTTTCATCGGCACAAAAAATTAAATAAACAGTTTTTTATAATTTGATCAAATATCCAAAATCATTGGAGCATATTTACAACAAGTGTATGTCGTTAAACAGACTATTAAGGTAGATGATGCTGCTGTCCGAGTATATTAAAGTTTGAAACTAGGCATTAAAGATTGGAACTGATGGAAAGGGCAAGGCACTACCCCCGATGTTTTAAGCACAGCTGAAACTGCCTTGGACAAAGCTTATTTAATAGCCTTGACCAAACTACAAGCAAATGAAGATGCCATTAACAACCTTCAGTGGGTCAAACGCATCGCCGCAGTTAAAGCTCAACCGCAAGAGATAGTATTCACTTTGCCACCATTGGCGGAACGCCAAAGATTCGAAGAATTTGAATTTGAAATTCGAGCTAACGAGCTGTGGATGTCTTTCAGACATTTGCCCTGGGTTGAGCTGATTAATTTAGGCGGTGGTTACTATTTCGACGATAGGTCCATTCAACGACAATATTCCTTTAAAGATACAAATGGAACATTGACCTTGTTAGTATCTCAAGAGGGGCACCATCGTCATAAAAGAATCTACTGACACTGAGTGAATGAGTTTTAAATCGCGAAAATCGTAGAAATTTGCGATTGAGGCTCTATCTTTCGACCGTTACCTTTCTCAGTAAACACGGTCTTCACGGCCAATTAATCGTGTGACTGGTTCTCGCTCATTGCCGCCTGTCAGTTTATTAAGTAGGGCTGATTTTCAAACATTAATATGCTCGTACAGATGCGACCTTTGTTATGACTAATATCAAAAGTTGCAACAATATTGGCATCGTGGCATGACTGAGATCACTTTAAATAATGAGCTAGTTAGCAAGCACCTTTACATGTGCTACAACACTGCGAGCAAGAGCGCTTAATGCATAGCCGCCCTCTAAAGCAGATATTATTTTGCCCTCACAGTGTTTTTCAGCTAGCGCCTTAATTTGCTCAGTTATCCAAATGTAGTCCTTTTCGACTAAACGCAACTGTCCGAGTTCGTCGTCAGCATGGCCGTCAAAGCCAGCGGATATAAAAATAAGTTGAGGCTTAAATTCGTCTACTGCTTTGAACCAAGGCTTTATCATTTCACAATATTCGCTACCCGAAGTTCCAGCAGGAATGGGTACGTTAACAATGCCTTTCCTACAAGGCTCATCGCCAGTAAAAGGATAAAACGGGTGTTGAAAAGATGAACAAAATAGAACGCGTTCATCGTCTTTGACAATGTTTTGGGTACCGTTACCGTGATGAACATCAAAATCGATAATAGCAACACGCTCTAAACCATGTACTTCGAGAGCATGCATGGCACCCACAGCAATATTATTAAAAATGCAAAACCCAGATGAGCTTGCACGCCCAGCGTGATGTCCGGGTGGTCGCACTGAACAAAACGCACTTTTTGATTTATCTGCTAGCACCAAATCGACAGCATCAGTGACGGCACCCGCTGCGTGCAAGGCAGCGTTTAAGCTTTTATCCATCATAATAGTATCATCGTCTATCCAGACCCTATCACCACCTTCTTTCGGTGCTCGGTCGAATACACTTTGTACAAAGGCTTTGTCATGAGCGCGCTCTAATGATGACAATTTGACAGGTTTAGCGTCAGCAAAATGCAGCACATATTCAAGCCCAGATGCAATTAATTGGTCATTAATCTTGTGCATGCGTGCTGGCTGTTCAGGATGCTCGTCGCCCATGTCATGTAAATTACAATAAGGGCTACCTATGATAGTCACAGTCATTTTGATTCTCCTTGTGCAGTCTCGGTTTGAATCGATTCTTTATCAGTGGTGAAGTATTTAGTTAGCTCCATCTCCTGAAAATCAGAATGTAAAGAACGCACAAAACCGAACTGTTCAAACACTGAAATCATCGCTTTATTATTGCTTTTTACTAATGCAAACATTGTTTTAAGGCCTCGCTTTTTGGCAATATCGATCATGGTTTGTAATAATCGCTTAGCCATGCCTTGGCCTTGATTAGTTTCTCGTGTTACGAACGCTACTTCACACGAGTTTTTTTGGGGGATTAAATAATAACGTCCTACTGCTTCTATGCGCACTTTCGACCCTTCTTGTCGCACAATGGTTAACGCCACATCTTTACTTTGGTCTACGCTAACGAGATCACAGGATTTTTCCCGCGTCATTTGACCAGGCGTATAGTTATAGCGCATATTAATCGTTTCTTTGGTGTGTGAATAAAAGAACTCCTGCAAGCGGCGCTCGTCAGATGGATTGAGTGGTCGTAAATAAAACTTCTCAGACATGTCTAAACGTAAAAGCTGCATATCACCTAATTCAGGAATATCAGTTGGCGTATTTTTTTGGTAATCGGGAACCCAATATTTTTTTCTGATTTGCGCCAATAATTCATCTCTGAACTGAGGATGCGCAACACGAATTAATTCAAGCGCACGTTCGCGCACACTCTTGCCTTGGAGGCTTGCTATACCGAACTCGGTTACAACATAGTGCACATTACCCCTTGATGTTACCACGCCAGAACCTTCAGATAAGGTTGCGACTATGCGCGACACTTCGCCGTTTCTCGCGGTTGAAGGCAAAGCAATAATAGGTTTTCCGTTTTTGCTTTTCGAGGCACCAGTTACAAAATCTACCTGCCCCCCGATGCCACTATAAAAATGATCCCCGATTGAGTCCGATACCACTTGTCCACTGAGGTCGACTTCTAGTGCGCTATTGATTGCTACCATATTGTCATTTTTCGCAATGTTGGCGGGTTTATTCACATAAGAAGAAGGATAAAATTCAACGTGGGGATTCATATCAACAAAATCATATAATTTTTGAGTACCGAAACAGAAGCTGACTACCGTTTTACCCGGATGAAATGTCTTGTACCTATTGTTCACAATGCCATTCTTAATTAAATCGACTACTCCGTCGCTGATCATTTCCGAGTGCACGCCTAGATTTTTATGATGCTGCAGATACCGTGTTACTGCATTGGGAATTTTACCAATACCTAATTGTAAGGTAGCGCCGTCTTCGACTAACATGGCTACATATTGACCAATTCGATCGATTATTTTTGTGGCTTCAGGTACGGCAACTTCAGGCAAGATTTGTTGATGTTCAATACATGCACTAAATTCACTTATATGCAGAAATGAGTGCCCACAGGTTCTTGGCATCAGTGGATTAACTTGTGCAATAATATGTTTTGCTGCGCGCGCTGCCGACATTACCACATCGACCGATACACCCAATGAACAAAAGCCTAGTTCGTCGGGCGACGATACCATAATTAAAGCGGCATCTAGGGGTAATATGTCATCGCTGAACAAACCAGACACTTCAGATAAGAAACAAGGCGTGTAGTCTGCACGTCCTTCTTCCACGGCTTTTCGAATAAGCTTGCCGTGAATAAAAAAAGTATTAATCTTAAATCTTGAAGCGTACTCAGGCAAAGCCCATTTGTCGTCTGATAAAGTGCTTATATGGGTAACTTCAATATCGTTTAAGCCTTTTCCATCTTCGATAAGGCTATCTATTAGCGCATTAGGTACCGCTGCATTTGAGCCAATAAATACCCGATTACCTGAATTTAGAAGGCTATGCCAATCAATTTTATTACTGAATTGAGACTTTACGATTTGCATACAAACAGCCTGATAGGAAAAGTAATTTCCTTTACTTTATCACTATTTCTCAGTTGTGAACTTGATCTAGTTCACAACGCTATAATTTAGCATCGATTCTAGCCTTAAGCCGATGCATAAGCCTTTGTTAACTAAATGAATAAATAGTTAAGCATCTTCAACTTCAATACCCCACCATTTAGTTTTTTTTGTACATATAGGTGGGGATACAGACTTAAGTTCTCTTTTATTAGGAACATCAAATGAAGCGAGTGATGTTGTTATTACAGGGGCATCATCTATTACACCTAAAGTACCGTCGTATTCAGGACAAAGCTATGGCAGGAATAGTCTGATGAACGCCACATTGAAGATTATCCTCTAAGTCCCTTCCGTTTAACCAGCTCACTTGGAAACTATACCCAAACTTGAGTCAGAAAACCTGAATGACTTTGGCATGTTTTACACGAACAAGTATGAGGTTTAAGAACTGGATTTTGCGCATAAAATCGAATTATGCCGAACAAACGCCCACCTTTATATATTTTTTATTTTCCCATATTCCCTCTTGGTAGTTTTTTGCTACGTTCAATATTAATATTTGCTAACTTACAATACAGCCATGATAATTTACCGTTAGATCAGAATGTGTGTTTTGTTGAATTTGGAACAAAAGACAAGACCTAAAACTGGTTTGAAGCGAAAAAAGAGCATGGCTACGATGACTTGAAAAATGTGTACATTAATTTATATCTCGACGAGGTATTCAGTTTCTAATCAAGTTAGAACCATCAATGTAAAAAATACCGAACAGTTGTTAAATAAATGTAAATAGCCATCCTAATTGCTAAGATATTTACCCTATAAAAATCAAAAAATGGTAAATAAAATGTTTTTTCGACTTTTTTTCTTATCTTTAGTTTGTTTCTAACCGCGTGTAACAGTGATGGAAATAATGCTTATGATGACAACCCGTATGAAGGTTTTACCAGCACACTTTATAGCGATACGCAGAACTGGCTTTGCATGCCAGATATTCAAGGTGAAGAGAATATTTGTGAGTCCGATCTATCATCAACGATTGTATTTGCTGACGGTACTACCCAGTTTGAAGAATCACCAATAGCGATTGATCAACCAATTGACTGTTTTTATGTTTATCCCACAGTAAGCGATGACATTGGCGACAATGCAGATTTGGTAGCAGATGCTGAAATTGGGGTTACATTTATTCAGGCTGCTAGATACCGTTCAGTGTGTCGCCTGTTTGTTCCACTATATCGTCAAAAAACGATTAGTTCTATTTTTACTGGTCGCTACAATTTACCTGAATTAAATGAAATAGCCTATGGTGATGTGCTGGACGCCTTTAAGCATTTCGTTGCCAATAACGATGGTCGAGGATTTATTTTGGTTGGTCACTCACAGGGAACTGAACATTTAATACACCTGATTCAGGATCAAGTTGAAAACGATGCTTATCTCAAACAGCGAATGATTGCTGCGCATTTAATTGGTTTTAGAGTCGCTGTACCTAATGAGGCTGAAACTGGAGAAACGTTTTTGTCGACGCTACCCTGTAGCCCTGAAAACTTTACTCGTTGCTATGTTAACTACTCCAGCTACAGGGCTTCTGCACCTCCGAATGCAATTACAGCTAATTTCGGTATCACCGATAGCCTCGATACACGGTCACCCTGTACACATCCCGTCGACCTCGGATCTGGCTTGCTAGAGCTGGACTCTTACTTTAGTCCAAGTCAATTAGTAGCGTATAATAATTTAGCTGATAACGAGGCTATTACTACCCCTTTTATCAAACTGCCGGGATTATTTTCAGGAGAATGTATTGAAGAAGACGGTAAGGGTTATCTGGCTATCACTGTTAATGCCGATCCCGATGACCCTCGTGTAGATGATGTAAGTGACTTTCTACCGGGCTGGGGATTACACCGCTTTGATGTTGCTCTACCCCACGGTGATCTGATTACCTTAGCTGATAAGCAGGCAGCTGATTGGTTAAATGAGTAATCAAATCGGGTTAGTCTAAGTAAGATTAATTGTCCGCGAGCGTATGCTAATTAACAAGATATCTTTTTAATTTCGTGATAATTAAAGTGGGTATCTTGTTAATATTCTGGTGCATAGCACCAGACACGTTAATAACTGTCAAAGATTAAAGTGCAAACATGACGTAAAAAAGGCGGTTATAGGCATTACCCACTGTAACTCAATCAAATATTCAGAGTCTTTTGACCACTTTTATAATGGGTGTGTAAATACGTTATCTAGGTAATTTACAAAGAAAACAAGAGGCCTAAGAATGACACAGGCATCACAAATGTCACTCTGAGGAATGTTTAGCTACCTGTAAACTTCGGCGCTCTGCGCTCTGAAAAAGGCCTTTATACCCTCTTGCAAATCATTCGACTGCAAACTCGTCATCATAGTGAACATACCATTCAACATTAAGCTCTGCTCGTCGGTCATGTTCTCTGACTTACGCAAAATAAACTTGGTACCGCGCACTGCCATGGGTGAGTTAGCGGCTATTTCATTGGCAAGAGTCATACCTGCTGCCATAGTAGCTTCTGCAGACTCGTACACATCGTTGACCAAACCAATCTTCTCGGCGCGCTCGGCTTTGATATCTTTACCTGTGTAGGCTAGCTCGGCAACATGACCCGCATTAAGTATTTTAGGTAGACGCTGCAAGGTGCCCACATCTGCAACCAGACCTAGCCGTGTTTCACGTACACTAAATACAGAACATGCACTGGCTATGCGAATATCACAGGCGGTGATCAGATCAACCCCAGCACCAAGACAGAAGCCTTGCACTACCGCCACAACTGGCACTGCACAGTCGGCTAAGGCAGTAATCGCTGCCTGAAACTTTTGAGTGTTGGCTAGCTGCTGAATATTAGCTTCGGCTTTGGAGCGGGCTTTGGCATTTTTATGTTCACTTAGGCCGTCTTCTACTAGGTCGATACCAGCGCAGAAGTGTTTACCACGACCGGCAAGGATTATTGCACCTATCTCTCCGTCTTCGCAAAGAGCATCAAGGGCGTGGGGAATAGCTGACCATAATTCAGTAGACAGTGCATTGTATTTGGCTTCACGGTTTAACCAAACTATGCCTACCTGCCCTTGTTTTTCGATGCTTAATACATTGGATGAAAAACTCATTTTAATTCCTTTATATTTTAACTGACTTTAATTTATATTGAATATGCGCATGCATATATTCGTTCATAAAGCTTGTAAAGCATGGTTAATTTTTCTGCTCTGATATATAGCAGTAGGATCTATTAAATACTCAGCTTAAACATTTTATTTGCCTATACCCATAATGTGGCGCATAAGTTTATTCATGCCGCCAATCCAACGATCGTAGTTAGTCGTTTTGTTGCGCATATATTCCTGCACAATGGCGTGAGGCAGTATCAAGAAACTCTCTTTGCGTAGTTCTTCCACAACACAATTAGCAAGCTCTTCTGGCTCAATCATGCCATTGCTCGCAGCGGCCGCAATAGCATCGTTATCCAATGCGGTCATGGGTGTGCGCACTGCTTGGGGACACAACATAGACACACTAATTCCTTCATGTTTATGATGAATAGCCAACCACTCACCAAAACCGACTGCGGCGTGTTTGGTAACACCATAAGCAGCGCCACCAATCTGATTGAGCAAGCCTGCAGCAGATGAGGTATTTAAAAAATAACCGCCGCCCCTTGCTACCATGCGCGGCACTAAATGTCGTGCTGCATAGACATGTGACATAACATTGATATCCCAGCTCGCCTGCCATTGATTATTGGGGGAATCGATGCTTTCACCTATAGCCACACCAGCATTTGAGCAAAACAGGTCGATGGGGCCAACCTTGGCTTCGGTTTCTTCGATCACGCGGCAGATATCATCTTCTTTAGCTACATCAGCCATCATGGCAACACCACTCACCATGTCAGCTGTGACTTGCGCGTTACTTAGATTAATATCCACCGCCACAATCTTCTTAGCACCTGCTGCGTGAAAGCGAACGGCTAGAGCTCGACCAATACCGCTGCCGGCACCAGTGATTAAGATAATCTTATCTTGTAGTTCCAAAAAGTCTCTCCCATATCTGTTTGTTAATATTTGTATCTTGGATGTCTATGAATGCCCAGCTTAAATCAGCACTCTACATTTCTTTTCGCAGCAATTTTAGATAATTCAAACGTTTTCTTTGTAAAAGATTACCCCATTCAAAGCTAGATATCAGTGCCATAACTACTACCATTAAATCAAATTTACACCGCCCAAAGCGACGTAATAGCATATAAAAAGTTGCTAACATGTCAAATCACTTAGATATTTATTATAATTTAATCAGATACTTAGAGTTATTTAACTCTATTCACAACGGATGGCTTGTTAGCGTTTTGTACAACTAAATTGATCCTACATATTTATTGATCATCATTCTAAAAAATATTCTTCACAGGGATTTCTTTGATAAATTGATCAAATACTTCAAAAGGAGAAATAAATGTTTAAAAATCTATTTTCTATGCAAGAAAAAATCTGTGTTATTACTGGGGGTTATCGTGGTTTAGGTGCCTTTATGGCTCAAGGCTTTCTTGAAGCAGGGGCAAAACGTGTTTACATTACAGGTCGTAAAGCACAAGCCTGCATTGCTGCAGCCGAAGAGCTAAGCAAATTTGGCGAATGTATTGCTTTGCCTGGCGATGCCTCTACAAGCGAAGGGTTAAGCCAGTTAGTTCAGGAAATTAACAAACGTGAAGATCATATTGATGTGTTAGTAAACAACGCTGGAACGGCTTGGGGAGCACCTTTTGGTCAGTTTCCTGAAAGTGGCTGGGACAAAGTGATGGACATCAATGTTAAGAGCCCATTTTTCTTAACTCAAGCATTAACCCCCCTACTAGCTAAAAATGCCGATGCAAAAAACACCTCTACTGTAATAAATATAGGTTCCATTGCTGGTATCTTGGGCAATGGCTTGGATACCTTTAGTTACGCCGTATCAAAATCAGCTATTCATCAGGTAACACGAGTATTAGCAACTGAATTGGCAGCATCACATATTCGTGTCAATGCCATCGCGCCAGGGCGTTTTTACTCAAAAATGACCGAATTTCTAAGCACAGACCAGGCTGCATTTGATGAAGAACTGCAAACCATTCCCATGAGACGCTGGGGTGAACCAAGCGATATCGCTGGTGTTGCCATTATGTTGGCCAGTCAGGCAGGCGCATTCATCACTGGACAAATTATTCCAGTTGACGGTGGTACTACTTTAGTTAATTAACAATTAATGAGATACCCAACGTAATTTAATCAAATATGACTTGTCATTTGACCATATTTACAATGGGTATCTTGGTAAATATTAGGTCCCAAAATCAGAGGCAGAGCGATAAAAGCTGGAGTGTTTCAGAAAGTAAGCAGCTTGATGCAGAACCATTATATTTCCTCGCAGTTTGAAGTGTTTTTCGTTTACGATCATAAAGTCTTGCATGTTCTGCACCTTGGTACTTTCAACGGATACTACCCCGTCGTCCTCTCCCGGCAGCAGCCAAGCAGTGAGCAAGTTGGAATTGTAATTACCGGCAATAATACCTACTGCAAAATTTACTGGGCCTAGTTGATTAACCCAACTGTCTTGCTGAGCACTGAGTTGCAATTTAGCGGGACCGGTATTTGTATCTATCCAGGATGAATCGGCAAACAGTTCGGCCAGTTCTGTTCCTTGATTTGGTGGTGCGATCATCACCACTTTTCCTAGGCCTTCCAATGGATGATTTTTAAGATAATAGCGAACTAAAATACCGCCCATGGAATGAGTAACAAAGTGGATTTTTTGCATACCTTTTCTCTGTGCCTTTTGAACAGCAGGATGCAGGTAATCCCTAACCAAAGTTTCAATGTCATATTTTGTAGACGGGTAACTGATATTGGTTATCTGATATCCTTCATTGCGAAAGAATGTTTCGAGTGGCTGCATAGCATCAGCACTGCGATACATGCCATGTAATAAAATAATTTGATCCTGATCATTGCTCAAATCTATGCTGTTATCAAAATGAGATAGATTACTTTTATTTATTTGGCATCCAATCAAAAACATCAAGCAGATGAAACACAGCATCGACAATTTCAACCAATTTTTATTTATCATTTTTTTATTCTGACTTTAATAACATAGTGATTAATCGGCATTGTATTTGTTTATTCCTACACTATTCCATTATTAAAACAATGGGGAGATTAGATAGCTCTCATAATTACCACTTTGTATCAAAACCTCCAAAGAAAGATATGTAACAAGAGCTTATAAAAAATAAATAAAATATTCAGAAGTTACGTAGAAGAAATTACAAAGACACCCATCTTTACATAATCAAAAAATCAGATTTACTTGAGCAGATCTATAAGAGATGCCTTGGAAAATTGTCAAAGATTAAATAATCTTTCATCTTTAAAGAACATGCTCCAGTAGATTTTTTATTGCTAATTCACAAAGTTATTTACCAAGGGATAATAAAATTGTAATTAGTCAAACTCCCACCATTGCTGAGTAGGCACTTTGCTATCTAGCCGATACTGCTCGCCAATAACTGGCGTAGCGAGTTTAATATCATGTTCATGCGCTAACACAGACAACTTAGTTAATGGGTCATACCAAGGATGGAAGGCCAAATCAAAAGTACTGTTGTGCACAGGCAATAACACATCGGCATTAAGATCTTTATGCGCTTGAATAGTCTGTTCTGGCATCATATGTACTGATGGCCAGTTTTTGTCGTAGGCACCGCTCTCTAATATGGCCAAATTAAATGGCCCTAGTGCTTCACCTATTTTTTTAAAGCCGTCAAAGTATCCTCCATCGCCACTGTAAAAAATGTTATGGCTCTGCGTTGTTATCACCCAAGACGCCCACAATAGCAATTAACGAGACACCCATCGTAATGTAATTATTTCTGAATAATTGTTTTGCGGGTAGCAAAAAAACCTTGAAAAGCGTACACTTATCAAAAACCTCTGTTTCCACTCTTCTAAGTGAATACAAATGCCCAATAATTCCAATGAAGTTTGCGGTGATCATGGCGGTAAACGCATCGGTTGTGGTCGCAAGCCCGGCGTAAGAACTCAACCCATCCGCCTGCCTGAATGGTTGCTTGAGCAACTAAGTAAAGAAGGAGACCCAAGGCAGCTGATTATCGACGCCTGCCTTGCGCGATATCCATCGATTTATAACGAGGGCTCAAACAGCAATGACTAAATCAAAATTCATCATTCACTACTTACTGTTGAATAAATATTCTTATATGTTTGCGATAGTATGTATTTTTGTAGTGAATTATCTACAAGTGGAAATTCCGCGCTACATCCAGCTTGCTGTTGATTTACTTAACGAATCAACGACAGAGTCAAAAGAGGGTTTGCTTGAAAACGTACACTGGGTAATTGCGCTTTCGGTGGTCATGGTGGTGATCCGTATTCTGTCCAGAATGTATTCTTTAAACCCAGGTCGAATTACTGAAGCGGCCTTAAAAAATGATTTGTTTCATCGTTTAAATCGTCTGCCTTCAACCTTTCACGAGCAATATGCGTCCGGTAAACTTATATCTATTATCAATAATGACTTAAATGGCATTCGCCTATTTTACGGCATTGGTTTTTTACAGCTGTTTAATATTTTGTTTGCTCTGTCTTTAACGCCGATTTGGATGTGGAGAATTTCTCCACAACTCACTATGTACTCTGCGATCCCCATCGTGATTGCCTCTGTCATTTTCTGGCTTGGTTTTAGAAAGTTACGAGCCTTACATGCACAGCGATTAATATGTTTGCAGAATCTATCAGAGCAGTTGATGAACTACTTGTCGGGCATCGACTTGATTAAAAATCAACAGATGGGTGAATGGGTCACCAACGAAGTGGATCGGGTCAATGCTCGTCTCTTTGATTGCACGATGCAAATAGCCAAAATCCAAACCTTCTTTATGCCTATTCTGGATTACGCCAACCATTTCATGAAAGTGCTGATTTTGGGACTGGGTGGTTATTATCTTTTGCAGGCAAAGCTGACTATTGGCGAAATTACAGCTTTTTTGTCCTACTCCGTACTTCTAGCTCTTCCATTAATGCACTTAGGGCGAATTGCCACGGTTTATCAAATGGGTATGATCAGTATTGATAGTGTTCAGAACATTCTCAATAACGAGGTGCCAAACACAGATATGTTGAGAATGAGCGAGGATGAAAAATCTACGTTACGAAAATCAACACTGTTGGTACAAAACCTCAGTTATCGCTACCCAAGCTCTAAGGGTGAAGACAGTGAAATGGTGCTGAAGGATCTCAGTTTTTCTATTGAAGCCGGCGAAAAAGTAGGTGTTTTAGGCAGTATTGGTTCGGGTAAAAGTACCTTGGTGAATTGTTTGAATCATCATTTGTCTCTAGGAGCAGGACACATTTTTTGGGGTAGCAAAGATATTACGCAGATGTCTCGTCAAGATTGGCGAAGCTATGTGCGCACCATAACCCAAGACCCTTTTCTGTTTTCCGATACGATTTTTGAGAACGTGAAATTTGGCGCTAAACAACCAATCCATGGCGCTGATGAGCTCAATGTAGACCAAGTACTCAAACTCAGTCAGTTAAGCGAAGATGTGCAGCGATTTGGCGCTGGCGATCAAACTCTGGTAGGTGAAAAAGGTATTATGCTATCGGGTGGGCAAAAACAGCGTCTGAGTATCGCACGGGCTCTGCTCACACCCAGCGACCTCATCATTATGGACAATGTGTTATCGGCGGTGGATTACGAAACCGAACGTACCATTCTAAAAGGGGTATTTAATCGCATTCAGGGGCAGAGTTTGTTGGTGGTGTCTCACCGAGTCAGCGCGCTGGAGTACATGGACAAAATTCTGGTCTTGGAAAAGGGTGAAATCATCGCCCGTGGTACTCATGCCCAACTACTTAAGTCGTCAGACTATTACCGCGAGACTTGGGAATTACAGCAACATGAGTCGGAGAGTCCCGCATGATTAAATCTCCAGATTTTCAACACCTCAAACATTTCTTTGAGTATGCATCACGCTACAAAAAGACCGCCGTAATTGGCTTGCTTATGATGCCGATATCAGTGGCTGCCAACTTGTTGTTTCCCTGGTTGATTATCCAAGTCATTGATGACCACCTCACACCTGGTAAATACGATGGAATGATGTGGCTGATTGCAATTATGTTGGTGGTATTGGTCTTCAATTACATTGCCGATGCCATCTACACCTATTGCTTACGCTTGACCGGACAGAAGGCTGTTTTCGATATGCGTATGGCCTTGTTTCAGCGCATTTTGAAACTGCCTAGAACCTATTATGACAAAACACCCACGGGCGTTACGTTGTCACGATTGACGAGTGATCTTGAAGTCATAGGTGAGTCCTTCGTGCTGGGCGTATTGAGTTTGGTGAAAGACTCCATTAATACAATAGCGGTGCTGATCTTTATGTTTTTCATCAACTGGCAATTGGCTTTATTGGTCTTGCTGGTGTTTCCTCCAGTGTTAATGCTGACCCAGTATGTGCGTAATCGGCTGCGAGAAATGTATACCATCACCCGCTCATCTTTGGCCAAAGGCACAGGCTATCTGCAAGAGTGTTTGTTAGGAGTGAAAACCGTTCAGTTATATGGCGCCGAACAAGAGGTCGAGTCCAAGTATCATAGTTACACCGAAGATTTCTTGCATGCGCAATTAAAAACCAATAAATACGATGCCACCTTGTTTTCGATTATAACGGGTATCACAACTATCACTATCGGCCTTATTATTTGGTTTGGCTCAGGTAAGGTACTTGCAGGAGCCGTCAGCCTTGGCGTATTGATTGCTTTCATCAATACCTTGGAAAAAGTGTTTGTACCGCTGCGTGATTTCACTTCACAAATCGCCTCGATACAGCGCTCTTTCGCGGCCTTTGAGCACATAGAAGAACTTTTTGTGGAAGAGCTTGAAGAACAAGGAAAAACGCTCTTATCAGCTGAAACACTAAAAGACAAGCTGACTAATTTCGAGACGCTCGAATTCAAGAATGTGCGCTTCCGTTACGGCGGCGTTGGCCCTTACGTATTGGATGATGTGTCCTTCGCGTTGAGTAAGGGCGAGCAATTGGCTTTAGTCGGCACTACAGGCTCAGGAAAGTCGACAGTCATTCGCATCATGAGTAAAGCGTACATGGACTACGAGGGCAGCATTCTTTTGAATGGTATTGAGTTGTCGAGTATTCCCAAAGATTCAATGTTGCACTTGTTTTCTCTGATGCAACAAGACGTGTTTCTATTTGAGGAAAATATTCATTTTAATATTTCCCTTGGCGCCGACGAAATCAGTGACGACGCAGTGGTCGACGCAGCAGAATACGTTTATGCCCACGATTTTATTATAGGACTACCGAGTCAATACCAATTTGAGTTAAAAAATAGCGGCAGTAACTTGTCAGCGGGCCAAGCCCAGCTTATCTCCTTTGCGCGATCAGTAGCCCAAGGTGGACAAGTGATGATGTTAGATGAGGCCACCAGTTCAGTGGACTCCATTACCGAAAGTCTGATCCAGAAAGCCATTGGGCGTTTGTTTGAGGAGAAGACCGTAATCGCGATTGCTCACCGCCTGAGTACTATTCGCCACTCAGATCAAATTTTAGTACTTAACCAAGGTAAAATTGTGGAGCAAGGTAACCATCAGGAATTACTGGCAATGAACGGGGTTTATTCAAGCTTACTGACGGATAACACCAATATTGCAGACGATGAAGACGAGCTATTGTCCAAACCTGGCTGATAACACCATCTAATCAAACTAAGATAAACAAAACACCCACTGTAATTTAATCAAATAAATTGCGTTACTTAACCACGTACAATGGGTGTCTAAATAAGTCAATCGTAGCTGCACCAATTATTTTAGTAATAATTTGAATATATGCGCAGATCAAAAATCGTGCTTCATTAAAAATTAGCAAGACCAATCCCGCTAGCACTAGTAACCTTGGTGCAGAACGTCGCGAAGGCATTCCAAAAGAGCACTCTGCAAAGCGCTTGGTAACGTCGAGCTTTGTTCAAGACTGAATAACACTTGCACTGCCCCATCTGGTCAGTAAGAAACTACTGAGGTGCTAAAAGTGAAACTACCAAAAATGAAAAGCAGCAGAAATGCTTGAAATAGTAAACCAGTTGAGAGTATAAAAATAATCTAAGATAATGCAAATTCTGGACTACGGGGTAAAGTTGTTGAAACAGTTTTAATTGTTGCGCCATATGAAAACATTCATATAGGCTGCACCAGTAAATCGCGAATTCTGTATTCGAGATCAACTATTTATTCTTAACCGTAGTCTTAACTCTGCTCGTCAAAAAGCAATTTTGAACCAAGAAATATCAGCACACTACCTGTTATGCCTTCCATCCATTTCAACGCCACAGGGCTAGCAAAAAAACGTTTAGCGGAGCTAACAGCTCCAGCAAGGCAGCATTGCCAGAACATAGCAATGACGAAATGTATTCCGGCCATGGTCATAGCTTGCAATAGAGGTGAGTATTGTGGATCGATAAATTGCGGTAGAAACGCCAGATAAAAAACCGCAGTCTTTGGATTTAATACGTTTGACAAAAAGCCCTCTTTGAGTGGGCGTCTAACACTAGACATTCTGGCTACGGAGTCATCAATCATTAACCCTGAGTGACTTTTAAAAGCCGCTTTTAATCCTCCAATGCCCAACCAGATAAGGTAGGTGGCACCTACCAATTTCATTGCTAAAAAGAGTTCTGACGACTGCAGTAAAATTGCCGAAATACCTATAGCCGAAAACGTCGCATGCACAAAAAGCCCAAGACAAATGCCAAGGCTAGTGACAACACCATCCCTACCGCCCGAACGACTGGTATTCTTTATCACCAGCACCGTATCTATCCCAGGAGTAATCGTTAACAACGTAATTGCCACAAGAAAGGCTTCAAAATTTAAAATATGCATGGGTCTGAGTTCATTTTAGCTTGCGTTCACAGGACATAATATTACTACATTTTATTTATCCCACAGCATGTATCTCAACCAATTGTACTTTCTAGTAAAAAGTCGGTCATAGTAGATGCGAGGTATTTAATGTATCAAGGGTTAAATAATTGTGATTTTCAATCAACCTGCCCTGCTGAATCACAGATACTTTTAGTGCAAACCTCATTGAAAGAGCCACTTACACTAAACTGATAAAAATCCCTGCTAAAGTTGCGCTCATCAAATTAGATAACGAACCAGCAATTATCGCTTTAAACCCCAAGCGTGCGAGGTCTTGTCGTCTATTAGGAGCAATTGCACCTAAGCCACCTACCAATATGGCAATAGCAGATAAATTAGCAAATCCACACAAAGCAAACGTAATAATTGCCTGAGTATGTTCTGATAATGTATCTTTTATTTCTACAAAATTTATATACGCAACAAACTCATTTACAATAATCTTCTGCCCGATAAAACTGCCTGCTTGTAACGCTTCGCCCCACGGAACACCAATAAGAAAAGCGATGGGTGAAAAAACATACCCCAATAATATTTGAATGGTAATGCCCTCAAATCCAAGTAATCCAGCTATGCCTGTTACAAATCCATTCAATAAGGCTATTAACCCTAAAAACGCTAGCAACATGCCACCCACATTGACTGCCAGTTTTATACCAACGGTTGCCCCGATAGCCGCTGCGTCTATCACATTTATCGGTTTGTCATCGTCATTTTCTTCGATATCATCAACGGATTCAATTGCCGTACCCTGTTCTGGCATTATTAATTTTGCCATGAATAATCCACCCGGTGCGGCCATAAAGCTTGCTGCAACTAAGTATTTTAAATCGATGCCCAAGGAGGCATAACCCACCAATACTGAGCCTGCAACTGATGCTGTTCCGCCAACCATAATTGCGAATAATTGAGATTCACTCATTCGACCAATAAATGGACGGACAACGAGTGGTGCTTCGGTTAATCCAACAAAAATATTAGCTGTCGCCGACATCGCTTCAGGGCGACTTATTTTGAGGATTTTTTGCAACGCGCCACCTATAACAGCAATCACTTTTTGCATTATCCCTAAGTGGTATAAAACGGCGATAAGAGATGAAAAAAAGATAATGACGGGTAAAACTCTTAAGGCAAAAATAAAACCACCTTGCCCAAATAATTCGGTCATTCTGTCACTCACTAACCCCCCAAACAAAAAATCTATTCCATTTTGACTGCTATCGATAACCCATTGAACGCCATTCGCCACAGTGATTAATACATCTTGCCCAAAGGGTAAATAGAGTACGAATGCACCAAAACTAGCCTGAATGGCAAATGCTAGGGAAACTGTTCTTATATTTATCGCTCGCCAGTTACTCGATAGTAATATGGCGAAGCAGGTCAAACTTATTATTCCAATTAACCCCATGAAGACATTCATAATTTAACTCTTTGTATTTATTATTATTTATTCTTTATTCTACGATATTAGTGATATTTAACGCTGCAATGGTCAGTTTTTTCACATTCAATTCAATTTCCTTAAGACTAATATTGAGGTTAGATTACGCCTAAACTTGAGACCCTGAATCGCCATTGTTCAAAAAGCGAATAGTATGTAGAATATATTTTCTTTATTCGAATATCTCAATATTTAAGCCAACTAATAATGGAAATCTCACAATTAACTCGCGTTAATATTAACTTACTGGTAACGCTTCAGGTGCTGTTACAAGAGCGTAATGCCTCATCTTCTGCAATTCGACTCAATTTAAGTCAGTCTACTATCAGTAAAAACTTGTCACAGCTTAGGCATATATTCGCAGACCCTTTATTCCACCGTGTTTCTCACAGTTTGATGCCTACGCCACTAGCGCAAGAATTAGAGCCGAAACTTAATGCGGCCATAAATGCGATCAACGAAATATTTTCACCTTCTGCGTTTGACTTAAAAAAATATCAAGGGTGTTTTAAAATTTCGATGCAAGAAAGTGCATTCGAATTTGTATTTTCAAAAATCATGCAACAAATTTTAGATGAAGCCCCAAATATGCGAATCGATACTTGGTTTAAAGACAACATTAGCCTTGAACAACTTAATCAGGGTCAGCTAGATTTCGTCATTATTCCACACGATGTTGGTCAACGTCCCAAATTACATAAACATCTCAGCAGTGAAGAATTATATAGAGACGAGCTGGTTTGTTTAACGCGAAAAACCAATCCAGTTTTACAGAACAACTGGAATCAACAGACATACTTAAACAGTAAACATATACATGTTAAAGACAACGAACTTGGCATCCCCATGTTTGACCAATCTTTATCTAAGTTAGGCTTTCAAAGAAACGTGGTTATACAGGTTCCTGATTTTAACGCTGCAACAAGTTTATGTAGTCATTCAGATCTAATTTTTACTACTACAACAAGCTGGGCAGAATCAGTTTTAAAATCTAATCAACTGGTGAAATTGAGTATGCCATGTCAATCAGAGCCAGTTGTATATTCTCTTTTTTGGCATCAACGAAGTGAAACTGACCTTGCCCACACGTGGTTGCGCTTGCTGCTGCTGGGCTTGTTTAAGTCTTAATTAGCACATAACTTAAGTGTCAGTAACGCAACATAAATAAAGTCTTAACGACTAAAACCTCGTAAAGGTAATGTTGTTGTTTGTATCCAGTTCTGTGCTGCGTATTCGCACTCACCATCGGTGACATGCAATGTAAAAGCTTGGCGCGACTTGGATGAACGATTTGGCGCGCTGTAGTGAGGTAACAAGCCTTGAAAAATAACTAAACTCCCTGCTTTCACTTCAACTGGTTTACCACACTTTTCAGTTGGCCATGGGGCTTTGTCCAAATTAACCATAGTAGTTTGCGTGTCGTTCAAATTAAAACGCTCTCTAAGTGGACCTCTATGACCTGCTGGCTCAACCCACAAACAGCCGTTTTCTAATGTGGCGTCTTCAATTGCAAACCACAAAGTAATCACACTTTGCGGCGTAGTAAAAAAGAAACTGGCATCTTGATGCCAATTAACAATGCCACCAATTTTAGGTTGTTTAAAAATATACATGGATTGACGAATTTGCGGTGTAGTCATGCCAAGATCACACATCATATCGCCCAATAGTTTTTGATGACTAAAGCTGTTAAATATTGGGTCTAATTCATGCAGCGCATGACCAATTTTATTGATGCATAAAGCACGTTCTTGAACAAGTTCTCCTTGATCATTAAACGCTTCTTCTTCAAAAAAACATCGAATTTTTTCTGCTGAATCGAGGAAATATGAATCATCACTACGGTTATTATCATTGGTACTAAAAATATGAGCTGGACTGTCTTCAACCCACTGTTCTACAAGTGAATTGGCACGATGTTTTATCGCATCAATTTCATTCAAAGGAATAATTTCGTCCAATACAATGAAACCTTGTTCATCGAAGTGCTTTATTTGTTCAGTTGACAACATTGGCAATTTTCCTAAGTCATAAGTTTAAATTCAGCGAGATGTCATTTACTCTCTTTTAATGACTATAACGCGAACCAAAAATTTCTAATATTGAATAATTCGAATATGCAATTGTCCAAATTAGAATATTTAATATTGATGTAACCTAACCATATATTTCGTCCTTGAAAATCGTTTCTAATTCATAATATTAAGATATAGATTTCAGCCGCTCTACCCTCGCAGATTTAGTAAACATAATTAGAAACATCCAAAATTGATTGATGTGTGCGTAAGGCTTTTAGTATATTAACTTTAAAAAGAAAGTTAATTTCAAAACCTACATCAGCCAAGGATCCAAACAATATGATAAAAAACTCTGATTTTAAGTGCAGCTAGTGCTTTTTTCCTGCTAAGCGCACCATCCGCAACAGCTGGACATCACGAAAAAGGCGAAGCAGAAAACCATATTCATAGTGCTAAAAAAATCTATTGAAAAAGCCGTAAGTAATAATGTATTACGTTCTGAGCGAGACATGGAGCGCGATCAATATCGTAATCCTGTCGCGACACTAGACTTCTTTGGAGTGCAGCCAAATATGACGGTTGCCGAACTGGGTCCATCGAGTGGCTGGTATACCCGTATACTAGCGCCTCTTACTGTCGAGAACGGTAAATACATCGCATTGAACAATAGTCCAACACCTGGCGAGCGCTACGAGCGTGGAATGCAGTGGCGTGAAACATTTATCGAACATAAGAGTGGCATGTTTGGACACAATGCATCAGCTCGCTTCATAGGACAAACAGTTCCATTTGCAGCGCCCAACAGCGTTGACACTGTGCTTATTATTCGTGGAATGCATGGACAGATTGGCCGAGGCGATGTCAACGGTTTATTAGCAGAAGTATTAGAAACACTGAAACCAGGCGGAGTGCTAGGCATAGTTCAGCACCGTGAGCGTGAAGACTTCGACACAGATCCTAAAGAAACAATGCGCGGTTATGTGAAGCAAAGTTATATTGTCGATTTGGTAAAAAAAGCAGGCTTTGAATTAGCCGCAACCAGTGAAATAAATGCCAACAAGAAAGACCCTGCAGATTGGGAAAACGGCGTTTGGGCACTTCAGGCTGGTAAGCCTATTGCTGAAAAAGACCAAAAATTCCGTGAAATTGGTGAGTCAGACAGGATGACTCTGAAATTTGTGAAGCCGGTTAAATAAAGAGGACATCTTTACAGCCTACTGAATTATGTGGCCGCTACTAGATATCTAGAAGTGGCCTATTTTTGAAACATATAAGTTTCAAACTCTTTGGGGCGATACTTGGTCTCATATTTTACTGAAGCATTTACAAAGACATTCAAAGCAATAAAGTACCCAATCACCTCTTGAAAAACATAACGCCCCTTTAACGGATAAATATTGTTGGTTAAAAATTAGCGACGAAGAAGCAAAACCAACTGTTTTTGCCCCTGTTAAATTACTTACTATGTGCCATTACACTAGCACGTACAAATAAACGTACATCAACACTTTAGAGTTAATATGGATGCAATAAGCTATACCGCAGCTAGAGCAAATTTAGCAAATACAATAGCGCATGTTTGTAATGACCACGCGCCAATTATCATTACCCGTAAAGTGAAGCTCCTGATGTTATGATGTCTTTAGAAGACTATAACGCAATGCAAGAAACTACTTGTTTACTTAGATCTCCAGCAAACACTAGAAACCTTTTAGAATCAATTACCGAGCTTGAAGCCGACAAAAGAACTGAACAAGTGCTTATTGAGTAAAATTAACGTCCTCAACCAAGCCTTGAGAAAAATATCTTTATTGGCAAACAACTGACAAAAAAATACTAAAGTGTACTAACTTATTATGTCTTGGATTCAAATAATAAGTGCATAACTTGAACGGGTAGAAAAGACGGTCGGCTGAATATATGCTAATCGCTTTTTCTCCGGCAAGAGATGCAACATTGAAAACATATAAATAACTGACCTATGAACAACGATGCCAGATTTATGCTTTAAGTAAAACAGGAATGAGCCAAAATAAAATATCCAACAACTAAAGGTTAGTCAATCAACCATTAGCAGGGAGTTTTCCCGTAATACAGGCAAACGAGGCTATCGTTTTAAGCAAGCTCAAACATCGACAGACACACGCCGATTAGTCGCTGTAAAGCCATTAAAATGACAACAGCACTCATTGCATTAATTGAGTCAAACTTACTACGAAATGGAGTCCAGAGCAGGTGTCTGGGTGGCTTAGGGAGGACCAGAGCATCGACATTAGTTATGAAACTATTTATCAGCACATTTGGTCTGACAAAAAAATGGTGGTTATTTATTCCAACATTTACGTAGGAAAGGTAAAGCTTATCAATCACGTAGTAAGGATAAACAAGCTGGCAGAGGGTTTATTAAGAACCGTATAAGTATCGATGAGCGTCCACACGTTGTTGATGATAAAAGTAGAATGGGTGATTGGGAAATTGACCTCGTTATTGGCAAAGGTCACAGTGGCGCACTGGTCACGATTGTAGAGCGCAAAACGAGTTTTACCGTCTCGAGACGTGTAGATGACAAGTCAGCAAAAATAGTCACAGCAGCCACCATCGCCTTGTAAGCGCCGTTTAAAAGCGCTGTACTCACGATTACAGCGGATAATGGTAAAGAGTTTGCGTACCATGAACAGATGACTGAAAGATTGAAATGTGATGTGTATTTTGCAGACCCTTATTGTTCGTGGCAACGAGGCTTGAATGAAAATACCAATGGTCTATTACGACAATATTGGCCGAAATCAACAGACTTTAAAAAGGTATCGCAATCAGCCGTTCAAGATGTAATAGTCAATCTCAATAACAGGCCAAGAAAGAAACTAAATTATAAAACGCCAGCCAAATTGATGGCTGAACACATGGTGGCTATAGCTGCTTAGAGGTTATGCACTTCAAACTTGAATCTGCCTGTAAAGATGTCCAAAGAACTCAAAAAAAAGGAATTGAAAACCTGAGCCTTTAAAACACGGTTTATATGGATATTGGCCTCGTCGTATAAATAATGAACATCGGATTATTTATAAGCAACAAGATAGGCTTATTCTAATCGCACAACTCCGATATTATTACGGCTGATAACGCTTTGCATATGGAACATTAGGAGCGCTTTTTCAGAAACCAAGAGCCTGTAACAGATTCTGTGTAACTGCCATTATTTAAGATGTTTCTCGAGGCGGTCCCCGAACTCGATTATAAAGCGAACCATCGCCTGCCGCCAGTTATGAATTGGCATAGACCATTTTTTTGATGCTTCGGTGATGGCTAAGTACACCATTTTCTTAGCTGGATCGTCGCTTGGAAATATCTTTCGTTTCTTAAGTGCCTTGCAGATAACGCTGTTGAGAGACTCAATGGCGTTGGTCGTATATATCGCTTTTCGGATGTCCGCAGGATAATTAAAGATAGTGTTTAAGTTCTGCCAGTGTGTTCGCCATGACTTACTAATCTGCGGATATTGCTCGTCCCAGGTGTCGCTAAAACGCTCCAGTTCAAGTAAGGCTTCTTCCTCTGTACTTGAACGATACACACGCTTTAAATCAGTCGTCACAGCCTTGTAGTCTTTCCAAAAAACGTATTTAAGTGAGTTACGCACCATGTGCACGATACACAGTTGCACATTGGTTTGTGGAAACACTGCATTAATCGCGTCAGGAAAGCCTTTGAGGCCATCTACGCAGGCAATTAGGATGTCTTCTACACCCCGATGTTGCAGCTCCGTCAGCACACTCAACCAGGACTTAGCGCCTTCGTTCTCGGCTACCCACATGCCCATTAGCTCTTTGTGGCCTTCGGTATTAATACCAAGCGCAAGGAAGATGGATTTATTGATAACACGCTTATTTTGGCGAATTTTCACCACAAGACAATCGAGATAAATAATCGGATAAATGGGGTCGAGCGGTCGTGATTACCATTCAACGGCTTTGTCGATGACGGCGTTCGTCACTCTTGATATAAGCGTGGGTGAGATGTCAGCCCCGTACCATTCATCAAAGGCTTGTACGATTTCACGTGTGCTCATGCCTTGCGCATATAGCCAAAGGATTTTTTCATCCATGGACGTAAATCGAGACTGATTCTTTTTGACCAATTTAGGCTCAAAAGAGCCATCACGATAACGTGGTGTGTCGAGGTCGAACTCACCATCTTCTGTTTTTATACGCTTAGTAGTCATGCCGTTACGACTATTCTTTACTACTGACTTAGCATGCTTCTCGTAGCCTCAATGCTCTTCCATCTCAGCGTTTAATGCAGCCTCAACGGTTATTTTCTTAGCATTCGGCTGAAATCATTTAAGTCTTCTGGGGTTTTAATGCCTTTGGCCGCTTCTTTAGCGAAAGCTTCAAGTTCTTTTCTGTTCATTTGCATCTGCCTATCCTTAACTCTCAATAGAGTAATTTATGATAAGCAGTTACACAAAATTTGTTACAACCTTTTAAATGACTGTTTAGCTGAACAACAGTTCTTGATATCATAAGTAATAGTGGTAACGACCAATTGCCAACCTTTTATATTATTTCCTTTGGATCCTCTCAATGAAAATCGTTTCTTTTAACATTAATGGTATACGCGCACGTTTGCATCAATTACAAGCGTTAATCGACAAACATCAGCCAGATATTATTGGCCTTCAGGAAATCAAAGTACACAACGACCAGTTCCCTATTGCTGATGTTGAAGCCATGGGTTACCACGTCTATTTTTATGGGCAAAAAGGCCACTATGGTGTGGCGATGATGTGTAAAAAGCCAGCATTAGAGGTGCAATATGGCTTTCCAACTGATGATGCAGAGGCACAGCGCCGCATGGTCATGGTGAGTTACCCCATGGAAAACGGCGAAACAGTGCGGGTGTTAAACGGTTATTTCCCGCAAGGTGAAAACCAAACTCACGAAACTAAATATCCTGCCAAACGAAAATATTACCAAGATTTGATGGGTTATCTAAACGAATATCATACCCCTGAAGAAAATGTGATTGTGATGGGCGATGTGAATGTTTCACATACCGATTTAGATATCGGCATTGGTGAGCCTAATCGCAAACGTTGGCTACAAACTAAAAAGTGCAGCTTTTTGCCTGAAGAGCGTGAATGGTTGAATACACTCATTGACTGGGGTTTTACCGATGGATTCCGTGATATGTATCCACAAGAGTCAAAAAAATACAGCTGGTTTGACTATCGTTCAAAAGGTTTTAACGACAACCGTGGTCTGCGCATAGATTTAATCTTAGCCACCGCCAAGTTACACGCGATGTTAAAAGAAGCCGATGTAGATTATGAATTAAGAGGTATCGAAAAGCCCTCTGACCATGCGCCTATTTGGTCAGTCTTTAAGTAACATCGAAAACAATAGAGTTTGAGTATTTAAGCATGGAACAAACCGCATACTTTACTGACATACAAACCGTGGCAGGGTTACTTAGCTTAGCCATATGTTATTTTGTTAGCAAAAAACTAATATTTTCCCAGTTAATATCAGACAAAAAATGTCAGCACTTAGTGTTTGGTAGTGCTGCTTGTTTGTTTATCTTATGGATGTTTCGAACAGGCATATACGACGGTCTAAATGTTCACTTTTTATGGCTCTCTGCCTTAACCTTATTGTTAGGCTTCCGCTGGGCTATTTTTAGCGCCTCTCTGGCCTTGTTGGGATTAACCGTATTTGGCAAAGAAAACATCGACATGTTAGGGGTAAACTTTTTATTAGGGGTACTCGCCCCGATTGCGCTTACATACGGAATTTATAGCCTGACCTTTCATAAATTACCCCGCCACATATTTACTTATATATTTCTTTGTGCATTTTTCCCAGGTGCATTAGCTATTGGGCTAAAGATGTTGGCATTTAGCGGCTATTTTTATTTTGATGATGTCTACAGCTGGCAAATAATTGAAAATAATTACTTATTGTTGACTACTTTAATGCTATTCCCTGAGGCGATGTTTAATGGCATGACTATTACTTTATTGATCATCTACAAACCAGAGTGGGTGTATACCTTTTACGACAAGTTGTATTTGGATAAGCCTTAGTTACGCTCTGCAAGACACATATTGCAACATAAAGCTGAGGTGAAAGTTGATGATGTATGCACATTATTTCGGCTTAAATCGTAGTCAGCAGGGCTAGAAAAATAGCCCGCATTAAGAAGAGACTATTAATTGGAAATAGAATTTTTTATTCAACTAAGTCTGCTAGGGATCGTGGTGGGTTTTGCAGCGGGTTTATTAGGGGTTGGAGGCGGTGGTATTTTAGTGCCAATGCTCACTAGTATTTATTTATCCTCGCAAACTGTGCCTAGTCATGCAGTTCATCTAGCCCTTGGTACTTCAATGGCTTCGATTATTACAACAACTTTTTCCAGTGCTTTTAGCCATTATAAAAACCATAATGTTGATTGGCAAAATGTTAAAGCAATGGTCCCCCTTATCATTGTTGGAGCCATATCCATTTCATTTTTGGTTCCCATTATTAACACCACCGTTCTTGCCGTGTTCTTTTCGCTATTTATGTTCAGTATTTCTATAAAACTATTCTTTAACAAGCAACATATACCCACTAAAAAAACGAACATAGCACCGCAATTGGCTGGCTTTGGAATTGGAAGTATTTCAACCTTAGTGGCCATTGGTGGCGCAGCATTAACAGTTCCTTATTTGATGAGTAGAGGCTTAGAAATGAGGCGAGCTATCGGTAGTTCGGCTGCTATTGGTTTTCCAATCGCAATTGCAGGCACCATTGGATACGCCATTAATGGGCATATTAGTGCAGAAGAACTGGGCAATAATCAGTCAATTGTTGGCTTTGTGCATATTCCGAGTGTGATTATTATTTCAATATTTGGATTTGCTATGGCACCAGTTGGAGTAAAGTTTTCGACTAAACTTCCAGTTCAAGTATTGAAAAAGATATTTGCCGTATTGTTGGTGTGTTTAAGTATCAAGATGTTGATGAACGTCATATTGTAATGATTAAAATTACCCGCAGAAAGTGCCACTGGCAAGACCCGCTTAACATCTGCTTTTATAGCCTGACAACGCCATAATTATTACATCATTTAAGAATAAAAACGCCCTGAAGACATATATTCGTTATTTATCAGCCATGTAATTTTTAAGCTTTATGCTCTATTAGCACAATGTTTTTTGGCAAACCTTCAGGTTTTATTCTAGTCGAATGTAACATTTGAATTTTCTAATTATTATCATCTCTGATGAGTTCCGCACTCTCTAGCCAAACAACAGCTTCGACTAGTTCATCTTTGGTAAATGCAGCTTTATTCTAATAACTAACCCAAGCCATCTCATCACTGGTTTTAACTTTGAGAACATTAAAATAGTTTCTTCTCGCGAGTTAAGAAGGAGTAACTACCTCAACTAAATCATCTATGTCCCAATCCTCCCCCAGCTTCTAATAGCTGAAGATCACTGGTCACTGTGTCTCTCATCTTTATATGATTAACTTCTGAAATTGCAAAGAATAAGTCCTGTACCGCTTTAAAAGGATTGTCTTGTGCAATTGATGGGGCTCTAAAAGACAGTGATACAAAAAGTAAAAGTTGTTAGATTTTGCGCATAAATTTGCTGCTAAATTTGAATATAACGACTTAATAAGTTGTAAATTTTAGCGTTAAAAACATCGAAAACAAACACAAGAAAATAGTTTAGATTAGTTTTATTAACTTATTACAACAAGTTACTCTCTAAAATTGTGAATTAGCATAATTACCTAGACGCTATTGTTAATTAAATCGAATGCTTAGCGTGAAATTACAATATTGACGATGGATATCTTAATAAAATGCTAATTCTGCGGTTTTAGAAATGCGTTTAGGTGCGCCGAATGTTTTAAATCATCCACATTTTCTATTGCATCAACATAACTATGATCTGCGGTGAACTCATTCGGAAATGCAACGCATGTTATGCCAGCTCCTATCGCTGCTTTTACACCAGATTTTGAGTCTTCTATTGCCATGCTATCAGCGGCCAAAATATTAAGCTTTTCCAAACAATACTCGTACACTTCAGGATTAGGTTTAGATGCATCGACCAAAGACCGGTTGGTTATTATATCGAATGTAGACGGGTCTAACCCAGCTGAATTCAATAACGTATCAATGTTATCTTTGCTAGTAGTAGTAGCAAAAGCCAATTTTATATTGTTAAATTTTGCACTATCTATCACCGACTGAACGCCTTCCCGTAACGGAAGTATTGAGTCAGTCATAAAACGGTGGAATAAACTTGTTTTTAACTTATGTACTCTAGCAGGCGAAAGACCTTTTGGAAGTCCTCCGTACTTATTATTGTATTCAGTGATGCGTGATTCGCCACCAGACTGGGTAAGGAGGCTCATATACTCCCCCTTGCCCCAAAACCACTCAATTGATAGTTCTTCAAATGCAGCGTTAAAGGCTTTGCGTTGAAGATATGAGGTGTTTGCTATAGTGCCTATTCCTCCGAAAATAATTACTTTCATCTATTTAACCTTATTCAGTGTGGATTACATCTGACAATATGTGATGAGCAGATGATGAGGTCAAAAATAAAATTTGACGCTCTTTATAAATAGCTTTATTCATCTTCTTTAAATTGAGTTCTAATCTGTTCAATTCGTTTTTGGTTTGCACCAAGATCTGAATAGCCAATACGTGATGCAGACCTTACATTTATAATTATTTGTTCGATGTTTTTTGGTGGAAAAGAAAACTCTACATCATCAACAAATTTGAATATTTTGGAAGTAAACTCTACACGAATATAACTTTCCTGAACGACTATAACCTTGGTTCGCTCCAAAGCGTTTAGTATTTGTAAAAGTTTATTTTGTGTATCTTGAGGTGTTCCAGTGAAATTAATGGGGGGTATATAATGATCTTTATCCGTTGCTTGACTACTCACACAATTTGGCTTGCTAGGACATGGAGTTAATTGACCACTCGTGACTCCCAGCTTAGGAATGGTGCCAGAGCATCCCATCATAAAGACAAAGCTAAATAAAATAATTGAAACTTGTTTATTCATATCATTTTCCTTAAAAGTTATAACAACCAACGATTGAAAACACATCTAAGATCTTAGTGGTAAGCTTTACTTGCCGACTAGATGGCTTTTATGTGCGAAGTTTTAGACTGCGCCTTTCAGAGATTTACCGCTATCTAGCAACGGTCTTGGTATATTTTGCATAGATATGTAAACAATTATCTAAACTAACGCAAAATTTTAGCTGCTTTTAAAATTAAACTTATATGCCGCGTATTCATAATTTACGTCAAGCTTTTGACAAGGCTGAAACTGCTTTATAACCCTGCTGAATTGTTTTGACAATATTGTCGGTCATGTCGCGTTCAACCACTTTATGTTCAACACCTGCTTGTTTGGCATGAGCAAAAATAGCAGGAAAATCAATAATACCCGTCCCTACGTCCGCAAATGCACCTTGTTTGTCCATATCTTTAACGTGCCACAATTTAAAGCGTCCGGGATGGCGTTTAAAATATGCTAATGGGTCTTGTTTTGCCTTGACCATCCAATACAAATCCATTTCCATTGCCATTAAATCGGCATCAACATCTTGTAGTAATACGTCATAAGGTAACTGCCCATCACGCATTTCAAATTCAAAATCGTGATTATGATAAGCCAATTTCAGTCCTACTTTTTTACAGGCTTCACCATAGACATTGCAATTTTCAGCCAACTTTTTATAGACATTAATACCACTGCCACGCTGCTCAACAGTCAAATAAGGAATAACCACATACTCATGACCCACTTCTTTCGCTGTATCGATAACCTGGTTGAGGCTCTTATCAAATAAATCCAACCTAATGTGCGCCGAAGGTGAAGTGAGCCCCTCACCATCTAACATTTTGCGAAATTCCCGAGGCGAATATTCAAAATATCCAGCGGTTTCAACTTCTTTATAACCCACTGCCGAAACCAATTTTAAGGTCGCAGGCACACTCACCGCCATCATGTCGCGCAACGTGTATAATTGTAAACCCACTGCACTTGGCTTATCGGCGGCAAAGGCTAGGGAGCCCGGTAACAGACTAGCACCTAAAATAATACTGCTAAGTTTCATAAAGCGCCTGCGATCAAGCGCTAGTTCAGTTTGAGACTCAGATGGATTTAAGCCATAGATATTTTGGTGATTCATATTTATCTTTCCCTAGTTGTTTTAATTCGTGGTTGAATAATTTGACCTTCACGTGATGTGTATAATAGACATCGCAGATACAGCATGTGATTCAATCAAATATTTAACGCTCTTCGACATTATCTAAAATGGCTGTCGAGATCGGTGATCTACACTACAACTCACTGAATTCAATGTCACCATAATAAGATTCTGCTTCTTTTTCACTATTATCAGTGTCTGTCATAATGGCTATAATATCTATACGTTTTCTGGTTAGCTTCCTGACTACCTTTATCACCAAAGACATCAATCAAATCTTGGTATACATTGCGTTTTTCTTGGTACCACTTGCCTTTTTCAAATCCCTTTCCTCGGATAGACATAATTTTGATACTTGAACCAGCAAATGGATTATCCCAAATCAAGCCTTTATCTTGATTACTCGACCAAACATAGTTTAACGATTTAGTCTTCCAAAGCATAAAGCCACCATCGATAACCACCTAAATACTGGCGATGAAGTCATACCCACTTTTAGTACGTTCGTTTAGCTATTGCAACTTTTTTTCTACTAACCAGCTCCAATTTATGTAGGAGTCAAAGCCATATCGATTTTTCTTTTTTAACATCAATCCAGAAGCAGCGTTTCAACTAATTGCTTGAAGCGCCAAGCGGCCTTTATGCTCGTCGATGCTGTAAATCGTTTTTCCAAAGAATACTTTGGGTTCCCATTTTTGAATGCCGTTATCATCTAATGAGGTAAGGTTATTAGAAGGTTTAGCGTTCAAACAAGTGATTATGCTAAAAAGTAAAACAATCCATCGAAGCATCTACCCTCCTATAAATACCCTAAGTTGTATAACGCTCAGAACAATGTAAACGCCTTGCGCTGCATGTTTGATTTGATGGTTATTAACTATCTTTTCATAGGTTAAATACAGAAACCACAAATCAGAAAAGTTTGCAAAAATATCATTTTTGCTCGATGCCAATATTAAATCGTCAGTAATCACTAAACAGTATCTGATCAATTACAACACAGTAAATAAGCAAATATCCAACCTAACACTATTTTTAAATTAATAGCCAGTTCCAAGTAAATTAGAATGGCTTTCTATATAAAATATACACTGGCAGGGTACAAAATAATGTCAGTTATAGAAAATGATGCTTTTTAATTATATAATTTAAAGTCGATTTCAATAAAAAATTCATCCGAATTGGGTCTTATGAAAATACACTTAATGCTATGCATCATCCCGCTTTTTGGTACGTCCCTTTCACATGCACAAAAAACACTCACATTAGCTACCACCCATTGGTGCCCTTACACATGTGACTTTAATGGTGATAAGCATGGCATCGTAGGTGAAATTATGACGAGTATTCTACATGCTCAAGGTATCAATCTTAATATTGAGTATTATCCATGGTCACGGGCTATTCGGTTGGCTAACCAAAACAAAGTAGATGGCTTGCTCACGTCTACGTTAGAGGAGTCTCCAAATTTAATATTTTCTACTTCCCCAATAGGAAGTTATCAAATGTGTTTTTATTCTAAAGACACTAATACTTGGTTGTATAAGCCTGATTTAAAATTCGGCTCAAATAAGTTAGCAATAGTTCAAGACTACAGTTACGGCGAGCCCTTAGATTCATATATTAATGAAGACAAAAATAAGAATTTGTTGTTTATGTCAGGTGAAGATAGTTCGAGTCGATTGATAAGAATGCTACAAATCGGTCGATCAGATATCATTATTGAAGATAAGAAAGTGATTCAATGGACAATGATTAAAAATAATCTAGATACATCACACATAAAACAAGTGGGTTGTTTGGATGAACAACCGTTTTTTTTGGTCGTTGTATTTTAATGAGGATAATCTCGAATTAATGAAAGGATTAAATCAAACTTTGTTTGGCGCCTATGAACAATTTAATAAAGCCACGCTCATAAATTAATATGATTGACTGAACTTAAAATTTTACACAGACCATTAACTGCACTTTTAGAAGCGACCGGTAGAGTATAGTTAATTAATGAACACAAACCCTCAAGCCCTAATTTAATGCGCGTAATGCTTGCCAGTTGTATCAAAAGGCACGACCTCTGACTTATCTTCAGGCAAAACTACAGGCCATTTTTTATCACGTCCCTGCCACATCTGTTCAGCTTGTTGATAAGCCTCTGTCCAGTCAAGTTTATCCACTAACACCAACATTAAACTCAAAGTACCCACTACAGCATGGTTAGCATAAATATCATCAAACTCTCCAGTCCAGACACTTATCAATTGTTTAGCGTCAAGTTCTTGAGGTTTAGTAATAAACGTTTCACAAGTGGCGGTTACATCTTCGCTGGATTGTTGCCCATTACGGCTAACATGCAAGGTAACATCTCGAAGCGGATTGAATTCGACTTCACCGCCTTCGCCTCTAAAACATAATACGTTAGCGTCATTTAATAAGGCGGCGGTCTCACGATGTTTTTCGTCAATTTTACGATGGAAAATGCCTTGCAGGCAATGAGCGGCATGAGAGGGATTTAACATTCTAGCCAATGTATTGGCACACGAACGCAAACCAAATTGCTCGCGCAGTTGAATAATATCGTCGAGTTGCGGGTTAATCTGTTTTAAGTCCATGTAAGCAAAACCGAAAGTGTCTAATGCAACTTGTACTTGCTCTGGGTGTTGTGCCACTTTAAAACCAATTTGTGGCAATACTTCTTTAAGATATAAACGTTTTGAATCTGGCTCATGAGTACCATGTAAAAATATCCGTTTACCATTTTTTGCCAGCAACATAACCGCCAACAAAAACCAAGGTAGGTGCCTGCGCTTACCGGCGTAACAGCCCATGTCTAAATCCACAGATAAATCAGCCACACTAGCAAGGCTACAAGTACGAAATGCCTGACTAAAACCGGCTAATTCTTCAGCTGTTTCTTCTCTAACCCGAAGCAACATCAAAAACGCACCTTTTTGTTCGGCTGTGGCTTGGCCATTAATGACCATACTCATAGCCTGTTCTGCTTCTTGCATGGTTAAAGTTCGCCCTGCACGTTGGCCACGACCGATAATACGAATAAAGTGTTTAAAATCTGTTGGGGTATCTGACATTATTTCGGGCATAACTAGAAAATTCTTATTGGTTGTGTTTGATATTCTATCCTGAATAGCTGCGCTTAATAACAAAAAAAATCATTATCTAGTCGTATTACTTAAGTGTTTATTAGGTGTTAACACTCAACTCATTTGCTGATGATGAAAATAGCGATAAGTTGACATCGTGACGCTTGTTCACTACTTCACCTACTATAGTTATGGCTGGACCTTGAAAATTACGTTCAAGCACACGCTGGGCGATATTTTCTAGGGTGCCAATGCACACTTGCTGTTGTGCCGTTGTGGCTTGGTCAATAACGGCAACTGGCGTGCTCGCCTCTAGCCCATGGGTTGTGAGGCGCTGCATTATCGTGTCGATACGTTTGAGTCCCATGTAAAACACTAATGTTTCACCCTTATTGGTAGATTGTGAGGCGTTGGCTCCTGCCACCAGCGCTTGCCAATTGGGCTCGTCTGTAGGGGACTTTAGCTCGCCTGTGGCTGACTTTTCTGATCTTAAGTGTGCAGTGATAAAACGAACAGATTGAGCACATTCTCTATGCGTAAGAGGGATACCTGCATAAGCCGACGCACCCGATGCAGCGGTAATACCCGGCACTATCGCAAAGTCGATGTGGTGCTTCGCTAAAATATCACATTCTTCTGCAGCTCTAGCAAAAATAGCGGGGTCGCCACCTTTTAAGCGCACAATGTTTTTACCGGTTAGTGCCACTTCTACCATCAACTGGCATATATCGGCTTGTTTCATACTATGGCGGCCACACTTTTTACCCACAAATACCCTTTCAACATGACGCGGGATCATCTTGATAATATCTGGGTTAACCAACCAGTCATACATCACTACATCCGCTTGTTGAATTAAGCGATGGGCTTTTAAAGTCAGCAGCTCCGCATCGCCCGGCCCTGCTCCAATCAAATAAACGTGGCCTTTCGCATTACGTTTACGACGCGGCACAAGCTGATGATGGCTAAAATAGTGGTTTAACCAATTAGGTAGTTGCTTCAAAGGTGTGACGTTATGACTAGACAAAAACTGTTGTAGTCGTGCAAAGCCCCATGGAAATAATGTATTTTCGGTATTCATGATACGGCCTCCAAAGTAATTAATTGGTCTTCTTCAATAATGAGATTTTTGGGCTGATGTAACCTCACCATTTGGCTCAGTTCAGACTTACATGAGCCACAATTAGTCCCACACTTTAACTGCTTACCTAAATTGTCTACTGAGTTACAGCCACCTTTGATGGCGTCAATAATGGTATTTTCAGCTACTTTAAAACAACTACACACTAACTTGCCTTGTTTGAATTGCACATCAGGCTGGATGTTTAACAAACCGTGAAGCTGTTCAGGCGTTACGTTTTCGCTAATGAGCAAACTATTGATCCAGCTGGGATCAACCTCATTGTGGTTTACTGAGATAAACATGATCAATGACATCACACCTTGGCGCATGGCACAGCTGCTATTTAGGTCAATGCCTGAGGCGTTGACCCATTCGTCATACAGTGGCAGTTGTTGTTGTAAGTCGCGCTTAATTTTTGCTGGCTCTTGTTCTGTGGCAAAAAATACTAAATGCCCGTTATCAACGGGGCATGTGACAAAATAATCAAAATATTCTCGCAGTAACTCAACCTTAAGCTGTTGCCGAATAAACAGCTGCCCAGAATATTGATAACTGACTTTTTGAAGCTTAACCGCTGCATGTTTTAATTCAGGCTGCCCAGATATTTTGTCGTTAGCATCGGTATAAAGAGCGCTAATGTTGGCGCTGGATGCGTTACTAGCACTCCAATGAATGGGTGCAAACACCTCTCCTTGACGTTGATTGTTGTCAATTACTATGGGCAGCAAGACTCGGTTTTGCTTATTATTAAAATGGGCTGCGCTGAGGCTAACTAAATCATCATTCTTTAACGCTAAGCGTTGAGCATCTATTGCATGAATAGCTAAATATGGTCGGTTGGTGTGTGCGCTTAATTCTGACGTTTTACCGGTACGTGTCATGGTATGCCATTGATCTCTCACCCTGCCACTATTAAGTACAAAGGGGAAATCAGTGTTTGTTAATTGTTCAGGTGCAGCAAAGTCGGTGAGCACAAACTGTGCTTTACCACTTTGAGTGTAAAATTTTCCGTCTGTGAATAATCGTTTAGTGCCATCGGGATACTGTTTATTCACAGGCCATTGCACCGGTTTTAGACGGTTATATTGGGTTTCTGTCATATTACATAAACCAGATAAGTCTAAACCTCGACTGCCTTGGTTATCTGCTTTGGTTAATCCGGCATATTCAGCAAATATTTCATTGGCTGAATTAAAATCGAAACCGTTTTCAAACCCCATGGCTTTGGCTACATCACATATAATTTGCCAGTCGTGCTTAGCTTTGCCTGCGGCAGGTAACAAACCACGCTGGCGGGAAATACGCCGCTCAGAATTGGTGACTGTGCCGTCTTTTTCTGACCAACAGCTAGCCGGAAAAGCAATATGGGCATAATCAAGAGTATCGTTTTTAGCCACACAATCAGACACTACCACCAGCTCACATTTTGTTAATGCTTCGGCAATTTTTTGTCTGTTGGGCATACTCACCATTGGATTAGTGGCCATGATCCACACGGCTTTGACTTTGCCATTATTAATATTGTCAAATAAATCGACGGCTTTCAACCCCGCTTTATTAGCGATAGTGGGCGACTGCCAATACGTCTGTACCGTTTGGCGATGTTCAGGGTTTTCAATATCCATATGACAAGCCAACATATTGGCTAAACCACCCACTTCGCGGCCGCCCATAGCATTGGGTTGACCTGTTAACGAAAACGGCCCGCAACCTTCACGACCAATCTTACCGGTGGCTAAATGACTGTTAATAATACTGTTAGCTTTGTCAGAACCAGAGGTAGATTGATTCACCCCCATGCAATAAGCAGTGACCACTTTATCGGTTTTAGCAAATAATCGATAAAAACTATGTAATTCTAATTCACTAATGTCACATTGCTGGGCTACTTGACTTAATGTCCAAGGCTTACAGCTGTTAATAACCTGCTCAAAGCCTTGTGTATTAGCTGTGATGTAATCTGTATTGACAGCATCGTGATTATCCAAATATGCCAATAAACCGTTAAACAACACCACATCGGTACCGGGTTTAATCGCTAGATGCATATCGGCCAACTCAGATGTAGCAGTTCTTCGTGGGTCGATTGTGACCACTTGCATGTCGGGATTCAGCTTTTTAGCTCTCTCGATACGTTGAAACAATACAGGGTGTGTCCAAGCCGCATTTGAGCCCACCAATATTAATAATTCGGCTTGCTCTAAATCTTCATAACAACAAGGCACCGCATCGGCACCAAAGGCACGTTTGTAAGCCGCTACAGCTGACGACATACATAATCTTGAATTAGTATCGATATTGGCACTGCCGATATAACCTTTCATCAGTTTATTGGCGACATAATAGTCTTCAGTTAACAATTGGCCTGATACATAAAACGCAACTGAGTCGGATCCATGCTTTGCAATAAGCTGATTAAACTTAGTCGCCACTTGAGCAATGGCGTCTTCCCAACTGGCTTTTTTAGCGCCAATCATAGGGCTGAGTAAACGGCCCGAGGGAGAATTGGTTTCTAATAACTTACTGCCTTTAACGCACAAACGTCCGAAGTTGGCAGGGTGATCGCTACTGCCTTTTAGTTCAGTTAATTGTTTGTCGTTAGCAATGTGCACATCTATACCACAGCCCACACCGCAGTATGGGCAAGTAGTGCTGACCACAGAAGCAGTGCTAGCGCTTTTATTCTTGGGCATGTGATGATTAGAAGGCATCAATTAGTCAGCCAACTGCAACTGCACTTGGTTGTTTTCGATACGCACTGGGTAAACCGTTAACTTAATAGCATCGTCATCTAGGCATTGGCCTGAACTTAAACAATAGCGCTGCTTGTAAAGTGGCGAAATGATCACCTTCGCGTTTTCCACAGAGCCCAATAATCCACGATACAACACATTAGCTTTGCCGATTGGATCCCAGTTACTTACAGCGAAAACCTGTTCATCATTGGCGTTTTTAATTTTAAACAAGGCAATTTGTTGTTCGTTTAGCAAAGCGCAAACTCCAGAATTGGCGACTAAGTCGGTATCGCTGCATACCGAAATCCAGTTATTTGATGTGCTCATTGTGTGTCTCCTAAACCAATTCTGTGGCAAGTTCAGTGCTTTTTACTTCACTGCTTTGTGATTGACTGTTTTGTGCTTTATTAAAGTGTTCTTTTTCTGATTCTGTTGCAGGACGAATTTGTTCACGCTCTTCAACAAATACAATGTTCAAATCAGATTTATCACTGTTTACGAACTGACGGAAACGTTTACGAGATTGTTCACTTTCAATCGCTGTTTTCCACTCACACTGATAGGTGTCGACTACATTTTGCATTTGTGCTTCAAGCTCTTCGCATATGCCTAATGAGTCTTTAATTACGACTTGTTGTAAATACTCAAGGCCACCCTCTAGGTTTTCCAACCATACCGATGTGCGTTGCAAACGATCGCCTGTTCTAACGTAAAACATCAGTACTCGGTCAATGTATTTAACTAAGGTTGCAGTGTCTAAGTCGGTAGCAAACAAATCGCCATGGCGCGGTTTCATGCCACCGTTTCCACACACATATAGGTTCCAGCCGTTTTCAGTGGCGATGATGCCTATGTCTTTGCTTTGGGCTTCGGCACATTCACGGGTACAACCCGACACACCAAATTTTATTTTATGGGGTGCCCGTAATCCTTTGTAACGATTTTCTAACTCGATGGCTTGGCCTACTGAATCTTGCACACCGAAACGACACCAAGTGCTGCCTACACAAGACTTCACTGTTCTTAAAGACTTGGCATAGGCATGGCCTGTTTCAAAACCGGCTTCGATAAGGGTTTGCCAAATAGCGGGAAGTTGATCAACACGGGCGCCAAATAAATCGATGCGTTGGCCACCAGTGATTTTGGTATACAACTTATAATCTTTAGCGACTTGACCTAACACTATGAGTTTTTCTGGGGTGATTTCGCCGCCTGCTATTCGGGGCACCACTGAATACGTGCCGTCTTTTTGCATATTACCCAGGTAAGTGTCGTTGGTGTCTTGCAGACTGACATGGTCTGGTTTGAGTACAAAATCATTCCATATAGAAGCTAAAATCGACGCAGTCACTGGCTTACATATTTCACAACCTAAACCTTTACCGTGTTTTTCTACCAGCTCATCAAAGGTTTTTATGCCGCCGACTTTAACTAGGTGAAACATTTCTTGGCGTGAATACGCGAAGTGTTCACAAATATCTTTTTTCACTTCTACGCCGCGTTTGGTGAGTTCGCTATCCACTACAGTTTTAAGTAATGCCGTGCAACCGCCACAACCTGTGCTGGCTTTAGTGCAGGATTTAATATCCGCTAAATTACAACTGCCCGAATTAAAGGCTTCAATGATGTCGCCTTTGGATACGTTATGACATGAACAAATGGTTGCTGTGTCTGGTAATGCATCAACACCCAGTGCTGGGGCAGCGCCAGCTGCCGCGGGTAAAATCAAGCTTTCTGGATGTTCTGGTAATTCGATATCGTTTAACGCATATTGCAGCAAAGTGTCGTAATCACTGGTATCACCAATCAGCACAGCACCTAATAGTTTTTTCTGTTGTGCATCCACCACAATTTTTTTGTAAACTTCTAGAGGCTGATTTTCATAGGTGTAACATAAGGCTCCATCTGTTTTAGCATGCGCATCACCGATTGAACCTACTTCAACACCCATTAATTTTAATTTGGTGCTCATATCAGCACCTTGGAACGTCACGTCGCCACCAATAATATGGCTGGCTGCCGCTCTGGCCATAGTGTAACCAGGAGCCACTAAACCAAAGATAAAGTTATTCCATAAGGCACACTCACCAATAGCGTAGATATCAGCGTCACTGGTTAGGCATTGATCGTTCACCACTATGCCGCCGCGCTCACCGATGACGATATCGAATTCACGGGCTAATGCATCTTGTGGGCGAATACCTGCAGAGAATAAAATCATGTCGGTTTCTAATACTTCACCATCAGCAAAACACATTTTATAGCGACAGGTGTCTCCGACTTCAATGCTTTGTGTGGCTTTTTGAGTATGCACTTTTACGCCTAGCGCTTCGATTTTACTGCGTAGTACTCGGCCACCACCGTTGTCTACCTGTACCGCCATTAACTGCGGAGCAAATTCAACTACGTGAGTTTGTAAGCCTGCTTCTTTTAAGGCATTAGCCGCCTCTAAACCTAATAGACCGCCGCCTACAACCACTCCCACTTTACTGACGGCAGATGAAGCACTGATATTTTCTAAATCTTCAATGGTACGATAAACCAAACAGTGAGGTTGGTCGTTGCCCGGGATCGGCGGTACAAAAGGATAAGATCCAGTGGACAACACGAGCTTGTCATATACAAACACCTCGCCCGCTTCGGTAGTGACCGATTTAGCCAACTTATTGATGCTGACTACCTTGGCATTTAAAGCAAACTTAATATTGTGCTGTTGATAATACTCTGGTGTGGTTAAGGCCAATTCTTCAGCCGTTTTACCAGAAAAATACTCAGATAAATGTACACGGTCGTAGGCAAGTCTTGGCTCTGCCGATAACACCACAACATCTAGCTGTGTGTTGTTGTCTGCATTATTTTCTTGTATCAATTGGTCGACAAAATGATGTCCCACCATGCCATTACCTACTACTACTATTCGCATGTTATTCCCGTTATCTACATTGATTAAGTCTGACATGTGTCACCTCTGTATTTTTTATATTTCTTGAACGCAAAAAAAAACCCACCATTCCAGTTCAGAAATAGGTGGGCTTCTTTGCCAAGTCACCTTAAATACGTTGTTGTATACAAGATGAGAAATAGTTTTAACAACAATTCACATTGCGTTATAAATTAATTAATACAGGAATGATGCCAAATATTAATATCATATAATTCATGCGGTTAGCTAACCGAGGTAGGTGTAAAATCAGAAAACCTGCCCTTAATCAATGCAGCAGCACCAATATGGAGCATTAAAAAACAACTCAGGAATGTTGCGTTAAGGTATACCACGAGGCTATTCTTGCAGCTAGTTTTATCCATAGATATACATAGGAAGTAATAACATATGACTTTGATTAAAGTGCTCACCCTGAGCACCAGCCTATTATTGTCCCTCAGCCTTCAAGCTGCAGCAGTGTGGAAACTGTCTAACGAGCAACACAGCCTTTATATTGGAGGCACCATTCATGTACTTACACCTGAAGATTATCCTTTGGCAAAAGAATACGACTTGGCATACCAAGCAGCGGATAAAGTCATTTTTGAAACCGACATGGAGGCGGTTAGCTCCCCAGAGTTTGGTCAAAAAATGATGGATCAAATGATGTACAGCGACGGCACGACCATTAATAACGTATTACAACCAGACACCTATAAATCTCTAGCAATTCATTTATCATCTCGACAAATACCGATGCAAGCATTTGCATCACACAAGCCGAGTTTGTTAGCGATTTCACTGACATTTATTGAACTTCAGGCTATGGGTTACACCAGTGAAGGTGTGGATATGTTTTTCGCTAATATGGCTAAAGACCAAGAAAAAGAGCAAGGCTGGTTAGAAACACCTGATGAACAATTGGCTTTCATGGCTAATTTAGGCGGTGACGATCCTAATACCATGATTGAATACACCCTAAAAGACATAAAAAAAATGCCAGAGATGTTTGCTAAATTACATTCGACTTGGCTTGCAGGTGATATGCAAGGTATGGCCGATGTAGGCATCACGCCCTTTAAAGCTGATTACCCTGATATCTATCAAGACTTATTGGTAACACGCAATAACAATTGGTTACCTAAGATTATTAGTATGTTGAATGACCAACCCGTTGAATTTATTTTGGTTGGCGCATTACATCTTGCAGGACCTGATAGTGTGTTAGCACAGCTCAAAGCTAAAGGTTATAAAATCGAAAAACTATAACTGATAATTAATAATCAGAAGACAGGCATAAACGCCCTGTCTTTTGAAATTCATACTCTCTTTATGGTTTTATCATCGTTGTTTATCGTTTTTTTTGCGATAATCATTCATTGATTTGTAAATACTGACAAAAATTAAACTTATGATCGAAACCTGCGATAGCCCCGGACTTTTACCCATACAATCCGCTATTTCCAATATGCTAAAACAAGTTACTCCCGTTTTAGAAAGTGAACAAATAGAACTAGAGGACGCACTTGCCAGAGTGTTAGCCGAGGATGTTGTATCCAATATTAATGTGCCACCGAATGATAATTCAGCTATGGACGGTTATGCCATGCGCTGTGAAGATCTTACTCAAAGCAAGCAACTGCAATTAGTAGGCACCGCTTTAGCTGGTAAACCATTTAAAGAAATGCTGTTGCCAGGGCAATGCATTAGGATCATGACCGGTGCTGTTATCCCATTAGGGGCTGACTCTGTGGTGATGCAAGAAAACACGGATACTGAAGATGGCTTAGTTATTTTTAGACAGATACCTGAATCGGGTAACAGCGTTCGAAAAGCGGGCGAAGATATTCAGCAAGGCAGCGTTGTGGTGACGAAAGGGACTAAACTGACTCCAGCCTTTCTAGCATTAATTGCTTCAGTGGGTATTGCTGAGATATCGGTCATTCGTAATATTAAGGTAGGCCTAATTGCCACCGGTGACGAGTTAACGCCTCCTGGTGAACCTCTTAGTGATGGTGCAATCTACGAAAGTAATCGTTATGCACTTACTGCATTACTCAAAACGTTTCCGGTTACTTTGTTTGATTTTGGCATTGTCAAAGATGATAAAGATGATCTCAAAGCAGTTTTTGAGCAAGCGGGTAGCCATTGTGATTTGGTGTTGTCTTGTGGAGGCGTATCGGTAGGTGATGCCGATTACGTAAAAGAGATATTAGATGAACTAGGCACTATCAATTTTTGGAAAGTGGCGATTAAACCTGGCAAACCTTTTGCCTTTGGCCATTTAAGAGGCCAACTAAATGGACAAATGGGTAACGCTTGGTTTTGCGGATTACCCGGTAACCCTGTTTCGTCTTATGTGACATTTGAGCAGCTGGTAACACCGGTATTAAAAAAATTAAGTGGTCAAACATATCTCCCTACTCCGCACTTTGTTGCCAAAGCAGCCTGTCTTATTAAGAAACGACCGGGACGAGCAGACTATCAAAGGGGCATATTCTACCGTGACGAACAGGGTGAGCTTTGGGTTAAACCCAACGGTAAACAAGGTTCAGGTATCATGAGCTCTATCGCCAATGCCAATTGTTATATGGTATTGGAGCAAGACGCAGAAGATGTACAGCAAGGTGAAGCGGTTAACATCCAACCTTTTTGAGTAGGCTACTGAGCGATTAGTGCTAAGAGATATCAGCTTAATAAAAGAATCTTTTATACCACCGAGGAAGAAGAGCGCTTACGCTACACAGAGAACATAAAAATTAAGGATAATTTTTCAAGGTAAAGCGTTTAATATCCAGCGGTTTGAGCTGGTTACTGAGCGATTAGTGCTAAGGTATAACGGCTTAATAAAAGAATTTTTGCACCACCGAGGAAGAAGAGCGCTTGCGCTACACAGAGAGCAGAGAGCATTAAGAATGATTGTTCAGGGTGAAGTTGTGAACATTCAGTCTTTTAAAAAACATCAGTGATGAATTAAAAGGTATTTCACCGCAGAAAATAACGAGTACAACGGATGAAAGACAAATAAATAAAGAATGCTTTTATTTTCCTTTAATCTTTCCTCTGTGTAGCGATAGCGCTCCTTTACCTCAGTGGTGAGTAATCTTTTAGTTTTAGTTTTAGTTTTAGTTTTAGTTTTAGTTTTCAATAACAATAAGAAGCAAGATTTGTGGCGTTTAAGAAAGAGTTAAAAACAATTTGTCATCTGGCGTGGCCTTTATTGGTTGCACAAATCACCCAAACTTTGATGGGGGTGTCGGATACTATTATGGCGGGTCGTTATTCGGCTACCGATATGGCAGCTGTAGCAATTGGATTTGGTTTTACCCTACCAATTATAGTATTTCTTCAAGGGATTACTCTAGCGCTACCCGCTATAATTTCTCGCTTTAATGGCTCAAAACAGATTGATAAAGTGGCTAATTATACCCAGCAAATGGTGTGGCTAGCTTTGGCTTTTTCTATATTGGCGGTGTTATTTGGATTTGTATTTGAACCTCTAATGCAATATATCCAAATGGAAGAGGATTTACGGCGTATTACCATCGACTACATTCACTATATCTTGTACTCGATGCCTGCCTTTGCCTTGTATCAAGTACTCAGAAACTATTGCGAAGGATTATCGATTACTAAGCCTAGCATGCTGATTATGGGTATCGGTTTATTGGTCAATATTCCGGCAAACTACGTGTTGATTTATGGAAAGTTTGGCCTACCAGAAATGGGAGGTGCCGGATGTGGTGTGGCAACAGCGTTAGTATTTGTGGCCATGTTTATCGCTACTTTGCTATATACACTCAAGTCCAAAAAACTGGCTAGATATGACTTATATACCAAGCTATATCAGCCACATTATCAAGACATGATGGAATGTATGAAGTTAGGTTTGCCCATTGCCATGACCATACTATTTGAAGTCACACTGTTTGCAGCGGTGGCCATATTACTTGCGCCTTTTGGTGCAATTGCGGTGGCATCTCATCAAGTGGCATTAAACTTTTCTGCATTGATGTTTATGATCCCACTGAGCATTGGTATGGCAACCAGTATTCGCATCGGGCACTTACTAGGTGAACAAAACCCTGCACAAGCAAAAATCGCCACAAAATGTGCATTCTTTTTAGGGATCAGCATTGCAATTTTCACCGCCTGCTTAACCGTTATAGGCCGAGAGTTTATCGCTAAGTTATACAGTATTGACCCACCTGTAATTGAGTTGGCATCAGGCCTTTTACTATTGGCCGCGATGTTTCAATTTTCAGACGCAATCCAGGTTATATCAGGGACTGCGCTGCGCGGTTATAAAGACACTACCGCTATGTTCTATTTAAGTTTTTTTCTTATTGGGTAGTCGGCATGACAATAGGCTGTGTGTTGGGGTTAACAGATTGGATAGTGCCACAAATGGCTGCTGCAGGTTTTTGGATAGGTTTTATATGTGGTTTAAGTACTGCGGCCGTCACTTTAGGGCTTCGACTAAAATACATTCAAAAAATACATATTCAACCAGCTAACGCTTAAAGAGGAAATCATATGCAGTTATTGGATATCGCATTTCGCCCTAAATCTAGAGCTGCAATGCAAAATAAAGTAGACACCATGGTAAGCAAAGTAGCCGGCGTAGATGGGGACTTTAGAGGTAAACCGGGCAAACGTCAGGTGACAGTAATGAGTATTGAACAATGGCAACTTGCTTGTGATGAATTGGGAACAATACTTCCATGGACAATCAGGCGAGCTAATTTATTAGTAGACGGCGTTAGTTTTGATGCAACGATGATCGGTCAGCAAATTAAGATTGGACAATGTATTTTATATATTACCGGGGAAACCGACCCTTGCCCAAAAATGGACGCCCAACATCAAGGCCTAACCCACGCCCTGACTCCTGATTGGCGCGGCGGTGTTTGCTGTCGCGTCATTTCAGATGGAAGGATAAAGGTCGGCGATAATGTGGTGATAATTTAACCAATAGCAATCCTAGGGTACTGGCTTGGTTTTAAAATCGATTAACGTGATCTCGGATTTGGGTTTATTATTACTGTAGTTCTTCACTTAATAGGTTGAAATTATTTATGAAAGCCTCTTATTTACTCATTGTTGTATCTGCTCTTGCCTTTTCACCACAAAGCCACGCCGAAGGTTGGCTCGATTCTATTAAAAGTATGTTTGGCATGGAAGCAAAAACAGAAACTGCAGCTATGCCCAATGTAACCGACATGATTAGTTCAGTCAGCGAATCTGTAGGCATCGATAAATCTCAAGCTGAAGGCAGCTTAGCTTCTATCTTTAATTATGCCAAAGAAAACATTTCTGCTGAACAATTTAGCGGTTTAAGTAACTCACTTCCAGGCCTTGATTCATTAATGGGTGCAGTGCCAAATATCAGAAAAATAACTTCTGAAGGTGGGTTAGCGGAATTAATGGACAAAGCAGCCAACTATAATGATTCCTTAAAAGCAGTAAACGAGCTGAAAAAACAGTTTGAAGCATTGGGTTTAAAGCCAGAAATGATCATGCAAGTGATCAATAGTGCCAAAGCTTATCTAGACACAGATGAAGGTCAGAAAATCAAACAACAATTAATGCAGGCTTTAAGCAATTTATCTGTTTAAGTAGTATCTTTAAAACAGATAAAATTTTGCCCTTTATTTGAGTTTTCATCTACCAAGAACCCCCTGTAAACCACATTTAAACGTGGGCTCTTAAAATTGTTTTATCTATTTATCTATCTATCTATTTATCTATTTATCTATATAACATTCAAAATAAGCGCTCTCACGTTAGTTAAAGGTGAAATTTGCCTATTTTATTTCCAGTTCTAAGTCTGCTTCAGTCCAATTAAATTTGATCTGTAAAACCCGACTCTTTTCATCCCAGTACCCAGCTTGGATGGCATCTACAAATGTTTGTTTATCATTCAAGACATTAATAGGTTTTCGATTGATTAAAATGACTTTAGCTGTCTTAGGCCAGTTGTGAAGCAACAAGGTTAACTCCCTGCTTTTTGGCATTGTTTGATATTGACCTTGACGCCTAAGGCCAATATTTAGTTGATTTTCTTGTTGTTGTGCCTTGAAAAGCAACGTTTCAAATGCATCGTTTTTTATAGCGTCGGGGTCAACCCCATCATCATCATACATAGTACCTGATGAGGACTTAATCGACGGGTCAGCGTAATAATGTAACTGCAACGTTTGCGTATTATAATCATCTGTAGATTGCACCGGTTCAACCATTGGGATAAACGAACCACCACGCACCATCACCGGTAATCTGTCGAGCTGAGTCGCAAGCTGAATAGTTTGATTACCTTGGTAGCGCTTATCAGTCCAATAGTCGAACCACACTCCCTGAGGTAAATCTATCGATATGTCTGTGAGGTTGGGTTCGGTAATGGGTTTTACTAAGAACGCATCTCCCCAAAAATAGCTGTCTTTGATATCAATTAAGTCATCGTTTGCTGGGTCTTCAAAAAAAACAGGCCGCATGAGTGGCATACCCGTGAGGCTATTTTCGTAAGCTAATGAATAATTATATGGCAGCATGGCATAACGTAACTTTACGTATTCGCGCAAAATATCTTTAGTCTGCTTATCATGGAAAATAGGCTCTGGAGCAATATTATCTTGGGCGTGGGGCCTGAATACCGGCTGAAAAACGCCGTATTGTAACCAGCGAATATACAATTCTTGATCAAACACGTCGCCACCAGCGAATCCACCCAAATCTGAATGGGTATAGCCTAATCCTAACAAGCCCATTTGTAATGACAGCTCAACCTGTGGCTTTAAACCACTCCAAGAGCGACTGACATCACCTGTCCATGGGATCATTCCATAACGCTGGGACCCCACAAAACCTGAGCGCATCATGATAAATGGACGTTGCTTGGGAGCAATATCACGTTGATTTTCGTATACACGTTTTGCCCACATATGCCCGTAGGCATTATGAATTTCGTCACCTGTCACTTGTAAGCCTTCGAAATTATGAATACTGTCAGCGGGATGCACTTCTGGCTCTCCTAAGTCGCCCCACCAGCCAGCCGCACCTTGTTTGAATAAGTCGCTGTATATATCGTTAAACCAGTCGCTGGCTTTATTATCAAATACATCGATAAGCCCTGTATTACCAAAATAGAAATCGAAACGTCTTGGCTCACCTGCATGATTTTTGGCTAACACGTGATTATCGACGGCTTCTTGCCACTTATCGGAGCTGGACAAAATAAAAGGCTCAGTGATCAATACCGTTTTAACACCTTTGGCTTTAAAGTCAGCCATCATCTTTTGCGGAGTAGGAAAGGTCTTTTTATCCCAGTCTAAGTTTCCCATAAATCCTTTGATGTCATTACCAAACCAATATAAATCTAATACCACAGCATCGAGTGGGAAGTCCTGATCAATAAATGCCTCGACGGTTTCCCGTGTTTGCTGTTCTGTTTTGTAACCAAACCGTGAAGCAAAATTACCTAGCGCCCATCGAGGTGGTAATGGTTGTTTACCTGTTATTTCCACAAAGTTGTGGATTATATTTGGGTAATCAGCACCTGCGATTACCACATAAGCAGTTCGTCCCCCCACAGCCTCAAATTGCATGATATCTGATACGGTATAGCCTAAATCCATATAACCACTAGCTGAATTATCAAAAATCAATGCGTACTGACGATTTGACATGACGGCAGACAAACCGAAGTACATCTGGTTGGATTGAGTGGTGTAACCGTAATCAGCCTTGTTATATAACGGGAATCGATGCCCTCGCCTATCCATACCAAGTACTCTTTGACCACCGCCAATTAACTTTTCATTCTGCTGCAGCTTAAAGCGAAAACCTCTTAGCGTATCTTGTAAAAACAAACCTACTTCTTCCTCGACAAGCAGTTTTTCACCTTGGTAATAGCTTATTTTCAGAGGTGACTTATTGATTATTGCTTTAAGATTTTCTGTACTGACTTCTAATGTACGGGGGGTGTTTTTGACATTTAATTCGACTGCGTATTGATTATCGACAAGTGCAAAAGAAGGTAATTGTTTGGTATTTTGGGGTTGATAAAACACTTCAAAGGCGCTGCCAGAATACGCTGTGATCGACACATCTCCTACATCGCTTAAAACCATCAGTTTATTACCTTCAACTCTATGACTTTGATACTCTGCAGCTTGTACTAATGAACTAAGAAGAACCAAAACAAACAGGCTAATTGGCTTAGCTGGTGTGAGTATTTTAAGTGATGTATGTGCTTTAAATGAGATAGGTGTTTGATGTGAAAAAGCGCTAAAAATCGTATATTTACTGAAAAACATATTAATTATCTTCTAGGTAAAAGTGGATAAGTGCCAAATGCATTTAAAACGCGGGCTCTTGTTGAAATAACCATTGAACCGCTTCGGTAAATTCTGTGCGCCATAGTTGCTCGTTGTGTTCACCATTAGGCACACGTTTAAACAAGGTATTTTGCTTAGGATGACCTTGTTGTCTGAGTTGTCGCTGCATTTGATTAGTGTCAGCAATCATGCCATCCCCTTCTTTGTCGCCATACATCACGTATAAACGCGCATCCAATGGGGCTTTTTTAAATTGTGTAAAAGAAAATACATCTTGCGAATACCAGTAAGCAGGCGAAAATACCCCCGCTTTGCTGAACACATCAGGATAAGCATGCACCCCATAGTGGGAAATCAATCCTCCCATAGAGCTTCCCATAATCGCAGTGTGTAAACGGTCTGATTGGGTGCGAAAATTGGTATCGATATAAGGCTTAACGATGTCTACAATGAAGTCCATATACTGTTTACCTTGAGCTTCACCAAAGCGTTTATTTTCCCATGGTGACAGCTCATTCATTCGAAAATCCCCACCATTATCAATACCTACAACAATCACTTCTAAGCCGTGTTTTTCAGCGAGTTGGTTAAGTGATTCGTCAACTTGCCATTCACCTGAAAATGCCGTCATGTCATCAAATAAATTTTGACCGTCGTGCATATAGATAACTGGGTAACGCTTAGCTGATGTTTGATAACTGGGAGGCAAATACAACCGAATGCTGCGCTGTCGGTCTAATTCAGGCATCAAGAATTGGTAAGGCAACACCAGCACATTGTCGGTCGCGGTGGAGGTTTTTATCGGCTCACTACAAGCAAATAGACACAACAAAAATATTACGAATACGCTTCGTATTATTAGCCTATTGCTCATAACTGGATCACCACCGATTGCATCGGCTCTAAACTTAATTCCATTACGCCTAATGCTTCTTCAACTATCAAGCTGTGCTCGGTTCCCGTTAATAAATCCACGCCTAAATACCCTCCTGATGTTAGTTTTAATGTCTCTAGTTGAACTGCAGTTAATACAACCGCTAAATTGATGGCCCGTAACTGATCAAAATGGCTGACGACTAAGACTCGCTGATTGTCTGTATAACGAACAAACGCCACTAACTTGTCTGCGCTTTCAGTTTCAATTTCAATCTCACTTCTAATCACAGATTTTATAACCTCACCTGTTTGTGGATCTGAAATTTGGTCGGCTTTGAAATTTAGAGGCATATAATCGCCTAGCATTGCCGGATGAAAAGCAGATATTTTCATCACATCAATATAAAAACTACGTAACGCTGTTTCAGAAGCACTTAACTGGCCGCCATCAAACTTACCGTTATTCATCCAACGTTGGTGCGCTGGTACGCCACCATAATCAAAAATACTGGTGCGAGATGGGTTACCAAAACCTAAGTCTTCGCTGCCGTCTTCCCCTACTTCTTGGCCGAAATACAGCAAAGTAGGCGATCGACTAATCAATGCAGACACCACTAATGCAGGTTTACCCATTTGTGCCCCGCCAACCTTGCCAGCAAAGTCGTCACTGGCAATACGTTGTTCGTCGTGGTTTTCTAAAAAGTGCAACATATGCTGCTCAATATCTTGATGATTAGCTTGAATTTGATGCAGGGTTTTACCTTTACCGTTACCTTGCATAATGACTTTTAAGGTGTCGTAGAATTCTACTTTGTCATATAAATAATCCATTTTACCCATTTGGATATAGCGACGGTACATATCAGGGTTGTACACCTCAGCTAATAAAAATGCCTGTGGGTTTTTGAGTTTGATAGAGGAATTGAGATAACTCCAAAATTCTACTGGTACCATTTCTGCCATATCATAGCGAAATCCATCAACCCCTTTGTCTAACCAGTACAGCGCGATATCACGGAATTTAACCCAAGAGTCTGGTACTGTTTTATCTGACCAAAACGCTGCATGTTGTTGAATACTGTGATGCAGATATTGCTCGGGTAAACGCACGAAATCGTAACTACCATCAGGCTTAACGCCATAATTTACTTTAACTGTTTCGTACCAATCGTAGAAATCAGGCTGGGCTTGACGGGAACCATTGCCGGTCCATTTGGCCGGTGACTCAGCAAACTGTGCATCTGACAAATAATACGCTTCACCACCCAAAGGTTGATATCCATCTAGAGGTAAAGGCACTTGAAAATCTGATCCGACGACGTAATAAAAATTATTATCTCTGTCGTATTCAACCGTTGTATCGTCTTGTTCACCAAAATCACTGATGCCCTCGGGTTTAGCCAAAGAGTGGTAATTACGCGCCACATGGTTAGGCACGATATCAATGATAACCTGCATGCCATTTTTATGGGTTCTAGCAATCAATGCTGTAAATTCTTGTAAACGCTTTGCGGGGTCGTCTGCCAGGTCGGGGTTAACCGAATAGTAGTCTTTTACTGCGTAGGGTGAGCCAGCACGACCTTTGACTACATCAGGATCATCATTGGTAATACCATAAGCCGAATAATCGGTGGTCACGTCATGATGTGGCACACCTGTATACCAAATATGAGTGGTGCCAAGTTCTTTAATGCCTTGCAATGCAGTATCAGTAAAGTCACTAAACTTACCTACACCATTATCATCAATAGTGCCCCAAGGCTTATTAGTCGTATTGGTATTTCCAAAAAGCCGAGTAAAGGCCTGGTAAACGACAGGTTTACCTTGTGGTTTTGTAGGCAATAAATGTTCAACCTTCATACTATCATGCTGCGTATGGCTGGAAATTGTGGATACTTTTTCTTTGGACACAGGTGAACACCCAATAGTTACAGCACAGGTAAAAACAAACAGAACAGCCTGCTTCCAGTTCGTTAATTTAGTTTCAAACATATAAAAAAACCTTTCAATAAAGCTAGCTAAATCATACCTCTAGCCGCCGTTATCTAATAGTATCTTACATACGTATTCACAACTTATTAGTATTCAAAAAGAGATAATCAGTTTTTAAATCAGATCGTTTGGCAAACATTAAGCTGTTATAATTATACTCTAATCATCATTATTACCGATAAGTGACACGCTAAATGAAAATATTAATCAGAAATCTTGACAGAGAAACTACCGAGCAAGAACTACAAACCGCCTTTGAAGCACATGGAAAAGTACAATCTAGCGACATAGTTAAGGAAAAGTCTAATGGCTTATCAAAAGGTTTCGGGTTTATTGAAATGCCTAAGGCCGGCGAAGCAAAAGTCGCCGTGAAAAACCTTAACGACAGCATGCTAGGTGCTAACAAAATCAGAGTTAAGTACGCAGAAGATAAAGCTGACAGCCAAGCTAAACCAAAAATTGATTAGTACAACAATTGCAACTGAGCATGTTTAACCAATTTATGGGATTGCTATTTAGCGTCTTTTGATTATAGAAAAACACCATTAATTATTGCGAACCTTTAGATTTTGGTCCTTATGACTATAAGTAAAAGAATGTCAGGATATAAGTTCTATATCTAAAGGGTAACTTGAAATATAGTTGAAACATATATCCAGAAGTAACATGGGATTTTTGACTTTTATTCACAAATTTGATCCCTATCAATAAACGCCCACTCCCTTTATCCACTTCACTTAGCTTTTCCCTTAGTGTTAATGCCTAGTCTGATAACAAAGATAAGGCATCAACATGAAAATATTAATTTGGTTTACCTCAATTATTTTACTTTCCGTTTTGGCTGCTTGTAGCTATGGCACTGATTTCCCAGAAGGTTTTAGTTTACCAGAAGGAGATATCGCAAAGGGTGAACAGGTATTTTTGCAATATAAATGTCAGGCTTGCCATGCTTTAAAGGGCTATGAAGATGATTCGCTAATCAAAGAATTTGATACACCCGTTCCATTAGGCGGTACATCATCTCTGGTTAAAACCTATGCTCAATGCGTCTCGCCATAGGTATTATCGCTGAACCTGGCGATATCTTTTACCCCTTCCAGCATCTCTTGATGCGTTAGACCATCAGGTTTATCCGTTTGACGCTTCTGGTAACGGTAATAATTGTTACTTTGTACACCGAGTAGTCTGCACATTGAGCGCACAGGCCAGGTCTTCTTATATCGGGTAATAAACGAATACTTCACTTCGTTTCTTTGGCAAAGAAGACCGTCGCTTTTTTTATATCTCACGCTCTATTTCGAGACGCTTGACTTGCCCCTTCAAGCTGCGGATTTCGGCTTGTTCGGGTGTCAGGGTGCCATTACCTCGAAAAGCATGACCATTATCATCTTCGGCCTCTTTGAGCCAACGACCGAGTATCTGAAGACTGAGGCCTAAATTCCTAGCCGCCTCTACACGACTGTATTTTTGCTCTACCACCTATGCGATGGCATCCAATTTAAATTCTTTTGAATATTTCTTACGTGCTGTCATTACCTATCTCCAGTTAAGGGTATTATGTCTTAACTTAGGTAGTCGGATCTATTCAACCACGTCAGTATGCGAAAAAACTAGCTAGTTCAGATGTAACATAAATCTATCCTATACAATGAAAAAATCAGCAACCTCAATACTAACTATTTTGACCACTTATTTATTGACCCAAGTCAGGTTCAATGTTTACCACAACGTATTGAATATCGAAAATATCTGCTAACTCACTCCCAACCTTGTCGGAAATTTGGTGTGACTCTAAGGTACTAAGGCTGGCACTCACAGTCACAGTGACATCAGCTACCTGCCCTTTTCCAGTATTTCTAGAGTGAATATTAACCGCAGGAATGTCGTTAACTGCTGCCTTTAATTCCTCTGTCGGGTAGCGGCTCTGATCAACCAACACCGTTATGGTTCTTTGGAAAAGCTTGAATGCTAGATAAAAATAATACTGGAAACTATTAACGCAAATACCGTATCAAACCAATAGTATCCGCGAGACGCTAGTTGCCATCCAATAATCACCACTACGCTGGTCAATACGTCACTTACGGTTTGGGTAGCGTCGGCATGCAATATTTATGAGTCTAAGCGTTTTGCCCAATGCCCCTTCCAAAGCGTCAAACCTATATTGGTTAATAATGAAGAAATTAATATGACTAATCCCAGCATACTTTGCTCAACTGGCTGTCCAAAACGCTCGACTGCATTCACTATCACTTCAAACGCCACGATGGTTAACAAAGATGCGAGAGCAAATATGACTAATTGCTCAAATTTTTGATGATCATAAGGACGCGAACTATCGGCAGGTGATTCAACTACTTTTAGCGCTAACCAAGCAAAAATGTTATTTGCCAAATCGGTTAAGGAATACACCGCATCTGCTATAACTGCAGCTGACACAGTCATTAATCCAACCGTAATTTTGCTTACCGTGATCAGCGCATTGACACTGCCTTCAATAAACAGAATTTTTCTAACGTGCATCTTTTCACTTTTAATATCTGCAATACACATTTTCACTAATATAACGATATCAGCTTATTTTTAAAATTAATTGTTCAGGGTCAATAAGCAAGCTAGCGTATTTTCTAAAATGATATTTATCCCAATAATGTAAGGCCTAATTGTGAACATAGCCTTTTTTAACACTAAACCGTATGACCAAGAATATTTTGCTCATGACCCTAACTCTGATAAATGTAAGGTCTAACTTTGAACATAGCCTTTTTTAACACTAAACCGTATGACCAAGAATATTTTGCTCATGACCCTTACTCTGATAAATGTAAGGTCTAACTTTGAACATAGCCTTTTTTAACACTAAACCGTATGACCAAGAATATTTTGATCGAGCCAACTCTGATGGTAGACACCAGATACGTTATTTCTCATCTCACTTAGATATCGAGTCCATATCTCTTATCAGTGATGAAGAAGTCGTCTGCGCATTTATTAACGATAATTTAAATGCTGAGGTGTTACATACGTTGAAGGACAAAGGGATTGGGCTTATTGCGCTTCGCTCAGCGGGATTTAATCATGTGGATATGGCCTGTGCGAAACGGCTTTCACTGCCTGTGGTACGTGTTCCTGCCTACTCACCTTATGCAGTGGCAGAGCATGCTGTGGGTTTGTTGTTATGCTTAAATCGCGGCATCACCGCGCCCATAATCGCATTCGTGAAGGCGATTTTTCTCTACGTAATTTAATGGGCTTTGACTTACATGGCAAAACAGTTGGGGTAATAGGTACGGGTAAAATTGGTCAAGCATTTGCTAACATCATGTTAGGTTTTGGCTGCAACGTTATTGCTTATGATGTAGTTCACAATGATCAATGCATTCATCCTGGGGTCTCTCGACAACCTGCTTAGTCATGCAGATGTTATTTCACTGCATTGCCCACTTACCCCTGAGACATATCATTTGATAGATCAAAATGCGTTGGCTAAAATGCGTGATGACGTCACTATAATTAATACCAGCAGAGGTAAACTTGTTGATACCAAAGCCATCATAAATGGACTTTAAAAAGGTAAGGTCGGTTTATTAGGACTCGACGTTTAAGAAGAAGCGATGTTTTTTGAAGACCTTTCAGCTCAAGGTATACAAGACGACTTGTTAGCCCGATTAACAAGCTTTCCAAATGTCATAGTGACCATCCATCAAAGTTTTTTTACTCGAGAAGCAATGCCCAACATAGCACAAATAACCCTGTCGAATATCAGCCAATTCGAACTAGATGGTGGCGTTCCAAATGCCGTGACTTGATAATTATCATTAATTGATCAGCATCAATATAGGCGAGTCGGTAATAAGCATACATAACGGCAGCTCATTGGGGTCTTTTATGAAAATTCTAGCAACAGCCAACCATGTTCAACGATATGAATAACCCCAAATACTCAGTGCAAAACTAATATCTGAAATACCGGAGGTTATGGCTGGCTTCGGGGCACTGCATTCTTCAGCATTAGCCAAAGGGGCTCTGGATACAAAATCAAAACAATTCATTGTTCTGGATATCGCCATAGCGGTGCATTGCGACGGATGTATTGCTTTTCATGTTCATGATGCATTAAATACAGGAGCGAGTAGGCAAGAGACAGTGGAGGCAATAGGCGTAACCATTTTAATGGGGGGCGGATCGTTCATGGTCTATGGCTGTGAAGCTTTGGAAGCTATGAATGAGTTTGAGCAAGAACAAAGCCAACCTATTTAACCCTGCGGCAAAAAATTTAAGCAACCCTAGCCTGTATGTTCTTGGGTTGACGCACTTTTGCTGCATGTAAAAGATGAGGTTCACGTTCATACAACAGACATTGATTGAGTTTTCCAATGTCTATACCCAAGTCACTTCAATTTGCAGTTTCTAGTACCTGAAAGTTATCGTTTATACGGCTGTTTAGTGTGTCAGCAATATCCGAAAGGGTGACGCTAAAAAAGTGCCGATTGTGTTGTCGAAATTCTTTGCCGGTAGAAATATATCGATAATTGCGAGCATATTCATTAATGACTTTCCATAATCGCTCTATGGGGTTGAGATTAGGGCTATAATGGGGAAGATAATGCAGGATAATCCCTAATTCAGTCGCTTTGTATTTAACCTCTTTGGTACGATGATAACCCGCCCCATCCAACACTAGATGAATGGTATGACTTGATAAGTACTTTTGCTTTACGTGCTCTAGAAAATCCATGATAGTGCTGCCATTCACGGTCTCGTAATCAAGTACCACAGCCTCAGTTAAATAATTTAACCGAACCGCGCCTACAACGTTCATTCGGGTACGACTGTCTGTGGTTTCAATGGGTTTATCTACCCCTTTACGTATCCATCCGGATGACACTTCAGTCGCTTGGGTAGGATGCACTGCATCCATGAATAAAATAGGCTCATCATCCGGTAAGCTATCGCGTAACCTTTCATACTCTTCGATAAATACAGATTGCTTTTGATCATCAAACTTATGAGGCACTCCTTTAGGCTGTTTGTAACTAAAGCCATTGTGGTGGAGCCATTTATTTAACCCAGACACTGAGTAGGTAATCTTCCACGTCTTTTGAATATAGGCCACTATTTGATGGGTGTGCAAATAAGTGATATCTGACAAATGTGCAACCAATTGCTGGGTTTGCTCAGTATTTAAATGGCTGGCAGAGCCACCACCCGCAGGCTTGAGCTTCAGACGTTTGGCGTAATCACCGATATGCCATGTAATGCTGGCTTCACTCTTACGTAGTGCTTGTGCAATTTTAGCGATGGGCCACCCTTCACCACACAACAGCACTGCTTTAATACGGTCACGCTCCCTTCCATCACGTGCTTTTGTATGACGTACTTCTAGCGCCGTTTTATGCTCGGGAGTGAGGAAAATATCAATCATGTGTAGAGCCTGATCCTCAAACCAGACAAAATCAAGCATTTTCATTGATCACGGGTATATACATCCAATTGAACAATACTACCGTTTTCTTCCATTTCGTTAAGAAACGCCTCGGAAGGTAAGATCCCCCATTTTGGAATTATTCCATCTAACTAAGGCTTCTGCAGCCACCATATAGCCAGTTTTCAAGTCAACGATAGGTTGGAAAATAAAAAAGAACTGATTCTCTATTAATCCTTTTAAAGCATCCTGTTCAATAATTTTTGTAGCAATCATGCCGGACTGCTCTTCACCTTGATGTAAAATAAAACGGTTACGTCCACGCTGTTTTGCTTTATACATGGCCTTATCAGCACAAATTATCAGAGAGTCAATAGTATTGTCAGATTGGTCATTAAAAGCGATACCAATGCTTATGGAGGTATTAATTTGTATTTTGTCCAACATAAATGGTGTTTGTAAAGCCTTAAGTATTTTATTTGCCACTCTTTGTGCTAATTCAGCAGAAACAATATCTTCTAATAGGATGCCAAGTTCATCGCCACCTAATCGGCTTAAGGTGTCAGTTTCTCGAATACACGTTTGTATAAGCTTTGCCACTTCGATTAAAAGAAGGTCGCCGATATGGTGACCATTGGTATCGTTAACTTGTTTAAATTTGTCTAAGTCCAAAAACAGCAATGCGATTTTTTTATTCTTATGACGTCTACATTTGTTCAGTGCATGATTGACTCTATCGTTAAATAACGAGCGATTTGAGAGTTTAGTAAGTGGGTCGTGCAATGCCAAAAATTGCAAATCTGCTCGCGCCTGCATCCGCTCAATAGCGTTGCGAATATGCCGCGCTACAAAACATAATAATTGTTCATCTTTTTGTGTAAAGACAATGTTTTCAGTATAACTTTGCACGACGACCACACCGCGCAGTGGAGGCTTACCAAATGGAACGCCTAACCAAGCATTAGGCAAAGACCCTTTAACATAAAGCTGGTTAGCATTAATCATGGATTGTATTTTTTGTTTACTTGCTAATAATGGCTTATTGGTATTAAGGACGTAACCAGTAATACTGGGCTTTTCATTATCCAGTGGGATTACTTCATTTGGAGGCACTACATCCACTGCATATGGCAAAGTAATCGCTTGCTCATTATCTATGACCAAACCCACGAAAAATTTGAAGCAAACATTAATTTAGCGATGCATTTATGCAGACGTTGATAAAATTCTTGCATATTCGATGTTTCAAAAATCAGCTCTGTAATCTCGAACAAAGTGTCCTGAATTTTCCCACTGTATTCAAGTTTTTCGATAGTCTGCTGAAGTTGTTTTATTGCCCGATTTTTTCCATTTTAATAGCCGTGATAGACGAGATTGTATTTAAAGACTTTTGGAGTTGTAAAGTAAACGCTGCGACCATTTTGCTTGCACAATAGATAACCCCTATCAATTTATCATCCGTCACAATAGGCACTATAAACGCTGACAAATTGTAAGATTTATTTTGCTCAACGTCAGAATTCAAACGCAGATCTTCAATACTCTGTGCGACTAAAGATTTCGCTGCTTTACCAATAAGCCCCTCGCCCAAGGTGATGTCAGGGATAACTAACAAGTCTAAGAGAATCGGCTGTTTTTCAGTAAAGGCTGCAGTTATAGCAAGGGTTTTGTTTCTAGGATTAAATAAATACAATTCAAAATCATCAATATTAAGTTTATTCAGCAAAGTGTCTGATTAAATCTATATGAGTTCCTGTTCCGAATTTGCGAGTAGGATGTCCATTGTATATTGACTCAAAATTTTCAGATATTTATGATCAATCTCTAAATGCTGCTGATCTTCTTTCATTACCCTACTTCCTTTATTCTCAGACATTACCGTAAAATGCGTTTTCTGAAATTAGGTGGGTGAACCCACTAAAAGACGATTCTAATTATCCAATATTGAAGTCTATAGCTTACCTAATAACGAACAGACTTAATATTTTAAACCCTTCCTGTTGATTTATAACTCTATCATCAACAGTCAGTAAGGTTGATGCTTTTTAATTTTTTATGAATATCCTGATCATTAAGAAGAGCAATATCGATGACTTTATTTATAAAAGTACATAAATTGTTTCAGCGGCCACCCTCCTCGATCATCTTGCGCCGAAACGCCCCTGGTGTTAAACCATAGTTTGCTTTGAACTGGCGGTGAAAATGGCTAAGATTGGAAAACCCACTTCCAAATGCCACCTCGGTAATGTTCAAATCCGTGGTCGACAATACCAGCGCGGCTTTTTCAACACGGCGGGTGTTACAATGCTCAACAAAGCTCATACCTGTGTGGCGCTGAAATTCACGAGAAAATAAACTGCGGGACAAACCAAACTCGGCAGCCGCTTGATCCAGCCCAAGGTTTTCTTGCAGACGGCTTTCTATCCAAGACGCGACTTGTTGCATCTTCTGTTGATATTTATTTCCTCGTTTGTATAACTGCCGTTGACCGGCTTCCGGTCGTAATCTGTTGGTATGCAATGCTAAAATCAGACTAACCAAACTCCAATTAAGCTGCTGCGTGTTTGAGGCTGGTTGATGAATGCCTTCACTGACTTGATCACCAAAGTCCAGTAAACTGGAACAAGGCTCTTCAGCGTCAGCCACGGTTATTCCCATCGAGAATAACTTTTGGACAGTCGTCATTTGAACAAGAGACAAAAAATGCTTCATATCTGTAGCTGACATACAAAATATCTTCAGCATCGCCTGCATCTTATCTGTCACCACAACCTGATGTTGATAACCAGGTGGAATTAATAAAGTCCTTCCGGCCTTAAAATAAACATTATGATCCTTGCCCCGAAGGTAACCACCTTCTCCATAACATAAGATCAGCTCAGCTATATCATGACTATGAACACTCGCTGTTGCGCTCATATTCGCTTTTAAACTCCAAAACATATTTATACCCGATCGTACACAACTTTTGGTCGTTAGTATAAGATCCCTTATTTAGAAGGGGTTAATATAATTCATACTAAACAAAATTAATATTCAAAAGTATATAATTGTGGGATGAGATGAATACTGTTCATGACCCACCACCTTTAGCTGTCTCACGGAACCTTAAATATGATTAAGTTGCACCACCTGAATAAGTCTCGCTCAAAGCGCATCATCTGGTTACTTGAAGAACTCGGTGTTGAGTATCAAGTGATCCCATACCAGCGCGATAGCAACACGCGCCGAGCACCTGATTCACTTAAGGCCATAAATCCTCTTGGTAAGTCACCTGTCATCCAAGATGGCGAACTTGTACTCTCAGAGTCGGGAGCCATTGTTGACTATTTAATTAGTCGCTACGGTGCAGAAACCTTGGCACCAAGAGTTCTCACACCAGAGTACGCCCGTTATGTTCAATGGCTACATTTTGCAGAAGGTACTGCCGCCTACCCTCTCATCACCCGATACCTGTTAGCCGTTGACGATAACCAACGTTGCTTTCTAGGTGGGTTCGCTCGTGAACAAATGGCAGAAGTGCTGACTTTCGTGAATAACGAGTTGGCGACTAAAGACTATTTGATAGCTGAGCAGTTTACCGGTGCTGATGTGCTTAATTCGTTTGTATTTGAAAAAATCAGCGAAGCTTATGGTCTGAGTAATTTCCTCATATTGAGTCTTATTTACAGCGAATTTTAGCCGGTCCTGCCGCCAAAAAGCAGGTTCTCTAGAACGAGAGTTTGAACTAAAAAAAGTTGAAAAGGTTCATTAGCGCAGTGAAGCTATTATTTATCCCCGATGGCCATTTGAAAAGAGTACAACCAAGGTTAATCTTTGGGAAATGAAAACAAGTGAGGTTGATTCAATGAAACTATACGGTTTCTCAGCTAGTAATTACTACAACGCAGTTAAACATTTACTGTTGGCAAAAGGTCTAAGTTTTGAAGAGGTTAAGGTTTATCCTAATCAGAGCGAAGAGTATTTAAAAATACATCCGCTGGGCAAGGTACCCGCATTAGAAACCCCAAAAGGTATTATTGTAGAAACCGATGTGTTGATGCGCTATATCGACCAGAAAGGTGGCGAAAGTTTTTTCCCAAGCGATGATTTTGAGCGCGCCAAGTGCGAAGAAATCATGAAAATGGCGGAGATATATCTCGAGTTACCCGCACGCCGTTTAAGTGGCGAAGTACTGCTAGGGTTACCTCGGTGTGAGTCTGCATTTAAAGAGGCCCGTCCACTGATGCAAAAAGGGCTCAGAGCTTTGGATGTCTTGTGTAGTTGTGACCCTTATCTTATGGGGGCTAAAATGACGGCAGCTGACATATTATTACGTTATGTCCTGGTTATTGCCAAGATGAACGCATTTAAAGTGTATGACTGGAAACTACTGGCAGACTATCCCAAGTTAAAAGCGTGGGAAACTAAGATGGCGATGAATGAGGTATCGCAAAAAGTCGATGCTGATGCTAAAGCTGCGTTACCTGAATTGATGGCTCATTTTAATAGTAAGAAATAACCATATCGTTTATCCATAAAAAGATGCCAAGGTTAATAAAAACCTATCAAACTGACTACTATAGGTTGCTCAGTTTGAAGTTTTCAATTATTAACCGTTTTTCCAAGTTGTGTTATTACTCCCATTAATATTTGTTATTTCGAGGTAGACACCATGAGCAATTTTATATTACACCATTACCAAGCCTCACCGTTTGCTGAAAAGATACGCACAATTTTAGGCTTTAAAGGATTATCTTACAGGGAAGTAACGATCCCTATCATTATGCCAAAGCCAGACTTAACTGCGCTGACCGGTGGTTATCGTAAAACCCCCGTCTTGCAACAAGGACGCCATGTGTATTGTGATACTCGACTGATTGCCCGGGTAATTGATGAACATGCTAATGAGCATACTAATGAGCATACTCTGTTCCCACAAGACCAAGCTGCAACGGCAAATATTTTGGCGCAATGGGCAGATCAACACCTTTTTGGTCTCGCTGTGGCTTTGGTATTTTCACCTTTGGGTATTACTGAGTTAGCAAAGAAAGTTCCACCAGCGATGTTAGAGGCTTTGGTAAAAGACCGTGCAGATTTGCGACGTGGCGCAACAGCACCAAAAATATCTCTGGAAACAGTACTCTCACAACTGCCTATTTATTTGCAGCAGTTTGAGCAGCAGTTACTGGATAGTGGTCCTTACCTTCTCGGTCAACAGCCCAGCATTGCAGACTTTTCAGTGTATCATTGCTTGTGGTTTATCAATAATAACCCCGCGGTTCGTGCTTATTTACAGCCCTACCCGGCTTTGCAGAAGTGGCTGGTGATGATGATAAACATCGGACACGGCACGGTTTCAAACATCAGCGGTCAAGACGCTATTGATGAGGCAAAACTAGGAGAACCGATTAGCAATAGTGAACTTAATTTCCTCGAATATGATGGATTAAAACATGGCTCTCAAGTCAGCGTTCAGCCAAGTGATTACGGATTTGATCCTGTAATGGGGGAGCTAGTATTATCTTTACTAGACGAAGTGGCCATTAAGAGAAAAGATGAACGCGCTGGAGAGGTTTATGTTCACTTTCCAAGGATTGGTTACCAGATTAAGTCGGCTTTATAAGCTTATTTTAGATTAATAATAATATTAGATCTAGGCACTGAATCTTTAATATGAATGTTAAATTCAGTCAGCCTGTACCTGAATTCAGATGGTTATAAACGTATTATTTAACCTCTAAATACGCGTTGTGCATGGGTTACCAAACCTGATGTTACACTCCCAAAATGATTACCAATCACCACCTCAACATCTGGAAAAATTGAATTAATCCATGTTTGAATGACAGGTGAAATTGCAGTGCCACCTGTAACAAATATGGTATCTGGTCGAGTTCCCGCTTGGCGTAAAGACTCACTAATTAATAATTCAAACTGCCTTAACTCATCGCTAATCGCAGCACCCAGTTCATCTCGGCTGATGGGTACAAATAAACTATCTTCAATGAAATGCAGCGGTAAATCTATGTTGTCATTGGCAGAGAGATGTATTTTTGCCATTTCAGCGCTTTGGTTAAGTCTGAGTCCAAGTTTACGCTCTCGTAACTGTTTTAACCTTTGGAGTCTTTTATCTTTGGTCATCATGCAGAATCTTGCCAATTCACTGCCGGTTCTATGGGAGCTGAATTCCTGCTGTGCTCTTACATCGTTAATATTGACTGCTTGGCTGAATAAAGTGATGGGAACAGGAAGACCGTTGGTTAACAACGCGTGTTTACCAAAATGCGGCATAATAGTCATCAGAGCCAATTTATTATCAAGGTCAATCCCCCCTAACCGCTTCCCTGAATAACTTAAAATACAGTTTTCTCTACTTTCTAAATTGACATGACTGGGCCCCAGTTTGATCATCGAACAATCTGTGGTCCCGCCTCCCAAGTCAAGAATAAGCACCACTCTATCGTCTCTTAGTTGGCGTTCATAATCGTAGGCTGCGGCAACAGGCTCCATTAAAAACTCAACCTCTTTAAACCCTACCTTTTTGGCGGCTTCATTCATTATTTGCAGTGCCTGAACATTACCATCATCACCTTGCAGACCATGGAAATTTACAGGTCTGCCTATCACGACCTGCTCTAACTCAATACCCTTTACGTATTCGGTTTCCTGCTTAATAAAGGCCAGCATTTTCTCAACCACCGTTGAAAATACGGCTTGTTGAACCTCAGAAATGTTGGCACCCAAAAACGATTTTGGTGACTTAATATAAAAACCATTTTTCAGGATCGGACATATGCGCTAATTCTGCTTCCTTACCAAAAATCACCTCTGAGTTTGATTGCAGTGCTTCCATAACACTTTGTGATTTTTGACTAGTTTTGGCATCCTCGCGATTTTCTTTGCGTAATTGCTTGCGGACAATATTGACCAGCTCATCATCACTTAACACTCTTTGATTACTGGACTTATCGCCGCTGTTAATCCTTTGTGACTGCGATGCTTTTTCTGCTCGGACTCGCTTCGATAATTCATACTCTGAAACAACTTCAGGTTTGATAACTCCGTGCTCTAAAAAAATACAAGAAGAGAGCCTTGTTTCACCATCTTCTAATGGAACAAGTACCGGTTCATTATCATTATTTATGATGCCAATAGAGCAATTGGATGTGCCGAAATCTAATCCTGCAAACATATAAGGTCATCCTTGTGACATTTAAACATTTTGAGTTGTTTATTTTTATTGGGGTTGATTAACATCGCACTTACTACTTCGATGCACAGCAGCGCACTATATCAGTTGTGATTACATCGTTATATGCGCTGTAAAGAGTTAATTGTGTTGCGCCTCACCAAAAACACGCGGTGAACTAAGCATTCGATGACTAGATCCGCACACTCACTTGCCCCGTCATTTTGGGAGCAAAAAGTGCATACTGCAATTTTATTAAACGAGGTTAGCAACTTATCAAAAGATGATCCAAATCGGAAGACTCAGAACTGCTGTGAAAACCAATAGAATTAGTTGTCATTTTCTTTTTAAAAGCTGACATTTTGCAGCTTTATATCTAAAATATACAACCTCTTAAAATTTGAATGTCGTCAACAACAACCCTTGTTAAAGTTCCCGTTATTGTTGATTCTATTACTATTTCTATGCCATAGCCTGTATTTGTGATAAAGCCAGTTCAATTTCCTGTTCAGTATTAAGTAATGAAGGCGCAAATCTGGCATAACTGACTCGATAAGGTGTATTACTCATAATAATGCCTTTTTGGTGCATCTTTTCAACTACAGAAGCGGCCTTCATTCCTTTAACGTCAAAACAAGTCAATCCCGAAGAAAGAGCACTGCCTGGCGGAGTGTAAAGAGTGGCATGAGGCATCTTAGATAGACCTTGTTTGGTCTGCTCATTCAATTGATGTATTCGCTTTTGAACATTCGCTTTGCCTAGTTGTAAATGCAACTTGAACGCTTCGGGCAATGCCCAGCGATGCTCAAACGAGTGAAACCCTCCTGGACTCATGTGTTCACCTAATGGCACTTGGTCCTGAGTCATACCGCCCAGGCACAAATCGTAAGATCCACTAAAACTGGGGATCACTGGCTCACTTTGGGCCAAGCACGGTCATTACCCCAAACGACACCAGTGCCTCTTGGGCCAAAAATCCATTTGTGAGTGCCAGCGACAAAGAAGTCACAACCTAATTGACTCACAACCTGGTTTTCAATCCCAAAACCGTGCACGCCATCAACGCAAAATAATATCTGCTGATTAGCTTTTCGCTGTTTATTGAGTTTAGTGATCGTGTCAGCCATTGCTCTTACGGGAAGCTTTACGCCGGTTGAGGAGTGCACCCACGTAGTGGCCACGACGCGTGTATCTGGAGTAATTGCAGCACGTAACCGCTTTTGGACATCAGCCTCACTGACCTGTGCAGGATTTTCATAAAGGGCAATACGCCTTACTTTGGCCCCCGTCCTATTTGCCCTGTGAGCCAACGACATATCAGTGGAGTAGTGATTATGAACAGTTTGCAATATCTCATCACCGTCCTCAAGTTTAAGCCCGCTATAAATCATTCCCAACCCCATGGTTGTACTATCTGTCAGGGCGATACTTTCAGCTTTTCCACCCATGTATTGTGCTGCAGATTGACAAATTTGAGCATCGATAGTTTGAAAATGATGATGCCAATAATCAGAGGGGTTTTCATCAAACCCACGTCGGTACTTTTCAATGGCATCTGCGACAGGCTTTGGGTGTGATGCCAGCAGAAAAGTTGATAACTGAATGTATTTACGAGTTAGGGGAAACAAATCTCGTAAAGTAGTCCAGTCACCGGTTGAATGGGGTTATGGACAATATCAAATCCTGAGGTAGCCTCTGATATTCTTGAACGTGCGAGTAAACCAGTCCCAAGGGTTATTCCTAATGCATTTAAAAATTGTCGTCTTAACATGTGTTTTCCTTTTTAAAGTAAACGCAGCTCGGTCCTATTTCATAAACGTACTTTTAACTTTAGCCGCAAGATAAGTGCATAAAGTGTAGTTTACCCAAAGCAATTGTTCTTTTTAATAACTCGGTCATTTCTAAGTTGGTTCTCTCCTCATTTTTAACTGTGTTTGCTAGTATGTTGATATTTATTAAATGTGGATAAAAAACTTATTCAAAATGGTCGATCTGTCAAGACAACTTTAGAAGGCTTTTTTTGTTCACCATCAACTAACTATGATGATTTAACCCTAGTTTGTAAGTGGTGTTTGAGAGCGATATGTAGACGATAATCAGACAGAGTATGTTTGGGTTGTTGCGGACTTATTTATTTAAAAAAAGTTTTTTAAATAAATAAGTCCGACAAAAAACTTGTGTGCTGTAGCCTTGGATCATACTGTTTAAATAACAAAAATACTTTGGAAGATTTTGTGCAAAAATTAGTTTACTTATTTTCAGTGACTAGCGTTTACTTCTTCATCACTTTTAGTCAACTGAGCTACTCGGAAGAAATAAATGTTGGCCTTGAGCCATTTCCGCCATTAATTAATGAAGATGGCAGCGGTCTATTAGTCGACATGCTTAATACATTATCGGCAGGTAAGAACTTGCACTTCAATTTTCACATCATGACGTATGGAAGGGCTAAAAAAGATTTAAAAAGTAAACAATTAAAACTTATTGGTCTAACACCTTATAAATTAGAAACGGAGGACTTTTATGAATACGGGGTCGAACTGAGTTGGCAGATTGATACCCAAGTTGTATTTTTTTTCTTTGAATGAAGATTATTTTAATATTGAACAACTACCTAATGGCAGTATTGGCACACTCACCGGTAATGCAGAATTTTTCTCAAAAATAGTTAATGTTCCAGTCATAAAGTTTGTTGAAGTGAGTAGCTTAAAGCAGCTAGTTAAAATGTTAGCACTAAGACGCTTAAGTGTGATTTTATTCGAGAGAGTCTCAACAATGAGTACAATTAAAGAATTAAATATAGAAAATATTTATTATAAAAAAATGGGCATCGTACCGGCTAGCTTAGCGGTGTTAAATTCAACAGAAGGATTAATGCTAAAAACACAATTGGATAATTTATTATTAAATTTAAATAGTGAAGAGTTCTTTAGTGAATTTATTAATTACACTTCAATGAATGATTCAGGCAAAGTGTCGATTCAATAGATTTGTTGCCTATTGATAATTTATAAACAGCTACACCGCATTTTATTTTATTCTCGTAAATCCCCCTCACTAGAAACAGTAATATAATCTCCCTTTGCGAGAATTTGCAGGATTAATAAAGGTTTCTCAGCCTTCATTAATCCTAGGTTCATGCAGTTAAACAGTCCCAAGGTTAAGTTAACTACTTTTAAACGCCCGCAAATAAAAGACCGCTTACACTTAGTAGCATTTAATCTGTGACAACGTATTTACTTTTTTGTCGGAATGATTAACTCATCAAGATTCAGTTTTTCTGGGCCGGTATTGATTCACTTTTTCATCCTCTTTTGGGTAATCCAGGGCCAGACCACAAACTAATTTGTATCCTTTGGGAATATCGAAATGCTCTTTTAAAGGAGAGCGCCACATACCTAATGATCCCTGTGGGCAGGTGCCTAACCCTCGGTTTTTAGCTGATAACACAAGAGATTGCATCATGATCACTGAATCAACCAATGCAGTGATCATGATTCTCGGATGAATAAAAATAAAGATAACGACAGAAGCATCAAAAAACATAAAATTTTGGATCATCGCATCACCCCATGCTTGCATACCACCACGAGCAATTCCAAGAGTTTCATATAAGCCTTTGCCTTTAGTCATTCTACGGGATTGGAAAGCACCTGAATACTTACCCAAAATAAGTTTGTAATCACCACAGACATAGCCTGACGTTGTATTTTGTTAATCTTGTAATACCCAGCTAACAACTCCTATCCAAGCTGTTTGCATGTGACACAACAGCAATGGCCACTTTGTAAGGTTGTGTATTAGAGCTGGAAGGTGAATCTATTGCATCGAATAAGATGTCGTTAGTCGTTTAACCGGCCTCTCAGAAAAAGCTCGGATACTTCTGCGTGAGCGCAAGGTATCTGAAAATTCCATGAATACACATATGAAAATTATAAAGCTGGATTTTTAATATACTTAGCTTACCAATCAACTGGCATTACTGAGACTAGTGGCGTTTCAAATTAGCCAATAATATAAATGACATTAGATGGTGATATTTGCTTACGTTGACACTGAAGTTTAATAATAGATGTCCACAATATAGTCAATTTATTTTAGTAAAATTTTGCATTATAAGGGCACGTGAAGATATGTAAAAAATCGACAAATCTATCATCCAATATACATAGCCGAAGAGTGTCTGGCGGTGGGATGATACCCAGATAAATATTATTGGCCTACTCACAAAAACTGAGTATGCTTATAAAACACACAATACTGTGTGTTTTATAAGCAGAAGGAGTTGTATATGTATTTAGTGACCAATAGAGTTATTTCAAACGGCAGTACTATTAAAGTGTTTGGTGATACCCCAAGCCCACAAGGCCCTAACGAACTTAGAATTGTTGAAGTTAATAAAGAAGATAACAAATGGAAGGTTACTCCCGTAAAAAACGAGTTGACCGATTCACAAATTGAAAAACTATCTAAAGACAATAATCTCAACATAGATACTAGTCTCCCATGGCATGGCTCATTGGAGGTTGCCTGCAAAATATTCCAAAAAGCAAAAAAAGAAAACAAAGCCATTTTATTTTTTGTGCATGGATATAACAACGACGTTGATGATGTATTGAAGGCTGCGTCTGAATTAGAGGAATTATACAACCTAATTGTTATTCCATTCACTTGGCCTGCAAATGGTGGAGGAGCAATATCTGGCACTGCGTCTTACCTTAGTGACAAAGCGGACGCTAGAGCTTCATCGGGTGCTTTCAATCGATTTGTTGCAAAAATAAAGTTTTTCCATGCCTTGCTGTCTAATGCAAACTTAAATGAAATCAAAACTAAAGTAGAAAAAAAATATGAAGGTAAAAACAACCCGATGGCCGCGGCATCACTTTATAGCGAATTAGTAGACAAAGCTTGTAAGATAAAAATTAATTTACTGTGTCACAGCATGGGTAACTACCTGCTTAAGCATTCGCTAATGACGAGCGACAATGCAACTTCAGAATTGGTGTTTGATAATATTAATTTGGTTGCTGCCGACACCAATAATAAAAACCACGCCAACTGGATAGACACCATAGATGTTCGAAATCGTATTCATGTGGTCATTAACGAAAACGACTCAGCTTTAAAAGCATCTCGCATAAAACCTGGCAAAGAACAAAAAGCTCGTCTTGGTCATTATTTAAAAAGTCTAGACAGTGAACATGCAGTTTATATAGATGTTACCGAAGCGGACGAAGTGAATAGTGAACATAGCTATTACAAAGGCAGCGCTGTAGGTAAGAATGCCTCATTACGGGCGCTATTTAATGATTTATTTAATGGTAATAGTGTTGAGAAGCGACTCACTTATTTTGATGCCAATAGATACTTTAAACTTTAAGTCGATTAGCAAATATTCGACACGCTAGGTGCTGGCATACTTAAAAGTTAAGTCATGTCGGCTGCAGTGTTAAGTACTGCATGCTTTGCCCCACAAAAATTGGGTCAATCCTACATTAAACAAAATGTCTCATTTCAAAAGTATTATTGGAAAAGGCTAAGCTGATATTTGGAACAGATTAGCCTGTATTCCCTCTCGCGTTTTTATCCATCACAATGGGGATTATGATAGCGTTGCAGCATAATATGCCGGATTGTCTATTGAATCTGACTTCATGGCATAACAGTTACAGGATAGGATAGATGAAAACCGTAGTGGTTACAGGTGGATCAAGCGGTATAGGTCTAGACATTGCTCGGGCTTATACAAAACAAGGTGCCAATATTATTTTATTGGCTAGAAATCAAACTCGCTTAGATGAGGCAGTAAGTGAATGCAAAATCTTGCTGAAATCTGACAAACAACAAGTGTTATCGTTTGCGGTTGATGTGACTGACAAAGCACAATTGGCCAATGCGGTAACTGCAATTAAAAACCAGATGGGCGCTCCAGATTTACTAATATTAAGTGCGGGGATTGTCGCAAGTGAACGCTTTATCGAACAAAGCGACGCAAATTTTGATGCCATTATGCAAACAAATGTAATGGGAAGCCGCGCTGTGGCTCGTGCTTTTTTACCTGATATGATGAGTCGAAAGTCCGGTCAAATTTGTTTTATCAGCTCACTAGGTGGCATTATTTCCACTTATGGATACAGCGCTTACAGTGCATCAAAATTTGCGGTCGTTGGCATGGCTGGTTGTATGCGTCAAGAATTCGCAGAGTATAACATCGGTATTAGTGTGGTTTGCCCACCAGAAGTCGACACACCAATGGTGACCAAAGAATCTGAACATATTTTACCGCAAACAAGGTTTATCAAAGATATAGGTGGTACTTTGCAACCTAAAACAGTAACCAAAGCTACGCTCAAAGGTATTGCCAAAAACCAATTTATTATTGTGCCAGGTGTAATGGCCAAGCTTTCATATTGGCAAGCTCGTGTGTTCCCCAGAACCTTTGCTGCCTTCGTCCAGCTTCTAGTCAGACACGCCAGCAAGCATAAATAAATTTGGGGGCATAAGTAAGCATTTAATAAGAAGATGCCACACTATGCAGCCACTCCAAAAACGCATAACAACAGTCGTTCCAAATCAAAAGTGAATGTTATTGGTTACTAGGTATTGATCTTGTCGTTACGCCAAGCTCATTCAACAACAGGTTATTTATCTCTTTCAAAAGCGCCGCTTAAAAGTGTTTACAATTAACCAGTATTAATACGTCAACCATCATCGACGACAACTAATTAAGATAATTTTGTACTTATTAAATAACGCAGGACGTGGGGTTTGCAGCAAGTATTGTGTTAAAGTACACATCTTTAAACGCCTAAAGCACCCAGATTAATTAAGCTCAATTTATGATCCCATGGACCCATCTAGACACCGTACAAATCCCCAACGACGGCGGTGAGTTAAAACTTTCTCAACGCGGCGATGAATTTTCTATAAAGTTATCAGGCAAACGTGGCGAACTGATGAACAGCCGTGTCTTTAATTCAGAAAAAGTACTTTCGCAATTAGGTTGTGCTCATATTAAACCCCATCACGATGCGCACATTTTAGTCGGTGGTTTAGGCATGGGGTATACCTTAGCTGCAGCTCTAAAAGCAGTGAATGCTGACTCTGTGGTGACCGTTGCCGAATTGATACCTGAGGTAGTGAAATGGAATGAAGGCCCTTTAGGCCATTGTGCTGGCATGCCACTGCAAGACCCGAGAACTAAAGTACACATTGGCGATGTCAAAGAGTTATTAATCTCAAGACAACCTAGATTCGATGCCATTTTACTCGATGTTGATAACGGCCCCAAAGGACTTACTCACTCAGATAATGATTGGATTTATTCTGAAGACGGACTAAAAGACATATACGACACCCTTAATCCCAATGGCATGCTGGCCATATGGTCTGCAGGTCCCGACTACTTATTTAGCGTACGCCTAAAGAAAATAGGGTTTAGAGTGGATACACGTGATGTTCAGGCTCGTCCTGGGAAAGGCAGTAAACACACTATTTTTCTAGCCAAAAAACTTTAGAAAAACATTATTTTTATAAGGCCAAGTATGTCATTTTCATCATTACAGCTATCAGAACCCATTTTAAGAGCATTAAAAGATTTAGGTTATACACAACCGACACCGATTCAAGAACAAGCTATTCCGGTTATTTTATCGGGCAAAAACCTGATTGCCGCTGCGCAAACCGGCACCGGTAAAACGGCCAGTTTTGTATTACCTATTTTGCAATGTCTTAACAATGGCCACAAGCTACGTGGCAAAAGAATTCGTGCGCTTATCTTGGTCCCGACCAGAGAATTAGCAGTACAGGTTGAAAAGAGTATTGCAGCTTACAGTCAATATGTAGAGCTGAGTTCAATGGCCATGTACGGAGGGGTGGACTCAGCTAAACAAACACAACGTTTAGTTTGGGGCATCGATATACTGGTTGCGACGCCAGGTCGACTTTTAGACCTAGCACAGCAACGTGCTTTGCACTTCGATGAACTTGAAGTGTTAGTATTAGATGAAGCCGATAGGATGCTGGATATGGGCTTTATTGGTGATATTAATAAAATTATTGAACGATTACCTGAACAGCGTCAAAACTTGTTATTTTCTGCAACTATTTCTAATGAAGTACGTGCCCTAGCGAAACGTTCTATCTACAGACCAGTTGAAATATCGATTAAGCAAAATAAAGCATCTACACCTAAAATTGAGCAATGGTTAGTCACAGTTGATAAAGGCAATAAATCGGCATTATTAAGTCATCTGATTAAAGAACAAGAATGGGATCAAGCGCTAATTTTTATCGAAACCAAGCAAGGTGCAGCTAAGTTAGTCAGCCAATTAGAAAAACGTGGTATCCCGGTAGAAAGCATTCACGGTGACCGAACTCAAGCAGTACGCGAAAGAATTTTATCCGATTTTAAGTCGGGTCAAATTAAATTTTTAGTCGCAACAGGGGTAGCTGCCCGAGGTCTTGACATTCAAAATTTATCCCGTGTTGTCAATTATGATGTACCTGATCAAGTTGAAGATTATATTCATCGAATTGGTAGAACAGGCCGGGCTGGTGCAACAGGTGAAGCCATTTCATTTGTGGCTAAAGATAACTTTAGAAACCTGTGTGCCATCGAAAGCCGTCTTGGCCATGTCATTACCAGAAAAGCGTTTGAAGGCTTTGAGGTCAAGAAAACAGTGCCTGAGTCTATTCTAAATTATGTGCCTAAAAACAAACGAAAATAAGACTGATAAGGGCATTTAAAATGATGATTACCGTCAGGGTCAAACTCTGACCCTGATGAATAAAACAATTGGTTTAGTGACATAACAATTTTCGAACTTAATGAAGCAACCTCACTACCAAATTGGAAATAAGCGTTATACCAATCCGCATAAATAAGTGATCTCTCAGCGAGATTTTAAAAGGGCTTAATCAAAGCGCTCGAATGAAGTAATAGTTATTCTATTGCGAATTCGATCAACACAGAGTATGCCCTTTTAAAATTCGCCCTAAAGGGAAAGCACCAGCCATTCTTGCACTTCGTGGGCACTTATTTATGCTGAATGGTATTATACATTCATACATATCTAATTTTTGAGAATGTGGAGGCAGGCAAAGAAAAGTCTCTTGAATTGAGAAGTCAAGATCCTCTATTCAGCAGCGTCATTATTTTTTGAAGTCCCATGCTCTTGCGCTTTTTCTCTTAAATCTCGACGAATTTTGTCTACGTTTTCAAATGTAGCAAAAGCCTCTTCACGTGACTCAAATTCAAAAATACTTTTTATGGGGCAAGACTCTTCTGAAGTCAATATTTTGTCTCGACCACCACCACATAACTCTAAGAAATCGCCCTTAAAGCCTGCAGAAAAACTAGTTTGTAATGAATTGCATTGATACAAAGTGGTGACTAAGTAATAAGAATGTTTCCCGCCAACATTAATACTAATGACATTATCGTCGAGCATGCCATAGCCACGAATATTTCGCTGGCGCACACAGGCTCTGCCGTCTTGTTCAGTTTGTGCTTTTAATAACTTGTCGTAGCTGGGTAAGTTAACGCCCAAACTTGTGCATGAAACTAAACTTAAAAATCCAATTATTGTTAAACAATACTTAAATAACTTCATTACTGTCACCTATCGACCTTTATAATAACCTGAAATACGCATTTGTTTTTCTACTAAATTTTGGCTCTGTTGTAGTGCTGTATCAACAGTGATTTTTTTTCTAATAGCCTGTTCTATAAAATGTCCCACCTGATCACCGATTGAGGAAAACTCATCAATCGGGATAAATTGCACACCCACATAAGGTATGGGTTTCAAGGTGAAATTGCTAGGGTCGATACTATTTATGGTATCAATAACCAAAGGAGCAAATGGTGCAGCAGCTAAATATTCTGTATTTTGATATATCGATTTCCGTGTACCTGATGGTATCGACAGCCAGCCATATCTGTCAGCAACAAGCTTAAGGTATTCTTTAGAGGTTGCCCATGCTGCAAACTTAAGCGCTGCGTCTTTATGTTTAGATGATTCTGGTATGGCGAATGACCAAGTCCACAACCATTGTGAACCCTTTTTATATTGACCAATGGGTGCATTGGTCATTTTTACCTGTTGGCTAATTTTAGAGTTTAATGGATTGACTAAATAACTCGCTGCGGCAGTAGCATCAATCCACATTCCACATTTGCCCTGGGAGAACAACGTTAGGTTTTCCAGATAATTGTTTTCGGCTGAATTGGGTGGGCCGAATTGCGTCACTAATTTAACATACATAGTAATAGCGTCATGCCAGGCTTTAGTGGTTAATTGTGGCCTCCACTGCATATCAACCCACTGTCCGCCATAGCTGTTTACCATTGTTGTAATTAGGGTCATGTTTGCCCCCCAGCCTCCTTTACCCCGCAAACAAATACCAAATATACCTTCTTCTGGGGCATGCACTTTTTCAGCAAACTCTAATATTTGTTTATAAGTGGGAAGGTCTGGCATTTTAATCCCAGCTCGCTTAAATAGATCTGAGCGGTAATACATAACCGAACTTTCGGCATAAAAAGGAAGCGCATAAAGCGTATCCCCTATCGAAACGGACGCCTTAACGTTGGCTAGAATATCATCTGTATCATATTCATTGAATAAAGATTCTACCGGTATAATCCAACCGTTTTCAGCCCAAATTGGTGCTTCATAAGAGCCTATAGTCATCACATCAAACTGCCCCGCAGAAATCGCTAGATCGCTTAACAATCGCTGGCGCAAGGTGCTTTCTTCCAGCACTTTCCATTCAAGTTGAATTGTGGGATTTAACAACTCAAATTCAGCAGAAAGTTTTTGTAATATCAACATATCAGAATTATTGACGCTTCCAATCACTAAATTCGTTTTTTGAGTGTCATTGATAGGCCCATTTTCAGTGTCATAGAACCCGTGATAGGCAAGAATTTGATCGAGACGACCATCTGCTTTCAAAGACGACAACCCTTGATTAAATAAATCGACTCGCTCTAGTGCATCGGGTTTGTTTTTATTAAAAGCGACATGAAATTGTTGAGCCGCTAAGGGGGGATAAATAAATTCCAACTGACCAATCATGTGTGGCCGTTTTGAAACAATGAGATCACCTGCCGTTAATTTATCGATAACAGCAAAATCCATACGACTTGCGTAAAGTTTGTCAATGTTAAGTAAATCATTTAGTGCGTACTGTTTATTCAAAAAGTGGGCTTGTTCCAACAGCTGCTCAGCTGAGCTTCCACGTACTAAACTAAACTGATATTGGCTCAACTCTTGCAAATTTTCAAATAAGGTTTTATTAGCTTGAATAACGATATTAGCTGGATTCTGTTTTTTCTTTAGGAGACCAATCACATCACCGGGAAACGGGTTTGAAAACAAAAAGGTATCTAATAAATTGTCAGAATAATACACAGGTAAAATACCATCCACTTTACCTACACTGGCGAGCATTCGTGCTCTAGCAGCTGGATAATAAGTCACATCAAGCTGGTAACCAACTCGCTCAAATGCCTCTGATACTAACTGGTGGACATACCCTTGTCTTGGCAATTCACTGCCAATGTAAGGAACATGCTCTTCAGCAACAAATATAATTTTTCTTTGGAGGATACAGGGGAAAGAATTAACAACATGAGAATACACAAAAACACGCAGCTTAATTTTTTAAATAGTCGAGTAATGATGTAACAACATATATACATTTTATTTATCACGATTTAATGACCAACGTTTAAGTGTGTTGTCAACGCTTAACTGACTAGTCGACGTTTAAATATATTGACAGATAAACTGTCGATGAAACTAAGTTATCAATTAACTAGGGGCAGAACAACGTCATTCATGGCCCCCCAAGGATCCCTCTGTGGAAATAATCTTTTTGTTTTATGTGTTGACTGCTTTTTTGTATCGTTTTCGTATAGAATCCGCGTCGTAATTTTTATTGATTAAATATTTTCTTTGTTTAACGTTTATTTGACGACACCTTCCCATTCTTTTCAAAATGACCCACTAAAATGACACAAATATAATGAATGATAAAACTATAGTAACTCACAACGGTAATTTTCATGCTGATGACGTTTTCAGTGTTGCTGCCCTTAAAAGCATTTTTTCTTCTTTTACACTCATTCGCACACGTGATTTAGAGATTATCGCTAAAGCCGATATTGTGATTGATGTAGGCGGCGAATACGACCCAGAAAACGGTCGCTTTGATCATCATCAACGCGGTGGTGCTGGAGAGCGCGACAATGGTATTCCCTACTCATCATTGGGTTTAATTTGGCAAAAGTATGGTCTAGAAATTTGCAATGGTAATCAAGACGTAGCCAATGCACTTGATGCAGGTCTAGTATCAACCATTGATGCCATTGATTGTGGTCATGTCAAAGGTGTGTCTGAAGGAATTAGTCTTAGCCAAACGATTTCAATGTTCAACCCAACTTGGCAAGAAGATAGTCATTTTGATACCTGCTTTGATGAAGCGGTTGATTTTGCATCCCGCGTCTTAACGCGTTTCATTGCTGCTGCTAATGGGGGCATTAGTGCAAAAACAATTGTAGCTACAGCGATTGAAAATGCACAAGATCCAAGAGTGATCGTACTAGAAAAATATACACCGTGGAAAAGAACGGTGCACGCCCTATCTGACAAGGCTTTATATATGATTTACCCATCGCAGACTGGCCAATGGAGAATTCAAACAGTACCTGTTGAACCAGGTTCATTCGAAGACAGGAGACCACTACCCAAAGAATGGGCTGGCCTATCCGATAAGGCGCTGCAAGATGTGACGGGGATTGATGACGCAATGTTTTGTCATAATGGCTTATTTATCGCCGGTTCAGAATCATTTGAAAGCACCATGAAAATGGCAGCAATGGCACTTCAAGAGTAGTTACGTTTAAGAGGCAGAGAACAACATGTATTGACTTAACGTTGTTCCTGCCCCTGATGAGTTAGTCTAAAGCCAGTGACACTTCATTAAAGAACATTTACCTTAATACAACCATCGGTACTTTGCTTCTCTCAAGCATTTTCAAGGTGTTACTGCCTAAAAAGAATTGTCTCAGTCTGGAGTGTCCAAAAGCCCCCATCACAACAAGCCCTATGTTATGTGTCTCTTTATATTTCATTAGCGACTCATGTATATTGCCTTCAATGAAAGATACGGTGACATTGAAGCCTTTCTCTTCTAGTTTTTGTTGGGCTGTTGCTAACTTATCTTTCTGATTTGATTCGTTATTTTTCACAGAAACAAGGTGACAGTGCAAACCATGCAATAATCCACCGTCGATAACCCGTTGTAACGCTTTTTCGGCGGTTGCTCTTCCATCATAGGCAATCATAAACGAGACAGGTATTTTAAATGTATCCGGAATAACCATCACCGGATGAGCAGCCTTGCGTAATAATGTCTCTATATTAGAGCCCAACGCATTGAAGTTACCATCATGCCCCTTGCCACTGCGGCCAATGACGATTAGTCGGGTTTGACCTTCAATATCATCTATCGAATCGACCAAGTCGCCATGCCTTTGTAATGATTCAATCTCCTCAACACCTGCTGCTTCTGCTTGGTGAGTAACATATTCGAGTAACTTTTTACCTAACTGCAGTGCAACTTTACTTCGCTGCTCATCTAACTTGGTCATTTCTTCTAACAAGGCAGAACGCGCACCTAAGCCAATAGCCCCGGTGTAGTCATCCGCACCATGCTGCTGCTCTTTCTCTAATGTATGTAAAAAAAGAATCGGCTTACTGAGTTTGTTTGAAGCCCAGACCGCAGCTTCGGTTACAGCGGAAGTCATGGCAGAGCCGTCTACGCAGGTAATTATTTTTGTCATCATCATTATCTCCTTAATGTCCGTCCAACAGTTTTTTAACTTCTTCAGGGTCATTGTGCACCCCAAATTTATCTACCACTGTTGCTGTTGCCTCGTTCATACCTACGATTGTGACAGTTGCTCCCTCACGTCGGAATTTGATCACCACCTTGTCTAGTGAAGATACGGCGGTGATATCCCAAAAATGGGCATGGGTAAGATCAATAACAACGGTTTCTACCGCTTCTTTGAAATCAAATGCTTTGGTAAATTGCTCCGCGGAAGCAAAAAACACCTGTCCGATAACCTCGTAAGTTCGCACATTATCAACCTCATTGAAGTGAGGTTTCACCATCATGAGTCGGCCAATTTTATTGGAGAAGAATAATGTGGCTAACAGTACCCCAATAAGCACACCAAATGCCAAATTATGCGTTGCCACAACCACCACTACAGTGCTCACCATGACAATACTTGATGACAAGGGGTGGCTACGCAAGTCTGTAATAGAAGACCAAGAAAACGTACCTATAGAGACCATTATCATCACTGCAACTAATGCGGCCATCGGTATTTGACTTACCCAATCGTCAAGAAATACCACCATAATGATCAGCACTGTACCAGCAACAAAGGTAGACAGCCTGCCTCTACCACCAGATTTGACGTTGATAATTGACTGTCCAATCATTGCACAGCCAGCCATACCACCAAACAGTCCGGCACCAATATTAGCAATTCCCTGTCCTTTACATTCTTTGTTACCGTCACTGGTAGTATCTGTTAGTTCATCAACTATGGTCGCCGTCATCATAGATTCAAGCAAACCCACTACCGCAAGTCCTGCGGAGTAAGGCAAAATAATCAATAGCGTTTCCAGGTTCAGTGGTACATCTGGCCACAAAAATATCGGCAGGGTATCGGGTAATTCACCCATATCCCCTACGGTTCTAATGTTCAGGTCTAGAGAGATTGCAACAATGGTTAAAGCAACAATGCATAGCAGTGGTGAGGGGATCACTTTTCCAATAGTAGGGATATACGGAAAAAGATAAATAATACCAAGACCCGCAGCAGTCATCGCGTAAACATGCCAGGTAACATCGGTTAATTCAGGTAACTGTGCCATAAAAATCAAAATGGCCAGCGCATTAACAAACCCTGTTACCACAGAGCGCGAAACAAAACGCATCAGACTTCCCAGTTTAAGGTACCCCGCACAAATTTGTAATACACCTGTCAGTAAGGTTGCAGCTAGCAAATATTCCAGCCCGTGATCTTTGACCAGCGTTACCATTAATAAGGCCATGGCACCGGTTGCCGCAGAAATCATCCCCGGACGACCGCCAACAAAGGCAATAATCACCGCAATACAAAATGAAGAGTACAGACCCACTTTAGGATCAACACCTGCAATAATGGAAAAGGCAATGGCTTCAGGTATCAGGGCTAACGCCACAACAATACCAGCAAGCACATCACCACGAATATTAGAGAGCCAGTCTCTTTTCATGTGTTCGAGCATGTTAATAACCTAATTTTAGAATTCTGTTTAAGAAAAAAGAATATGAATATTTCAAAGTAGCAAATTACGCGAGTAATGCGTTAAATGGTGCATCTAATGATGGCGTTGCCTAAGCGGTAAAACTGTTAACAGCAACTTCCTTGGTTTAAATTTAAGGTCAATAATAGCGCTTTTGTAATTTTGTTACAAATATAGATAAGGTGCAGAAACGATAAACTGTTTATGCTGAGAATCGTCAAATTTTTTATATTGTAAAAAATGAGACTTTGATGGTTGTTTCATTTCGTTAAATTCATACAGAAATTGAGCCGACCGTCACCTTGGATATCAACACGCAAAAAATAAAATAACAAACTTGCCTCACAAATGTTTTAACTAGCCGCATCTAAAATTTCTGTTTTTGGCGACTGACAAAGACTATTTTTTACATAAGACAGCCGTTGTAATTTAATCAAATATTTAGACAACATTTACAATGCATACCTCGTCAGTGCCTTTGATAATGCCTTTTAATTGAGCTGATCAAAATGATTTATCAGTTGTGGGTATTTTATTCTGATGTGTTACGGCAACAATGTTATAAAGATAACAAGTCATCAAAAAGCGATAGTTATATATGAGTTTTTCTTCGTTAGCATTAGATAAGTCCCTAACTGATGCAATCAAGGCATTAGGATACGAGATCCCAACACCGATACAACAACAAGCAATTCCCGCCATCCTGGATGGTAAAGATATTATGGCAGGCGCCCAAACAGGAACCGGAAAAACGGCTGCTTTTGCTTTACCCATCCTGCAACAACTTATTAAATACGCTGATGCTCTGAGGCCAATCCGTGCACTAGTGCTAACACCCACAAGAGAACTTGCGCAGCAGGTGTATAAAAATTTTGTGGGTTATGCCGAAAATACTCAATTAAAGGTTGCAGTAGCGTATGGCGGTGTCAGTATTAATCCACAAATATCTGCACTTGAGAGAGGCGTAGATATATTGATCGCAACACCTGGACGATTGTTGGATCTTATTGCGAAGGGAAATGTCGATTTAAGCCAGCTTCAGACCATTGTATTTGATGAAGCCGATCGCATGTTAGACATGGGGTTTAAAGATGAAATTGACCAAATCCTAAGTCGACTACCAAACAAACGACAGACCTTATTGTTCTCTGCAACTTTTGATGACGCTATATTTAAATTAAGTAAAACCTTACTTAATAACCCTGTACTCATCGAAGTCAGTGAGCGCAATACAGCAGCCGCACAAGTAGAACAACTGGTATATACAGTTGACAATGATCGCAAACGAGAGCTCACATCTTTTCTTATCGGCTCAAAAAACTGGCATCAAGTCTTAATTTTTACTCGTACTAAACAAATGGCGGATGACCTAGCCAAAGAAATGTGTAAAGACGGTATTCAAACCCAATCTATTCACGGTGATAAATCACAAGGAGCCAGAGAAAGAGTATTAGCAGAATTTAAACAGGGTAAAACCAGAGCCTTAGTGGCAACAGATGTAGCAGCACGAGGAATTGATATCATTGATTTGAAATACGTGATCAATTACGAGTTACCCTATGTTGCCGAAGATTATATTCACCGCATTGGCAGGACTGGTCGAGCCGGAAATGCCGGATTAGCCATTTCGCTGATGAGCCCAAATGAAGAATGGTTACTAGAGGCCGTTGAAAAAGTACTCGACAGTGTATTGTTACAACAATGGCTACCAGGTTATGAACCTGACTTGACTAAACAAAACCAACCAGCCAAAAGAAGCAGTAAAGGTAAACAAAAACAACACGCTAGAAACAAAGCACTTGGCCACAAGTCACCTAAAAAACGTAGGTAATGTTTATAATACCAGAGTCAACACGGCCGTTTTCACTCAGATAAACGTGTCTGATATGCATGTGTAATCATTTTTTTTGTGGGCTTTGGGTCGTGATTGTAGATAGAGTTAATTTAACGTTTATTAACTCTAATTTTTTCTCGCAAAATCCCCATAAAGTGACGTTTATCATCTTGATTCACATCCCTTCGAACAATGACACTTCAGCATAAATCGGCATGCTTACACCATTAATGTCACCTAATCAGCCCGTTAAATGCCCCTAAATTCAATAAAATAAAAGCCTCTTGCGAAGATAAGAAATGAGGTCCATTCTTAAATACTCTGACACAGACAGTGAAGTTTGGTTAACAAGGCATGCCTGTAATACTCATCTTGTTTTAGCGTATCCAAAGCTATCCACACAATTAAATACTTTTGAAGTCGTCTGTTATATTAGTCATCAGCAATGATGATTGAGTTTCAACCCAAGACCTGAACATTCAAAAAGGAGAGATATCATGGCGTTTGGTGAAAAAAACATACAACGAGGAAATAAAGGGGCGGATGTAACAGAGCTGCAACTTAAGTTAAGCGGATTTCGTGGAACAGTTTGGGATGGTGATTTTGGACCCGGCAGTGAGCTTCAAGTGATGGCCTTTCAACGTGAGGTCATGAAAACAACCACACCTTCAGGTGTTTTTGATGCAAACAGTTTCGATGCATTGAGTGAATTTGAAATAAACTATCCTGTATATTTCGCCTCTATTCGATGTCCCTGTGGACAATGCGATGGATTTGGACAGGGCCGATTTAAAAATAAATATAGAACCGGCAAACCTAAAATTGAAGCTTATCATCGCCGTGAATATCCAGGAGTACACAAAGCCATACTCTACGCATTTCGGGCAGCATGCTTTCACCTGAAAAACCATGACTTCCCTCCACCCATCCTCACTAGCGGCTATCGTTGCTGGATATATAATGAAATGAGAGGTCGGCGTTCAACCAACCATATGGGCAAAGCAATCGATATGGATTTTCCGGCACAGCCCAAAGAAGACAAACGAGATGACGGTGAACGCTGTGACAAGGCAAGAAGTTTACTGGTTGATAAAGCGGGATTTCAAATCGGCTGGCATGGAAACAACAAAAAAGCCCTCGAGCCAGCTAGTATAGCACCCACATGGATCCATATGGACGTGCGCAGTTATAGCCCAAAATACCTCACTGATACGTTTTTCGTGTCCAACGAAGAGCAATTACAATGACAAGTATTTAAATAATATACACGCTGACTTTTTGGGTGACTTGTTTAGGTTGAGCGCTCTAATTTCTTATGTTTCTATAGCAAGACTAAATAATTCCATCTTGTTTATATAGCGATTTAATATCCTGAAATGCTGTTTAAGCAAGGATAAATATTTACTCTTACTACTGGATGTCATAAAAATGGGATTTCTTCCTAATATTCATTCTATTCTTAAACGCAATATTAGCCTCACAGAGATGGGCCTAAGAAGCAGTCTGCGCCTTACACAAACGATGGCTAAAGTGACGCCTTATGCAATCCGTTGGGGCCTAAAACGTAAACTTCCTCCTGCAAATGAAGTAAGAGAGTTATTTGAAGCACTCGGAACAACCTATATTAAGTTTGGTCAATTTATTGCTAGTTCACCTTCCATCTTTCCAAAGGAATATGTAGAGGAATTTGAACAACTTCTAGATCAAACAAAGCCTATCCCTTTTAGTACAATCAAAAAAATCGTTTTCGAAGATCTAAAGCAACCCATAAACCGAGTTTTTAGCCATATAGAGCAACAACCTTTGGCTTCAGCCTCTATCGCGCAAGTCCATGCAGCGACTTTGGTGACCGGAGAAAACGTGGTGCTAAAAGTTCAAAAGCCTGGCGTGCAGGCAATTATTACTGCTGATTTAAATACGGTTTACGTGTTAGTTCGTTTATTAGAATTTATGCTGCCCAACACCGATCGTGATGCATTAACGGGCATTGTGTCCGAGATGTATCAAGCCATGATAGACGAGTGTGATTTCGTTAAAGAAGCACAGCATATTAAAGTCTTTAGAAACTTTCTCGATACTTCAAACATTAACACCGTGGTGGCACCTAAGGTCTATGAGAGAGCATCGGGTCTTCGTGTATTAACAATGGAGCGTTTTTATGGATGTGCATTAACAGACGAAGACGCAAGTGAAAAATCTCAAGGTGATCCAGCCAAAGCGTTGTTCGAAGCTCTGAATGTTTGGTTTGCTAGTTTAATGAAGTGTGAGATTTTTCATGCTGATCTACACAGTGGCAACATGATGTTGTTTGAAGATGGTCGAGTCGGGTTTATTGACTTTGGTATGGTGGGCCGTGTAAGTCCTGAAACTTGGCAAGCCATGTTCAGTTTGTTTAAAGGCTTGAGTGAACAAGACTATGCACTAGTTGCTGACGCCATGTTAGCGGTGGGAATGACCCGCAAAAACATAGATAAACAGCAATTATCTCGTGACATAGAACACGTTTTTCTCTCAATGAACAATATTAGCAATGAAGACTTAATGGCTAACGATGGCTTAAACGTAACCCCCGCGGTGAATGATGTCATCAACACATTGGGCGAAGTAGCGAGAAATTACGGTATTCGGTTTCCCCGTTCGTTCACCTTATTATTAAAACAGTTTTTATATTTCGACCGCTACATTCAAATACTCGATCCTGATGCGAACCTATTTGATGACGAACGAATTACTATAGACTTCTAACACTAACAGCCGTGTATGGCCTTTTAAACATCAGCACTGCAATCTTGGCAAACCAGTCCCAAATTTTAGAATATTTTAGGTTAGGTCTGAGTGGATTTAGATATCATTAATAGACAACTTACGACTATACCAACCAACGTGAAATGACTCTAAGTAGATTTATTCTAAGGGGAATTTTAGTAATATGTCTAACCTGTAAGCAGAAATGACTTATCTGCAATAATTGAAAAACTTGCGACCTTCTCTACCTGCGGTATTCGGGTTTATTTTATGTTTATGTTTGATATCTTTCCAATTATCAACCAATTTCCCTATATTTAAGTGGGGGAAATGCCCTTCACCTGAATGCGCTAAATTCAAAAAATCCAATAACTGAGACAAACTCTCCGGTTGATTAATCTCAATATTCAGTAAGCAATCCTGCCCATTAAAATAATCAATCACCCCTTGTTCGTGGCGCTGGTAACACATTGTGAGATGCGATTCTTCTAGTGGGCTCTCAACACTATTAAAATCAAAAGTCTGGTTAAAACTTCGCTTTAATATTGGATTTACGTAAGTGTGGCTATTGAGACTGGGTAACATCTTATTCAGCAACATTTGTATTGAGGGTAACCACTGCTCAAGGTGACGTTGTAAGTAGACAAACTTAGAATTTGGAAATAGCTCATCAAGCTGCTGGTAGTCACTAAAACAGGGGCAGTCAGAGATTACATCGGCCAACTCAAAGGCACGCTTTGTATAACCAGTATGAGAAACCCTAAAGTGTTCAAGCAAAGCAACACTGATGCTAGTAGTGCCTGTTCTTGGTAAACCTATAATAAAGAGTTTGTTCATGCTGTCTCATATAAAAAGCAGTAATAAAAAAGTTTTCTCAAAAAACTCATCATCATAAATATTGGAGTCAACACCTATAATACATAAATCAGCTTCTCTGACTTATAAAATCTTCAACGATTAATTGAACAAAGGATTTAAAAATCCTTCTTGTGAGGTAATGAAGGATAAATTCCAGACTATGGACAATTTTGTTGGGAGATTTTTGGCTTACTGTATTTAGGAATCTGCACTACAGGTTCAACTCTAAGTAACATATAAATCAACATAAACAACAAAAATAGTTAAGTAGGAGACCCTTAAAAGATTGTTTGCTAATCTAAATTAAATTCGGCAAGTGCGCTAAAGCAATGAATAGTCTGGCGCTAACAGAAACGCCGATAAACCTGATTAGCAGAGGTATTAGATGTCTATAATTGAACAAAGTGAACATATCAATACTCCAGCCACTGAACTACGTTCGAAAGGGCGAGCGGTAAAACCCAAAGACGCAGCAACGCTTATTATTGTTAGACGCGACAACAAACATCCCAAAATTCTTATGGGTAAACGCGCTGCCAGTCATAAGTTTATGCCGAACAAGTTTGTTTTCCCAGGAGGCAAAGTTGACGCAGGAGATAGTCGTATTCGGCCACCTAAAGATCTTCATCCTAGCGTGCTGAAACGCCTCATGAAGGGATGTTCAGAAACTCGCGCCAGATCTCTTGCAATGGCTGTCATTCGTGAAACGTTCGAAGAAACTGGATTGGTCCTCGGTGAGTCCGATAGCGTCACGATAAAGTCCCGTTCACCGCAGTGGGACGCGTTTTTACAGCACGGTATTAATCCTCGTCTGGATACACTTAATGTCATCGCCAGAGCCATTACCCCACCATATCGAAACCGCCGCTTCGACACTCGATTTTTTATGGTTGAAGCAGACCTTATTCAAGGAGGTGTTCACGCTGCACCAATGGGGTCTGGTGAATTATTAGAACTGCATTGGGTCTCGGTCAAAGAAGCCGAAAAACTCGAATTGCCAATTATCACGCGAATGATACTCAAAGAAGTTGAACAGCGCTTAGTTAACCCTCACTCGCCCGATGCTGAGGGACCTTTTATTCACTTCCGTAATGGTAAACCTATCATAGACACAATTTAACACGGGAAAATTAGGAATTAATAGCAGGGCATTATCTGGCCAGTCATATTAACTCTGTTCTTAAATATGCGAGATCATAGTTAATTTAAACATCAATGGCCCTGAAAGCTTCGAACTGTCTGCATATTTTATTGCGAGCCCCATTTAGAACATGTGCGTTGCCTTAATCCTAGGTAGAATAGATGAGGACTTACTCACTTTCTATATTTACCTATTTGGGCTGTTTAATGGATTCGATTTTACTGATCATTTTTATCTCACTGGCCATTGCCACTGTGTTAAACATTATACTGAAAAAGCTTTCAGTATCGCACATTATTGGATACATCATCACTGGCACTATTATTAGTAACTTGTTTGATTTTAATGGTGGAGAAAATTTAAATTCGTTAGATTTAATTGGTGAATTCGGGATTGTCTTTCTGATGTTTACTATTGGTTTAGAATTGTCTTTTAGCAAACTCAAAAAGATGAAAGAAATCGTATTTTTTAACGGATTAGTACAAGTCCTTGGAAGTGCATTAGTTATTTTTTTGGTGGCGCACTATGTATTTTTACAAGATATTACAGCTTCTGCGATTATTGCCTTAGCCTTCAGTTTGTCTTCTACCGCCATTGTCTTAAGTTACTTAAAAAAATCAAAAGATGTACTCACTCCTTACGGCGAGAAATCGGTGGCGATATTAATCTTTCAAGATTTGGCTGTCATACCTATTTTGTTACTGATCAGCTTTTTAGCCAATGACCAACTGTCTATAGGCGATGTATTGCTGAACACGCTGTTATCAGCTACTTTAGTGATTGTGTTCATGTTTACTCTGGGTAAAAAGCTTATCGAGTGGATGTTGCATTTTTCCACCAATGCCAAGTTAGAAGAATTATTTTTAGGCTCAGTGTTAAGCATCGTCATTGGTGCATCTTTGCTGGCTCATGAAATGGGGTTCACCTATTCATTAGGCGCATTTATTGCCGGTATGATCATTGCCGAAACCCACTACCATGTGAAAGTTGAGTCAGACATATCTTCCTATAAAGATGTACTTCTCGGCGCATTCTTTTTTTCTATCGGCACTAAAATCGATATCGTTTATTTTTACCAGCAGTTCTTTTGGGTAGTCGCCGTATTAGCGCTCACTATGTTGTTAAAAGCATTCATTATTTTTGTGTTAATTCGTAGAAAATCAAATAAAAATGATTCAGTTAAATCTGCTATTGCCTTATGCCAAGTAGGAGAATTCTCGTTTGCCATATTCTCATTGGCATTGACCAAGGGTCTGGTGTCGGCAGAATTAGGCAGCTTTTTGATACTGGTCACTGTGTTATCCATGATAGTCACCCCCTTCATGGTGAATAATATTTATACGCTTGCTTCTTATTTTGGCAAAGAATTTTTTGAATCCGATAAGATTGCACCGATTAATATCAGTCAGCATACGGTGATTTGTGGTTTTGCTATTGCAGGCCGACTTGTAGCAAAAAAATTATCTGAAAAAGGCATCAGTTTTGTGATTATTTCTGACAACTTACAGCATGTTTTACTAGCCAGAGAACGGGGATTTCTGGCTTATTTTGGACACTTAGACAAGAGGCCAGTACTAGAATCATTAAAAGTAGAGCAAGCTGCAAGTGTCATTGTTACAGTGGATAGCTTATTGAATAAAAAAATCATTTGCCAAGCCGTATTAAATTACGACCCATCGGCTCAGGTGGTAGTAAAAATATCCAGCTTAGCCGAGAAACAATCTCTGCACGGTATTGGTATAACGGATTTTGTACATGCCTACCAAGAAACCGCCCGGCTGTTAGTTAAAAGTAGCTTGGCTCACCGCAGGGCCAAGGGTCCGATACGTGAAAGTGAATAACCTAGCTTTGCTTTAGGCAGTATTGCTCGTGGACAAAGTTGGTATCGTTTTTTTAGCCTATTCCCCAGAGTGTATTTTAAATTTTTCTTGAAATAGTATTTTAAAAGAACCTGCCCCCGCAGCTATAAATGCTAGTGATATTGTTCATGTCATAATCCCACCCTAACAAATGACAGCAGTTATAGGAAAATGGCCTATTGGCTCTGACTTTAACAGAGTCTACTTATATCAAAAAGTTAGGACTTCACTTTGCCGTTATCTTGGATGTCCATGTGAATTTTGTTGGATCTCCATGTAAATTAGGGCAAAAAGCAGTGATACATAGTTAAATTGACTCTGACCTCAGATACTTCAATCACGAGGCCTTGCCAAATTTTATAAATCCAACTCAGTATAAACAATAGATTGGTCACCATTTTGATGTGGCACCGCTTTTTTGCCTCGATATGTATATAGTTCCCTAAATGTGAACGGAAGGCCTGGATAAATTGAAGCTATAAGAATTTTTGTTGGTTTTTCCTCAGAGAAATTAAGTATCAGTTGTGTTTCAGCGCAGGATACGCCTCGACAATGATATTGGTAATAGCCTCCCGCTCTCTTCTCACCTTTATATTCAAGGGAGTCGCTGTTTGTTTCAATCGATTGCAAACTCGAATCAATCGGCACATAAATAACGAGGTCGCTTAAGTTTTTAGCGAATGCCGATAAGTTTAACTGCACTTTCTTAGCGTATTCGTTGCTGGCAAGTTCACGGATTTCAGCTATTGCTGGCTCAAACAGTTCTGAATCCACTTTAGTGCTGTGGTATATCCAAGCCGACCAAGGGAAGATCGTCGTCAATTCACCTTCACCTGACAGAGCACTCAGTAGTTCATCTGACGGTTGATTCCGCTGATGCCCCTTGAGAATAAAAACTTCTCCCTTAGGATTTTGCAAATATTGCAAATTAAGGTGCTGGGGCATCCATTCTGTATATGTGGCCTGTAAGCTCGTCCAGCCAACTCCGCATAACATCAGAACTGAGACACTATAAAGCAGTTTTTTGAAACCATCAGCAGCACTCGAATTCATGGTTAAAACTGGTAGCAAAGAGATCACAACAAATCCCAATACCATGCCCACCGCCTCGCTCATCTGATATCCGATCATTATTTCTAACACATACGCGATAGGCATAAAACTAATCGCACAAATACATGCGCTAATGATCAAAACTAAGGTGTGTATTGTAACTTTTGATTGTTCAGGGAGATCAGCTCCAATCAACCAAACGAGTATAAATAAGCTAGCGACACCTGCAATAGCTGGGAGGATAAACAGAAAACTGATACCGGGCATCAAAATACTGCTGATTACACTGAGTAATGTCCAAAATACAGAGACCGCGAGCAACATATTGATTGAGCTAGCACCGCGAGCAAACATACGGCCAATGAAAAGGCCAAAAAGCGCCACTCCCGACCATAGGGCTAATTGCATGGGTAGTTGATTGCTGTACCAAGGATAATTACTGCCACTAATGGTTTGAGTAATGAGTTTAATCCCCATAGCAACAAGAACGGAAACCACCAATATAATCACAGTCGACAATAAGCCTAAGAGCACTTGTTTAGTGCTTAAGTGCTGCTGCTTTGACAACAACGCGATTACAAACATCAGTAATAAAACCAGTATACCTGACACAGCTACACTGGTGGATTCACTCCAGCTAATGACGAACAATCCCATCACATCGGTGTAAACCAAATTACCTTTTTCAACTTCTCCCAAGTCGACATTTTTAATGTTACTTAACACACCCCAAACGTTATTACCGTGATGTTGCAAGCTTCCGCGATCAAGATTTTCAAGGTTGTCTAAGGGAGTATGGTAGTGAGGTAAACGTTCTGCATGTGCAAAGTTTAGTCCCTGTAAGCCATGATCTTTAAAAATAGTAAGATCGGTATCATTAGGAAGAAACCTATACACTTCATAAAATAGCGAACTACTTAAAGGTGCTTTTGCAGTCTGAGCATAATGTTTAACCAACCAGCCACTGTCTTCGCCGGTTTCGAACAATACACTTTTACCCGAGCTGCCGCGCGCCTCAACATTTAAAGCAAGTTGTAGCTTTTTTGCTAAAGGATGTTGTTCCATAAAAGCTTTTGCACCAAACAGACCAAACTCTTCACCTTCATTAAATAACAATATGATGGAGTTTCGCGGTTGCTCAACGAGTGATAACAGCCGTGCAGTTTCAAGTAAGGTGCCAACCGCAGCACCTGCATCACTTCCACCAGGGCCAGCGCCTACGGAATCGTAATGGGCAGAAAGCAGAATACCTTTACCCTCTTCACGCCCTTCAATATGAACAATAATATTTCTTACCCGCGTGCAACGTGCAAAACCTCTCTCGAAGTCACGACAAATTTCACTGTCCTGAATTTCTTCCTGATATCCCATACCTCTAAGTAAGCTAACTAAACGTTGCTCAACCACTCGATTGGCAAGACTATCAACCGGATGAGGTATTTGTTCAAAGGTCAATTGTTGCAACATATTGAACGCTCGCTCACTGGAAAATAAAGATTCTGGTGCGGCGGTAGAAAGAGGAGTGATACTAGATAATTGAGACTTTATAAAGGATGCTATAAAGACAAATAGGACCAACAAAATAAGCAGTGGTTTTAATGTTGTCGTTGGTAGGCTCTGTTGCATTTTGTCCCTAGCTTTTTTTAATTTAAATAAAATTATAAATAACAGTAACTTATTACTTTAAAGCAAACCACTTGATTTGTTTATTATGGGGAGCGTACCTTGGCTGATCATTAAGTGATTTCTCTACTTTTTTAATTGGGTGTCATCTTTAGCCCTAAGCTACCAGGCTGCCCAACATGTAAACACGCATAATAAATCAACCATTCAATTGAATTCTTACCCCAGCATTTACAACAAAACCGTCGTTACGAGACCAGATACCAGTTGTCCATTGGCCATCAGGCGATCGGCTAGGTAAAACCAAAGGATCCTCTTTCGTTTGACGAATATTCAGCAGATTTTCGGCATTAATAAACCAACTGAATTGGCCAAACGTTTTTTCGCCAAGTAAACCTAGATGCCAATAAGGTTTGCTCTTAGAACGATAAGGATTACCATCTAAACGTTGATCGCCCGTGTAATAAGCTTCAAAACCCACTCGGAATTCGCCATGGCGCTCCCACATAGCAACAAAGCCGGCTGAATGGCGAGGTGTAAGTTCAATGCGTTGGCGAACGTTGCTGGTTACATCAAACTCGGTGGCATCTAGAAATAGGTAACTACCCGTCAGTTTAATGTCCTGCCATTTATAACGTAGCATTAGTTCTGAGCCATAAATACGTGATTCGCCAGTAGCATTAGTTAAACGAACACGGTTGAGTGGCCCACCATTTTTGAGAGGAAAATGTTTCTAGCTCAGTCACGTTTTCAACTATTGAACTAAACAAGGTGATCCCGGTTTCCAGTTGATTGAATTGATAACTGATATCTAATGAGGACGTAACAGCTGTTTCTTCTTGTATATCGCTCAAGGGTGAAAGACGTGCAAGACCTGCTGCCTCAATTTCTTCTACAAAGGGCGTAGGCGCAAAATAACCAAGACCGTAAGACGCTCTCATGGTCAAATCATCAGGCCGATAAAGCATGGAAATGCGTGGACTAAACTGCGTACCAAATTCGCTGTGATCATCTACTCGAGCACTCACTGAAGTTGAAAACTGTTCTGTCAGTTCATAATCGGCTTGTGCAAAGACACCAGGCACGTCATAACGATAATCGAAGTTGGGAAAATACACTGATTGAAAGCGATCTGACTGCATAGCCACACCAACGACCCATTGGGTGCTTGCCGTGTAGCCTGAAACAGAGCTTTCAAGTAAATAACTTTCATGACGATCTTCCTCTAACACCTCACCAAATCGTTTGTTATGGTTTTGTGCCATGGCCGAACCACGAAAATTCCAATCCAAAGTTGCCCCTAATGGGCCATTAGCAATAAAACCACCATCAAAACGTTCACTGTCTTGGGTTTGGGCAAAAGAGTTTCCGTCAGGTGTGGTTTGGCCTTCTCTGGTGCCGCCATCTCGATTTTCGGTCATAAAACCAACGGTTGCATAGACGTTAGTGCCGTTTTTCCCCTGCCAAAACAATCGAGGCCTGGCGGTATAACGTTCATACCCAGCCATATCTATCCAGCCGTCATCATCTAAATCTTGGACACTCTGGTGATGGCTTCCAGCTGTAATCGACGCCCCAAAAGAATCATCTAATGGTGCTGCAAGATAGGTTGTCAGGTCTTGTCCGTCTCGCGACGTCAGATTCATCAGCACTTCAGCTTCTGATTCATTGGTGGGCTTACGAGAAATAAGATTGATCACACCTCCCATTGCAGATCCACCATAGAGAGAAGAAGCCGACCCTTTAATAATCTCTACACTATTGAGGTCAGTTGGTGGTATTTGCAACAGCCCAATCGAAGATGCCTGACCACCATAAAGTGGCAAACCATCGTTAAGTAACTGAGTATAGCGACCATACAACCCCTGCAAACGAATGTTTGCACTGCCCAGTGCCGGCGACGTAGTTTGCACACGTACCCCACCCGTCTCGGCGACCAGCATGGAAATATTACCCGGGCGCATAATGGCTTTTTCTTCAAGCTCTTCACGCACGATAACTTCAACGCGAATAGGTTCATCGTTTACCGACCTCCCCAAACGCGTAGACAACACCAGAATAGATTCCACCCCTTCATCATGTTCATGGTGTTTCTCATCATCACCATGGCCATCTTGATGATGAGATTGGTCGCTTTCTGCAGATTGCTGAGTGACGTTTACGCCAAGCTTTGCAGCAGTTTCAGGTTGACCGGCTCGCGTTTCAAACGCCCCTAACATATTGATGGTAATAACAAATATAGCCATATTCCTAAAAAAATAGAAAAAACACATAAAACGTAAATACCTTAAAAAGAACTATAGTTAATTTAGTCATAAAATAAAAAACGCACAGTATCATAAAAAATTTCCACGACAGATGAGGTTTTAGTGGAATTCATCAAATACAAACATGAAGCAGACATTTTTATATAGAGCTGTACGATTGGTTTTTGATATTACAATGGGTGAACACAAATCAACGGATGTTACCCCGCAGATCATACTAAGCGACTTAAAAAAGAGTCGCGGCTTAGTGAATGGTTTGTTGGGGTTTGGACTTTTCGCTGCTCTTTTTGGCGGCGTCAGCTGCTTCCTGTTCTTGAGTAAAATAACTGCGGGTAATGATTGGCTTTTCAAGATGGTTAACCAGCTTGCTCATAAAATTATCCATGTGCTCGGTCTGGTAGTGGCCTTGCAGGCTAACTGCGTTATCCCAATCCCTTAACAAAAGAATTTTATTGGATTGTGGAAGCCCTTCAAAAATTCGTAGTGAAGAAGCCTTTTTTTTTTTACCAAACCAAAACAAGTTTTTTATTCAATCAAAGAATTTGGACTTTAATTTGCTTAACAATGGAGATTTTTTTGGAATAATATCATATTTAGGACCCGCGTGGTGAATTAATCTTTCGATAACATCAATTGAGATAACTGATGTTTTCAAAAATAATTATTAAACGTCTAGTTATGGAGAAATGCGGTAGCGGAAAATTCTATTAAGGACGTACAGTGTTGCTTCTAAAGACAAAATTCATTCTGCAGTATCAGGATCGCTGAATCACTAAAAAGCTAACGTCCCCATCTTGCGCAGACCAAATAGCTAATTAAATTGATTGTGCGATCAACGGTCATACGACTGGAATGAATCGAAACTGGCAAGTGAAGGTTCATCACAATCGTTAAATAGTATTGATTAAAAACAAAGAAGAAGTAAGTTGACACCCACATTAATAAATCACCAACAATACACTCGACCAACAAGGTTTAATTTATCGAATTATGGGTAACAAAAAAATGGGTGATATCAAAATATCTGTTTTTAGATAAATTCGTTTGAATACAGTCTGGGAATACAGTTTTCTAGAATTGAGAGCACGTCGTTATCTCAATCACTACGATTGATATTGTTAAACTTTCAAATGGTGGATTTAGGCGTGTTTTAACAACGTTTTCGCTTTACTTATGCCTCGGATTACCTACAAATGGTAATAGGTTATTAGGTTGCTGTGCTTTTTTAGTAGCATTGATACGATATTGAATACTGGTATGGTCTGAGGTTTCTGGGGTTTTGGCGATCTTGGCGATCTTGGCGATCTTGGCGCGAATAGGGTTTAGGTCTACATAAGACATACAAGCTAAAACAGCTGATTCATCCAGTAACGCTTGCGATTTAAACCGTCCTTCCCACAAATTTTTCTGGGAAAAATTTGAACAGCTTCAGCTGGCCCGAAGGGTGAGTGCCAGGGATGGCAGCGAATAAAACCTGCCACTGCCGTTATCTTCTTTGTTGCTTCTCTGGCAATATATTCATTGAGATTACGCATAACCAACTAATGTCATACAGCCTCTTGCGTTGAATCTCGATGGTTTCATTCAGGGATATCAACTCACCTTGGCTTAACGTTTCGTCCCGCTTGAACTTTGGGGTGAGCAACGTGCCTTTGTAAACAGTTTGCCATGACGACACGACTTGTTTATCTGACCAGCCTTGAGCTTTTAATACATCGACATGTAAAACCAAGTGCACATGATTACTTATCACAGCAATGGCACAAATAAGGTAGCCGCGCTATCAATGGCAAACACCGAGGATAGATAAAGTATCTACCCAACTTCGCCTGTGCTCATAATTCTGTCCAGAATAATCATCCACACCACACAAATATGAACGATGCACACAACGCGATACGCAATGATAAAACGGCGTATCAATTAAACTGATTAACCTCTTCCTTGCCTGAGGCACAACACACCACCTTCATAAATCAACCAAACATAAAGCCTAGTTCACTATTTTATCTAATCAACTAATTGTGGGTGTCCACTTAGGACTGGTGTTGTGGAAGGCAATACACGGGATAACACTTTTTACCCAACCCGCTTAGTCATAATATTAGGAGAAAACGGTCTGCATTACCTCATCAAAGCCAGACTTAGACAAGGACAATAATCCGTGTGGGTGTTTTAAAGGTGATGTGGTGTTCGGTACCCGGAACGGACTTCATCAGAGGCCTGAAATGATAAAACCATTTCAATAAAGAGCCTAAATATATGTCAGAACTAAGCCATTTTTAAGACTGCCTTCAACACAACAGACTAATGGTAAAAGAAAATTAAAACGGTATATGTGCTGATAATCAGCACGAAGGGGCAAGTATTGAGTTGACATCACGGGAGCGTCCATATGTGTCCGCTTAGGACTTTTGCGGGTGTCCTCTTAGGGCTTGTTCTTAGGACTTTTGTCGTTATCATCGTCTTCTTCTTGTTTATCATCGTCATCAAAAATATCTGGAGTAACTGCGTCAACAACATCGACAGCTCCACCAACAATCGTTGTAGTGACACCTACCGCGGCAGATACAACACTCACTGCAATACAACCAGAAAAGCTAAAAAGTACGGATAATAAAAATACACCTTGCGCAATTTTTTTCAAAATAACGTTTCCAGATCAATAAACATTGGGTTACTTACAATACGCTAATTTAATAGCGAATCAACCGTTGTCCAAATTCCAAAGCATTAATCACTTGGATGCTGATCACTCAAGTATATTGGCACCCACATTAATAAATCACCAACAATACACTCGACCGACAAGGTTTAATTTATCGAATTATGGGTAACAAAAAAAGGGAGATATCAAAATATCTATTTTTAGATAAATTCATTTGAAGAAAGTCTAGGAATACAGTTTTCTAGAATTGAGGGCACGTCGTTATCTCAATCACTACGATTGATATTGTTAAACTTTCAAATGATGGATTTAAGCGTGTTTTAACGACGTTTTCGCTTTACCTATACCTCGTATTCTTTGGTGTTGAGGACTTATTGAGATACTTATTGAGACACCCATAAAAAGATACTTATTGAGACACCCATTGCAGCAAGCTTATAAAAAACAATTAAGTCTGAATGTTACGAAAAACAGTACTGCGATAAATGTTTTACTAAGACTTTAAAGGCAGGAAAACAGACGTAGGGGCACTAAATCAGTTATTGGCGCAGCGAGACCTGCTAAATGGCCGTAATAGTTGGATGAAGGGCATTGTACTCGAGCGGCATTTTTTGCTTACTTTTGCTGCTGTAGGAAAAAAGTAAGTCATTTAACATGGATGCTGTGTGAAAAAAAACGGATGACTGTAAGCGGTAACGCATGCTTTTAAATCCAATCCTCAAAAGGCAATATAAATAATTGACCCGAGAAAATTCTGTGAAGAGAAATTATGGATAATAATAAGTTAGGTACATATCTTTAAAATTAAGAAATTGGTTAAGTATATAAATATGACTAGAAAAGTTTTGATTTTGTATTTATTGATTTAACTAAGTCAATAAATGGTGCCCGGGGCCGGACTTGAACCGGCACGTCCTTACGAACGAGGGATTTTAAATCCCTTGTGTCTACCAATTTCACCACCCGGGCAACGGGGGGTACTTGTATAAATACAAGCTGGTATAGATAAAATATTTGGAGGCGGAACCCGGAGTCGAACCGAGATACACGGATTTGCAATCCGCTGCATAGCCAATCTGCCATTCCGCCGTTCCGCTAAATATCTTATTCCCAATTTCTTATTAGAAGAAATTGGAGCGGGAAACGAGATTCGAACTCGCGACCCCAACCTTGGCAAGGTTGTGCTCTACCACTGAGCTATTCCCGCTTTGTTTACTGTGTAATCCCTACACTTAAAAACTCTACAATCCTTGTTTCTGATTTAAGTTGCTATACGATGTTCTGCTTGCTGCCTAAATCTGAAACCGCATTCTACATTCAAAGTTTAATGTGTCAACCACAAAAATTAGGTTTTTGAACTGACTGCCTGAATTTTGACTTAAACGCGCTACATTTGCACAAAAGGAGAATATTGTTCAATACTTTATGAATTTTTCTGGTCGTCCCATGCCGGCTCTTGTATAACCCACCATTGACCAGATAGACAAGATTGCCGCGAATTACAAACAAATTTTATCCCATGGACACCAATATATTTGTACCCCCATTAAATAATCCCATTCCTGCAAGTAAACAAATTAAGCCTAGCATTTGCCCCATATTTTTGAATTGCCTATGAACGGTTACTTTAACTAGGTCTTGTTTTGCCCTGATGTCCCACTCCATCCTCTTAACGCTGAGATATAGATTTCTCGGGACATTAGTAAAATAGCGGGTACGGTTATCCAAGGCGTCTCGTAGCTATGTGTAATTAATAGTAAAGCGGCTGCCACAATCAGTTTGTCAGCTACGGGATCCAAAAAGGCACCAAATGCGGTGGTCTGATTTAACTTTCGCGCTAGGTAACCGTCAAACCAATCGGTAATGGCTGCAAACCAGAATATAAATGCAACCAGCTGGTGGCGCCATTTTCCAATGTAGAGAATAGACCGAAAACAACAACAGGGATAAGGAACACTCTGACCATGGTAATGATATTAGGAATAGTCAACATTTTACTTCTGGGCATTCCCGTAATTCGTAATATGAAATTATATGACTCTGAATCGAAGCTATTAACCCACAGGCAGTACATTATTTCAAAGCTCAATGGTGAATATGGTCATAAATAATTGCGGCAAGTTCTTCACTGATACCCGGAACATTAGCAATTTCGCCTTTACTCGCCTGCAATATGCCATGTAATCCGCCCATATATTTAAGTAAACTTTGTCTTCTCTTCGCACCCACTCCCGGTATAGATTGAAGCTTAGAGGTGGTTTTCTCTTTTTGACGGCGTTGTCGGTGTCCAGTTATAGCAAAACGGTGCGCTTCGTCACGAATGTGTTGAATTAAGTGTAAAGCGGCACAATCACCGGCCATAGGAATAGTGGCGTGACTGCCTGCCATTATCAATGTTTCTAAACCTGCCTTGCGACTGCTACCTTTGGCAACACCAATTAATAGTGGTTTTTTGTCTTGTTTCCAATCCTCGAAGTAGGCTTCTGCTTGAGCGAGTTGTCCTTTACCACCATCAATAAATAGAATGTCTGGGATTTTGCTCTCATCTTTTACATCGCGATACCGCCGCGCAAGTGCTTGTGCCATGGCTGCGTAATCATCCCCAGGGGTAATACCTTCTATATTATAGCGGCGATAATCGGTTTTGTAGGGCCCTTCCCTATTAAAAACCACACAAGACGCAACAGTTTGTTGACCAGACGTATGGCTAATATCAAAACATTCCATACGTTGGATAGGTTGTTCAAACTCTAATATTTTTTCTAATTCGATATAACGAGCAAACACCGATTTTTGATGACTTTGACGCGACTCTAAAGCTATTTCAGCATTAGTATTAGCAAGGTCTAGGTAACGACGTTTTTCGTCTCTGACGCCTTTGTAGAACTGAATTTTACGTTCGGCTTGCTTGCTTAACATTTCCTCAATGGCGTCTTGTTCTTCTAATTCGCAAGGGATCACGATTTGCTGGGGGATAATTTTATTGCCAGCAAGGTAAAACTGTAAGACAAAAGATTGAAACACTTCTGCGTCGCTCGACTGAGCGGGCACTTTTGGATAAAAGCTTTTGCTACCAAGTAGTTTGTTATCACGAATAAACATGCATTGAATAACTGCAATACCGTTACGGTAGGCAAAACCAAATACGTCCATTTCTTGCTGATTGCCACTGACCCATTGTTGTTCTTGTACTTTGTTTAAAGCGCCAATTTGGTCACGATAACGGGCTGCGGCTTCAAATCTAAGGTCGATACTAGCCTGTTCCATTTTACCAACCAATGAGTCGATAACCTGTTTGTTTTTACCTTTTAGAAATAATCGCGCGTATTGCACTTGTTGTGAGTACTCTTCTTTACTCACCAATCCTTCTACACAAGGGCCAGCACAGCGTTGTAGTTGGTACTGCAAACATGGGCGAGTTCTGGCACGGTAATAGCTATCTTCGCACTGGCGAATAGGAAACAGGCGCTGCATAGTACGTAAACTTTCGCGCACCGCCCAAGCACTTGGATAGGGACCAAAGTATTCACCTTTTAGCTTTTTGGGGCCACGGTGATTGCTTAATCTTGGGTGAGTATGATCAGATAAAAAGATAAATGGATAAGATTTATCATCTCTTAACAGCACGTTATAGCGAGGTTTATATTTCTTTATATAGTTATTTTCGAGAATAAAGGCTTCGGCTTCACTGTGAACAACTGTAACGTCCATTTCACAAATTTGCTTCACTAGCGACCGGGTTTTTATGCCGTCCACAGTGCTTCGAAAATAACTGGCCACGCGTTTCTTTAAATTTTTTGCTTTTCCCACATAAATCACTTCCTCTTTCTGGTTGTACATCCGGTAAACGCCCGGTTGATTGGTCAGATTTTTGAGGAAGGCTTGGTGATCAAAAGGCTCTGCAGTATTGATACTCATTGAAGTCGCTAATCTTACATTTGATCCGTCTGTATTAATTTATGGCGCAATGCGAGGTGGGTAAGCTCAACATCAGTACTCACATTGAGCTTACCAAACATTCTGTAACGATAAGTGTTAACTGTTTTGGCACTGATATTTAAATACGCCGCTATATCAGGCACTTTGGCACCTTTAGTCAGCATTAAGGTTATTTCGAGCTCTCGTTCAGATAATTGATCAAAAGGATTGCTGCCGCTCAAATTAAGTTGCCCAAGTGCAATTTGCTGAGCTATGTCGGGCGAAACATACTTTTGGCCTGCGGCCACTTTATAAATCGCTTTTATCATCTCCTCAGGATCAGAGTCTTTGGTTAGGTAACCAAACGCTCCCATTTGCATGACTCTGGCGGGGATAGGGTTTTCTTTGTGAACAGATAACACTATAACGCGGGTATTCTCAGAAAAACGTAAAATTTGTTTTGTCGCTTCTAAGCCGCCAATTCCCGGCATACTCATGTCCATCAACACCAAATCTGGTGCATGATTCCGACAAAATTTTACCGCATCTTCACCATTAGTGGCTTCACCTACTACTTCAAAATCGGATACATCTTCTAAAATACGACGGATTCCGGTTCTGACTAATTCATGGTCATCTACTAACAGCAGTTTAATCAAGGTAAGGGTCTCTTTAATTTTTAACGATAAAAATGTGTACTGAGTCTGTTCCAACCTTGGATTGTATCTACTAATCCTTGTCCAATATTATACGCATAACATTGTTCAACCTGACATCGAATAACCCATCTATTTTCACAATCTGCAATGGCTTGTGGTTTGCTAGCCTTCCCACCACAACGGCAATTAAGCGGTATATGGATAGCATCTTTTCTAAGCACTCGATGATTGTTTTTTTGATTGCGGGTGATCATACTTATTCATGAACAACATTATCGATATCAAAGAGCATAAAGGATTAAATAACAAAACCATACTGAAAGTCACAATAATTAGAGTTGTTAGCTTAACTTTTAACCATTTATCTCAAGCCACTTGTCGCTTGGTCGAAAAAACGATTGTCACCTAATGCTTTGCTCACCATTATTGCTCCCTCTAATAATGACAAGGTATTCGCTGCTCTTTGCTCAGCATCACTGGGATCATTTAATTGATGCGCAACGTGCAACCATTCTAGATTTAATCTGAAAAATCGTTTTGTTTCTTGTTTAACTTTATCTGGTAAACAATCTGTCTCTGCTCCTAATAGGCCACACAAGCACATTTTTTTATCTTCAAGCAAAGCCCGCTTAAATTGAGATGCATACACCTGAACCGGACTTTTATGTGCTTTTATTAGCTCGACCGGATCACCTAAGGCAAGCATAAAATTGTCGGTATATAGCCGTGCTAACTCGGCCCCCAAATCTGCTTTGGTTGGGAAGTGGTAATGCACACTGGCACTTTTTATCCCTACTACTTTGGCTAGCTCTCTAAAGCTAAAATTACTGTAGCCGCCTGAACGTACCTTATCCTCTGCCGCTTTGAGTAATGCTTGTTTTTTGGTCATGTCACATCCCCTTAAGCGCCAATTATCAAGCAGTGGTAAGCACTTGACAAGGGCCAAACTCAAAACTAACATCACAAACCTACCTATAGGTAGATTTATTTTTCATTAGCTCGTTTAAATTTACTTTTATTAGCCAACTCATTTGTTCTGGAGGTTACTTGAAACATCAGAAAGTTATCATAGTAGGCGGAGGCTTAGCTGGCCTGTACGCAGCATATTTGCTAGAACAACAACGTATTCCATATTTATTACTTGAATCTAGTGCTAGGTTAGGTGGACGCATCTTAGGTGCTCAGAGTAAACAACAACCAGAGCACTATTTTGATTTAGGTCCTGCTTGGATATTCCCTCATCAAAAAAAGATTCAGGGGTTAGTGAAGCAACTTGGCATTGCACTTTTTGAGCAATATGCATCGGGGGATGTACTTTATCAAATGTCCGAACAACAACCACCTAAGCGCATCAAAGGAGCTGGCGATTTACAATTGCTTAAAATGCAAGGTGGCAGTCAATCACTTATATCTGCTTTGCAACTGTCAGTTGATAAAAACAAAATCCAACTTAATCATGAAATTACAAGGATTGAGAGACAAGCAAACTTATGGCAGCTTGCAGTCAGTCATAATGGTATTGAGCAAACGTTTAGTAGCGACGAGTTGATGTTAGCAATGCCTCCGAGGATCATTGCTAAGTACCTAATGAATAAACACTGGTTATCCCAATTGTTAATCAGCGATCTTCAAAACTCACAAACTTGGATGGCTGGACAAGCTAAATTTGTGGCCACTTACGCTACACCATTTTGGCGTGAGAAGGGTCTTTCAGGGCAGCTATTCAGTCAAACTGGGCCAATGGTTGAAACACATGACGCATCTACCGATCCCCATCAGAATCATGGTTTATTCGGTTTTATTGGATGGCCTTCATCACGCAGAAGTCAAATGTCAGAACAGCAAATGAAAGACGCCTGTGTAGCGCAACTTGTTTCCTGCTATGGACCAGATGCCCTAGACTTTACTGAATGTTTTTTCAAAGATTGGGCAGAAGATGAATTTACATGTACCTCAAAAGATAGGCTTGAAGCTTCTCGTCATCCTGAATTTACGCTCTCCGAACATCAGCAAGAACTTAATGCACTTCATTTACACCTTATAGGCAGTGAATTTGCGAGCATGGATCCTGGATACCTAGAAGGTGCTCTCGATGCGGTTCAACGGAGCACATTAGGTGTATGTAGTTAAGTCAGAGTATTTTTCAATTCAGCTTCTTTGCTGATCAATAGTAAAATTTCTTTGATTTTTCTACGTGCTCTAACATGATTGCTGAGTTGCCGTTTAACGGCTCTTCGACCTCGACGTGAACATGTATTAATTGCATCGTACAAATCTTCGGAAGTTTCTTGGACTACAATCGAGCTGGCACCATTAATTTTGACAACAATCTTACAACATTTATCCTCGCCTCCTTTAGGGCCATTGATATCAAATAAACTGACATCAGCTCTAATGATTTTCGCTTCATACCTGCCGAGCATGATTTGCACTTTGGTTTTCACATACTTACTTAGTGCTTCAGATAGAGAGAAATGTCTTGATTGAATATTTACTAACATATTAGAAACCTCTGTGTTGCGATTATAGGATCATCATCTAACAATGCTTTGCGATGATAAATGTATGTTGCTAATTAACGTTAGCAACATACAATACAAAGAAAAAATCGTTTATTGTTTATCAAATACATCGAATAAACCGATGCTTTAATTTTTCTACGAGAGACATAAAAATGGCCGTGAACTTTAATTACAAACACTTGCATTACTTTTGGATGGTCGCCCACGAAGGGAGTATTGCTAAAGCGAGTGAAAAATTACATATCACACCGCAGACCATAAGTGGCCAGCTTTCACTGTTAGAAGATAATATCGGAAACCGACTATTTACAAGAGAAGGACGTGGCTTACGGCTTACCGAAACAGGACGTTTAGTGCTTAGCTACGCAGATGAGATCTTTGATTTGGGCAGAGAATTAGGCGATGTGTTGCGTGGTAACCCGCAACTAGGACCAGCTGAATTTATTGTCAGCGCTGCCAGTGCGTTACCAAAAACGATTGTTCAAAAAATTATCGAACCTGGACTTCAAATAAACCAAGACATCAGCTTAACCTGTCGTGAAGGGCCTGTTGAAAGTATCTTAGCAGACTTGGCCATACACAAAGTAGACATGGTACTCAGTGATACACCATTAACTGGTTCGCTGAGTATCAAGGCATATAATCATAAACTTGGCGAAAGTAGCTTAACGTTTTTTGCCTGTAAACAACTGGCAGAAAAATATAAACCCAACTTCCCTCACTCACTTAACAATGCGCCCATGTTGGTACCCACCTCACAATATGCCATCCGCCGTTCAGTAGACTACTGGCTAGAAGAGCAACAGATATTCCCTAATATACGAGGCCAGTTTGATGACAGCGCTTTGATGAAGTCTTTTGGTCAAGCAGGACTTGGGATCTTTTTTATGCCGACAATCATTGCAGAAGAAGTATGCTTTAACTTCAACGTAGAAATAGTCGGTAAGGTGGAGGCTATTAAACAAACGTTTTATGCAATTACCGCTGAACGAAAAGTTAAACATCCTGCAGTAGCAGCAATTTGTGACACTGCTCGCACATTGCTGTTTGCATAAGCAAGCCATATCAATGTCGTTATAGCTGCTTGTACTTCAGTGATGTTCAGCAGAGTTTATTAAAATCAGATACATCGTTATTTTCGAGTTTTACCTAAATAAAATACGACTTTTACTGTGAAAGAGAATCCACCAACATAGCCATAAGTTAAAATGCAAAGTACCTAGACCTTGTATTAATATTTAAGGATGTTGCTATATGAATGTTCAAAGCTTGATAAATCAGTTTACTGGTTCGAGTAATAGTAGTTCTTCAACTCAACATAATACTAAAAGTAGTGGCCTTGGCTCCGGTTTAATGGGTGGAGCAGCCGCCGGTGGCGTCATGGCTCTGCTAGTCGGCAGTAAAAAAGGAAGAAAATTTGCAGGTAAAGCCGCCACAGTTGGAGGGGCAGCCTTAATAGGGGGTATCGCTTTCAAAGCTTATGAAAACTGGCAGCAAAATAATCAGACATCATCAGAAATTAACTCAGGACAGATTTCAGGGCATATTCAAAGGCAAAGCGAAGCACCACAATCACAGTACTCCAATAATCAAGTATCGGCGCCAGAGATTTCGCAAGAATTTCAACTAACGTTGATAAAAGCCATGATTGGCGCGGCTAAATCTGACGGACATATTGATGAAATTGAACAAAAGCGTATTTTCGATGCGCTTGGACAGATGTCTTTGAGTAATGAAATGAAAGGTTTAGTCTTCGACTTACTTAGACAACCTATTTACATTGAAGAACTGGCACACAATACGCAAAACATGGAACAAAAATCTGAGGTATATTTAGTTTCTTGCTTGGCTATTGATTTAGATAACATTTGCGAGCATAACTATTTAGATAAACTAGCCACGGCACTAGGATTGCCTTTAGATTTGGCTGAACAGATAAAAAATCAGGCAAAGCAAGCTTTAGACAATAGCAGAATTTTAAATTAACTGGGTTATAAGTAGTGAGCTAAAATTGTAAAGTTCTTAATTTAAAGGGTGTAGGCAAGTATCTGTCATAAGGTGTTTTTACGGGATTCTCTGTAACTGTAACTATTATTGGTACTCGTTCTGTGCGGCACCAGGTTGAGCCTGTGCAAATTGTTATTACAGTTTGTCGAAGCACAGCAGATTAGGACCTAGCTATTCTCCAAATACAAAAAACCCGCAATAAAGCGGGTTTGTCTGAATATGGCGGATAGCGAGGGATTCGAACCCCCGGTAGGTTTGACCCTACGTCTGATTTCAAGTCAGGTGCATTAAACCGAGCTCTGCCAGCTATCCGTATTTTACCACAATTCGATACTGCGAAACTAAGCTTGTTTGCTGCCCCGAATTGAGGATGCGAATAATAGTGACGTTTCTAGGGCTTGTAAAGTCCTAATTTAATAAAAGCGTCTGATTGATTATTGTTTGAACGGATTGTGCGCATTTACATCAAGTTACGATTGGAATGAATAATTAATGAAGAATTAAATACGTTATGACTTGAAAAAGTGAACCAAACCCCATACAAAGACACTATTAACATAGAATCATTTTAACTTACGTTTTGGAGAATACAATGGAACAAAGATCTTCCTACAGCAGTGCAGGTGAAGCCTCAGTATTGCAAACCAACAAAGTACTTCGTAATACTTATATGTTGTTGGCGATGACATTAACATTCAGCGCTGTCTGCGCCGGAATAGCAATGTCAATGGGTTTAGGCCGAGGCACAGCTATGATGATGAGTCTAGGTGCGCTAGTAATGATTTTCTTCCTCAATAAAGCATCACAGAGCTCAATGGGCATTTTGTTTGTGTTTGTCTTTACGGGTTTATTGGGCGCTTCCTTAGGGCCAATGTTAAATCACTATGCCGGCTTTCCAGGTGGTTCAGGATTAATTCTCCAAGCGTTTGGTACAACTGCCTTGGTATTTTTCGGATTATCTGGCTATGTATTGACTACAAAAAAAGATTTTCTTTTATGGGCGGTTTTTTGCTCGTAGGTCTAATTGTTGCTGTAGTTGCCTCAGTTGCTAACATCTTCTTAGGTATTCCAGCGCTAAGCCTTGCAGTTAGTGCAGCTATTGTATTTATTATGTCTGGCTTCATTTTATATGACACCAGCCGCATAATTAATGGTGGCGAGACTAATTACATACGCGCAACTGTATCTATGTATTTGAATATATATAACTTGTTTACTTCCATTCTTCACCTTTTAGGTATTTTTGGTAGCGACGATTAAATTCAAAAAGTATCAACTTTAAAAACGCCTCAGCATGCTGGGGCGTTTTTTTATGTTACATTGCCAACTTATGTCATCTTCTACGCTAAAATTATGTCTTCCTTTACGTTAATAGTTACATCCGCCCCATTTTCGCAACAAAATGCTTACAGTGCCTATCGTTTTGCCCTTGCGACTGTGCAATCAAAACACAGTATTAATGGTATCTTTTTTTATCAAAGCGGTGCGCTAAATGGGTCTAACTTACAGATATCCCCATCTGATGAATTTGACTTATATGCAGCTTGGGGGAAACTCTCACAGGCATATCAGGTACCTCTTATGGTATGTGTTAGCGCCGCAAGCAAAAGGGGTATCACCACAGCTGAAGATGCTCGAGAGTCAGACAATCCGCATTTTAGCTTAACTGCACCTTTTACATCCGTCGGTTTAGGCGAGCTGGCTATATTGATAAGTAGCAGCGATAGGTTGATACAATTTTGAGCCACCTCTCAACATCGATTGCAATTATCAACACATCCCCCCCTTATGGCTCTTCAGGCGGCCAAGAAAGCTTAGATATGGCTTTAGCCTTGAGTAACTTTGCCCAAAACGTGAGTGTGTTTTTTATCGAAGATGGGGTATTACAACTATTGGTACCTCAAAATCCAACAGTCATTGACGCCAAAGCTTATTATAAAACATTTGCTGCACTAGAGTTTTATGACATAGAAAACATCTACGTATGCAAACAAAGCCTATTGCAAAGAGGCATTGAGGCATCACAGTTATGCATTCCTGTGACATTAATAGAGTATGAAGACATGTCCAAACTTTTATCCAAACAACAACACGTTATGAGTTTTTAATGATTTTACACAAAATTTCTACGAGCCCATTTACTCATCTAGCGTTACAACATTGTTTACAGCGAATAGATGAGATAGACGCACTGCTACTGACACAAGATGCAGTGTATGCTGTTATGCATCAAACCTTGAATTCCAAGCTCGCAGAGTTAGATTCAGTGTTTGTGCTTAAAGAAGATGCAGAAGCTCGAGGGGTACACGTGAAAAGTAATCATATTCAGCTTATTAGCTATGCAGAATTTGTTGATCTCAGTTTAGAATATGAAAAAGTCATGAGTTGGTAGAGTTAGATGGAATATTATTTTGAAGTTGCAGGTAAAACTATTGCTACCGACAAAGCTGGATATTTACTAAATATCGAAGACTGGCAAGCAGAATTTGCACCCGCATTAGCGCAAACCGAGAACATTGATCTGACTGATAATCACTGGGAAGTCGTCAATTTTGTGCGTCAGTTTTATCTTGAGTTTAATACTAGCCCAGCGATGCGGGCCTTAGTAAAAGCAATGGCTAATGAATTTGGTCCAGAAAAAGGCAATAGCCGATATTTATTTAAATTATTTCCAAAAGGCCCAGCCAAACAAGCAACAAAAATAGCAGGACTTCCTAAACCTGCTAAGTGTTTGTAATCGAACCATAAAAACAGCAGCTAAAAATAAGATCCCACAGCTAAAACAAGGGTGTTAGTTGGTGATTTTCTTAATTTAATATGAGCGTTAATCAATATATTCACTTAATTTGACTACGACATAGTTAAATTTTATATAGGTAAGAATGGTGTTTTACCTAAAAACGAAAAGCACGCTTCGCGCCATCATCCCGCGCTGCGTCCGCATGATAGTTTTGACTTGAATCCCTTCTAGCCAGTTACTCTTTTTCAACAGCAAAAAAGAGTAACTAAAAAATACCGCTCGCTCCTAAAGTTCTTAACCGCACAAAAAGGCTTATTTTAGGGCGCCAACCGCGTTGTCGTTCCAAATGTGTCCCCCCAACTTCCACTCAAATGGCATCCCGCGCGGCGTTCGCATGCCATTTTCCCCAAAATAAACCTTTTTGTGCTGAAACTTAAAATCCGGGAAAGGTACTGGCGGAGCCACCATAGATTGAAATTAGTGCGTGAGAACGGCTCTTTTTGAATAAATTGTTATCGTGGCTTTCCTGTTGGTCGCTTAAATTGGCTAGAACTTAGTACCCGCAATCTGATAAAAAGTAAACTGGTTAAATTTTAACAATTATATTAAAATAATAAGTATAGTTTGAGCGAGGTAAAATTATTGTCGCATTAGCACAAACAATAGAGCATCTTATTGAAGAGCAAGTTAATGATGGATCAGCACATTCTGAAATTGAAGCAGAACAAATGATTATCTCAGTTGTGGCTGAACGTGTTATTGATAGAAAAATAGCAAAATCCCAAGAGCAAGTGCGTAATGGACAATATTCAGAATTTAATGATGAATTTATGACAAACTTACTTGCTCAAGCAAAAACTCGACATAGTGTTTGACCTAGCGTTTAGGGCTAGTTTGTTATAGTGCAATATTTTACAGTTAATATTTCTGAGGGTGCGAAACAAGATTTAGAAAACATATTTGATTATATATTCAACAATAGTAAAATTTCAGTATAGCAAGTAACTTTGTACTAAAACTTAATAAAGCACTTGTAAAATCGTTATCATTTTCTCCAACAAATCACCCCATATATAAAAATAAAATTCGCAAATTTGTATACCCTCAAAATACAAATTATGTAGCATACTTTGAAATATTTGATGAAACAAAAGAAGTGATAATTCATATTATTACCGATACAAAACAATACACTCGGTATATGAATTTATCGTGATAAATCTATTTTTAAAAGTATAGTATTTTTACTTTCTTCACACGTTTCCCTTCGACTTAACCTCGGTCATGACGCTATCGACGCTATCTGAACAGTCACGTTAATTTCCCCCCAAACAAACATTTTGTACTGAAACGTTAAATGCGGAAAAACCGAGGCACAGCCGCGAGAGGTTGGAATTAATGAACAAAAATAGTTCATTATTATCGTGCGTGTCCTGTTAACTTTTGATCCATGAAGAACTACGGGCGAATGGCTAACTATCGTAACTATCTGGGTTAGAGTTACATAAAATATCTTACGATGGCTGTCCCAATAAGGTCGCGGGTTATATGCGCATAGTTTATTATCATCAGCTATGTCCAAATATGTTGGCATATATATCTTCAAATGATATTCCATGGGTGATAATTTAAAGTATATTCAAGTATTTTTTTTAATTGAAGCATTTGCACTAACTAACAAAGGTAAGAGACTATGAGGTTTGATAGCTGTGGACCAAATATTCCAGACAGTTTGCTCTTACGAAGTGATTCAGGTCGAGTCGTATTCCTATGTGGAGCCGGTGTTTCACTTCCATCAGGTATGCCAAGCTTTATAGACCTTACTAAATATGTGATAGATTATTTCGATCCACCTGAACAATCTGAGATAATGAGTTCGTTCCAACCATGGATAAATAATCCTTCCAGCTCAAACGTGCCCTTAGACCAAATTTTTAATCTACTTAACCTAGAATATGGCAAGGATGCCGTAAATGCTATAGTAACTGAACGTCTAGTAGCAACGGCAAAAGCAGACAGAGTTGGATATGAGCATGGCCTGATTAAAAAAATATCATCGAGTCCAAATGGCATCCCACAGATCGTCACAACTAATTTCGACCTTCTATTTGAAATTGACGATATTATTGATACTCATGTACCACCAGCCTTTCCTGACTTAGCTTTTGGAGCATCAATAGAGGGTATTACTTACTTACATGGGCGGCTCACGAATAAAGAAGCAGAAAGCCACCAGTATGTTTTAAGTAGTGCAGATTTTGGAAGGGCATATCTATCGGAGGCATGGGCTACTAACTTTGTCAGACATCTTTTGGAAAGATATACGGTTGTTCTTGTAGGCTACCAAGCCGAAGATCCGCCAATTAAGTATCTCCTACAAGGCCTAAATCATGATGGTCAATATGACCGAACAAGGCTTTTTGCTTTCGACCAAGGAAAACCAGAAGAAATTGAAGCTAAGTGGCGCGATCGTGGCGTTACAGCAATCGCTTATCCCGACCACGCGAATCTATGGCAGACTCTGAAAGCATGGGCAGAGCGAGCGGAAAACCCCAGAGCTTGGCGTACTTCCGTTATTGAAATGACTGAAAAAGATCCAAAGACTTTAGATGCCCATCAGCGGGGTCAAGTAGCACATGTTCTGCGCACTATTCAAGGTGCTAAGTTATTCGAACAAGCGAAACCACCAGCCCACCCAGAGTGGATATGTGTTTTCGATGCGAATATTCGCTCAGCCAAAGTAGTTAGAGGGTATGGAGAGTCGACAGAAATATTCGACCCACAAATTGCCTATGGCTTAGACGATGATAAAAAGCATATAACAGATGAAGACTTTCAGCGAGGTCTAACTAACGACAACATACTAGTATGGCGCAATGAAGATGAAAATCCTAACGAAGCACACCGACTTGGTGGGCTGCAAGCAGCAGGACATGTGGCCATGCCGCCTAGGTTAGTACATTTAATCAGTTGGATTGGAAAGAATATTAATAGCCCTGTTTTGGCCTGGTGGACTATCAGGCAGAACGGTATTCATCCTCGGCTCCTTCAACATATTGAATGGCAGCTAGTACAGTTAGATAATCTAAATATCAAAGCTAGGAATATTTGGAACTTAGTCATAGAACATCATAGAGAACCTCGTAATATTCAGTGGAATGGTGATTGGTTTGAACTGAAGAGACGCATTTCTATTGAAAGTTGGACCCCAAGCGTTTTGCGAGCATTTCGAAGAATTTGTAGTCCTAGAGTGAAAATCGAACCTCCTTATAATCTATCGGGTTCACGTCCTCCTAACCCAAATTGGGAAAATGTAACTCTGAGAGAGCTTGGACAGTTTGAGGTAAAGTTTCTGGATCGGCATGGTGAAGTTTTTGAAGTTCCTGACGATATGCTTGCTCAAGTTTTCGGCGAAATACAACAGGGTATGATGGCTACATCTGGCTTACTAACCGAAGTCGACACGGTTTATTTTAATACCCCTACATGCTACCCAAAGCGAGAAGTAGACGGAGATGAGCAGCATACAGATGATGAGGAAATGATGACACTTCTCGTCGAACTATTCGATAGATTAGCTGAGCATGCTCCTGAAATAGCCCTTGGGCATGTTCTAACATGGCCGAAGGAAGACAAGTACTTTTTCCGCAAACTTAGGCTGTATGCTCTGTCGAAACCTACTTTATTCTCGTCGAATGAATTGGCTAAACGACTACTAACTTTAAATCAATCTGACTTTTGGGACACAGACGTCTGTCGTGAGTTATTGTTCCTGCTAGTTGATAGGTGGAACGAATTCGCCGAGAACGAAAAGGCTAGTATAGGTAAACGTATACTGGCAGGTCCGGATAAGGCAGATTTTTGGTCTGACGAAGATTATCCCCGTATTCGTGACGAGTCAGCGGCTCGATATGCACGTTATATGGAGCTACAAGGATGCTCGTTGGTTAAAGCTCAAGGTACGCACCTCGTCGAAATTATAACAAGTTTTGATCGTTGGAATGATGCTTGGGCCACCTCGATAGTTATCAAGAATTGTACTACAGTTGGTTGGGTTGGAACTGATGAAACACCCGATACGGTGTTGGACGCTCCTGTCAACGAAGTTGTTACCAGAGTTAAAGAAGGCTCTAAGCGAGAATTTGGTAGCTTTACAGAAAAGCGTCCTTTCATCGGGCTTGTTAAAGCTAAACCTCGCAAAGCCTTGTTAGCTCTGAGCATTGCGGCAAAAGAAAACAACTACCCTTCCGATTTATGGTCTTCATTGATTAACAATATACCAAACGAAATATCAAAACGGATCAAATACGTATTCTTAACTCGATTGACACTTTTGCCTCAATTGATAGTTAAAGAGATGCGCTATGATTTAGGGCGTTGGATAAAAGTAAACCTTCTTAGTATTATTACTTTCGATAATGATTTGGGATGGACGGTATTTGATCATATCGTCGATAGTCTTTTAAAAGAAGGTCCTGAAGCTACAACTAGCAGTATTGGAGACGTTCGTCGAGGTAGAGAAGTTATACAGCAATCTCGCCGCACATACAGCCATGCTATCAATGGACCATTGGGTATGTGTGCAGAAGCCCTTTTTAGCGCAGTCCCTGGCGAAAAACAAGAGGCAGGTTCTTTGTTACCCAAGCATATCAAGACAAGACTTGAGCAGCTTTTCGCGACTGTCGGTGAAGGTTCAGATCACGCTATTTCGGTAACAACTAGAAAGCTAAATTGGTTGATGCACGTTGACCCACAATGGGTTGAAGATCGTCTAATTCCTATACTGAATTTCAAACATACTGCGGCAGAAGCTTCTTGGAATGGTTTTTTGCACAGTCGGAATGTCCCCAGTTCAACACTTGCTTGTTTAATTAAACCACTCTTGCTGGATTTGATCCCATGGATTTACCAGCAACAATGGGACCGTGACCTTTCCAAGGTGGCTTCACAATGGCTCGGCTTTATGAGTATATTTAGAAGCGAACAAGCTGACGGGCTAACGAAGAAGGAAATGCGCAAGATGTTGCGAAGCATGTCTGATGATACTCGCAATGACTTCATTTTCTGGTTGGGTAAGGTTGGCCAGAAAAATGATGATGGCTGGCACAAGTTGATAGTCCCTTTCATAAATCATGTTTGGCCACTAGAACGTACCTTTCGCACAGAGTCCTCAACGAAATCATGGATAGGCCTTCTTGATGATACAGGAATGAGCTTTCCAGCAACGTATAGGACCGTAAAAAAATTCTTAGTTCCTATGGAAACTGAGCAGCATCCGTTCTATAGGTTCACTCGCGAATACGATGCTCAAACTCCACTTTCTGCTCAATTTCCAGAAGATGTATTGGACTTGGTTAACGTAGTGACACCGAATTCGTCAACACGATCTAGCTATGATTTACCGAAGATATTAACTGTAATTATAGAGACAGATCCTGAACTTGCGTCAGATCATCGATACTTACGGCTGATTGACTTGGTTGAACGAAGTTGATTAATGTCTAATAATGGCTAAACAGACGCATTAGTGAAAAAACGCTAAGCGGCATTTTGGGTGGCTATCAACCAACATAATGCAGTTTCAAGCTATAAACTGAGCATTTATAGAGACACCCATCGCAATTTCACACAAGATAACGAATTCAAAATTGAAAAATGAAAAAGTCATAAAACTTTTTGTCGGCTTGGCCGATGCTTTTAGTCTTTTGACCTACCCCTGACTGAATGCTCGCCACTAATTTTCTCATTTTTGTAGGTCAATCGCATGGATAGGCGATTGAGAAATAGCTCGTCTGGAACGAATTATTTCGACCTGCAAAAATAATAAAATTAGTGGAAGAAGAGCATTGTTTGGAGGGCGGCATTTTTTGCTTACTTTTTGCTGCTGTTGGCAAAAAGTAAGTCGCATAGAAGGGATTCTATGTGAAAAACGTCATGCGGACGCCGCGCGGGATGACGGTAAGCGAAGCGCATGCATTAAAGCTTGAAAATTGTATAACCTGCGAGTTCAGCTTCGTTAACACCACTATTTTGAATCAACAACAAAAAAAGGTGAGCCAAAACTCACCTTTCCCAATTCAAATAAAATCCAACCTACTAGCCAATTTTTTGCAATCCCCCCATATAAGACTGCAATACTGATGGTACAGTCACTGAACCATCAGCTTGTTGATAGTTCTCTAAAATAGCCACTAAAGTACGACCCACAGCTAAACCAGAGCCATTAAGAGTATGCAATAACTCAGGTTTGCTACCCTGTTCTGAACGAAAGCGTGCTTGCATTCTGCGGGCTTGGAAGTCCAACATATTTGAGCATGAAGATATTTCACGATAGGTCTTTTGTGCAGGGATCCATACTTCAAGATCATAGGTTTTACAGGCACCAAAGCCCATATCACCAGTACATAACAACATTTTACGATAAGGTAATTCAAGTAATTGCAGCACCTTCTCAGCATGTTGGTTAATTCTTCTAATGCATCAAAAGAAGTATCAGGTGTCACTAGTTTCACCAATTCTACTTTTTCAAACTGATGCAAACGGATCAGGCCTCGTGTATCACGGCCATGGGATCCTGCTTCACTGCGAAAACATGGGCTAAAAGCCGTCATTTTTAGCGGTAAATCTTTAATTGCGTAGATTTCGTCACGGGCAATATTTGCCAATGGCACTTCAGATGTGGGGATAAGTGATAACCCCTGCCCTTCTTCAGTGACAGGTTTAGTATGAAATGAGTCACCCATAAATTTAGGGAATTGGCCTGTACCTGTCATGCTTTCTTGATTGACCAATAAAGGTACATTGGTTTCTTCGTAGCCGTGTTCTTGGGTATGTAGATCCAACATCGCCACTAACAGGACAGCCATGATAATTTACTCAATTTACAAAAAACGTTCTTTCCTACTAACGCCAATATCCCAAGCCTCCGCCATTGTTCCCGCATTTAAAGTTTCAGCACAAAAAGGCTATTTTAGGGGCAAATGGCAAGCGGACGCCGCGCGGGATGCCACTTGAGTGGAAGTTGGAGGGACACATTTGGAACGACGCTAAAATAAGCCTTTTTGTGCGGTTAAGAACTTTAGTGGCGAGCGGCCTTTTTTGCCTACTTTTTTTGGCTGCAGCAAAAAAGTAGGTCGTAAAGCAGGGATGCTTTTTGAAAAAAGGCAAGGATGCCGTGTGCGAAGCACATAAGTGAACGAAGTGAATCATAAACCTAAAAACAAAAAAGGTGAGCCAAAGCTCACCTTCCCAAACTCAAATAAAACCCTCTAGCCTATCTTCTCCAAACCACCCATATAAGACTGCAACACTGTAGGCACAGTCACAGAACCATCGGCTTGCTGATTGTTCTCTAAAATAGCAACAAGAGTACGCCCTACAGCTAATCCAGAACCATTAAGAGTATGCAATAACTCAGGTTTATCACCTTGAGCACCACGAAAGCGCGCTTGCATTCTGCGTGCTTGGAAGTCCAACATATTAGAACATGAAGATATTTCGCGATAAGTATCCTGAGCAGGCAACCACACTTCTAAGTCATAGGTTTTACAGGCACCAAAGCCCATATCACCAGTACATAACAACATTTTGCGATAAGGTAATTCAAGTAACTGAAGCACCTTTTCAGCATGTTGGGTTAGCTCTTCTAGTGCAACAAATGAGGTCGAAGGTACGACTAACTGTACCAACTCCACTTTTTCAAACTGGTGTAAACGGATAAGTCCACGGGTATCTCGACCATGTGAGCCTGCTTCACTTCTAAAACAGGGACTAAAAGCCGTCATTTTTAACGGCAAATCTTTTATGCTATAGATTTCGTCGCGAGCAATATTAGCCAAGGGTACTTCTGATGTGGGTATGAGTGATAAACCCTGCCCTTCTTCTGTAGCGGGTTTGGTGTGAAAAGAATCCCCTTCAAATTTAGGAAATTGACCTGTGCCTGTCATGCTTTCATGATTGACTAATAAAGGTACGTTAGTTTCTTCGTAGCCATGTTCTTGGGTATGTAAGTCCAACATAAACTGAGCAATAGCACGATTAAGACGAGCAACCTGTCCACGCATCACCACAAAACGTGCGCCAGCCAGTTTTGAACCCGCATCAAAATCGACACCTTTGCTTAGGTTTGCACCTATGTCTACGTGATCTTTTATCTCAAAATCGAATTCACGCGGCGTGCCCCAACGGCTGATTTCAACGTTGTCATTTTCATCTTCACCTTGAGGAACTGAGTCGTCAGGTAAATTGGGGATAATTTGTGACTTAGAGGCAATTTCTTCTAACAACTCTGACAATTCCACTTTTGCAGAATCTAGTTCATCACCTAACTTGCCCACTTCTGCCAAAAGAGGCTGAATATCTTCGCCTGAAGCTTTAGCTTTACCAATAGATTTAGAACGTACATTGCGTTCATTTTGTAATTCTTGGGTCTTAATCTGTAATGACTTGCGCTTTTCTTCAAATTCTATAAAGGAATTTACGTCTAATTCAAACCCTCTTCTTTTAAGTTTTTCTGCAGTCTGTTGAATATCGCCACGTAAACATTTTGGATCTAACATTGTGTTTTATCTAACCTTTCACTAATTGAGTGCCTAACCATGCTGCAAATAAACAGCATAATATGTTTAAAATTACGTTAATTGCGGCTTTGAACCACAAGCCCTGTTGAAAGAGCATTAACGTGTCTACTGAGAATGTGGAAAATGTGGTGAGTGCACCAAGAAAACCAATTCCGATTGTTGTGCGCCATAGGGCAGCTTCTAATTGACCATGCTCCAGTAAAGAATACAAAAAACCCAGTAAAAATGAACCAACAATATTGACTAGAAGTGTACCAAAGGGAAAGCCTTTGCCAAACCATTGAAGCATCAGTTGTGAAAGAAAATAGCGCAAACAAGCTCCAGTTGCCCCACCTAGTGCGATAAAGATATACACCGTTGCTGTATGCATATTATTTGTACCTTTGTTCTGTGCTGTGTAAATCGAGTTCTTTTAAAAAGTTTAATTTTTCTTGCAGCTTTTTTTCTAAGCCACGGGAGCTAGGTTGATAATATTGAGTGTCGCGCAGGTCTTTGGGAAAATAGTTTTCTCCAGCTGCGTAAGCATGAACTTCATTATGGGCATAACGGTATTCTTTTCCATAACCTAAGTCTTTCATCAGGCTAGTCGGAGCATTTCTTAAATGTTCTGGCACCGCAGAATCAGGTGTATCTTTGGCGTGTTGTACAGCGGCATTAAACGCCAGATAAACCGCATTACTTTTTGCTGCACTCGCACAATAGAGGGTTGCTTGCGCAATCGCCCTTTCACCTTCTGCAGGTCCAACACGCTGAAATATATCCCATGCGTTGAGGCATATTTGCATCGCCCTAGGATCAGCGTTACCAATGTCTTCTGTGGAAATTGCCAATAGACGACGAGCAACATAAAGTGGGTCGCATCCGGCTACTAACATACGTGCGTACCAATACAATGCAGCATCAGGTGCGGAGCCACGTACCGACTTATGAAAAGCAGATATTAAATCGTAAAACTGATCACCATTTTTATCATATTGTGCAACTTTTTCGCCTACTGCGAGTTTTACCATGTCTACGCTGATTATTTTGTCTATAGAGTCTGTTGGTAAAAAGTCAGCGCTGAGCTCTAAGTAATTTAACAAACGTCTTGCGTCACCTGCAGCCATATCAATCAACATTGACTTTGCATAGTCATCTAAAGTAATACCGGTAAGTCCTAAACCACGCTCTTTATCGGTTAACGCTTGAGTAATGACGTCACTGAGATCTTCAACGCTCAAGCCTTTAAGGACATATACCCTAGCTCTGGATAACAAAGCATTGTTGAGTTCGAAAGAAGGGTTTTCAGTGGTCGCACCAATAAACGTCACTGTGCCGTCTTCGATGTAAGGTAAAAAAGCATCTTGCTGACTTTTATTAAAACGGTGTACTTCGTCTACAAACAAAATGGTCCGCTGGCGATGATGACTCGCATAATGTTTAGCGTTGTCTATGGCTTGACGAATATCTTTAACCCCGCTACTGACAGCTGATAATCGTTCAATATGGGCTTGGCAATGGTTGGCAACCAACTCAGCTAACGTGGTTTTACCTGTGCCTGGTGGGCCCCACAAGATCATCGAATGACATTGACCACGCAATAGTGCGGCTCTTAGAGGCTTATCTGGACCAATAATATGTTGCTGACCAAAATATTGGTCAATCACTTGAGGACGCATACGAGCCGCTAGCGGTGCGAACTGAGCAACCGAGTCGTTATTCTCTACAAAGTCAAATTCTGCGGTCATAGTGAGCGCTGATCGTCCAACTCATAACCATCAGGCATGACAAAGATAAAAGTATCAGTAGGTAATGAATGATTTTGTTTTATTTCGGAGAACAACAGCAAACTCTTTTGTTGCTGTCCATCTTGGCTTTCAAGCTCGACTAAGGTGTCACCTTTAAATACCAAACGTAATGATTCGATACCGCCTTTAAGCTCACGTGGCGTAATAATAAATTGGCTAGCTGATTGACTCACCTCAAACTCTTGCCATTGACTGCTATCAGGGTTAGTTAATAAAATCAGCGGATTATTTTCAAGTGCAGAGTCAGCAGCGTAAACCACAACTTGTTCTAAAAAGGGGTCAATATTCCAAATGTTTTCACCATCAGCCAATAGCACACTTTCGTTAGGTTCAAACAACTCCCAATATAACTTGTTAGGTTGTTGGAGCACGATCCGCCCAGTGGCTTGCTGCAGCAATGTATTTTCAATATCGACCACAGTTTGCGTAAAATAGGCTTCATAGGTTGCAAGCTTAGCCAGCTTGATTTTTAGATGCTGTTTGGCATCCATATCCGTTGCTAAGGCAAAGGTACTGTTTAGTAAAACTACGCTAAATAAAATCAGCTTTTTGAGCCGGTATAATTTGTTCATTTATTATTACTTCTTGTAGGGTTAATCTCTAGGAGCAGCAGCAGCCAATACTTCACGATTGCCATTATGCCCAGGTGAAGTTACGACGCCGCTTTGTTCCATTTGTTCAACCAGTCTTGCTGCGCGATTGTAACCAATTCTGAATTTTCGCTGTACGCCAGATACCGATGCCCGTCTACTCTCTGTCACAAAGGCTACTGCTTCATCATAAAACACATCATATTCTTGATCGGCATCTTCTGACTGTTCACCTGGTAAAAGGATCTCTGTATTCGCATCACCGTTTAAAATCTCATCTATATATTGCGGTGCACCGCGCTTTTTCCAATCAGCGACCACAGCATGCACTTCATGATCATCCACAAATGCACCATGAATTCTAGTCGGCACACCTGTTCCTGGAGGTAAATACAACATATCCCCTGCCCCTAACAATGCCTCTGCCCCACCCTGATCGAGGATAGTCCGAGAATCAATTTTAGAGGATACCTGAAACGCAATACGGGTTGGAATGTTAGCTTTAATCAAACCGGTAATCACATCAACAGAAGGTCTTTGCGTTGCAAGCACTAGATGAATACCAGCAGCACGCGCTTTTTGGGCAATACGCGCAATTAACTCTTCGACTTTTTTACCTACAATCATCATCATGTCGGCAAATTCATCCACCACTACGACTATCGCAGGCAGTTTCGCTAAAAAAGGAGCCACTGTTTCCATGCTTTCTTCAGACTTCCATAATGGGTCGCGAATAGGCTCTCCCGCTTCAATCGCATTCAATACTTTGGTGTTATAGCCTTTTAGATTCCTGACCCCAAGGGAAGACATCAATTTGTAACGTCGTTCCATCTCACCCACACACCAACGCAGTGCATTGGCAGCTTCTTTCATGTCGGTGACAACTTCAGTTAACAAATGAGGAATACCTTCATAAACCGATAATTCCAACATTTTGGGATCAATCATGATCATCCGCACATCTTCAGGTGTAGATTTGTATAACAGGCTAAGGATCATAACGTTAACACCCACCGACTTACCAGAGCCGGTGGTACCCGCAACTAAAAGGTGAGGCATTTTCGCCAGATCTACCACCACAGGTTTACCCGAGATATCCGCGCCTAACACCATCGTCAGTGGTGACTCAGAAGCTTGAAACACATCGGCGCTTATTACTTCGCTTAAACGCACCATGTCGCGTTTTTTATTTGGCAGTTCTAAACCAATAACAGATTTACCAGGAATAACTTCAACCACACGCACCGAAATAGCGGACATAGAGCGAGCCAAATCTTTTGATAAAGTCGTAATTTTACTGACCTTTACACCCGGCGCTAAATCCATTTCAAAGCGTGTGATAACAGGACCAGGATATACTCCTACCACTCTGGCTTCGATATTAAAATCAGCTAGTTTGGCTTCGAGCAAACGCGACACAATTTCTAATTCTTCTGGTGTAATGGGGTTTTTAATTTTATCTGCGCGTTCTAACAAATCGAAAGACGGCATTGGTCCTTGTTCTTTAGCAGCACCTAAATCGGATACAGGTTCTGGTTCTGGTTCTGATTCGGCCTCTGTCATGACCGGCTCTACTTTCGGAGAATTCCTCGAAAGACTAATCTTCCTTTTTAACTCACTGATGGAAACAGGGCTTTTCTTTACAGGCGGGGGTTCATCTAAAATACTTTGCGGCACAACAGGCTCAACTGAATATACCTCGTCGTTTTGTGGATCATAGCTACTATTTTTGGTCTCACTGCCCCAAAAGTTATCATCAACATTAGCTATAGTAGCCGGCTCAGGCTCTGCTTTTTTAAAGGGTAAAAGCAGATGAGAAGATCCTTTGAATTTAGCGGGGGTGTGATAAATGTAACGACTAATGTAAATTGTCCACTCGCCAATTTTGTCAACAATCACAACCCATGAAATACCACTTAAAAGTGTAAAACCGGTGCAAAAAAAACATAATAATAAAAGTGTCGTACCTACCAAACTAAAATAGGGGATTAATGACGAACTCAACACGTCACCGACCATACCGCCAGAAGTATAGTTATGGATGTCTTCTACATTCAGACTTAACAAACCAGTCGCACCTAATACTAGTAAAATTACGCCTATCAGTCGAAGTCCAATGGTCAGATAATCTATCTCTAATAACGTTTTAGTTTGTTGAAATAAAAACCACCCCAAAAACGCGCAACAAAAAGGCAAGCTATACGCGAAGGATCCCAGAATAAAAAACAAAATATCTGCAAACCAAGCCCCTATTGGCCCTACCCAGTTATGTACGTTACTTTGCAATCCAGCTTGACTCCAACCTGGATCCGCAGGATGAAAAGAAGCCATAGCTAATAATAGAAAAAACGCGAAGACACAGCTGATAATCATGCCTACCTCCATAATTCTTTGAATGCCTGTGAGTCTCGCCATAGTGTCTATTATCGTTATATGTAACTAGGATTCTAGGTCCTATTAAAATTCATGTGTATAAGATAACAGTGCAGTCCTAAAAATCCTAGTTTGCTGGTACTTACCGCTCGCAAATCAATCAATACTGGGTAAGAAATGTTATCTCAGGCTTATTTTGACTTGAGTCGACTCCTTTATCTCCTCCATGACCACATAAGTTCGAGACTCACTCACTCCCGGTAAACGTAATAAGGTATCACCAAGTAACTTTCGATAACTGGACATATCCGCAACTCTGGCCTTAAGCAAAAAATCGAAATTACCTGAAACTAAATGACATTCTTGAATATCTTCATGTTTACGCACCGCAGTAGAAAATTCTTCAAATATGTCTACAGATGTTTTTGTTAAGGTAATTTCTACAAAAACTAACATGGCTGCGCCTAGCAATGAAGGATCAACTCGAGCATGATAACCTGTAATATAACCTTGGGTCTCTAACCTCTTAACCCTTTCTAAACATGGGCTAGCGCTCAAACCTATTTTATTAGCAAGCTCCGAATTAGTGATTTTTCCATTTTTTTGCAACTCAATAAGAATATTTCTATCGATCCTATCAATATGTTTAGGGGTTTTTATTAACATAGAATATTTTGCTAAATAGTTATTTTACAGAATAATATGCTTTTGAATGTCAGAATACAAAACAACTTACTTCTAATATTAATTTATAATTTGCTCCTAAAATATTTGTAATTGGAATGAGTCATGTTGATCGGTGTACCAAAAGAAATTAAGAATCATGAATATAGAGTGGGCTTGACCCCTGCTGCAGTCAAAGAGTTTGTGCAGCACTCACATCAAGTATGGGTTGAAACCCAAGCTGGCCATTCTATTGGTTTTACCGATGAACACTATATAGAAGCAGGTGCAGAGATAATTGATAGTGCAGCAAAAATCTTCGCCAAAGCCGATATGATAGTGAAGGTAAAAGAGCCCCAGGCAAATGAATGTAAGATGTTACGTCCGGGTCAGACCTTATATACCTATCTGCACTTGGCGCCAGATCCCATACAAACTCAATTATTAGTCGAATCAGGCGCAACCTGTATTGCTTATGAAACCGTTACTGATAATAGAAATACCCTGCCGCTTTTAGCGCCTATGAGTGAAGTAGCAGGAAGAATGTCAGTACAAGCCGGAGCACATTATTTAGAGAAAGCTCAAGGCGGAAGCGGTACCCTATTGGGTGGTGTGCCTGGTGTGGCTCCAGGTAAGGTAGTGGTCATAGGTGGTGGAGTTGTGGGTTTAAACGCAGCCAAAATGGCAATGGGCATAGGTGCGGATGTGACTATTTTAGACAGGTCACTGAATCGTTTGCGTGAACTAGATGATATTTTTGAAGGCAGACTCGCAACAGTTTTTTCAACCGCAGAAAGCATCGAATATTACACTTCCAGAGCAGACCTAGTAATTGGCGCAGTATTAGTGCCGGGTGCTGCAGCACCTAAACTGCTAAATCGTGAACATATCAAAAAGATGAAACCAGGATCGGTCGTAGTAGATGTTGCTATTGATCAAGGTGGATGTTTTGAAACATCAAGAGCCACCACACACCAAGATCCCGTTTATATCATAGATGACGTTGTTCATTATTGTGTCGCTAATATGCCAGGTGGTGTCGCTCGGACATCAACTATGGCACTCAATAACGCCACGCTACCTTTTGGTCTAGCCTTAGCGAATAAAGGCCCTAAACAGGCCATGTTAGATGACCCTCATTTATTAAACGGTCTTAATGTGCATCAAGGTAAAGTCACTTACAAAGCAGTTGTTGACGCTTTAGGTAAAGAACTAAATCTTGAGTATATGGATGCTAAAACAGCGTTAGAAACTCTTTAATACGATTAAGGCTCTTTAACAGGTTGAGGACTCTTAATTCGTTGAAGACTCTTAATTCGTTGAAGACTCTTAAACAGGTTGAAGACTCTATAAAATTATTGAGTTATTGATCTCAATTATGGTGTTAATTGGGTCGGCTGATTGGGTAATCGGTCGGCCTATCACTAAATAGTCAGAGCCGGCTTGCATCGCTTCTTTGGGTGTCATCACTCGTATTTGGTCGCCTTTGGCTGAACCTTCTGGGCGGATACCTGGGGTGACTAATTTAAAATCCTTAGCAGTGCTTGGTTTAAGAAAGTGGGATTTAAGTAACTTAGACTCTTGCGCCGAGCACACTACCCCATCTAAATCACAGTCATACGTCAATTGAGCCAATTTCAATACTTGTTGCTCAGGTGTTGAATTAATACCAATAGCGCTTAATTGCTGTTGATCCATGCTAGTCAAGACTGTAACAGCAATCAAAAGTGGCTTGTTAACAGCATACTTATCTAAGCTTTCTCTGGCATAATCCATCATTTTAGGACCTCCAGAGGCGTGTACATTGACCATCCAAACACCTAAGTCTGCAGCTGCTTGGCAAGCTTTAGCGACGGTATTAGGAATATCATGAAATTTTAAGTCTAGAAAAACATCATAGTTTTTATTTACAAGGCTGGTCACAAAACTAGGCCCGAAATGAGTAAACATCTCTTTGCCCACTTTTAGTCTGCACAGTTTTGGGTCGAGTTTGTCAATAAAAGCTTCAGCATTGCTTATTTGATCAAAATCAAGAGCCACTACAATTTTCGGATCTGATTTAATATTTGTCACGGTCTTGTTTTTCAAATTACTCTCCGTCTAAACCTTTAATAGGTTTAACCACACCCCATTTTTTACATGAAGGGCAAAGCCAGTGAATTTTACTTCCAGCAAAACCACAGCCATGACATTTGTATTTAGGGCGTTGTTGTATTTGTTCTTCTACTAATTCTTTTAGCAACACTAAACTATTAGTCGATTGCTCGTGATCTTGTAAATTAATGTACAATCCCATTAGGGTTTTGAAACCTTTCATAGTGGGATGTTTTTTCAGTTGTTCTAACAATACTTGTGCTGCATTTTCTACTTCGCCGTCTTTTGCCATAAGTTTGACTTTAGCCAAGTAGGCAGTAGCGCATTGTTGCCAGTATTCGTCTAATACTTTGTTCAGTTTTGTATGATCATTCAGTTGCTCGGCACACACCTCAATTAAAGGAACGGCCTCACTTAACCAATTTACATCACGACTAGGAATTTGACTTAAACAATCGATAGCTTCATCGTATTTTTGTTGTTGCATGGCAATTTCACCTAGCAACAGCCACGGACGTACCGATTTTTCGTCCGCAGCCACTGCCTTCATAAGATTCGCTTCTGCTTCTATTAGGTTGTTGTTCTTTATCTCAATACTTGCCTGCTCACAGTAAAAGTGTGCCACTCGAGTACAGAGTTCATCACTGTCACCACCCGCTCCAATCATTTGTTCAGCTAATTCAATGGCTCTTGACCACTCTTTGGTGGTTTGATAAATATTGAACAATTGAATTTGTGCATTAATAAAGTGTTTTTGGCTATTCAACAACTGCAAAAACGCGTTTTCTGCACGCTCTAAAAAACCAGCCAGAATGTAATCCCGACCCAATTCATATAAAGCAGATTCTCGTTGCAAAGCTGAAATTTGTTCTTTACTGACCAGATTTTGATGAACTCTAATAGCTCGGTCAAGCTCGCCGCGGTGCCTGAAAAATTTGCCCATTGCGATATGGGTTTCAACCGTATCGCTGTCCAAATCAATCATTTTTATTAAAGTATCAACTGCTTTATCTGGCTCATCAGAAAGTAAAAAATTTAAGCCTCGATAATAATGTTTGGCTAATATACTTGAGTGTCTTTGTTGCGCTTGACGGGCGCTGTTACGCCCCATCACCCAGCCATATCCAGCAGCAACTGGTAATAACAAAAAGAGGAGTTCTAACATTATGTAACGTTAGTGGGCTGTGAGTAGTTTTTTATTTTTGCGTTCTAAACTGCTGATACGCCACTTTAAACGCAGAATATAACCAATAAATATCAAAACTGAGAATAAAACGCCTAAAGAAAACGTCACAGCTAATAATACTGACATACGTATTTCTGTCTCAGCTAATATATAATTTATTGGTACTAGGTGACTGTTCTGTGAGCCAACAAACCCAGCAACAATAAGCATTAATAATACAAAGAGTAGTAACAATAATCCTTTAACTTTCATTTCGCCCCCTTTGGCTTGTCAAATCTAAAATGATAATGGTTGCTAGCGAGTCTTTGGTTACAACTTTGGTTACTCAATGTGTGTCTACATGATGAAGTGATATAACATTCTGGTAACTCTAACAAAAACGGCACCCTAATTGGAGTGCCGTTCTTAAAAATATTATTAAAAAATCAACTAACTAAACTCTCGTTGACTCTTTCTCGTAATTCTTTACCTGGTTTAAAATGTGGGACGTACTTACCGTCTAATTTCACAGTTTCACCAGTTTTAGGATTACGACCAACTCGTGGTGCACGATAATGCAAAGAAAAACTACCAAAACCTCTGATTTCTATACGCTCACCTTTTTGTAAAGTTTGCGCCATCTGTTCTAGCATTTCTTTTATCGATGACTCCACATCCTTGGAAGGAACCTGACGCATCTTATCGGCCAGTCTTTCTATAAGTTCTGACTTGGTCATTAATTAAACTCTCCGTCAATTAAAAAACTGTTATTACCGATAATAAACGTGTTGAGTTATTTGTCAAAACTATTCAAGTTTCAAAAAATAACTAACACGTTTGTGTATTACGTCAATTAGTCGCTTTTAGCAGCTTTAAATGCATCAGCGAAAGCGTTAGTGAAACCAACATCTTCTTGTTGATTCACTTTATCTAGCGCGTCTTTCTCATCTGCATGATCTTTCGCTTTAACAGATAAATTAACGATGCGATTCTTACGATCAACGCCCATAAACTTGGCTTCAATCTCAGTATCAACACTGACTACTGTAGTTGCATCTTCAACACGGTCACGAGCTAAGTCAGCTACACGGATATAACCTTCAACTTCATCACCAAGCTTAACTGTTACGCCTTTAGCGTCAACTGCCGTAACCATTCCAGTTACGATAGTGCCTTTCTTAGTATCAGTGATGTACTGATTGAAAGGGTCTTCTTCGATTTGTTTAACACCAAGAGAGATACGTTCACGCTCTGGGTCAACTTGAAGAACAACAGCAGATATTTCATCGCCTTTCTTATAGTCGCTAACAGCTTCTTCGCCAGTTTTGTTCCAAGAAATATCAGACAAGTGAACTAGACCATCTATGCCGCCATCAAGGCCAATGAAGATACCGAAATCAGTGATAGATTTGATTTTACCACTAACTTTGTCGCCTTTACTTTGTGCTTTAGCGAACTCTTCCCAAGGATTAGGTATACATTGTTTAAGGCCAAGAGAAATACGACGACGCTCTTCGTCAATTTCAAGTACCATAACTTCACATACGTCGCCAAGGTTGACCACTTTAGATGGGTGGATGTTCTTATTTGTCCAATCCATTTCTGAAACGTGAACCAAACCTTCAACACCGTCTTCGATCTCTACAAAACAACCGTAGTCAGTTAAGTTAGTTACAGCACCGCTTAATTTAGCGCCTTCAGGGTAACGGTTAGCAATTTCTTGCCAAGGATCGTTGCCCATCTGTTTCATACCAAGAGAAACACGAGATTTCTCTTTATCGAATTTCAATACTTTAACGTTGATTTCGTCACCAACATTAACGATTTCACTTGGGTGCTTAACACGTTTCCAAGCCATATCTGTGATGTGCAAAAGACCATCTACGCCACCTAAGTCAACAAACGCACCGTAATCGGTAAGGTTCTTAACGATACCTTTAACTTCATGACCTTCTTCAAGGTTAGCAAGAAGCGTATCACGTTCTGCACTGCTTTCTGCTTCGATAACAGCACGACGAGAAACAACAACGTTATTGCGTTTTGCATCTAGTTTGATAACTTTAAATTCTAACTCTTTACCTTCAAGATGAGTCGTATCGCGGACTGGACGTACATCGACTAAAGAACCTGGTAAGAAAGCACGAACTGTGTTTACTTCAACCGTAAAGCCACCTTTAACTTTACCGTTAATAACACCTATGATGGTTTCTTTTTCAGTGTAAGCTTTTTCTAATTCTACCCAAGCTTCGTGACGCTTCGCTTTCTCGCGAGATAAGATCGTTTCACCGAATCCATCTTCTATGGCATCCAAAGCAACATCAATTACATCGCCTACAACAACGTCTAGTTCGCCATCGGCGTTTCTAAACTGTTCTACAGGGATGGCACTTTCAGACTTAAGACCAGCATCAACAAGTACAATATCTTTGTCAATAGATACAATAGTACCTTTAACGATAGAGCCAGGACGGGTTTCAATTACTTTTAAACTTTCTTCAAATAGATCAGCAAAATTTTCAATCATAGTGTTTTAATATATTTCTTTTTGACATCCACGTTACAATCCAGTGAGCGCGGGGTTGTTATTCATAACCAAATCATCCTAATTTGGCAGGCTTTTACTACTAACTATTTACTGAAGTAGATGCTTTAGTTAATTTCTCTTCAATAAACATTTCAATCTTTTCAAGCACTTGCTCTATATTCAATTCGGTTGAATCAAGAACTAATGCATCTTTCGCTGGCACCAAAGGAGCAATGGTTCGATTTGCATCTCGCTCATCACGTGCTTTTATGTCAGTTAAAAGGCGCAGCATATTAACATCATGCCCACTAGCTTTCAACTGATTAAAGCGTCTATCAGCACGTTCCTCGGCACTGGCGGTTAGAAAAATTTTGACCTGCGCTTCTGGGAAAACCACGGTGCCCATGTCACGACCGTCGGCTACTAAACCTGGCGCTTGTTTAAATCCCCTCTGGCGTCTTAGTAAAGCTTCTCGAATTGAAGGTAATGACGCTATTTTCGACGCAGTAGCCCCCACCTCTTCGGTACGGATTGTATCACTTACATCTTCGCCTTCTAGAATCACTCTGACTCCGTGTTCAGTCGTTTCAAAATTGACATCTAAGCCTGACGCTAAGGGCAACAAACCTGCTTCGTCCTCGGCTGGAATTTGGTGATGCAATGAGGCAACAGCCAAAACTCGATAAATAGCGCCACTATCTAAAAAGTGCCAACCCAACTTTTTAGCTAACAAAGTACTGACTGTACCTTTACCTGCTCCGCTTGGACCGTCTATAGTGATGACAGGTTCTGTGTACATGCGCTCTCCTGAGCATAAGAAAATCGGACGCAATTATACGGATACATACTAGATTAGCAATGACACAAAGGTTACATTTTTTTAACCTTTAAAATATTAATAATAAAACGCTTAATATTCAGGGGCATGCATCCCTTTACTGTAAATTTTACTTACAAATAGTCGCAAATCTGTCGAAATAATCAGGGAAGGTTTTTGCGGTGCAACTAGGGTCATTAATCGTTACTGCTGTATCACTTAAAGCAACCAGTGAAAAACACATCGCTACACGGTGATCATTATAAGTGTCAATTTCGGCATGTATTAACTGTTTTGGTGGTGTAATCGATATAAAATCTTTACCTTCTTCTACAATCGCTCCTACTTTTCTCAGTTCGCAACTCATTGCAGCTAGACGGTCGGTTTCTTTTACTCGCCAATTGTAGATATTTCTAATTGATGTCGTGCCATGAGCAAAAAGCGCCGTGGTAGCAATAGTCATAGCCGCATCAGGGATATGATTCATATCCAAATCTACTGCTTTTAATGGAGCACTCGTGACTTCAATAAACTCATCTTGCCAGTTCACTTTTGCGCCCATTTGTTCCAGTACTTCGGCAAAACGAATATCACCTTGAATACTATTTTTGCCAACACCTGTAACTCTAACTGTGCCGCCTTTAATAGCTCCAGCGGCAAGAAAATAAGAAGCCGATGATGCGTCGCCTTCCACCATAAAGTGCCCAGGTGACTTATATTGCTGTTGCCCTTTAACCACAAACTTTTGATAATTTTGATTTTCAACCTCAATACCAAACTGCGCCATGGTGTGTAATGTGATATCGATATATGGCTTAGACACTAACTCACCGCTGATATCAATAATAGTATCTTTGTCAAACAAAGGAGCACTCATTAACAAAGCAGTCAGAAATTGACTCGACACGCTTCCGTCCACTGTAACATTGCCCCCTTGCAGAGCATGGCCTTTTATTAATAAAGGAGGATAATCCACATTTTTCAAATATTCTATGTCTGCACCTGCTTGGCGTAATGAGTCGACTAAAGCACCTATGGGACGTTCTTCCATTCGAGGCTCACCCGTAAGCTCGAACTCTCCTTTGCTACAGGCTAGTGCAGCACATAAGGGCCTCATTGCTGTACCTGCATTTCCCAAAAATAATGTTACCTTCTCTGGTACATTAAACACACCTGCGATACCGGTTACCCAACATTGGGTTTTGCAGTCAGATAGGCGATAACTGACTTTCAGCTTAGTGAGTGCATTCAGCATATGATGAATGTCTTCACTGTCTAACAAGTTCGTTAGATGAGTTTCACCACTTGCAAGCGCTGCGAGCAGTAACGCACGGTTAGACAAACTTTTTGAACCCGGCACGTTTACCGTTCCGTCCACTTTATTGATGGGCGAAAGATATAATTGATCCATTATTTATGTCTCCTAGCGAAATCTTGCATAAATTCGGTTAGCGCGTGTACACCTTCTATAGGCATAGCGTTATAAATACTGGCGCGCATCCCCCCTACATTTCGATGACCTTTAAGGGCGGTTAATCCTGCTTGTTCCGATTCTTTAATAAAAGCAGCGTCAAAGTCCGCATTAGGGAGATGAAAGGTCACATTCATTTTTGAACGAAAGTCAGGGTGCACTTTATTCAGATAAAAATCGCTTTCATCAACGCATTGATATAATAGAGCCGCTTTTTTAGCATTTGTCTGGGCAATAGTTTCAACCCCGCCTTGCTCTTTTAGCCATTTAAATACTAAACCAGCTAAGTACCATGAATAAGTGGGCGGCGTATTATACATAGAGCCATAATTAGCCATCGTTTGATAATGTAAGAAGGTGGGTGTTTCTGGCATCGCAAAATCTAATAAATCGTCTCTGACGATCACCACAGATAATCCCGATGGCCCAATATTTTTCTGTGCTCCAGCATAAATCACCCCAAATTTAGAAACATCAATGGGCTGGGACAAAATATTAGAGGACATATCAACGACTAATGGCACGTCGCCAGAATCTGGGATGTCATTGATCTCTACCCCTTCTACCGTTTCATTTGAACAGTAGTGGAAATAGGCACTTTTTTGATCAACTTGCGAAGCAGTGATACTTGGGACAGTGCTTAAACCGTCTTGCATAATTATTTCGCCCACCACATTTGTTTTCAAAAATTTGCTGGCTTCTTTTAATGCTCCTTCGGACCAAGAACCAGAGAGTAAAAAATCTGCTGAGTCAGCTCTCAATTGCAAGTTCATCGGTACCGCAGAAAACTGCCCTCGGCCACCACCCTGTGCAAACAATACTTTATAATTGTCAGGCACCTTGAGTAAATCCCTTAAGTCCTGCTCTGCCGTCTCGGCCAGCGCAATGTACTCTTTACTACGATGGCTGATTTCCATCACAGAGCGGCCCATGGATTGCCAATCCAAAAATTCTGCTTGTGCTTTTTGCATCACAGCGGCAGGCAACATGGCAGGACCAGCAGAGAAGTTATAAATTTTTGTCATTTCTACACCAAAAAAAACGAGCGGCATTAGCCACTCGTTATTGTTTCTAATTTACCAGTATTAGTACCTATAAATCAGTTAGTTTCCATATTTTTCAATATAAAAAATAGGACTCTCTTATTCGTCTTCGTTATCTTGGGTGTTATTATCTGTATTGTTATCAATAAAGCCATCAGTGCTTTCACCAGCCACTGCCTCAGTCACTCCAGCTTCTTCACCTTCTAGTAACTCAATTTCAAGCTCTTCGATTTCGTCGATACGCTGCAAACCTACAACACGCTCACCTTCAATGGTACGTATTAAGCGCACACCTTGAGTATTTCGGCCAACAGTCGAGACTTCTTCAACACGAGTTCTAACAAGAGTACCTTGGTCACTGATAAGCATGATTTCATCGCTATCGTTAACCTGTACTGCGCCAACAACCTTTCCGTTACGCTCAGATACTTTGATAGATACAACACCTTGAGTCGCACGACTCTTAGCAGGATAATCTGAAACTGGTGTACGTTTACCGAAACCATTTTCAGTGGCAGTCAAGATAGCACCATCACCTTTAGGTACAATTAACGAAATCACTTTTTGACCATCTTTCAAACGAATTCCACGTACACCTGTCGCGGTTCTTCCCATAGGACGTAATGCCAATAATTCTTCACCCGTTTCTGGATCAAGTTTGACATTGCCAGTATCAGCTTCACGTTGTTTTTCATTAAAACGTACTACTTTTCCAGCATCTGAGAACAACATAATATCGTCATCCCCGTGAGTAATATCGACACCTATTAGTTCATCACCGTCATTCAAGTTAACCGCAATAATGCCGTTTGATCTTGGACGAGAATAAGAGGTTAGTGCGGTTTTCTTCACTGTACCGTTAGCCGTAGCCATTAAGACAAACTTACCTTCTTCAAATTCTTGAATAGGTAATATCGCGGTAATACGCTCATTTTCTTCTAGTGGAAGAATATTGACGATTGGACGGCCACGAGCGTTTCTGCTTGCAAGAGGTAATTGATAAACCTTTAACCAGTACAAACGTCCACGTGTCGAGAAGCACAATATATGATCATGGGTGTTGGCAACGAGTAATTTTTCAATGAAATCTTCATTTTTCATCTTAGTCGCTGATTTACCACGACCGCCACGGCGTTGTGATTCATAATCGTTTAATTTTTGATATTTGACATATCCTTCATGAGATAATGTCACTACGACTTCTTCTCTCTCAATCAAATCTTCAATATCAATATCGTGGGAAGCTGCGGTAATGACAGTACGGCGCTCATCACCGTATTCATCACGTATCGCTTCAAGCTCTTCACGAATGATTTCCATTAAACGTTCAGGACTGTTTAATATGTGTAATAACTCAGCAATAAAATCAAGTAACTCTTTGTATTCAGACAATATTTTGTCGTGTTCCAAACCTGTTAACTTGTTCAAACGCAAATCTAGAATGGCTTGTGCTTGTTGTTCAGTTAAATAATATAATCCATCACGAATGCCATACTCAGGCTCTAACCAATCAGGCCTTGCAGCATCGTTGCCTGAACGTTCAAGCATTTCAGCAACATCTCCCAAAGACCAACCTTGTGCGGCCAAGGAGACTTTGGCTTCAGCTGGACTCTTAGACGCTTTAATCATCGCAATGATGGGGTCAATATTAACCAGTGCAATTGCCAAACCTTCAAGGATATGAGCACGCTCACGAGCCTTTTTCAGTTCAAAAACTGTACGTCGTGTGACCACCTCGCGACGATGTAATATAAACGCTTTAAGGATATCCATAAGATTGAATATTTTAGGCTGAGTCTTATCTAGTGCCACCATATTAATACCAAACACTGTTTGCATTTGGGTTTGAGAGTAAAGGTGATTTAACAGTACTTCTGCAGATTCATTACGTTTTACTTCAACAACAATACGCATTCCGTCTTTATCAGACTCATCACGCAGGGCAGAAATGCCTTCTATTTTTTGTCTTTAACCAAATCAGCAATTTTTTCAATCAAACGTGCTTTGTTCACCTGATAAGGAATTTCGTGAACAATGATTGTTTCTTTGCCGTTGTCTTCAGTTTCAATTTCAGCACGGGCACGCATATAAATTTTGCCGCGACCAGTACGATAGGCTTCTTCAATACCCTTTCTACCACTTATAAATGCGGCAGTGGGAAAATCAGGCCCTGGAATGTGTTCAATTAATTCTTCGATAGTGATGTCAGGGTTATCAACCATGGCGATACAACCATTAACCACTTCTGTTAAGTTGTGTGGTGGTATATTAGTCGCCATACCTACTGCAATGCCTGAAGAACCATTGATCAATAAATTAGGAACTCTGGTTGGCAGAACGTTAGGAATAAATTCCGATTCATCGTAGTTAGGTACAAAATCAACGGTTTCTTTTTCTAAGTCAGCTAATAACTCGTGCGCTATTTTTGACATGCGGATTTCGGTGTAACGCATTGCCGCAGCTGAATCACCGTCGACCGAACCAAAGTTACCTTGACCATCAACCAACATATACCTAAGTGAGAAAGTCTGTGCCATACGTACGATGGCTTCATAAACGGCTGAGTCACCATGAGGGTGATATTTTCCGATTACGTCACCCACCACACGGGCAGACTTCTTGTAAGGTTTGTTATAATCATTTTTTAATTCGTTCATGGCGAATAAAATCCGGCGGTGAACCGGCTTTAAGCCATCTCGTACATCAGGCAGCGCCCTGCCAACAATAACGCTCATCGCATAGTCGAGATAAGAGTTTTTAAGTTCTTCTTCTATATTAATTGGAAGAATTTCATGGGCGTGTTCAGTCATATACAGCCTTGTCCCTAGTCGTTATTATTAGAATACTAATCAAGTGAAATTCGTTTGGTCAATTTTAAGCTAGGACTTAAAATCAGGTTTACGTTTTCACCCAAGTTTATCTTTATTTTCAACCGCTCGATTCTATCACCTACGAATTAAAATGAATAGCCAGAAGTCGCAGCTATAGCTATCAATGAACAAGAGAATTAATGTATCTACGATTTTATTTGCGCAAATAGTAGATTAAGATGGCCTCAGTTTAGGTAAAAATGATAATCAGGTTAAGTGTGCAATATGCAAAATACACAAAACGTAGACCATAACGAAATACAAAAATTCTCTGAGTTAGCCTCAAGGTGGTGGGATATTGCTGGTGAGTTCAAACCTCTGCATCAAATCAATCCTTTAAGAACAGATTATATCCAACAACATTGTGGCGGTTTATCGGATAAAAATGTGTTAGATGTAGGGTGTGGTGGTGGCATTCTGGCTGAGAGCATGGCCCGTAATGGTGCCCATGTAACAGGCATCGACATGGGTGAAGCTCCTTTAGAGATAGCACGCTTGCACGGACTAGAATCAGGGTTAACAGTAGATTACCAACAGACTACAGCGGAAGAATTTGCCGATAAACACCCAGCTCAGTTTGATGTAGTCACTTGCATGGAGATGTTAGAACACGTACCAGACCCTAGCTCTGTAGTCACGGCATGTTATCGTTTAGTCAAGCCAGGTGGGCATGTGTTTTTTTCAACCTTGAACAGAAATATTAAGTCTTACTTGATGGCCATTGTAGGCGCAGAATATGTATTGGGTTTAGTGCCTAAAGGCACCCACCAACATGACAAATTCATTAAACCTTCAGAGTTAATATCTTGGATAGATGACACTCAATTGATAGTTCAAAGGATGATAGGTTTACACATGAATCCAATTAACCAAGAATATTATTTGTCAAATCAAAATGTTGACGTCAACTATATTATCCATTGCCAAAATAGTGATACTTAAATGTTTAAAAAACCCAATGCAATATTATTTGATCTTGATGGCACACTACTCGATACCGCCAGAGACCTAGGAAACGCACTAAATCAAATACTCAAAAAGTTAGAACGTCCAACTATAGATTATGAAGTTTATCGTAACATTGCCTCTGATGGCGCCAAAGGTATGCTCGAATTAGGTTTGGGGGGAGATCTAAAAAATTATGATTTTGCTGTGTTACGACAACAATTTTTAGATTTTTACGAAACCAATATTTGTGTAGACACTGATTACTTTTTAGGTATTGAAAGCTTATTGTTGACACTGAATCAAAAAAACATTCCATGGGGCATAGTCACCAACAAACCAGAGTTTTTAACATTACAGTTGGTTACTGCATTTCCTCTATTACAAAACTGTGGAGTGATTATTAGTGGTGATACATTAAGTGAAAGAAAACCCCACCCCTTGCCGTTATTACATGCTGAAGAAAAGCTGGCTCTCGATTCACCTAATACCTGGTATATAGGTGATGCAGAACGAGATATTCAAGCGGCAAATGCGGCCAATATGCACAGTGTGATTGCCCAATATGGTTATATTTCAGATATAAAACAAACTAGCAGTTGGAATGCGGATCTTAGCATCCGTACCCCTAGCGAATTATTAGATTATTTTTAAATTAATAAAACCACTCAATTTTATAGACAAACACGACATCTAGTGTCCATTGGTTGTTTTTACCCCTATATATCGATAAATACTAATCCTAGTTTTTTTACATTAAAAAATTTCAATAAAAAATAAATCGTTATTTTGTTCTTGCTTTTTGATTAACCGAAACTCAAAAGGCGTTTTTAGGTGAGTCCCTACTAACCTTTTTTATACTGCACCATAGTCGCACACAAAACCACCACATATTGGGTTGCATTGCATCAAAAACCTCACTATCTTGTGTTCTGTTAATTATGAAGACGTAACTGGGCATACAAATTATGGTCAACGAAAGGTTTTAAGAGCAGCAAAAAGTTGTCAAACATAAACCATCAAATTAACAAACATTAGAGGGCATAGAGGTAAGTCACTCTAACGACGCATTTTCGCGCTAAATAAAAGTCATCTATACGACTTAAGATAATAAAGTAACGGCTGAAAACATGAATAACAATTTATACGTCACCAAACGTACTGGCAAACGCGAGATTATCGATTTGGAGAAAATCCATAAGGTAATTGAATGGGCAGCTAAAGGATTAAATAACGTTTCCGTTTCGCAGGTAGAGATAAAAGCACACATTCAGTTCTACGATGGTATTAAAACTGCCGATATCCACGAGACGCTTATTCGTTCTGCTGCAGATCTTATCTCCACAGATTGCCCAGATTATCAATATTTAGCCGCGCGATTGGCCATATTTCATTTACGTAAGAAAGCCTATGGCCGTTTTGAGCCACCTGTTTTAAAAGATCATGTCAAAAGCATGGTTGATAAAGGCAAGTACGACCAGCATTTGTTGAAAGATTATACTGATGCTGAATTCGATGAAATGGATGAATATCTTGATCATTGGCGTGATATGAATTTCAGCTACGCAGCGGTTAAACAACTCGAAGGTAAATACCTCGTTCAAAACCGCGTGTCTGGCGAAATTTATGAAAGTGCGCAGTTTTTATATATATTAGTAGCGGCTTGTTTGTTTGCTAACTATGAAAAAGACACACGTATGGATTACATTAAGCGTTTTTATGATGCTACGTCCAAGTTTAAAATTTCGTTACCGACGCCCATCATGGCAGGTGTTAGAACCCCTACCCGTCAATTTAGTTCTTGTGTACTTATTGAAACCGGTGACAGTCTAGACTCCATTAATGCCACAGCCAGCGCCATAGTAAAATATGTCAGCCAACGTGCGGGCATTGGAGTTAATGCAGGACGTATTCGTGCATTAGGTAGTCCTATTCGTGGCGGCGAAGCATTCCATACTGGTTGTATACCATTTTACAAGCATTTCCAAACGGCCGTAAAAAGTTGCTCACAAGGCGGTGTCCGTGGTGGTGCAGCAACCTTGTTTTACCCCTTGTGGCATCTAGAAGTCGAATCACTCTTGGTTTTGAAAAATAACCGTGGTGTTGAAGAAAATCGGGTTCGACACCTCGACTATGGGGTGCAATTTAATAAGTTAATGTATACCCGTTTGATCAAGGATCAGCACATTACATTGTTTAGTCCTTCAGACACACCAGGACTCTATGACGCATTTTTCGCTGACCAAGATGAGTTCGAACGTTTATATGTGCAGTATGAAAAAGATGAAAGCATCCGTAAAAAACATATTAAAGCCATCGAATTGTTTAGCTTATTTATGCAAGAGCGGGCTAGCACTGGTCGCATTTATTTACAAAATGTCGATCACTGTAATACACACAGTCCGTTTAACCCCAAATTGGCGCCAGTTCGTCAGAGCAACTTGTGTTTAGAAATAGCCTTACCGACTAAACCATTGCAACATGTGAATGATGAGAACGGCGAAATTGCCTTGTGTACCTTGTCAGCGTTTAACCTAGGTGCGATTAAAAGTGTTGACGAATTTGCTGAGTTGTCTGATTTAGCCGTTCGTGCACTGGATAATTTACTTGATTACCAAGACTATCCTGTTCCGGCAGCGTTGAACGCAACTATGGGTCGTCGCACACTGGGTATAGGTGTCATTAACTTTGCTTATTATCTCGCTAAAAATGGTGTGAAATATTCGGACGGTAGCGCCAATGGCTTAGTGCATAGAACATTCGAGGCCATGCAATATCACTTAATGCAAGCGTCTTGTAATTTAGCCAAAGAAAAAGGTGCTTGTCCTAAATTCGATGAAACCACTTATTTCCAAGGTTTAATGCCAATCGATACCTACAAAAAAGATCTGGACAAAATTTGTGATGAGCCGCTGCACTGTGACTGGGATTCGCTTAGAGCTAAAATCAAACAATACGGTTTACGTAACAGTACACTTTCGGCTTTAATGCCCTCAGAAACATCGTCGCAAATATCAAATGCAACAAATGGAATTGAACCACCTCGCGGTCATATTAGTATAAAGTCCAGTAAAGACGGTGTGTTAAAACAAGTTGTACCTGAATACGAAAGACTCAAAGATAAATACGAGTTGTTATGGGACTTACCATCAAACGATGGATATCTGCAGCTCGCTGGAATTATGCAGAAATTTGTCGATCAAACCATTTCTGCTAACACGAGTTATGATCCAAATAAGTATGAAGGCGGTAAAGTCCCTATGAAGTTACTACTCAAAGACTTATTAACCACTTACAAACTTGGTATTAAAACCCTGTATTACCATAATACTCGCGATGGAGCAGACGACCCTACTCAACAAGAACTGTCTAGCCAAAAATTTGTGCCAAAAGAAGTGATAGAAGAAGATGATGACGATTGCGCAGGCGGCGCATGTAAAATATAAATTTCAGTAAGCTGCTTAGGCAGCTTACTGAGCGGCTTGAATTTTTAATGGCAACTATAATTAATGAAATATACAACTTTTAATCAAGTAAATAACAACCCACTGACAGAACCGATGTTTTTTGGTAACCCCGTCAATGTGGCGCGCTATGACCAACAAAAACATCCAATTTTTGAAAAGTTGATTGAAAAACAAATTAGCTTCTTTTGGCGTCCTGAAGAAGTTGATGTAAGTAAAGACAGAGTCGATTTTCAAAAGTTAAGTGACTCAGAAAAACATATCTTTATTTCTAACCTAAAATATCAAACGTTACTTGACTCAATTCAGGGTAGAAGTCCTAACATCGCTTTTTTGCCGATTATTTCTATTCCAGAATTAGAAACTTGGGTAGAAACATGGTCATTTTTCGAGACTATTCACTCGCGCTCATATACCCATATATTACGAAATCTATTTGGTGATCCCAGTAGCATTTTTGAAGATATTGTTGAAAATGAAGAAATCAAAAAACGCGCGGCAGATATCTCTAAATATTATGATGACCTCATTTTTGCAACTCAATTGTGGCAAACATTAGGCGAAGGTACCCATTCCATTAAAGGTGAAACTCATGTCATTACAATGCGTGGACTTAAGAAAAAACTTTATCTGTGTATGAACTCAGTTAATGCCTTAGAAGCCATACGTTTTTATGTCTCTTTTGCTTGTACCTTTGCATTCGCAGAGCGTGAATTGATGGAAGGTAACTCGAAAATCATTCGCTTAATTGCCCGTGATGAAAACTTACACCTCACCTCTACACAACATGTGTTAAATCTGTGGGCTAAAGGCAAAGATGACCCAGAAATGGCAGAAATTGCCGAGGAATGTAAGGAAGAAGCCACTCAAATATTCCTGCATGCAGTAGAGCAAGAAAAAGAGTGGGCTGCATTTTTGTTTCAACACGGCTCCATGATCGGTCTGAACAAAGAAATACTCTGTCAATACGTTGAGTTTATTGCTAATCATCGTATGTCGGCAATAGGCTTAGGTCAGCCGTTTGACATAAAAAATAACCCACTACCTTGGATGAACAACTACTTAAGTTCTGACAACGTTCAAGTTGCACCTCAGGAATCTGAAATCAGCTCTTATTTAGTAGGGCAAATCGATTCTGAAGTCAGTGCCGAAGACTTTGGTGATTTTGACTTATAAAAAAATGCATCAAAACAACGACAGCTTTATGGTAACTATAAAAGATCATAAAGCTGTCGAATACTCACCCCCAAACACTCTTTTAGAAACCATAGAACAGCATGAAATTGAAATTCAATACCATTGCCGTGAAGGTTTTTGTGGCGCTTGTAGAAGTAAACTAATTTGCGGAGAGGTAGAATATACTACGGATCCACTAGCGTTTATTGACGATGACGAGATATTACCTTGTTGCTGTATTCCAATAAGCAATATTGAAATACAGATAGGCTAGGAACGAGTTCCGAACTTACTTAAAAAAACACTCAAACAAATGACTGTTCAATCAATTAAGTGATAATTATCCTGTAAAATTTGAATAATTTCAGCTTTTGGGTTTTCACTTAGTACTAAGGATTTCCCGGTTATTTTTTCTGCGATATCAATATAGGTCTTAGATACCTGCATCAATACCTCAACAGGTAGCGCATTGTCTTTGGCCAATGCTTGGCGCTCAAGCATACGTTGTTTGTTTAGCAAAATATCAGGATCAGGGAAATGATTAAGTAATAATTGACGAAAGCCTTCTTTGGAATTTTCTACGACGTTACCCTGTTCATATTGCTGTGCATCCCAAATTCTTGATGAATCTGGGGTGCCCACTTCGTCCATGTAAATCAATTTTTTATTGCCATCTAAGTCTTTGACATAGCCAAATTCAAACTTAGTATCTACAAACACTTGCTCCAACTCTGCCAAAGCTTCACTAATCAGTGAAAATCCTTCAGTTAATAATTTTTCATACAAAGAAACATCACTGGGTTTTTCGAAGTTAAACGCAAGGTAGTTATCGAGGATATTCTGACGGGTAATGTTCACATCGTCCGCTTCAGGTACATTAGGAATGCCCTTTAAAATACCTTTTGTGGAGGGAGTCATAAGTAAGTTAGCTAATTTAGAATCTTGGCTAAGACCTTCTTCAAGCTGAATACCACAAAACTCTCTTTCACCTTTGTCATAAGAACGCCACATTGAGCCTGTAATATATTGACGACAGATAGCTTCAATCATCACAGGTTTAGCTTTTTGAACAATCCAAACAAAAGGGTGAGGGATATCAAGTATATGACTGTCAGCTAAACCTTGTTGTTTAAATAACTTAAACCAGTGATTAGAAATAGCATTTAAAGCAGCCCCTTTACCAGGTACACCCAACATGCCACCCTCCCCATGCCAAATACAATCAAACGCTGAGATGCGGTCGCTAATGATCATAATAGCCAATGGCGTATCATGGGGAACTGGATAGGCTTTTTCTTCAATTAAACGACGACTGTCTTGCTCAGTTAACCAATAAACAGAGCGCACTTTACCACTGTGCACCGGTAGTTCGGTTCGAATAGGCAGGTCATTGTTAATCGATAAAATTGAATCCGCGATCGACATACTATGCCAACTCCTTTAGGTGATGAACGTGTGAGCTTTTTATGCTGATTATTTAAAAATAAAACCTCTAGCCGCGCTAACAACTAGAGGTAAATAGTCTATATATCTAGATCGTCAGCCGACATGGTTTTTGAAAATGTGGGATATAAATCGGTTAGCTTATTGACTGCAAACGGCTTGCTCTCGTCGTCCAATAATGTGATGGAGGTTTTTTGGCCTACACTAGCCACTTTAATACGATACTCTTCCGTGTCTAAGTTCATCTCATTTTTGTCGCTAGACCAAATATTACTCCACCAACCGTCTTCAGCGCCATTGTATTTAACAAACAACAAGCCATTAGACTTGTCATAATCTTTAACATCAAAACCTAACGTTCTTAATACAAGTAACAGCCTGGGCCAGGTAATATCATAATCAGCGTCGACTACAAATGCAGGCTCGCCATCACTATCAAATCCTAAGTCCATCTGTAGTCCTTCACGAATTTGACGAAAACGTTTGACATCAGCTACTTTTGTTTCAAATTCATAGTTTTTCACTACTCGATTCAAGACATCAACTTCGTTACGTCTTTTGTCTTTGGATTGAGTGATCTCGGTGCTTTGAGCGGTTAATTTTTCCTTGTAATCAACTAATTCAACACTCAGTCCTGCCGTTCTACCATGAGGTTTTTTATCTAAGGTAAATTCAAAGCGTTGTCCGACAGTGCGTTCTGAATTAGACCAGCTATACCATTTGTCGTCTTTACTTTCATCTAACGTCACCCAGTCTGTGATTAAGCGCTGATTGTCTTTGTCAAACATCTCAACACCGATACCTTCGGTTTCTAAAAATCGGATCAGGGAATTCCAAATAGCAGTATCTAGAGGAAGACTGTCATCCACTTGATCAAACCACACAATGGCATCCTTTGAGCCCTCTTCTATGTGAGAACCTGCCACCACTGGCAACACCAATGAAGGTGAGAACACACTCAATTTTTTCCCCGTAGCAGTTTGCGGTGCGTCTTCACCTAAAGCTGGCAGTTTATAGGCGTCATTAAAATTAGGTGAGTCCACATCATCTGGAATTTTTATCTTTTGACCCGGTTGCTCTTTGACATAATCAAATGTGCCACTGGCAATTTCTCTTTCTTCTAATGAACTACAAGCGGTTAACATTGAGGCTGCTATTACAGTGCACTTTAATACACTAAACAATTGAAAATTATAGGTCATGCTATCTCCTTAGGATAATACGCCAGAACTGCGCATGACTTGTTCGATATGATTTTGGCTAGCTAGTTCCGATTCAACTAAAGGCAATCGTAAAAAAGCTGAATTAGTCAGCCCCATTTTGTGTAAAACCCATTTAGGTAACACAGGATTCGGTTCGACAAATAAAGCGGTATGTAAGCCGGCAATTTGTTTGTCAATTTTTTCTGCCAACTGGAAATCCTTCGCAAATGCAGCATTACACATATCAGCCATTTGTTTAGGCACAATATTAGCGGTAACAGAAATCACCCCGTGGCCTCCGTTTGCAAGAAACTCACAACCGGTCAGGTCATCACCGCTCAAAAACACGAAATCGTCTGAAACAAGTTTCTGTGTAGCCTTCAAGCGCGATATGTCACCTGTGGCATCTTTTAAGCCAACAATTTTAGGATGGGTAGCCAACTCTGCCACCGTCTCTGGCAACATGTCAGCTACTGTGCGGCTGGGCACATTATATAACAATACTGGTATGTCAGTTGCATCAGCAATGGCTTTAAAGTGGGCAACCATGCCTTTTTGTTGTGGCTTATTATAATAAGGCACAACACTTAAAAATCCTTTTATGCCAGTATCTGACATCTGTTCGCTCAAAAAGATGGCTTCTGAAGTAGAGTTAGCCCCACTCCCAGCGATGACAGGTATTTTACCCTGAGCATATTCTACGGTCCGCCTAACCACTTCTATATGTTCAGAAAAAGGTAAAGTCGCAGACTCACCTGTAGTACCAACAGACACAATGCCATGAGACCCATTTCGAATATGAAAATCAACCAGCGCCTCCAATGACGAATAATCTATTTGCCCATTATTATACATTGGCGTAATTAGCGCCACAAAACTGCCAGTAAACATGAATACTCCCCAAAAATTAGCGTCTAATGGTAAAGATCTGGCCCCCTAAAAACAAGCATTGAATAGCCCAATTTATGGATTAGAATTGAAACTGGATCAACCCACCTACAATCATGTATGTTATAGCCAATTTGAAAGCAACGAATTGGTTAAAAATGACGCAACAATTAATCATTACCATCTTAGGCTCAGACCAATTTGGTGTATTAAGTAAATTGGCAGACACCGTATCTGAAGTAGGATGCAATATTTTAGATAGTCGCCAAGCTGTTTATGGTCAGGATTTTTCTCTCACTATGATTATCGAAGGCAGTCAAAGTGCTATTACCCAAGCTGAATGTTTATTGCCGCAAACGTGTCAGAAGCATAATTTATTGTCGATGATGAAACGCACCACAAAGCATTGTAAACAAAACCTTGAACATCTTGCGGACGTCATCATAAATGGCGAGAGTACACCCGGTCTGATTGACCAGATCACCGATTTCTTCGAACAACACAATATCTCTGTCAGTGCATTTAGACTAAAATTTTTAGATACAAATGAAAACGACAAACAGATGAAGTGCAAAATGGTGATATCTATTCCTCATGAACTCGAAGTTGATAAAATTGAACATGCTCTTCAAGCACTTTTGCAACCACTCAATTTAGAAGCTTCGATCAAACAAAATCACTGATAACTTAGTATTCTCCTTTTAATTAATAACTTAAGGTATTTATTATGCAAATGCTCAAAGCGGGCGATATTGCTCCGCAATTTTCACTACTAAATCAAGATAACCAAACGGTTGCGTTAAGCGACCTTGCTGGTAAAAAAGTATTGATTTATTTTTACCCCAAAGCCATGACACCTGGCTGTACAACTCAGGCACAAGGTTTACGGGATAGCCAAGCATCATTGGCGGCATTGAACGTAGAAGTCTTAGGGGTGAGCCCTGATGCAGTTAAAAGGCTGCCAAAATTTATAGAGAAAGAAAACCTCAACTTCACACTTTTGTCGGATGAAGATCATGCCGTAGCAGATGCATTTGGTGTCTGGGGTCTTAAAAAGTTTATGGGTAAAGAATACGACGGTATTCATCGCATTACGTTTTTAATCAATGAAGACGGCAAAATAGAACATGTATTTGATAAATTTAAAACCAAAGATCACCATGAGGTGGTCTTGGCGTATCTGCAGAAGTAAAAGAAGTTTAAAGAGTTAAACAGTATGAAAAGTTGGAGCCGATTTTATGTATGTCGGCTCCGGCTTAACTAAGTTTCGGTCGTTAATTCCTTGGGACTTGACCAAGCATTGCCAACAGCTTTGACCAACGTTGCTAAAGGAATAGCGAAGAACACTCCCCAAAATCCCCACAACCCACCAAAAAATAATACCGCGATAATGATATACACTGGATGCAAGCTCACAGCTTCTGAGAATAGTATAGGTACTAATGCGTTACCGTCTAAGGCTTGTATAATGCCGTAAGCGACCATTAAATACCAAAAGTCAGGTGTCAGACCCCATTGAAATAAGGCGACTATCGCCACAGGAATAGTCACCACTGCGGCACCTATATAAGGAATCAATACTGAGAAGCCCACCAACACCCCCAGTAACAAGGCATAACGCAGGTCCATAAACGCAAATGTCACTGTTGACACTGTACCAACAATGACAATTTCGATGACTTTACCGCGAATATAATTAGCAATTTGCAGGTTCATTTCAGTACCCACTTGTTTAATCAAACGGCGTTCGCTGGGCAATAGTGAAGAGATATTAGAGACCAACATTTCTTTATCTTTGACCATAAAGAAAACCATTAACGGTACTAAAATCATGTAAATCAACAAAGCACCAAACCCACCCAGAGAACTAAATGATGCAGACAACAATTGCTCTGCCAACCCCACTACTCGTTCATTGATTCCATCTAACACATCCTGAATTTGAGTCAGCTGTATAAGGTCTGGGTAGGTTTTGGGTAACGTTAATAACCACACCTGCCCTTTTTCCCATATTTGCGGCATCTCTTTAATCAAATTAATACTTTGTTGCACAACAACAGGTACTAGACCCACAAGAGTCAGAATTGATACGCTGATAAAACCAAATAACACCAATATAGTAGTATAACCACGAGATAAGCCTAACCTACATAGCTGGACCACTGGCCAATCCAATAAGTAAGCTATAACAGCAGCCACCAAGACAGGCATTAAAATTCCGCCCCAAACTGCAAGTAATAACGAACTGATGAGTAACAGCAATAACAGCATCATTGAATCAGGATCTGAAAATTTTCGCTTATACCAACGTTCAAAAACGTTTAACATCTATTGTCCTTGTATATTAATAGGCATCACCAAACAATAATTTATTGATGATAATTGAAGTTCGACCTTATGATGTGAGCATTATTACACAACCCTTGCGTGATAAAATAGAACTTAACTTAGATTACACGAATAAAGAGAGGCTATTTTTGCATTTAGATTGGGCATGTCGTTTTGGAAACGTAAAAGCTATCTTGCACCTAAAAAAGTCGCTCAATTTAGGAGAGGTCCCTGATAGCTTCCAAATAATAGCTAGTAGACTATTAGCATTAGAAGGCACATTTACCGACGGTTTTGATAATAATATAAAATATTTACTAAATAAGAGAAACTGGAATTTAGCCAATTGTAAGCAAGGTAAACCCTCAATATCGCTCAAAAATCACTGCAATCACTACGCTTTTGATTTGCATTGTTTTCCTGTTGTAAACAACCAACCACAAGCGCTGATTAAACCTTTTGATGTCTATTCACCGTTCAAAGAATTCAATCCCTCTGTAACAGGTCCATTAATTAGTATCCCCAAATTAAGCGACTTTGTCGCCCTGACAATACGTTGTGGAGATGAGGCAGATATGGAATTACTCAAATATGCCCATATGTTAGTTACTCAGCTAATTGATTTATTAAGCACATCATTACACGTAGTTGAAATTAGCGGGCAGTCAATCCAAGAGATATTTATATCTCTTGAGTAACCATTTAAAGAGATAAACCAACTTAATAGATAAGCTAACATTGAACTAATTGGCTGGTAGCTGATCCATAACACACGCAAGTATTTAATAATTAATACTGTCAATGTAATATAGACACACTAAAATTAGACGTAATATATGATAAAACCTATTGCTAACATCGTTGTTTCTGCCTTGAGTATATTTTTATTAGGCACTATGTCAGTTGGCGCAGTAAATAAGAAAAACGAATTACCTGAGATAGGCGTGGTGGCATCAAGCGCTATCAGCTTAGATAAAGAGGTATTAATTGGCGATGCGCTTATGCGTCAACTTCGTGGGCAAGCACCTATTATTAACGACCCATTATTGGATGAATATATTCAAGACATTGGTAACCGTTTAGTTGCACAAGCCGACAACGTAAAATTTCCTTACAAATTTTTTATTCTCAATAGTCCAGACATCAATGCATTCGCTTTTTTTGGAGGACATATCGGTATTCACACTGGGCTTATTTTTAACGCCAGAAATGAATCGGAGTTAGCCTCGGTCTTAGCCCATGAGGTCAGTCACGTCACTCAAAGACATATCGCTCGTAGTATCGAAGCGAGACAAAAATCGTCACCTTTACAAATAGCCAGTTTGCTGGGTAGCATATTAGTCGCCGTGGTCAATCCAGAAGCAGGTATGGCTGCACTCTCAGTGAGCAATGCAGCTTCGGCGCAATCTTCAATCAATTACACCAGGCAAAACGAACAAGAAGCAGACAGAGTGGGGATTAGTATCCTCGCAGAGGCGGGCTTTGACCCAAACGGCGCCAGCAGTTTTTTCAGTATATTGGCTGAAAAAAACCGTCTTAAATCTACCCCACTGGCATTTTTACTCACACACCCTTTACCTGAAACACGGATTGCCGATGCACGAACCCGAGCCGCATCCTTTCGACCGCGGGATATACCTGAAAGTATTAATTTTCACTTGGCTAAGACCAGAATATTAGCGCGCTACTATGCCAATCCTAAGCGTAATATCGAATACTTTTCTGACATATTAAAAAAGAAAATTATATTTTTAAACAAGCAGCAGAATATGGTTTAGCTTTATCTTACTTAGCCAATGAAGACTTTGAACTCGCCCTAAAGGTAATAGATGTTCTATTAGAAAAACATCCAAGTAACTTATTTTATTTGGATACTTACACCGATATTGCTATAGAAATGAATCAACATCAAAAAGCGATAGACAAATTATCAGCACAAATTGTGTACACACCTTTTAACCGGGTATTGACCCTAAACTTAGCAAATGTGTTGATTAAATCTGGAAATATTGAAAGAGCGACATCTCTGTTAAAAGATTATTTGTTAATTAATCCTGACAATATGTTGGCCTATGAATTACTTTCAGATGCTTATCGCAGTAGCGAGCAAAAACTCGAAATGCATCAAACAAAAGCCGAAGTGTATGCATTATTGGCAGCCTACCCAAGGGCAATAGATGAATTACATACAGCTTACAATTACGCTAATGATCGAAAAATTGAGAAACAGAGAATTAGAGCTCGAATAGAACAATTTAGAACTGCGCAAGAGCGATTACAAAGTCTTTAACAGATTAATAGTTTGCATTAGCTGTTGTGCACTTTGTTCGCCTTTCAATTGTTTTAGCACTTTGCCATCTGCATCAAGAATATACGTTGTGGGTAAACTATTAGGTGGCCTGACCCACGGCATAGCATTAAGTCGCTCTATAATAGGAAATTGAATATTATGTTTTTGTTGAAGAGTGATGAGTTTGTCTTTGCTCAAAGGATCAAAACTTACAGCAAAGATATCTATATCATCACTATATTGTTGGTGAAAATGGTTCAGCTCGGGCATTTCTCGCAAACACGGTGCGCACCACTCAGCAAAATAGTTGACTACTCTCCACTTTCCCTGTGAATTATTCCAACGGTGTTCCTGTCCATCAAGACTAATGAAGTCCACTTTAAAGCTTTGCTGGGTCCACAGACCGACTAAAAGAGCTAACAAAGCTGTCAACATAACTACGAATTTTTTCAAAATATTAATGCCCTAAATATGGGTTACTCTCGTAACAAAAAGAATAAAATGTAGAATACACCGTATACGTACGATATCTCATTCGAAGTGAAAATAAATTTATGACTGATCTTAAAATTTTACACAATCCTAGATGTTCTAAAAGCCGTCAAACTCTGCAATTATTACTTGAAAAAGGGCTTGAGCCGCAAATTATCGAATATTTAAAAACACCAGTCAGTGCTCAAGAGTTACAGCTTATTGTTAAGCAATTAGGCTTTTCTTCAGCAAGACAACTAATCAGAAAAGGCGAAGACGCTTACAAAAAACAAAATTTAGCAGATAATACGTTAACTGAGGAGTCTCTGATCAGCGCAATGCTTAATTCACCAAAACTTATTGAACGACCTATTGTTGTATTCAATGGTAAAGCCGCTATTGGCCGACCACCTGAATCAGTTTTGAATATATTATGAGCCAAGTTTTGGATATATCATGAATAAAATAGTACTAATCTTATATTACAGTCGCCATGGGGCTACTCAAGCGATGGCCAACAGCATAGCCTTAGGCGTTGAGAAATCAGGACTTGAAGCACGCTTACGTTGTGTGCCTGAAGTAAGTAATAATTTCAACCATATTCAAGACTCAATACCCAGCTCGGGCGATCCCTATGTGGTAAAACAAGACTTAGATGATTGTTGTGCATTAGCACTTGGCAGCCCCACTCGATTCGGTAATATGGCGGCACCTTTAAAATATTTTTTAGATGATACTAGCGCTCAATGGTTAGCGGGCACATTAGAAAATAAACCTGCTTGTGTTTTCACCTCTACATCGAGTATGCACGGGGGACAAGAATCAACCTTGCTCACTATGATGATCCCCTTGTTCCATCACGGTATGATATTGTGCGGTTTACCTTACTCTAACCCTGAATTACACACTACTTTGTCTGGCGGAAGCCCCTATGGTGTAACACATCTAGCACAAGGCGATAGCAAAAACAAACTCTCTAATGAAGAACAAACATTATGTATCGAACAAGGCAAAAGACTGGCAGTACTAGCCGCGAAATTAGACCATTAACCAGTATACGAGATAAGTAACATGACATTTAACAGCACTTTTTTTCGACGATTAACCTTAACTAGCTATTTACTTTTAATTATCTGGTTAGTGGTCTGGCACTTTTTCTTAACCATTGATAAAACCACCTCAACTTTATTCACCTTATTATTTTGGATAGTGCCAATTTTATTACCTGCTAAAGGATTATTAGAAGGTAAACCTTATACTTATGCATGGGCTAATTTTATTGTGATGTATTATTTGCTGCATGGTTTGACTGCAGTGTATGCCGTCGAAGGTGAGAGGTTGTATGCTCTTGTCGAAATAATATTATGTACACTATTATTTACTGGTTGCAGTTTTTATGCACGAGTTAGAGGGCGAGAGCTTGGGTTGGGAATTCGAAAATTAAAAGAAGAGCTGCTAGAAGAAAAACAGGCCTTTGAAGGCAGCAAAACTAAAGAGCCAAAATAGATTTAACAAAAGGTATAGTGAGCTTTCGCTGCTGTTGCAGTGATTGCTCATCAAGAATATCTAAAGAAGCTATCAAGGCTGGCATATCTCGCTGCCAATGATTAACCAAATATCTTGCAACATCTTTAGACATATTTAAGCCTCTATGTTGGGCTTTAACTATCAAAGCCTGTTGTCTCTGTTGATCAGTCAATGAATAAAGTTGGAAATTAGTGCCCCATGACAGCCTAGATATCAAATCGGGCAGCTCTAGGGATAACTGCTGAGGGGGTTGATCCCCAGTTATTACTAAGCAACTATTACTCTGTTCCTTCACTCTGTTGATTAAATCAAACACCGCTATTTGCCAAGCGTTTTCACCCTGTAACTCTTGAATGTCATCAAGACAAATCAAACGGTAATTTTCAAGACCTATCAGCACATCTGGAGACATATGTTGCTTTTCATTAAAGCTCAAGTAGATGCACGTCTCACCCGCTAATTCGGCTTGTTGGCAAGTTGCATACAATAAGTGACTTTTACCCATCCCAGAATCAGAAAACAAATATGTCAGCCAATTATTGACCTTTTTGTCTTCACATTCAGCAAATAGTTGTTTTAGATAGCTGCAAGCTTGAGCATTTTGGCCAGGAATAAAGCTAGCAAATGATTCGGTATCTTTTAAGCCAATAGGCAATGAAAGTTGACTGCTTACTTGACCCAAAAGAACTCCAAACCAAGTATGGGCTGACCAAAATCGTCAACTACTGGCCTAATTTTACTGTCCAAGCTTAGTGCATTAGTTAAATCGTCAACGTCACCCAACAAGTCCAATTCAAAGGTTGCACGTGAACCTTGCTGTTTAATCAAGGTAGCGTCATTGACAATACTCATATTTTCTAGAGAGCTCAAAGCCTGGCTATAATAGTTAAGGGAGTCAATATTGTTGACAACAATTTGAACCTTAGTATCTGCCCGATCTATTTGCGCCAGATCAATCGCATATTTTAAGGATAACTGATCCGCTAGTGCATCGATCAGGCCCTCTGCAATAATCAATGGGGTATCACCTTGAACTTGTCCTGCCAATAATCCGCCTCCTTCAATCATTGTCCAGTCTGCAGACCATTGAAACTCTGATTTTTCATTCTCCATCACACTATTTTGAGTGACGTCATATGATTGATTATCAGTCAAATAAATTCTCGCAGAAAGCACAGATGGAACAGCATAACGTTCACTAGCTTTGGAAATTTGCGAACTAAAACCACCCCAGATGTCATATATACCCAAACTTTGTATATCGCCAAGGTCCCACAGCGGAAACATCAAAGAAATGCCCCTTTGAGCAGCACGTAAACTCAATTGTTGATATATGTCAGCATACTCTGTTGGCCTCGCAATTTTTCTGTCTGAATCAGCAGACGACTTGATAGCCAACCAAATTAAAGAATCTGGACGCCTTTTGTCCCAAACAGGAAAACCCGCGTCACGAATAACGTTCTCCACTCGCTGTGGATCAAAACTTATTGCTAAATAGAGTTGTGATTCTTGCTTATCATAACTATAGGATCTGACGAAACGCGTTGCTTTAGTTATGGCACTTTTAATTTTTTGATTAGTGAGTAAGTCGTTGTTACCTCGTACTTTAATAAGCACTTGTTTAAGGGCTAGACTAAAAGCATTATTTTGTGTCCGATCCGACTGATCATTTACGGCGATTTTAGCATCATACAAATCGTCAATAACCGCTGCATTAACGTTTTGCCAACTTATTAGCCAGACAAGAAAAAACACAAATAACAAAGGCTTTACTTTTATTGGCATCAGGGCCAAATCTCCTCAAAATACACTTCGAAAAATATTCTATAGAGTATTGTCTTTTATTTGCGAACAAAATTCATCAATTGTTTATCAATCTATATGTCCAAACCAACATAATATGAAAATTTAGAGTTATTTGAGTATATCTGTCGTTGGTATTATTTGTGCAAGCTGCTAAAATCCGCGCTCTTTTTTGCGGCCATTTTGAGGAAAGTACGTGAGCGATAAAAATTCATCATTAAGTTACAAAGACGCTGGAGTTGATATTGATGCAGGTAACCAGCTAGTCGAAAGAATTAAGTCGGTCGCAAAAAAAACTCATAGGCCTGAAGTCAGAGGCGGCTTGGGTGGTTTTGGCGCTCTGTGCTCACTACCAGAAAAATATAAAAAACCACTTTTAGTATCAGGTACAGACGGTGTAGGTACCAAACTCAGACTGGCAATGGACTTAAAACAACACTCTGGCATCGGCATAGATTTAGTTGCAATGTGTGTTAATGACTTAATAGTACAAGGCGCAGAGCCTTTATTTTTTCTCGACTACTACGCCACCGGAAAATTAAATATTGATACAGCGGCTGAGGTTGTCACTGGAATTGGTAAAGGCTGTGAACTATCTGGCTGCGCGCTCATAGGTGGTGAAACCGCTGAAATGCCCGGTATGTATCATGGTGAAGATTATGATGTAGCTGGATTCTGCGTAGGTGTAGTCGAAGCAGATGATGTGATTGATGGCTCACGTGTTGCTCATGGCGATGCGCTGATTGCCCTAGCCTCTTCAGGGCCTCACTCGAACGGTTATTCCCTGATTCGGAAAATCTTAGACGTATCCAACAGTGATACAAATGAAGTATTAGAAGGTAAAGCCTTATCGGAGCATTTACTTGAACCTACCCGAATTTATGTCAAAAATGTATTGTCTTTATTAGAACAGATGCAGGTTCACGCTATATCTCATATTACTGGTGGTGGATTTTTGGGAGAATATTCCAAGAGTTTTACCTAAGGGAACTAAAGCTGTTATCGATGGGTCTACTTGGCAATGGCCTGCAATATTTAATTGGTTACAAGAAAAAGGTAATGTGACTACCCATGAAATGTACCGGACTTTTAACTGTGGTGTAGGCTTAATCATTGCGTTACCTAACGAAAAGGCAGCTCAAGCAGTTGAGATATTGAACAAACTTGGCGAAAACGCATGGCAAATTGGTCACATAGAAAATAGTGATGCTGAGCAACAGGTTGAGATCAACTAAGTGGCTGAACAGAAAACGCACATGTCAAAAAAGTCCATCGTTGTGTTGCTTTCAGGTAATGGCTCAAACTTGCAAGCGATTATCGATGAGATTTCAAGGCAAAAAATTAATGCCAAAATTGTAGCGGTTATTGCAAACCAAAAAACTGCATATGGATTAATTCGTGCTGAAAACGCCGGCATCCCGGCAATATGTATCGACCACACAAGTTTTGCTAGCAGAGAAGATTATGATACTCAAATGGCGAGTTGTATAAACGAGTTCAATCCGAATCTCATTGTATTAGCTGGTTTTATGCGTATTCTTACACCAGCGTTTGTTGAAAATTATCAAGGTAGAATCTTGAACATTCATCCCTCTTTGCTGCCCAAATACAAAGGTTTGCAGACACACCAAAGAGCGATTGATGCAGGCGATGAAGAACATGGTGCATCGGTGCATTTTGTCACACCAGAGTTAGATGGTGGACCGGTAGTGTTACAGTCTAAGGTACCTATATTTGAGCAACAAGACGCCCAAGAGTTAGCAGATCGAGTACAACAACAAGAGCGTCAAATGTACCCTCTTGTAATCAAATGGTTTTGTGAAGATAGGCTTAAAATGATTGATAATAAAGCAGTCTTAGATAACCAAATATTAGCTGAAGAGGGATATGCAATTGGGTAAATTGACGACGTTTTTAGCAGTAACCTTACTTTTGCTAAATTTCGGCATAAACAAAGCCGCTTATGCCGAAGCAGAGCAGTTAGTTGGTTTTGAAGCTGAATACATCGTTTATCGATTTGGTAGAAATTTAGGTAAAGCAAAGCTAAGTCTAAAAGCCGATAAAGACAATCTATATAGATTGGATTATTACTCTAAGGTCTCCGCTTTCTTTTTATCTGACATACGTTCCGAAACCAGTTTTTTTTCGTTCGACAAATCACAATTGTACCCCCACACTTATGCATATAGCCGCACTGGCACAGGTTCGGATAAAAGTACCAAAATTCGATTTGATGCTGAAAAATCAAATATCACCATTAATCAAGCACAGCCTATTGACTGGACTGGACAATTAGACAATCAACTTTATCGTTTAGATGTGCAGTTGAAATTAGCATCAGGAAAGCGTGAGTTTGTTTATGACATCATTAATAATAGAGGTGAGCATCGCCATTACGGGTTGAAAGTAGTAGGCAAAGAGCAACTCAATTTGCCGTTCGGAATGATTGAAGGTATTAAGGTCAAGATTGAACGTAATAATTCTTCACGGGAGACTATTGCCTGGTTTTCACCACAACTAAATTATCAATTAGTTAAGCTAAAACAATACAAAGACGGTGACGAACAAGGTGAAATTCGTTTGAAATATTTTAAGTCTGAAAATACCCCGTTAGAAACTAAAAACTGAACCCAGCAACACCAACCTACCTATACTTATATTGCTAATTCGTTAAATCGAGATATACAGCATAAATTAAATTATCCATCTAAATCATAGCTATAATTTAATTCATAAACTTGATTTTTACTTGGCTAAAATATACTGTTAAAAATATGGTCTGACCTCTATTAATGGGAGCATTTATGCAAATCCTAATCTGGCTTTTATATGTGATAGCGACGCTAGGCGCTGTTAGTTACTTTCGAATGAAATTGTTTAACGCCACTGTGGCCATTTTCTGTGTATTTATATTAGGAAGTGTTTTAGGCGTTATTGGTAATTTCAGTTGGATTACGTTCTTAATAGTGGCCCTCCCCCTTAATATTGAATCTGTGCGCAAACAATACATCAGTGAACCCATTCTTAAAATTTACAAAAAAATCATGCCTGAAATGTCGAGCACAGAAAAAGATGCTATCGATGCAGGCACTGTTTGGTGGGATGGTGAGATATTTAGTGGTAACCCGAATTGGCAAACACTGCATAACATTCCTCAAGCTAGACTAACGTCTGAAGAACAAGCATTTATAGACGGTCCTGTAGAAGAAGTATGTAAAATGTGTGACGACTGGGAAGTCACTCACAAAAACGCAGATCTTTCACCAGAAGTGTGGCAGTTCTTAAAAGACCATAAATTTTTCGCAATGATCATCAAGAAAAAATTTGGTGGTTTAGATTTTTCAGCTTATTGCCAGTCCCGTGTACTTCAAAAATTATCGAGTGTTAGTTCAGTTTTATCCACCACTGTTGGTGTACCTAATTCATTAGGGCCGGGTGAGTTACTGCAGCATTACGGAACTGAAGAACAAAAAAACCACTATTTACCAAGGTTAGCTGTAGGTGATGAAATTCCCTGTTTTGCATTAACAGGTCCAGAAGCTGGCTCAGATGCAGGCTCATTACCTGACAGCGGCACAGTATGTAAAGGACAATGGAATGGTGAAGAAATTCTTGGAATGCGTCTTACCTTCGATAAACGATATATCACCTTAGCACCGGTAGCTACAGTCATCGGTTTGGCTTTCAAAATGTATGATCCAGATGGATTATTAGGTGATGAAAAAGAATTGGGTATTACTTGTGCTTTATTACCTAGAGACACAGCCGGTATGGAAATAGGCAACCGCCATTTCCCTTTAAACGTGCCTTTCCAAAATGGCCCGATTAAAGGTCAGGACATCTTTGTACCCTTAGATTACATTATCGGTGGTACCAAAATGATCGGCCAAGGGTGGCGTATGTTAGTAGAATGTTTATCTGTTGGCCGAGTTATTACTTTACCTTCAGCCTCAGCAGGTGGGGCCAAAAGTATCGCTTTGGCAACAGGTGCTTACGCTCGTATTCGTCGACAATTTAAAATGCCTATCAGTAAAATGGAAGGTATAGAAGAGATGTTGGGACGTATTGGTGGTAATGCCTACCTAATGGACGCCGTCACTACCTTCTCAACCAAAGGCGTCGATTTAGGTGAAAAGCCTTCTGTTATATCTGCTATTTGCAAGTACCATTTAACAGAAAAAATGCGTCAAGTAGTCAATGACGCCATGGATGTGCATGGCGGCAAAGGTATTATGCTTGGACAAAACAATTATTTAGGCCGAGCTTATCAAGGGGCACCTATCGCTATTACGGTAGAGGGAGCCAACATTCTGACTCGTAATATGATGATCTATGGACAAGGTGCAATGCGCTGTCATCCATATGTATTGACCGAGTTACTTGCAGCCAACAACCCTGACCCTGACGAAAGTTTAGAACAATTTGACCAAGCAGTTTTTGGGCATATTGGCTTTGCTATCAGCAACTTATTTCGAAGCTTATGGTTCTCTTTGACTGGTGCGCGTTTTACTCATGCTCCTTTTACTGACGAAACAGCTGGCTACTACCGGTCTATGCAACGTTATAGTTCTAATATGGCCTTTCTATCTGATGTGGCTATGGCTGTATTAGGCGGTGAACTAAAACGCCGAGAACGCATATCAGCTCGTTTAGGTGACGTGTTAAGCTATTTGTATCTTACCTCATGTGTACTCAAACGCTTTGATGATGAAGGACGTAAAGCCGACGATCTGCCTTTGATGCACTGGGCTATGCAGGACAGTTTATTTAAGTTAGAGGTGGCTTTAGAAGAGTTACTCGATAACTTTCCTTCAATGATAATGGGTAAAGCACTTAAATTAATCATCATGCCATTTGGTAAAAAATATAAGCGCCCTTCTGATCAATTAGAACATGACATCGCCGCGATTCTTCAGACTCCAAGCGAAGCTCGCAGCCGTTTAGGTGCAGGTCAATACTTATCCCGTGAAGAAGGCAATTTAATGGGAGATTTAGAACAAACCCTCGAAAATGTTATCGCCGCCGAGCCTATTTATAACAAAATATGTAAGGCAGCTAAACAATATTTGCCTTTTACCGAGTTAGATAAGGTGGCAACGAAAGGGCTTGAATTAGGCGTGATAACCGAAGAACAGGCTACCCTGCTGAGAGAAACGGAGAAAGGTCGGTTGCGCACTATCAATGTTGATGACTTCAAGCATAGTGAGCTAGTACAAACGTTTGAGAAAGAGAAACCTAAAAGAAAACCACGAGCCACCAAGACTGCTTAAGCATTATTTTAAAGCCCTGTTAATCAGGGCTTTTTATTAGTTGTGAACAAAAAGCACGTTTTGCGCTATCACCCCGCGCGGCTTCCGCATGATGGTTCTTACTCGAATCCTTTCGAGTCAGTTACTCTTTTTATAAAGTGCGTCCTGTACTTTGTAAAATGCCGTCGCTTCTAAAGTTCTTAACCGTAAAAAATGGTTTATTCCTGGGTGGTTTCGAATGCTCTTTTCCTACTCGGTGTGAACACTTTAACCTAGTCAATCATACGTCCATGATAATCGGCTCCTAATCTCGACTTCCCTGTTGATCTGTGCGAAGCCGTGCTTCTAAAAAAGCCAGTTTCACCCATGTCATTTGCCCCTAAAATAAGCCTTTTTGTGCTAAAAGCTTAAATGTGGAAAAACAGTGGCAGAGCCACCTAAGTTGAATATCGGCGAAGCCTCTGAAATGTCCAAATCCATAATGATGGTTGTTGTGTCAATTAAATTAAATATACGTAATATATTGATTTGATTGTTATTTTATTGATCTGTTGCAGTGGGTGTCTTTGTAATTGGCTAAGTAATGGTTGGCTAAAATTGTGTCGCGAAACGTAGCCAACTGTTACGTGATCTAGTTTATTTTCTTGTTAGGTTCAAAATATGCCTGATAAAATGTAACCAGCACCTAAGGCCAAACACAGCATAGAAGTAACTCTGATTAATTTTAAAATTTTAGATGTTTTATATATATCTTTTCCCTTGAGTAATGAGTCAACTATATGATCTTGCCCTATAAGGGAAATGAAAATTGAAAGGCCCAAAAGTCCTAGTGAAATATAAACATCTTCTCCCAGTTCAACAGCTTTCAATTGAATCAGGATGATTACTGCGCCAATTACGGCGGAAGCAAGCCACGTATATTGTTTTAACAACTCAAAGTGCAATTCTGTTGTGAGAGATTCATTCTTAATTTTATTTTCACAAACTGAATCGCCTTCAGCTTTCTCTTCTACTTTAACTGCTTTCATAACTAAAACAGAACTCCGATTTATGATTTAAACATAACGACCGTATTAAGCGGACAAAAATTATTGGCTAAACTTGTTGAGGAACGAAACAAAGCCAACTGTTTTTGTTCCGTTTAAATTGACTTGTTATATTGCATACTCGACAGCTTTTTTTGCATGTATATAAGTTGTGTCTAGCAATGTTATATCAGTATCTGTTTGATTTACTAACAATCCAATCTCAGTACACCCAAGAATTACAGCTTCAGCTCCCTGATTAACTAAATCTTCAATAATCCGTAAGTATTCAATTTTAGAAGAAGGATTTACTTCCCCTAAACAAAGTTCTTTATATATAACGTTATGAATAATTTCTCTATCTGCTTCAACTGGAGTATGAACAGTTAAACCATAGTTATTAGTTAACCTACCTTTATAGAAGTCTTGCTCCATTGTAAAAGCAGTGCCTAATAACCCCACCGTTTTAATTCCCTTTTCCACAAGAACTTCTGCTGTTGCATCTGCAATATGTAGCAAGGGAATATCAATCGCACTTTCTATTTGAGGGGCTACTTTATGCATTGTATTTGTACATATCAACAATACATCTGCACCTGCCGCTTGAACATTCTTAGCCGCACCAATAAGTATTTCTGCCGTACCTTCCCAATCACCACTATGCTGTAATTTTTCAATCTGAGAGAAATCAACGCTATACATAGCAATTTTTGCGGAGTGTAAACCTCCAAGAGATTCTTTAACCCCTTTATTGATCGCTTGATAATACCCAACGGTACTTTCCCAACTCATACCACCTAAAAGACCAATTGTTTTCATAGTGCCTCACTAAAGGAATTGCAATATAACGTTTCAAATATGGGGCGCGGCTTTTTCGCGACCCTGCCATTATTTGTTTGTTAGAGCACGTTACTTTTAAAACCACTCGACTATGCCAACTATAAATATTGATGCTAAACCCAATAAGCTACAACCAAAAGAGATACTCCTTAATAACTTTAAATTTGAATAGTAACAAAGCATATGACCAACTCTGCCAACTAAATACAATGTAGCGCTTATATTCAGAAGATTAGCGTTTGCCGAGGACAGTATTGAAAAACAAACTAATAGTATAAAAATAGCTACACTCTCGTTTGTATTAGATAAAGCCCTAGTGGAACGAAAATGAAAGTTATTGTGGTTAGGCTCAATTGGGTAACCTGGTACGTGACGAGATTTTAAGCCAACAAGATCGGCAACTAAAAGTTGCGCAAAAAATGTTAAACCTGACAACCCCATGACTAAAACTGTAATTCTATACGGCTCGATAAATTCCAACTTAACTTCCTTTTTAAAAAATGGGGACTATTTGTTTACACCAAGTGCTCTAACGCCCCAAGCAGGGGATTTTATGAGTGTTTTCAGCGAGTGAAATTCCCGCTGACTTGGCTTGTTAGCGCTGACGAACTCACTTTCATGCTAAGTCAATAAGCCTTCAAGTTCTTCTTTTTGTTTTGAGCTAAGTCCATTTATCGACTTTATTGCATCTTCAATTGCTGATTCAGCAGCACCAGTTAAATTAAAGTGCAAGTAGGCCTTTATCAAGACTATATGAGCATTGAAAGATTGAGGGTAAGTTTTTCGATTCCATGTAAACAACTCTAAGGTTTCATCTTGACGGTTCAAATATTGTAGCCATTGCCCGTAACCATTTACTCTATCTTCTGGGATAACCATAGTTTCACCAAGTAACTTAGATCTAGCACTAAAAATGGCCTTTAAGTCGGCCAAAGTTTGAGGAGTGTTTGGTATTGTCCAACCTAGAAACAGGTGTTTTATACCGTGATATTGCCCAAGTAGTGTTGTTGAATCATGAGTTTCATCACTAAATTTTTTTATTGAAATATTGAAGTTTGTACTTGGGTATTTTTTTGTTAACTCAACTAGCTTTTGAAAAGGTTCAGTCATAATTGGCTCTTCATTCGCTATAGAAATGAATAAACGTCCATTAAGAGTCCCGTTTTTTAGAGCCTCCTCCGTCAGATCAAGTAACTGATTATTATTCCAATACAATGAAGGACTTATAGCTATTACACCGTTGAACAAATTAGGTCGCTTAATTAATGCATTTACTGCAAATTGGCCTCCATGCGATGTACCCGATAGTGCTTTATAATCTAAAATGCGATAACGGCTTTTGACTAATGGAATAACTTCCTTTCCAATAAAAGCAAGAAAACGGTCAGCACCAGCTAACCTATCAAGCTGAGCTTCATTTTTTACTGTTAACGTTAGCTCCTCATTTCGTTTGTTCATCGGATTTACTATACCAATAACGATCATGCTAGGTGCTAGATCAAATTTTGATAAAAAATCTAACGTTCCTGCTATATGAGGGCCCTGTATATCTCCATCCGTAACATATAAAACAGGAAAATTTTGCTTCGACTCGTCATAACCCGCTGGAAGGTAGACTATCAATTCACGGCTTTCACCTAAGATTTGACTTTTTATAGTATTTTCTTCAATTTTGCCGAATATCGCTGAAGCAAAAACGCTAAAGTGAAAAAAGAACATCAACATGAGTATTAAATTTATGGTTATTTTTTTCATTACTTTCCTTTTTAATGAGTTCTACCCTTATTTAAACGTAATAAGGTTTGGGAATAAGCCATTGAGCGCTAACGTCGCCTTACAGCAGTTAGTAATTGTTGGCTAAAATGTGAAGCGAAGCGGAACCGAGCCAACTGTTACGAATCCGACTTTAAGGCCTTGTTATAAATACTACTGCTCGCTTGATTAGAAACAATCCCTACAGTTTCAGTGATTTTGGCTATAACTACTTCGGGTGAGTCCCCCGGAATGTTATGGGTCGACCCTTTGACAATTATATGCTCAGAGTTGTCAGATAGCTCTGCGATACTTTTTTGCATCTTAGGCCAGTAGTCTGCCAATATCGAGAAACGCAGGCTTTCAGCGTACACCTCGCTATCATGACTCAAAACTAGCACTTTTAATTTGCCGAAGTCATAGTTATAGTCTTCCAAAGGCGTGTAAAAACCTTTCTCTTTTCGGTAAGTCGAGAGTACATGTGCCCATCTAAAACTAGAATAATATTGGTCTAAGCGTTTGGAAATTGGAGAGTCATACTCCTTGAAAATATTCTTTATATCGGTCAACCCTAATGCCGCATTTACGTATTGAAAAACTTTTACATATTCGGAAATTGGATCGAATTTACCACGCATTATTGTGTGCTGATTTTCGTGCGCCGAGTCTAAAAGTATCAGTGCAGCTAGGTTGATGTTTGCTCTTGCAGCTGTTCTTCTCGCAATGATCCCACCATATGAATGGACAACTAGAACTACTGGGCTTTCGCCAGCAATATGTTGAATAAGAGACTCTTGGAGCTGAGATTTTTCGTCAGTTGTAAATGTTAGTGATACGTCATCACTTCCTCCATGACCTAATCTGTCGTAATAACAGGCAGTAAAACTTTCAGGTAATTGATTAACGAAACTTAAACTAGACACCCAAAATAATAAAGTACAAAATCACAACCAAATCAACAGCATAAAGAGATGGGTATGTTCTGTCTCTTTTGTTTTAAATTTCGAAATCTGAGCTTTTTGGGGGATGTGGCGTGTTGAAAGCAGCTAAATAACTCCTCCGACTCAAACTTCAGGCAACGCCATTGAGTACAGGTTGTGAAGGTAGCTTTGAATCTGTGTGATACTGAACTGTTCAGGCGTGTTGAAGTAATACTCTGGCCTTTGCCATCCCTCGTATACGCCTATGGTCTGTGTGCTGTTTGAATTGCTGTAACATGTGCTCACTACCGACAGCGGTACTGAAGTGTTGTTCGAATTCGGTAGTGAGAGTCAACCACTGCTCTGAGTCGAGGCCTAGGCGCGCTAAAATGGGGCTATGATGTTGCTCTATGTAACCCGCTTTATCCTCTCGAATACAGCGGCCTGTGCAATCCACTAGTTCACAATAATCAATCAAGCTGTAAGCGATGCCTTTAGGTATGTCTTGTTTGTGATTGCCCACAAAACGCATCAAGTTTTTAGGTTGTTCGCCTTTGATGAGAGCCTGAATACGGTGCTGAATACTGGTGTGTTTTGACGTTTCTGGGGTGGTTTCCATTTTGGCGCGAATAGGATTTAAGTCCACATAGGCCATACAGGCTAATACTGCACTTTCATCTAACAATGCTTGAGATTTGAATCGTCCTTCCCAAAATCTGCCTGTGCAACCATCTTCCTTATTAGCCACTCGGGCTATGTGTTCATTGAGGTTACGCATTAACCAACTGATATCGTATAAACGCTGACGGTAAATCGTCACTGTTTCTTCTAAGCTGATAAGCTCACCTTTACTGAGTGTATCTCCTCTTTGGTACTTTTGACTCAATAACGTGCCTTGGTAAAGTTGATGCCACCGTCTTACTACCTCTTTCATTGACCAGCCATCAGCCATGTCTTTGTCTACACACAGCACGACATGTGTATGATTACTCATCACAGCATAAGCACAGATACGGTAGCCGCGCTATCAATAGAAAATACTGAAGATAAAAATAACAAACGCTCTTCAACCCAACCACGGCGATGTTCGTAATTCTGTCCCGTAAATGTGTCTTTGCCACACAAAAACGAACGGCGAACACAGCGAGAAACACAATGGTAATAGGGAGTATCAATTAAACTAATTTGGTTTTTACGTGGCTGAGGCATAACAGACCATCCTTGGTTGTGTGAATACCTTAAAGTCTAGAACATAACCGCTGTTTTACTACTTTTTAAAAGTGGGTGTCTTCTTTAGCTGATATTTTTAAAAGTGGATGTCTTCTTTAGCTGATATTGAGCGAAGCGGAACCGAGCCAACTGTTACGTGTCCGTTTTTAATGGCCTTGTTATATGTCACTTACAACCTAGGCTTAGGCGATGTTGTGCTACCCAAAGACTTTAGTGATGAAAAGTGATTGTCAAAATACAACTGAATTGGCAACAAAATAGCAAAACCCCAAAATGATATATGACCAAAAAATAAAATGGTCAAAACGCCACACAATATCACTGACAAAGTAGACGAACGAATACCAGCAAAACCTTCAGTATCTTTAACAATTTCATCAGAACATGATGAACATATCACTCTAAAAACATTGCTTAACTTAAATGATTCCCATAATGAAAAATCTGCCTGACAGTTTGGACAATTCATCTAAAACTCCTAATCCCTTGTGGCATATAACGCCTAAATAACAGGCTAAGTAATTGTTGGCTAAAATGTGAAGCGAAGCGAAACGTAGCCAACTGTTACGTGTCCTTGTTAATTTTCTTGTTAGCTTGAAAATACACGATTTTTGTTTTTATACCAAGGTATTCATATGCCGCAGATGCCTTTACAACAAGCCCCTCATCACGACATAAAAGTAAATGACAAAAGGAAGCAACTCCTGCGTGAGTCATATCGCTAGAAGATCTTACAAAGCCTCTGGTATTTTTCATACCCGTATCTCTGTAATAACCTAAAAAGTTTAGTTGATGGTAAATACCATTAACTTTTTCAGATAAGGTTTTTTCTCTATTATTGTTTGCTTCATGAAGTTGAGGTGTAACTCCGAAGAACATATTAATGTCTAACTCAACTCCCTCCATACTGTTTTTTACATAATCAAATACCTGAACAACCACATTTGGCGGTTTAATATTTTTTAATACCAATGCCCCTAATCCTGTAGCCTTTTCAAAGGCTTTTACAGGTGATTGCTCATGACTATCCAAATCTTGGCTAATTTGCTGGTACTGTCCTTTTAATAACTCAGGTAGTGACTCTATTGCAGTCCTCATTTCTTCAGTAAAAGCTTCTTCTGAATCAAGATCTTTTAACGCTTCATTCAAAAGCGTTTTCAGTTCATCACTTCCTTTTGAAAAGATATCGGAAAAGCTTTCATCAGTCCTTCCTCCGTAAAATTTTTCCAACATTGAAGTTAAGCCGTAACCATATTCTGGCATTGGTTCTTCATTTTCAATAAACCATTTCCAAACGTCAAAGACATCAATTTTGTTTATATTAAAAGAGCCAGTAGGGAGATTTTTTTCAATAATAGGCTCAATATATTTGGCACCTAATTCCTGTAATGTGCTTAGGAAAATATCTTCTGAACCAACAGACCTCTTAATTTCCTTTAGATTTTCAAGAGAATATATTGGCGTTATATTATGGTCTTTCAGTAGATTTTTAATCTCATGCGGATCGCCTTTACGGATGGAATCTAAAATATTGTGGTCTAGATATCCAAGTATTTCTTCAGACATGATTCCATTCTCCAATACTCGGTGAAAGCTAACGCCTCACTAAGAGGCAAATAATGGTTGGCTAAAATAGGCGACGAAGGAGCAAATAGCCAACTGTCATTTGTCCTTTTGAGTGACTTGTTATACGTCAAACCTCGCATCCCACTGCACCTCTGTGCAAGAATTCACTGCAACTAAAAGAGTCAGGTTTAATATCAAACCTGAAGATGTTGATACATTTTGGTCACCATGAAGTGCAGGGTTTCTCCATTCATTTGCAATAACTTCTGCAGCATCACGATTGGGATAAATAAATTGGATGAGTTCAAGAATAATTTTAGAATCACTGATCAAAGATGGATGATTACTTCTATTTAACATTAGTGTCAATAGGTGCCCGATATTGCTACACCTCTGACCAACTTTATAGTTCCTAAACTCCTTTTTTACTACCCCTGAGAAATCAATATACTCACTGAGAAAGTTCTTTAGTACAGCCTCAAATAGTGGAAATACGAAGTATTCAGCAGGTTTAGTTGAATGGGAAGGAAATGGGTGTTCTGGCGTTGCATTAAACCAATTCCATTCTGACAATTTGGATTTTTGAACAAGTGACCACTCACCTGTTTCAGTTTTAATAGTAGTGACAAATAATGTTCTTAAATAACTAAGCTCCCATGGAAATGGCTTATCATTTGTCTCATTAAAGTAGAGTGATGGTGGATCTAATAAATGTTTGCCAACTGCATCCCAAAGACGTACCTGGTCTTCAGTAATAAAAACATTCATTCCGGAATATGCTAATGAGAAGCTACTCGCTACCAGTAAAGCCCGAGCCTGCTCTTGAGACTACGGCTATTTTTATTCCAAACTCTGAAAACTTTGGAAAGCCAGATATTCTTACACTGCCATCATCACCATGTGCTTCCTTTGAATGCTTCCTATATCTCTCAATAATTTTTTCATACTCAGACATACAATTTGATCCTCCTTGACGTATAACGATTCACAGCAGCCGCGCCGCAGTTTGGCGTCGGATGACTGTGCTTGTTAGTGCCCACGGTACACGAGGGCACTTGATTGATTTGATTAACTAACATGCAGCGTTAGCCCTTTTTGAAGTAAACGGTAGGGCAAAGCAACAGAGCAAAACCTGAAGATATTGAAAATAAGTGATGACCTTCTCCCTGGTTATACTGCGACAACCTAACCGACGGTAATTAACTAAAAACTATCAGACTTGTGTGCCCACTGGCAAGTAAGCACTGTGAAAAATGAATAGAGCTACTAACGCCGCAAACACTGGCGGCTGGCGCAGTTTTTGCGCCTTTTGTTTTTAGCAAAAAATGCGACAGCTTTAGCCGTCCGCGTGATTTGCCTTGTTAACCAGATTTACGACAATCTAGACATACCTGAAGCTGTTGTTTTTATTCCTGACACTTCAGCGTCACGTTCACCTTCAGTGATAATATCACTAAGTATCCCTGAGAATTGCTTAGGCGGGCGATTTAACCTAAGCCCTATGTATGTCCCGTCAAAATTAAGGTATTGTTCATTTATATTTTTGCCTTGCGACACAATTTTTGCGCTACCACTGCCAAGCATAAACCAACCAAATGACGAAAATAATTGCTCTAATACAAATAGACCAAAACCAGAGTTACCATAGATATTTTTAGTTTCTGAAACTTGTGTTGTACACGAAACTCCTGGCTTAATCGCCATTTGTAATGCGTCCATTTCTGACTTAATTTTAAATGATCGCTCCAAAGAAGAGGATATCCCCACTCCTTCATCAATAACTGCTACTTCCACCCTACCATTAGCCCAACGCTGACCACATAAATAGCATTCATCTGCTAAAGAGTGCTCGAAGACATTCCGTACTATTTCTCTTAATGCGTAATGATAAAGTTTATTCTCTTGCGCATCTTCATGTGTTCCAGAGAGTAAGTTTGCAAAACGCCTAGTTTGAGAAATAATTTCGTCATACCACTCTTGAACGTTCTGAGTCTGTAAATCACCAATAGGTTTTTGTATTTTAGTTATTGGCCAATACGTTATTGATCTTGAAGCCTCCCCAACTCATTTCCTTCGCCCATACCTATTAAATTCAAAAACCAAGTGCCGGAGATACTATGCACATTTTTATCACTGTCATAGCCTTTCTTTTTAGTAATAAGTCCGTTTTTTCTTCTATGATTAATCCACTTACGAATTTTAGAACCAGCAACTAACATTCCACTTGGATATGAAAAATCTAACGTTGTGCAATCTACTAAAATCTCAGGTGTATTAAGATTTTCTTCAAGATCAGTAAAAAACAAATTAAGTGTGTCACGACCAAGGTTTCTGGGGAAAAATATGGTTTTCATTAATATATTACGACCCGATGAATGTATCTGGTTAACGCCACCTTAAGCGGCAAAAAATTGTTTGCTAAAATGTTGAACGAAGTGAAAACAGCAAACTGTTTTTTGTCCGTTTGAAGGCATTGTTAGAAGTATGTTACTCCTAGCCTTTATCTCTACAGGCTTGAGCCCCCGCAGTATTACCAGCCCTGTAACCTTTTGAGTAATTTTCGTCGTCCCAATCACCTTCAACCATAGTAGCTCTAATTTTACATGTGGTGTTGTAACCTTCAGCATACCCATCACTGTAGCCAGTATCATATCGTTCATCAGGACTTGGCCCACACCCTAGTAAAGCAATAACAGATACAAGCATCAATATAGTTTTAAGATCAAATTTGAACATTTACACCTTCCTTTGCAAATACTTCTAACAGTATATTAGCCAGAAGTCGGGTTAGATACATTTGATATTGACAAAATCAACTCGACATTCCGGTAAGTTTTTTACAGCATTTCATAAAGTTAACCATTTGAGAAGGTAAATCTACATTTGATATTTTGTGATCAAGCAAAGTCATGTATTTATCCAGACTTTTAGGTCTGGATAAATACATGACTTAAAAACAAAACCCATATAAAACAATTGCATACGAAAAACCTTTCGCAGAAGTGAAGCATGACTATGCTTATTATGCACATTGAAAATATTACAATATCCTCTTTTTGCATTATAACTGTATATATATAAGGGGTATCTTGTTAGCTCCACTACCCACTACATGTTGTGTTTAGCGCTTTTTGATATTTTCATAACTAACGGGTGGTGTAACCACCGCTTGTTCAAGCAATCTATAAAATAGTAAACCACGTGAATTAGATGCTCGACGATTAAAACGAAAGGCATATTCGTCGAGATAACTATCTAAATGTTCATGCCCTACTGAGCCTTGATGAGTTCCTAATATCCATCTTTTCAATAGTGAAGCGACTCTATGCACACCGACTAACGTCTCATGGGCAGGCTCTTTAGACCCAAGTTGAACCAGCTTATTACGCTCATAACCAAGCTCATGAATTCTATGATAGGCACTTGAACCATCTGTTTGGACGACTGAACCGGGCTCTATCGTTTCTTGTATAAACGAATGTAATTGAACTTGCGTTGCCGCTTCGATACGTTTTAACCTTATTCTGCCAAATCCCTTGGGCTTTTTAATTTCAACCGCTATAGCCACAATTGATTTCTTACTTTGGGCACAAGGAGCACGGGTTTTCGCTTTATCAGAGCCACCCACGTAGGTTTCATCTACTTCGACAAAACCTGATAATTTTCCGCGACTGGGGTTGACCATCGCCCGCCGGTAACGATGCAACATTGTCCATGCAGTTTGATAACTACCTAACCCAAGTAACCTTTGCAGACCTAACGCACTCACTCCGTGTTTTTCATTAGTGATATACCAAGCTGCGGCAAACCAATTAGTTAAGGGAGTTCGGCTTTTTTCAAATAATGTACCTGCTGTCACCGTGCCTTGATATCGACATATAGGACACATCATTCGGCCGCGAGTTAAATGATAAGGTTTGGATAATTTGAGACAACGTGGGCATACAAAACCAGAGGGCCAACGTAAGTGCTCCAGAAACTGAAGGCATGCATTATCATCCGGAAACCATTGTAAAAACTGAGTCCAATTTCCGGGATAATCTCTACCCGATTTTAGTGAATTTGATGAAATAGCCACCACTACATATTGACATAGGTGGAGCTAAGTGGATACCCCTTTTTAATATACAGTATTCAACTTAATTCCGCCTATGCGCAAGATCAAGGTGCTTCGCCGTGTTCCCCCAAGCTATTTTTACATATGTTTGAAAAATATATAGTTTACAGGCAGTTAGAGTATGTGCTAAAAGTAGGTGAAATTAATACGCGGCCAAGTCCCGTGTTTAAACACGGCGAAGACAGGCTGATTAAACTGTGAAACTATCGGGGTCAGTGAAACTATCGGGGTCAGAACAACGTTAAATAACGCATAGGCTAACCTTGTTGCTGACTTAACTCAAAGATAAGGACATCCTATGAGTCCTTTGCCGTGTACCTGCCCAATTGGTATTGCACAGCATATTATTCAACGGGGTAATAACCGTCAAATTTGTTTGGGTAGTGAACAAAATTTTTTTGCTTATGTGGGTTGGTTAAAAGAGCTTTCTGTTAAGTGTAGAGTTGATATTCATGCTTGGGTATTAATGACTTATTACGTCGATTTATTGTGTACGCCGCAGGAAGGAGGTGGCGTAAGAGTTAATTTAACTTTGTTCTGACCCCGATAAGTTATAACTTTGTTCTGACCCCGATAGTTACCGATAGTTAAAGTCACTAACACAAAATGTGTCGACTCCTACTGTCTGCAATTTGAATTGAGCGACACATTTCACAGCATTCATCTTCTTTAATTCCAAATAAGTCGAACTCGTCATTATTAAAAATAAATAGTGAGCTGATACCCAACAATCTGTGCTTGTTGATTACGTTGGGATTGGGTACTTTATTACTTTGGGTGTCTAGTTAAATTTGTTTTTAAGCATAAAATTTGAGAATGAATGCGTAATTAGATCATACTTTTAATGGGATTGGTATAATCAGTCTAAAGCAAGTTGTTGAACTGCCAACTTTGCGTGAAAATAGTCCCATCCCATGTTTGGATGGTAATCCACACCTTGTCATTGCTAGATATATGCACAGGAGATATGGCGTGCACATGCTGAAGCAAGTTACTGCCGTGTAGCAAACCAATATCGTTCAGTTGCAACTCTTCAATAGTAACAGGCACTGTGCCAATGTTTGCATAGGCTTGGCGAATTTGGGTAATACTACCTTTGTTTATAAAAACCGTAAAATCTTTAAACCAGTCGGCATCATGGGCATAGGGGGCCTCTTTATTGACAGGCTGGATCGTTAGATTAAATTCGCCCACTTGCTTTGCAACCCAAGGATCTTGAGACACTGGAATTTGCAGCTGTTGATAAAAAAAATAAACGGGAAATAATAAGGTTAATCCACTTATTTTAAACTTGTGACGATTCAAAATAGTGTTTTTACGCACCGCCATATTACACTCCCTCGATAGGGTTAACGATACTTGGAGGCTTGCCCTTCTCTTTTACATTCTGACGAATACGGCTTCCCCAAATCATAAAACCAGTAATAGACATACCACTTAGCAATACGCCGAAGGCGAACCAAATAAACTTAGTCCACAGCCCACCAATATAGCCAAAATGTAACGGGTCCATTACGTGTTGAATAGTTTGCAATGCACCCATGTTGGAAGGTTGGGTAAGCTGCTCAATATCGCCATTCCAAGGGTTAACCAGCACTTGATATGAAGTGTTATCAAAAAATATTGAGTCACCGCTGCCCTTAACTTTATAGGTGTCACGGTTATGTTCTGGTAGCAGAATATACGTAGGTTTGAAATTTTCAAACGTAGCACTAGCGATTGATATTGCATCAGCTAAACTTATGTTTGCTTGCGCACTTTGACTCATGGGCAAATCGCTTTGTGCAACAAGCCGCGCATGGGGCGTAATCTCGTAATCTGCATGCCACAAAATTTGCTGCGTAAAATACCAAAGACCTGTAATGCTCATGACCAACAAAAACCACATAGACCATACGCCAGTGTGCTTGTGCAAATCAGCTAGCAGGGTTTTCTTGTTTTGTTGAGTACGGATTTTTGGCGAAATTAAAGCTTTCCAAAAACGTTTGTAAATCACCAGGCCAGTAATTAATGCGCCTAACATTACGAACGACATTGCCGAGACTAAATAATACCCTACGCTGTAGCTATTTTGCCATGGAAAAAGCAGCCAGCTGTGCAGCGAGCGCATAAAGTTAATAAAGGTAGAGCCTTGGTTAATCTCTTGTACCTCACCTGTGTACTGATTAATGTAAGCGACCCCAAACGGCACTTTATCGCTTGAAAACACAATGCCGGTGGTTAAATACGATTCAAACGAAATTATGGTGCTGGGCTGCGCGGTGTTGTCGTATGCTTTAAGTGACGCAACCAATTCAGCCATAGGTTTTGCGGGTAAGTCATTAGGGTTGTGTGCTCGCGCGTTATCGTTCGTAAGCCACGTAAGCTCATGACTCACAACCGCAATGGTGCCGGTGATGCACACAAAACAAAATACAATCCAAATTGGCAGAGAAATCCATCCGTGTAGTTTGAACCACTGTCGCTGAGTCATAATTTGCTTCCATACATAATTTAAATCATTTGCATATTACAATGAAAACTATCCTATTCCTACAACTAATATTAATGCTAATAATTATCATTTGCATTATTAAATATAATATTTACACTCCTCGTACCTAACTATTACTAAGGAGCTATTTATGAAACCCTCACACATGAGTGTAATCTCAATTGCAGTTATTTCTTCGTTGGCCGCCACCCAAAGTGTTGCCAATAATGCAGCAAGTCTCAAACCCACAAGCACGCAAGCCAGTCCTAACGGCACAGAGTCAAACAATCAGCAAATAGAAGATAAGATGTTTGAACATATTACCGTGTCCGGCAGCCGTTTAGACAAAGCAAGCTCAGCCACTGGTTTGGCACTGACCTTACGACAAACCCCACAGTCTATTTCAGTGGTTGACAGCGAATTTATAGATGCCTTCTCGCTAGAAACGCTAGCTGACGTGATGGCTTTTGCTCCTGGTATCCAAACCCAGCAAGCAGAAACCGACCGCTTCTTTTTCAGAGCGCGGGGACGCGAAATCAGTAACTTTCAATTTGACGGTATCCCGGTGGTGTATAACAGCTTCTTCAGCGACGCCATTACCGACACCATTTTGTTTGACCGCGTCGAAATAGTGCGTGGAGCTACCGGTTTATTGACAGGAGCCGGAGAGCCTTCAGCTGCCATTAACCTTATTCGAAAGCGCCCAACAATAGAAGATGCAGGCTATGTAAGCGCGCAGATTGGCTCTTGGAGCAATTTACGCTTTGAGCTCGACCAATCATTGGCGCTAAACGAAGAAGAAACAATAAAGGGAAGATTTGCGGCTTCTTATGAGCAGGGCGACAGCTATATTGATTTGGCCGAAAAAGAAAACTTTTTACTTTATGGTGTAGTGAGCGCTGATTTAACTGACCGTACTAGAGTAACGGTAGGTTTAGATCACAGCGAACGCAATCCTAAAGCAAGTACCTGGGGTGCATTGCCTTTGTTCTATTCAGACGGTACTCAAGCCGACAACTTACCTGTGAGTCAAACCACCGGTACCGACTGGACAAAGTGGGCGCGTGAAGGCACAAATGCATTTTTACAATTTGAACATGCCTTCGAAAATGAATGGGACATTCAGGTAGAAGTTGAGCGCCGAGAAAATGAAATGGACGGAGAATTATTATATTTATATAACGCGCCAGACAGCGCCACAGGTTTAGGCTTAAGCAATTTTCCGCTGCGTTATTTAGCCGACCGCAAGCAAACCGCTTTCAGAGCAATGGCCAGTGGACCATTCAACTTATTAGGACGCGAACACCGCTTAACCACTGGCGTACTCTATTCAAAACAAGATGTTATCTCTGACTCTTTTTATGCAACCAATACCATTGAACTTGACAGTTTGTTTGGCTGGGATGGCAGCATTGAGAGACCAATATTTGGCTCTACACCCGCAACTAACAATAACACCGAAACACAAAAGGGAGTATATGCAGCCGCGCAGTTGAACCTGCACGACCGCTGGACACTTATTGTGGGTAATCGCATTAGTAGCTATGAGCTTGAAGGTGACAACGGCAATTTTGACCACAGTTCAGTTACTACACCTTACGCAGGACTCGTGTTTGATGTGGACGACAACATTTCAATATACACCAGCTACACTGAAATATTTCAAGCGCAGAACGCAAAAGATGTCAACGGTCAGCGTTTAGATCCCGTCGAAGGATCAAATATTGAAGCAGGCATTAAAGGCGACTTCTTAAACGAGAAATTGACCGCAAGTTTTGCCGTTTATAAAGTAGAAGAAGACAACGTAGCCGCGCGTGATCCAATTAATGATCAGCCACTATCCGACGGTACATTCGCGTCAATAGGCATCGAAGGCGCTAAAACCACAGGCTACGAAATGGAGCTAAACGGTAAGCCAACTGACGATATTACGTTGTACCTAAGCTACACGCATAACGACGCCGAAGATGCGGACGGCAGGCATACACTCCTTACTTGCCCGACGATATGTTACGAGTAAGCGTATTTTATGACATAAACGAGGAGGTGCGCACGGGCTTAAATACTAACTGGCAAAGCGAAATATCAAATCCCAACGTTGGTCCGAACGATGAAACATTTAAACAAGACGGCTACACTTTAGTTAATGTGTTTGCTAGCTATAATATTTCTGACCAATTAAAAGTAACTGCGAACGTGAATAACCTATTTGATAAAAAGTATTATTCTAGCATAGACTTTTTTAACCAAGGATTTTTTGGAGCGCCCCTTAGCGCTGAACTTAGTGTGAGGTATAGCTGGTAAAATAACGCAGAAACTATCGGGGTCAGAAACTATCGGGGCAGAACTATCGGGGTAAGAACAACGTTAAATAAACTATCGGGGTCAGTAAACTATCGGGGTCAGAACAACGTTAAATAACGCATAGGCTAACCTTGTTGCTGACTTAACTCAAAGATAAGGACATCCTATGAGTCCTTTGCCGTGTACCTGCCCAATTGGTATTGCACAGCATATTATTCAACGGGGTAATAACCGTCAAATTTGTTTGGGTAGTGAACAAAATTTTTTTGCTTATGTGGGTTGGTTAAAAGAGCTTTCTATTAAGTGTAGAGTTGATATTCATGCTTGGGTATTAATGACTTATTACGTCGATTTATTGTGTACGCCGCAGGAAGGAGGTGGCGTAAGAGTTAATTTAACTTTGTTCTGACCCCGATAGTTGTAAGTTAACGACAGCAAAAACTTGAAATGTAGGACCGCCTTTAGGCGGGAAAGAAACAACCACCAGAGCTAAAGCATTTTCACCACAGAGAGCACGGAGAAAAAGACAAGGCAAAATATGGGTTAAGACTTGAAACCGGCATGACATTGGCGGTGCTCAAATTTCGCTGGCAGCGACATTTTTGTTTATCACTAAGTGATTCAAATACGCTTCAACCTCAGTATCCCCCATGTGAGCAGGGTGTTTTTTATGGTGAAAATAAATAAATCCTTTTATCCAAATTAAGTACGTTTCAATCGTCCTTTTTGCATAACGACGCTCAAACATGGTATCCGAAATTAACGTTAAAAATGGCGAGTTAGACATCCTTGCTCCTTAGTAATAAGTACTGTTTTAATATAAGGGGTATCTTGTTAGCTCCACTACCCACTACATGTTGTGTTTAGCGCTTTTTGATATTTTCATAACTAACGGGTGGTGTAACCACCGCTTGTTCAAGCAATCTATAAAATAGTAAACCACGTGAATTAGATGCTCGACGATTAAAACGAAAGGCATATTCGTCGAGATAACTATCTAAATGTTCATGCCCTACTGAGCCTTGATGAGTTCCTAATATCCATCTTTTCAATAGTGAAGCAACTCTATGCACACCGACTAACGTCTCATGGGCAGGCTCTTTAGACCCAAGTTGAACCAGCTTATTACGCTCATAACCAAACTCATGAATTCTATGATAGGCACTTGAACCATCTGTTTGGACGACTGAACCGGGCTCTATCGTTTCTTGTATAAACGAATGTAATTGAACTTGCGTTGCCGCTTCAATACGTTTTAACCTTATTCTGCCAAATCCCTTGGGCTTTTTAATTTCAACCGCTATAGCCACAATTGATTTCTTACTTTGGGCACAAGGAGCACGGGTTTTCGCTTTATCAGAGCCACCCACGTAGGTTTCATCTACTTCGACAAAACCTGATAATTTTCCGCGACTGGGGTTGACCATCGCCCGCCGGTAACGATGCAACATTGTCCATGCAGTTTGATAACTACCTAACCCAAGTAACCTTTGCAGACCTAACGCACTCACTCCGTGTTTTTCATTAGTGATATACCAAGCTGCGGCAAACCAATTAGTTAAGGGAGTTCGGCTTTTTTCAAATAATGTACCTGCTGTCACCGTGCCTTGATATCGACATATAGGACACATCATTCGGCCGCGAGTTAAATGATAAGGTTTGGATAATTTGAGACAACGTGGGCATACAAAACCAGAGGGCCAACGTAAGTGCTCCAGAAACTGAAGGCATGCATTATCATCCGGAAACCATTGTAAAAACTGAGTCCAATTTCCGGGATAATCTTTACCCGATTTTAGTGAATTTAATGAAATAGCCACCACTACATATTGACATAGGTGGAGGTAAGTGGATACCCCTTATATATACAGCACTTGGGGAAGTCAATATGTCACCTTTTATAGAATCAATTCGAGCGGTTATTCGCACAAAACAGTACATTTGAAAACTGAAAAGTCTTATTTGTATTGGGCAAGGTACTTTATTCGTTTTCATCATTTAAAGCATCCAAATGAAATGGGCAATAAAGAGGTAGAGACATTTTTATCTCACCTTGCTGTTTCTAGAGGCGTTAGTGCGGCCACACAAAATCAAGCATTATGTGCGATTGTATTTATGTATAAACATGTATTGGATAGAGAGCTTAAAAATCTGAAGTTTGGTTATGCTAAAAAGCCTAGAAATCTACCTACTGTGTTAAATGCTGAAGAAGTGCAAAAAATATTAAAATGTATGTTGGGTAAGTATTGGCTGATAACAGCTATTTTATATGGTTGTGGTTTAAGGGTGCACGAGGCGTTGCGTCTACGTGTAAAAGACATTGATTTTATAAATCAATCCATTTTTGTATTTAGTGGAAAAGATAGGTATACATTGTTGCCACAATCGCTCGCTGATTCTATTAAAAATCAGATGGCTATTGCTAAGAAGTGCCATGATAAAGATATGTGCGAAGGTTTTGGTATGGCATCTCTTCCCCCTTCACTAATTAGAAAATGTGGTAATGCTGCTAAGCAAATGAGCTGGCAATTTTTGTTTCCGTCAAGTGTGCGTTGCACACACCCAATTGATGGTTACATTTGCCGTCATCATATACATGAAACTTCTTACGCCAAGTATTTAAGGCAAGCTGTATCTAAATCAGGTGTGATGAAACGGGTGACTGCACATACGTTTCGCCACTCATTTATAAAATACGTCCTTGCATTTTACCCTTCGGGCCATCCTGCGGATGTTCAAATTTAGCTCCAGACAAATTTGTGCAACCCGATTATTACAATCAGGGGCGGATATTCGGACAGTACAAGAATTATTGGGTCATGCTGATCTCAGAACCACAGAAATATATACGCATGTAGTGGGCAGTAGGCGAGCAGGCACAATAAGCCCTATTGATTTGCCTGACCAGCATCTTACTTTTAACAAAATAACAAGAAACAATTAACGAGTCATTCGTTATAATTCATTTAAAAATGATTAGCCATCACGCACTATCTACAATGGACGGTTTATTAAAGAGTTGATAAAAAAGTTAATAAAAATAACTATGGCGATTGCTACTACACAATACAAAGGTTTGGGTCTAAGAAATAAAAGAGCATCAATTTTCACCCCAACAACCGCCCAGCCAAACCACTTCCCCGCACACATTGCTGCCCCAAACTCACACTCAACGCTTTAGCTTCTGCAAATAACATAAACTGCTTCTTCGCCCGAGTTAGTCCCGTATAAATCAATTCTCGATTCAACCCTCGCCCTTGATTATTAACTGTAATAGGCGGCAAACATAAATAAACCGACTCAAATTCCGACCCTTGACTCTTATGGATCGTCATCGCATACAACGTCTCTAAACTAGGTAATCGGCTAGGTAGTAATCCGCGCAAGTCGCCCTCGGGCGTAACAAACCACACTTTAGTTAAAGCCGCATTGTCAGGGTCTGGCATCACTATGCCTACATCTCCATTAAACAACTTCAGTTGGTGATCATTTTTCGACAGCATGACGGGTCGGCCGATATAGAAATCTTTGGTGTTATCGATTAAGCCTTGTTTGTGTAGTTCGCTCTCAATCAGAGCATTTAACTGCGTAACACCCCAGTATCCACTTTTTTGTGCGCATAATACTTGTTGTTGATCCCAATATTTAAATGCTTGGCGTAGGTCACCTTGTTGAATGGCTTGGGTGTATTGTTGATAAATCGGCAACAGTTGAGTGATAAGTGTTTTTAATATTTCGTTTGCGACGGTTTGCGGTGTAGTTTGTATAGGTTGATGCCAGTTAATATCGGTGAATTGTTCATCATTTAATAAACTAATACTCTGGTTAACCTGCCCTACTTTAACTTGCTTGGCCAATTGGCCAATACCACTGTTTTCACCAAATCGATGGCTTTTAAGTAACCTCACCACGTTATCTTGAATAACACTACCTCGTATATCACTTCGCTTGGTTATTGAAGTGTTGGTTTCCAAATTGGGTATAGCCGTTGAAGTGGGTAAATAAATCAACTTAGTTAGGTGTTGCTGCATAGCATCGCTGTAAATCAATAAAGCATTGTTGGGGTTATCACCTTGTAAGTCACTGGCAGCGCAAATATCAGATAACACACTGCCTGTTTCTACTGAGGCGAGTTGGTCTTGATCGCCTAACAAGATGATCTTCGCATCTTTTGGCAATGCGGCGAATAGTTTTGCCATTAAAGGTAAGTCGACCATTGATGCTTCATCGAGCACCAGTACATCCAAATGTAATGGGTGAATGGCGTTGGCTCTGAAATGCGGGCTCTGTGGTTTAGCACCTAATAAACGATGAATGGTTTGGCATTGTTCCGGTAGGTTTGCTTGTAAAGCGTTTGGTAATTTTATTTTTGCTGCGCTGATAGATTCTGTGAGTCTAGCGGCGGCTTTGCCTGTTGGCGCGACCAATTGTATGTTGAGGACATTTCCCTTTCGAGCGGCAAGTCCTTGTAATAACGCTAACAACTTTGTGACTGTGGTGGTTTTACCTGTACCGGGACCACCTGTTATAAAACTGAGTTTTTGGCTGGCAGCGATACATACCGCTATTTTCTGCCAATCTAGAGTTTGCCCTTGTTCTGCATTATTATGTTCTTCATCAAACAAATCACTTAATAAAACTTTTGCAGCCGTTATATCCAAGTCGAGTGTTTTAGTCGCTTTTTCTCTGATTATAGCGGCTAATTGCGACTCATATTGCCAATATCGCTGCAAGTATAGTTTGCCATCTTGTAAGATAATGGGTTTTGCTGTTGGTTCATTTAAGCTAATACCCGTTGCAGACAAGCGTGCGAAAGTAACTGCGTTTTGAATATAACTGAGCATCGTGCTTAATTCTGGAAAACGGTATACACCTAAAAATGGTTGACCTAGTTTTTCTAAATCAATACAGCTGTGTTGTTCACCTGATTGGGCGCTCACGAAAGCTGACAGCATAGTTAGGCATTCTCTAGCTGACGTGTCTGAAGCATCTTGGGCCGACTCTTCACTGTAAATAAAGTCTGCAAATGCCATATCGATAGCACGTATTTTTGACATTTTAAGCAATTGCTCAAGACCGTCTTTTAAGGCTGAATTGTTTTGAACTTGCATCAACATAGGGGGTTTACCATAAGTCTAACTGTCCTTGTTGTTGCGGGTTTTTATTGGGCTCAGGTTTATCTTTGGGATCAGGGCTGCTTTTCGGCTCAGGACTGCTTTTCGGCTCAGGGCTGCTTTTCGGCTCAGGGCTGTTTTTTGTCTCAAGTTCTTTAAGAGGCTCAGGGCTGTTATTACCTTGTTCTGTTTTTGATGATGGTTTGCCGGAGAACAAATCGTCTAATGCTTCTATCATTGGTTTTTCAGGTAGCACAAAATACACACCGTTGCCGGGTTCTGTTTGACTCATGCCCCTTATAAATAAGTAATAAGCACCGCCTATATGGGTGTGATAATCATAGTTAGGTAGTTTGTATTTTAGCCAGCGATGCAAAGCCAAGGTATAGAGAATGGCTTGTAAGTGATAATCATGCCCTGTCATCGCTTGTTCCATAGCCGAATAGTGATAGCTGTCATAACTATCACCTAAGTGGTTGGATTTATAATCGGCGACATAAAACTTGCCTTCAAATTCAAACATTAAGTCGATAAAACCTTTGATCATGCCATTAAGTTGCTCAAACTGGTAGTCACGCTTATGTTGTTTGGAATACTGATTGATGATGCGATTGAAGTCGCTTACCTTGACTTCATGCAAAGGCATGTGAAATTCCATTTCCACTTTGACTTGTTTCGCAGATAACTTAGACAAACTGATACTGGGCGTTTGGGTGTTAGTTTCTGTTACTTGTTCAGCTTCTGCTTCGACATTAAAGGGTGCAAGCAATACATCTGTTAACCAGTTTTCTAAGCAGTCATGCCATTGTTCTCCAATACCAAACCAAATGGATTGTTGAGTGATCACCTCTGCCAACTGTTCTGGTTTCTGCAGATCTATATTTTCTAATATACCGTGTAAAAACGAACCTGCATTGGCGCCGCGCTCAAAACTAAAGGGGTTTTGCGCCAGCTCAGAATTTAATGATGATTGCTCAGTGAGTGCTTCATCCTGCGCTTGGTTTAACAATAGATTTAGCACTGGGTCTTGGCCTTCATCTTGCCCCGGTGCAGGCATATCCAAGTGTGCTTGCTGACTACTAATGGCTGAATAACTGGTTAAACGCCATGCCCTGCTAACTGGCCTTGTTAGATTTAAGGCTTTGAGTTTAGGTAGTTCGGCATCACTGTCTTGTGACACAAGCCCTTGAGGTGATTCGCTTTGCGCTTGAGTAAAGTGACGATATGACAAGTCACATTTAGCAGACAAGGCTTGAATGCGCTGACTGATATGTTGGTCGGTAATGGCTACTTTAGCATGCTCTTGTGTATGACTATCAGGCTGATCTTTAGCCGACATCAACAAACAACCCAAAGCAGATTGACCAAAGCCTGATACTTTTTTGCTTTTGCCTAAAGTGATATTCCACACACCAATAGAGCAATAATAAACGGCTCGGGTGACAGCCACATAAAACAAACGGATATCTTCGGCCAAACGCTCAAAATCTGCTTTTTGAAGATTTTGTTCTTGTATCAAAAAGTCGACTTCAAGCTGCTGTTCATCATTGTGATACAGAGCTTGTTGCGCTGTTTTATAACTGCTGGCGAAAGGGATGAACACTAACGGGAACTCCAACCCCTTAGATGAATGCAAGGTAATAATCTGTACTAAATTGGCGTCACTTTCTAGACGCATTTGTTGATTGTCGCTGTTGTGATCGGGCTCTAACAAACAGCTTTCAAACCAGTGAATAAGCTGTGCTTCGCCCACCAACTGTAAACTTTGTTGTTGTAATAACTCGGTTAAATGGCGTAAATCAGTCACGCGCCTTAAACCATCGGGTTGATGTTTAATCAAACCTTGTTCGACATTAAAGTGCTGTAGCACTTGGTTTATGGCGCGGATCAAACCTTGTTTTTGCCAGGTTTGATGCCAGTAAAAACGTTGTTCTAACACATCTTGCCAGCTTGATTCATCGTTAAATAAAGTATCTAGCTGCTGGGCGTTAAACGTAAACAACTCACTCATCAAGGCTGCTTTTAATAGTCTTTCATCTGTAGGTTGGCTAAGGGCTTTGAGTAATCTAAATACGTCGGCTGCAATCTGGGTAGAAAACACACTTTTACGAGCCAAAAACACACTGGCCACATTCACCGCTGACAAGGCATTTTTAATCACTTGCGCTTCATTACGATTACGCACTAAAACACAGCAATCTCCAGCAGTAATAGCCCGATTTTTGATCTGTGCTTGGTCTGTTTGGGCTAACTGCAACCAATGAGATATTTGATTGGCCGTGGATATGGCTAGCTGATTAGACGCATCGCTGGCTGAAATAGGTAAGTTTTCGCTGCTGCATAAATGTTGAAAGTCCAAACTTTCAACTACCTTACCCTGCACAGTTAACCCATCAAAATCTTGCCCTGCTTTTACGGGGTAAAAAGGAATACTTTGTTCAAATAGAAAACCTTTGCGGCTGGTTCCAAATAATTGGTTAATGCCATTGACGAGTTTCGGCGCTGAACGCCAATTAGTGGCTAGGGTAAAATGCCGCTTATTATTCACCCACTCTTTGGCTTTGATATAGGTAAAAATATCTGCGCCACGAAACGCATAAATAGCCTGTTTGGGATCACCAATCATGATCCAACAGGATGTTGACAGCCTTGAGCTACCCTTGGAATCAGCACCATGCTTAATCTCGGTACTCAGTTTGGAATTATTATCAAAACTATTCTCACCACTATTATTGTCAATATCCTCATCACTATTCTTGTCACTAAGCCCCAAATCAGGCTCTTGCTGAGAAGAGCCGTAAATGCCTTGGAATACTTCAAACTGAACTGGGTCGGTATCTTGAAATTCATCAATCAATGCCGCTGGGTACTTTTGGCGAATGGTGTTAGCCAACGTATTGTCATCTGTGCCAGCTTGTTGGCTTATAGCGCGTTGCAAACCCGTTAATAGGTCATCAGGCGATAACAAATGTAACATGTCTTTATGAGATTTAAGATTAGTCGACACCACCGACATCGCGTGTTGGCTAAACGCTAAGATTAAGTTTTGTTGGCAACGTAACAGCATACTTTGTAATTGTTCAAACTGGCTAAAATCTAAGTGGGATAAGTCCTCACTGCCTTTTTTAGCCGCCTTCGCTATTTGTTCAGGGGAGAAGAGCTGCCAACCCGTTTTGTCAAAATCTATTTGTAATAAGTCACTTTTACAAAATGCCTGCATATCTTGTAATGTGGGTAACTTGCCTAATTTAGCTCGACCATTCAGATTAGCCTTGCTAAGTTGTAGGCTAACGTCATTTGATAACCACCAACGTTTAAGCTTGGTTACCTGCTGGGCATATTGATCCACACTTTTGATAGCCGAATCAATATCTTTTGTTTGATGCGGCGTGGCATGCTGACTAAGCAAGCGACCAATCTCTTTAATCATGGCATCAGGTGTCGCCCAATGTTTTAGCAATAGCTGTAAGGTGTATTGTGGCAAAGTCACCACATGTTTACGCCAATAATCCTCAGCAGCTATTTTCAGCCATTCACTTTCATCTAATATGAAACTCTGCTCATACATAGCACCACTTTCAAAAGCGTGCTCGGTGAGTGCTTTGTGACAAAAGCCGTGAATGGTATACACCGCGGCCTCATCCATCTGTTTACTGGCTAAGGCTAAACGCTGGCAATCGAGTTCAACGTTGTCGCTTTGCTCAATAAGTTGCTGAATAAAAGTGTCTTTGCTGGTCCTAGCAAAAAAGTCTAAATAGGCTTTACGTAAACGCTGGCGAATACGCTCTTTTAATTCACCTGTGGCGGCATTGGTGAAGGTCACCACTAATATCTGCTCGACTCCCAAAGGTTCGCAGCCATGGCCAAGTAACAAACGAATATACAAATTAACGATGGTGTAGGTTTTGCCTGTGCCAGCACTGGCTTCAATTAACGAAGCGCCATACAAAGGGAAAGTGAACGTATCAAGAGGTTGCATGGCAGCCGATGGCGCGATGTCATTGGAATTAAGCGCCCCATCGAGAATTGGAGTAAAGCTCATTTTGCATCACCTAATTCAACAAGAGGTAAAAGTAACGCCTCTGCTATTTGGCTAAAAGGTTCAAAACGCTGGGTTAAGTCTGGGCAAACTCTCTGAATGTGGGCTTCGGTGCCCTCGCCTGCGGCAAAGTCATTGCCTTTAAATGTGCTCAAGGTTTTGTTTATGTCCTGACTCGTTGCCCATTGCCAAGCGGCTTCTGGGTAAAAATGGAGTATTTGTTCGCCACCTAGCTGCCAATGTTCAAGCCAAATAGCCAGTTGTTGTAGGGCTGTTTGTTTCTCAATCACAGGTAGTGAATACAATTTTTCAGTGCTGATAAAATATGCTTGATTGAGTCCAACCTTGGGTACATCAGCGCACAAACATAACCATTGTAAATACAAAGCAATACGATCTTTAGCCCTAAGTTTTCCTGCGCGCCAGAGTATTAAGTTTTGTGCATACAGGCTGTCAACACGCCCAACTAGAACCACATTATTAACCAACAACTCAATATCAACACTTTGCGCTGGAGTGAGCGATGTATTGAGTTCATTAATTTGTTCGGCTAGTTGCGTGCTTTGTTTCACTAATGGTCTAAGCGCCAATTCTCCGCTTTGCCCTGCGGGCAACTTGCCTTCTGCTCTGAGTTCGTTCAATAAGCTAATGATAGTAGTGGGTTGTTCTATCTCTTGGTTTGCTAAAGTAGCTTTTTCTTCACTTTCTTTACTCTTTGCACTATTTACCCTTTCTACACTATCTTCGTTGATAACCAGCTCAGAAGTGTCTTTAAGGCTCGTAGCAAGAGAATGCTGCACTAATCTTTCGTTTAATTTATATCTATCTAAACCATCAAATGAGAAAGGTTCTTCATCACTACTTTGCTGCCCTAATGGATAAAAACGGGTTTGCCATCGCTGGATAAAAAATGCTTTAGCAGGGTTTTGGAAAAACTGGATCATAGCCTCAAGCTCAAGTTGAGGAGATTGCTCTAAGGACTGAGTCAACGGCTCAGCATTAAACATCAACGCTTGTGAGGGTTGTTGCAACTGCTCGGCAATGGCTTGTTGTTTTTTGTTAAAGCTTAAATAAGACTCAGGTTTGTTGTGAGCTTGGGCGTCCTCGCCATTAACTTTACCCTTAACCTTAAAATAAGCCTGATTAAAAGGCTGTAATTTATGTTTAATCGTTAAATGGGCCAGCAGGTTTTTTTCGGTTTGCTCGACGTCTAAACCTAACTCACCTGACAAACAAAACCCTTGTTGGCAATATTCCATTAACTCACTGAGCAAAATAGAGGGTGCTAAAGGGCTATTGTCTTTTTGGCTAAAACCTTGATAACTAAAATACAGTTGCTCTCTGGCCGACAACACAGCTTCTAAAAACAAGTATCGGTCGTCTAACCTGCGTGACCTGTCACCACGTTTAGCAGGAGCCAAACGCATCAGGTCAAACCCCATAGGCACACTTTGACGAGGATAATCGCTGTCGTTCATGCCTAACAAACACACCATTTTAAAAGGGATACTACGCATAGGCATTAATGTACAAAAATTCACATAACCCGCTAAAAATCGCTGGCCTACCCCATTTTCCTGAATATTTTGCTGTAGCTCACTGACAAACACATCTTGATCAATCTGTTGTGTATATTGATGACTGTGGACTAACATTTTTTCGAGGGTTTCTCGAAGGATAAGCATGTCGGCTTGTTCTGTTTCATCGGCATCATACAACTCAGCTAGCAATTCAAGGGCTTGCTCAACTTTCTGCTGTATATTCTGTTGATTCTGTTGATTGCTTTGTTGATTTTGGCAAAATGCCAATACCTTTAATAGTGCACTAGTAAACTGATAACACTTACCTAAAGCCACGGCTTGCTGGCCTTCAATATCAGCATAAGCCGAAATTAAGTCTTGATCACCTTGGTACAACTCGGTGCTTGCCATCGCATAACCGGCTAACAATCGCTGTAAACCAAACACCCATGTGTTTTGTTTTTCTGCCGGTAAATCCCAGCGCTGTTTATCATGGTCGTTCCAGCCCCAGCGCACACCCGCATCGGTTAACCAATGTTGTAATAGTTCAAATTCTTGTGGGTCGATAGCAAATTTGCGCTGCACCGCGGGTACTTCAAGTAATGACAATACTTCAGATAACGTTAAGCGGCTTTGATGCAATTTCATCAATTGTAAAAAGCTGCTCAATAATGGTGATACCTGACCCACATTGCGATCAGATATGGCATAAGGAATAGCTAAATGATGTTCTACAGCACCAAACACCCCTTCGATAAAAGGCGCATAAGTGGCAACGTCGGGCATCATCACAATCACATCACCGGGATGCCAATCGGGGTTGTCATTAAAACGCATGAGCAATTGGTCGTGCAAAATTTCAAGCTCACGTACTTTGGAGTGACATGCATGGATTTGTAAAGAACTGTCTGTTGGCGTAATTTCAACTTTAGGATACTCTTTACCGTTGGATAATAACTCGCTGGCGTCTAGTTCATCTGCTGTCGCTCTAAACTGTAATTGATTCACATCTGATTGAATATGCTGCAGCAGACACTCTGGATGGATATCAACAAAGTAGTCTTGTTGCTGCAATTCAAAGCTCAGCAACATATCTTGGTAATCTCGACCTAACTTGCCCCAAGAAGCCAACAGTGGATTGCCTATATCTAAAAACTCGACTCCGGCCAGTTCTGAATTGTCTATCGCTTTAAGTTGGGCTTTAGCCTGGGTTTTTTTATCCACTATATCGCCCCAATAATGCTGACTAGGATTAAACCAAAATATCAACACATCCCGTGTTTCAGCCAAAGCACTGAGTACTTCTAGTTGTTGCATTGGCATGGCTGAAATACCAAAAACCATGAGAGGTTTTTCCGCTTCAGCCGTGCTTTTTTGATTAACTGGATTATGTAAGGCTTCAAGCAAAGTGTGATGTAAATTGGCTCTATGAAAAGGTGACTCACCCAAATCTTTGCTATTGGTTACCAAAGCGCGCCATAAAATGGGCTGCCATGGATGAGACTCACAAATACTTAAATCATTCGTATCAGGAAGGTCATTATGGCCAGCTTCCCAATGTATGATCCAGTCGGGTCGGTAAACCAAATATTGGTCATACACATCCGCAATTTTACCGGATAATTGATATAACTTTAGAGGTTGTGAATCCTTTAAATACTGTTCTATTGCCGCAAACTCAGGTTGCTCAAGCATAGTGGGCAATATCGACATCAGTTTCCATGTCATATTTGGCTTGGTAAAGGCTGATTGTTCAGGTAAGTGTTGGATATGTTGTTGGTACAACTGCCAAATAAAACTTGATGGCAGCGGAAAGTCGATATTCGCCGCAATACCCAGTTTTTCAGCTATTTGGATTTTTAACCACTGCGACATACCCGGGCTCTGCACCAATATTTGGTCTGACTCAAATACAGATGTACCGTGCCCTAGCGGCCCGCACCCTGCAGTTTCTTGCAAACAACTGATTAAACTATCTGCTAAGCATTCCATTTTGTTTGACTGAACCAGATACAGCATAAATAAAGTATGTTTCTTGAGGCTAAGGATGTAGAGTTTTAGTTTATCAAAGTCTTTAATTTTAAAATTATTTTTTAACAGATATTTATTGAACAAGTGAAAAGATGAAAGGTTGAAAGGATGAAAAAATCTAAATACGTAAAACACTTAGCTAAGTTACAAATTGAACTGGCCCATTTGCAAGAATCAGTGCAAAAAACGGGTCAGAAAGTGGTAGTGCTTTTTGAAGGCAGAGATGCCGCAGGTAAAGGCGGTGCAATCAAAACAATCACCGCTAAGCTCAATCCCAGAGTTGTGCGTATTGTAGCCTTAACTAAACCTACCGAAGAAGAAACCACCCAGTGTTACTTTTAGCCATACGTTGCTCACCTGTTCTGGTCAACCCCAACCGGACACTTTTCTAAAGGAGTTTTCAAATTCAATTGGCGATTGATCCAAATTGGCTGAATGCAGTCGCTCAACATTGTAATATTTCATGTACCTAGTCACATCTTCTCGCATATGTCATCAAGTTGGCTGCGGTACTTTAAACAACCAATAATGCTTTATACTTCCAAAGAAACGCTCCACAACAGCATTATCCCAGCAAGCTCCAACGTCACCCACGCTGGGCTCGACAACCTAATCGCGACAGCAAGTTTCTAAAGCCTGTACTCGTGTACTGAGAGACTCTATCACTGTGAAATACCACACCTTTTGCCGGTTTACGTAAGTTATGAGCCTTTACCAGCAATTGCTCGACCAAATCACGCGTCATGCGTTTTGATATATGCCAACCAACAATACGGAGTGAGTACAAATCCATGACAATTGCTAATTAATCTGAATCCTGTTTAAGAAATTGAACTAAATGCCTGTTCCAAGATCCGATCTTTCGACTAAAAGAGATGAATCTAAAAAGTGAACAGGCATGAGTAAATTAGTTGAGTTGTTTTGTGATGTCGATGATTTTTGCAAAGTATTTATTCCTCAATGGCGTAAACAACTGCTCGAAGACGCAACGCGAAAACGTCAAAGAGAAGTGGCAAATGACCACATATGAAATCATGACGATTGTCGTCAGTTTTCATATGTCACATTACCGTGATTTCAAAAACTACTCTCTTGAGTATGTATCTCTTGTGTACAAGAATGCGTTTCCAAATTTATTGAGTTACACACAATTTATAGCGGTCATGCCTAGAGTTATTGTGCCCATGTGTGCCTACTTTACATCACTTAAAGGAAAGCCCTCAGGACTCGAATTCATTGACTCTACGAGCATCAATGTGTGCCATAATATTCGAATACCTAGACATAAAACCTTCAACGGTATCGCTCAACGAGGTAAAGGTACTATGGGTTGGTTTTATGGTTTCAAGCTCCACTTAGTCGTCAATCATCACGGTGAAATTGTTGCTGCAAAAGTCACAACCGGCAATGTGCATGACACTCAACCCGTGCGTGAATTAGCAGAATGTTTAACTGATAAATTGTATGGAGACAAAGGCTATTTGAGTAAAGCTTTGGAAGCAGATTTATTAGACAAAGGTGTAAGTCTCATCACAACCGTTCGCAAAAATATGAATGCAAAAGCTATATCGTTGTGGGATAGGGCCATGCTTTCAAGGCGCTATATAACTTGAACAATAAACGACCAAATTAAGAATATTTCTTACATCGAACACTCAAGGTATCGGAGTATGAATGGCTTTATGCTGAATTCATCCCGCGGAATGGGCCCATTATGGCTTAAAAGAAAATAAGCCAAGCCTGAATTTAACTGAAGTAGAGCTGAACTCTATGATTATCGCTTAAGCAGATCTCAGGTTAATTAGATTTATTAAATCAATATTTGCCCGCTCAGTTCCAAGGTCATCTAACCAAATACTTACTTTAGGATATTTTATGTTATCACTTAATCGATCTTCAATTTGAATTGTTGAATGTAAAGGACTGGTTTCTATTAGTTCTAAAATGAACTTAACATCTACAAATTCTGATATAAGCATTTAACGTAATGTACCTTAAGAAATCAAAACTTGTGCTAAGTGAAATTGCTGACGTAGTTTGTCTTGTTAAAAAGCTCAGTACATGACGATAAATCGTATAAAAATCTTGTTGATTTAACTCACTAAAAAACTTGTGGGGCAAATCTGTTTGATTTGCCTTTATTAATAACGCACAACATTTCATAAATGCAGTTTTTTTGATGTGCGGTCAGTTATTAACTCAACTCTCGGTTACACAGTAAACTGATAATCTTTATGAGTGACAGATATTGATGGAATATGAATCACTTAAAAAGTCCTTTTTTATTGACCAACTGATATCCCTTACCATGAATTGTGATTATTTCCAGATCTGTTATATTTTTCAGTAAACTTCTCAACTCAGATATGGCTACAGTTACATTATTATTAACTTTATTGCTTATTCCCCATCCATATGCCAACAAAAAATTCCTACTGACGACTCTACCCTCATGCTTATGAAAAGCACAAAGGATCCTGAACATGGGATCTGATATTCGGTATGTAGTTCCAGCTACTGACAAGACATACCTCTTAATAAAAACATTCGTGTCAAAATAAATTGCATGAAATTGTTTTGGGCATGTAACACATTGTGCATTACATAAACCCAAGCTAGGAATTTGATATTTGCTTACTTGCTGTCCTTGAACACTTTTATGGGATTCTACCCGTATACTAGAAATCAAGATTTTGACCTCGAACTGCTGTGCTTTTATATGTTCTCATTACACCTTCTTGACACAACACACACATTTAGGTATGCTTGTGCACATTCATAAAAACCGTTATGACATTAATTTTGACACGCATTATACTTCTATTTATATTCTGCTCAATAAATATAAAAAATATAAAAAATATAAAAAATATAAGAGAGGTAATCCTTTAAACCGTTAACATTTCTATAAATGACAAATTTATAGAATGGCGGAGTTATATTTTGTGTCCTTTTTGACCGAGCAGTATTTCCCCTCTAATTTGATATCCCCATCCGCTCGCACAATTTAAGCGGATGGGCTTAAATTAGGTTCATTAGACCATACATGAGCTAGTCCATGTTCTTCGCTTAATACTCAGCATATATTTGACTTTCATTCTCTTTAAACTACACGCTCAACGCCTAGTGCTTACTGTTTTTTAAAATCGATATTAAATCAACAGATTTTAATTTTAAAGTCGTGTTAATCTTATATAAATAACCAAAAGAACGCCAAAAGAGGAAGCACATAATCTTTAATTTGTCATAAAGCCTAATAAAGCTGCACGTCCTTAAAGTTGATACTTCGGTGATTGTTCTGGTCAACTCCAACCGGACACTTTTCTAAAGGAGTTTTTAAATTCAATTGACGATTGATCCAAATTGGCTGAATGCAGTCGCTCAACATTGTAATATTTCATGTACCTAGTCACATCTTCTCGCATATGTCATCAAGTTGGCTGCGGTACTTTAAACAACCAATCATGCTTTATACTTCCAAAGAAACGCTCCACAACATCATTATCCCAGCAAGCTCCAACGTCACCCATGCTGGGCTCGACAACCTAATCGCGACAGCAAGTTTCTAAAGCCTGTACTCGTATACTGAGAGCCTCTATCACTGTGTTTTCGCTTGGTTGTCACTTTATAAACTATTCTCCGAGTCACAACTAATTTAAGCCGCTCCATTAGCTTAATGGCGCGATAACGTGTTATCTCAAAGCCTTCTTTGCGTAGTGCTTTAGCAAGCTCTGCGCTGCCTCAACTGTTTCGACTCGCCTTGAATAATATTTTTGCTCGTCGATACAGTCTAAGTGTTTGAGCGACTATGAGTTCACCCGGTCTTTTTAGCCATACGTAGTATGCTGACGAACTCACTTCCATCACTTTACAAGCAACTGACACAGGATATTTAGCATCAAGCTCACTTATAAAAGAATATCTTACTTCATTTCTTTCGCGAAGAAGGCACTTGCCTTTTTTAGGATTTTACGCTTCATGTGTAGACGTTTATTATCCTTCCTGAGCTGAATTAACTCTGCCCGTTCATCACCAGACAACACATCACCTTGTGCTTGTTTCTTATGTTTGGCTGCCCAGTTGTAAAGTAGTTTGTCTGTCACGCCCAAAGATGCAGCTGCTTGCACGATTGAGTAATCTTGCTCAATTACCAGAGCAACCGCTTCTTACTTAAATTCTGCTGGATAATGCTTGTTTGTTCGTTTAGTCATATTCACCTCAATTAACAGGATTATAATCCTTTATTGAAGTGTCCGGCTAATTCAACCACAACACGTCAGCGCATACTTTAACGCAGTATAAAATATAAAAAGAAAAGCTTAACGAGATTGACTCAACAACTCCCACTTAACACTATCCCCCGCAAACGCCACCTCAACCCCATTCAACTGTATCTGAGCAAGCTGCTTAGCAGACAACCCCACAACCTCCCTAGCTAACCTGTACTCATCAGCAATCTCAATGCCCGACACACCGGGATCGTCGGTATTCAACGTCACCACAATGCCCCTTTCGATGAAGGTTTTAATCGGGTGATGGGCAATATCAGTAAAAGCACCGGTTTGAAAGTTGGAAGTCAAACAGCACTCTATGCTGATGTCATTTTTCGCCATAAAATCCATTAAATGAGGATCTTTTCGTGCCGCCACACTATGGCCAATCCGCGTTGCGCCTAACTCATCAATTGCTTGCCAAATACTGTGTGGTCCGTCGGCTTCACCAGCGTGCACAGTAATGTTCCAGCCGGCATCTCTGGCTAATTTAAAATGTTGTTTAAACCTGATAGCAGGAAAGCCTTTTTCATCACCTGCCAAATCTAGCGCCACTATATCGTCTTTGGCTCTGAGCAATGCCCAAAGCTCTTGATAACAAGTTGCTTCACCGTAACTGCGACTTAATATGCCAATGAGATTAACGGGTACACCAAATTTTTTACTGCCTGCTTTGCAGCCAGCGACAACAGCATCAACCACTTGCTCAATGGGAAGATTATGGGCCTGTGCCATAAAAACTGGCGAAAAGCGTAATTCTACATAAGTGAGACCTGCCCGCTTAGCATCTTCGACATTTTCATATGCCACTCTATAACAAGCTTGCTCTGAGGCTAACACTGAGACACCCAGTTCCATTTGCTGCAAAAAAGCCAAAAGGTCGGTCGTTTTAAATTGGACTTGCGTCGCTTGAATAAGCTCTTCTAAGTTTTGCTGCTGCAGTGGGATAGAAAATTCTTGAGCAAGCTGCCAAATGGTTGACGGCCGAATATTACCATCGAGGTGTCGATGCAAATCAGTTAGAGGCAAGCTAGTAGTTATCACAGCTAATTACTAAGGGGTATCCAAATTTTTCAAGAGCAACACAGCTTGAGTGCGGGTATTAACATTGAGTTTTCTGAAAACAGCACTGATATGTGCTTTGACAGTAGCCTCGGTAATATTCAAATCAAAGGCGATTTGTTTGTTAAGTAGACCATTTTGCAATAATTTTAATACTTGGAATTGTTTGGGTGTCAATTCACCTACAAGCTTAGCAATATTAATCACTGGAGCATCATCTTCAATAGAAGTTTCCATGCCCTCTGGTAACCAATTATTGCCGTCCATTATTTGTTTCAATGCATCTGCTATAGTCTGAGTGGGAGCCGCTTTTGGGATAAATCCCTTAGCACCTAGGCTCATGACTTTAGATACCACTTCAACTGAATCACTTGCTGAGACGACAGCCACAGGAACATGAGGAAAATCTTGAGAGACTCTGATTAAACCATAAAAGTTATCACAACCCGGCATATTTAAATCTAATAGTACTAGATCAAAATCTGAATTTTGCTGTAGCGCCTCTAATGTCGAAACTAAACCATCAGATTGAATGATCTCGACGTTCTCAAATAATGGCCGCAGTGCCGATTTCAATGCTTCTCTGTAAAGAGGATGATCATCTGCTATTAAAAACTTCGCCACTGAACTCAGCCCGTTTAAATTATTATTACTCTTCCAGTAAGGACTAATACCTTGGTCTTAACTGGTCTTTAATCAGAGACTAATACTTTAGTCTCTGATTATGAAGGCATAATTTACATTTATGACCTAATTCACAAGTTCAATTGGTTTTTTCTAAAAAATCGTATGTTTATTAAGCTACTTCAAACTCAAACAGTAGCTCGTAAGTGGCTATGAATGGAAATTGCTTGAATTAGATTGCACAGGTAGAATTACGCGTTATTTTTATTTAGGTCATCACGCCATCATGCAAGACGTTAAAGACACCATTTATTCTCAGCCGCAACAAGTTAGTGAATTTCGATTTGATCAATCGGTGGCAGAAGTATTTCCTGATATGATCCAACGTTCTGTGCCTGGATACAGCACGATAGTTGATACCATAGGTCAAATTTGCGCTCGCTACGCGCAACCTGACAGTAATATATACGACTTAGGGTGTTCATTAGGGGCTGCGAGTTTAGCTGCTAGCAAATATATACAAAGCGATAACTGCCAAATTCTAGCGATTGATAACTCTCCTGCCATGGCTCAGCGTTGTGAGTTACATGTACAGGCTTTTAAAGCGGCCACACCAATAAGTGTAATTTGTGATGATATCCAAAACATTGATATTAAAAATGCATCTTGTGTAGTTATGAATTTTACCTTGCAATTCATCCCGCCAGAGCAACGCATCGATATTATGCATAAAATATATGCCGGATTAAATCCTGGTGGTGTTTTATTGTTATCTGAAAAGATAAGTCATGATACTGAACAAGGTAATGATTTGGTCATTGACCTGCACCACGAATTTAAACGCAGAAACGGTTATAGCGAATTAGAAATAAGCCAAAAACGCACAGCATTAGAAGACGTCATGCGCACCGAGACCTTTGAGCAACACAAAGACAGATTAACACTAGTGGGTTTTACAGATATTGTACGCTGGTTTACCTGTTTTAATTTTGCGTCCATGGTGGTAATTAAGGGCTAAAAATATTCGGTTTCAGTTGCATCGCGATTCGAGATAAAAGATAAAAGATAAAATTGATTTACCACAGAAGAAAACGGGCGCTAACGCTTCATAGAGCAAAGTTTTATACACTTTTATGCTCCGTGACCTTTTTTACCAGTGGTTTACATTCTTTTGCTCTTATCTTTTTAGTAGGTCGCAATGCGTGACTTAAAATATTTTCATATCAGTTTACTGTCAATAAAAAGTGGCATCATTTGTTATAAATGAAATCCTTTATTGGCTTTTTATATTTTGCTTTAAGCTAAAATCTCGCAGCTCTAAGCTGCGGTTATTCATTAGGAGGCCACTTGGCTGTTAATTGGTTCAATGATTTTTACAAACACATTGCTGACTCACCTTTAAGTCATTGGTTGGAAGTGTTACCGGCTCAAATTGCGACTTGGCAAAAAGAACAGTTACATGGTGATTTTACAAAATGGGTAAAGTTGCTTCACAAGTTACCTACCACTGAACCATCATCAATTGAACTTAAAGACACGGTCAAATTTGGTGTTTCAAGTGATATCAGTGAATACACGCAAAAACAGATAATAGGATTGCTTAAGCAATTTACGCCTTGGCGCAAAGGGCCTTTTCATCTGCATGGTATTCATGTCGATACTGAGTGGCGTTCCGACTGGAAATGGAACCGAGTGCAACCTCACATACATTCTCTTAAAGATCGTTATGTTCTAGATGTAGGCTGTGGCAGTGGTTATCATATGTGGCGCATGTTAGGTGAACACGCAAAAATGGTAGTGGGTGCGGATCCATCGCAACTTTTTTTAATGCAATTCCAAGCGATTAAACACTTTAATCCTGATCCACGGATTCACTTATTACCGATAGGTGTGGAACAATTACCTGAACTCAAAGCGTTTGACACAGTGTTTTCAATGGGCGTGTTATATCACAGACGCAGCCCCATAGACTTTTTATACCAGTTAAAAAATCAATTGCGTAAAGGCGGAGAACTAGTACTTGAAACCTTAGTAGTAGAAGGCGATGAGCAAACAGTATTCATGCCCGGTGAGCGTTATGCACAAATGCGTAATGTGTGGTATTTGCCCAGTACTGCCGCTTTAACCCTATGGCTGCGAAGAGTCGGTTTTAAAAATATTCGCGTGGTGGATGTGGCATCCACCGCTCTACAAGAACAAAGGACAACAGAGTGGATGGATAGTCAATCATTAGTAGACTTTCTTGACCCGAACGATCACAGTAAAACCATTGAGGGTTACCCTGCCCCGCTTAGAGCCGTTTTAGTCGCTGAATGTTAATTCGTTTAAATTAAATTCACCAGTACAATTTTAGCTAACAAAGTGCCTAGTAACCCGTCTAGGCATGCGTGTCACCAATTCATAACCAATAGTACCCGCCCAACTTGCCACTTCATTAGCTGATAACTCCTTACCCCATAACAAAACGTTATCGCCAATTTGAACATTGGCGAGGTCGGTAACATCCACTGTGATCAAATCCATAGACACCCTACCCGCCAGCGGCGCACGCTGTTTGTTTATTAAAACGGGTGTGCCCGACTTGGCTGTTCGGGGGTAACCATCACCATAACCAACAGCAATCGTGGCAATAACAGAAGGCCGTTTTGCCTCCCATGTGCAACCATAACCCACAGATTCACCAGTTGACACATCTCGCAAAGCTATCACTTGTGACTCAAAGTTCATGGCAGGGATAAGCTTAGAGGCAGCTTCAATAGGCCCCGCAAAAGGACTCAAACCGTACAACATGATCCCTGGTCGATTCCAATCCATTCTGGTCTGATACCAAGCTAACAACGCTGCAGAGTTAGCCATACTTAGTTCTACTTTTTGATTAGCATTAGCAACAATGGGCTGAATACAGTCTTCAAATCGACTTATTTGCATAGCAGTGTGTTCCCCACCTATATGATCAGAATGGGCAAAATGTGTCATTAAAACTATATTTTTTACGTTCTTTGAGGCCGCCAGCTTGGCATATACAGCTCCAACCTCTTGAGGTGAAATTCCTAACCTGTGCATTCCCGTGTCAATTTTCAACCAAATATTTATAGCTGTTTTAAGAGGGGTATCAATTAGTTGTTCTAGTTGTAAACGGCTATGCACAACAAGTTCGCATTGATTGTCAGCCGCAATCTTTAATTCACTTATATCAAAACAGCCCTCAAGCAATAAGATGGGTTTACTTATGCCGTTTTCACGCAGAACTAAAGCTTCTTCAAGACAAGACACAGTAAACATTTCAACTTGTGGCTCTAATGATTTGGCCACCTCAACAGCGCCATGTCCATAGGCGTCCGCTTTTATCACGGCAACGGTTTTAGAATGGGGCGCAATAGATTGGGCTAAGCGACAATTGGCCTGTATAGCGGCTAAATCAATAATAATTTTGGAAGGTCGAGACATACGGGTTATTTATATTCCAAGTATTGTTAGTAAAACTTTTTAATAATTATGTTTATTCGCGGAATATAATGTCTGCGCAAGTTGCCAAATATCGCCCACTCTGCCATTGCCTACTGGTTGTCCATCTAGCTCAACCACAGGTGCAATTTCTTTGCTTGAGCTGGTTAACCAAAGCTCATCCGCAGCGTGGACTTCGGTCATGCTTATCGGTCTTTCTTGTATGTGTAATGTGCCATCTTTACGTAATATATCTAGTACCATATTACGGGTAATACCGGGCAGTAATTGGTTATCTAAAGGTGGTGTCATTATCACATCATTCTTGACAACAAACACATTGCAGGCGCTGGCTTCTGTTAACTCGTCACGCTGGTTATATAAAATGGTTTCATCAACGCCGGCTTCACGACCTTGTTGAAAGTGCATCACATTGCCTAATAATGAAGTCGATTTTATCTGGCAACGTTTCCAACGTAAATCTTCAGTACTGGTGACGCTATATTGTTTGACCTTTAACTTATCGGCGATAGGTGGCGCGGGGATCGTGAAGGCATAAGCAAACACAGTAGGTTGAATATTCTCAGGGAAAGCATGAAAACGTTTCACATCCGCACCTCGGCTAACATGAAGGTATAAACCTAAATTGCCTTTACCATTTTTTTCAATTAAATTTTGAGCAATATTACGCCAATCATCCACTCCCATATTTAATTTTATACCAATAGCATCAAGGCCGTTTTGCATACGCTCGATATGTAAGCCAAAACCCACTAACTTAGCATCGTAGGATGGCACCACTTCATATATGCCATCACCAAACAAAAAACCGCGATCCATAGGCGATATTTTGGCTTCAGACATAGGCATAAACTGCCCATGTAAAAATACAATATTGTTATAATCTGCCATAAAACACCATATTAAAAACTATTACCTAATACGCTAATTATGCCATGAATAAATCGATCCATTTAGCAAAAAAACCATTGTTTTTATATTTCTTAATCTATTGGTCAGTTACAATATGCATATAATTTCGTTACAGATACTCAGCAAAACATGTCGCAAGTTGGAAAATTCAATAACCTAGAAGTCGTCAATGAAGTGCCCTTTGGTTTCTACCTAGACGCAGGCGATAAAGGTCAAATTTTACTACCTACTAAAAATGCGCCCTTGGGCTGTAAATTAGGGGATATGGTGAATGCGTTTATTTATCATGATAGTGATGATCGTCTTATCGCCACCATCAGACGTCCCAAGGTGTTTGTTGATCATTGTGCGTATTTAAAAGTTGTCAGTATCACCAAAGTAGGTGTGTTTTTAGATTGGGGATTAGAAAAAGACTTATTGGTACCATTTAGTGAACAAGATTACCCTATGTCTGAAGGGGTCTCTTATGTAGTTTATGTATTTTGTGATGAAGAAACTGGCCGGCTTGCAGCATCTACCAAACTCAAAGATTTTTTGTATGAAGAGTCGTGTGATGAAGGCGGCACTTTTGAAGAGAAGCAAGAAGTTGAGTTACTGATATGTGGGCAAACAGATATGGGTTACAAGGCTATTATCGATGGTTCACACCTTGGTTTGATATTCAGAGATGAAGTTTTTCAGCCAATTAAAATTGGTCATTCAATGAAAGGCTTTATTAAGCGTATTCGCGAAGATGGCAAAATTGATTTGTGTTTTCAGTTTCATGACCCAACTGCCCGCAACACCTTAGAAGAACAAATAATAGAAGACTTAATTGCACATGATGGTCTATCTACTTTAACCGATAAGAGTTCAGCTGACGAAATATCGCGGCGTTTTAAAGTAAGCAAAAATGTGTATAAAAAAGCGATTGGGTCTTTGTTTAGGCAAAAACGTATTTTATTAGACAAGACTAAAATAACACTCGTTAAAAAGTAAAGGAATAAGAGAAAGAACGGAAACTATGAAAGCAACGGTTAGTTAGCAAGAAAATTTACAATTTACCTGCAAAACAGATACAGAAAAACTTTAGAGTTGGACGGTAATAGTGAAACGATGACCCTATTAGTCAGTTTTGTTATCTGTCGGTGCCTGTTCATCTACTGACTTGGTAGATATCCTTAAGAAAGCAAGTGGATGATTGTGTATGTCAACTTGATGCAAAAAGAGCAGAAGAGGCACCACGGGTTTTTACTGCAATTCATGCTCATTACATTGTGAAAGGCAAAGATTTAACTGAAAAAATGTGGCCAGAGCTGTTCAGTTATCAGTTGAAAAATATTGTTCAGTCATGTTGATGCTGACTGGAAATGTAGCAATCACCACAAGTTTTGAACTAATCTAAACTACGCAATCAATTGCCGCTCAATATTAGCTGACGAAGAAAAGATAAGGCCGACTTACCACAGAAGCAAAGGAGCGCTTATGCTAAGCAGAGGAAAAAAAGATACGTTTTTTAACTTCTGTGTTCGGTACCTAGTGCCTTTTTTCCTCTATAGTTTATAATTTTCTTATCTTGACCTCTAGCTTTTTAGCCGTAAGACGTGAGCTAGGGGTGAGTCTAAAACTGCGCAAAGGCCTGTTCAAAATCAGCGACTATATCGTCAATATCCTCTATGCCAATCGACATTCTGATCATGTTGTCATTTACACCCATCTGTTGTCTTTCTTTGGCACTACTTTCGAAATAGATGGTAGAGGCAACTGGCAAAGCTAAGGTACGGGTATCACCTAAATGTGTGGCGCAGATCACTAATTTTAATGCATTTAAAAATTCGATAGGGTCGATATCTTCAACTAAATCTAAACTCAATACCCCTCCGTAACCGTCAAAATATTCTCTTGCTAAGAAGTGCTGAGGATGATCCGCTAAGCCGGGGTAATAAACAGCTGAAACTTTATCATGATTATGCAGGTAAGAGGCTAAACGCAAAGCATTTTCACATACTTTATCCGTTCGCAAGACGAGGGTTTCTAAGCCAATGGAAATAGCATGGGCTGACTCAGGTGACAACGTCGCCCCCATGTCCCTAAGGCCTCTTTTACGAATTTGAGTAAGCCCCCATTGGGTTTTATCTGGGCCTCTGTATATAGGCAGAATATTTTCAAAACTACTCCAATCGAACAACCCGGTGTCTACGACTACACCGCCTAATACGTTGCCATGCCCAGCAATGTATTTTGTTAAAGAACTAAGGGTCAATGAGGCCAAAACTGAATTAGCACTGAAAATATTAGCCGGTGTCATGGTGTTGTCGACTAAAAAAAGTACTTTTTTAGACTCACAAAATTGACCGATAGCGCGCAAGTCAGCCACTTGGGTAACGGGATTAGCAATGGTTTCTAAGTAAACCGCTTTAGTATTATGTTTAAAAGCCTGTTTCACATTCTGTACATCAGTCACATCAACAAAACTTAGCTCAATGCCTAAAGATTGCATAGTTTCTGCAAAACTACGGGTATTACCAAACAAAAAATGACTAACAATTAAATGATCGCCCGCTTTAAATAAGCTCAACATGGTGGCAGTGATGGCCGCCATCCCAGTTGAGAACGTAATCGCACCTATACCCCCCTCTAAATGAGTCAGTATGTTTTGCAGCGCAGTATTTGAGCCTGAAGATGAGCGAGAATATACATGCCCTGTCTTTTTACCTTGAAAAACATCCACTAAGCCTTGTGCATCTTTATATTCAAATAGTACTGAGTTGTTAGTGGCCTGATGTACGGCACCACTCTCAGGTGAATTCAATAACCTATCTGCATGCACCAATCTGGTAGTAAAACCTTTATTTTTCAATCTCTCTCTCCACAGGGGGGACAACTTTAATGACCATCTTTTCAGGATACTTACCTTGAACTTGTTTAAAGTGCAGATAAATCCTATTCAGTTCGAAGTGCGTATTGTCGCTTATATTATGTAATGGACCAAACTCGATAAGTTTTTTCTTATAATCAAAAGCTACCAACAATACTGGTACGTTGGCTTTGTTGGCAATATGTAGAAAACCGGTTTTCCAAGGCGACACCCTACTTCGAGTCCCTTCTGGAGCAAGACACAACAGCATACTTTTGGCTTCTCGCATTTTATCGGCCATGCCATCAACCACACCATGTTTGCTACTTCGCTCAATAGGAATGCCTCCCAAGCGACGCAAAATACGGTCAAAAGGTGGTATGAAAATACTGTGTTTACCAAAAAAAGAGATTTTTAAACGCAAATTAAATGCCACAGCGATTCCCAGCAAAAAGTCCCAGTTAGAAGTATGCGGCGCAATCGCAAGGATCATCTTTGCGCAGCAAGGGAAAGTGCCGCGGTAAGACCATCCCATCCACTTTAAAACTCTCGTGCCAAGCCATTGACTAAATTTATTACCTATTCTGGGAACTTGTTTACAAAGAATAGGAGTATTTACGCTTTCAATCATTTCATTCTTGGCTTGTGCAATTTAAACTAAGGGGATGTTCGCTTATGTAAGCTATTTTGTCGAGTGTAAACAAAATGTTAACTATCTGCATAATATTACTAAACCCGCTAATGTAGCCCCGCCAGTTAGCCCTACTAATCTTAATTGTCACTGGATCAAAAATATTGAAAATTTTACTATTTGTTTTTTCTATGTTTTGTTCGCTTGCACATAGTCAACAAACAGCCCAAAACTTATTTGGGCAGCATCGTACCGCTCTATATCAAATCAAAATAATAGAGCTTGAGTCTGGTAATAAATCATCTATCGGATCAGGTTTTCAAATAGATAAATCAGGTAATGTGGTCACGAATTACCATGTAGTATCTGAATATGTATATAACCCTGATAAATTCAGGATTGAATATTTGGCTCATGATGGTTCTCAGGGACAACTGCAACTAGTTGATGTAGATGTAGTCAATGATTTAGCTCTAGTAAGAAAAGTTGAGCTATCCGCACAAGAAAGTGCTTTCCCTATTGCTCAGTCACTACCATTACAAGGTAGTGATATATATTCTTTAGGTAACCCCCATGATTTAGGCATGATAGTGGTTCCTGGTACATTTAATGGATTGAAAAAAAGTAGCTTTTACCAACGTATCCATTTCACCGGTTCGATTAACCCAGGAATGAGTGGAGGTCCTGTGGTCAATAAGTTTGGCGAAGTAATGGGTGTTAATGTGGCAACAGCAGGCAATCAAATTGGTTTCCTGATCCCACTAGAAAAAATTCAAGAGCTATTAAAAAACCAAAATGCACAGGTCTTAAAAAGTGAACAGTTTAAACCTCGTATACAACAACAATTATTAGCTAATCAGAATAGACTTTTTTCGTTATTAAATAACCATTCATGGGAAACCAGTGAATTAGGAAAAGCACTGGTTCCATCAAAGATAACTGACTTTATATCATGCTGGGGAGGATCGAATACTAGCGATACAGAAGCCTTATATTTATCGGTAGAAAACCGTTGTCAGTTAGATGAACAAATATATTTGCACCACGGGTTACGCACTGGCGGGTTTGAAGTTGAGTTTGAATGGTTAAATGGTAAGTCCTTGGGCGAACATCGTTTCTATAATTTTTACTCACAAAGCATCACAGGTGCTGGTGCCGGCAATAATGCAACCAAAACTGATGTCACTAATTTTCGTTGCCAGCAAGATAAAGTCACCAATATCAATGGTGTAACTAATAAAACAGTACTCTGTTTAAGAGCTTACAAAGAGTTTGACCAACTCTATGATGTGCTTTTTGTTGCTGCCACACTTGATCATACTCAACAAGGTTTGATTAGCCATTACACACTGTCTGGCGTTAGCAAAGAGTCAGCTTTGGTATTCACTCAGAAATTTATGGACTCAATATCATGGCAATAGTGTTAGAACTACTTTCTCGAAAAAACATTCCACTCAAACATTATAAATTTGAACAAGACTATGTGTGCGTAGGCCGAGATTTTAATAATGACTTACGCTTAGACGACCCATATGTCTGCCCCAGTCATATGTTGGTAGCCATTGATCCTGAGTCTGGCAAGTTAATGGTCAATGATTGTCAGTCAACTAATGGCATAAAGGTGAACAATAAGTTCGTCAGGCAAGCCACACTTAACTCACACGATGTAATAAAAATTGGTCGCACACGCTTAAGGATAATTGATACTAAAGTACCTTTAGCCGAAGCCATACCCTTAAGCGAATTAGAAGAAAACCTTAGTTGGTTAAACCACAGCTTCTTAGCTATTTGTTTATCCTTGGTTTGCTTAAGCTTTTTATTACTTTCAAAATACTTGGGTAGTGTGCAAGAGTTTAGTTTGATTAAAGGACTTTCTTCTGAACTAGGGCAATTAGCGGTTTTTTGTTTATGGCCTTTAAGCTTTGCCGTATTGGCTAGAGTTGTCCAAAAGGAGAGTCATATTATTAGCCAATTCAATCTACTCTGGCTAATCGTACTGCTTGTTAATGGGCTAATTTTATTGCAAAAAATAGCTATATTTAATATTCATCCTGGACGCTGGTTTACATGGTTAGAACTAATCATATTTGCCCTCGTTATTGGAAGCTTCATCTGGTTAAGTCTGTTTACTGCATTTCATCAAAGTAACCATAGGCGCAATATTATTGCATGTTCGATGACCTTCATCATACTGGGTCCTATTTATGCTTTGAGTTTTTTAAATACAGATGAGTTTAGTTCTAGGCCGAGCTATAACCCAATACTATTACCGCCCACCTATAATATAACGTCTGCGTCACAAACAGATAAATTTATTGAGCAGGCCAACAACTTGTTTACCCAAGTTGATAAACTAAAAACGAAATAAACGCTTAGCTTAGGTGCGGTGCAGAGGGTTTTATGTGTATTTTGTTTGTAGCTGTCAATCAGCATAAAGATTACCCGTTAATCATTGCGGCAAATCGTGACGAGTTCTTTAATCGAGGTACATCCGAGTCACACATTTGGCACTCTGACAATAGCATTATTGCTGGCAAAGATTTGCAAGCAGGTGGTACATGGATGGGAGTGAATGAAAAAGGATATATTGCATCCTTGACCAATATTCGCGATCCACAAAAAATATCTGCAGATGCGATAACACGAGGTGAGTTAGTCAGTCATTATTTGCAACAGCCTATATCTGACTACCATAAAACGTTAAGTGCTCACAAAGATAACTACAACGGATATAACTTGCTGTTTGGAAAATGGAATAATTTAGCCGTTTATAATAATCATTTGGATCAGCTACAACAGCTTACAGACGGTTATTATGGATTATCTAATGCAAGCTTAAATAGTCCTTGGCCAAAAATTAATAAAGGCGTGGCTAAATTACAAGAGTATTGCCAGGATGACCACGATATCGACCCGGATATCTTGTTTAAACTATTGTTAGATAAGAGTTTAGCCGCTGACGAAGACCTACCAAAAACGGGTATACCTATTGACTGGGAGCGGCGTTTATCGTCTATTTTTATACTTGGTGATGAATACGGCACTCGCTCATCCACTGTATTAAAAGTGGATAAACAGCAAAATGTTCAGTGGTACGAACGTACTTACAATAACCAAGCAAAGTGCTTATCTACACAAAGCTTCAATTTCAGCATAATTTAACTCGAATTTTTTACTACCAATGGCATAATGTGCGCTCACTACCCAACCAACTTACCATTAAGGAACATCATGTTTGAAGTATTGCCCCAGCTTCCTGCCGACCCGATTTTAGGATTGTCTGCTGCATTTAAAGCTGACACTAACCCTAATAAAATAGATTTAGGTGTTGGCGTTTATAAAGACGAAAATGGTCACACACCTATTCTCGATTCTGTGGCCAAAGCACAAACCATTCTTTTAGGTAAAGAAGACTCTAAAAGCTATATTACTCCGCAAGGTGTTCAAGGTTACATTAATGGCATGCTGCAGCTGATGTTAGGCAAAGACAGCCCAGCCTTATTAGCGGATCGAATTGCAGCAGTGCAAGCTCCTGGTGGATGTGGCGCGTTAAGAATTTTGTCTGAATTGATTAAACGCTGTAACGAAAACATCACTGTCTGGGTCAGCGATCCGACTTGGGCTAACCACATACCGTTAATTGGCAATGCTGGTCTAGCCATAAAAACTTATCCATACTTTGATAAAACCAATGCCAGTATAAATTTTGATGCGATGGTCGATTGTCTTGGTCAGGTCAAAAAAGGCGATGTGGTGTTATTACACGGCTGTTGTCACAACCCCACCGGTGCTGATTTAACCAAAGACCAATGGCAAGTGGTACTAGAACTAGCACAAAAGACTGGTTTTGTTCCTTTTGTAGATACTGCTTATCAGGGGTTTGGTGATGGTTTAGAAGAAGATGCCTACGGTATGCGCTTATTAGTTAACAACTTACCAGAAGTGATTATTGCAGCCTCTTGCTCTAAAAACTTTGGCTTGTACCGAGAAAGAGTGGGCATTGCTGTGATGGTCACAGAAAACAGTGCAACCCGCCAAGCCATACAAAGTCAAATTCAATACATTGCTAGGGGTATTTACTCTATGCCTCCATCATACGGTGGCGCACTAGTAGATATTATTTTAAATGATGAAACATTGCGTCATGAATGGACTGCAGAAGTTGAAGCTATGCGTTGTCGCATGCAAGACCTACGTTCACTGCTGGTATCAAAAATGAGTCAGTACGGTTCCAGTAAAGATTTTGAATTTGTCAAAAAGCAAAAAGGTATGTTTTCATTTTTATGTATCACCCCAGAGCAAGTGCAAGCTGTGCGCGACCAACATAGCGTATATTTTGTTGGCTCTAGCCGTGTCAATATCGCAGGAATTAGCAAATCCAACGTTGATGCATTAGCTAAAGCACTGGTATCAGTTATCTAATAATATTTTGTGTTTTACATAAAAAACCCGGTGATAACCGGGTTTTTTTATTTTATAACTGCTATTAATCTATTGGCTTTGAACTCTCGACTCTACTTTTAAGTTTTTGACCGGGTCTAAATGTAACCACGCGTCGCGCCTTAATTGGAATGTCTTCTCCGGTTTTTGGATTTCTACCAGGACGTTCATTTTTTTCTCTTAAATCAAAATTACCAAAACCAGATAGTTTGACTTGTTCACCTGATTCTAGGGCTTCACGCACTTCTTCAAAAAAAGTTTCGACTAGATCTTTAGCATCACGCTTGTTGATCCCAAGTTTTTCAAATAAGTGTTCAGCCATTTCGGCTTTGGTTAACGCCATACAATCAGTCCCTCAATGATGCTTTAAACTTTTGCGACAACGTGGCTAAAATACCATCAACTGTTGCCTGAATATCACTTTCTTCTAGTGTTTTAGTTTTATCTTGTAAAATAAGTGAAATCGCTAGGCTTTTCTTTCCTGGTGCAATTCCCTTCCCACGATACACGTCGAACAAGTTTAGGCCAACTAATTGATTTGCGCCAAATTTTTCTATGCAACTCAATATATCTCCTACTACTTTATCATCGTCTACTACGATTGCAATGTCACGTCGATTTGCAGGGAATTTTGAAATTTCTTGCGCTTGAGGTAGTTTTTTTAGCCCTAGAGCATTTATTTCCAACTCAAACACGAAACATCTTCCATTTAACCCTAGTGGCTTTTCAAACTGTGGGTGCACGGCTCCAATCGTTCCTATCAATGTATCGCCAACAAAAACATCAGCAGATTGACCGGGATGAAGTGCAATATGACTCGCACTTTCAAAGCGATACCCCACAACACCAGCGCAATTTAGTAGATTTTCGACGTCTGCCTTCGCATCAAAAAAATCAATTGAACGGCTGACGCTATCCCAATTTTCATCCGCGACTAAACCACATACAACACCACTAATAACAAGTTCTTGTTTTACCCCCGTCTTTTCAGTGCCATCAGGAATAAAACGCAGGCCAGACTCAAATAATCTAACCCGCCCTTGTTGACGTTTTTGATTGTACGAAACAGATTGTAATAATCCTGTCCACAAACTAACACGCATAGTCGACATTTCAGAAGAAATGGGATGAGGTAGCTGCAGACCTTCCAAATGAGGGAATAACAGTGATTGAATTTTTGGGTCAACAAATGAATAAGTAATGGCTTCTTGGTAATCACTCTCGACCAAGATACTTTTAAGATGACTTAACTGTATTTTTTGTTCTTGATGTTGCGACATTTTCAAACTTGCAACAGGTGCAATATCCGGTATCTGGTTGTATCCATATACCCTTGCAACTTCTTCGATTAAATCTTCTTCGATACTGATATCAAATCGATAAGGCGGAACACTGACTTGCCACACTTGCTCCTCAAAAGAAACACTGAAGCCTAAACGTTTAAAGATGTCTGTGACTGTATCGGCAACAATTTCAATACCCAACACTTTTGTTAAGCGACTGTGCCTTAACGATACCAAACGATTATTAGGCACAAAGGCTGTATCTACTGCCTCAATCACTGGGCCCGCTTCACCGCCTACTATATCCAGCAATAATTGGGTGGCTCGCTGCATAGCAATCTGTTGTAACTGAGGATCGACACCTCGCTCATAGCGATGGGATGCATCAGTATGTAAGCCATATTGGCGTGCTTTACCCATAATAGCATCGGGAGCAAAAAAGGCACTTTCAAGAAAGATATCTGTACTTTCGCGGGTCATACCAGAATCTAGGCCACCAAATATACCGGCCATAGCCAAAGCTTTGTTAGTATCAGCAATCACTAGGGTATTGTCCTGAAGTGTCACTTCATTGCCATCTAACAAGGTGAGCTTTTCGTCTTGCTTGGCAAAACGAACAATGACATCACCTTCTAGCTTGTTGTTGTCAAACGCATGCATCGGGTGCCCAAGCTCTAACAACACAAAATTAGTAATATCTACCACAGGGTCAATACTTCTGACTCCTGAACGCCTAAGTTTTTCGACCATCCATAAAGGTGTCACTGCATCTAGATTAATATTCCTGATAACACGTCCTAAATAACGAGGACAAGCTTCAGGAGCAAGCAACTGAATGTTACGTCTATCAGTTATGCTTGCAGCAACTATGGGTACCTGCGGTTCGTTGACTGACGTTTTATTAAGCACACCCACTTCACGAGCTAGGCCTTTAATACCTAAACAATCAGCGCGGTTTGGTGTTAAATCCACTTCAATAGTGACATCATCAAGTTTTAAATAATCTCTAATATCTTCGCCAATTGGCGCGTCTAAAGGTAATTCTAAAATGCCATCATGGTCGTCAGATATACCTAGTTCAGAAAAGCTACACAACATACCAATCGATGGTTGTCCACGTAGTTTAGCCTTCTTGATTTTAAAGTTACCGGGTAATACCGCTCCCACTTTCGCTACTGCTACTTTAATGCCTTGCCGACAATTAGGTGCGCCGCAGACTATATCTAACAGTTCGTCATCACCTACATTGATTTTTGTTACTTGTAATTTATCTGCATCAGGATGCTGGCCACACTCCACCACTTCACCCACCACCACACCAGAAAACTCCCCGGCGACAGCTTCAACACTATCAACCTCTAGACCTGCCATACTCAATTGGTCTGATAACGCATCTGTTGATACAGATGGGTTGACCCATTCTCTTAACCACTTTTCACTAAATTTCATATTCTTGACCCGACCTAATTAAATTGCTTAAGGAAACGAAGATCGTTTTCAAAGAAGGCACGTAAATCATTCACTTCGTAGCGCAACATAGTTAAGCGTTCTACGCCCATACCAAAAGCAAAACCAGTGTAAATTTCCGGATCAATATTGACCGCTTTAAGCACATTAGGATGCACCATGCCGCAGCCCAAAACCTCTAACCATTTTCCATTTTTACCCATCACGTCGACTTCTGCCGAAGGTTCTGTGAAAGGGAAATAAGAGGGACGAAAACGTACTTGCAAGTCTTGTTCAAAAAAGTTGTTTAAAAAATCGTGCAAAATACCTTTTAATTCAGCAAAACTTACATTTTTATCGACCATCAAACCTTCAACCTGATGAAACATTGGGGTATGAGTTTGATCATAATCATTTCGATACACTCGCCCGGGCGAGATGATCCTAAGAGGTGGCTCTTCCACTTCCATGGTGCGAATTTGCACACCTGATGTTTGAGTACGCAACATCACATCAGGATTAAAATAAAAGGTATCGTGATCAGCGCGAGCGGGATGATTTGCAGGAATATTTAGAGCATCAAAATTATGAAACCCGTCTTCTACTTCTGGTCCGGTTTTAACGCTAAAACCCAACTCACTAAAGAAACTCTCAATTCGGTTGATAGTGCGAGTGACTGGATGTAGACCACCGCGACTCTGGCCACGACCTGGTAAGGAGACATCTATGGTCTCACCGGCCAACCTCTGATTAAGCTCTTGAGTTTGTAACAACGTCCCCCTAGCATGGATCAGTTGTTGAATTTTCTGTTTGGCCTGATTGATTTTTTGACCCGCAGCTGGGCGTTCTTCATTTGACAGTTTACCTAACCCTTTAAGTAACTCGGTCATGCGTCCTTTTTTGCCCATAAAATCAACGCGCACTGCATCAAGAAAATTGACATCCTGTGCAGTATTGATTTGCTCTTCTGCTTCACTAATTATGGCATCAAGATCCATAGTGTCCCCAAATTTGGATTAAAAATATGGCCTTTATTCAACAACTTGCTTTAAGTTTTAGGCGATTTCAAAATAGCCGATAATTCTACACGAAAGCGATACTTTGAGGCTAGATACAATTGCCACAAAGTCCATATATTTAACGATTATCTGCTTCAAATACTGAAATAATTGTTATTTACCAAAAATATCAGTTATTTATCTGAAGTACATTAGACATCATTGTTATCAACTCCATTTATTTCGCAGTTTATTTATGCTTTTTAGATAAGTATTCAAATACCGCTTAGACTCAAATCTAGAATCTAAAGATAATAAAACCTTCATTATTGTTACACGCACCGTAGGAGAATTTTATTTTCGTAAAGAAGTTGGTGTGAATTGAGTTATCGCGCATGGCGGTTAGACGATTAATTTTGATGACGTAAATGACACAATATCGAAGCTTCTACACTTGATAATGATTGTAAGGGGTAATTCGTAGACGCAAAAACCGAGCGCTAGCTGAAATCTGTCTTCTAACCTGACAAAGAAAAACGGCGAGCATCATGCTCGCCGTTTCCTGAAAGAACTTAAGACTATTTATTAAAAAATCTAGCTAAAAAAGCTAAAAAATTATGCTAATGCACCTTTAGCTGCATTCACTAATGCAACGAATGCATTTTTATCATGTACCGCTATGTCGGCTAAAATCTTACGATCGATTTCAACAGAGGCTTTTTTCAAGCCATTGATGAAACGGCTGTAAGACAGGCCATTTTGACGTGAGGCAGCGTTTATACGAGCAATCCATAACTGACGGAATGTACGTTTTTTGTTGCGACGGTCACGATAAGCATATTGACCTGCTTTTGTTACTGCTTGAACAGCAACGCGATAAACTCGACTACGAGCTCCATAATATCCTTTGGCTTGTTTTAGTACCTTTTTGTGACGGGCACGTGCAACAACACCACGTTTTACTCTTGCCATATTCTAGTCTCCTGTTTTAAACGTAAGGTAACATGCGTTGAATTAACGCAGTGTCGGCCGCATGGACCAGTTTTTTGCCACGTAAGTGACGTTTACGCTTAGAACTCTTCTTGGTCAAAATGTGACGCAAGTGAGACTGTTTACTCTTGAAACGACCTTTAGCAGTTTTTACAAAACGCTTGGCAGCTCCACGGTGTGTTTTCATTTTAGGCATTGCTAAAACTCCGCATTGTTAATAACTTATCGTGTTGCAGACACTCAAAGTTTAAGTTACATATATAGAGCAAGGTGAGTCAGGGTTGCAGTACCCATCCTACTTGTAGACCTTAACTACTTCTTAATTGGGGCAAGTACCATGATCATCTGACGACCCTCTACCCTATGAGGGAAAGATTCGCAGTTGGCAATGTCTTCTAAATCCGCGCGAACGCGTTTAAGTTGTTCAATGCCAATTTCTTGGTGTGCCATTTCACGTCCACGAAAACGTATCGTTACTTTGGCCTTGTCTCCCGCTTCTAAAAAGCGACGCAGGTTGCGCAGTTTTACCTGGTAATCGCCTTCATCAGTGCCAGGGCGAAATTTAATCTCCTTGACCTGAATTTGCTTCTGTTTTTTCTTTTGCTCTTTAAGTGTCTTGCTTTTTTCAAACAAAAACTTACCGTAATCCATTACTTTACATACGGGCGGTTCAGCATTAGGGCTAATTTCGACCAAATCTAAGCTGGCTTGTATCGCGATATCCATGGCTTCGCCGATAGACACTACGCCTAAAGGTTCCCCCTCTTTACCGACTAAACGTACTTCATTTAACGTAATTTCTTCATTGATCCGAGCCTTATTCGAATCTTTAGCCTTCATGTTAGCGCTTTTAATATGTCATTCCTCCGCAAAATTAATCAGATATGTTTGTTGTCAACTTCCGACATGGCTTTGTCAATAAACGCGTCTATCGACATTTTCCCGAGGTCATCACCTTTGCGCGAACGCACGGCAATTTCACCACTTTCCATCTCTTTATCGCCAACAACAAGCAAATATGGGACACGCTTCAACGTGTGCTCGCGGATCTTAAAGCCTATCTTCTCATTTCTCAAGTCCGACTTGACTCTAATTCCACTTTCTTTTAGCTTTTTCACTACTTTATTTGAATAATCAGCTTGTTTATCAGTAATATTCAACACAACCGCCTGAGTCGGCGCTAACCAAAGTGGAAACAGACCAGAATATTCTTCAATCAAAATGCCAATAAAACGCTCCAAAGAACCTAATATTGCTCTGTGGATCATAACAGGCACTTTACGCTCTCCATCCTCAGCCACGTAAGTTGAACCCAAACGTCCTGGCATAGAAAAGTCGAGTTGCACGGTGCCACATTGCCACGCTCGGTCTAAACAATCATGTAAAGTAAATTCAATCTTAGGACCGTAAAACGCGCCTTCACCTGGTAAGTACTGAAAGTCTATATTTTTAGAGGTCAGTGCTTCTGCTAATTCTTTTTCAGCTTTGTCCCATACTTCGTCACTGCCCACACGTTTTTCTGGGCGTGTAGAGAGTTTTACCGATATGCTCTCGAAACCAAATATTTTGTAGATTTCGTAGACAGAATCGATACATCCTCCCACTTCAGCCAATACTTGCTCTTCTGTACAGAAAATGTGTGCATCGTCTTGAGTAAATCCACGCACACGCATCAAGCCATGTAATGCACCCGACGGTTCATTTCTGTGACAGCAGCCAAACTCAGCCATACGAAGTGGTAAGTCACGATAAGATTTTAAACCTTGATTAAAAATCTGTACATGACCCGGACAGTTCATAGGTTTGATCGCATATTCTCGTTTTTCTGAAGTCGTGGTGAACATATTTTCGGCATACTTATCCCAATGACCAGACTTTTCCCAAAGGGTTCTGTCCATCATCAACGGTGCCTTAACTTCTTGATAATCATATTCCCGTAACTTTCCACGAATAAATTTTTCAAGTTCAGTATAAATGCTCCAACCATCATTGTGCCAAAATACCATTCCTGGTGCTTCTTCTTGCCAATGAAATAAATCTAATGCTTTGCCAATTTTACGGTGGTCGCGCTTTTCAGCTTCTTCCAATCTATTCAAATAAGCTTTTAATTGTTTTTTATCTGCCCATGCTGTGCCATAAACTCGTTGCAACATTTTGTTGTCACTATCACCGCGCCAATACGCGCCGGCTACTTTCATTAATTTGAAGTGCTGGCAAAAGCGCATATTAGGCACGTGAGGACCACGGCACATGTCTATGTATTCTTCATGATGGTACAAAGCAGGACTGTCATCTTTATCTATATTTTCGTCGAGGATCTTTATTTTGTAAGACTCACCTCGTGCTTCAAAGACATCATGCGCTTCTTGCCAAGTCACCACTTTTTTAACAACATCGTAATTCGTTTTTGCTAATTCCAACATGCGTTTTTCGATTTTGACTAGATCTTCATCATTCAATGAGTGCTCCATGTCAATATCGTAATAAAAACCGTTATCGATAGTCGGACCAATCGCCATTTTTACATCTGGATAAAGTTGTTTTATAGCGTGACCAATTAAGTGGGCACACGAGTGACGAATAATTTCTAATCCATCGTCATCTTTAGCAGTGATAATTTGTAGTTGAGCATCGTTCTCAATTAGGTCGTGTGCGTCGACACGTACACCATCCACTTTACCTGCTATGGTGGCTTTAGCTAAACTGGGCCCAATATCACTGGCTACATCAAATACAGAGACTGAATTTTCAAATTGGCGTTGGCTGCCATCGGGAAGAGTAATTACGGGCATATCGAAATCCTTATGCAGTGGTGACGCCTACCAAGCGCCACATGCGAATGTTTAGAGTCGGTTTTAATTTAAACCGATAAATAAAAATAAAAAACACCCAAAAAAGGTGCTTTGAAAAAAGATGTTCTGCTACCATCAAAACAACTTTATGTATTATAGCGAGATAAGGTTTACTGATGCAATGCAAAGCAAGAAAAACTGCTGTCTACGTCTTAGTTTTAAGCGCTTTGTTGAACACTACGGTTAGCTGGGCAGTTGATTGGAAACTTGAAAAACAGAAAAATAATGTTAGCATTTATAGCAAAAAATCTGATTTAGGTTACAAAGAAATATTGGTTAAAACCATTGTCGAAGCAAATCCTTATTCCTTAGTTGCCTTGCTAGACGATGTGGCGTTTGCACCACAGTGGATGCACAACTGCATTGAGGTAAAAATACTGGATGAAATTTCACCTACAGAGCGCTTATTAAACAGTTTTTTTGCTGCACCTTGGCCAGTGAAAGACCGAGATATGATTTTTTATTCTAAAACTACATTTATAAACAATACTGTTCAAATCGAAATATCAGATAAAGGTGATTCAATACCAGAGCATTCAACGTATGTGCGCATGCAAAATATGTATGGGCTGTGGGAGGCGAGTCCACTAGGAAATGGAAGAACTGAAATCACTTACACTGGCAGTGGTAACCCAGGTGGTAATCTACCCACTTTTATTGCAAATAAAGAACTGATTACATCCATGTTTAAAACCTTTCAAAATTTGAACAAAGTCATCCTGTTAGATGAATATCAATCACTTAAAATTACTAATTGATATAAAAACCTATATACAAATAACTAAATCAACCATACAAGTTTGATACTTACACCATAATTAGGCAACAGTATGTCAAATTATGGTGTAAACATGTGGCACTTTATTAGTGAACAAATCAGTGAATGTATTCAACAAGATTTTATCTGTGATGACATTCGTGAAGTCAATTCTGGCGATAGCCACAATGCTTATAAAATATCAGATGGCAAACATCGATTTTTTGTCAAAACCAACGAAAAATATCATCTACCTAATTTTGAGGCTGAAGCTGAAGGTCTAAAACACATTAGCAATACTCAGCTATTTAGAGTGCCAAAGGTTTTTTGTACAGGTTTGGTGTCTGGTCATAGCTTTTTAGTCTTAGATCATATCGCTATGACAAAGGGCAACGAACAAAGTTGGTTTCATTTTGGGCAAGTATTAGCAAAGTTACATAAAAATAACACCCAACAAATGTATGGGTGGCAGGAAGATAATTTTATTGGACTTACCCCACAACCCAATCTCTGGCAAAAGAAATGGAACTGTTTTTTTGCGGAACAACGAATTGGATTCATGCTGCAATTGTTAGCTGAAAAAGGCCATGAACTGGCCAACATAGCTAATGTAGTGGAGTCTATCAAAAACTTACTCAAAGGGCACAACCCAAGTCCATCTATGCTCCATGGCGATCTTTGGCAAGGTAATACAGGGTTTCATAAAAATCTGCCAGTGCTGTTTGATCCCGCCTTTTATTATGGTGATCGTGAAACAGATTTAGCCATGAGCGAATTATTCAGTCGATTTCCTGAAAGCTTTTATCAAGGCTATAATCACGTTTGGCCACTTGAGGATGACTATGAATACCGTAAGCCTATTTATCAGCTTTACCATGTATTAAACCATGCGTTACTTTTTGGTGGCCATTATTTAGACAGCGCAAAAGCCACACTTAAAAACATAGATATATAGATTTCATTGGGCAAATGATAGGAGTTGTTGATCTTTCCAGTTCAGTCCACTCTATTCTTTGGTATTGTTCAGATATATTTTTAATATTAAATAGCTGAAGTTTGAGTAAAATGGAAAACAACGTCACCCTAATAACAGGCAGTGCTAAAAGAATTGGCGCCCACACCGCAAAATATCTGCATTCTTTTGGTTCAAACATCGTGGTTCATTGTAACGAGTCAAGGCTCGAAGCAGAACAACTATGCTTAGAACTGAATCAAATCAGAACCAAGTCAGCAATGCTGGTACAAGGGGATTTATCTGACCTATCCATCGTTGAGCGTGTAGGTCAACAAGCCATAGATTCATTTGGTCGTTTAGATGTATTAATAAACAATGCCTCCTCGTTTTACCCGACTCCCGTTGGCACTATCACCACAAAAGATTGGCAAAGTCTGGTTGGCAGTAATATGCAAGGGCCGTTATTTTTATCCCAATATTGTGCGCCTGCATTGGCACAAAATGCTGGAGCCATTATTAATATGGTAGATATACATGCTGCAAGGCCCTTAAAAGATCACACCCTTTACTGCATGGCGAAATCAGCACTAGTCACCATGACGCAGTCCTTAGCTTTAGAATTAGCACCTGAGATACGTGTAAACGGTGTAGCCCCGGGCGCAATATTATGGCCAGAAATGCAAATGAACCAAGATGATAAACAACAAATTCTAAACCAAGTGCCAGCACAACGACTAGGTACCATGCAAGATATTGCCCATGCGATTAAGTTCTTGATTGAAGCCACGTATGTATCAGGACAAATCATTGCAGTTGATGGAGGACGCAGTATTTCTTCATATACAAAAGGTTAACTGTGCGCCATAACCTGTTTATTTTGTTATTAATGATTTTTATCGTGGGCTGTGACAACAGCCACACGCTGCAAAAACATTTACAAGAATACCAACAGCGTATGGCTAGCGTTTTGAATCTAGAAAACCAAGACAAGCTGACCATTAGTCTAGCGCCCTACCCGCCTCTTAGAGAGCTAAAACAGGACATTCCGGCCACTACAATCATGCTTTTCGAGTTTTATAAACTTCAACAGTGTGAGTTATATTCTCTTGTTGCCGAACGCAACACCTCCCTTGGCAATCTACAATTACCTTCAATTCGCTATATGTACGAAAGACAATTGCTCGACGCATTTCAACAATGTTTGATGGATACCACAGACACCAAGTTGCGAGAGAAATTAAAAATTTGGCAACAAACCAAGACACAGCAGCTACCGATGGTGTGGGCAGACTTAATTCAACTTAGCAGCGAATTAAAACAAGGATTCAGCGCAAACGTTGGATTAGTAGAAGGCAATCAAAAAGATGGCCTGAGCCAATCAAAATCCGCACTCAACTACCTGCTTCATATTGACCAAAACAAACAAATAAGCAGTTCAGAACTAGAACAACATTTGCAGTATTTGATGAACAATCCGTTACCCGCTAAATTATGGTTAAGCCAACTCACATTAACCAAACACTTAAATCAAGCGACTGAATGGCTTTTAGAACACGCTGTTAAACTTCAATGTTCCGGAAACGGTTCAAACAAAAAAGCGGAATATCTAAGTAATGTTTTTCAGCAATTTTTCATCGAAAAAATCCAACCTATTGCTAGCCAAATTAATCATTACCAATACCAACTAAATCCAATTTTTGAAGAGATACTGACACATCCCAATTTATCACCCAAGTTTAAACATTATATCAACGCGTCTAATCAACAAGGTTTTGAAAATTATCAAATTGCTATGCAACAACACATACAATTTTGGCAAGATTTCTTCAAACGTTGCAATATCAAGCCAGGTAAACGCTAATTCGTACAATTGCTGTGCAAACAAACGAATATAACTAAAAAAGGACTTGCAGATAAATAATCACATCGTTATTATACGCGCCGCTTAGAAGCTTAGTCTTTAAAGCGAATATCAATCAATACAACCGTAGCTCAGCTGGTTAGAGCACTACCTTGACATGGTAGGGGTCGGTGGTTCGAGTCCACTCGGTTGTACCAATTCTAAAGGCCTACAGGCCACCCCCCTAAAAACGTCCCTATCCGCACCCTATCCGTAACCTAATACAGTTGTCGAAAAACTATCAATCTATGACGTATGAAGGGTTAAGGTTAAGTTAAATAATTTGTATAATCGAGCGTTACCTATTTTAGGATTTCTTTGAATAGCTCTTGACCTGATCTATTAGTCCACATAGGTTTTGATTTGAATATGTAAGTCAGCAACGTTGCTATTGAACGTCTCTAATGTGCCAAAAGCAGAAGTTCGAACCATAGTATCTTGTTATGCCTTGCCTACTTCATCTTCAACTTCAACTTCAACTTTATCTTCCATTATATCTTTCACTTCAACTTCTATTTTATCGTTCATTTTATCTGTAGGTAAATTCTCATAAATTGAGAAATCAAAATCATGATCAAATTTCCCTTTGGCTTCCCTCAGTATTTTAAGTGAATCTTTCTTTCCTCTATTTCTCCAATAACATTGGGCGTTTTTATTGGTTCCTTCCAATAAAAATTTCAATGCGTCTTCATCATATTTTTCTAAATTTGGCTCTATATCTCGATCAAAATATATATCGGCTCTTTTAAAATCAAAGCTGTTAATAAAACATGCAATTCCAAAATTTCTATATTCTTCTTCAAGCTCGAACTCTTCAGTAACCTGTTTCAATTTTTTTAAATGCTCTGGATTAAGGAAGTTACCGTCGTCACCGAATTTTTTATAATAGTTATCACAAATCCATTTCGTTATTGCTTTTAAATGTTTTGCAGGTGATTCATACATGAAAAAAGCAATTCCAAAGTAAGAAAAATTTTCTTTCAGAACCTGTTTAATAAGTTCTGTCGCTGAATCATCTAGAGCCATGTAAACTTCATGCTCAACCGACATAAAATCAACTAATGATTTAAGAGCATCCTCTTCTTTAGAGATACTAGAATAGTATTTTGTCTCATGTTTTATTGCTTCAATTATTATTGCGCGGTCTTTTTGAAAAATTAACTTGAGCGCTCTCAAGTTAATACCTCTATTTTCTTTTGGTTTTTCTTCTTCTGACTTAAAGCAAAATTTCCAAAGACCTCTGAAAATTTTTATTTTTACATCGGTTGTTAGATTATTTAGAAACTTTGCATTAAGATAATTTGATAGGGTTATATCACGAGGAAAGAGATCTTTAATTCCCTCTAAATCTTCTACAATTGTAGTTAAAATTTTCTGTGTTAAAAATGGGGGTTTACTTAAAATAGTTTCAATACTATTTCTAATGTCACTTCTCACCATTTCTTCAGTTGGTTCGAATAATGTATCTTCATCATTAATTATAGGGTGTGCTGACAAGTTACGGTGATTTTGAATCATCATTATTTTGTGGTTTGAAGCAGTATCTAATAACTGTGTTCTTTCGAAAACTAACTTAACCAGCTCTTTTTCCCACTTTGAGGAATATGGCTCTTCTCTCTGTTTTATTTCTATTTCTGAAAGAATTTTTTCTGCGCTTTTGTCAGCGTATAACTCTTTTAACTCTTTTAGTTTAAAAATTATATCGCAAACTACAACAGACCAGAGCATTACAGTTGCAGAACGATAACAACCAGAAGCGTAAGACTTATAAACTTCATCAAAGTACTTCCTTGTTCGTCTATCATAGATTTTGTTCTTTTGAGCATCTAGTGAGAATACCTTAACGTCCATTTAATTTCCTATAGGTAAAAGTTTATTAGTGCGACCTTACAAGGTCGAGAACCTTATAAACCACATTACCTTGTATGGTTGAAAAGTCCAGAACACAAGATGAACGTTCTGGAGTTAATAGACTTTCATTCAGTCGTATGGCCGCTTTTCGCTCATTACTGTCGTACGGGTTAATATCCTGCCTGGCTCATCAGAGCTTAAACTTACCCTACAAACGAATAGAAGATTTTGGTTAGTATTACCCTGAATATGATAAATATTTCACAAAACCTCAATGACTGTTCCTGCAACAAGACCTAAATGACAAAAGTGGGAAACCACAACATGGTGTAGTTGGTTGGCCTAAGTGGATAGCCCTTATAAAAAATAGCATATATATTACCTGCGTCTGATTTCAAGTCAGAACTGCAAATGATTTATTTCAATAACTTACGCATGAAACGGGTAATATAAACCAACCAACTTTCGCGGGTTTCGGGGGTGTTTGGCCCCTGTATATTACCCGCTAACATTAGGTGAAGTAATAGACTAGTAAGCGCGCCAAAGCTTTAAACAGTGGGGCGAAGTCCTAGCACTTGTCAAAGGGTGTCTAAATAATCAATGTATGTTTGTGCGACTACTGCATAATCTTCTGTTGCTGCGTTAACTGCCGCCGCGCCTTGATGCCGTTTATCATATGTATTGGCAAGCAATGTATCGTATGCATCACTAGCTGCGACAATGTAATCAGCGGCATTGGTTGCGGTCATGCCTGAATGGGTTGCATAGCTATTAAGCATACCCGGTACATCAGCCGAATCTCTACCGGCTGCAATCCATGTGTTAACCTGAATAATTAATCGTTCGTATTCCATCACAAGTAAATTGCCCTGGCTTACTGCGCGGGTTCTTGCCCTGCCCGCTGCTTGATTAATCAAATCAACGCAAGCATTCCGAGACATGGATTTATATGTTTCTCTGTGGTTTTGTAGCGCAATTCCAGCCTGCAAAAGTTGGATTTCTAATTCACTAACACGTTTAGCTAATGTTTTACTTAATACTTTTTCATCTTCTGATTTCAGTATGAAATCGAAACCGTCATATTTATAAAGTTCATTTGAGTAAAACTTATCGCTGATAACTTCGCCTGTTTCGATTTGATTGCCAATCTCGTTTTCTGGACACGAAATATTTCTAATTGAGTTATCTTCTCGTAAAACTGTAAAATTTTTTATCATTGTGATGCTGCCTGTAACCAACCGCTGGCATGAAGATATCCACCATTTGCTGTTCCTGAAGGATTGTTTAATTTTCTGACTCTTACGCGGTATGCAGAAGTGCCGCCTGAACCTGAAAATGAAAAAGTTCCAGTTGGATTGTTTGAAAATCCGCTACTAGGAAATCTTGATGTTTTAATGTTACTACCTGAGCTTACGTTATAGAGTTTAACTTCAATTGCACAAGGAACATCATTAAAAGAACCGTCAAATGAAAAGGCTTCAACATCTACACTAGATGTGAAGTTGTAAGTTTCTGAAGCGCTAACATTGATATATAAAAAATTTTGCCAGCTTTGACTTCCTCCACTATAGTTATTACTGTCTGAATCACGATATACATAAGCGTCCGGTGAATCTGCTCCGGATGGTCCGGGTGGTCCGGCGGGTCCAGTTGGGCCAGTTGGGCCAGTGCTTCCAGTTGGGCCAGTTGGGCCAGTGCTTCCAGTTGACCCAGTTGACCCAGTTGACCCAGTTGAACCAGTTGAACCAGTTGAACCAGTATTTCCGGTGGCACCTTTAAACAATGACCAAAGATATTGAGAAGGGGTGTTTGATTCTGCCGAAGTCGTTTTATTTGGAGCAATACCGATATACGTTGTGCTTGCATTGGGTGTGTCAGTGAAACCCGAAGTGCCATTGGAGTTAGAAGCATATTTAACCCATATGTAAGTTGGTTGACCGTTTGGGCCAATCGGCCCTTGAACGCCCGTGTTCCCAGTTGGTCCAGTGCTTCCAGTTGACCCAGTTGAACCGGTTGAACCGGTTGGGCCTGTGCTTCCAGTTCTTCCAGTGGCACCTTGTATTAATGACCAAATATAATCAGCGTTATTTGTACTCTCTGTTGGTGTCGTTTTATTAGGCGCAAAACCAATGTAAGTTTTACCTGCTGGGTCATTTGACGATGTACCGCCATTTGACGCGGTGCCGTAACGGATCCAAGTGTAAGTAGCTTGCCCATTTGATCCAGTTGGACCTTGCACACCTTGTGGCCCTGCGCTTCCTGCTTCACCACTTGCACTGAATGTAATGTCTTCGAGTGATGTAATATCATAAAAGGAAGAATCGAAATGATATGGACCGCTTGGTATTGCTAAAGACGTGTAAAAAAGAACACCGTTCTTATAGTATTTAACTTTAAAACCGTTGTTTATAACGCTGAAAACATCACTGGCCGTAAATGTTCCGAACTCCCCTTTGCTAACACCAGATTCGTAAATAAATATTCGATTTAAAGATACAAAGAAAATTGCATAATCAATTGTTGTGTATGTTGTACTTGCGCCGGAATCATTTGATATTCCCGCCATAATACCACCCACTTCATTGGTGCCCGATCTAAACGAAGTGACTGGCGTTATATAACTTTCGTTAGATTCAGCGCCGCCGTTCCAAACACCACCGCTTGTAATTTTACTTATCCGACCCGGTTCAACAACTGTGTTACCTTTATTTCTTAAGGTAAATGTTCCAGCACCATATCTTTTATTCCAAACATAATCAGCTGGATTGGTTGATTCGGTTGCTGTCGTCTTGTTGTAAGCGTGGCCGATGTATTCTTTGTTATCAGGACTATTGCTTAAACCACTACCGACTGAATTATCACCGTACTTGATCCAAGTGTATGTGGTTACTCCATTGGTACCCGTATTACCTGGGATCCCTTGATCGCCTTGTATCCCAGCCTTAGCTTTTGATATTGTAAATATTTTGGTTAGTGTGGGGTAATTAGTGCGCGTGGCTGTAAATGTTACTGTGGCGGTGTCTGCGGTCATGTTGGTAACTGAATAGGTGCTACCAGTTAAGCTGCCAGTAACCCCCGCACTCGTACTAACGCCAATTGTATAATCCGACGTGTTGTTTACTGTACCGATTAAAATAATAAGGCTTGATGATGCGCCGGCATAGCTTCCACCTGTGCCGTCGGTGTTAGTTGACACAACATGAGATTCGTTGCTTAAACTGGCGGTTATCCCATCCCCTGCAGCCGCGCCACCTGATGGCTGAACATAGTAATCAAATATTGTGGGATCTGTAATAACTGGCGTAGGTGATGCTTTGCCGCCAACTATACCGAAATGTGTTTTGCCTGTTGGATCAAGTGATATTCCTCCACCAGCATTATTATCAGCATAGACGTACCAAATATAAGTTAGTTTTTCAATTCCGTTTACTAATACTAATTCCCATGAACCCGCGCCAATAGGTGTGATTAATCTGTACTCAATGGCATAAGTAACATCAGGGGTCACATCACTGATTGTTTTGGCTATATTTTTACCGCCGGCAATATTCGTTGCGTCTGCACTCGTTGACCATCTCCATTCATACATGAATGAGGTTGAATTGGGTAATGGTGGCTGAACGGTTATAAAGCCTGGTTTAGATGTAACTGTTGGCGCTGTGGTTGGTGTAGGTGGCGCAGTAACATTAAATGTAAAACTATAGTTGTCTGATTTTCTACTTAAGCCGCCAATTGCTTTGATGTTTACTGTATATGTGCCAATAGAAAAATTTGATACTTGGTATGTCTTACGGTTGATTAACTCAGTGATCAAGGTATTGCCGGTGCTGTCAGCAATAGTAATACTATGATCTAGCGTGGTAGAGTCCCAAGTCAATTGAACCTGAGTAAAATTATTATAAACGCCTGTTACAGTGACATTTAAAGGCGTTGCTGGCCTGCTATAAGCGAGGGTTGTATCTGGTATGTTTGGCTTGTCGCCTGTGTTGTTATCGTCGTAAATGTAGGGCTGATGCTCACGCACAACAAGTTCAACTTCTCCGGTGTGTAAATCTTCGCGGGTGCTTTCAATCCTAAACAATTTAGCAGACCAACCAGCCGCCAATCTAGTCACGGGTATAATGTCGCCAACTTCTAAAATTGAAGCTTCAGCACCGTATAAAATAGTGGTCCGTAATTGCTCGCGGCTTATTTCAAGTAACGTTTTCGTGTTGTGAAGTGCTTCATGATAATAGATACATGTGTCTAAGCTGTTGCTTTTTTCTAATACAACGCCGTTATCTTCTAATAAATATTGAGTTTCTAACGCACTCCCAACAGGTGGGTAAATTACTTCTTGTTTCGTCCATCCAGCATCGGGGTCCGTATATGTGGTTGTTACCCGGTTATATCGGTTTGATTTTGAACTGTTGGTGATTTTACCAAAAGAAATCAAGCCCGAATCTTCATCAGTGATGGGAAAATCAACAGCTGCTTGATTAATCTCAATGATGGGTTTTAACTTGCCATTTGAAATGGTCAGCAAACAACGCATTGCCCTGCATAGAGTGTTAACGTTATCGAGTACAGATGTACCAGTATCGAGTGAGACATTACTTGTAAACAATTTACGGTTTACGCCGCTGCCAGGATAAGTTTCAACCAGTGTGTCAGGTATTAAACGTTGAGATTGAAAGGCCGTCACATCAAGTCTATCAGTGCTAAGTCCTTTGCCATATATGGGGTTTTTAAGGTAATCATATAGCTGATGTATAGGGTTTTCAGACGCAGTAGCCGCGCCGCCAGAAGGTGAAGAAATTAAACGGCCTGTCCATTCTGCTTTATGATTTGGCTGGCCGCTCCATACTTCATCACCGCCCATTTCTGATCGGGTGTATGTACACATTTTGCCTTCACACGTATCATCTGTTCGCCAGCCTGCCGCGACTAGAAGCGGATCCGCATAAGACCCCATACCATTAGAGAAGTTATTAGCATAAAACCATTTTTTACTATTCGGCGCATTGAAGCGGCTTGATGTAGATAAATCATCATCAACATAGTTTGAAGTTACACCACCACACGCACCTTCGCCCCACACAATAACTTGATGGAATAAATCGTTTTTAATGTCGTCGTTATCAGCGTCATTGGTCGCTTGGAATATAATTTCACCAGTGCCATAGCCGCGCCCGTACTTAACAGGGATATAAGCATCTGTGCTGGCTTGTGAAACATCAATTCCAATTTCAGGGCGTGGGACTTCAGGAGCTAGCCAGCCAAAAAATGCAGTTATTGGGCTAAATAGTTTTTTTATCAATGACATTATGGTTGCACCAAGTCAAATTTACTGTAGTAATCGGTTGTTCCACCACCTGATCGCGTTGTTGACTCCTTCCCCCAGGGACTGGCTTTAGTTGCTCTCGCTGAATGCTCAAATGCGGTGTCTGTTGGGTAATGCCTTGATTGAGATTGATAGTTCGTTTTAATACCTGAATTTTTCTCAAAGTCTTTCCAAATTGACGAAACTTTTAAGGTCAATTCATACTCACCGTTTGTACTGATATCAAAATCAGATATAAGGCCGTCATACGCCACCTTAGAGAGTATTAGCGTGTTATCTGCATCGTAAACAAGAGAGGTAACAATAAGTGATTGATTCATCCAGTTTTGGGACTGTATAAGGCCAAAAAACACCGAGTCTGTGCCATCGATCACAATATTTGTATCTTCGGTTTTGGGTGTGCCGGTTAATTCAATTTCACCCACATCTTTTAGATAAGAAGGTTGATAAGTGTAGCCACCAAAAAGAACGGGTAAATCATCGTTAGTAATAAAATAAAAAACGTTGCCTAGTTTTAATCTGCAGACAAGGATCCGCTTATGCCGCGTTTTTAATGCTTCCCGCTGTGATATTGTTACGCTGATCATTAACCTTGTTCCAAAAGTCTAATATTAAAGACAACAAATTTGCCTTTTGATGCTAAAACTTCCATTGAATAATACTCATCAAGACAACATTGAAATGAAACCGCGTTCCCATATTTGAAAGCCCCGGCCGCTGCTGTATCTGCGTAAAGTTCAGGTGTGACCGTTGCGGTTAAATTACCAGTTGCGCCAGCGTTTGCTGTGTTCACAATACGGTGTACTTTTTGACTAGTTGAATGCTGTACAAAATCACCGGCCACCACTGCGCCTGATTGGTTGTTGCTAAAGCCGTTAATCTGTACTGTTTTACTTTCTTTCGCGTCAATTGCCAGCGTGGTTAATCCTGTGCGGGTGGCTAGTTCGGGCAACGGGTTAGGCACTTCAATAATCTCTAAACTGCCCTTTAACGAGTCCAAATACGCCGCAACGCCCATAGCTTCCGCATAAGGTAAAGGCGGTGTTGTAATGTCTATTTGCCAGAATGCGCGGTTTGGCCCCTCTATACGTGCGCGGTTATACTTGTTTTTTGCAGTCGTGCGAACGTCCACAACTTGCGTGATCTCTATCTTTGAATATTCGCTAATTCTAAAGGTCATAAAGTGCCTACATTGGATCGTTAATTGCGGATTGGATCATGCGCATAAGGGGCTTTTTGATTGATTCTAATTCGTCGATAATGTCACCAGGGCGGCGGCTGTTTATCATTGGTGAGAAGTTAAACATCAAAGATTGGCCGGCTGGACTTCCTGATTTTTTATGATCAATGATAGTTTCGTCGGGGTGGATCATGGCAAGCCGTCCACCTCTGCCATCTAACCCACCAGATCTAGGCCCGTCAGGAATATACCCGCCACCCTCAAACGATCCCGCCAAAGCTAAGCCCTCTGACAATCCGACTGTTGCGGTTATTCCTGCGCTTGCTGGTGCGGCATTTGCACCAAAGCTGGCAAGTGATGCCATCGCCGCCGCTGGTGCCCATGCCGTAGCGACTGCCAAAGCGGTAGGAATAGCCGTGGCAACTTCTACCGCCTTACCTGTTGTTGATATGGTTTTTTCAATTGCGAATAAGGCGAGTTTTTTCACGCCAATTTCAACTAAGCCAGCAATTAATGAATGTACAGCCCCTCTGGCGATTTCCTGCGCGGCATCACCAAGATTTTTCTGTTCCATTATGGCTGTTGCGGTGCTTTGCCCTATACCTTCTGCAAACCGGTCAAATGTGCCGCCCCATAAAGCGTCGAAGTTTTCTGTTGTTGATAAAATTTGACCTTGAAGACTTTCCCAAAACGTGTCTGATGTTTCAATTAGGGTTTCAAATGCGGTAAAGCCGTTTTCTTCAAACCCTTTCCAGTAATCATCTTGAAATGTTTCACCACCGCCAGCAAACAACTCGTTTACCCCGGCTGATTCTTTATTAAAATCTAATTGTGATTGAAACGCATTCCATACGCCGTCAGCGTAACCTTTAGCGGCCTCTTGCCCAACGCCACCGGCTGAACCTGAAAGGCTACTGAAAGAATCGCCTAATATTTCATTTAAAAGATCATCTGGCCTAACTATGCCGGTACCCTCAAAAATCATATCGAGAGTAACTTTGTATTCTTTATCAAAAGCGATCTGATCTTCTAGTTTTCTTAATTTCGCCTCTGTTTCAACAATTGCATCATTTACTGAAGCAAGTAAGTTTTCAGAATTTGGGCCGCTTGCACCTAATAGTGTTTCTCTTTTTTCAATTAAACTTTCAAGTAAGTTACCTAAAGAATCTAGCGTTTCAATGCCAATTACTGATTGCTGTATTGCTTGGCCTATGCCAATTATTGATTGACTAAAAGAATTTGACGCGCCGGTTGCCTCGTCCAGTTTACCGATTGCCACTGTTAACGATGTACCTAATACAGTTAAGGCTTGGCTAGCTGTTGGAACTGCCGTGGCAAATTCATCAGCAATGGCATTACTACTGCCTTTTATTGCGTCAATTACAATTTCTGAGGTTAATACCCCATCTTTGGCCATGTTTCGCAACTCACCGCGAGTAACGCCCAAAGCATCGGTTAATGCTTCAAGTAATCTTGGGGCTTGCTCTGATATGGAATTGAATTCTTGACCACGCAAAACGCCACTTGCCAAGGCTTGTGTTAACTGAGTAATTGAAGCTGTTGCTTCTGTTACGGTGGCGCCTGATATTGCAAAACTTTGGTTTATCGCTTTGGTTATATCAAGTAGTTCGACTTGAGTTAAGTTAGCTTCTTCCGTTGCCCTTTGAAGTCTTGCGTATAATGAAACGGTTGTTTCAAGCTCTGATCTGGTTTCCACTGACAAAGATAAAAGCTTACCCCGAACGTCGATCAGGTCTTCCTCTGATTTTGTCACAAGACGCAATTTGTTGTTTATGTTGGTCCATTCGTCAGCCGCTTCACGCAACTTATTTAAACCAAATGCAGCGGCTAGACCTGCCGCCAGCTTTGTGGTGCTTGATAAGCTGCTTTTCAAACTTGCAAAAGCGCCTGCGGTGCCGTCTTTGCCGCGAATAAAAAATGTATAATCATTTGCCATTGTTTATTTGCCGCTCTATTGTCTGCATTAACTTAATGTATTTATCAGGCTGCTCTAAAACGCCGCCCGATAAGGCTAGTATTTTTTGTTTATAAAACCCGTACAGCCTGATCGCTTCCTGTGACTCATGTGTCACCATTGGCAAGAGGCAAGTTTTAGATTTAAGGTTTATTTGTGGGATTTCCCATTTCGGGAAAGGGGCGGGGTTTGACTCATCACAATGCTTACCCCATTCGCATTTATCGCAGTTAAAGCGCGCTGAATTTAGATTGACTTCAACTGCAATTATGAGTTTTTTCTTTCTTCTTCCAGCAATGAAGCTTTACTAAAGATAAATTTACCCAGTTCGGCATGATGTAAAGATGATATTTTTGATATGTCCGTATCAATCAAACCGTATTTTAAGCAAAGCATGATCCCTTTAAAGTTAAGCCCCACGCCGCCCTCAACCATTTTGGCCCCGTCAGCATAGACTTCTGTTAACTGCAGCGAGTTCAAAGCTTTAACCGTATAAGTTTTTGGATCTTCCTTGCCTTTCTGATCCGACGGTGTAAATGTTTCGTTACCTAGTGATTTCATAAATGGCCTATGTAAAACTTATTGAAAATTCATCATCTGTGGTTTGCTCATGGCAACCAAACGGCAATGTTTCGACTCGTATTTGGTCACGCTCACCCTGGGACATATCGCGCAAAGCAATGTTTGCGTCTAACTGCCACCGATTACCGGCAACCGAACCAATTACGCCAGTAGTAAGCGCCATTTCTGTTCCTGCTTTCCATATAGCTTCAAAGTCTTTCGTTGCTACCAGTACCGCTTCGGGGTCAATGGATCCATTTGGATCACGTTGTGAAATTCGCACATCACCAAAGCCATTGGCATTCCTGACATTGCCTGGGGTTGAAATGGTGTTGGTAAAGTTAAGTGAAAGGCTGTTAATAACTGCGTTAAAAGTACCTACTGAGAAAGCAACGCCGATAAACGGAACAGGCACAGTGCTGTCATAACTAAGCACAGGGAAATTCGCATCAACTAGGCCGCCATCTTGACCGGTGAACTCAAAATCAACCATTCCCAAGCCACCAGCTTCAGCGTTGATAGTAGCGGTACCCATACAGCCTAAAATTTTGCGTAACCGACCATCTTGATAATAATAAATTGTGCAAGGCTCATGACCAGTTGAAACGGGCCCATAAGTTACTGATGTTGAGGCAACAATAATTTCACCCATACCACAAGCTCTAAGCGCTTGGCCTAGTTCGGGGGCTGTTCCTGCTGCGCCCGAGCCTTTTATTTCAGCTTTGAATGTAATTTTTTTCAATGTGCCTGCAAAAATCTTTTTCTCTGTCGAGATACTTGGCTTGATCAAAGGGCGGTCAATCATTTTCAAACCTTCGTTTGAAATATTCACCTCTGAAATTAAGATCGCATCTGCCGAAGGACTAGGCACTGCATCCGTTCCCTGAGTAGTTTCAATTTTTAAGGCTATAGCCTCGCGGGTGATTAACATTATTTAGCCTCTTCTTTGATTTTTTCCGTGGGTAAAGGAATTGTTTTAGTGCCACCAGTTTTTGGTTTGATCGTCTTTTTCATTTTATTCATTTTATTCAGCCCATAAAAAAACCCGCTGAATTAGCGGGTTTGTAAGTAAATTTATTTATTGGTTAGTTGGCGGTTAACCCTGTGTTGACCTCTGAGTCAGATTGGTTATAAGTCCAATTCTTAACAATGCCGGTTTCTTGGTCGATGGTAATAATTAACATTGTTGTTTGAGTATCTGCTCCACCGGCAAATAACCCAACAATGGGTATAAACGTGCTAGCCTTAAATTGTGAGGCAACGTGCATATAAGACAGAGTTTTAAGCCCCTCGCCTCCCAAGCCCATACTGGTAGGTGGCCCCATTTGTCTAACAACTTCTGCCTCTGTTGTTACGCCCTTTTCAATTGAAGTGGCATAATTTCGGTCAATCTTGCTGCCGTATGATGTACACCCAAAAAGAATAAAAGTTAATAATAATGCTAGTATCTTTTCCATTTTACTATCCCTAATAATTTTATTCAGCATAGCCCTTTTAATTACTCGGGTCTACTACGCCTGATCGGTAACTAATACGCCATGATAAGCGGGTTGCCCCTGCGTACTGCTCGCCGTCACCGTTGTAATCTGGCTCTGATTGTCCTAGCGGGGTTATCTGAGTAACGAACCCGAGCCCTAAGTTATAATCAACCATTAATTTTTTGTGAACTGCCAGCCTTATAGCTAAGGTTTTTTCATCTAAGTCTTGCGCGGTGGTGATCACATAAATATCAGTGTTAACAGTTAAACTTGAATCAATGAATGTTGCATTTTGATTTTCTGGCTCGTCAGACCCCATTCTAACCGCTACCGCTGGCAATTCGTCGGGAACGTCAGTTCTGTTTTTCATTACTTCTAAAACAATACCTTCGCCAATTAAAACGTTTAACCGGGTGTTTATTTCGTTGATAATCAATTGGGCTTTATGCACGTTTTAACTCGATTTCTATTAATTGATCTGAAGTTTCGGGTATGCTTTTTAATGAATAGGCGGTATTCCCAACAATAACAGGGTCGCCCTTCCTGACCTTAGATGATTCAATAGCAGTTATTGTAATAGAAACAATGCGCTGAAAGCCTGCATCAGTTTCAAATTCTTCATCTCTGAAGATCGCTTCAAATTTAAGCCCGCGGATATAAACGAATTGGCCAAGATTATCTATGGTATCTATTGCCGCGCGCTTCAAAACATCATTAAATGACTGCATGATTAACTAAGCTCTTTAGCCGATATTAATCCAGAATTTTTTAACTCTTCAGCTAAAGATTTACTTACCATTTGCACACCTGGCTTTAATGGTTCTGCACCCGGCTCAACTTGAATTGATTTAAGTAAGGTAACTGATACCAGACCACTATTTGCAACATTTAATTCTTCAGCCGGAGTGATAAGTTCTTTTTCAGCCGGAGTTATAAGTTCTTCTTCAATCGGAGTTATAAGTTCTTTTTTTGCTCTTGACATGATGGTTCCTTAAAAGAAATAAGGGGCATGCATTAAGCCCCTAATTAATTTACTTGATTAGTGAGTGACTACAGACACAAAACCGTCTGGATCAGGTGTGATCATCAATGGCGCTGATTGAGTCATGACAAACTCAGCTGACGGATCAGGTTGAGTCCAATTTTTTTGGCCAGCGAGATGTTGAAACCATGGCATCAACATCTTGAATTGCGCCGTAAGCTCTTACTCCATCATAAGCAGTGTTGCCCATAAGTAAGTTATTTGCAGGCATGTAGTAAGACTTTTCGTTTGTTTCTGGGTCTGTGTATTGCCCGGTATAAACCCAGATTTGCACATCACCAAAATAACCTTTAAAACTCGTAACCATTCCAAGATCTTTTGTGGCGGTTTCCATTTCTGAAGAACTACCACGGCGAGTATCAAGCTTTTCTTTTACTGCTGTGAATGAACTGAATTTAGTCCAAGTGCCTTTACCCATCACAAAAACGTTTATCGCACCGGTGGCGTTAGCTGCCCAAGTCGTTAAATCGTCAGTTGGGTCATAAGTGGCGGGGTCAACAGTATCCCACTTAGCAGCGCCAACAAGAGTGATGTTATTAGCTGCAGAGCGCGCAAAATCAACAACTTGCTCGGGGTAATCTTCACCTTTAACAGTTACAGATCCAGTTAATACAGCCTGTGCAGCCATCCATTCTTCACGATAAGTAATAGACTTATCTTGTCTCATTAAATAATCAGTGATCGCGGCTTGTTTGCGCTGTGCTGGTGATAAGTCACCAAGGTAAGTTTCACCAGGTCTACGCTTTAACATTTGACCGGGTTTGACTGTGTTTTTAGGTTTTACGTAGGCAGGCTTGAAGCTTTTCATCGTGCCGCCACGCTCTTTGTGTACCTTGCCAGCAACTACAGGTGATACGAACGGGGCCATGACCACATCTTCTGATATATGATCAAAGTGGATGCTTTCATCTTCCGAAGTAATAACACTTGGGAAAAACAAGGTTAAAAAGAAAGGGTCAAACTTGCCTACCGTTTTTACGATATCAAGCATGGTGCTGGTATTTAATGCATTAAATGACATGAGTATTCCTTAAAGCGCTGCGGCTTGGGTTTGAAGACTAATTGGAGTGCCAACAAAAGCTAAAAGCTTTTCTGCAGCGGTGAAATTTGCATGGAAAGCGATTTGCGCAGTGTCAAACGTGCCAGATTTATAAACTTGCGCTTTAACATCGCCGCCTGTTGCATCAATTGCTTGTGCAGTGATGTACTTTGGCGTTTGACTACCGTTTGTTGCATCGGGGTCACATTCTACAAACTTGCCGCTTAGTGTGACTTGACCAATTGGAACCGCTGCCGCTAAATCTTCGCCAGATAAAATGGTAACGCTTGTTGTGGCAATTTCATCACTGCCACTTGTGATGTCTACATAGGTGAGTGCTTCAGTTGTCATTACTTCTCTCCGGTAACTTTATTATAAGATGCGACATACTGGCTTGCTTCAGATTGCTCTGAATCTTGGCCCATTGCGCCGATATTTGGTTGCTCGATTGAAGCCATAGCAGCGTCGAGGCTATTGCCGTCATCAGCTGAGGCGTTTTGCTCTGGTGATGCGGCCAAAACCGCCACCGCTGATACAGCATCAAGATCGGTTTTAAATGCAAGGTGAAGGGCTAAATCGCTTCGGCCCTCTGCTTCTGGTGCACCGATGATTGCAGCACATCGCGCTTTCTGATCGACCACTACTTCGGCCTGTTCCGTTTCACTAACTGCGGCAATTGATGCCGGGGCGGTTTTGTCTTCGGTTGTCACCGATTCAGCCGCCGCGTTTTTGCTTGGATCACTCATGGTGACACTCCGTTGGTTTGACCCGTCCGGTGTGGACAGATACTGTTTAAAATGGCTTATGATGTTATGCGAGTTAATTAACTCGTCGGCCAAGCCTGCGTTTATTGCTTCTTGACCTGTGTATGTCCTTGCTTCGGTGTCGATTACTTGCTGTATATCAATGCCGATATTTCTTGAAACTTTTTCAGCAAATTGCATTTTCAAGGTGTTGCACTCAGCCTTGAATTGTTCGTAAACATCATCAGGCAGGTTTTTGTAAGGGTTGCCGTCAACTTTATGGGCGCCAGAATAGATCAGCGTTATTTCCATGCCGGACTCGTTTAACATTCCCTCATAACTGACGTGTATTTGAATAACGCCTATTGAACCGCTAATTGCTGTTTGTGTGGTTAGGCGTCTATCTGCTGCGCTGCCTATGCACATTGCCCCGCTACACGCCATATCGTCATATAACGACCAAACAGGCTTGGCGCCTTTGTTTTCGTAGATGTGATCACAGGCATCAAAACAACCGGCCACTGTTCCACCGGGTGAGTTGACTATAAATAAAATGCCCTTGACGTCTGGGTCTGCATTTGCAGAGTCAAAAAGCGAAACAATGGCTTCATATCCTGAGTAATAATTGCCAATGTAGCCATGTCCATGCAATAGCGTACCGTTTACCGGAATAACCGCGATCCCATCAACAAATGTGTAAGGCTTAGATTCGTAATTTCCAGAAGAAGCAAACCGAGCAAAAGAGGCTTGCACTATGCGAGGCTTGTCTTGATCATCAAGTAAACCGTTTTGGTCAACTAAACTAATTGAGTCACGATTTTTTAAAGTCAGCGAGCCAATTAATGACTTTGCTGACTTGGGTTCCATCGCTATAAATTGATTTGTGAAATTATTTAACATGGGCATAAAAAACCGCTTAAGCGGCTTCTCCTTTTTTGACTGGTTCTTCTGGTGTCTCGGCTTCATTTAGTAGCATTGCCATAGCCCAACTCGGCGGCGGCAACCCTGCGGCTTTTCGTTCTTCTGTTTCCCTGACTTGCTGGCTGAATATCTCTTGATAATCTTCACCTTGAATAGCTAGTTCTTTTTCATATGTTGACAAGCCAGATTCAATCCTTAATACGGCCTCTTTAACTTCCTTAAGTCCGTCAATTGCCAATCTACCTTGACCGATCCATTCGCTGTTACACCATGCTGATTTACGTTCATAGAAACCGTATTTAGCTTTTCGGGGTAATTTAATTATTTTCTTGTTTATCGCTTCTTCAAGCCATAGTGAAAATACAGACGAAGCAAACCCAGCGGCGATCACTTTTCTTTCGCCCATAAAGTAGCGCCATGATTCAAGCATTGAAGCCCTAGCGCTTGAGTAATTAACCTTTGAATAATCTCTAGTTAACTGCTCTTTACTTACCCCCATACCTGCAGCCGTATAGCCCAGTATTGAAGATTCAAGGGCGGCAAAGCCGTTATCAGCATTACCCGGTGTTTTTAGGTTTAATTGTTCGCCTGGGAATAGATGGGGTATTTTAACGCCGTTCATTTTGACGCTTGCGCCCTTGTGATACTCTGCAGAAAAAGCCAAATGATTAGCTAGTCCTTGTTGCATTTGCTCATCACCAGTAGTTGCACCCGCGATCATTGCGTGTGCTGTCTCTGAATCTAGATCCGATTCGATAACAGCGGCATACATTGCGCTAACAACTGCATTTTGCAATTTAGTTACCTGCAACTTGTCGATCATGAATAACTGTTCCATGACTGCTAAAAATTTATTTGCGCCTCGGCTTTGTCCATCTTCACGGGGTTCAAATGTATGAATGAATTGCTGGCGTCCCCATCTTGTTTCTCTTGGGACTCTGCGCCACTCACCATAACCATAACCGTTTAAAGATTCCGAAAAGCCGTAACGAGGGTTTAGCACATGATAAGCAATGGCAGCGCTGTTTCTGTCTTGTTCAATCCCTCCGCGCAAAAATTGAGAATCAGTTGTTGCATTAGGATTTGATACGCGCTTGGGTGAAATCATTTTAATAGATGTTTTAAATAAACTCCCTGGGCGTTCAATCCACTCTGCTGATGCCATCGACTCACCTAAAATCACATGTGTTGCGACTGTTTCACGCACCATCATTGTGAAAGTTCTTTTTCTTTCAGCATCCAGATAGCAACCAACGGGATCTTCAGCGTGTTCTCTAAATGCTGATTCAACATCTGTTGCCAAATCTCTAGCATCTCGCTCACTAATTCCCAGTGTTCGCCAGTTTGGCTTATAACTAAGCCTAAATAGCGAACCAACAATATTATCAACATGAAGCTGAACCGCGCCATTTGCGTAACCATGATTTTTTACTAAATCTTCTGCCCTTGCGTTCCCTTGCTGCAGAGTTGGCAACAAACCAGCGTCAGCCATTTTTAGGCTTGGGTTCCATTCTGCAAGCTGATCACCAAGTCCAGAACCAGCGCCAGCATATGAAGAAGCCATTGGCTTACCATGCATATCTAATATTTTACTTTGCATTAAAACCGAACTCCTGCTGGCGGTCTGCGCTTACCAGTGTCATTTACTATTTGATTAAGCGTTTCGATGTAGTTTGTTAACTGGCGTAAGGATCCTTGCGTGTACTCCACTGTCATTCCGTCTTTAGTGACTTTAACCACTGCCGTTCCGGTCATTAGCTTGTGTCTAGCCGCTTGCGCCTCTGCCAATTGATTAATTTGCTCAGTCGTTGCCATTGAATAACCTGCCTATATCTTGAATTTTATTGATTTTTTTGGCGCCCGATTGGCTATTGATGACCAAGCTATCTAAATCAAGCGACATGTATTGCTGTGCGACTCGTAAAGCCGCAAGGTTGTAAACCTCACAATCCAGCTTTTCGTTTCGCTTGCCTGGTGGATTGATCCACCTGTAAGATTTTTGCCCTTTGATCACTACTACTTTTTTGACCTCTGCTAGTAGTTGTTCAAAAAAACCTAAGTTGCACCATTCTTTAATCGGAAAATGCATACAACCGGGTCTTGGCGTTCCAACTTCACTAAGTTGAATGCCTACACGGTCATAGATAATGTCTTTCGCGTTGTCGGTGCCTATCATTATGAGATAGACGCCATGAGCATTTTTCTTTCGGGGTTTAGTTGCAACCGGCTTACCGTATTGACTCTCGCCCTTACCAGGGTAAAGCCTCATAATTCCAAAGCGCTTGGTGAATTTGTAAACCTCGCCGGTATAATGCCCACCTGAATCAAACACCCCCGTTGCCCAGTTCATTACCTGCCCGTTTGCTTTTTTGTAACTTTTCCTAAGCGGCTTTTCTAACTGGTCCCAAAATTCTGAAACGGAAGGATCACCGTGAACTTCAAACTGATCAATCGTGTAACTCTCTTCGCCTGCAGTCCATCCCTTGACTGTAAATTCAGCCCAGTGATCTTGCATATCCCCGCCAACGGTAATATAAACAACCTCGTCGGGTACTTCTGCTGCGTAGTGCTCACGCCTTGCCAGTAATTCTTCAGGTTTGGTTTTAACTCTTTCCGTTTCCTCAAACGCTTCGCCCAGGGTGGTGTTTATAAAAGACTTGAGCGCCATCGAATCGGCTTGAGCTTTGTACCATTCGGTCACAATTGTTGACCATGGCGAAAAATTAGAATAAATAGACCAAAGCCTAAACCCCACCACTTCTGGCGTTGCAGTTATTTTTTTATTTGCGGGAAATCCTTCAGACTCGTAAAAAGTAATGCCGTCATAAGTGGCCATGCCTTCTTCACTTATCCAATATCCCTGAACATCTAAATCAAGAAACTCTGAATAACTGAATGTGTCTGAGCATGAATTGCAACGGTACTTTGCAGACTTAGCAACCTTGCTTTTAGGTAGTGTTTTATCCCACTCCAAGCCGTAAACCGCACCCTTACCGCCAAACACTAACGTTTGAAATGTGCCGCAATGCTTACAAGGTATGTAACGTTGAAATTTTTGATCAGATGCTTCATAAGCTGTGGTTATTTGGCAGAAATTTTTAATCGTTGGGGAAGAACCTCTTATTGATTTACCAAAAGCCGACCCGGTTAATCTTTTGTCACCAATGAATGTTGCTGACCCATCGCCTTCAATATCTAAATCAAACTGTGATAGCTCATCGTATATCGCCGAATCAAGAGACAACTCACGGAAATTTTTTGCAGCCTTACCACCAAGCAAAAACAGTTCACGCCCATTGGTAAACGATTTATTCTCAATCGTATTCTCGGGGCATTTCTTTCCAATATAAGGAAACACTGACCTGATTGGTCCAACATCCCTAAGCATGGGTGCTATATGTTTTTTACTAAACCTGTCCCTTGCTCCGTCATCGGGTTGCCAAACACCGATATTTCTTTTTTTATGTTCAATACCGTAAGCAATGGCCGCACAAACTAATTTTGTATAACCAACACGCGCCGACTTTAACCAGTTGACCTCCCTGATATCGTCGTTGCACATTGCATTTAGAATAGCTATCTGACTTGGCGCGGTTTTCCAATTGCCTTCAATGTATGAAGACTCAGACGACATATAAAAGTGTTCGTCGGCCCATTCAACGCCGGTTAAAGGAGGAGGCCGATACAAAACACTTGCGCCTTCCCTTAACGCGGCTTTAAACTTTCGCTTCTGCCTCGGTGACAACTTCATCTATAATATCGTCTAAATAGCTATCAAGCTTTGAAGCTTCATTTTGATACTTGATAGTCTCAGATTTAATGAAGTCAATTATTCTCTGCTCGATTTCTGGGTGTCTACGTTTAATGTTCGGTGCGAGTGAATCCAATGTTGATCCAATTCGCGCTAGTATTTTTGTTAAGACATCTCTGGCGGCTTCAACCGGTATTGCTCGGCCTTCTAGTATTTCGTTCTTGATTTCTTGCGTGATCCGTTGCTGCCGTGTCAGCATCGCCCTTTCGTCATCAATATTGATATCTGATGAATCAGGGTTCACACGGTTGTTGTATTTTTTAGTCTCGTTTTCAATCCGATTTTCAATGACGTCAGTGAACAAAAAAACAACTGCCTACCTTCGCGCTTAAATGGTTTTACATTCCATTTATCAAATGCTTGCACTGAAATATTAAGATGCCTTGCCATCTGTGATTTGTTAACTAAATGGTTAGACATTTATTACTCATTTAAACTGCGATTAGGGATAACTAAACAACAACCTGACTCTAAAATGGTTCGTAAATACTGAAGCCTTGCGATGCTGCGTACCCGTGTGCGTCAGGGTGCTGGGAAGTACCTTTTTTGTCAGGTTTCTTTACAACTAAAGCTAAGTGTCAATTTACTTTACAGTTCGTAAGCTTTCTTTACATTGCACTCGAGTAATCGCACCGTATTAGTGCAAATCTATTTTATCTTACTTAGTTGGAACTTGACCGCCCTTGCCATCTCTTTGCTGAAGCGCTGCCTTGCCTTGGATTGCATGAATGCTTTGGTGTATTGCCTTTGAAACTCTTGCCTGATGCTAGGGCCGCTTATTGATTTGAGCTTACCTTTGCCTGTTCTAGTTGTGCCTGATGCCCTCTTAAACACTAGGGTTGCACCATTCTTACCCGTACCAATGAACGTTCCGTCGTATGTCTTACGGCTGCGCCATGCGTTAGCTGTAACGCCCTTAGCCCTGTACCTTCTGCGCTTACCCTTACCTAACTTCGCATTGAAGTGGTTGGGCTTCTTGTATGCTTTAGATACAAAGTTGATTAGGTTCTTAGCTCTGCCTTCGCTGCTATCAACCTTAGCTGTTTGGCTTACCTTGTTGGCCTTTGTTATCTTTAGGTCTGATCTTACGTCCCTTTGACCTATCCCTGTGACTTTGGATAGCATCTTGGTAAGGTCTGATTGAACGCCCTTAACCGTCTTGTTTAATGCTTGGGTTGTTGCTTTGGGTATTGCTGATGCTTTGATTTTATTTAGGTCGTAAGATAATCGCTTAATGTCTGACTTAAGGCTGAGTTCCATTAGTTATTCAAAGTAATTAAGAATAACAATCTCTTTACCTGGTCCCGCGATCACCTTGCCTAATGGATAGTTGGCGTTATATAGAATGATACGGCATTCAGGATAGGCGCCTTGAGTTAGGTCTAATGCCCCTAACTTAAAAGTGACCTCATTGCCTACTATCTCTGCATTAGCGCTATCAGTGTCTATTGCTGATGTAATAGCACTGAACTCAACACGCGCACCGGATAGAGACAGATCAACATAGTCGGTGCCACCTAACGGATCAGACTCAATGGGGATCGTGACTGTACCGTCTCGCCCCTTGTACGCGGTGAGTATCATTGTTATTCGGCTGAATCAGTAGTGATTTGGGTAGCGATTGTGTAAGCATTCTTAGCTAATGTGCCGGCATCAACTACACCACGTACCCATAGAGCTCGATGTTGACCGGCTGGTATATTACCTAAGCTTATTGCGCTGGCTAAATCTGATGCCTCGATAAAGGTAACGGCGTTAGGTGGTGTATTTTTATCAGCGATAGTTTGCTCTGTGCCATTGATTGCGCTAGTGCCTAAGCCAACCGTAAAGTTTACGCCTGCGTGGGCTGTTTCACTGCTAATGTGCACCCTGGTGTTGCTCGCTAATAGACCTGAATCATTATAGAAATAGATACACGCATACTCAGTCACGCCGGGGGTTGTTTCATCACCATCAAACGTATCGAATATATCTGACCCATCCGTAACATTGGCAGTGATGGCCGCGCCTAAATTGTTTGTTGTTTTTCTAAATTCTAATTCTGCTGTTAAAATTGGCATGTGCTACCCCTTTATCGTGAATTTGTAAGATGGCTCAATGACTGAAAGCCGGAATGTTGCGCCATGAGCTAAAAGAGGTTGAACCCCATCAAGTGCAAATGTGATGTTTTTAACTTCGGTTGTTTGCTGCAAAAAACTGGTTGTGATGTTTTTAAATACTGAAACCGTTTCTTTAAATGCTGTTTGTATTAAAAGCTCACCATTAACACGAACGTTTAACGCTGTGTTGATGCTTACTGTTTTAGTAACTCGCTGCTTTAAAGATGAACTAATATTGAATGCTGTATCTATACGCTGAAGTAAAGACGTGGTTATGTTTATTGTTCTACTTACAGTTGCAGCAACGCCAGATTCGAGCAAATCAAAGGTTATGTTTAGAGTTTTAGCTATTCGGCTTTTAAAGCCCGTTGTTATATTTGAAACTGCGCTAACTTGTTCACGCATTGCTGTTTCAATACTCTTTTGACTTATAACGCTTTGATTTACGTTAAATGCAATATTAGATGTACTATCAACACTCTGTAAAAATGAGGTTGTTATGTTTACGGTTTTAATTACTGTAGTTGTTGCACTCGCCCCATTCCAAGAACCGCTTTTATTCCAAGCCATTAGACTGTTATGCCTGTTATTCCTGATCCGTCAGTTGGGGTGTTTGAGCCTTTCCAATATCCATAATATCTAGCGCCAACTAACAAAGGCAATGCTGTTATTGTTGCCGCTTCTGCTGCGAATGTTACTAAACCGCTGTGTATTTGCGTGTGTGTGTCATCGTTAAGGTATATGTAGTGGTCGCCTTTAGGGATGCCAGTTATTGTAATGTTTGCTGTTGATGTTGCTGTTGCTATTGGAGTTACTACTTGGGTCGCTGTGGGTGCTGACTCACCTTCCTCATTATACGCTCTCATAAACACTGTGAATTCGATGTCATTTGTGAGACCTGTAACGGTTCCAGTGTTTGAATCGCCTAAATCTGATTCGTTGTATACCCCATTTCTGCCAACAAACGCTTTGTAGCCCGTAGCTTCTGCAATAGTCGGGCAACTAAACGCTATTTCGGTGTTTCCTGCTGTTGCTGTCATTGCTGGAGCTGCGGGTACTGCTATTTCTACATTTGCGTAACTTGTTGCAGTTATACGACTCATTCCAAACGTTTTAACAGCCCCCGCCGAATTAGTCATTCCCATACCCATGACAACAGGCGTATCAAAGTTATAGCCGCTTAAATCTAGTGTTTCTACTTCTGAGCTACCGTGCAATAAGTAGCCTATATTTTGAGCGGGTATAAGTCTTAAGGCAATTGTTTGTTCAGCTTGGGGGCTTTCTTCTTTATCATCAAGCCAAGATCTTTCAAAACCTATGTGCATTGTAGTCACTTCATTTCTCAACACTGCTGAGTTATTAAAAACTTGTATTTGCAGAGGTGAGTGCTGGTTACTAATTGTAGGAACTACGTTTAGAGCATCTATATTTGAATTGATCACTTGGTTAGAGTAAAGCCCGAATACTCTAGTTACTGGGTCTGAAGAATTTGTTCGTAATCCATCAAACACAAAATCTACAGTGTTATAGTCAGAAGGTGTTACATAAATATCTGTATATAATCTTCCTGACTCTCCGCCGTTAGACACTGCTAACTCAAGTCTGCCGTCTTCTACTGTAGAAAGCGTTCCATTTACTACCGAAATGTCGGAAGGCACACTTTCTGCTGTTCTCAAATCATAATCATAAATCGTGCTAGGTACTGAAAGTCTAGGATTCAGTAGTGTCCATGAAGTTGGTTCATTTACTATTGTAACAAGACCAAACGAATGTATATTTGATGAATCAGAAGCATCGTACACACCATATAAAACACCTTCGTGCATAAATTCTGTAGTGTTTCCTGCGCTCCCTTCATCAAACGTAGAAGAACTTCCTAAACCGATGTAAATTTTTGGCTCTGACACAACGTTTAAATTATCATCTATGAGTATTTCTACGGCGTGTACTTTGTTCATAGAAGTACCAAAAACTCTTAATTTAGCAACAACTGGAATACGCCAATACGCGCCCTCACGAACTGCTGCATGAAACATTGTCAATCCAATAATGTAATCTTCACCGCCCGTAGTTATAGAGTCACTTAATCGCCCTGCATTAGTATCGTATTTATGTACGCGGTCCCAAACAATTAAGTCGTTAGAACCCCAAAGCATTCTTCCACCATTCCGCTCGTCAGCACCTCCTCCAAAAATAGAATTACCGATGTAGCTATACGGAATATTAGGAAATGGGTTAACGCCAAAATTGAAGTAGCCTGTATGCCCATCACCAGCAAGGTATCTCGGATTGTAATCAAGTATAATGCCTTGCCTAGTGTAATTTATACCGTCTGTGCTGGTTGCTCTTACTGTGTTTTGAGTTTCAAACCCATTGTAATTATTATTACCGCTATTATGGTAAGTTAAGGTTAAAGTCCCACCAACATTAATAACATCAAACGTTTCTGTTTGATAACCTACCGCTGTGTCCACAAAAATAGGGTTACTTGTTGGCGTAGCAGGTTCAGCACTAAATAAATATGCAAATTCAGCATTGCCGCTTATATCGTCCCAATATTGCCAGTTTGCAGATAATGCAGGGTCACCTTTTATGGCCAGTAACCACAATCCACCGTTACCTCCTGTTGCAGTGTTGCTGGCATCGTCGTGGTCTGTCGAAGTTAGTATAACAGTATGCCAAATTTGGCTGGGCCAATTCGGAATATCATAACCCTTAATTGATTTTGGTAAAAATACGCCGTTATTGGTCCCCATTGATTGAGGCGATGCTTTAAGCTGCCCCAGTTTTGTCGCTGTTCGTTTTAATCCGCTTATAATTGCCATTGTTTATATACCATTATTCAATAATTCTGAACTCACCCAATATAAATTTTCAGGTGAAACTTTGTGTGCAAATTCAGAGTCGAATGCGTCTGAAGCGTGAGCGACTAATTCAGAGCAAAACCATTTATCAGGATCCTGTACTCGCATATGAAGTAAGCCGCCCCATAAACCACGTTGGTCAAAGTCTTTGCCAATTAACGCTTTTGCTTTGTCAATATCACCAGCTATGTGTCTAATGCAAGTGTCATCGTATCGAAGCTCGAACGCTTTTAATTTAGTTCTTGCGACACCTTTGCAGCCAATCGCTTCAATAACATGTTCGCCGTCTATGATTCCAACGTGTGACCAATCAGACCAGGTGTAAAGTCTTATGACCTTACTGATAATGTTGCCGTTATTTCTTGCGAAAATGACTTTCATGATTAATCTTCTTTGTTAAAATCTCGGTTGTGAATTTCCATCCTTACCTCGTGATACTCTTCCTTTCTTGCGGCTTCTTCGACATCACGCTTGTCTTGCCTGCGTCTGAAATAGTAATTAGTAATGCAGGTGACTAAAGCGAGTATTAACCCTATGAACATCATTATAAATTCGAGGTTAAGCGCTCCAAATAATGCAACAGCCCCATTAGTTATGTAACTTGTGACCGTGTACTTGTCAGCTATCATTTACTTTACAACCCCAAGCGCTTTGTTTTTATCGCTGCTGCTTTTGGTTGTGCCTACCCAATACGCTATTGAAGCGGTCCAAGCTGTAAGAATTTGGCCAAAAACCATGTAAATAATATTTGCGTTATCGGGCGGAATCACCATGATAAGCAAGGCAGCCAAGCCACCAGCAACCATTGCAGTTAATAACAGGCATAGAATCGCCGGCATATTGCTATCTTTGTGGTTTTTTCTGGCGCTGTCTCTGTCTTGAACTTCAAGTTTAAATACATCAACGCCCAACTCTTCCATTTTTAATTTAAAATCAGCGTCTAATTGCTTTATTTGTAGTAATTGATCTGGATTTGCGCCAAGAATAAAACTTTCTAACTCCTGCTCATTTGCATTTTCATTGCCCAGTAATGCAGTAGACAGCATTTTAATTGCGCCACCAGCCATGGGGCCACCAAGAGCGGTACCAAGTACCGGGGCGATACTCTTAACTATTGATTTCCAATTCATGGTTTCACCAGTTCAAAATGCGGAAGGTCTGAAAATGTTTGGTCGGTTGTTCTTCCGTCCATATCCCAATCGCCGCCCCATCGCAAAACGTGGGTGATCTTCTTTTGTTCGTAAAGCTGAATAGCTAATAACTGGGCAAAACCTGCAAATTTAGCGAATGCTTTGGCGTCTTCCCAATCAGTATTTTTTAACTCAACAAAATAAGGACCTGAATCAATGGCCATGCTGGGTAATGAGTTGTGTTTAGAATCAGGCCATTGAAGTTGACTAAGATCATCAAAAAAAGCTTTGTTCTGTTCTGCTTCTTCTCTATGTCCACAAAATACAGAGCAATCAATATATTTGATTAGTTCATTCCATATTGTTTGAATGTCAATATGACAAGATGCTAGTCGCGTCGCAGAAGTTTTGCTGTAAGTTGGCATAGATTTCTCAGACATAAAAAAGCCCCAACGATAAGGTTGAGGCAAAAGGGAGTTTGGTTAGGCTGTGGAAATACCCACAATAGAATAATTATACATAGTTTTACGGGTCTCAAAACGCAACATGTGGTCGCTTAAACGCAACATGTGGTTATTTACCCCGTAATAATCACAATAAACCTAGCAAGTAGTTTTCACCCTCTCTTGTATAGTAGTTATCTAAATCTTCCTTTTTAGGGTTGGCTTTTGAAAGTGATGTTTTATATTTGATTATTATTGATCTTCTATAACTGCTTGTGAGTTTGTTTAGTGCTTCTGTAACGTTAGATATATGCTCTGGCTCATGAGCGTTATCTGAAAGATGGCTAAATAAGTGAAGATCTGATGAAGCCCATATTTGAGTTTTCAGCATTTCACAAATGCGCGAAGTAGTTGATATGCTTGCGTAACCCGATCCCAATTCTTGAGTGGCCTGAAACATACCCCAAACTTTTAGCTGGTACCTAACTTCTTCTATAGTCTTATGCGGCATTTTTGGCTAACTCCCGCGCCTCAATCATATTAAAGTGAAGGTAATCAACAATCATCTGAACATCATCATAAGAAGGCTTTGATCTGCCCGACTCCCAGTTATAGACAGTATTTACAGCAAAACCTAAGCGACCGGCAAACTCGGTTCTGTCTCTATAACCCCTAGCCAACCTAACAGCCTTGATTATTTTTCCACCTTCACTGATTTTTTTTGTCACGCCAGCCACCTTTTATGGTTTAGTTGTTTGCCGCTCACTATCTAGGGCTTCGTAATGCTCGTCTTTGGGCTGTGGGTATGTCATTTAGAGCCCGTTATATCTGAATTTATAGTCGCAAAACTTACAGTCATATCTAACCAAACCATCAACACGCCCTCTTTTCATTAAAGTAAAACCTTTGCAGTTTGGGCATACACCATCGTAATTAACGCCAGGGCCAATTTTTGCGGTTTTATCTAACGTTTGCTGTGGTGGCCAAACCTTCACGTTTTCTTTTTTCATTTAATGCCCATTTGCAAAACAACAAAAGGCCAAACTAATATAGTGAAAACCTTAAGCCCCTTTACTTTTTGCAATCTGGCGGTTATCGATATGGTGATAACTAAAGAGTAAACGCCGCGACCGGCTATTAAATAAAGAATTGCGGCCAATATGTATAAAGTCATGTTGCTAAATCCTCGACTGATTCAATAGCAAATTTAATGTATTCATCACCTTTTTTTGACATCTACACCAGCCACCATTAACAAGCGGATCCGACTGTCATTAAAACCGTATTTTTTCTGCAAACAATCCTGAAACATTTTTACCGGGTTATCGATATCGCTGGCTTTTGAACTAAAACCAAACTCTAAGCGCAGCAATAACCGACCTTCTGGAATGTTGATTTTTGGCAATGATAAAAGCACCGCCCGTTCATAGGCTATGTAATCATCAGTCTTATAGCGTCTACCCTGCCATGCTTTGTTTACTGATAAAGGCTTTATGTTCACTGTGTTCATGCTGGCACCTTAATTAATCCGATTTGTTCCCAATGCTCGCGCGTTCTTTCTGCGCCTTCTTTGGCCCATAGTTTTAATTCAATGGCTGTAAACGGTGTTCTTGTTCGTCCGTCAATAGCGTCATGACATGCAGAGCAACAAAAAGAGCCTTCAATGTCTCTACTCTTGCCGCCCCAGCCAGCACCGCTACCAACGTGCGCAAGAATAGTGGTTTCAGGGTTAAAATTGCACACACTGGGTATGCGAATGTTGCATTCTTGGCCTCTTGCTGAATTGCGTAACTTGTTTGATTTAGACATTACGCCGCCCTCTCAAAACTAGTGCATTTCACAATTACAGTGCTTTCAGATATCGATTTTATCTTTGGCATTTCGCTGAATTTGAGGCCTGAACAGTCTTTAAACTTATTTTTGCAAGTAAGACACATGCCGCCTTTTGGTTGGTGGGTCATACTTTTATAACCTCTAATTTTTCATAAACTGCGCTCAAATGGCCTTTAATCTCCATCCTTCTTAATGCGCTGTACATATATGATCGTTCGGCTTGTGAATTGGACTCAAAAGGGCAATTTATCCATTGAGTATTGGCTGGCCAACCGTGAATTGCTTTTATTGTTTTAGGTTTGGCATAAAGCAATCCCCAACCTTCCGGCAATTCTTCAGCTTTAATTAGGTCAGATGGGCAAAGATAAAATCGCCAATCACCCATACCAAGCTCGGGGGATCCCCTGAATTTCTTTTTCTTATCCGCTAAAAAATCAGAGCGAGATACCTTCACCTCAATTAAACAGCTAACGTTATTCCTAAACCCCATTACGTCTGGAATTTCACCGGTCGGCGTTACCGCTTGAAACCTGTCATCAAAGCACACGCCAAAACCATTGCTTTTCAGGTATTTTGCAGCCCGAAGGCAAAGCTCATTATGTAATTCACTAGCCATTACGAAAGGTTTTCTAAAAAATCTGAAATGTTCGCGCAAAACAGAAATACACAAAACCCCAATATCCCTACCAAGGCCCCCACTACAGAGCAGAATAAAATTAATATTGTTAAATCATTCATGTCTTAACCACCCTATATTTTGCCGCTTCTGTTTTAAGATACGTGTTGGCCAACTTTCTTTTGTCACCGCCGCCACCGCCGTAAATCTTTGAATATTCAGTGCAGGCAGATTGTCTTAATTCACTTGGTATAATTTTTAGCATTGCAGTTATCCAACTAAGATCAGACTCGCGTTTATGCCTGTAGTAATACTGAGGCGGGTATATGCTAATGATCATGCCGCTTCACCAATCGATTTCTCTGCTTTGTAATTCTTGTAGGCTTCCGCTGCATCAATTAAAAGTTGGGTTTTACTGTCGCATGTTCTGATGTGCCAAAAAGTACAAAGAATGACCCTATCGCTTTTCAATGCGTATTGATTTAAACCGTGTGCCGGGGTGTGCTTGGGTGAGATGTTTACTATTGCTATCATGCTCTAAGCTCCAATCGTCGAATTTCTGGCATATTTGAATCAACTAGAGCTTTTGCTAGTGGTGGAGAAACTGAATTCCCGCACCTGGCAACTTGATTTTGCTTGGTTACCTTATTTCCATTTTTGTCTATATCGATTATGTAATCAGATGGAAAACCTTGGGCGTTGAATAATTCGCGTGGGCTAAACATTCTCATACCGATGTCTACAATCTGATAATCCTCTCCCTTAATAGTTACTAGTCCAAACCTATCTCGAGTTGTAACTGTGTGCAGTGGTTCGTTTAAATTGCACCCGTCTTTTTCATTGCCATAATATTTAATTAAAAAGGCTCTAACTTCACCATGATGATTACCGCCGGCTGTTATTGTGTGTAGTGGTTCATCAGTTTTATGTCCAACATTTGTACCGCGTAGCTTTATAATGTGGCTCGTAACTAACGAGTTATGATCCTTAGTTGTAACGGTGGGTAATGGCTTATCAACACCTACCCCCACTACGCCAGTGTAATGCTTTGCTATAAACGCCGTGACTAGTGCAAAATGACCGCCTTTTACCCCCGCGCATATTGTCCTTAGTGGCTCATTCAATGGCATGTTTCGCTGGTTGCTGGCGTTGGCGTGTTCTGTAATGAACGGTGCAACCTCATTTACTATAAAAGGCTTATCACTATCGATTACATAGCGCTGTATACCCTTTGCAATTCTTTTTAAGGTGTTTTCGGCTAATGGTTTTTTACGTTCAAATATAGATGGGCAAGGTATAGACCAATCAATGCATTCTGCTGCAGTCTTCCAAGGTTTTAATTTGCCTCGTTTAACAAGTAATGAATCTGGCGCCGCATGAGTAGGTTTTGGCCATTCTATTTTTTTGCCGTCTCTTCTAGCAACTAAAAACAGGCGTTTTCTTATTGTTGGGGCTCCATAGTCACACGCGCGAAGCTCTTTAAATTCCACCTGGTAACCTTGACGCTTTAATGCATTAACAAAAGAGTTAAATGTTTGGCCTTTTTTATCCTTATCGGGCATTCCATCTTTTAAAAGTGGACCCCAAGTTTTAAACTCCTCTACGTTTTCTAACATTATTACTCTTGGACGAGTTGTTGCAGCCCACCTAATAACTATCCATGCAAGACCACGAATATTTTTACTAACCGGCTTTGAACCTTTAGCTTTGGAAAAATGTTTACAATCAGGACTAAACCAAGCCAAGCCAACTGGCAGGCCGTTAACCACTTTTCGCGGATCAATATCCCAAACTGATTCGCAAAAATGCTGTGTTTCAGGGTGGTTCATTTCGTGCATTTGAATTGCATCAATATCATGATTAATAGCAATATCAACATGGCGACCTGTTGATTCATAAATGCCTTGACTAGCACCACCACCGCCAGCAAAGTTATCAACCAATAATTCTTTAAAAAGGCTCATAGCTGCACCCCATCAATAACCGCCTGTCTTTTAGCTTCGGCCTGATCTTCTGCTGCTCTGCGTCTTTTAGTTTTGTTTATGTTTACTAGTCTAGCGATTAACGTTTTCTCAGCTGCAATTGTCTTTAGTTGGGTTGGTGTAAGTATGTTCATGCTGAATCCCCTAACTTACTTTTAATCGCCTGATAAACACTACGGCCATCAAATGCGCGTCTAAGTGCGTAAGAACGGATGTATGAAATCATTGTGTAACACCCGCCAAGCAATAAATTTTGACTGATAGATATCTCCCAACCAAAAATTGGAAAAATAAGAATGTTTGCAGTGAAATTAATTGAAAAACCAACAAAGATATTTGTCAGGGCTTCAAGCGCCGAATCTATTTTGCTTTGTGTAGGTGTTTTCATAGTTCCATCAACCTTTCTTTCATTGCAGGGGTTCGCTTGTATGACTGCGCCGTTGCCTGCTGTGTAATCCATCCCTTTGCATAAAGAGTTGTGACTAACGTCATGCTGGCTGATGTGGGTATGTTAAATTCCTCCGATATCTGCTTATGAGTTGGAAAATTATCGTTATCAATGATGTGTTGATTGATAAACTTGGCGCGTTCAAGTTGTTTGGGGGTTAAAGCGATCATGCTGCGGCCCTCTTAGCGTTAGGTCCGTACTTATCCATTAATCGCTGCGTGTTATAACACCAGGTTAAGCCGCCTTTGTCTTCAATTAGCATCGGTTCAAGTTTTGGCACAGATTTCATTAGTTCAGCGACTCTTGGGAAAAAAGTGCTTTTCATTACCGAGTCAGTAACCGCTTTGGTGAATTCATCATCTGAGATGGTTTTTAATGCGTTCCAATAAATTTGAATGACAGACTCACTGTGATCCTTTCCAAAATATTCACACATACCAAGAAACTGTTCGTTGAAGTGTTGGCGGTTCATGACTGTTCACCCATACTCGCTAATTTAGCTGCCATGGATTGTCCAATTGGGCTTAACTTTTGACCTGTTTGAACGGGAAGTTTTTTAGGAATGAATTTTAAAGTGTTACGCATCCAAAAGCGCCAGGCTGGTGTCCAATCATCTCGGCATTCGCCTTTGCTTAAAAAATGGTCAATGAATTGTTTAGTTTCAGAAATAAGATTTACGGTGATTTTTTCTTCTTCTGCCCAAAGTTTCATTTCGTTAGTGAACTGAAAATCTTTAGGAATTGGATTGGATTTATTGACGGAAAAAATTCCGGTGTATGGGGCTTTATTATAATAAGTTTCTTTTGTAATAGTTTCTTTTGTAAGAGTTTCTTTCTTTTGTGTTTCACTAGGTTGTGAACTTTTGTTCACTAGGTTGTGAACTCCGGTACACGAGGTTGTGAACTCGGGTTCACTAGGTTGTGAACTCTGGTTCACTGGGTTGTGAACTTCTGGCTCACTAGGTTGTGAACTTTCATTCACTGGGTTGTGAACTCCCCACTCGCTAACAGTGCTATTTATACCTGTCTTTTTACCGTCTTTAAAAAGTACATTTTTGCTTATTAGGGACTTTATTATATTACTAGCATGACCTTTTGAAAGATTAGTCATATCCATTATTTGGGTGTTGGTAACCCAATCAGATTTTTTATGGAAACTGTAGGTTTTGCGCGCGAAAGCTAAAACAACCCGCATCTCAACCGCTGTTAGCTTTGATTGATTTGATATTATTGTGTCAAAAATATCATGGGCGACCTGTGTATAGCCGTTTTTTAAATCTGCTTTCACTTCCGGCCTCTCGAACTTGATTACTTGCGCTAAATTGTTCATACTTACTCCGTTGTAGTAATTAAGCTCCTAGCGTGTCAGCGCATTGATGGAGCTTTTTTATTGATTTAAATTATTTTGCTACCCAAATCCTTGCTTCTAATGTTTGAGCATATGCCTCCATAAACCCAACCTGCTTAATCATTCTCACCTGCTCCAAATCATCCAAGGTTCTAAATATTTCATTGCCATGGATAAATGAATTAAGCGCATTGGTTTTTGTACAAAGTTCTTTGTGTTCAATCTTCATTCTTTCTATGCGTTCACTCATGCAATCTATCCCCTTATTAAATTGTTTCAGTGCTATTCCAGCTTTGAAGTGAAGCCACAACAGCTAAATGGATTTTTGTTTTCTTGAACATCTATCAATCCCCTTAGTTAAATTAGTGCAGACCTCTCAGCCTGCTTGGTTGGAGTGACGAGTTGTTTCACCAACTAGGCAGGATCGACCTACTACGCGCTACCTCGTTATTCGTAATAAAATCATTGCGGTTTTAAAGTCCTACAATTGACTTGTTTAATTGTTGTCATGGCGATTTGTAACCAAGGCAGTCTCTCTGCTTGCACCCAAAAAGCCTGCGACTAGGCAAGCTTTAAGGATATGTAGAACTAAGTTTCTATTTGTGAGTTGGTTAACTTCGCCAACCCACCTCATTAACGATAACCAGCTGATCGCTTTGGGAGTCCACCAGCAAAAATTGTTCGGTGATACTTCGTTCTAGTTTGATTACTTCGCTACGGTTAACCTGAAACGCTTCGTTGTAAGCCGCTGTGAGCTCAAAACTATTAACGTTGTCAGATTGCACACCTAGATCGACTGGGGCTTGTGATAGCTCGTATTGAGCCTCAACAGTTGCAGTGTTTACAGATGCGTTAGCGAAGGCAGAAAATGCAATAGCGACTAAGGCTGCTAGCACAAATTTAGCTTTAAACATATTTACTTCCTTATGGTTGGGTTAATGAAAAAATAAATTTTTTTCACCCAAAAACCGCACTTAAGCGGCTAAGGGGTGGACGGCTCCACATGCTTGGAAACTAGGATTAAACAAGCATTTATTCAATCGTCATGAATGTAACTACTAAAACGCTTACTATTGCAGTAAGTAAAAATATGTTTCGCTCTACAAATTCAGTGATGTGTTGATATAAAAATTTAGGGCATTTAGACAAACCACGTTTAGCCCAGGTAAAAAACCCGTTGTCTTGTAAATGCCTGTTGTGATCAACTTTGGTGTGAACAGGCCAGCCAATGGGCCAATTTTTTTGATTCCTCATGCTCTTGCCTCGTTAGTTACTGTTAAATTCATGTCACTTAAGTGAGCGTTATCGAGAGTTTTAATCTGTTCTATCTTGTCGATTACTGCATAAAACTTATCTAATGAACGCTTAAGGTTCTTAGGTGGGTATGAGGGGCGATTTGAACCGTCTAATGTGGAAACCCATTCAGTGAGTGATTGGCGGGTGCCTTCTCCAAATTTTGGTATTAGAGATAGAATTAGAGATACCCATACAGCACGATGCTGTTTACATATTTTAAGCGCTTCGACGGTATTATTGACTGCACTTAGCTTAGTTACTGAGCGTGTGAAATTAGGCTGGTCAATACCGTATAAATTAAAGATCCAATCGGTGTCATAACCGTTGACAAAGTGAGCCGTGAGCGCATCACAGGTGTTTTCTGATAGCTTGGGTAGAAGTGTTAGCAATATAGCTATACGCGCTGCGCTTTCTCCACCAGCAACCATGGGGAGGTTCATGCTGCGTCCGGTGTGTTGCTTTCGTCGTTCGCGGCGTGTGGTGATGGAAAAACATCTTCAAAGCAGGCTTTTAAGCCAAGGTCGTTAAACTTTTTTACTATATAATGTGCATATTTAATGGTTGGCGATCTTTCACCAGATTCATACATAGATATTCTTGAATGCCCACACTTTAAAACCTTGGATAAATCCACTGTCTTTAAGCCTAAGCCTTCTTTGAGTTCTTTGATTCGATTCACTTTAATTAATGCCCTTACACGTTTTGTATCTCAAATATAAACAATACGTGACAGATTAACAAGGCTAATATTAAGTAAATTTATTCATACAGCGATTAAAGCTTGCCCATTTATCTTAATTTAAAGTCACAAAGCGTGTACACGAATCGGTTTTAGCGCTATATTCACACTATTATTATTTATAATTGGAGCTTATACATGAGTGTTTACGGGATTAGGATTAAAGAATTAAGGGAAGAAGCGGGGCTTGATATTAAAAAGTTAGCTTTCAGATGTAAGTTTACTCGCAGTAGGCTGGCTAATTACGAGGTTGGAATTAGAAAGCCTGGGGCAGATGAAATATTAATTATTGCGGGTGCATTACAGCCATTTTTAGGCCGCAACTTAGAGGTGTATATTGTCTCGGGCGTACGTGTTGAAACGCTAATTCGTGAATATAAGCAATCATCTTTTACAGTGCCTGACGCAGTGCGCGAGTTTCAATCGTTGATTTCTGATGCTGTTGATTATGGGCGCATCCAACTAGAACCATCACTCAAAGTTGCAGACTTAGTTGAAAGCTATGCTAAGTCTTGCGGATCTTATCTTGGGTCGAATGGTGATCAAAAAACTGGATGACATTACTCTGCCCGCTTTCCTTACCCCTATCTTTTAATTCTTCTCTGTAAGACAGCGCTAACTCCTTCACTGTCTTGCGTTGCTGATCAAAAGTAACGCTTCTATCAAGTATTGCGGAAACAATCGTTTCAAGTCGCTCAGTGTCGCTTGTTGCACCTTTCTTTTGTACGGCCTTAACCATGTATGCTCTCAATGTGAACGCTGCAAAAGGAACTAAAACCCCCAATATTACCACTAATATTATTTTATCCATCGTGTCGCGCCCCTTATTAGTGGGCTTGTTAGTTTGAATTTTCTCAAATACAGCCCGACTTCTCCATTCGTCAAATACTTTGACGCCACATACATAACAATAACTATCGTGCAAATTGAGTTAATTGCGGGTATGCCATTAGTATAAAGAGGCCCAAGAACGTTCGTTTCAAGGATTAACCTGTCAATATATCTCAACACCTGAAGTATTGCAGCGATGAAAAAAGATATTAATATGATAGTGCTTGATTTATCTCTAACCAGATTTTTTGCGTTGCAATATAAAGTGCAAACCACGATATGAATTAAGTAAGTAGAAGAAAATCCCAAATACCAGGCTGCCCGAATAAATCCTACATCACCCCCGTTAACACCCATCTTATGAAGTTTATATTCAATAGTTAAATGTCCAATACTAAGTAACATCGTGATAAAAACTATGACTTCAAAAGCAGTTCTCTTTTGCTTAAGCGCTAAAATAAGAAGTAAAGCGGCGAAATTAATCGCCGTCAATACTTCTCCAATACTAGTTAATAAATTACCCATTTAAACCCATTAAGGCTCGTTTCCGTTACCTCCCGTACCCAAAGAAAACATTGAGCACACAACAGGGTAATACTCGCAAAACGTCACCTTCTCCTTTGTTTTTGCTTTTGATATTTTTGGCTCGTTACCGTTACCGCCCGTAGCCAATACAGTTGATGCAAACAATCCAGCTAGCACCCCGACAAACAACTTCTTCTTAGATAGATTTACTTTTTTCATGGTCTTTCCTCTGGTTGATAACACTGTTTAAATTTACAGTGTACATTCAACAAAGGATTAATCCCATCCAAATAAGATAGCATCCGCTTAAATTATTGTCACGCTTTGTGTTGACAATAGTTGCGATCCTGCTAATCTATAGTCACGATACGGACTTAAAGTTATTTCATTTTGTTTTAACTATATGCTCCAACTGTTTTATTTCTACGTCTTGCCGGATGCGAAATACTACACTGGTATATATTTTATACAAGTCAATCAGTATCACATTAGCGACATTAGACGAAAGTATAAGTGAAAATTTATTACCGAGGATCAAAAAATGTTTCATTCAAAAGCAGCACTAGAACTTATTTCAAGTCAAACAAATGCCACCAAATCAAAAGTTGACCTGGCTGTTGAGCGTTTCTTTATGTTTGGGCTAACCTTCGTTGAAGGGGTTTGTATAAACCATGCAGAAGTAGCTGCCAAAGTTGGGCCCCAGTTAAGCGAGGTCAGTATTTTGCTGCAGCGAGGCGAAACAGAAGAGGCCACACGGTTAAATTACGAGCTATTAACTCAATCGGTTAAAAGTTTAATTATTGAAGCGCTAGCCAGTGCTAAAGCCGCTTAACTACTAGTAAGGAATGATGATGACCAAACCAATAAAAGTAGCGGGTATTTTCAGAGTTGATGGTGTAACGCTTATTCTCTGTAAAAAGATAGTCACCAAAAAGCTGGAAATCTGGTTACCAAAAGGCGGCAATCTTACACCAGAAATTTATGAGGCTAAGTTTAATCAAGAAGTTTCAGCGTTACTTGAAGGTATGAAGCCAAAGGCTATATCTAAGGAATTCGACACCCCAGAAAGTGCCCGTAAATATATCGAGATATTAAAACGCTCAACTCCTGCGCTTGAATATAGAGATTTAAGAATAATGATCAATGTTGCATCAATGGATAAATCCGGCGGTATCAAGCGCAACAAAAAAACATTTAAGCCGACAATGACTTGGAAACCTTACGACCCTGATTTCGACTACTCGCAGATTATTAACGCGCTTGGTGATGAAACGGTCCAGAACTATTTAAAAGCAGCTTAAACCGCCCCCTTTCGAGGGCACACCACCCGCTCTAGATGTTTGGCGACTAAGAGCGGATAACATAAATAGGATATGACGATGAATACATTAAATCAAGTTTCAAAGGTTACCGATCATCAAGATGTGGTTTGTGATGCTCTTATTGATCAAATCAAATCAGCACAATCGCAAATCATTATGCACCGCGATCACTTAGCGCATGTTGAAACCCTGTCAGACACAATTGTAATCACTGTAAGCGTTGAAGCGTTTACCGATCCAATTCCTAAAATATTTGGCAGGACCCCGCTTGGCTTAAAAAAAGCCCTAGGCTACATTAATCAATATGTCACTCTTTCGCCAATTGGATCATCGTCCACACATGGAAGTGTTTTTTTTAGGAGTGATGGGATGAATACGAAAGGCAAGGTGATCAAGAAAGTAATACAGTTGATACCTCGAAAAGATTTATCAATCTCTGATGTGGCATTAATAGAGATGATGTATGCCGCTAATATTTTTATCGGTATTGAAATGTTAGTTATCCAATCTGAAGAAGCTGGTCTTTCATGTAAGGCGGCGCCATGAAAACCAACAAAGTAAAACCCACCAGCTTATCGACTAATCAAAGTGCGCTTTATGATGCGATAACATCATCACATCACTCTTTAAGATTCATTTGCAACCATTGCGGATACGGCACTTCATCTGTAAGAAATTGGATCGGGGGTGTTTATGAACCCAAGAAACTTGCATTTGAAAACATTATACAATCAATCAAGGCGCTTGAAAGCCAACCACCCATTTCAATTAACTGGAAAGTTAAAAAAGCTGAATTGGCAGAACTAAAAGAAAAAGGCTTTGATAACTTTGAAATAGCTAAAATTTTTAAATCATCTGTTATGTCTATAAAACATGCAGTAGCAAGACACTTAAAGGATGCCGCCTAATGTCTAAACCAATCACCATGCTTGACCTTTGCAAGGCACACCCTGAAAAAGCAGCAGAACGAATAGATGCGCTTATTAAGCGTAATGCAGTGCTAGAGAAAGAGCGTGACGAGTTAAGAGTGATAGTTTCATACTTAGACGCAAAAATAACAAGTGCATCAGGTTACCATGAACGAGCCATACCTTTTTTGCTGGTTGAAGCCCTAGAAAGAACACATCTCGATTTTCACAGAGAAGCACTAAGGGGTCAACTATGAGTGGCGCATCAGAAGTGGCCGCACTTGCAGTTCAAAACATTGATACGTTGATTGCCGAAATGCTAGAAGGCGATTACCCAGATAATGCGGTTTCGCTTGGACGTGTTTTACTCGAGGGCAAAGAAATTCAAATCCAATTAAAAGTAACTAGCGTGCACGCTGATTTTTATGATTCGGATGAAGAAGATTTGGAGTATGAATTATGATCATAGACGATATAGGCACCATCGATAAGAAATACGATGTGATTTACGCTGATCCCGCTTGGTCCTATACAGACAAGTGTAATAGCGGTAAACGTGGCGCTGGTTTTAAATACCCTTGCATGAACCTGTCAGACTTAATGCAACTGCCCGTTAAGCGCCTTGCTGCAGATAACTGCTTTTTGTTCATGTGGCATGTTGGCCCAATGCCTTTAGAGGCTCTAAAGCTTGTTGAGGCTTGGGGCTTTACCTTCAAAAACATGAAGGCGTTTACCTGGGTTAAGAAAACTAAAAACGGTCTTGATCATTTCGGAATGGGTAATTACACCCGCGCAAATTCAGAAGACTGTTTAATAGCTGTGAAGGGTCGACCCAAGCGAGTCGACGCATCTGTCCGTCAAATAGTTAAAGCCGCTAAACGTGCACATAGCCAAAAGCCTGATGAAGTCAGGGACCGGATAGTAAAGCTGGCCGGTGATGATAAAAATTTCATTGAGTTATTTGCCAGGCATGAACACAAATTGTGGGATTGCTGGGGTAATGAAATTGAAAGCGTTCAACTTAATGAGGTGGCGTGATGAGTGAATTAAAAATAGAGAAAAGTTATAACCCTAAAATTGGTTTTGATTTTTTTTACTCTGATCCAGATGGTGATGGATTTGTTTATTTTAAGTCAGAACAAGAACGTGATAAGGCGGCAAATGATGCTATATCTGATTACTTACAAGACGGATGGGCGAATGAAGTTGAGAATGTCATAGTCGGCAAAATAACGGGTGTAACGGCGAAAGTTGATGTAACTATAAGACCAACACAATTAGACGAGGACAATTGCGACGAAGAAGGGGTTTATTGGGATCCAGACTGGGATTACACCTGCAACTATGAAATAAAGCCGGTCGGGTTTGTATGCCCTACTGATATACCGCCTAAGGTAGGTGTGTGATGAAAACATACAAGCCAAATGAGTACGCCGTTGAAGTTTGGTTCGGAAAAGTGACAGACAAAACCATTCGCAATTGGATCAAAGCGGGTAAAATGCCATCTAATACAAAAGTTGAAAAAACACCCGGTGGTCAATACTTGATCCATGTTAATGATGCGCCAAAATCTAACAGTCAAACACTGCTAGATATGATGAAAGCTAAGGCCGCTTAAATGGCACCAAGACGTAAAAAATTAACCAACGAAGATATGCCAACGGGTTTATCACCCGTTCGCCTTCGTGGCGTTGAGCGGCTCAGATATCGATACCCAAGTGGTAAAGATTTTTGGTTTCCAATTGGCACAAATCGAGTTGATGCAAAAGAAGCGGCCAAGCTATTTAACGCTGAATATCGCAACCCAATGATCGACATGTTAGAACGAGGCGATAAATACAACCGGACTCTTAAGTATTGGTTACCTAAAGTTATTAACCGAGTAAAAAAAGACGAATCATTGAGCAATGAAGTTCTAACAACTTTCTTGAATGATTGCGAACGACTGTTAGAACAGCAAGGCGACACTTACACCAAATCAATTACGCTTGAAAATGTAAACGACTTTTTAATTGAATACACAGCAGGTAAGAGCGCCGAAGTTTACAACAGAAAAATATCATTTTTGAAGAAAGTATTTTCATACCTTGTTGATATGTCAGCCATGGCCTACAACTATGCGAATGATAAAAAAGCCAAAAAGCTTGAAGCTAAGAAGCGAACTCGATTAAAACTAGCTGAATTTCAATTGATTTATGATGCTGCACCAGGCTTTCTAAAAGTAGCAATGGCATTGGCCATGCAAACAACACATGCAACGCTTGAAATTAGTCGGTTAAAATATCGTGACTGCAGGTTTTTAGACGTGCCAGAAGTTTTGGACGGTGTTTTGGTTTATGGATTTTTGCGTATACATAGGCAAAAGGTTCAAACCAAAGAATCGTCGCGGGTAGAGATCCCCATTACTGAAGCGCTTAAACAGATAGTTGCTAATAGTCGTGACAAACTTTTAAGCCCTTATATAGTCCATAGGCTTTCAAGGTACCCAAAGCTAGTGGGCGAAGGTTGCGACCACCCAACACAAGTAAGTAGTAAATATATTAGCCGCCAATTTAGCAAGGTTCGTGACTCTGTAGGAGCATATTCTAGCCTTGGAAAAGACGAACGCCCGACGTTTCATGAAATACGCGCATTATCAATTCATTTATATACCGAAGCAGGACTTGATCCACAATCGAGGGCTGCTCATGCGGATGCAAAATCAACAAAGATTTATCAAGAAAATCATATTGAATGGGTTAGAGTTCCAGCGGGAGAAATCAAAATATAATGTAGCTCTGATGAGATAGTCAGGATATTAACTCGAACGACCGTTCTGAGCGATTTGCGGTCGTTGGATATTTTCCCTATTTAGGTTAACGTAGTTTTTAGTTGGAAGGCTAATATCAATCAGATATAAAATTGAAAATAAAGGGAAGTAATAATGGACTGGAAAGATTATGAAAAAGAAATACATGATTACTTCTCTAAAACTTACCCCAATGCTTCTATTACATATGATGCGAAAATAACTGGTCGCTATTCCAAAATAGAACGTCAGATTGACGTATTGATCGAAGATGATGTAGCAGGTTTCGCCAGTAGAGTAGTAGTCGATGCTAAATATTTTTCAAAACCTATTGATATAAAGTGTGTTGAGTCTTTTATATCAATGCTCCAAGATCTAGATGCAAATCAAGGTTTGATGGTAACTCAAAAAGGTTATTCCAAAGCCGCGATCAATCGCGCTTATTATGGTACTGAAAAGTTAGAACTTGATGTTCTAAATTTTGACGAATTTTTGCTACATCAAAATTTGGCAGCAATTCCCTATTCGGAAAATAATTCGTTATTTATATCTTCTCCTTTTGGTTGGGTTGTTGATAATTCAAAACAAGATGGTTTTACATGTTGTTTGTATCAAAGAGGTCTTGATCTTAAAAAAGCACAAAAACAAAATGAATGGATGTACTTTAATATATTTAAAAAAACCAAAATGTATCATCTATTAGTGAATTAGTAGAAAAACAAAATAGTCGAATGGAGGAAATATACACAAATCTTTCCATAAGTAATCATAGGTCTCCTGACAGGAAAGATAAGCTTGAAACATATATTCGTTTGGCTCAATTTGATGAACTTACTGGAAAAGAGATTACCGGATTTATCGATTGCATCGAGTTTATAGCATTTTTTGTCCTATTTACATCTGAGCAGGTACAAAACAAAAATATTAGAAAACTTAATCACCTTCTGCAATATTCATTTCCAGATAAAATAACATTTGAAAACACTAAAATTATTGAACAATTAGAGTCAGAAATTATAAATATAACAAATCCATTAGAGCTTGCTGCTGCGTATAATCAGCTGGCAAAGTGGTATTCAGAAATGAAAGAATTTAGCGACGAAATGCGTTACCGAAAGCTATGTTGGGAAACGCGACCTGAATATTATGAAAATATTACTCCTCTTATTCAGGGGGAACTTAATTTGAATCGCTTAGAGTCAGCCATTGACTATTCGGTTGCATTTTTTCAACTAGATACAAATAATCCAACAATAATGCAGGATTTACTTTCTGTTTATGAGCATGAGAAGTATTGGCCATTATTTGAGAAACTCATTATTAAACTACAACTAAACTATGCCGACGAAGATGAGATTCTAGGTAATATTTTATTTCATTATTCGATTTACCTTAATGATTCCAATCAAAAAACAAAATCACTGGAGCAATTAAAAATAGCTCGTGTCTTATTCAATAAAGTTGATAGCTCACATCAAGCTATTAAGCAAATAGACATTATTATTAATCAGGAAACTAGCAACTAAATCATTCCAAATTTTAGATACCGTATGTCTACTATTTGGCACAGGCTGTGTAAAAAGTCGACTTTTTGAGAGTCAGTGGATAACTACAGCTTTAAAGCGGGCATTACGCCGTGTTCATGGGTAACCGAATCACCGCGAAGGTTGTCCCGTGGAAGCCGCGCTTTTTGCGGCTGTAACTAAATTGAACACTTTGTTAGAAGGCTTATTCATATATTTGAGCAAAATTAACCTTCTTTAAATGCGGGATAACTCTAGGTTCAATTGCTGCCCGTTCTTCAAGTGCCCAAACTATGAGCTTTTCACAAAGGCTCAAACACTCTCGATTATATGACTCGTTAAATGGAGCCAGTGGATCATTCTTAATAGGGACAATAAAATCTTTAGATATATCAATTGCTACAACTGGATCAAGATTAATGAACTCAGCATCAGAGTGAGCTATTAATTTATTTCTTAATAGTAGAATATAATTATGAAGCTTCTGCTCTTTCCTAGTTAAAGATTTAATAATATTTTTTGTTAGCCTAGGAATATTTCCAACTTGAGAATTTCCGCCAGAATTGAAAGGGCGTGAATATGAAACAAGCATTGAACTATACAAAGCAGCCTCTAAAGTTTCATTTTCCGGGATATAAGTATCTCCAAACTCAACAAGCCTTTTAGCACATCTTTCCGCGTGTTTGAAATCGGAATATGAGAGAAGAACACGATAATAGTACTGAAAAGTATTTTTTAACTCTGGATCTTTAATTTCCTCCATTACTTATTACCCTTCTAACGCCCTTTAAGTGGAAAATTATAATTGGCTAAAATGTGTAGCGAAGCGGAACCAGCCAACTGTAATTTGTCCCGCTTTAACAGCTTATGTGTTTGTTATTTATTATTGAAATATGCGTCTTTTGCTTTGGCTGAAATAGAGTACTTTATTAACGATCCATTTCTATCTCTATTAATAAGCCCTAACGTCTCATCTAATTTTTTAGCTCTTGATGCTATTAGATAAGAAGAAATATCGAGCTCTTCAGATAAGTCTTTAGCAAGCATTGTAGAATTATTACTGTTAAGTTCATGCAATAAACCTAATTCAATAGCGGGTAGTAATTTACTTTTGTCAATTCTCTCTAATTCATCTTTAATTTCTTCTGAAACAGATTTAACATTAACATGGCATTGGCACTCTACGCATCGCATTTTATTAAATTCTAAAAATTGTAGTTGTTCGTAAGGGTATGACTTCTTACACTTTGGGTTTACACATAAAATATGTTTTGATTTCCTAAGGAAATCTTCAAAAATGCTATCAAAATTAAACGGCCTTGCTATATAGTAGGTCCTATAATCTCTACCCGGTGGTTTTCCCCACCTCATGTTTTCTAGAAGAGTTAAACCATAATTAAGGCAGTAAATAGACACTTTCTTTCCGTCCCTGTCGCTCATTTCTGAATACTTAGACACAAAAAAGTTAAGCTCTAGTGTGCGAACAAATTTTTCTAAATTGGGCGAAAAGTTAAAATGGCTCGTAAATGGGTTCTTCTTATCTGATTGATATACCGCACTTGTTAACTCATCAGTTGTTATTTGTTTTCGTATACTTTTTTGCTGCGAAATGAAAACTTGCAATAACTCTTTTTGTTGTAGCTCTGATACTTTTTCATCAAATGACAATAAACTGTGAGTTGTAAGTTCGAAAAAGGAAGATATTACTTTTTCATAGTATTTAATAGCCGCAGAGTCGATAGCAGCTTTATTTATTTTTTTACCTATAGATATATGTGTTTGATGACAATAATAAAGAATATTACCAATGATACGTGGCACGTTCATCGATGTTTTAAATAGTAATTCCATATAATCATCGATATTAGAGTTACTTGTGACGTCAAAAAAATCTTCGAGTGAATTTGTGCTGTAATATTTGATTCTTTTGTTCACTAGCCTTTTAGTAAAGTCTAGTGATAAGGACTCCATCGTACTTTTATCATAATTTGAATATAGGTTATAAAAATCAAGATCAATTATATCTACCTTGCCTTTATCTATATCACCGAAATGAATCCTGTTTGGATAAGCTGCAATTTTAAAACAAATAAATTCTCCCCAGTTATTTAAAGGAGCAAGAACGACATCAACAAAGTTTTTAAGTGTTTTTTCATCAACTTCAGAGAAATCATCCAGGAATATGACTAGTTTTTTACTTTTAGAATATTTAATATTTTTTGTATTTCATCCATCACATCCTTGATTTGAAATACTTTCAATAACGCACCTGAAAATTGTTTTTCCCAAGACTCTAGTTGCTTAGTTTTATCCGAAGATGTCTTCGAGTATCCATCTTTTACACCAACCTTAGGTCCTTTAAGATCAAGGCTGAAGTTTGCCTCTCCAGAATTTTTATAGCTTTTAGCACTTTCAACTTCATGTGCACCCGAGATGGAATTGACATACTCATTTATTACTGGAAGTTCGATAGATTTGAGGTGTTCATTATTTTCTATTTTTTATAAAGCTCAGAAATCCCATCCTTAACTCTATTTGTTTTACTTAAACCAAGTAAGTTGGCAAATTTGATAAGGTAAGGTTTAGCCTTGATGTCCATTTCATCAACAATTGCTTTTAGTACATTCTGTATGAATGAGCGTTCAATTAAGTATTTTTCCAAAGCTTCATTTGGAATCCTGCCTTTTAAGTAATCTAAGTTTTGATAGTCACTTTTTGTACTTTCAAAAACAGTTTTAGTATCAATGTAACAAGGTATGTAATCGTCCTTCTTTCGATATTCACTTTCTAAACGTAAGATTATGGTCGATTTACCAGTTCCTTTTCTACCTACCAAAAATGTAGTGTTATCAGATAAAACCATTTTATAAACTTGATTCTCAGGCAACAAGTCAGTGTAAAGCGTGTCAATGAGTGAGCGTTCTTGAGAATCTTTTATATCAGCACGTTTAAATCGTTTTAATGAATCTGCTACTTTATAGAATTCATCCCTGTTCTTTTCTGTCAACATCGTTTTAAAGACTCCTGATACAATTTGCTAGACGACTAAAACACTCAACACTTATTATCGAGCATGTCGAATATGTAACTTCTCGATTTGATTTTTATTTCCGTCACTTTCAGTGATTACCTTTTGATTTTATAAAATATTTTTCACTATCATGCCATCAAAACCACTAAGAATTGCAAAAACAAAAGAAGCCTGACTTTAACGCGACTTTTTATGCTTCCTATTAAATACTATGCATAAAATATTTTCCATAATTAAATGAATGACTTAGCGTTTTTTAGAAAAAGAAAGCGAGACCAGTCAAAATTACATAATAGGAAACGAAACAGGCATTATTTACTAAATCTCATTATACCTGAGCTTATATATAGTTGATTTAGAGTCCGCTTTATGGAAAATTACTGCGATTACAAAATCAGTGGCGAATGACGGCAATTGGCACCTAAGAGACTATCGACTAAATTGCCTATTATCCGAAACGGTGGTTCTTTTGAGCTTGAATTAGAATGATGCTGCATTGATGTTTTTGTCAACTATAGAATTAAGTTATCAGCCGTTTGGTATTGCCAAACGTGCGCTTTACCAAAGGAAATCGACGAGCTTAAACCTAGTAAACACAGCATGAAATGGTTGGTCGATCTTAGTCGATAGCCCGTAACCTTATACAGTGGTTTGAAAAACGTAAGCTATTGATTCCAATAGGTTTGCGTTTCCCGCATTTGGCGCAATTTCGGCACCCTAAAAAGTGTCTAAATAGCCGCCAAGACCACGTGATTAAAGGGTTTATGTTAATTTCAGTCCGCTTTCTTGACATGGTAGGGGTCGGTGGTTCGAGTCCACTCGGTTGTACCAATTCTAAGGGCCTACGCGCCAACCCCCTAAAAACCGTACCCTATCCGTAACCTAATGCAGTTGTCGAAAAACTATCAATCTATGACGTATGAAGAGTTAAGATTAAGTTAAATAATTTGTATAATCGAGCGTTGCCTATTTTAGGATCTCTCTGAATAGCTCTTGACCTAATCTATTAGTCCACATAGGTTTTGATTTGGTACTGTCAAGTTACCGGGATCGGATGAATTGAATGGTAGTTTAACTACCTATGCCAAATTTTGGACATAACTCGCCCTGTTCCATTCAATAAACGATTTGTCACGGATAAATCTATAATTATTCGCTTTCATTAAATGGCGACCAAGCCTAAACAGATTATTAACCACTCCATGACAGGAGAGAAATCGTTGAGCCTGACCTTGGGATTTAAATTTCCTCATCTGCCTTTCCTGTTGTCGACTAGGTTGATGAGATAATTCATATCGGTTGTTTTCGTAGTGCTGGGTGGAGTGTTCTACACCGGGTATCAGCTCTTTCGCATGTTTATCCTTACGTTTTTGAACGAGAATATCGATTTCATCGCCATCTTGATCTACTGCCCGCCAAAGATAATGCAGAACACCGTTGATCTTGATAAATACCTCATCAAGATACCAAGTATCACCTAATCGTCCACGGTTCTTCCTGATTTTACTGCAGTACCTTTGCCCGAATTTATAACACCAATTTCTGACAGTTTCGTAACTGACATTAATGCCCCTTGCTGCCAGTAACTCTTCGATGTCACTGAAGCTAAGTGTAAATCTATGATAAAGCCACACAGCGTGACTGATTATTTGGGGTGGATAGCGATATCCGGGATAAATATTGGTATTTTGCATGCTCAGATTATCTTATTTTTCTGATTCAGCTTATTAACTTGACAGTACCACACGCCCTAGTCTCACAATAGCTTCACACTACCAGTTTAGCTTTGTAATATGTCACGTTTGTATTGTTTTGGAGTTTGTCCAAAGTGCTTTTTAAATACGGCATATAAATATTGAATTGAGGGGTAACCGCATGAATTGGCAATTTCTGCTAATTCGGAATCGGTCTCGGCTAACATTTTACAGGCTCTATTTAGCTTTTCATTATGGATTTCAGTATGAATGCTGTGACCGCATTCTTGTACAAATCGTTGTTCCAAATTTGAGCGAGATATTCCAACATAATTAATCACTTGCTCTACTTTAATTCCACGACAAGCATGTTGGCGAACGTAGTGCATAGCTTGGATCACATAAGTATCTTGTAGTGCTTTAAAATCAGTCGATTGACGCTGAATTATCCCCATTGGCGGTACAAGGACTCTAGGCGCTGGTGTTGATTTTTGGTCAGGTGACTTTTTTGTTATTTGCCGATTAAGTTGTCGATGTAACAATTTTGCAGCTTGAAAGCCCATATCAAAACAACCTTGGCTGACTGAACTTAAACTCACCCGACTTAAGTTACGAGCAATATCGTCATCATCTATGCCCACAATTGAAACTTGATCGGGCACCAATCGACTGTTCTTATCACAGGCCTGCAGTAAATGTCTAGCCCTAGCATCGGTGACAGCGATGACACCAATAGGTAAAGGCAAACTTTCAATCCAGTCAGCAAGTCTATTCATACTATGCTGCCAAGTATCAGGCTGAGTTTTATAACCACGATACACAGAACAACTAAAACCGTCTTTTTCACACAAATTAACAATGGCTCTTTCACGCTCTAGGGCCCAGCGATGTTCTTTATCTGGTGGCAAACCATAAAAAGCGAAGCGTTGCAGGCCTTTTTTCTTAAGGTGTTGATAAGCACAATTGACCACAGCTTGATTGTCGGTGGCGACATAGGGTACATCTGGGTAATCGGCTGCGCATTGATATGACCCTCCCACCCCAATCACTGGAATATCTAAGTCAGTTAGTGCCGCTTGCATATGCGGATCATCAAAATCCGCAATGATCCCATCCACTTCCCAATTATCTAAATTGTTTAGGCGAGCCAAGCAGTCTTCTTCAAGGTATACATCCCAATCGACTTTTGTAGATTGTAAATAGTGACCTATACCTTCTATTACTTGACGGTCGTAAACCTTATTAGCATTAAACAACAAACTAATACTATATTGCCTGTTTTCTTGGCCACTCAGTCTGCTGTATTTCACTGCTTGATGCCTCTGCCGCTTGGCTAAAAATTCGTCTTAAGCATAACTAAAAACAGATTAATAATAAAACAAATTACGGAATTTAATTATGTAATTTCGTAATTGTGTGTTTTTGCACTCTCAGCCACTATGCTATCAACAAAATTAACGTGGATATTGTGATGTATTTAGGTATTGATTTAGGCACGTCAGGGATTAAAGTCATTATTACCAATCCCGAAGGACAGATCGTTGATTCACAATCGGCTGAGCTAATGGTATCTCGACCACAAGCATTATGGTCTGAACAAAACCCAGCCGACTGGTGGACAGCCTTTTGTAAGGTAATGGATGATTTGTCCAGTCGCCCATACTTATCTCAAGTCAAGGCAATAGGTTTGTCGGGGCAAATGCACGGCGCCACCTTACTTGACAAAAATGGTGAGGTTATCCGACCAGCGATACTCTGGAACGATGGCCGTAGCGCGAAAGAATGTGAAGAGCTTGAACAAGCAGTGCAGAATAGCCGAGAAACGACTGGCAATATAATGATGCCGGGATTTACCGCACCCAAATTACTCTGGGCTAAACATCATGAAGCCGAGAACTTCGCACGGATCGCCAAAGTACTGTTACCCAAAGACTACCTAAGGTGGTTATTGACTGGCGACTTCGCTACGGATATGTCTGACGCAGCCGGCACACTTTGGCTGAATACAAAAAAACGAATATGGGATATAGAAATGCTGGCTGCATGTGGTTTAAATTTAGCGCATATGCCGCAGCTTTTTGAAGGTAATCAAATCACAGGTGTGTTGCAATCAGACATAGCTAGCCGTTGGGGATTATCGACGGTACCTGTGATAGCAGGTGCTGGGGATAATGCTGCCGGAGCAATAGGTGTAGGCCTAGTTGAGCCCGGTCAAGGCATGATCTCTCTTGGCACATCAGGTGTTTACTTCGTCGTAACCGATCATTTCAGCCAACAAGCTGAATTGGCAGTTCACAGTTTTTGCCATGCGTTACCTGAGCGCTGGCACTTAATGTCAGTAATGTTAAGTGCTGCTAGCTGCTTAGATTGGTTTGCCAAACAGGTAGTAGAAGAGGATATCGGGCGATTACTTGAACAACTTGAAAATAACCCAGTTGATCAGAAAACCGCCCCTTACTACTTGCCCTATTTAAGTGGCGAGCGCACACCTCACAATGATCCCTTAGCCCAGGGCGCTTTCATTGGTTTAACCCACGACACAGGCAAACTCGACATGTTACATGCGGTGCTTGAAGGCGTGTGTTTTGCCTTTGCTGACGGTGTAGATGCATTACATCAGTCAGGTACCAAAGCAACTGAAATCACTGTTATTGGTGGCGGTGCACAAAGTGCCTATTGGCGACAGCTGATGGCAGATGTATTAAAGACAAAAATCACCTTTAGACATGGAGGCGAAGTTGGCCCTGCCCTTGGCGCTGCGCGCCTCGCTCATTTAGCCATGCAACCCGAATTATCAATTGAACAGATTTGCCCGCAACCAGAAGCGCTGCAAATTCATACCCCTAACACTGCAACTCAAAAAATTTTTGAGCAACGTCTTGCTGTTTATAGAAAGACCTATTCTCAATTACGCACTATTTTTAACAAGGAAATTTTATGACCACTTATTTTGATTCCATACCCAGTATTCAATTTGAAGGCACTGAGTCTGTCAACCCTCTAGCTTTTCATCATTACGACGCCAGCCAAGTTGTGCTTGGCAAAACTATGGCTGAACATCTTCGTTTTGCCGCCTGTTACTGGCACAACTTTTGTTGGGACGGAGCAGATGTATTTGGTCAAGGCACCTTTGGCAGACCATGGCTGAAACCTGGCGATCCTATGCAAAGGGCTAAACAAAAGGCGGATGTTGCCTTTGAATTTTTTAGCAAACTCAATATCCCCTACTACTGCTTCCACGATATCGATGTGTCCCCTGAAGGTGACAGTATTAACGATTACGTTAACAACTTTTCGGCGATGGTCGATGTACTCGAACAAAAACAATCTGAAACCGGTTTAAAACTGCTTTGGGGAACAGCTAACTTATTCAGTAACCCAAGATACGCAGCAGGTGGCGCGTCTAACCCAAATCCAGATGTATTTAGTTATGGTGCAACCCAAGTGTGCCATGCGATGAATGCCACCAAACGATTGGGCGGTGAAAACTACGTATTATGGGGTGGACGTGAAGGTTATGAAAGCCTACTCAACACCGACCTACGTCAAGAGCGCGAGCAGCTAGGTCGCTTCTTTACTATGGTTGCTGAGCATAAACACAAGATTGGTTTTAAAGGTGCATTATTAATTGAGCCAAAACCTCAAGAGCCGACTAAGCACCAATACGACTACGACACCGCCACCGTTTATGGATTTCTGAAACAGTTTGGATTAGAGCAAGAATTCAAAGTGAATATTGAAGCTAACCACGCTACCTTAGCAGGCCACTCATTTCATCATGAGATTGCTACAGCTATATCCTTAGGCCTATTCGGTAGTATCGACGCTAACCGCGGTGATGCACAAAATGGCTGGGATACTGATCAATTTCCTACTGAAGTCGAAGAGCTTAGTTTAGTCATGTATGAAATTCTTAAGTCGGGTGGTTTTACCACTGGTGGTTTGAACTTTGATTGTAAATTACGCCGTCAAAGTAGTGATCCAGCAGATTTATTCCACGGACACATTGGTGGCATGGATCACATGGCTTTAGCCCTTAAAAAGGCAGCAGCAATATTAGAAAATGATTTCATTGCAGACAAAATATCACAACGTTATGAGGGATGGGGTCAAAAATTCGGCCAGTCTATTTTAAGCGGTCAGCAAAGCCTTGAAACCCTTACTAGTCATACAGTGAGTAATAATTTGCAACCCAAACATGTTAGTGGCCAACAAGAGTTAATGGAAAACAAAGTTAATCGCATTTTATACGGTTAAGCTCTAACACCAGTAAGTCTTTGGTCCCAAAAAACGCCTGATGTAATACATCAGGCGTTTTTTAGTCGTTTCAATAAAGCAAAGCGTTTCTGTTTTTACTGTACGAGCATATTAAAGTTTGAAACTGAGAATTAATGTTTGAAACACGCACTGCCACGTCACCAGCTTTTGATCGGGTTGGTGCCATTACTAGTCATTGGATTGACTATCCATTATCATCTAATTTGGATCTGCCCCGAATGGCACTAGCTTAAGAAAATAATTCTTTAATGACAGTAAGTTAAAGTAAAATGTAATACTAAAAAAGGAAAAAAACGTTGTAGAATATTTTCACCACAAAAACAACCACAAAAGTACTCCGCCTTCATGTCCATTATCTTCCATATTCATCTTTCCCAACTGAAGAAGATCCATCATTTAGCCAATAATACTCATGCAGTAGATTTTTTAGCCTCACTCTCTCACGATGAGCTAACCTTAACGATTGAAAACAACCTACCCAATAACTATCGTGAGCGGATTTATACGCCGACTAAAACACTGTTTATGTTACTCGCACAAACCTTAAATGAAGATAGATCGTGCAGTAAAGCCGTAAACGACATACTCATTCAGGCGCACTTCGTGGACAACACCAGTGCAAACACAGCCGTCTACTGTAAAGCCCAAAAAAGGTTATCGCCGTCTCTATTAACCCAACTGGTTAACAAGACAGGTGAGTTAATTCATAGAACAGTACCCCAAAAGTGGCGTTGGTTTGGGCGCAGCGTTAGCCTCATTGACGATGCCCGACACAAAAAGTAGTCAAACAGTCTTCCCTCAACAAGGCGCACAAAAGGCAGGGTTGGGCTTTCCAATATGCAGGCTGCTTGCCGTCAGTTGTCTGCATACTGGTGTTATTCTAAATGCCGCAGTGGGGCCGTTTAAAGGTAAAGGCTCTGATGAGCAGAGCTTATTGCGTCAGGTATTAGATACCTTTCAAAAAGGCAGCATAGTCGTCGGAGATGCTTTCTTTGGTGCCTACTTTTTATGGGTTGAAATGATAAAAAGAGGCGTTGATGTATTCTTTGAACAACATGGCTCGTGTAAACGCATAACGGACTTTGGTAAAGGCATGGCTTTAGGTAAAAAAGACCACTTAATCGATATTCCAAAATCAAAAATAAAACCGGGTTGGATGACACAAAAAGCATATAAAAACGCACCAGACAACATCATTAATTGTTAAATATGCTTCAACGAAAAGCGGTAAGTATAGTGTCTATGTGAATGGTGTTCATACAACAAATTTTAATTTTGTATCAAATGGGACCTGGTATGGTTCATACGTTGAAACGCAAGCAGTAGATATTGATATACCCGCTGGTGCTACACTAACACTTCAAAGAGATGACGATAATAAAGGTCTTAATATAGATTATATTGTGCTTTCCTGACAATAATTTAAGCTTAAAAAATTAAATAGACACTGGTGTGTCGTTATAAAAAGGGTACATTGCCGCATTAACTATAGCTGCAGGTACCCTTTTTAATGACCGCTAGATGGTCTATTTTTTTGTGTGGCTAATTTCACATGCTGTTTTCTAACTAATTTTAGGAAAGCTTACTGTTTCGTATGTTAGATGTGCTTTGCCGAACGGATACCTATTAAATTAGGCTGTCAAAGGTAGCTTCTCGACAATCGAATCGGTAAATAAGGTACTTGATGTTACTTCAAATAGAAACTCTGCTTTCACAGAAAAAGAACTTCTTCAGCAATATAGTGAAGGGTTAAAATTACCCAGTTTTTTCGCTGTAGGTCATCCTTTTGTTGGCAACTCTTTACTAAAACCTGAGTTAAGTAAAACTATGATGTCACCTTAAATCATCATTTACTCAATAAGAAACTAACAACTATTGCAAGTGTTTATAAGAATACTTTTACTGATTTAATCCATTTTGATCCTATCGCTTTTATTAATGTTAACCGTTCAAAAGTTGAAGCTAGAGCAGCTGAATTATCTTTTGCCTATCACCCTACCGATAAACTCAACATCTCAGGGCACGTTACTTATAATAAAATGGATACTTTTGAACCTAAAATTAAATTACGTCGTCGACCAAAATTAAAAGCAGGAATATCATTAGGTCATCAAATATGAAGAAGCTGTTGGATTTAGTAATATGGGGAAAAATTTCACAGTGAGTATTTCTAAAGACTTCTAACACTATCACTTAATATAAAAAGCCTATTTTCAACAAGAAAATAGCCTTCGTAGTGACTAATACTATGCAAATAATGGTTGTTTAGCTAAGTTTACGCGCTTTACTAAACCTTTCACGACTCTTAAGCGTTTGATTTCGAGCCGCTTCAACCGCTTCAATTTCTGTAGCTTCTAAAATACCATCTATTACGCGCAGTAGATGTGCACGCATCAAATTACGAGCAGCTTGAGCATCATGGGCTTTTAACGCTTCGTAGACTTTTCGATGTTCGTCAACACAAGGTTTTACTCCACTATTTCGTACTTTTTCATACATACGTTTAGTTAAGGGAGATCGTTCGCGCTCATCCCAAAGTTCTTCGATAACAGAAGTAATAGCGCTATTATTGGTTGCCTGTGCAATGATCATATGGAATTTTTTATCTGCAGCTTCGTGCGTATCCATATCATTATTATTTTCGCACGCCATTTCATCTAAACTTTCAGCGAGCGATACTAACTCCTCATCAGTGATCATTGTTGCAGCAAGTGCTGCAGCTTCACCTTCAATTAATACTCGTGCTTCGGTTAATTCAAATGGACCAACATCTTTATCAGAAAACCGGATTTTATCCTTACTATTTTCAATAACATAAACACCAGAGCCCATACGAACTTCTATAATACACTCTAATTCGAGAGCGATAACCGCTTCCCGGATTGTTGGCCGACTGACTTTAAACATTGCCGCAAGTTCTCGCTCAGCGGGTAAACGCATACCAACGGTATATTCACCAGATTCAATTAAAGTAACCAATTTCCCAGCTATTTGTTGATAAAGCCGTGGTTCCCTACCTGATGATAACTTCATAAGTTTTCCTTTCAACATTGATTTTTCAAACGACTAAACTAATTGAGTTAAATGAGTTGAAGTTTCTATCAAATCTAATTAATCAGTCAGTAATTCAGTAATTTTAAATTATATAGACATCGAGTGCAATTGGAATGACCAGTTTGATAATGAGAAGAGAGAATAATAATTATATTGTATATGTTCAAAGTTTTATCAATGCTGCTATTCATCAAGTATGTAGCTAATTTATTTCCTTATTTATATGAACACATGGCTAAATATTACCTAATTTATATAAAGCTTTTCTTTAATCTCAACTTGAACATCTTAAGTACGAATGTTACTGCCCGAAACTGGACAGGCTAATTTACCAATACCCCACAAAGTGGCCTATCCAGTTGATTAATATCCCACAATGTGGACTGTCCAGTTGGATTATTCTTAGGGGAGCCTCTAATAATTTAAGCATAAAATGACTATGCTTAAATTATTTTCCTTGCCTAAAGCCATTTTAATTCCCACTGAAATCCTGCACTTTGATTGGTAACAGGTATAGATAGATAAAAGCGTTTATTTTCCCCTAAGGCTGAACAAAGATTTCATTTATTGACCTTCTAAAATACCTGTTAGTAGATTGAGGGTTATCATAAATTAGCCTTTAATGCTTTAATGACACCGCGTATTTCAGCTAAGCCTTTTAAGCGACCAATACAAGAATACCCTGGATTACCTTGTTTATTAAGGTCGTCTAATATTTGGTGACCATGATCGGGGCGAATAAATATTTCACCATTACCTTCTGCTCCATTGCGCAATTTTTCTTCCGCCAATAAAGCTGAAATTACGCTCACCATATCGACATCACTTTCTAGATGTTCGGCTTCATAAAAAGAACGTTGCTCATCTTCATCTCTACTCACTCCTCTTAAATGAGCAAAATGAATACGTGAGCCATACCGCTTAGCCATGGCTGGTAAATCATTATCTGGGCGACTACCATAAGTTCCCACACATAAGGTGATGCCATTAGCTGGGCTTGGTAGCGAAGTAAAAAGGATATCTAGGTCTTCTGAGGTACAAATAATACGTGGTAAACCTAACATGTCTCTTGGTGGGTCATCAGGATGTATTGCTAATTTAACCCCAAATTGTTCCGCTATTGGTAATACTTGTGACAAGAAGGAAAATAAATTTTTTCTTAAAACATCTTTGTTAATATCTTTATAGTTTGCCAGCATATCCCGAAAGTTATCTATGGTGTATGCATCAGTCATCTTACCCGGTAAACCAGCAATAATATTTTGTGTTAACAGTGTTTTATCTTCATCCGACATGGCTTCGAATGTTAATTTTGCGTCTGCTAACTCTTTTACTGAATAATCGTCTTCAGCGTTACTACGTTGTAAGATGAACAAATCAAATGCTGCAAACTTTTGCTGATCAAACCTTAGGGCGTAACCACCATTAGGAAGCTGATATTTTAAATCTGTGCGCGTCCAATCAATAACGGGCATAAAATTATAACAAACTGTTTTTATACCACATTTCGCTAAGTTTTCCATTGATGTTATCCAATTATCAACATAGCGTTGATGGTTATCACGACCCATTTTTATATCTTCATGAACAGGTATGCTTTCCACAACTGACCACACTAAAGATGAATGAGGTTTGTTATCTTGTTCAATTAATTTCTTATGAGTACTAATTTTGTCTAAAGGCCAAATTTCACCCGTAGGTACAGAGTGTAAAGCACTAACAATATCTGTCGCTCCAGTTTGTCTGATGTCCTCAATTGTTACAGGATCATTAGGACCAAACCATCTCCAAGCTTCACGCATTATTTAATCTCCATTTTTTATTTTTGCCTTCATTCTAGGCATTATAATTTATAAGCTTTCTTTGCCAGTGTGTACGCTAACTCAACAGCAAGTTCTTCTGCTTCGTCAAGCTCTAAGCGATGATCACACACTAATTCAGCAAGCCAGTTACAATCCATTCTTCTGGCTACGTCATGACGAGCCGGAATAGATAAAAAAGCACGAGTATCATCATTAAAACCAACGGTATTATAAAAACCCGCAGTTTCGGTTGTTTGTTGACGAAATCGACGCATCCCCTCAGGGCTATCATGAAACCACCAAGGAGGTCCTAAACGTAAACAAGGGTAATGTCCTGCTAAAGGCGCTAGCTCACGGCTATAAGCTGTTTCATCTAAGGTAAATAAAATGAGCGTGAGTTCAGGGTTAGTGCCATATTTATCAAGCAACGGTTTAAGCTGTTCAACGAAACTCGTTTGAAGAGGGATATCAGCGCCTTTATCGCGACCAAACTGCTTAAAAACACCTTGATTATGATTGCGATAAACGCCTGGGTGTATTTGCATCACTAAACCATCTTCTATACTCATGGCTGCCATTTCTGTCAACATATGAGCACGAAAAAGTTCAGCTTGTTCTGGTGATGCTTTACCTGAAATAACAATGGCATATAAAGCTTCTATTTCAGCTTTTACTAGATAAGCCGTTTGAGCAGTTGGGTGACCATGATCTGTTGACGTTACGCCGGCTGCTTTAAAATAAGTCCGTCTTTTTCGATGGGCTGATAAGTAACCAGAAAATGTTGAAGTATCTTCATCGGTTATTTCACCAAAATGTTTAACAGCACTAACAAAGCCTTCATACTCAGGATCCACAACAGGATCGGGCCGATACCCAGAAATGACTCGACCATTCCAGTCACTGTCATTAATAGCTTTATGCTCAGCAAGATCATTTAGAGGTGACTCAGTGGTAGAAAGGCATTCTATTTTAAAGCGGTCAAACAAGGCGCGTGGCTTAAAAGCATCGGTTGCTAGCGCCGCATTAATTGTATCGTAATAATGATCGGCCGTTTCTTCTGACAACACAACTTCAAAGTTAAACACTTCAAAGAACACCGTGTCGAGCCACATTCTCGATGGAGTACCGCGGTAGAGATAATAATTTTTGGCTAATATATGCCAAATTTTTCTGCTATCAGTTTCAACCTCGGTATTCTCTGTAGTTGAAATACCCAAATCTTCTAATGCGATGCCCTGACTATACAACATACGAAATACATAATGATCAGGCTTGATTAGCAACTCAGTAGCATTTTCAAACGCGGTATTTTGTGAAAACCATGATGGGTCTGTATGACCATGAGGACTAATAATCGGTAAGTCTTTGACCTTTTGATACAAAACCCGAGCAACATTTCGGATATTTTCATCGGATGAAAACAATCTATCAGGATGTAATACTAATTTTTTTATCATGAACCCAGAATTCCCACTGACCAATATATATTACTAAAGATAAAATTTAACTTTTATCAATTTTTTAATCTCTGCATTAAGTAGATCTAACATAACAGATAAAATATTGGTAAGTCCAAAATAAATCACTTAAATCACACAACTAATGGCTAAAAAAATATCAATACCTAAGAAAACAATACAATTTAACCGTTTATTTTCAACTATATATATTAAGTAACACTAATAAAAACAAAAACAAAATAAAAAATAAACTGGTAAGGCCGCTTTGTTTTCGTTTATTATGGTTAGCTTAAGACAACTTATAAGTTTAGGTGTCTATTTTAAAGCATCAATTGAGAGGGGATTTATGACGGATATAGCTATCATTGGTGAGGTTATGCTTGAGCTTTCTCCCTTAAGTGATAAAAATTTTGCATTGGGCGTTTCTGGCGATACCTATAACTCAGCGTGTACACTTGCTGGGCTAGGTATAAACACAACTTATATAACCAGTTTAGGAGACGGTAAATCGGCAAATATTGTTCGTCATGACGCAGTTCAACGAGGCGTTAATTTACTTGAGCCAAAAACAGTAATAAACAAATCACCAGGTCTTTACATGATAAATAACGATGCAACTGGTGAGCGTTTTTTTGACTATTGGCGTAGTGATTCTGCGGCCAACTATTTATTTAATAATGAAGAACTATTCATTCCATTGTTAAAACAAATTGCAAGTCACAATTATGTATATTTTTCTGGCATCACACTGGCAATAATGAGTGAAATGTGTCGAACGAAATTCTCACAGTTTTTGGTGAATTATAGAAATCAGGGTGGAAAAGTTATTTTTGACCCTAATTATCGACCTAAATTATGGTCAGACAAAGCGACGGCAATTAAAGCTATTAAAGCAATACTCATGTATGTCGATATCTATTTGCCTGGGTTTGAGGAAGAGGAAATCCTCTTTAACACCACTTCAGTTGACGATGCAACTCGACGCTTATTCAACATTTCAGCCAACGAGGTAGTGATTAAAAATGGCTCTCAAAATTGCTTATTAATTACCCGTGGTGACGTTGAACGTGTTGAGATTACACCATCAACTAATGTTCTTGATACTACCGGGGCAGGCGATAACTTTAATGGTGGCTATATTGGTGCTCGATTAACAGGCCTTTCAGCAATTGATTCGATAAAATTTGCAGCCAAAGCGGCTTCGCAAATATTAACGATAAGAGGAGGCGTTTTACACGTTGAACAATTATTAGTGTTAAAAGAAAACTTAGCTCGCATGATAAATTCAACAGAGAAACAACCGAAATGAATACAATGAAATTATCTCAAAAAACATTAGCGGCAATAGCAAATAAATCAAAAATTTCAATTCCAAATTACGATAGAGAAAATACCGAGATAGGTATAGTTCACTTAGGTCCTGGAGCTTTTCATCGAGCACATCAAGCAGTTTACACTGAAAATGTGATGAATTTATCGGGTGGAAATTGGGGGATTTGTGGGGTTTCACTACATAGTGCTACCGCACGAGATGTTCTAACCGAGCAAGATAATTTATATACTCTCGCTATTTTAGATAAAAACATAAGCTATCAGGTCATTGGGGCAATAAAAGAAATTTTAGTTGCTAGCCAACAAATTGATGAAGTTATCGCTCGTATGTCTGCGGTAAGCACTAAACTTGTCACCCTTACGATTACGGAAAAAGGATATTGTTTAGCGAATGACGGCTCTCTAGATTTAAACCATGAAGATATCAAACATGACTTAAGCAACCCAACAAAGCCAGTCAGCGCCATTGGCTTTATTGTAGAGTCACTTAAACAAAGAAAACTAGATGGTGTTAATGCCTTTAATATACTCAGCTGTGATAATGTTACTGGAAATGGTGAAAAACTTAGACGCGCGGTTTTAGATTATGCCGCTCAAATTGATGGGAGCTTGAGAGTATGGATTGAAGCTAATGTCTTTTTTCCAAATACAATGGTTGATAGCATTACTCCTAAAACTGAAAGTTATACTATTGAATCTGTATCAAAGGCCATTGGTGCCCAAGACAATTGGCCGATACAAAGAGAAGAGTTCAGTCAATGGATTATAGATAATAACTGGCAAGGTGAACGACCTGATTGGGAACAAGTAGGAGTCATATTTACTGATGACGTAGAAGGCTTTGAAAAGGCTAAATTAAGATTACTGAACTGCTTGCATTCAACACTCGCCTACACAGGTTCGTTAGCCGGTTTAGTTACTATATTTGATGTCATAAGCGATAAAGGCTTCTATCAATTTATTTGCAAGCTTGCTACTGATGAAATTATTGGTTCATTTATTCCGCCAAAAGAACTGGATATAAAAGCATACGGTAACCAAATTATTCAACGTTTTTTAAATCCGTCTATTCGTCATTTATTGGCACAAATCGCTTGGGATGGCTCTCAGAAATTACAAATGCGTCTGTTACCGATAATTCGTGACAATATTAAACTTAGTCGTTCAACTGAATTGCTATGTTTTTCATTAGCTAGTTGGTTTGAGTTTATTTGCGAATCAGTAAAAAATAACAAAGAAATAGTTGATCCTATGGCTGGTTTTTTTATCACAATGGCTGAAATCCATAGTGATGATGTATCTGAAATCATTGAAAGTTTTTTATCGATTGAACCTATTTTTGGTGAAGATTTAATTAATAATTTAATTATTAAAGAACAACTAATCAATAGTTTAACAAAAATACGAAATTGCCCTAAAAAGCAGCTTAGCTCACTAATTGAATCACTTTAATTATAATGAGTTGAAAAATAAATTTTAGCGTCAAAATTGCAACCGCTTGGTGAATTTGGTTTAACAGTCACTTTTGCTACAAAACGATCTTAATTTTCATGTCAATTATCATCAATATTATGTCCACTATTTTCAAGACTATCTGACATTAGCAGTATTTTTCTATCTAGCTAACGCACCTTTATAGGTTGGATCTCAAGGGATAAAACAATTGAATTCATGCTCTGAATTTGATCTGATAGTAATCGCCAAACCACTATCTATACCAAAAGCAGAGCATGAATAAGCACAATACTGAGTTAAACAAAATAACGAAAGTGCTTAACGATTTTAATATTAACAAAATAGATAAAACAAGCCATTTTTGTAGCCGTAAACGCATAATAAAACCCTTCGAATTAGTCATGTCGTTAATAACGGCTCTAGGTGATAAATCGGTAAGCACTGTCACAGATTTACAACGATATTTTGTGAAGTTGACGGAAACTGATGTTCAATATAAACCGTTTCACAATCAGGTGAGTAAACCTGAATTTAGCCTGTTGATGAAATAATTGCTCGATGTGGCGTTAAATGAATGGCAACAACAAATACTCGGTACAGACGCCACACTGTCCAACTTTAAATGCATAGTATTGCAAGACGGAAGATCGTTCGCCGTCCATGATAGTTTAAATGAGACCTTTAAAGGTCGCTTTACTGAAATAAGTTCTGCCGCAATAGAGGTGCATGAGAGTTAAAATGTGCTTAAAGGTTATCCCGAAGCAATATCAGTGAGTCTAGATAGCCAAGCTGAATATGACTTTTTACCCGATACTAAATCGTTAGTCGACACATTGTTTCTAGCAGATAGAGGATATTACAAGTTATCGTATTTAGAATCTATTGATACAGCAGGTGGCTTTTATCTTGTCAGAACAACAGATAATCCAATCGTCGTTGCTGCTTTTAGTCGTCACGATAAAGTATTAAAGCGGTTATTACCGAAGAAGCAAAAGGACGTTAAAGCATATTCGCCGTAGTGTTATTGTCGATATGGATGTGGAAGGGAAAACAAATTATCGATTGATTGCTAGTTGGCCTAAAAGAAAAAGTGAGCCGACTTATTGGGCAACGAACTTAAGTCGAGAAAAATTTAGCGCCATAATAGTAACAAAGCAGTACAGTCTATGGTGGCAAATAGAATTACTGTTTAAAGAATGGAAGTCTTATTGCAACCTTCAAAAATTTAACACCAGAAAAACGAGCATGATGAAAGGTTTGGTGTGGAAAAGTTTATTGACGTTGTTAGTAAAACGGCGAATAGGTATGAGTGTTCAGCAACTTGCAGGCATTGAGTTATCAACATTTATGGTAGCAAAAAAACTCAAGGTTGGTTTTATCAATTAATGGAGTCAATAACACAAAGCGTGATATTGACCCTGAAAAAACATGGCAAAAAACCATCAATTTTTTGTCAAAATATGCTCAAAGTGCGAACCCGACAAGAGATAAGGAAAAAGGACGACTAAAATGCGGCCTGAATTCAATTATCTCTTAATGTCCAAACTATGAAGACTTCTTAATTAATTGTACTTCGCCCATAAGAGGGCGAAATTTAAAATACCAGTTAAATTCAACTATGAGATATTACAACTTGTTGTTGGTTGCCGAGGCCTTCAATACCTAATTTTATTTTATCACCAGGATTTAAATATAAGGGTGGGTTTTGCCCTAAACCAACGCCAGGAGGTGTGCCTGTAGAGATAATATCTCCTGGCTGTAGGCTCATAAATTGGCTTAAATAACTGACAATATATTCAGGTTTGAATACCATGGTTTTGGTATTGCCATTTTGGAAGGTTTTACCGTTGACTTCTAACCACATCGATAAATTATTAGGATATTTAATTTCATCACTAGTGACCAACCAAGGACCGATAGGGCCAAAGGTGTCACAACCTTTTCCTTTATCCCACTGGCTGCCTTTTTCTAATTGAAATGTTCGCTCAGAAACATCATTACATACACAATAACCGGCAATGTATTTATGGGCATCCTCTTCGCTTACATAAGAGGTGTGCTTACCAATAACAATGGCAAGTTCAACTTCCCAATCAAGTTTGTCACTATTTCGTGGTTTGATTATGTCATCATTTGGGCCAGAAATAGCACTAGTGGCTTTGGTAAACACTTCGGGTTCATCTGGAATAGTCATGCCTGACTCAGCAGCATGATCGGCATAGTTAAGGCCAATACAAAGAAATTTACCCACATTACCTACACATGCACCTAAGCGAACATTTGCATCCACAATAGGTAAGCTCGATAAATCTAAAGCTCGTAGACGCTTTAAATTATCGCTTGATAATGTCGCCCCGCTAATATCACTAACGATGTCACTTAGGCTTCTAATATTGCCTTCTTCATCGATAATTCCCGGTTTTTCTTTACCTAAAGGGCCGTAACGAAGTAATTTCATTTTATAATCTCTTTGAATTCGATTAGTTATTTAAGGTGACGAAGCCGCCGTCTATTGGGAAGTTACTACCAGTGATAAATGCCGCATCATCAGAGCATAGATAATCTACCAATGCTGCAATTTCATCAGGGGCACCCATGCGCCCAATAGGTTGACTTTTTGATAACTTTTCAAACATTTCGTCTTTATTGTCGGCATAGTTTTTTTCTAAGAAGTTATCTACAAAGGGGGTATGAACTCTGCCAGGAGAAATGCAATTACAACGAATGCCGTTAGTAATGTAATCTTTGGCAACAGAATAGGTCATGGTTAATACCGCGCCTTTTGTCATAGAATAAGCAAACCGGTCCGCAATACCAACGGAAGATGCGACAGATGCCATATTTATAATGACGCCACTGTTTTGAGCTTTCATCGCCTCAATGGTGCCAGAAATACAGTTGTAAACGCCTTTGACATTAATGTTGTAGAGGCGGTCGAGATCTGACTCGCTAGTCTGTTCGATATTACCTATATGTGCGACCCCCGCGTTATTGATTAAAATATCAATGGTATGTTCTTCGTTAATATTTTTAAGTAATTCTAACACTTGGCCGTTATTTGATACATCTACGGCATAAGCTTCAGCGTTGCCACCTTCATTGATAATTTCTTCAACGGTTTCTTGTGCCGCTGCTAAATTAAGATCGACCACTAAAACCTTTATTTTTTTCAGCGCAAGACGTAAACAAATACTTTTGCCTATGCCGCTAGCGCCGCCGGTTACTAGTGCAACTTTTATTTTATTCACTACTACCATGATTAATTCCTAATTTCTGAATTCTGAATTCTGAATTCTTAACTAATAAGCAGGTAAACGATAAAATTTCTGCGCATTACCTGCCCAAATCTTACCTTTATCTTCAAATGAATAGTTTTTGAGTAATGACTGGGTTAGCGATACCCAAGTGTCGTAATCACCATTGAGTTTTATCACTGGCCAATCACTACCCCACATTATTCTGTCAGAGCCAAATACAGCCATAACATGGTCAAAATATGGCTGAATAACGTCCACATTTACTGGGCCTTGTGGTGCTTCAGTCAGTAAACCAGAGAGTTTTATGTAGACATTTTCACATGCGGCAACATTGTTAAGGCTGTTTTTCCAAAAATCAGTAGGTGCTTTTGATAAATCTGGTTTGGCACAATGGTTAATAACAATGCTTAAGTCAGGATGTCTTTGCGCTAAAATATTAATGTTAGAAATATGAATATCTTTAATTAATGCATCAAAGGTTAATTGTTTTTTATCATAAATTCAAAAATGGGGGTCAATTCATCTTTTAATATCCAATTGACATCATCAATGTTTTGTAACATTGGACGAATGCCTTTGAAGTACTTGGATTCACCGAAGTGTGCAAGTTTTTCTAATACGTTAGATGCTTCCATATCTACCCAGCCAACAACACCTGCAACGAATTTATTGACCTCAGCAATACCTAACATGAAATATATCTCTTCCTCAGACTCTTCAGCTTGTAATAATATGGTTTGACTGACTTCATTTACATATAGTTCGCGTTCTAGTTGATTAGGAAGAAAGTCTTTATAAAGTACAGTTAATTCAGGCTTAAGCCAATTGTAGTGACCACGCGACAATTTCCAAAAATGTTGATGGCTGTCTACTTTTGATATACCAGTGCTAGTTAAGTATTTAGCAGCACTCATGAAGGGTTTACCTTCTGATTTGGTAAAGGCGCTTGTTGATCTAGCAGGTTTTCATCTTTCAATGATTGCCAAAATTCATTAGGAATAACTTCATTAAATAATTCAATGGTATGTTGCACACGTTTAGCACTACCTAAACCCGGAATAACCGATGCAACACCAGGATGACCTAGAGGAAATTGTAAAGCCGCTGCCGCTAAAGTTACTTGGTATTGTGCACAAACGGCTTCAATTTTCGCAACTCTATCAACAATATGTTTGAGTGCAGGCTCGTAGTCATAGTAAGGAATACTCTTGCCATGAACACCGGTCGCTAAAATACCTGAGTTATACGGGCCACCGAGTATAATAGATGCACCGTGCGCTTGGCATTTGGGGAGAAATTGATGAAGTGGTTCTTGCTCCAGCAATGAATACCTTCCCGCTAATAAAAAGCAATCAAATTGACCAATGTTCATCACTCGCTCACAAATTTCTACTTCGTTTACTCCTAAACCTACAGCTTTTATATAACCATGCTTTCTTAACTCTTCTAAGGCTTTATAACCACTGCTTTCAAATTGTTGAAAATAATGTTTATTCATGTTTCCATGGGTATAGGCGCCGAGGTCATGAACAAGTAAAATATCAATCTCCGCTAACCCTAAGCGTTGTAGGCTGTCTTCAAATGAGCGAATTATCCCATCGTAGGTGTAGTCAAAATGGGCATCAAAAGGCATAGGCGTGAGAAAACCATGACGCAACTGATAAATATCAGCCTTTGCATCAGGCTTGAGCATTCGGCCAACTTTGGTTGATAAAATATACTCATTTTTCGCTAAAGGTCTCAGTGCATCCCCAACTCTACGTTCACTCAGCCCAGCACCATAACGAGGGGAGGTATCAAATAAGTTCAACCCTAAATCAATAGCCGCGGCTAACGTTGCTTGTGCTTCTTTATCCGTTACGGCTTGATAAAGGTTGCCCATTGAGGCAGCACCAAAGCCTAGAGTTGAAACATTAAGTGAGGTTTTACCCAGTTGACGGGTGTCAAGTTTATTCTTCATATTAAAAACTTCTTAGTTATTATGATTTTACTTATTTAACGAGATGTTTATGTAAATCTGCAACCTTATTACAACCGAGCTGATTCATTATTTGCGTTAACTGCAAAGTCAGTGAGTTAATGGTATGAATACCACCTTTACTACCCAGTGCACCAACACCATAAACAAAAGGACGACCTAGAAAAGTAAAGTCAGCTCCTGAGGCTAAAGCCCCTGCGATGTTAGTACCACTGCGTAAGCCACTGTCCATGAATATTTTTATCTTATCGCCATATTTTTTCGATATACGTTGTAAAGGCTCTAATGGCGATTCACCTGCATCTAGTTGACGGCCACCATGGTTAGAAATTACCACGGCATCTGCACCTAAAGTTATGGCTGCTTCGACGTCATGTTCATTAATTAGTCCTTTGATAACTAACGGGCCTTTCCATAGGTCTCTTATCGGCTTTAATCCTTCCATATCGACCCGCCCCATGACGGTTTTATTCATAAAGGCCGCTAATTGATCTGTCGGCATGTTTTTAGGCATATAAGGTTTTAATGTTTTCATTTCTGGTTTACCTGCCAAAGCGGTTTCAATTAACCATTGAGGGCATGACAACATTTGCAACATATTGCTTAATGTCATTTTAGGTGGCATAGCTAGCCCATTTTTAATATCTCTGGGTCTAAAACCAAACGTTGGTACATCAACCGTAACCACTAATACTTTATATTGCGCTGCGGTAATCCGACTGAGCAAATCTTTACGAATAGTGTCATCAGTTGGGTTATATAACTGAAACCATGCTTTGCCTTCAGAAACCTCGCTGATATCTTCTAAACCACTTGAAGATACGGTACTTAATATATAAGGAATATTTTTTTCTGCGGCAGCTTTTGCTAAAATTTCTGGTGCATTCGGCCACATCAAGCCTTGTAAACCTATTGGAGCAATTCCAAAAGGCGCAGCATATTCATGGCCAAAAAGGTTAACGCTTAAATCACTCCCTGAAAAAGGTTTGAGAAATTCACCTCTCAGCTGAATGGCTTCCAAATCACTTCGGTTTCGCTGTACAGAGATTTCATCCATACAGCCACCTTCAAGGTAGTCAAAGGCGAACTTTGGCATGCGTTTTTTAGCTTGACGTTTTAAGTCTGATACATTGGGATAATTATTATTAAAATAGTCGTTCATTGCCCTACCCTTTCCCATTAATTAGTGTTGTAGGCGTTGATTCGTCCACTTTGTAGCCACTATGAAGTATCATGGTTCCCCATTGTTTGAGCCAAGTGCGTTTATCTTTTTCACCTGACCACCAATTTTCATGATGAAAATTGGCCCAGTTTCCTTTGCCGTCCTCAGGGAAGTCAAGATCTGTTACGGCAATGTTTAAGCCCATTTTGGTAACAGCAATGCCTGGTGACCAAAACACACCGGGCGAAATTTCTAAGCATGCTTCAGGGCGAATTCGCCACTCCATGGTGTAACCAGAGCCTTGTTCATCACTTTTCATATGTACCTTGACCTCCATGTCTTTGTTTATAATCCATTTTTGATAAGTATTCCATGCAGAAAGCATTGAACGCTCTTCACCTTCTAATAATCCTGCGACACCAATACCGCCTAATCTCGATTTATGCGTACTGGCCACCATTTGCCAACTTTTACTGTTACCTTTATTTGATTCACCGTCCTTTTCACTCCAATGATTTTCGGCGTTAATTAATACTTCAACACCATCGCCAAACCAAGGAAATCCGGATCTGGTAAGTTCATGCGCTTTAGGATTTTCACTGGGTAACCAGCGCTCTGTTTCAATGCCATAAATAACATCATCGGTAATATCAAAAGCAAAATAGAGATGAGTACCGTCATGCTTTATCCATACACTGCCAGATAAATCTTTTTTATCTACCACGGGAGAAAATTGCGCTGTCCAAGCTGCTATGTTTGAGATTCTGCTGGCATCTTGATATTCATTATCTTCAACTTTGCCATCAAATAATGGTGTAGTGCCTCGATAAACTGATACTACAGCTTGCTTAGCTTGATATTTTTCTGTTACGACAACACTGTTATTGGTTACCGGTTTACTCGCCAAATATTCAAAGCACCCGTATAAAACAACCATAACGACAGAAAGTAATAACCAAGCTTTCCAAATTGAGCGACTTTCCTCAGTGCCACTGCCAGAGAGTTCTTTATATGAAGGTAGCATTTCTTCTTGTGGAGAGTGATCTGTCATTAATGAAAGCACTGTCATTACTGAACATGAAAAAACAAATAATAAAAATGACAGCATTAAAAAGTGTGGCCACTGCTGAAAAAGTCCAAAGGTTTGCCCGGTTGTACTACATATACCAACGGCAATACACGTAATACAACTAAGAATAAAGCTATAAGTAGCTGCCGTTGTGGTAACTCTGCGCCAAAATAATCCGACGAGGAATAATGTCGTTAACGGTGGCGCTAAAAAGGCAATTAAGCTCTGCAATAGTTCAAATAAATTAGTGTCGACATTCTCCATGGCTATTGCCCAAAAAAAGGCAAGAAAGCTCGCCGCTAACGTTACAATACGCCCAACCATGCGGGTTTCTTTAATCGATAACTTTTTACCTTTTTTAAATACTGGCTGATAAAAATCAAGGGTAAATATAGTACTAAAAGAATTTAATCCTGAATCTAAGGTGCTAATCAACGCCGCCATTAATACCGCAACCATTAATCCTCTAAAGCCAACAGGCATGTATTCACTGACCATAGCAATAAATGCACCGTCAGTGTTCTCAAGCCCAGGCTGTAAAGCAAAAAAGATAATGCCTGGTAGGATAAATATAAACGGCGGTAATATTTTAAGGAAGCCTGCAAGTAGCACTCCTTTTTGCGCGGTAGGTAAATCCTTAGCGGCAAAAACGCGTTGTACAATGGTTTGATCGGTACACCAAAACCAAACCCCCATAATAGGATAACCGAGTACGAATGCTACCCAAGGAACACTTTCAGATTCGGTATCAATTAAGCGCCAGTACTCAGGGGGTGTTTTTTGCCATTAAGCCATCGATGCCGCCAATTTCATAAAGACCGATGAGTGTCAACGCTGACATACCCACAATCATTAACACGGTTTGAAATGCGTCAGTCACTATGACAGCGGCTATGCCACCGACAATAGTAAAACTAGTCGCGACAAAAAGAAGCAACAATACCGATACCCACAAATCCCAACCAGTAAATTGAGAAAACAGTAGTCCGCCAACATAAAGACCACCACCTAACCAAATAATAACAATCGTCAATAATGAATATGCCGTTAATAAACGGTACATAGTATCGCCAAATCTGCGTTGTATAAATTGCGGGATTGTGGTGATATTTAAGCTTAAATAATACGGGGTAAAAACCATGGCTAGCAACAAAAGAAAGATACAAGCAAACCATTCAAAGTTAGCAATTATCATACCTGAGCTATAAGCTGCGCCGAAGCTAGCTATCAAGAATGATGGACCTATATTGGTTCCCCAAATAGACATGCCAATACTTTTATAGCCAATACTTTTATCGCCAACAAACAAACTGGCATTTTTATCCTGCCTCATCGAAACGATTAAACCAATAGCCATTAGCAAAAATACGTAAATACCGATTATGTAATAATCTATTGTGTGGAGTAATTCGACTGTTTTCATTTTATTCCTACTACACCTAATACTGAGTTGATTAAATTCTTCCGTCCGAACTAAAGACTCAAAGTAAAAAACTTAATGAACTTAATATTAATGTGCGCTAAAAATTAGCGGGAGTTTTAAGGGTTAACAACATTGTTTAAAGAGTACCGCGAATACCAAATATAACACTGAGACTTCTATCCTTTAGAAATCAGATGCTGCTTCAAGTCAAAAACATTCTTCGCAACATTCCATTTTTTGTGGGTTGTTGTCATATCATCAACTGCGTGAAACCGGTTCATAAGCTGCTCCCATTCAACAACCTTTGGGTTATTGCGATCACGTAATGCCATATTTTCAAAACTAAATAATTCTGAGGCTGTAATCAAAAGAACCAGTATTTCCCCATGCCTATATATTTGCATATCAAGAATACCTGACTCACAAATGTTCTTGATCACTTCTGGCCAGACATTACCAGCTTGGTGGTATTCATCGTACTGCCGAATTAACTCTGCATCGTCTCTTAGAGTCAAAATAAGACAATATTGTTGTGTTTGGGACATACTTCATTCACCTTTTGTAAAGCTAATATGGCCAATAGCCATAGATTAAAAACCTGAAATATTATCTCAATATTTTAAAGAATAAGAAGAGACCAAAAGTTCTCTCCTCATCAAAAACTGAGTAACAGTAAAAATTCAGCTACATTCTATTAACTGCATATTAGCCCAACGTCAATAACGGTATTATCAATACGCTAAAACTTAGCTGTTACTCCAAGCGTAAACCGTCGAGGCAGTGTGGTGATATCACGAAAGTTACCTTCTGTTTCTCTGTAATTAATAAGTTTTTCATCTGTTAAATTAGATCCAGATAAACGAACACTGAAGTGGTCACTAAACGTATAAGACATACTGGCATCCAGAGACTGTTGTGCTTCGCGCGATGAAGGATAAAGCGCTCGGTCACTGCCACCACCTAGAGCTAGGAAGTAACTATCGCGCCAAGTATAAGAGAATCGGACACTAAAGGCGTCGTCTTCGTAGTATCCCATCACGTTATAACTATGTTTTGAAGATCCTGGGAATCCCTGTTCCAGCTCTTGATAATCTCCGTCAAAGTTACTATCGATAAAAGTATATGCCGCTTGAACGCCAAATCCTTCAAAAGTTTCAAATGCATGGTTCACCGCAAGCTCCATACCGGTTACTTGACCATTATCAACATTGACTGGTTGTGTTACATCAAATAACTGATCTCCTTGGCCAGGTAATGTTGTGTCAAAGGTTGAAGTCGTCAAGATAAAGTCTGAGACGTCTTTGTAAAAGGCACTCACTACCACTGAAGCATTATCAGCGTAGTAATATTCAAGTGTGGCGTCGTACTGCCATGCCGTAAATGGTTTCAGATCTGCATTGCCCGCATTGGCAGTAGGGTTTGCATCAGAATCGTACAGAGGATCATTAGAATCAATAAAGGTAATAGTATCTCTTGGCGCTAATTGTGTTAACTCAGGTCTTGATAACGCCTTGGACACACCTAATCGAAGTTGAAGGTCATCCTTTAGTTCCAAATTTATGTTTACGCTCGGAAGTAGCTCTGAATAGGTATTAGAGCTCCTGACAGGTACAAATTCACTACTCAGGATATTATCGTTTTTAAAATCAGTTACTCGAACACCCGCATTAGCTGATATTTCTGTAGACGTATCTACCCAACGAAGTCCAACATTGCTGCTATATGGTAATCCTCCGAAAATTTCGCCATCGACATCGAGCTGAACATATAGAGCGAGAGTATCCTCTTCGGCAACCATTAGTGTTGAGTCGTTTATTGTCAATGGGTCACTCAATGTTTCTGGAATAATATCTCTTAGTAGGTCAAAGTTTGAAACCAAACTATTATTGAAGCCGCCAGCCGTTTCGTCAGGAAATACATCTTCACCAACACTACCATCTGCTAGAATAGCAGCATTTACAGCCGCCAACTCTTCCTCAGTTCTGAAAAAGAATCCGCTGCGCTCAGTAAATTTTAGATCCATATTTGTTGAGCGCATGCCCGTTTTGAACTTTACGTTGTCATTAAGGTAATACTCAAAGTCTGCTTTTATTGCTTGTTGATCACTTTCTGTGTCAAAGAAACGTCTGAATATGCCAGTGTAGGGCGGCGTTGGTAAATCGTCGCCAAATGTAAATATCGGAACGTCCCCAAAGGCGTCAAATCGAAACGCAGACTGATCAATGTCGGATTCAGCAACGTTAAAAATTGGGAATTCAATGTCTTGAAAAAAGTCCATCTCTGAAGCAGATATATCGACAGAGGCGGACCAACGTTCATCTGTCCAAACAAGGTTAAGTCCTGCGTTTGACTGGTCAGCTAAATTGTCGAACAGAAACTGTTGACCCCCAATTGATACACCTTTGCCTCCAATTATTCTTGAACCATTGATAGAATCTACTTGACCATTACTTATGGTGGCGCCATCGGGTCCTGTGCCGTCCGCCTGAAAAACACCAGTATAGTCAAAACGCACTTCGAAATTATCGCGCTCTGAGTATGAGTCAAACTTTGAATTCAAATATTCAGCTTTTACTGATAATTGTTCAAGGGGTTGCCATTGTATTCCCAAAGCTAAAGCACTACGCTCGATTTCACCTCGAATGGCGGTTCCTGAAATATTCGATTGGGTGTAAATATCCTGCTCGACAGTGTCGGCTAAGCCATCACCTGTGGTATCAAAATTAACATCGCGCCGTACAAATCGGCTACCGATCATTTCATCTACCGCCAATGATGAATCTGTTTGAAAGAACGAAGCGTAGGCGCCAAATGTTTCATCATCGTTCTTGAATGCAAAGACACCACTGGTGCTTAGATCCGTATCACCATTTAGAGTAGTATGATCGCCTTCAACATTTAACACACCTGTATAGTTAGCATGTCCTTTAAAGTCGATCGAAAAAACATTGAGTGTTTTAACCTCAAGCGATCCACCAATACCAGATTCAATCATTTCTGCCGATGGTGTTTTAGTGATAGTGATTTCTGAAGCAATTTCTGTTGGCAGCACATTCAGATTAAATTGGTTAAAATTCGCTTTGCCTTCTGTACCGAATGATAAAGGTGTACGGCCATTTATGCTCGTTGTCACAAAATTTGAGCCTAGACCACGGATTGACACACGGTCACCTTCAATGCCGTTAGAGTTTCTCTCTACTTGAACACCAGGGATACGTTGTATGGTTTCCGCGATACTGTCGTCGCTGAATTGCCCCAAATCTTCAGCAGTAACCACATCAACAACCGTTGCTGAACGACGCTTTATCGCCGAAGCGTTATAGAGACTTCCTCTTATCCCAGTAACATTGATTATTTCAACTTCATTGCTTGTAACTTTTTGTGCTTGGTATTCTGCCTCTACGTTTTCAAAAGTCTCTACTGCTTGAACTTCAATCAACAAGCCTCCACAGAGTAGAACAGGTAAAACCGTAAAAGTTTTATTAATCGTTTTAGTTATTTTATTAATTTTCATTTGCATATCCCCATATTGTTCTAGTTTATCAAATTTCAACTGCATTTTATAACTTCGTTAAACACTATCTAATAAAATATCAATCAAGTCAATTGATATTTCAATTATCATCTATAAAATTAAAATCCTGATTTTTGATATCTTAAACGCTTAATATGTAGCTATTATTACTAATAAGGCCAATATGTGCCTTCCGTAATTTAAATATACGAAATCAAAAGATTTGTGCTATTTCGATTTAAGGAATTGGTATGACTACTATAGAAATGGAAGCTGGGTTGAAGCCTAAATTAAGTGATTTTGCCTGTAACATTTTCAAAGAAAGAATTCTTTCAGTTCAAATTATAAAAGGGAATACCAATACTCAAAGTGAAATTTCAACACTGTTGAATCTTGCAATAAGCCCCCTCAGAGTAACCATTAATAAATTTGAGTCAGAAGGGTTTATTAGCGTTATTCTAGAAAGATAAGGGCTAAAAACATACATTCGAACGGTATCTGATCCAGAATTCAGCCACTTTCGTGAATCACATGAGAAGCTGTTAAGCAATGTAAAAATAATAAAAACTTGCATCGGCTCTTATAAAAAACTAACAAAGTTAGACTCTGAGCTACCTACCAAATTTATTATGTCACTAGACAACAACGTTAAAGTACCACCGTATGAGCTGGGGGATTATTAGATGACATCCTAAAAGGGCTAAAGTAAGCGCCAAAGGCGCGTTAAATTCCGAATTTCAGCTGATCTCTGTCAACGTCATTTTTTCCTGATTTCGGATATATTCCCTAACCATTTCTTCGTCAAGTCCTACTGTAGATATAAAATACCCTCTAGCCCAAAAGGCTTCCCCTGCGAAATTCTTTTTTTACCTTTAAAAATTCAAGCTATTGATATTGCAATTTTTCCTTTCAGATAAACGACTACATTTGTAACCGCTAACTTTGGAGGTATGCTCAAACACATATGGACGTGATCCTTCATTATGTGTCCCTCTTCTATCACCACCACTTTTAGCTGCGCCAATTCGTGAAATATTTCTCCCAAATTTTTTCTCAACGTTCCAAATATAATCTTTCGCCTTTTCTTGGGAATGAATACGATATGATATTTGCAATCCCACCTTGTATGGGTCAAAATTTTATAATCTCGCATAGATTGTTTCCTTCGTTTTTTTGGTCGAGATACGAAAGATACCACCATTGGTGTATAGAGTTTGACTTTCATAAGAGCAAACAATTCTTCATCGTTTTTCCACATATTTTATCTTTATTAGATTTTTGTAAACGGAAAATAATCCCATGCATTTTCATAGCAAACTCGCCGAATAATATCGCCTATTAAGGAAAAATCACAAGGTAGTAAGCCATCTAAACTCGCCCTTCGGGAACTCAATAGCAAACTAATAACATCACAAAATGAATGAAATATAGAATAACGATGTTCAACTCATTTTTTTTGTTCTAAGCTCATTACTGCAGTTCTAAGTTGAGCGATTCATTACTTCAACCACCGATGGAGTCATACCCTTTACCTAAAACATTCACTTCCTGGCTGTTTGCATTGCGCAAAGCTCCCAGGTGTAGCATGATATTTTATTGATCTATTTAGACTTTATTTTCTAATAATTTAGATAATAAAAAAGCCACTACTAAAAAGTAGTGGCTCCAAATTCACTCAGTGGCCCGGATTATGGAAATCCTTTTTATTTAAACCTGTGATCATCTAGATAAGAGCTCTTTCGCTAGTAATCCTGCCGAACCATTTTCTGCTATCCACTCACTCATTGCTATTTGGCAAAATCTTATAACACCGTTACCATAAGCAATATCACCGGCCACTAATGCATCAGTCCATTCATGCGTGCCACCAAAACCACTATTACCCGTACCTGTTAAAAGAATCGGTTTTATATAGGGTTCAGGCAAAATACAACTATTATAAAAGGGGCTGATGTTATCTAATTTTTGGTTATACCAAAACCGAAGGTCGTCTTCTTTAAAACCACTGACGCAAGCATGGTTACTATCTCTTGAAACAAAGTGTCGTTCTGCCATTCCAGTGGGCAAAACCTTAACCAGATGACCGGCAATATCATGCTCGCCTTCAGGCAATGAAAATAGTACTAGTCGTGCCCCCTGCTTAACAGCAGACAAAGTCCCTTCTTGTTCATATTGCAAAAAGGAATCAGCGTCTGCGAGAATAACATTCGCATTATCAATCGCATGGCATGACTTCGCCCCCATAAACTCCAACAGCCCTGACGTACTTTTAGATTCTTCTGGAAATAAATGGAACACCTGTAGATCAGAGATAACCGGTTTAGGAAAGACAAGTAAATCTTGTTCACACTGATGAACAACATGACCTGCTTCATCAATAAGCGTCAGTGTAATTTTGACTTTTTCCCGCTTATTTAGCTGCTCAGACAAATGATAACAAATGTCCCCTTGGTATAATGCTTGACATGAATCAATAATGGTTTCACTACTTCCAGAAGATAATAGTTTTCCGCTTTCGTTACTGACGCTGTAGTGCAGCAACCAATTTTTCAGACATCGATTGGTATCATTAGCAACCCAAGCTTCGGCCGAGATTGACTCGCCGACATACCACGAAAATTTATCCAAACGGATACTGACTGCGACAGGTGAAAATGCTTCTCTTAAGCCAAAAAACCCCCCCTTAACTTTGCGGTCAGAATCAATAATAGTTTTCATCCAACTGGATGGAAACGCATCTATAAACAAATGAACTGCGCAGGTAACCATCTGGTTATCACGGCGAAATGCTTCACCAATATGTCTCAATGATAATTTTTGAAAATCATGACTTTTCTTAACCCAAGAATCCATCCCTCCTCTTGGTGTCTCATACCAAAGATGATGAAACCTGTAAGTCTGGTTGCCTCCAACATACTCAGGAGTCCAATTCCCTTCATTATCAACAGCTTTTAACCAGTTACCAGGGTAATTTTCCTTCATTAACTTTGGAGTATCGAGTGCTTCAACACCAAATTCCCCGCAGCCATGCACCCAATCTTTTTTACTGCTTTGCCAATAACCACGGTGTAACTTGCCAAAATCGATGCCATGGTTACCGTACCAAAGGTTGTAACAATGACGATCTGAAATACCGGGCGAAGGTGGATCATAATCACCATCAACCGCCTTAATAACCCTGTCAGGGTTGGACTGACGTACAATCGTATCAGCTATAGCATACCATTCACGCTGCTCTATAAAATCCAGGTTTCGATGCGGTTTAGAAGCACCATTAGGAAATGGTTCATTCATGTAACTGATAATAACGACAGACGGATGCTTGCGAAGTAAACGCTCCATTTCACGCACCTGACGGTGGGACTCATCAAATTGATTACGGCGTAAATTACCGAATAGCGGGTAATCAGCCTGAGATAGTATACCCAGCATGTCAAAATGTTCATAAATTTCAGGCTGAACGGGTCGTTGGGTTGTACGAAAGAAATTCAAATTACAAAGCTTGGCTAATAAAATATCATCGATTAACTGGTCCCAGTCTTTTGTAATGACACATTGCTGCAAATGCCCCATAGTATTGGCACCACGAAGTCGAATAGGTTCATTATTAAAGTAAAGCCTCCCTTTAGGTGCAGAGGTTTCATCAGATATAAATGATCGCATTCCAAAATGCTGTTCGGCCGTATCGATCACGCGGTTTTCAGTATCTTGCAAACGAGCCTGTAGTTGGTATAGCCATGGTTCTTCAAGTCTCCATAACCTTGGAACTTTCAAATCTAAAATAAATTTAAAATAGTTAACGCCCGATCCGCATTCCATCCGCAATATCTTATTATCATCAGGTTTAATCATATCTCCCAAACCAGGCTTTTGTTTAACGGTTGGTTCCATTAAGCCTGAGGCAATATTATCTTCTTTGAAATTTCGACCATGAATTTGAAAGTCAACTTTAAGATAGCGACTTACTTGAGTTGTGTTAAAAATTTCTATCCAAATTTCAGCTTTTTTTCATCAAGTAACGGACGAACAAATACATCATGGATAAAGAACACAGGTCTGTGCTCCATGTATACATTTTGATATATGCCCATGCCAGGAGGACAATGATGCCAACCTTCTGGTGTATCCCAACCAGGGCCTGTTGCTGCATAAAGTTTGTCACCTTCCCATTCAGGATTACCCCATGGTGCATTACCCATACATATCGCGTCATTATCAACACGAATGACAATTAAATTTCTCCCCTCCTTGACCCACTTACTAACGTCAAATTCGAATGGCGAGAAAAATCCTTCATGGCTGCCTGCATAAGCCCCGTTAACATATACATGAGCCTTGTAATCCACGGCTTTGAAACACAAGAACGTGCTGCCTGTAGCGATATTATCCGTTGACACTTCCAACTCGGTTCGATAAAAAGTTGTCGCTTTTCCTTGAGGGGGACCATAATGAGGAATACTAACTGGTTGCCATGTTCCGTTGCCTTGTAATACGTTACCAACAAAATCTGCCTGATCATCAGCAGTTTCAATACGCCAATCAAATTCATCTATAGGCTGTCGCTTCCGAAAACTTTCCAAAGTAGGAGAATGCTGTTCCAAAAATGGCAGTGTTTTTTTTCGTAGTACCTTTAGTGCAATATCAAGCTCTTCTTGTGTACGAATGGTGCTGTAAGGCTCGCTCTCAACAGGTAATGAATGTTCTGGAATTATCTTGTGTAATAATTCTTGTGGTTGGGGCTCGTATAAATCCTTACCCTCAATTATAGCGTCACTATCAGCTACATTAGCAAAAAAATCTTCTTCTTTCATAACTTTATCGTGCCTAAGTAATTGTTATTAAACATAAAATATTAAACATGCCGTGATTTTCATGATTTTCACGTATCTAAGTTAAGGTTATAATCATCGACCAATTATAAGCATTCCCCAAAGGAGTCCTACAATAGTTATCATTGTGATAACAGAGTAAAATATTCCTGCCCAATCATCTTTATTCCATCGGCGGAATTCCCATTCACTGTTGGTAAATAGTTTATCTTTATCAAAACGAGATGGATTAACAGTGGTAAGGTGCATTTGTTTGGCATCTGCTTCAGCCGTCGGTGCTACTGGAGTACGGAGTTTGGCGTAAAATATATCCAAGTGATGCTTATCTTGAGGTTTAGTCAGAAAACCAACCAAAATAAGTATACCAAATGGAATTATAAGCTTAAGCGATACTGCTATCGTCTTATTCAATGAGTTTCGATTATCACCTAGGTCAAACCCCATAGCTTGCAGAGCAACTAACTCAACATTAAGGAGCCCCTTACCTACTATTTCACCGTTAACATCCTTGCTTAGCTCAGCCCAAAAAACCGGCTGGGCAGGAATTATAGTAGTAACAGAGAACGGTTTCCCTACTTCTACGGGTATAGGCTCTTGGCCCACGGCAAGATTAGCCATATTCTGCAGACGCCAGTATTTTATTTCAGCGACTCGCTTTAATTTGTCCCCTTTAGTTGCAGTATATGTGCTTTGAACTACAATCGGATTCGTTTCAAGTTTCAACATTTCGCTTGATTGCACACCAGGGAAAATAGGTAATAAAATAGGTAGTAAAATAAACAGACAGAAGGCTATTATCATTGAAGACCACGCAGCGATTAAGTTAGCGCGTCTCCATATTATGCCCATCCAAATAGATGCAGCGACAACAGCGTTAAATAACGCTGCATATATGAACAATTCGACAAGGCCTCCCGAAAATATAGCAATGGTTACAGCACCTGCAATATAAAGAACACTGAATATTCTGCCGACCAGGAGATAATGCTTTTCGTCCCGCTCAGTTACAAAGAGCTTGTAAACGTTATTGGTCACAAGTGAGGAAGCCGTGAGCATCAACGTATCAGCAGTACTCATCAGTGCGGCAGTAAGAGAGGCAATCATAAGACCCACCAGCCCTAAGCCAAGGCCACCGAGCAGATCCCTTGTTGCATGCCCCCAAATAAATTCCGGATTTTTAATGCTGTCGCCATATAGAATAACAGTCATCAATCCTATAAACACCCAAACAACGGCGCTAAACCGCTTCATAACTATCCCAGTAAAAAAGCCAAATCGTGCGACAGTATCATCCTTGGCTGATCCACATGCCGTCATTTGGTTTGCCTGACCAATGAGTGCTATACCGCCAACAATGGAAAATGACAACACATAATACCAAGTAAAATCTGCAAGATGCGGCGACCCGAAAAGCTCCAACATGGATGTAGGAAGCTCAGTATGCATTGCCTCAAATGGCGTATGCCCTGTTTGTTGAACAATTTTAATCCAAGCAAAGGGGACAAGAATTATTGTCAGCAAAATAATAAATCCTCCTTGTACTAAGTCGGTTATAAATGCGGCTTCGAGTCCTCCCATAACTGCATAGAGTAAAACCATAACTGCTATAACTATCATTAACTTAGCGGAGTCCACGTAGCTAAATTCATGTTTGGGATTCTCTGTATTTAAAGTAAGGAGCTCATTTACCTCATTAGCGCCCAAGGACTCTATAGGCACGCGTTTAAGCTCAATCAATCGCTCAGCCCTGTCATATTCGTACATTTCCTCAGCCGAAAACTGATCAACAGGTTTTATTGCAATAGCAGAAATGGTTGCTGACATGCCCTTAAATCCCATAGACACAATTAACATAAAGAAAATCACTTGAATGATGGAGTAGAATGCAGCCATTAGCTGTGATTGATATCGGTCAACAAAAAATTCAGCCATATTTAGGAGACGCAGGCGACGCATAATGACAGGAATGAACCATAAAAACGGCAAAACTAACACGCCCATGGCCGTCATCAGCCATCCGCCAGCAGCACCACTTTTGTTCGCGGCAGCAGTAGTTGTTACAACGCTTTCTGAACTGGTGCCTTGCCCAAATGCGGCGAATGTTTGAACCAATTTTCCAAAACTTCGACCGCCAAGGTAAAAATCCTCTTGATTATTGATTTTTTTTGCCGAACGAACACCAATCCAAATCGTAAATGCAAAATATACAACAATTGCTACAACATCAACAGATTCTAAACCCCAGAACATACCAGTATTTCCTTTATAAATAATATAATGATTAATTTTATTACCGGCCGTTATACACAAACCTAACCAATACATATCAAACGAAGTTAACATTTTATAACTTCGGTAAATACTATCATATAAAATATCAATATAGTCAATTGATATTTCAAATGGCTTCTTTAAAATCGCAATGTTGACTTTTGATATTTTTAAAGGCTTAATGCACAACTATATTACTAGGAAAAATTATATGACTTCAGTAGTTTAGATTTACAAAAGCAAAAGATTTATGCAGTTACGATTTAAGGAATTGATATGACTACTAAAGAAAAGGAAGCTGGGTTGAAGCTTACATTAAGCGATTCTGCCTATAATATTCTCAAAGAAGGCATTCTTTCAGGTCAAATTATAAAAGGGAATACCTATACTCAAAGTGAAATTTCAACTCTGTTGAATCTAGCAATAAGTCCCCTTAGAGTAGCCATTAGCAAACTTGAGTCAGAAGGGTTCATTAACGTTATTCCACGAAGTGGTATTCAAATAATCGATAGCGATTTTTCACTGACTAGAAACACCTATCAATTGAGAGTTATTCTAGAAAGAGAAGGGATAAAAACATATATTCGAACGGTATCTGATCAAGAAATCAGCTACTTTCGCGCAGAACATGAACAGCTGTTGCACGATATAAAAACACTAAAAAATTATACTGCCTTATATAAAAAGTTAGGGAAGTTAGACTCTGAACTACATACCAAATTTATTAAATCATTAGACAATAAAATTATCACAAAAACATATTTAGCGAATGAAGAACTGATAAGACTTACCCGGCTTGACCGTATCGATTTAGCTTCATCAGAAATGATAGGTTGTTCGATAAAAGAACATCTCAATCTAATTAATGCAATAGAAAACAGAGACCAGATATTGGCCTTAAATTTACTAGACAAGCATTTAGAACAGTCAATAAAGCGGGCTATGGGTCTTTGGGGTTTTTAATGAGTACTTTATTTAACAGGAAAAACAGCATGACATCAACAGTGAAGCAAATACGAATCCATTGTTTCGACTATCCCAGGGATCGCATCATTGGCGACTCTCAAATATCCTCAAGCAAAGTATGGATAGGCGCACTTGAAATATTTGATAGTGAAGGCATGTCTGGACTAGGCTTTTTTCAGTCTCTTACCAGCCCTCTTCCTTCGGCAAGCTCTATTAAGAGTTTAGTGGATTATATGTGCTTACCCGCAATGATTGATAGAACGCCTGAATCATTAATTCATCAGGTTGTTAGACCCAGAGGAGGTAATATTTTTTTTCTTCCCTACCATCTAGGTCAAGCATTAGATCAAGCCTTGTGGGATTTAGCTGCAAAACGTTCTAACCAGCCATTATTTAAATATTTAGGAGGAACAAAAGAGAGAGTAAAGGCTTATGGTAGCGGTGTGTGTTTCCACATGACCGACCAAGAAGTGTTTGATTTTTATTCTTCAGCAACCGTTCATCAGTTCAGTGCTTATAAAGTGAAAGTGGGACACCCTGATTTATCAAGAGATATTAACCGATTAAAGATTGTTTCAGAGACTGTAGGTAAAGACCGCCTACTAATGATAGATGCGAATGAAGCTTGGTCTCCTAAAGAATGTATACGTCGTATAAATGCCTTTAACGATGCTGGCTTCCCTATTTATTGGGTAGAAGACCCAATTCTACGATATGATACGCAAGGGCTTATTGAAATAAAAGATGCATTACAAAACTCGTTCCTTAATGCTGGTGAATACCTAGATTTAAGTGGTAAAAAAGGCTTGGTAACCAACGATGCCGCAGATATTATTAATATTCATGGCGATTTTTCAGCGGCATTAAAAATTGGCTGGCTTTGTGCTGAGAAGGGACTACCAATTTCCATTGGCAATACGCCAATGGAAATTGGTGCACATATAGCTTCTGCCCTACCTGAAGTAGAATACACAGAGCACTCAATGTTGAATTGGGATTTAATTGTACAAAAACCTTATCAGATTGAAGAAGGTCATATTGCTTTACCAGACCTTCCCGGACATGGGTTAGCGCTATCAAAAGAAGCCATTAATGATCTTCAACCATCAATATCTGGTTAATCGGTAACATTACAATTTAGTTAAAGCCTTAATAAGAGGTATTAATCATTCCTTTTATTAAGCCCGCAATGACGTAATCAATTTCATCAAAACGTGATATTTCACGATAGTACATGTTTGGCCTCTTAGTTTATGCCTGCCCAGGTTATGAATATTCAAGGGTAGCGCGATATATATATCTACCTAGGGTGATTAAATAAATTTCTAGATGGCAGAAACTCTCACCGACATTGAAAGCGTCTCATATACCGATGAGATTAAATCGGAATTGAGCACAAACATTAAGCTCAATGAAAGCGTCGATGGCATGCTCGTTCGCTCCGACCTTTGGAAACAGATACCAGATGATAGGCAATATACTTACAAGGTAATTAATGTCACATAATAATACAGCTAGCGTCAGCCAATCACACGCTAAGGTTCCTAGCAGACAGCGATTCTTATGGGGAATGGGAGGTTTTACCGATCACATGATCATTTATGGAACGGTAAGCTTGATAAGTGTCATTTACGTCAATGGTCTTCATTATAGTGCTGTTATGGTTAGCATGGCGGTGGCGGTGGCACTGCCTCGACTCATCGATGCCGTGTCTGATCCTATCATAGGTTAACTCTCCGATAATACTCGGACGCTGTGGGGCCGTAGAAGACTATGGATGTTGGCTGGTCTGATTATTTCTGCCTTGTTGACCATGTTTGTCTGGCACCCTCCGTGCCGGCTGGCCCTAATGCTGACGAGTGGATCTGGCCTGTATTCTTTTACCTAGCGGTTATGGTCAGCCTGCTTTATGGGCTCGGGTACACTATGTTCAACGTGCCTCACATTACCATGGGGTATGAGATGACAACCGACTATAACGAGCGAACCCACCTGTTTAAGTGGCGACAGATCATCTATTCAGCCGCCGGTTTCCTGACTCCCTGGCTACTGACATTCTGCATGCTTTTGGAAGGAGATCAGGCACAGGCATTAAAAGGCACGCAGGGAGTGGTTGTAGTCAGTGCCTGTATTGCAATTATCGTTCTATTGTCAGGACTGCCCTCGGTACTCTTCTGCAAAGAAAATGTGGCTGATCATAAAAAGGAAACTAAGGTACGTTTTTTTGATGTGGTAAAATTCACTTTTAACAACAAACCCTTCTGGTTAGTGGTGGTCAGTAATTTCATATCCAAATTCTGCATGGCGATAACCGGAATCTTCTTTATGTATATTTTCCTCTACCACATTAGCAAGGGAGATCAGGTGCTTGGCGCCGCCTATATGGCCATCATTTTCACTGCTATTAATGTGACCTGCCCTCTGGCTATGCCCATTGTCGCCAAGTTATCAGAGTCCTTAAGAAAAAAGAAGTGCCTTTTGATAATGTTGGCCGTGAGTACTATCGCCTATCTAAGTTTGTGTTTTACCTTCACAAATTATGCTGGCGCCTACCTGACCATGAATCTTCCCTTTTTGGGAGACATTTCGATGCAGTGGCCCTGCCTGATCTCCGCCATTTTGATTGGTGCGTTTACCAACACCATGCCGATGATCAATAACTCCATGTTGGCAGATGTCTGCGACCTAGATGAACTTAATACTGGACACCGCCGAGAAGCCTTTTACAGTGCGGTATTTAGTACCGTAGATAAAATGGCTTTAGGTATTGCAAGGTTACCTAATCATTGCATCTAGTTTCGATAGCAAACTTGATATTCAAACTCCTGAGACCACCAGCTACTGGTTAAAGACCCTAGTTTTTTCTCAGCCAGGGGATTTTTTATTGCGATAGCTGCGATTTGTTTATATCCCTTGACTCAGAAGCGCTGTCAAGAAATACGTCAGGCTATTGATGCCAAGAAAGAAAATCCAGCAGTACTAGAAGGAAGTCAATAATGTTAAACCCTATGCTCCAGAAAGCCCTGGTAACGCTGGGTGGGAAAATGACTCCGGTGATATGTCGCTACAATGACAATCATCTTGTAGAAGAAACCTTAGCCCATTTGCAATCCCCTGTGTCTTGCGGCATTGCTAAATGGGACTTGTTCTGGAGCTGTTGATTCTGCCGGGGTAGGTATTGCGTTTGAATTCACTGACTGGCAGGATGATAACTACACGCTCCTGCCTTGTGCTGTCTACAATGGCAATGATTTTGAGACCAATGACACCCCTTATCCACCCATGTGGAAGGAGAAGTCAGAATTCCGCTTTGATATGCCAACCACCACCACTGAAGTTCCACAATTGAGCAAGGAGTCCAAGCGCATAGAGCAAACCACCGGTGATACTTCGGTTCCTTGTATGGGCTTTCATTCAGCGGCTAAAAAAATGGCTTTCTCATGTTTACCGAACAAGGCTCCCACTTTGGCAATCATGGACTTACAGTTGAACTCTGTGGTGAGGGTGCATGCCGCTTTCTCCTAACGGCCCCGTCCGTGCGGGAATTCCGTCAGCAACACTGTAAATATCCAACACCAAGTGACGATCGAGGTGTTTCCTGGTCTGAAGGTGACGAAATCACCCTAAAAATTGTCATAACAGTTTTTGAGACACCACAGTTACAGACTTTGTTCGACCGCTATTGTGATTTTCGCAAGTGTTCTCTGTACCGCTCTGAGTCTCATTGTGAATTGCCATATAGTGCAGGATGGAAGATTATCGAAGAAAAGTATAACCGTGACAACTGGGTAGAGGAAGATGGTTATTATAAATTGGCCCCTAACTTCCACACCACATTTGAGACCGCGAGCAAACCGCTCTGTTTTCTCTGGCAAATTGGTTGGGTAGGAGGCGGCATGATGACGTTGCCCATGCTGGCACAGGGAGATGATGAAACCCGATCTCGAGCAATGCAAAACTTAAAAATGATCTTCGAAAAGACTCAGGCTCCTTCTGGTTTCTTTGTGGGCCTTGACGATGGCAAGACCTTTTATAGTGACGGGGTAGATGTTCAGTACAGTCATAATCTGCACATGGTAAGAAAAAGCGGCGATTTGCTTTATTTTGGCATCAAGCAACTGGACCTGCTCAAGAAACAGGGCGAAGAAGTCCCTCAGACTTGGAGCGCTGCGATTAAGAATCTGGCCGATGCATTTGTCCACTTGTGGGAACAATCAGGCCAGTTTGGTCAATGGGTCGATGTTGAGACCGGTGAACTGCTGATTGGCGGCTCAGCATCAGGCGCTATTGTGCCTGGAGCACTGGTACTTGCTGCCGATTTTTTTAATGATGACAGCTATCTGCAGGTAGCAAAGGCTTCTGCCAGAAAATATTACAATGACTTTGTTCGTCATGGCATCACTACCGGTGGTCTAGGAGAGATTTTATCTGCGCCTGATTCTGAGGCAGCTTTTGCTCTGGTGGAATCCTATGTGGCACTTTTAGAAAAAACCGGGTAGCCTGCATGGGCAGATGCGTCCAAGGATACGGTTCGCCAGGCCGCAACCTGGGTGGTTTCCTACGATTATGAATTTCCTGATGACTCGTCGCTTGGTCAGTATGATGCTCGCAGTACAGGGGCGGTATAGGCCAATATTCAGAATAAACATGGAGCACCTGATATCTGCACTTTTTCAGGCGATTCTCTCTTCAGGTTATGGAGATTAACTGGTGATGAAGTAGCTCTCGATCTGATTAAGGATATTGCCCATGGTATCCCTCAGTAACTATCACGGGCCGACCGCCCATTGAGCTCACATATTAAACCTGGCTGGATGTGTGAGCGGGTCAATTTGAGCGACTGGGAAGGACGCGATGGCGTCGGAGGCTTTCTTTTCGGATCGAGCAGTTGGCCTGAAACGGCATTCATGCTGACCACCATGGAAATTCCAGGGTTATACATCCAGCCAATAGTGGTTTTTTCTGTCTCTTTGACAATATAGAATGTGAAAAAGTTAGGCGTAACGCCGGCAAACTGTCACTCACATTGTATAACCCCACCGCATTTGATGCTGAGATAAAAGTTCTGGTTGAATCATCCAGTAATGCGAAAAAAGCTCTACCACTTAATGCCAGTATTACTTGGCGAGTAGTGTCCATGCCCAGGAAGTCTCGGCTGGAATTGGATTATTTAATTAATTAATTAAATGGCAAACAACGAAAAACATGTTCAACAAGAGTATATTTATCATACTAACCGCCGTTGCACTGGACTTTTAATCCAATTGATGGCGGTGTGACGTTTTATGTTGCTCCGAACTGAAAAGACACAAACCTGGGTACCGAATCAAAACCGTTCCTCACCATTGCCAAAGCACTCGATGTGACAGAGCATACCGAAAATAGGATCCCCTTTCCCCAGCTGGGATCATGAAGGAGATCATTATAACTTGCGTATAGTTCATGCCATCCTTCATTGTTGAATCACCTCATCTTATAGAAAAATTTTACACTTTATTAATAATTGGAATTTTGACATTATCCTTTAGCTTATTAATTGTACAATTGAACGTTAATCCTTGCCTTTTTAGTTCAGCTGTCATATAAATAGCCCTCTAAGTGGGCTGTTGATATTTCACTGTTGCTTATAGTGCTTCTCAAGCGTCTTTCCAATTCCGTATAACCACCTATTAAAGCTTGCTATTACTTAAGAAATATTGGCCTGATGAACACACAACTTGATGCCTATAGTTTAACTGAACTTAGTAAAAACTCGGAATAAATAGGACTAATTGAAGCTTAATGAGGGGAAAAATAACAATGCAAAAAAAACAGAATGGTAACCCTGACACTTCAAAAAATTCGGATGAGGCAAAACATACTGGTAACTCGTCGGTATCTCTAAATAAAGCAGCATACAGTAAAATTTTGCAATGGATTTTTGAAGGCAAACTATTACCTGGTTCATTTATGTCTCAAAGTGAATTGTCAAAATTAATGGATATCCCTACTCAGCCATTACGTGATGCTCTTAGAGTACTCGAAAGTGAAAATATGTTAATTATTCACCCCAGATCCGGCATTCAGTTTAGAAAACCTGATTTGGAGTTTATTCGAAATACATACCAATTTCGCTCTATTATTGAAAGTGCCGCTGCTCGTCATTTTGCACAATATGGACAGGATGAACTTTTCGCTAAATTACTACAAGAACATCAGAAATTGATAGGTAAAGTGGAAAGTAAAGGGATCACTCCAGACATTCTAAATGAAGTTGAGGCTCTTGAGTTGAAGTTTCACGGCACTATGATTGCTAGTTTGAAAAACGAGTTTGTTGAAATAACCGCTAAGCGATTAAAATATTATATTAGGCTTATACAACTAGAACACCATTTTACTCCAACTTTAGTTACAGTTTCTTTGATGGAGCATATTGATATTTTAGAAGCGTGCATAAATAGGAAGCCTGAAGTCGCCGCACAAGCATTATTTACACATTTTAAAGAAGCTCTCCATCGTCATATGAAGTTGTTTTGATAATATGATCCTTATAAATTTCACTTCATAGGCTATTGGAGAAATATTTCCTAATTTGTAATGTAGTCGTTTCTGTTTAAAAAGCGACTTTACACAATCAGTAGTGTCTGCAGCACTGTCAAGTTATCGAGATCGAATGAATTGAATGGAATTTTAACTACCTATGCCAAATTTTGGACACATCTCACCCTACCCCATTCAATGAACGCTCGGCACGGAAGACTCTGTAATTACTCGCTTTCATGGAATGGCGAGCAAGCCGAAGTAGATTATTAACCACGCCATGACAGGAGAGAAAACATTAAGCCTGACCTTGTGATTTAAATTTCTTGAGCTGCCTCTCCTGTGGCCGACCAGGTTGATGGGATAACTCGCATCGGTTGTTTTCGTATTGATGGGTTGAGTGTTCTACACTGGGTATCAGCTCTTTCTTTGCTGCTGAATAACGGCGCAATATATCGGTGATTATCGTGATTGACGCGGCTTGTTGGCCTTTGATTAGCTTTCGGAAGGATCGTCTCGTCCGTTTTTTGTCTTTACTTTTGTGAACCAGAATGTCAACTTCATCACCATCCTGATAAACTGCCCTCCAAAGGCAATGCAGAACACCGTTGTTCTTGATAAATGCCTCATCAAGATACTAGGTGTCACCTAATTTCCCTCGGTTTTTCCTGATTTGACTGCAATACCTTCGCCTGAATTTATCACACCAGTTTGCGGCCAGTTTCGTAACTGACTGTAATGCCTCTTGCTGACAGCAATTTTTCGATGTCACACAAGCTAAGTGTAAATCTGTGATAAAGCCACACAGCGTGACTGATTATTTGGGGTGGATAGCGATATCCGGGATAAATATTGGTATTTTGCATGCCCAAATTATCGTATGTTTCTGAGCCAGCTTATTAACTTGACAGTACCGCTCTGGGCATTCTAAGTGGATTTTCCACAACAGTTACCCCACTTCAGCATGTGGAGTGCCTCGGACGGTTTTCATTCTGAGTGGGGTGGCGGAAAACTGAAAACATGAAATTCTGGGATGGTCCGGTTCACGCCATGAGGCAGGGCGTCAACTAATTTGTCATCAATAGAGGAGATTTTCTCTCTTTTAATGTGAGTAGATATGTACTCTCGCAGAACGGTTTATGGCTCTTACAGCATTTAAACAATATCCTGAACCATTTAAACGCGAGCGCACTAACTGCGGCATTATGAGACTTTCCTTTTGCACGCTGCTGATTGTAATACAAGCTAGCCCAGAAGGACTGGCTGACAGACTTGTTCCGACCATTCAATGAATGATTGTCGTGAGAATTTTGAGCACTGCCACCGCCAATGTACCCATGATTTTTTGCCACTGCGCTCAGTGACGGGCGCAACCCCTGAATAGGTTTGTACTTCAGCCGCACTTTCAAATCGGTCTCTATTCTCCCCCATCGCTACCAGCAACCTAGGACCAAGACAAGGTGTCCTAGGTTGCTGGTAGTGACTTAAAAATAGGAGCATCGCTCATAGTGTTAAAAAGCTCATAAATGGCGCTATCAAATGATTTAATCGCCACAATGACTGTTTGAAACTGTTGAGCTAAAACCGTAATTAAGAGCTCATGTGACTGCACGACGGCCTCATCTTCAGTCAAGGGGATAGCATTGTTGATTGACAATATACGTTGTTCTAATAGCGATACCGCGTTTCCCCCTCTCTGATTAAAGAACGCCCTTACTGTTGATTCTTTTGTTCTTTTTATTTTAGTCAGGCTCGGCCAGCGAATGTGAAAGTCAGAAAACAACTGTGTATCTCTGTGTGAAAACCACTCTAGCACCTGAGGTTAGTGTTGTTTCAACGTATTTATAATACGGTTGCTGTAGCGTTTTTTATCGTCAACAAGCCGCCTTCGTTGCTCCACTAAAAATGCGAGTTTTCGGATCTCGACACTTTGAGTGTGTAAGGGTTTAATGTTTTCTGGATAACGCAGCATGATGTCCAACGCAAGTTCAGCATCGGTAGGATCATCCTTTGCTCCGCTTGTTGAAAATGCTGTTCTATATCTCGCTAACATCGCCGGATTGATAGAAAATATAGTGACAAAATCATACTTTTGAAGAGCATAAACAATTGGCCCTTTACATAACTCTACCGCAACGGCTATTTGGCCATGATATTTCTGGTGGAGCGACGTTATCCATTCGTCAATGTATTCGGGAGACGCCTTGATGATATCAAAACTGCGCTTTCCGTCGGGAAATTCAATACATACATCATGCTTATTGGTTGCCCAATCAATACCAATATTTAACTCATAACCTTGTTTACTAGTCATTTCTCTCTCCTAAGCTTTAGGTTCAGCATGTATGCCTAAGCTTTTCGAAAGCAATATAGCTAGCAATCATTGGAGCAAGTCCTGAGTATTCGTTTTGAAGCTTGGGCGTGCTAGATGCATCGAAAGCAAACCGGAAAACATTTAAGTATGTTGTGAGCGAGTTATTCGTATACAGCTAGCACATGACCTTGAACAGAAACATTATGCTCCTTTTCAAGATTGAAAGACGATATTGAGCGAAAACTGACCTTAATCCAGATTATCAGACAATTTCCAATATGTCTGTATCACGCTCATTGCCTTCAGTCAGAAGGCCTTCAGCGAATACGAGCTTCTAGCATGAAGGAAACATAGAAACGTCAAACCCTTTAAGCGTTTTCTAAGTAAAAAACATTTACAGGATTAGGGAAAGTTCAATGCTGTGCTAACAATGATTTTCCAGTTGTTGCGTTTTTTGCAACAACTCTATTTATTGATGTATGTATTGCATATTAATGGATATTGGCTAATTTTCGGATGGCTATGATAACAGTTCAGGTTATTATTGATAAAACAGTTCAAATTTTTATTTATTCAACAATGCCGCGATACATATAAAGATCTTAGCAAAGGTAATTTGGCGCTAGGATTTCTATACTGTATATATATGTAGTATAAAAATCGATGATTTAGCATTGAAACTTGTGAGCAATGCGGTGTTGCGGTAAATTTTACAGCCAGCATCGAAGACCCATTTGTGATCCAAAAGATACTCAGTCATCTGAATACAAAAGATGAACAAGATAGACTTACTGTGGAGAGGTTTCTTTCAATTGCAACATGTAGCATTTAAATTCCTTTTTTTAGCATTTACGTTGACGCCATTGTCAACAATGACTAATTTAAATCTTGAGGGCTTTGGCATATCACTGCTTTATTAGCAGCCCACCAGAGACACAAGATAAAGACAAGACCCATGCTTCGGCGTGGGTTTTGTCGTTTTAACGGCCTAAAACATTACGTAGCTGAAAAAACTTATTCTATTTTAGCAATAAAGGTCTTTTAACAGTAAAGACTTAATAAATATTTCAACTTAGTATGACCTAGGAACCTGCGGGGTCATCCGATGACATGTCTGCTTCGGGCGTGAAGCTGAAGTTATTACAAACAGCAGCAATGACGGCTATGGCACAAACTGGTCGTAAGCCGTAACTCGATAGTTTTTAACTTTAATGCCACAGTTTCAAACTTCATTGTCTAGTTTAAGTCTTTTATTTATTGCATTCCGACATCAGAAGACGCCGTGAACACTGTGTCACTTCTCAGTTATTTTTACGATACTTTGTCACTGCGTTCAACAGAAAAAGCAGAACCCCAGAATGCTCTCTCGCTGAACAGCAATTATCAAAATTCCTGCTTGGGGTGAATTTTAGAAGCGTTTTGTTATAATGAAGGGCGATGTAACATCAATAGAATTACCTATCCACCAATGACCTTAAGATATGACAATATTCTCAATGCTGTATCAAAATCACCAGAACACGCGTCGCTTGATGAGAAGCGTTCAGACCTAATGATAAAGATTCATAGAATGTTGGATTTAAGAAATGTACCGATTAAAACAATTGTACAAGCATTTAGCGTAACTCCTTCACAAGCTAAAAACCTTTCAAAAGGTAACACTGAAAAATTTACTTCTTACGAACTTCAAACATTTTTACCGCGGCTTTCGCCTGAAATTAAATAGGCGGAAAATATCAAATTCCGTTGTTTGCTTAGTAACCATCAGAATAGTTTAATAATTATTTTCTCTCAGATAGTCACTATGTCCAAAAGGAGCCTAATTTAAACTTAACATCCTAAGACCTTGAGCTATTAAATGGCCGTAATTTATTCAGATCTTAGATTCGTTAGTCAGATTTCAATCTCATCATTCAGATTGGACTTATGTTTCAAGCAAGATTCAATGATCAAGGAGATGAAAAATCTGATCCATGACTTTCCAGACTTTTCTGGGGTCACTTCGACGCTTTGAAAACTCTCCATTAACAGCTCCCATTCTTGCACTTTTGGGTTAGCCTTATCATTTTTACTTTTAACCTCAAAAGTAAAACTGGCGTGAACGTCTAGAACCATCACCAACAGGGTACCAAGACGATAAATCTGCATATTCTCAATACCTGAATCGCGAATACTTTCAAACACTTCTGGCCAGACTCCTCCTGGTTGATGGTATTGCTCATACAAGCGAATCAACTCTTGGTCATCAATTAATTCAAGGGTTAAAACATGTCGTTGCGTAGATATAGTCTTCAATTCCAATTAGCTTATCAATTCAAACTAAGCGCGATAGATCTTGTGTGCACGATAGCCATAAATGCTGATCACAACAAAACAGATTAAGGGAAGCAAAAATGATGTTTGCACCGAAGGAATAGAATAAAAAAACGACTCATTATCAATCATAGTCGCTTGCATAGGAGGCATCAACGCCCCTCCTACAATAGCCATAACTAGACCCGCGGAACCTAAACTTGCGTCATCTCCCAAATCTTTTAAGGCTATACCATAAATAGTAGGAAACATTAATGACATACACGCCGAAATAGCAATTAAGCAATACAGTCCCAGCATGCCGCCAATAAATATAGTACCAAGAGAAAATGCAATGCCGCCCAATGCTAATAACATTAGCAGCTGGCCGAGGCGGAAAAAGCCCAACAAAAAGGTACAGATAAAGCGACTCGCTAAGAAAATTGACATAGCAACCATGTTATAACCTTGGGATTCTGACGCGGTGAGACCAACAGAGGTCATGCCGTAATGAATAACAAAGGTCCAGCACATAATTTGTGCACCCACATAAAAAGCCTGAGTGATAACACCTTCAATGCAGCGACCATTTTTAAATAAACGTTTAAAAGTTGCGCCTAATTCACTTAATGTCAGTGGGTTGTCATGAGAGATAGTGCGCGGTAATTTAACGAATAAAAACAGACAAAATAGAATAGCAACAACAACAGCAATCGCAATATAAAGGCCACGAACGGTTATCAAATCCGCAGCCTGCATAGCTTGGTGCGCAACTGGATCGCTAATGGAAAATTCACTTAACGCAGTAGTTAATTTGTCGTCTACCGTACTCGGCAGCATAGCTGCGTACTCTGGATGAGCCACACGTTCTGCAGTTCGAAACTCTTCTACCTGTAACTTATTTAAAATTAGCGTTGAGGCAACAAACATACCTGTTAAAGAACCTATCGGATTAAAGGCCTGCGCCAAATTCAAACGGCGGGTTGCAGTTGCTGGGTCGCCCATAGATAAAATATAAGGATTGGCAGTGGTTTCTAATAACGCTAATCCACAGGTTAAAATACATAGGGCAGCTAAAAAAAAGTTGAATTCCTGTTGCACGCTAGCAGGAATAGCCATAATTCCATAGCCTAAATAAAATGCAAATTGCACCATACTGCTTTGTGCATTTGAGATAAGAAAAATATCTTTAAATGCTTTGACTAGTGGGTTGGTTACATCATTGGCGAACCCCCACAAGGGGAAAAGCATTGCGACCAAAATAAAAGGAACGAGCATATTGGTCGACAATAATGGGATCGATTTATCTTGAGAAGAATATTGCGGCAATAACTGTGGCATAAATGACCTTTTACATAGATACGAATTTATTTAAAATAGTCAATAATGACTATTATTTTCAAAAAAAATACCGTAACCAATGCTAAGTTACGGTATTCGATTGACTATTAAAAAATTATAGACGACCAGTTATGCCAAAAGTAAGGGTCCGCTCTCGATTAAATGCACCATTAAAAGTAGATTTATTTAACAAGAAATCACGACGCCCTTCTTCTGTAATATTATTCACGTCAACAAAAATCGAGATATTCTCCGTCAAATTGTAACTTACATTCATATTCAAACGTTCGTCGGCCTCATTGAATACAGCGCTAGAATTTTCTGCTTGAGCACCTTGACCAGGCAAGTTCCTAAAGTAATCGTCACGGTATATATAACTTAAACGAACACCAAAATTATTTTTTTCAAAATATAAAATAGAATTAAAGTTATTTTTTGAGGAGCCAGGAAAACCAAAACCGTTATCACCTACATCTTTGTTAAACTCACTATCTGAATATGTGTAATTTGCTTGAAGACCAAATCCATCAAATGGTGCAGGTAGAAACAGGAACGGTTGACTAAAACCAAGCTCAAACCCTATGACATTTCCATCTGAAAAGTTCGCAGGGGTTCTAACATCAAAAATAGTATCACCCTGTCCAGGCAATGTTTCCCGAGTTGTAATCGGAAAGATAAAATCATTTACATCTTTATAGAACACACTTACTACATAAGCGCCTTCCATCTCATTATAATATTCTAAGGTCGTATCGAAGATATATGAAATGGTAGGGGTTAATTCAGCATTACCCCGTTGTCCACTGGGTATGTCTCCAGGATTATTTGGCTCATTTGCAGCTTCCCTTGGTACTAAATCTGAAGGATTAGGTTGAGACATCACCTTTGCTGCACCCAAACGAAGAGCAAAATCGTCATTTAAATCAAAATTTATATTACCACTAGGTAAAAACTCCCAGTAATTGTTGTCCGTTGTTGTTGGGGTTATTGAGTTATCTGGGTTCACACGTGCACCTTGCCCCTCAAACTTCACATTAACTATCTGTAAACCTGCATTGGCAGAATACTCCAAACCAAACAGCTTCCCAAAAAAGTTACCTTCAGTATATGCAGCGAATACATCTTCTTTAAATGCAAATGACGCCGCTGGAGCAACGCCCAGAAAGTTGCTTTCACCTAAAGCTGGAATCTTGTCATAAAAAGTAACTAGATTACCATAAGGGAAGCTACTAAAAACATTGTCATCTGGATAAAAGTTATAATCCACGTTGCTAGCACCAATGCCTGCTTGCCTAATATTTAATAACTCGTCGGCTGTTAAATCACCTGCAACATCTAAAATTCTTGTACGGGTTGAGACGATATCGTCTTTGGAATATCTAAAACCAAATTCGACCGATTCAAAAAAGCCATCATCTATTATCCATTCAAAGTCTGCTTTTCCTCCCCACTGTTTGCCGCCCATGAAAAAATCTCGGACTAATGAAAGACCCGGTGGTAGCACATAATTAACATTGTCAATCGAACCTAAATCGGCACTGAATAAGCCATTATCTGAATTAAAACTGACCTGATTTGCAGGAATATCTTGTACCAGTATCGGAAGGTCTAAATATTGAAAGTAATCCACATCCGAGTAGTGGATATCTACAACAACGTTGAAATTAGGTGATGCCTGATAATCAAAATTTAGGCCACTAACAGATGACTCTGTTTTGTTCCCGAAAAGGAACGGAATAAATTGTACTTTAATATTTTGATCATCTGAAGAACCACAAGTAGCAACTGATTGCAAAGTATTATTTTCATCAATAACAATGTCACTAGGGTCAAACACTGAGTTGGTGATTGCAGGACCAAAAATAGGCGCAACACGATTTCTAATAGAGGAATTATCAAAAGATGTATAAATAGTGTCGGCACTAATAGTAAAGTCGTCAGTAACTTTCCATTGAACCGCAAATGACAAAGACTCACAAAATTGTTTTTCACGAATGGGTTCGAAATCTATAGCATTAATGATGAATACATCTTCAACAGTTTCATCTGCAATTCCATTCCCTGAATTGTCTATTTGAATATCTGAAGAAATAACAGTAGGAAATAATTGATCCCGCCCAGGAAATGATTCCGAATCTAGGTAATAGAAATAAAACCCTAATGTATCATCAGCAGACTTTGCACCGAATATAGCACTAATACGATTACCAACCTCATCACCTATAGAGCCTTTATCACCTTGAAAAAGTTAAAGAGCCAAAATAGTTTTTATTGTCACGATACTGACTTCCATCTAAAGGCTTTCTCGTTATCAACTCTACAGTGCCTGCAAGCCCTGACTCTGGGTCACTTGCCGTAGGGGTTTTCTTTACAACAATGCTTGATATGATATTAGTAGGAATAACTTCTAGATTAAATGAGCGTAAATTGGATAAACCTTCGGTACCTGAAGACAGCGCGGTTTTGCCATTAACGGTAGTAGTGACGTAGGTTGGGCCCAACCCTCGAATTGAAACTCTATCACCCTCTTGTCCTCCATCATTACGTTCAATTTGCACACCAGGTATTCGTTGTACTGCGTCAGAAATTGCAGCATCTGAAAATTTACCTAGATCATCCGCAGAAATGGCGTCTACGACTAACTCAGCGCCTCGTTTCAAATCTTGAGCTTTAAGGATGCGGATGCCAGAAACGTTTATAATTTCAACCTTACCTTCTTGATCCTGTGCGAAACCTACATTAGCAAAAAGCATGGTTGTGAGTGTCGCAGTTGAGATTGTTGTATTAATAACTTTAGTAATTTTATTTTTATTATAGCGGTTTGTACTAGTTGTTAGTTTCATGTGTTTATATCCACTTAGTTATGTCAATTATCAGCGGGTAAATTATATTTCACCAGCAAAAAAAATATTTACATTTACAAAACCAACTAAAGAATCTCACATTTATTTTACAATCGCAACTATATTTCACATATGGAATCATATTTTATATACGTCACATAAAAAAATTACGGACTCCGAAATGGACTTGCGCCACACTTCTAGAAACACATGATTAACAATTGATATTAAAAATATGAATGGGATTATGATGGGTAAACTTTAAATGATTTATAAGGAACAAACATAATGATGGGATTTTAATCAGGGTCGTATCCTAATGCGACAGAAATATCTCTAGCAGCTTGTTTAATTATACTATGGGAATCTTCCACGACTGTTTGGTGAGATCCATCTAAATATTTAAAGTAAGGCACAATCAAAGCAGCTACCGCTTGGTCTTGATAATCAAAAACTGGATAGCCAATATCCTGAATGCCCTGTGCTTGGGCACTATGAATACTTTCATAACCCTGGCTCAACACCTTCCGTACCATTTTATCCATATCTAAAACATCTTCATTAAGGTGATGTACAGGGATACGACTTAACATTTGTTGACGAGTATATTCATCAGCAAACGCCAATAACAAATGCCCTGAGCAAGTATTCATTAAAGGCGCTTCTGCACCCAATCGCACGCTAAATACCCGTTCAGAAGGCGAGTTTTGTTGGACTACTACATGCCCTTTCCCTTCATAATAAATAACAAGATGGCAGGATTGTTCGATATCATAAGACAACCTACGCAGCACAGGGGCAGATTCACTAGTCAGCCTTTTTACTGGTGGGAAACGATGTGCTAAACCAAACATTTTTAGAGTGAGGGTGTACCTATCACTGCCCTGCTCTAGTGATACATATCTCCGCTGCTGCAGCACCACTAACATTCTGAATAGCTCTCATACCGATTTATTGAGCTTTTTGGTAATCTCGCCGATATTTAAACCTTCAGCTTCAACAGCTAATAACTCCATGATATCCATGCCTTTTTCTAAAGCTGGGGCACTGTATGTTTTACGTTTTCCCAGTTCTTCTTTATCAAACTGTTTTGTCATCAATAACTCCTTTTATGCTAAGAATGTAAATGAGGGGCACCTTTAAGACTATAATACTGCGTTACATTCATAAAGAGAACAAGTGGCTGCTACAAGATAAAAACATCCTACATATTCCATTAAACACTTCTCAGTAAACTGTTGACATTTTAACAACAAACAGCTAATTTTATATGCGAGTTTAAATTTTATATATAAATAAGAGCGGTTATGAGTAAAACAAACAAAATCATTTCACTGGAAACTCACGACATTCGTTTTCCTACTTCAAAATCATTAGATGGGTCAGATGCCACAAATAAAGATCCTGATTATTCAGCTGCTTATTTATGTTTAGAAACGGAAAAAGGTAACGAAGGTTTCGGTTTAGTCTTTACCATAGGCAGAGGCAACGACATTTGCTGCGTAGCTATTGAAGCCCTTAAACATTTGGTTATAGGTAAAGACTTTAACGATATCACCAAAGACATTAATAATTTTTATGATAGCTTGCGTTCAGACAGTCAACTTCGGTGGTTAGGCCCAGAAAAGGGAGTGATTCATATGGCTATTGGTGCCGTGGTCAATGCCGTATGGGATATGTGGGCTCGCAGCGAGGGTAAACCACTGTGGCGACTATTAGCCGATATGAGCCCAGAGCAATTTGTTAACTGTATCGACTTTAGATATTTAAGCGACGCACTGACAAAACAAGAAGCCTTGGAGATGGTCACCAAGAATCATGAAACCAAACAAGAGCGTATTCAATATTTAGAACACAATGGCTACCCGTCGTATACCACGTCGGCCGGCTGGTTAGGTTATAGCGATGAGAAACTCGCTAAATTATGTGAAGAGGCTCTTGAACAAGGCTTCAAACATGTAAAATTAAAAGTAGGCCAAGATTTAGAGAGTGACATAAGGCGTTGTGAAATTGCCAGAAAAGTGATTGGTAATGATACGAAATTAATGATTGATGCCAACCAAATCTGGGAGGTGGACGAAGCAATTGAGTGGACCAACCAACTTGCTCATGTCAAACCATGGTTTATTGAAGAACCCACCAGCCCCGATGATATATTTGGGCATAAAAAAATTAAACAGAATATTGGCGATATCAAGGTCGCAACAGGTGAGCATTGTCATAATAGAATAATGTTTAAGCAATTTATCGCCAACGATGCAATTGATATAGTACAGATAGATTCTTGTAGACTAGCTAGTTTGAATGAAATACTGGCAGTTTACTTGATGGCGGCTAAATATGGGAAACCAGTCTGCCCCCATGCCGGTGGTGTGGGTTTGTGTGAATATGTGCAGCATCTATCGATGATTGATTATGTGCATATTTCCGCCGACTTAACTGATCGCGTGGTAGAGTTTGTTGACCATTTACATGAGCATTTCACTGATCCATGTGTGATTAAAGATGGAGCCTATGTAGCCCCTAGCAAGCCTGGCTACAGCATTGAAATGTTCGAAAAAAGTGTCGCCGCCTTCACTTATCCAACCGGAAGTGAATGGCAAGAACGTCTTAAACAAACAGATAAGCTAGCTTCTTAATGAATGATTATTTTGACCCAAAGTTTCCTGACACGGTTTCTTTGAAAAAGCGCGCACGCCAGCGTATACCAAGTTTTGCTTTTGATTATCTTGAAGGAGGGTGTCATGACGAAATTGGTCTGGCGCGAAATCTTAATGATATTCAAGCGGTACAGCTGCGCAGTCAGTTGTTAAAGCCTTTTGATAAATCAGATATGTCAGTGGAGTTGTTTGGGCATAGATACGATGCGCCTTTTGGTATTGCACCTATAGGTTTGCAAGGATTGATGTGGCCTAAAGCACCAGAGATTCTGGCCAAAGCAGCGGCCGAATTAAACATTCCTTATGTACTCAGTACAGTATCATCTACCAGTCTAGAAACCATTGCAGAAATATCGGAAGGTAAGGCCTGGTATCAACTTTATAATCCTACCGATTCAGTTATTCGTGAAGATTTATTAAGGCGGATCAAAGAGGCTGGTTACAAAGTATTAGTGGTCACAGTGGATGTGCCGACTTTTGGTTACAGACCCAGAGACATGAAAAATGGTTTGGCGATGCCGCCTAAAATGACCTTGACTAATATTTTACAAATGCTGGGCTGTCCACGTTGGTTATACGAAACTGCCCTCGCCGGTAAACCAGAAATGCAAACGCTTAAACCCTATATGCCTAAGGGCATGCCGACAGACCAACTCGCCGCTTTTATGAACAAAACAGTGATGGGCCGTGTGGATATCGACGGACTCAAACCAATTCGCGACTTTTGGCAAGGACCTCTAATTATAAAAGGCCTAATTAACCAAGAAGATGTGGCTGCGGCTATCTCTCTAGGTGCCGATGCGGTGGTGATGTCGAATCACGGAGCGCGGCAACTGGATGTAGGTGAATCTCCGGTTGCTCCTTTACAAAAAGCGGTCGTTAAATATGCCAAAGATATTAAGATATTTATGGACAGCGGTTTACGCTCAGGCACCAATATAGCGTCAGCACTCGCTTGTGGTGCTGACTTTACGTTTTTAGGCCGTCCTTTTGTTTATGGTGTAGGCGCATTAGGTGATAAAGGTGGCGTGCACACTATCAATTGCTTAAAAATGCAACTTGAACAAGTGATGAATCAATTAGGCTGCGCGACTGTTTCAGATTTACCCCAGTTTCTAGTGAAGGATTAATCAGATGCAAAATCCCCCATTAATAGACAAGAAGATAAGTAAAAAACAGATCGGCAGTACCGGACTAGAAGTCGATACTTTAGGTTTTGGCTGTGCACCTCTTGGCAACCTGTATTACAGTATCAGTGATCAAGAATCAACAGCAGTGTTAGATGCAGCTTGGCAAGCTGGCTTTCGTCACTTTGATACCGCACCTCATTACGGCCAAGGTTTGAGCGAAAGGCGTACTGGCGATTTATTACGTTCGCTGCAAGGCAAGGATTACATACTCTCAACTAAAGTTGGACGGTTACTCAAACCAGCAGGATACGCCAAAGAGCGACACGGTTTTGCCTCACCTATGCCATTTGATATTCAGTATGACTACAGTTATGACGGCATTATGCGCTCCTTTGAAGACAGTCTTCAGCGTTTGGGTTTAGATAGAATTGATATTCTGTATATGCATGATATTGGTAGTGATACCCACGGTTCAGAAAATGACAAACACTTCCCTATTGCTATGAAGGGTGGCTATAAGGCAATGAATGAGCTGCGCAGTCAAGGTTTAGTAAAAGCCATAGGGTTGGGCGTTAATGAATATCAAGTCTGCGAACAAGCTATGGATTATGGTGACTGGGATTGTTTCTTACTAGCGGGGCGCTATAGCTTGCTTGAGCAAGAGTCTTTGCAGACGTTTCTGCCGAAGTGCCAAGCACGCAATTGTTCGATTATTATAGGAGGCCCCTACAATTCAGGTATTTTGGCGACAGGAGTAAGGGGCAAAGGCACAGCGAATTATAACTATGCGCCGGCTTCAGCTGAAATAATTGACCGCGTCGCTAAAATTGAGATGATCTGTGATGAGTACCATGTCACATTGGCCGCTGCCGCTCTGCAATTTCCACTTGCCCATCCAAGCGTTGCATCTGTCATACCTGGATTAGGCAATATCTCCAGAATACAAAACACCATCGACTTATTTCACCAAGCTATACCCAATGACTTTTGGCAAAGCCTCAAAGCCGCAGACTTGCTGGATAAAGACGCACCTGCGCCAACTGCAGTAAAAGCGAGTGACGTTCTACATGCGAATTGACAGCCATCAGCATTTCTGGAAACGTGATCTCGGTTATTACAATTGGCTCACTGAAGATATGGGAGCAATATATAAAGACTTTTCAGCGGACGACCTTCGTCCTTTACTGAAAAAATCAAGCATAGACAGAACCGTATTAGTGCAAGCGGCGCCAGATATAGCGGAAACTAAATATATGCTATCGCTAGCGGAAACTACGGATTTTATAGCGGGTGTGGTCGGCTGGGTTGATATGCAAAGCATTGAAGCCCCCTATCACTTAGCAAATCTGTCGAGGAGTCCTTACTTCAAAGGGATCCGTCCAATGATCCAAGATATTAATGATGATGATTGGATGCTTAAAGAAGAATTAAGTACGGCATTTTTTACTCTGATGCAATTGGGCTTATGCTTCGATGCGTTGGTCAAACCTAGACATTTAAAAGCGCTTTTCACATTGGCGCAAAGGTATCCAACGCTCAAAATAGTCATAGATCATGCCGCAAAACCTGATATTGCAGGACAGCAATTTGAACAATGGGCTGCAGATATTGAAGCCCTCGCTCAACTTAACAATGTGTATTGCAAGTTATCAGGCTTAGTGACTGAAGCGGGACATAATCCTGATTTCGATTGTTTAATCCCATATATGCAGCATTTGTTGACTACTTTTACAGCATCTCGCTTGATGTGGGGCAGCGATTGGCCAGTATTAAATTTGGCCACAGATTATTCACAGTGGGTCAGTTTAACCGAAGCATTTTTGTGTTCTATTTGCTCAGTACAACAAACACAAATTTGGTCTAAAACTGCGATCAACTTTTATCAATTGTCCACTTAACTCAATTGGGCAACGTAATACTTAAAGGTAAGTTATGGGTCTAAGATTAAGAAATAAAACCGCACTGGTCACTGGCGGAGGCAGTGGTATAGGCCAAAGTGTCTGCCTGCGTTTGGCCCAAGAAGGTGCGCATATTATTGCCTTGGATTTGACTTTAGAGGCAGCACAACAGACCGCCGACAAAATTTTAGCCAATGGCGATACTGTCAGCACCTATGCCTGTGATGTGTCTAACCATGCTCAGGTTAATGAGGTGTTGGCTGAAATTCAGCATACCCATTGCATAGATATGCTCATTAACAACGCGGGTATCGCGCATATTGGCAATATTGAGCAGACAAGCGAGGCGGATTTTGATCGTCTATACAATGTCAATGTTAAGGGTGTGTACAACACAACATTAGCTTGTATCAAAGCCATGAAAGAACGTAAAAACGGCGTGATTATAAACCTTGCTTCGGTTGCCTCTTCAGTTGGTATTGCAGATCGTTTTGCCTACTCAATGAGTAAAGGAGCGGTATTAACCATGACCTATTCCATTGCCAAAGATTATGTAAAAGATGGTATTCGCTGCAATTGTATCGCTCCGGGTCGAGTACACACCCCATTTGTAGACAACTTTTTAGATAAAAATTATCCCGATAATCGCGTTGAGATGTTTGAAAAACTGTCAAAGAGCCAACCAATGGGACGCATGGGACACGCCGACGAAATTGCAGCCTTGATTGCCTATCTATGCTCGGATGAGGCAGCGTTTATAACAGGTAGTAACTTCCCAATTGATGGCGGCTTTGTCACCTTAAATAACTAATAAAGTGGAAGCTGCTAGTTTATACCTTCGAGCTACGAGATTTAAAAGAATAAAGACTTTATCCATTGGGAGTCACTGTATAGCTTTTAGCTCAAAAATTTAAAATTCACATTACAGGACTAAACAATGAAATTATTACGTTTTGGCGAAAGTGGCTATGAAAAACCGGGGATACTAGACGACAACGGCGATATCCGCAGTCTTGAAGGTGTTGTGCATGACATTGCTGGGGATATGCTTGATGTCTCCAGTTTAGAAAAAATAAAAGCATTAGATTTAAGCACCCTGCCCTTGGCACCAAAAGGTACTCGAATAGGGCCTTGTATTGGCAGCGTAGGTAAGTTCATTTGTATAGGGCTTAATTACAGCGATCACGCCGCCGAATCAGGTATGACGCTACCGGATGAGCCCGAAGTATTTACCAAGGCCACCAGCGCCATATGTGGGCCAGATGACAATATCATCAAACCTAAAAATAGCACTAAGATGGACTGGGAAGTTGAACTGGCCTTAGTCATAGGTAAAGAGGCCAGCTATGTCACAGAGCAAGAGGCTCCGGCATATATAGCAGGTTATTGTGTATGTAATGACGTATCTGAGCGCAGTTTTCAGCTGGAGCGCGGCAGTCAATGGGACAAGGGCAAAGGTTGCGATACCTTTGGACCTATCGGCCCATGGTTAGTCACTAGCGATGAAGTAGGCGACCCAACCAATTTAGATATGTGGCTTGAAGTCAATGGCAAACGTTATCAAAATGGTAGCAGCCGTACTATGGTATTTAAGCCCGCTTTTATTGTGAGTTACTTAAGTCAGTTTATGAGTCTACAACCGGGTGACGTGATTTCAACCGGCACACCACCGGGGGTGGGTTTAGGTCAAAAACCGCCAGTTTATCTGAATGCGGGTGATAACATTCAGCTGGGTATTGAAAAATTAGGCATACAAAAACAAACGGTTACAGCATTAACAAACATAATGTAATAAGAATAATGTGCAGGTTGTGCCTAGATTTAACGAACAAATTAATAAAACGAAGAAGGAAATGGTTTCAAGAAGAACGTTTAATCAAGGTTTAGATGCTTTAGCTTTTTCTGGACTTTCACGACATATTTTAGCTAAAAATACGGGTCTTTCTAACCAACTACTTTCAAAAACATTGGGTGTTCGGCAAGTGTTCAAAAACCACAAGTTATACTTGATTGCCTTCCGGGTTTTCATATAGAGGAATTCAAGTTTGGGTGAAATTATTTAAAACGTGTTACACTTCCCGACCAAACCGATGGATGGGCTTTTTTTTTTAAAAAGAAAAAAGTTTTTTTTAGTTTGCAATCATGAACTTTCCCCAACGGAATCCCCACCAGAAAACCTGGCCCATGCAAATAAGTAACCCTGGATTTGGCTTATGATATTAATCGCCATCAACAGCCATTACCAGGTGGTACTAGTCATCTTATTTATAACTTAAAAACAGAGCGCTTAGAGCGGTAATTTATGTCACTAATTGGCACCATCAGAAACTGCCCGGGTGGAATTACTCCATGGAATAGCTGGTTAACTTGTGAGGAATCTGTGTTAAAGGCTTCAGACGAGATCGGACGGAATCACGGCTATGTTTTTGAAGTTCCGGCGAATACAGCATCTTTAGTAAAAGCAAAGCCTATTTTAGAAATGGGGCGATTCAACCATGAGGCAGCGGCTGTTGATCCGCACACTAATATCATCTACCTAACTGAGGACCGTAATGACAGTTTGCTCTATCGATTTATTCCGAAAACACCGAATGACTCGTATGCAGGTGGCCATTTGCAAGCCCTTGCGATAATTCAAGATGCAAAGTTTGATACTCATAATTGGGACACTGTCACGATGCAAATGGGTAAAGTTATGAGACAAAGTGGATTAACTTAACTGATGCACAAAGCCCAGACGATGATTTGAGAAAGCAAGGCTATGCAAAAGGTGCCGCACTGTTTGCAAGAGGCGAAGGCATACATTGGGCGACAAATGAACTGTATTTTTGTTGTACAAATGGCGAAAATAAACGACTTGGGCAAATAATGAAGTATATACCTACTAGGTTTGAGGGTAAGCCAGAAGAAGTTAACGTGCCTGGGCAGCTAAGTTTGTTTGTTGAAAGTGTTGATAATGATCTTCCCCCAGTTTTGTAGACACTTAGCTTGCCTGTGAATACATGATTTCATATTCATCTGGAGACACATGTCCAAGATGGCTATGCAGTCGCGTTCGATTGTAAAACACTTCTATGTAATCAAACAAATCTGCTTTGGCTTCACTTCGGGTTGCGTACACTTTTCGCTTTACACGTTCAGTCTTGAGCGAGTGGAAAAAACTTTCTGCAACAGCATTATCCAGACAATGTCCTCGTCTACTCATACTCGGAGTCAGATTATGCGCTTTCAGGAAGTCTCGATAGTCACCGCTAGCATATTGGCTTCCTTGATCGCTGTGAACAATCACCTGTGTTGCTTTGGGCCGTTGCCATACTGCCATGAGCAGCGCTTTAATCACAATATCCGATGTCATAGTCGGCTGCATTGACCAACCAATTACTTTGCGTGAGAACAAGTCCAATACGACAGCCAGATACAACCATCCCTCATAAGTCTTGATGTAAGTAATATCTCCAACCCAAGCGGTATCAGGCTCACACACAACAAATTGCTGCTGTAGATGGTTATCTGCTGCAATATGAGGCGTAGAAGGCTTAAAGTAGCGCCGTTTATAGCCAATATTAGCTCTGAGTTTGGCTTGCTTCATCAACTTAGCAACGCGGTTTTCACCGCATGTTTCACCCAAACGGCGCAGCTCATGTGTGATGCGTGGACTGCCATACACACCGCCACTTTGAACATAACTGGCTTTAATCTGTTCAAGCAATCGTACATTGTCTTTTTCTGCATCAGATTGAGGCTCTTTCAACCAAGCGTAAAAACCGCTGCGGTGGACATTTAACACCTTGCACATGGTGTTAACGCGGTAAACATGGAGTCGTGATTTTATGAACGTGTACTTTTCTTTGACTCGCTTGCAAAGTACATGGCGGCCTCCTTTAGGATGTTACGCTCTTCTGTCAGGCGTTTGACCTCTGCCTTAAGCTGGCGTATTTCTGCTTGCTCTGCGGATTGACTAGCAGGTACTTTCGCCTTACTCATCCAGTAATAGAGAGACTTATCGGATATACCTAAACGCTTAGAAACATCAGGTACGGAATAGCCTTTTTCAACCACTTGGCGAACGGCTTCTTGTTTAAATTCATCGGGATATTTTTTATTCATAACACTTTTTACCTTACTTCGGTTTCTTAGTAAAAAGTGTCTACAAATTTAGGGGAAGATCAGTATTTTAACCCTTCAAAAATGGACATTGATTGCAGAATTTCAGACATCTTTGATGTGTGTAAAAACGCTTTAAACAAATGTTTTATATTGTTACAAATTGCGCACTACTTTAACAGCTGTGTAGATAAAGTTCCCGGCTAACTAAATGCCCAACTGTTCAGCCAGATATTCATGCACTAATGGTTTTGAAGATCAAATATTGGTTTCATTACTTGCCATTTGCTTGTTTCACCATCCTGACTGGCTACTTTCTGAAAACGTTCCATCAGTCGTTCCCATTCCTGAACTTTAGGGTTATTTTTATCGTTAAGTGCTTTGGCCTCAAAACTAAACGTTTCATTCACCTGCAACACCATCACCAATAGCGTACCAAGACGGTATATTTGCATGTGTTCGATACCCGAACCTGCAATACTGACTAAGACCTCGGGCCACACTGAGCCTGGCTGATGATATTGTTCATACAAGGCAATTAATTCGTCATCGTCGTTTAGTTCAAGGGTCAAACAATGAGTTTTAAGCATTCACACTGACTCCAACTTGTTTTTGGCATGATTGCTCAAACTTTGTAGACATGCTGCACCCGATATCCGTAAATACTGATGACCACGAAACACATTAACGGCAATAAAAATGAGCTTTGTACTGATGGGATATTGCCGATAAAAGAAGCGCCATCGATCATCGATGCCTGTAGTGGCGGCATCAGTGCGCCCCCCACTATTGCCATCACTAAACCCGCCGAGCCTAAACTCGCATCATCCCCTAAGTCTTTTAAAGCGATGCCGTAGATTGTAGGGAACATTAAAGACATACACACCGAAATGCCGACCAAGCAGTACAGTCCTAACATACCACCCAAAAATATGGTGCCCAAGGACAAAATGATGCCGCCTAAGGCCAACAACATCAACAACGGGCCCGGGCGTATAAAACCCAGTAAAAACGTACACACAAAACGACTGACTAAAAATAACGACATCGCGACTATATTGTAACCCTGAGCTTGTGCTGCGGTCAGGCCGACCGAGGTCATGCCATAGTGGATGATGAAGGTCCAACACATGATTTGTGCACCCACATAAAATGCTTGTGCCACAACCCCTTCAATGTAACATCGATTAATCAGCAATCGTTTAAAGGTCGCCTTCAGCTCGTGTAAGGTTAATGGGTGATCGTGTGAAATCGTACGTGGTAATTTACTAAACAAAAAGACCAAAAACAGCACCACAACCACCGCTGCAATAGCGATATAGGGACCTCGGATTGTTATTAAATCAGCGGATTGCATGGCTTGATGTGCCGCTGGCTGACTCTGGGCAAATTCACTTAAGGCAGCTGTCAATTTGCCATCGACAACACTCGGTAACATTTCTGCATACTCCGGGTGAACTGCACGTTCGGCCGCCCTAAACTCCTCAACCTGAAGTTTGTTTAAGATTACCGTGGAAGCCACAAACATTCCCGTAATAGAACCTATGGGGTTAAATGCCTGGGCCAGATTAAGCCTACGAGTTGCCGTTTCGGGATCACCCATGGACAAAATATAGGGGTTTGCGGTTGTTTCGAGTAAGGCTAAACCACAGGTCAGAATACACAGCGCCGCTAAAAAGAAATTAAATTCTTGCTGCACGCTGGCGGGAATAAACAACAGTGCCCCCACCGCATATAAGGCTAGACCCAACAAAATTCCGGATTTGTAAGAATATTTGCGGATAAATATCGCCGCTGGGATGGCCATAACCCCGTAACCCAAATAAAAGGAAAATTGCACCATGCTACTTTGTGCATTGGTAATTAAAAAAATATCTTTAAATGCTTTAACAAGTGGATTAGTCACGTCGTTGGCAAATCCCCACAGTGGGAATAGCAGCGCAACAAACAAAAATGGCAACAACATACCCTGACCAATTAAAGCATGATGAGATTTACTGGTCTGTTCTGATTCTTGTTGTGTATTACTTGCTTCTACTTGCATTGTCATTTGAATCCCAACCCAGTTAATTTAAATGGCGGCCCGTGATGGCGTTGCCTCTAAAATACATAAATAACGGTGATGCAAATGACCGCTTTGCTAACAACCCAAGATACCTATAGTTGTAAACAAAAAAACAAACGCGTGCATTTACAAAATCAGCTAAATGTTCTCACAAAACAATAACAAGTACAATAAATTTTATATATAGAAATTAATTTTACATACAAAATAGCGATGTAGAAGTCCTTTGCATATCGTTAAGAAGATTCGGGTAACTAAGCGGTGCTTGAAGATTTAGCTAGTGTTCATCCTGGAATGGGGTCGTAGCAAGAGCGTTCCAGAGGTACAAGATGGATACTGCAAGATGTAGTCGTTTAGTCAGTCTAAATAACTATCTCTTGTGGTGTTCAGGTTGTGCTTCTGGGCCGTTCGCAGTAGACATTCATTTCAACTAGCTAGCGTCAAACCCTAAAGCAATGGATATTTCCTGGGCTGCTTGTTGAATTAATTGATGAGCGTCGGCCGCACTCGTTTGACGTGATGCATCGAGGTATTCAAAGAAGGGCACAATTAAGGCTGCCACCGCTTGATCCTGGTAGTCAAAAATAGGGTATCCAATGTCTTGTATACCCTGAGCTTGCGCACTATGGATGCTTTCGTAACCCTGACCCAGTACCTTCCTCACCATCTTATCAATATTAAATCCGTTTTCATTAGGGTGATGTGCTGGAATACGACTTAACATTTGGCTGCGGGTACTTTGGTCTGCAAATGCCAACAACAGATGACCAGAGCAGGTATTCATCAATGGTGCTTCAGCGCCTAATCGAACACTAAATACTCTTTCTGAAGGAGAGTCCTGTTGCACAACCACATGTCCTTTACCTTCATAATAAATAACCAAATGACATGACTGCTCTATGGCGTAGGATAAACGTTGTAAAACAGGGGCTGAAACACTAGTCAAACGTTTAATCGGAGGAAAACGATGGGCCAATCCAAACATTTTTAACGTTAACCTGTACCTATCACTGCCAAGTTGAAGAGATACATAACCACGTTGTTCCAACACAACTAACATTCTAAATAATTCACCAACTGATCTATTTAACGTTTTGGTGATCTCACTAATGTTCATGCCTTCAGCTTGATTTGCCAGTAGCTCCAAAATATCCAATCCTTTTTCAAGTGCTGGTGCGCTGTACGTTTTACGTTTAGATGGTTCTAATATCTCAGTCGGTTTAGTCATTTAGTGTCCTTGTTTAAACCTAGGTAATAATCGCTTGGCAGCATAATGCGTTACATTTTTTGTAAGAACAAATTTGTTTTGCTCAAACCATAGGATTGCTGCATTTAATAGCTTAGCGTTATGTGCCTTCAAACTACTGATAAAAGAGCCTTGATAATTGCTAACATCTAATTTTTCAGAAAGCTTAGCAACACTCTACGCTGAAATAAAATCATAAATGCCTGTCCGTCTTATTTCGAACGTTTTTACAGTCCCGTCCTGAAATAGGTTGACACTTATTTCACATTAAAACGCTCGATGAATCTAATTGGGCGTTTTGTATTTTAGGGCTAGGTGAGGCCTCGCTTGCCTTTGTGTCTGCCGCCAATCAGGGCATCATCCAGCTTAATGGTACCGTTTAATTGATACAAACCATCCCTGTGGCCCATAGCCAATCCGAGTTTCTTTAATATCAGCCTGGCTGTCCGCCAGTTCACTTCAATACGTTTGCTTAAGCTAAGGGCCGATATACTGCCTTTATCTAAGTCAAGAAAAAAGATAACCCAAAACCACTCAACTAAAGAGAGGTGCCTGCCATGAAACCGCGTCCCCGCCATCACCGATGTTTGTTTTTTACCATGCCCACATCGTATAAACGACGATCACTTATTTCATAGTTCCGATCATGACCACTGCACGGACAAATAAACGCGTTTGGCCATTTCATTTTCTTCAAAACAAAAGGCTAAATATTTTACGCACACTTTAAAATGAGATAAAAAATGTGATTTTTTTCCTTATTTATTATTCTGTTCTAATTAAAGGTGCGTTAATTCAGCTTTTCGACATACATATAAAATGCTGCCAAGCCTTTACTTAATCCGCTTTCATCGGATTGATGATCAAACCAAGCGCGAATATCGATATCACCAGAATCTAATGCAACATTGAAAGTAACAGATGTTGCCCCCGGAGGGATCGGCATGGTCGTTGCCTCGCCATTAAGCTGTAAATGAGCATAGCTTTTTGGAATCACTTTATTCGCTGGAATATCGTGTAAATACAAGGTTATGGCGTAATTACCGTTTTCAGCCACATTTAATGCCCAAGGTGACACCATAAATTTTTCTTCATTACCCACCCAGCCATGACCATTGCCCCACTTGTCGTCGCCAAACCCTGGCCACCAAGGCACTTGATTTGTGTTGGGTGCTAACCAATCCATACCGGTTAAACGAGACGGGTTTTCATGTTCACTGCCGATAATTGGACGTGTCGTTGGTGTACCCTTGCCAGTAGTATGTTGCCACCATTGTTCATAGGTTTTAGCCATAGCAATGACGCGCTGTGGATGTTGCTCACTAATATCATTAACTTGCCCGGGATCAGTAGTCAAATCAAACAAGGCCTCACCACCATCGTGCTCAGCATGTACAAGGCGCCAATTGCCTTGCATTACAGCATAAGGACGCTGTGGATCAGGGTTTAACACTCTTTGGTTAGTCACTACCATGGTTCTATCAGGTAGACTAATCCCTTCTCTTAATACTGTTACCAAAGACGTACCGTCAGTATCAAGGTTTTCACTATCGATACCGGCTAAGTCTAGTAAGGTGGGCAGTATGTCTATATGTGCGGCTAGGTCGTTTATATCGGTAGGGTCAGTCAATTTTCCATTCGGCCAGCGAATAAAGAAAGGCACTCTATGACCACCTTCATACACTGAGGCTTTACCTTCGCGCATATAATTGTTTAGGGTATTCAGTTTTTTGCCTGTTTTCGCTTCAATCTCTAACTTAACGTCGTCTGCAATCCAGGTTAATGGTTCGCCATTACTTTTGGCCGCCATTGATGAACCGTTATCGGTCATAAAAATAAAAATGGTGCTATCTTCAATTTTTTCATCACGCATCGCTTGGCGTAGTCGTCCAATATTGTCGTCAATATTGGTAATCATGCCGAAGAACTTGGCCATATCGTCGTTCAGACCTAAGGCGCGATAGGGCTCAATGTTTTCCTCTGGCGCTCGCCAAGGAATATGCGGCGCATTGGTAGACAAATATAAGAAAAATGGAGCCTCTTCATTCGTTTGTTTTTTAATAAAGTCGATTGCTTCATCAAACCAAACATCGGTAGCAAAACCGTTATATTTTTTCTCTTTACCATTAAGGAAATAGGTGTCATCAAACTGGTCATTTTCCCAATAATCGGGAGACTGGCCTACTCCGCCGCCGCCATGACTTAGGACATGTTTGAAACCTTGATCTTGTGGGCGAAATGGATAGTTCTCACCTAAATGCCACTTACCAATCATCGCGGTATTATAGCCGGCATCGCCCAATAATTCGGGGAGAATATCATGCTTGTCCGATAACATGTGCCGTCCCATCACCGTATGCCAAACACCAGCACGCAGCGAATATTTACCACTCATCAAAGCAGCACGGGTGGGTGAACAGGTGGGATCTACGTGAAAATTGGTAAAACGGTGACTTTGTGATGCTAATTCTTCAATTTTAGGAGTTTTCACAATGGGATTATTGAACATGCCAAAATCGCCATAACCTTGATCATCTGTCATCACCAAAATAATGTTTGGGTGCTCTGCCGAGGTGACGGCATTTTTGGCACTGGAGTCTAAAGGATCAGCCATATCTGCACTTTTCTGACATGCAAAAAGAGCTAAACAAACCGTTAATATACTAAGTGCTTTGAATGGATAACACACTCGTAAACGTTTAAATTTCATAACTGTTCCTATTGTTAATTATCTTAATGTTTCTTCATAGGTTGGACTTTAAGAAATAACCGGATTCAAACCACACTGCAATCGCTGGTTTTCCTGTCTCGATCAGGATGTGCCCGTTTAGCATATATTAATAGGTAATCGACCGTCCAATTCCATAGTTGTTTTAACACAACCACATCACAATGAGTTATTGATTCCATACCACCATAAACGAAGATATCTCCACGCCTTTTAGTCGGCCAAGGCTGAAACCGATACCCATTTTCACTAACAATACGAGCAGGCTGGCCCATATTAGTCCTTCCGTTAACTTGGGATTGCACGTGTTGAATTAGCGTCTCAATGATTATATGCTGGGTTTTTATATAAAAATACAAGCATCATAACTAATGTAAAATTATGATACCTGCTCAATTTATTGCCTTGTTACAATCTACCGGTTATACCAACAGTTACGGTACGTTCTCTATTAAATGAACCGTTAAAGGTTGATTTTTCCTGAAAGAAATCACGACGCCCTTCTTCAGTGATATTGTTTACATCAATAAAAACAGACAACTTTTCAGTTAAATCATAACTAGCATTAATATTTAAACGTTCGTCAGATTCGGTAAACACGGCTCTAGAGTTCGCAGCCTGTGCACCTTGACCAGGTAAATTACGAAAATAATCGTCACGAAATATATAACTTAAACGAACACCAAAATCATCTTTCTCAAAATATAAAATGGAATTAAAATTATTTTTTGATGAGCCAGGGAAGCCAAAACCATTATCCCCTACATCTTCATCGAACTCACTATCTGAATAAGTATAATTCGCTTGTATACCAATACCATTAAATGGCTCAGGTAAAAAAAGCAGTGGTTGATTAAAGCCAAGCTCAAATCCCACTACATTACCATCTGAAAAATTCTTAGGTGTTCGCACATCAAATAAAGTGTCTCCTTGTCCAGGTAATGTCTCCTGTGTGGTAACGGAAAAATAAAGTCATTTACATCTTTATAAAAGAAGCTAGCCACGTATGCCCCTTCAATATCATTGTAATATTCTAAAGTTGCATCAAAAATATAGGAAATTGTAGGTTCTAGATCACTGTTACCACGTTGACCCGTGGGTATATCGCCGGGGTTGTTTGGTTCGTTAGACGCTTCTCTGGGAACCAAATCCGATGGATTAGGACGAGACATGACCTTTGCTATACCTAATCGAAGCGCAAGTCCATCGTCGAGATTAAAATTTATATTACCACTAGGCAAAAACTCCCAATAGCTGTTATCCGTAGCTGTAGGTGTAATAGAACTATCAGGGTTTATACGAGCACCTTGCCCCTCAAACTTCACGTTAACGATTCTTACGCCAGCATTCGCTGAGTAATCTAAGCCAAATAATTCACCATAAAAATTTGCCTCACCGTATGCCGCGAAAACGTCCTCTTTGTAAGCAAATGAACCTGCCGGGGCAACGCCTAGATAATTACTTTCTCCTAAGGCAGGAATATTGTCATAAAATACATTCAAATCGCCATCAGGAAAGTCGCTAAATACATTGTCGCCGGAATAAAAATCGTAATCGCTGTTAGTATCACCAATACCTGCTTGACTTATGTTGTATAACTCGTCTGCGGTTAAATCGCCTGCAACATCCGAAATATGTGTCCGAGTAGTTACTATATCGTCTTTGGTATAACGAACGCCAAATTCAACTGATTCGACAGCGCCATTATCCATAGTCCACACAAAGTCAGCTTTAGCACCCCATTGTTCGCCACCCATAAAAATATCTCGCACCAAAGACATCCCGGGAAGTAGCGCATAGTCCGCATTATTAATAGGACCTAGATCTGTACTGAACAAGCCATTATCAGCATTGAAACTAACCTGATTTGCCGGAATATTTTGTAAAAGTATGGGCAGATCTAGATCTTGAAAATAATCAACGTCAGAATAATGAACGTCAAAATTAGCATGTAAACTTGGTGTTAACTGATAGTCGACATTTAGGCCTATAACAGAAGATTCAGTTTCGTTCCTAAAAAGAAAAGGGATAAATTGAACCCTCACTTCTTGATCATCCGAAAATCCTCCCTGAACTACAGACTGCAGGGTATTATTGGCATCAATAACAATATCATTCGGATCGAAAACAGAATTTCTAATTGCTGGACCATAAATTGGCGCTATTCGATTACGGATCGATGAATTATCAAACGTTGTATAAACAGTATCCGCAATAATCGTTAGGTCTTTATTTACCTTCCATTGAATAGCGCCTGACCACGACTCTCGATATTGCTTCTCACGAATAGGTTCAAAGTCAATTGCGTTGATAATAAATACATCTTCAACAATTTCGTCAGCGATACCATCACCAGAATTATCTAATTGAATATCTGAGGTGACTACAGTAGGAAAGAGTTGATCCCTACCTGGATATGACGATGAATCAAGATAAGAAACATAAAAACCTAAAGTATCATCCTCTGATTTTGCACCAAATAAAGCACTTAAACGGTCGCCAGTTTCATTCCCAATAGAGCCTTTGTCCCCTTGCAATGTCAACGAGCCAAAGTAGCTCCGCCCTTTAAGGTACTGATGCTCATCCAAAGGTTTTCTAGTCGTTAACTCGACCAGACCGGCAAGTCCTGATTCGGGATCACTTGCTGTTGGCGTCTTTTTAACAACAATGTTCGATATAATATCGGTAGGTATTACTTCAAGATTAAATGAGCGTAAATTTGATAGACCCTCTGTGCCCGATGATAACGCGGTTCTACCGTTAACTGTCGTCGTCACATATGTAGGTCCTAAACCTCGAATAGATACCCGATCGCCTTCTTGACCTCCATCATTACGTTCAATTTGCACCCCGGGTATACGCTGTATGGCGTCAGAAATCGAAGCATCGGAAAACTTACCTAAATCATCAGCGGAAATGGCGTCAACAACAGAATCAGAATTTCGTTTCAGATGTTGAGCTTTGAGAATACTGCCACGGATACCTTTTACGGCAATAATTTCAACGTTGTCAGATTCTTGAGCACCTGCGCTGGTTGCCAAAGGCAATTGCAAAGCAGCGGTTGCTGCAATCCCTAAAACTAATTTGATGACATGTGAAATTTTGTTTTGATTGAAACTGTTATTATCTATTTTATTTTTCATATGAATTGTGCCCTTTATGTGTCGTCAATTTTAATGTTAAAAACATTTACTTCACCAGTAAAATATTGATGCATTTACAAAATCATCACAAGACTCGCACAATATTTTTACATGCGCAAGCTTATTTTAAATATGCAATTTAGTTTTATATGCGAATAAAGCGTACCTAGAATCCCTCCTAAGGCTGTCAGACAATAGAAAACAACAAATATAAATTAACAAAATACTTACATACATGAGCAAATCAAATAAATGAAGGTATACAATCACGGTTCATCTTAAGTATTCGGGTGCATATTCCGGCCTGCACTGAAAACAATTTCAGAAAGCGAGTCTTGCTGGGCCACAACATGACCTTTACCTTCGTAAGAGATCACTAAATGGCAGGATTGCTCTATGTCATAATATAGACGTCTAAATATAGGTGTTGCGACACTAGTGAGGCGTTTTGCGGGCGGAAAGCAATGGGCGAACCCAAACATATTTTAGGTCAAAACATACTTATCACTACCTGGTTTTAGAAATACGTATCCTCGCTGTTCCAGTACCACTAACATTCGAAACAAGTGACCCATAGAGCGTTTTAGATGTGTAGTTATCTCACCAATATTTAAGCCCTCTGCTTCTCAGGACAACAATTCTAAAATATCCACCCCCTTTTATAACGCTGGTGCCGGATATTGTTTACGCTTTTACTACTTATCTTTTTCTTGAGGTTTATCCATTACTTATCTCGCGAGCTGAATGTAAATTATCAGTGGGAAATAATGAATCACAATCTCTAATCGAACAAGTTTATTGAGAAAAACCTTAAATTCGTTATACCTATGTTTAACACATCAAAATCAATTATCGGTTGACACATTGTTAATTTTATACTTAAATAATTCTTTTATATACAAAATTAATGACTATATGCACGGTAAAAATACTATTATTTCCTTAATAACCCATGATATTCGCTTCCCTACGTCAGAAAGCTTAGACGGTTCTGATGCTATCAATAAGGATCCAGATTACTCCGCTGCTTATTTAACTATCTGTACTGAGCAGGGTAATAAAGGAAATGGTTTAGTTTTTACTATAGGCCGCGGAAACGATATTTGTTGCAAGGCTATTGAGGCCTTAGAGGATTTGGTCATTGGCAAAGATTTCAACGCAATCATTCAAGATATTGGCGCGTTTTACGATACCTTACGATCCGATAGCCAGTTGCGCTGGTTGGGACCCGAGAAAGGTGTTATTCATATGGCTATAGGTGGTGTGATGAACGCGATTTGGGATATGTGGGCAAAACATGCAAACAAACCACTTTGGCGTTTATTAGCCGATATGAGTCCAGAAGAGTTTATTAATTGTGTTGATTTCAGGTACCTGTCTGACGTGCTCACAAAAGAAGAGTCGCTGACTATGGTCAGGGCGAATCATGCCACTAAAGCCGAACGGATCGAGTACCTAGAAGAAAATGGTTATCCCTCCTACACGACCTCAGCAGGCTGGCTAGGCTACAGTGACGAAAAACTAAAAAGACTCTGTCAAGAAGCATTAGATCAGGGCTTTAAACATATAAAATTAAAAATCGGACAGGATTTGCCTAGCGATATTAGGCGTTGTCAAATCGCCCGCGATGTGATCGGTGAAGACGTCAAGTTAATGGTAGATGCTAATCAAATATGGGAAGTAGATCAGGCCATCGAATGGGTAAATGAACTGGCCCACGTTTCCCCTTGGTTTATTGAAGAGCCCACTAGCCCAGACGATATTTTTGGCCATAAAAAAATTAAAGAAAACATTGGCCAGGTGAAAGTCGCCACAGGTGAACATTGTCACAATCGCATAATGTTCAAACAATTTATTGCCAATGATGCCATCGATATAGTGCAAATTGATGCCTGTCGTTTAGCCAGTGTGAACGAGATTTTAGCGGTTTATTTGTTGGCCGCAAAATACAACAAGCCGGTCTGTCCACATGCTGGTGGCGTTGGACTATGTGAGTACGTTCAACATTTATCTATGATTGATTATGTGCATATCTCTGCAGATTTAACCGACCGAGTCGTGGAGTTTGTCGATCATTTACACGAGCACTTTGTGGATCCATGCGTGATTAAAAAGGGCGCCTATGTCGCGCCGTCCGCCCCAGGTTATAGTATTGAAATGTTCGAGGAAAGTATTGAAGCTTTCACCTACCCTACGGGCAGTGAATGGCAGAAACGCATTAACAATAAGACTAAAAAACTGGATGTGTAATGAAAGATTATTTTGATCCTACGTTGCCTGATGTTGCAACATAAAAAAAACGTGCCAAGGCACGTATACCAAATTTCGCTTTTGATTATCTGGAAGGCGGCTGCCATGATGAGATTGGCTTACAACGTAACCGTCAAGATATTCAATCGGTGCGATTGCGTAGTCATTTGTTAAAATCGTTTGATAAATCAGACATGTCAGTGGAGCTGTTTGGGCATAAATACGATGCGCCCTTTGGTATCGCGCCAATCGGCTTGCAAGGCTTAATGTGGCCAAAAGCGCCTGAAATCTTAGCCAAAGCTGCTGCTGACCTAAATGTACCCTATGCACTTAGTACCGTATCCTAAGCAAGCCTAGAGAGCATCGCTAAAATACCCGAAGGTAAAGCCTGGTATCAACTCTACAACCCCACGGATAAGAGTATTCGTGATGACTTATTAGGTAGGGTTAAACAAGCGGGTTACCAAGTATTAGTGGTGACCGTTGATGTTCCTACCTTTGGTTATAGGCCCCGAGGGTACTGTCAAGTTACCGGGATCGGATGAATTGAATGGTAGTTTAACTACCTATGCCAAATTTTGGAAATAACTCGCCCTGTTCCATTCAATAAACGATTTGTCACGGATAAATCTATAATTATTCGCTTTCATTAAATGGCGACCAAGCCTAAACAGATTATTAACCACTCCATGACAGGAGAGAAATCGTTGAGCCTGACCTTGGGATTTAAATTTCCTCATCTGCCTTTCCTGTTGTCGACTAGGTTGATGAGATAATTCACATCGGTTGTTTTCGTAGTGCTGGGTAGAATGCTCAACATCAGGTATCAGTTCTTTCATTGCTGCTGAATAACTGCGCAATTTATCGGTGATTATCCCGATTGGCACGGCTTGTTGCCCTTTGAGTAACTTTCTGAAGAATCGTTTCGCCGCTTTCTTGTCTTTACGTTTCTGAACCAGAATGTCAATTTCGTCACCATCCTGATCGACTGCCCGCCAAAGGTAATGCAGCACTCCATTTATGTTGATAAATACCTCATCAAGATACCAAGTATTACCTAATCGTCCACGGTTCTTTTTTAGAAGTTTGCAATATCTTTGACCAAATTTCTGGCACCAGTTTCTGATAGTTTCGTAACTGACGGTAATGCCTCTTGCTGCCAGCCACTCTTCGATGTCACGGAAGCTAAGCGTAAATCTGTGATAAAGCCACACAGCGTGACTGATAATTTGGGATGGATAGCGATATCCGGCATAAATATTAGTATTTTTCATACCTTGATTATCGCACGTTTCTGAGTCTGCTCGTTAACTTGACATTACCCTTATTGGTTATCCCATAAGTTTGGGCATGTATTGAACCAAGGTGAGAAGTGTTTAGACATCAATATGGGATAGTAACTTATATCGAAAACCTTTCACTATCCGCATACTACTTTGAAATATTATCACTAAGGATGGGCGTCTTATCCTTAGTGATAAGTACTTTTTTAGAGCAGTGAGCGGATCACATATTGCAGAATGCCTCCGTGTCGGAAATATTCAAATTCATTCGGAGTATCAATACGAATATCTGTAACAAAGCTGAATTCACTGCCATCATCTCTTGTTACTTTAACCTTGGCTTGCCTTTGCTTGGCTTTAACCGCTTCAATTGAAAACTGTTCTGTGCCGTCTAATTGATAAGTATGCGCGCCCTCCCCCGATATAAACTGTAACGGTAAAATACCCATACCAATAAGATTAGAGCGATGAATACGTTCGTACGTTTCTGCAATTGCCGCCTTTACGCCTAGCAATAGTGGACCTTTTGCAGCCCAATCTCGAGAGCTGCCCGTTCCATATTCTTTACCCGCAATAACGATGGTAGGCACCTTAGCAGTGATATATTGCTGAGCAGCCTCAAACACAGACATTTGTTCGCCACCAGGCTGTTTTCGTGTAAAACCTCCTTCTGTGCCGGGGGCTAATTCGTTACGCAGTCTTACGTTAGCAAACGTACCGCGCATCATGAGTTCATGGTTACCACGGCGCGAGCCATAGGAATTAAAATCTTTTGGCTCAACGTGATGAGCCCGTAAATACTCAGCGGCGGGTGTGTCGTTACCAATTGCGCCAGCTGGGGAAATATGATCAGTGGTAACACTGTCAGCTAACTTTAATAAACACCGTGCATTTTCAATCGCTTTTACGGGTTCAGGCTTAGCCGGCATATTGGTAAAAAAGCTTGGTTTTTTTACATAGGTGCTGTCGGGCCAGTTATAAATGTTGGCATCTACCGTTTCTAGGTTTTGCCATACATCACCACCTTCATACACACTGCCGTACTTATCAGTAAACATCGCCTCGTTGACGACTTCTGCAACTATGTTTTGAATCGTTTCTTGGGTTGGCCATAAATCTCTAAGGTAGACAGGTTTGCCATCGCGACTGGTACCCAGAGGTTCTTTGGTAATATCAATATTCATATTACCGGCAATTGCATAAGCGACGACTAGTGGTGGTGATGCTAAGTAATTTGCCTTAACTTCAGAGTGTATTCGGCCTTCAAAATTACGATTGCCCGATAACACCGAGGTTACCGTTAGTTTGCCTTCTCTTATGGCCTCAGAAATCGGTTCTGGTAATGGGCCAGAATTACCAATACAAGTGGTGCAGCCATAGCCAACCAAGTTGAACCCCATTTTATCAAGCTCTTTAGATAAGCCGGCTTTGTTTAAATATTCAGTTACTACCTGTGAGCCAGGCGCAAAACTTGTTTTTACCCAAGGTTTAACCGTAAGACCAAGTTCATTGGCTTTTTGAGCAACCAGTGCGGCAGCTACTAACACCGATGGATTAGAGGTATTGGTGCAACTAGTGATGGCTGCGATAACTACCGCGCCTTCATCTAGTTCAAAATCTTGTCCCTTGAAGTGACAAGACACGCTGTTTTTTGATGATTCTATTGAGTGACCACCCTCGCTTTCAAAGTTACCTTGTTGAGTATCATTGGGCGCAATGGCGAGCTCTTTTTGCTCGGTTATCCATGTTTTAAATGCCAATGCTGCATTGTCTAAGTCAATTCTATCTTGTGGTCTTTTAGGGCCTGCAATAGCCGGCACGACTTGGTTTAAATCAAGCTCTAAATTGGCGTGGTACTCAGCGTCTTTCTGAGATTCACTGCCCCACATTCCTTGGGCTTTGGAATAAGCTTCTATTATCTCAATTTGCAGTTGACTGCGGCCAGTTAACGCTAGGTATTTAATCGTTTGCTCATCAATAGGAAAAAGACCGCAGGTTGCGCCATATTCGGGCGACATATTGGCTATTGTTGCCCGATCAGCAACCGTTAAGTGTTTTACGCCAGCACCATGAAATTCGACAAACTTGCCCACAACACCAAATGCGCGCAATTGCTGGGTGACGGCTAACACTAAATCGGTTGCTGTTGTACCCGCTGGCAATTTACCGGTCAACTGCATACCAATGACTTCTGGTATTAACATGGTGACGGGTTGGCCCAGCATGGCCGCCTCGGCTTCAATGCCGCCGACTCCCCATCCAAGCACACCTAAACCGTTAATCATGGTGGTATGAGAGTCCGTGCCTACCAGCGTATCCGGATACAACATAACAGCGTCTTGCTGCTCTTCAACAAAGGTGACTCGCGCCAAATATTCCAAATTTACTTGATGCACAATGCCTTTGCCGGGTGGGACCACTTTAAAATTAGTGAAAGCACTTTGGCCCCATTTCAAAAATTGATAACGCTCTTTATTACGCTGCACTTCAATTTCAGTATTGTGTTTAAACGAATCTTTGTGACCAAACTCGTCTACCATAATTGAATGGTCAATCACTAAATCTACTGGTTTAAGCGGATTAATCTTGTTTGGATCTCCGCCTAAATCAAGCATCGCATCACGCATCGCAGCTAAATCGACAATAGCCGGGACACCAGTAAAGTCTTGTAATATCACTCTGGAAGGTACAAAAGCGATTTCAGTCTCAGACGAAGCGTTTGTGTCCCACTTGGCTAAGGTTTGAATATCTTCTGGCCGTACATATAGTTCATCGCCATGACGCAGTAGGTTCTCTAATAGTATTTTAGCCGTGAGCGGCAGTCGCTTTATGTTGGCATCTATACTGGATAAGTCGAAATATTGATAATCTTTGCCTTGCACTGTTAATGTGGAAACATGTTTATTTAATGATTTCAATTTATTCCCCTTTTTTGGAATGCTTTTTTGGTTTAAAAATACTTATAAGTTCAAAATGGCTAGACCACATTTAGGATCTAATAACGTTATTAATTTTTGACAACAGTATTTGCTATTTCATTAACTACACCTACAATCGCCGTCTTCAGATTGGAGAGATTTGTTAAGTGCTCGATTAATAATTAAGATAGCATCATAGATCGTCAAAAAACACTTATCACAAATGCCTCATTCTGCTTACCAATTATTGTATTTATAGCCGGTATTCTTATTACTTGGACGCATTGATTATCGAACGCAATTGTTAAGTCTTTGTCATTGCTCTCAACATCCATAAGGCCTTTTCATGCACACGCATTCGGTCGGTCACAAGAGATACGGTTGATTCATCTGCTGAGATTTGTGCGATTTTCAAAACGTCACGAGCGGTTCTGATCACTCGTTCGTGACTTTCGGTTAATATTATAATCATATCGCTTGCAGTCGGGACCCCCTCAACTTCTTCAATGGAACTCAACTTGGAAAACTCTTTGTAAGTGCCTGGAGCTACAAAATCTAAGGTACGTATACGTTCGGCGATATCGTCTACGGCTATTGCTAATTCAGTATAGTGTTCTTCGAACATTAAGTGTAATTCGCGAAAGTGCAACCCCGTTACATTCCAATGAAAGTTGTGTGTTTGCAAATACAAAGTATACGAATCAGCTAAGAGTTTGCTTAACTCTTCAGCTGTTTGTTTCCTATTATTAGCGCTTAAGCCAATATCTATATTAGTCATAGTATTTCCTATCTTGTTTTATAGTCAAAATGAAACCTTCGGTGTTTATCAATGTGATTAATTGGTGCTTATAATTTAGCTACTCTAAATGCAAATATAAATGCTGATAAACTTGTCATCTGTTGAAATAAAGTATTTTGATGAGAAAGTCTTAAACGTGGATTAACTGTGCCATTAAACACATCAGAAATATGACATGTCTTGCAAGGCTAAGACCGAAACAAGAGTATTTTAGACATAGTGACTTTCTCAAACTAATTTCATTAAGACACTCCAGATAAGCTGCGATGCTCTGAATGACTACGTATTTTAAATATAGATTATCTCTGAGCTAGTATTAATGTTATTGGAGATTCCTCGTATTCCATTGTGGAAAACCCGTATCAAAAATTAGGTTTTTTAACACAGATAAAATCAAGTTAGTCGTAACATGAGAGCAATATCTCCACGTAACTCTCACAATTTGGGTTTTGACATCCCTAATTGTACTTTTCGAATGTAAGATTTAAATTGAGTGATTAACTGAGTGATTAACTGACTACTTGTTTGCATTGCACGCGAAAATCAATAATGACTTATCAACTAGCTGACGGTCATAAATACAAAACTGGCGGCTACATCTATCTACCATTTTTTAGGGAGTAAACTAATGGCAGCAGATGTCGTGAAATGGAATAAAGCTAAAACTATTTAAGGCAACGATATAGTGATTAATAAGTCAGATGACGTAAAAGTCATCAATGCAAGTGTGTTTCAAACGGATATCATGACTTCAAACGGCGTTATCCATATTATCGACACTGTCATGTTTTCTATAATGTAACGTTTAATAGAACATAATTTGTTTATATTTAGCTTTGTAATACACCTGTAAATCCTCATTCGAATAAATGTGCATTAGCCAACAACCACACCGAGTTGGCTGCAGTGAAATCTGCACGTTTTAAAACCGAGCGGGTCTGATTCTATTTATTTACGATGGCGCCTTTGGTGTCATCAAGTTCCTTGCCATCTATTTCCATGCAGAACGAATTTATCCGGAGCTTAAATAAATATGTTATAGCTATTGCCCACTTTTATCTGAATCGTTATCGACACCTTCTTTCTCAGTGTCTTTGTCTTCATCTTCGACTTTTGGCGTACCATCAGAATTAAATTCGGCTATTGCTTCACCAGCGGACTCCCATTGTTCTTTTTCTTCGTCTGTTGCTTTTGGCGAGAATAACCCCGTATAAGCATAGAAAATTCCAATCAGGGGTGCCGTCCAGCAGGCAAAAGCAAGGGGGATATACAAAAGATTTTCTATATTACCATCGGCAATACCAAGACCGAGAGCTGAAATTACAAATGCACCACCCGCATTCCATGGAATTAGCGGAGACATTAATGTTCCGCCTTCTTCAATTCCACGTGATAGATTCAAAGTTGAATAACCCATACCACGGTAAACCGGTGAATACATTCTTCCCGGTAAAGCGATGGATAAGTAGGGGTCGCCAGCTACTAGGTTAGTCGCAAACGCGGTTCCAATAGCGGCAGTTTGAGTGCCAGCAAAACTACTGACTTTACTCTTAATGGCATTAATAATCGTTTTCAAACAGCCTGTTTTCTCTAGCGCACCGCCAAAGCCTAAAGCAATCAATATTAAGGAAATCGTCCACATCATGGATTGAATACCACCTCGATTTAACAGGCTATCAATTTCTCCAATACCGGTGTTTATTGAATAGCCATTGTTCGCAAAATCAAAAATTGATTGTAGACTCTGCCCTTGAACAATCATTGCCGTTGCCCCGCCCGCTAAAACGCCGGCGAATAGTGATGGCATGGGAGGATATTTTTTTTATAGCTAAGCCCATCACAATCAAAGCTGGCAATAATACCCATCCTGAAATATAAAAGTTTTCATCTAAAGCATTAGTGATGTCGTTGATCTTTTCAAATGAAATGCTTTGAGTGTCGATTACGAAAAATCCAACTAACAAATATATAATAAGAGCGATAAGCATAGCTGGGATGGTAGTTGCCATCATATTTTTTATATGAGAAAAAACGTCGGTGCCTGTAACCGCAGGGGCTAAATTAGTGGTGTCGGAAAGTGGCGAAATTTTATCACCAAAAAATGCACCTGAAACTACAGCGCCAGCTGTCCAATATGCAGGGATATCGAAGCCTTCTCCAATTCCCATTAAGGCCAAACCAACAGTACCTACACTCGCCCAGCTAGTGCCAAGAGAAAGGGAAACTAAGGCGCAAATTCCCATGCCAGCAGCCAGGAATAGTTCAGGCGAAAGTACTTTTAAGCCGAAATAGATAATACTTGGTACCGTACCGCTGGCAATCCAAACGCCAATGATCATCCCAACTGTTATTAAAACAGATACCGAAGGTAAAGCGACGTGAATAACGTGAAAAATGCCCTTCTCTATACCCTTCCAACTAAGCCCTAGCTTAATACCAACAACACTAGTGATAGCTAAGCCAATGGCAAGAGGAATATGTGGTTCGAACACACCAAAGTAAAAAATTTGCGTCCCAAGAATTAGCAGAGTTAACACAACTGGGGTCAAAGCAAGTAATAAGCCTGGTTTTGCATGTTCTGACAGTTTCATTTAAATACCTCATGTTTGTTATTCATAAATTTTATTCAACAAAAAATTATTGGTATCCTTACCTCTAAATTAATTCTCGACACCCTTACATTTTTCTTACAAGGAAAAGTGTCAAAGAGTTAAAATTAATGGCGAAAAACCTCAAGTTGAGTGATGAAAAGTAAAGTACAAAAACAATAAAAGCTGTACATAATGCATTCAAAAAAACGTGGACTTTATGCCGTTATAGTCACTGAACTGACCTCTGGAGGAACTTAAATTACGAACGGTAAAAAGACCTTAGCCGTCATTACGTTTTAATTTAACAAAGCTAATTTTACATCCCCTATTTCAGAGTAAAAGCGACAACGTTGAGCATAATTTTATTATGAGTACTTGGGTGAATTAAGTACAAATTCGGCTTTTTGTATTATGTTATCTTATCCTACCTAAAGGCAGGTAGTGTTTAACAATGTCTTAAATAAAGCGATGTACTTGACTAATAACTACTAATGATTCAAGTTCAGTTTCTATAATGATGGCTTATTAAAAATCGAACGTTGCATAAAATAAGTGTCTCATAACCAGTACATTTCTTCTTTACAACCGTCATTCAATTCGCATTCGGATAAGTACGATTGCAGCAATAGCAAGAATAAAGATGGCGATTGCCTCATACAAAATATTTTCAGGGGCCATATCTTTGCCCTGCAGAACAATTAATCGAGCCAGTGCCGTAATCGCAATAAAAATAGGGTAAACGAACGCCGAGCGTCGGTCCGAGTAAAATACAGCCACCATGCCAATAACCTCTAGATAAAGAAACATCAACAGTATGTCGGCGAGGCTGATCGTCTGTGCAATATAAATTGCGTGAATCTCAAAGACGACGGCTCCCATAGTCATCAAAACGACGATGAAGAGTATTATCCGCTCAATTAGATGAAAAACGCCTAGCACCAAAGACCTTTCAGTTTTTCCCACATCGGGACCTTCAGACTGATTAATATCATTAGAGTTTCTATCTGAATTTTCGTTTTCGTCATACTTTTTGTTTGAAGCCATACATAAAACTCATTTCGTCAGTAAAAGAAAATTTGTGTTCGGACCAGGTTGGGTCAAATGTTGCTTTAAAAATATTGTTGATAAGAACATTTGGTCCAAATACAGAGCCGTGAAATAATATTGCATGAAATTTACGCTGAATAATAGTCTGTCAATGCAACGCGTTGGTAAAATTGCACTGCTGGTTTACCAAATTGTAACGTTTTTCATTCTTTCTTTTAGATGTCTAGCGACAAGGCTTAATTTTAGTTGAGAATTCATATTTATATCCGTCTATGCATCAGAAATATGACATGTTTTACAAGAGTTTGACTGAATCAAGAATATTCTAAACATAATTACCTGCTCCAAAAAACAACCTCAAAGCAATCGAAATATACTGCGATGTTGTTTGTGACTGCGTATTAGAAACACAGTTAGTCATAAGGTGAACCCAGAAATCTCTTCGTATTTTCCACAATTTTGAATGGATACCCCTAATTGTGCATATCGAATGAAATATATATGTTGGGTTCACTAATTTGTTTTACACGGGGTATGGTCATGAAGGTACGACTCACCAATGATTACAAATATATAAAAATTGGCCATTCATACATCACCTTTCGGCCGGTTCATAGGAGTTCTTGTGACCACGACGGGAGTAAGATTTTTGCGTTCAGCATCAGTTCGAAGCCAACTTCTGGGAACAGAAGTTCGTTGCGCAAAAGTTTCGAGTCAGTGCGCCTAACGCTCTGGGAGGAACACAAAAACGGTGAATTTCCTTCAGGGATGTTCACTCCGGCTCAGAAACCAAGAGCCGCATCTAAGACAAAAAGACAATAATAATTTTTTGAAATTAATATTTGAGAGGTGAATAGGATGATCAAAATATTAAGGCTGTTTATTGCATTTTTTGGGTCTACCAATGTCAGTTGGCGGCATTTATCTTCGGTGGCTTGGAGGCTCTGTTTATTATGCTCTGGCTGGCTCCATGCTAGTTGTAGCTGGTTGGTTGATATTCAGGTAACAATTTATTGGTGTTTGGCTTTACATCGTGACCTATATGATCACGATTATCTGGTCATTTTGGGAAGCCGATGGTCAGGTTTGGGCTTTGCTTCCTCGCTTGTTTGGTTTGTTATTGGTTTTAGTCCTACTGCTGCCACTTAGTGAAAAAATGCAACACATCCCACTGAAATTAAAATAGTCTTATGGATTAGCGTCATTATACATTATTGGATAAATGATGGATTAATAGCGTTGTTTTTTTTCATTTTAGGTTTAAAAATAAAATATGAAATTTTAGTCGGTGCGCTGAGTAACATTAAAGATGCCGGATTGGTGATTGCGATGGCACTGGGTGAAATGCTGTTACTCGCGCTTATTTATATATCCATCATTTGGTATGGTAATTCCGATGCTTATCAATGTTGGGGCATACCCATGGCGACAGATGCAGCCTTTGCGATCAGCATTCTGACGCTTTTAGGCGTAAAAGCACCGCGCGCAATTTTCGTAATCCTGACAGGATTAGCCATTGTAGATGATATGTGAACTGTGGCAGTGATTAGCCTTTTTTATACTGAGTAGATTGTTGGCGAGTCACTTGCTTGGGCTGGTCTCACATTACGATCAATACTCTTAATGAACCTTTTAGGGATAAAAAACCTATTTTTTACTTAGCCAGTGGCATTTTGCTGTGGTGGTTCATTCTTCAATCAGGTGTTCATGCCACAACCACGGGTATTCTGGCTGCCATGATGGTACCTACGTGCCCACATGCTAATAAAATTTGGTTTCGAAAAAAAATGGAAAGTGTCGTTGAAAATTTTAAAGTGATGGATGACCCGCACAAAACTATTATAGAGAATGGAAAGCAACACACCCTTGCTGAAGAGGCTGAGGATATTGCTAAGCTATCCACCGCACCAATTTTACATTAAGGCTCCACTCTAGATAAGCCAGCAAGCCTAATTATCTTACCTTTACCTTCGTTTTTAAATGCTGGGGCCATGCTACCCACTGCAGTTCCAAGAGTAGACGATGCTTTGATTACGCTGGCAATAATGCTTGCGTTGGTTTTAGGAAAAGACATTGGTATAAGCCTGTTTGCTTGGCTAGGTTTGAAAATGGGCTTAGTAAGATTGCCCTCTAGTGTGAGCTTTTCTCAAATAGTTGGGGTCGGTTTTTTAGCCGGAGTCGGGTTTACAATGTCTTTGTTTATTTCTGTGTTGGCGTTCGAAGGGCAAGCTGAGTTAATTGAACAAGCAAAGCTAGGAATATTATTGGGCTCATTAATCGCAAGTATTTTGGGAGTGTTTATTTTGCTGTTTTCTTCGAAAAATTAATAAGTAGTCGACTTATTAATTTCGAATTTAAATACATACTTTAGTCTGTTCCTTTAGGGAAACCTTGTTGCAATAAGCGGTTGATATTTTTTATTCGTGCCTCGCTGACATTGGAACGCAGAAGTAGACTTGAATATCCGTCGCAAGTGTGAACAATTTATAATGAGACATTTCGCAGCCTCTATCCCGAGTTAACCTTTATATTTCTCGTCTGGTAACTTTTTAGATTGTTTTATTGACGCGTCAATTATGGCGACAGTTTTATTGTTTGAAACCTTGGCTAACATAATGGGAGTGACGTTAACCTTAAACATTACCTGAGACCAGGATTATATCACCTTACCAGAAACATCGAACTGCACTACTATTTCCATATCCTTTTTTGTGGCACGTTTAGAGCGTCGTATGACGCGTTTATGCATCAAGTATTATTGTCGCTCTTCCTTTTAAAGCGCCTAGTGTTTAGACATAAATAATTTTGTATCTTGTTTCGTGAAACACATGTAAATCCTCATTAGACTAAGTGTGCATCAACCAACGTACGTCTTTCTGTGGCGTCCAAGTTCAATACAACTTCATCATCACAAAATGTACAACTGCTCTATTAAACAAAGTTTACATCTGTTTGGCCTTTTTCATCTCACCGCCCAATTTTTGTATCCTTCATTTTCAAACAAGTATTATTGAAGTCGTCAAACTTTTCGCATGTAGTCCTCACAAATGTCATATGGGATGGATAGAAGGTACATTTTGATTGGTAAAAACAAGTGTTTGTGAACTTATCCCAGCGCTGACATTTTTCAACGCATTCAAGGTTTTCATTCGAATAAGTGGTTTTCTCAAACAGACACTTGTTACTAAAATCATCCCAATACTGGCAGTCGTTCAGTGCCAAGGGGGTATGAGTTGTCGATTGGCCACATGTAATAGTAAAGTTATCTTTACTATATATTTCACCAGGGACAAGCTGTACATCTTTTGCTCTGACATTACTTGCCAGTAATACCACCCATGTAAATAAAACCATCAATACATATCTGTGCATTATTTAAACCCTTGTTTCTTAATTTGTCTTTAGTCAAAAACTCCCACCTGGAGATCATATTTTTGTCAGCACCGTTTGCCCTTGATACTGACCGTAAATTTGTTTGTTGCGGATATCACCGATAAAGCATCAGTACATCAGAAATATGACATGCATTGCAAGGGTTAGACTGAATCAAGGATATTCTAAACACGATTAACCGTTCCAAACCAATTACATCATAGCAACCGAGTTATTCAACTATGCTAAGTGTGACGTCGAGAAACACAGCTTACCTATGAACTAGTATTAACGTTATCGGAGATACCTCGTATTCCACTGTGAAAATCATTAACAAAAAATAGTGTTGCTGGCACAGGTAAAAGCGAGTTAGTAATAGTGTGGAGGTTAAAATCACTACGTGGTTTCCACAGTTTGTGCATGGATACCCCTAATTGAGCTTACCTAACTCAATATATATATTAAGCGTAAAACAAACTACTACTTTGTTTTACAGGGGTTATTAATCATGAAAGAACTGCTCATTAATAGTGACAAAAATGATTACAAACATATAAAAGCTGGCGATTTAGACGTCACTATTCGACCGATTACATCCGATGACATAGAAATAGAGGCAGCTTTCATGCGGGATTTTTCAGCACTAGCTAAGCATAAGAATTTCCTTAGCAGTAGCATGGAATTATCTTCGTCAATGATTTCGACACTTTATAATATCGATTACATAAATTCCATGGCCTATATCGCGACAATTCAACAGGGAGGGAACGAAAAAAAATCGGCATTTGCCTTTACGCGATCGATTCTAAACCAGATGAACGTGAAATGGCTGTCACTGTGTCGGATGAGTATCATCATCAGGGTATCGCTACAGAACTAGCTAATCATTTGATCGAGCATGCACGGACTAACAGTATTAAAAAACTTATCTTAATTGAACTTTGTAGTAACTATAAAATGCGGGAACTAGCTGAAATTTTAGGCATGGCGTCAATAACTGATCCTAAAAACTCAAGCCAAGTTATTTTTTCGATGACTCTTTAGTATGACATGGTCAAGGTCATTATTTAGTTTCGACTAATCATAACTAAAAGACACAAATCAGCAATGAAATCGTTCTACAATTTAAACACTCAATGGAGTAAACACGATGAGTAATTACAAAAAAATATTAGTCGCAATAGACGTTAATGCACCCCACGAAAGTATTATTCGCAAAGCATTAGCGGTTTCTCAGTCGCCTGATGATTTAATATTGATGTATACCTTGCTACCTACAACACATATTCAACCATACCTTTATCCAATGGAATACAACGCGATAGACGATTCTGAACGCATGTCCTTAGCCCATAAAAAACTAAGTGATATCGCCACAGAATTTGGTATTAATGAGCATAATGTTTTTGTGAAAATTGGTGTCGCGGCAGATGAGATAAAAGAAATGGCCAATGAAAAAAATAGAGACCTAATTGTAATAGGTACACATGGCAGAAGCGGCATTAAATTACTGCTTGGTTCAACAGCCAATTCTGTGTTGCATGGCGTGAAACAAGACGTTCTTGCTGTTCGGGTTCATGGATGAAATCTAAAACATTAGAAGCAAATAAAATAATAAGCGGCGAATCTGGTGGCATAACTCACTGCTCACCAAATGCAACGGTTACATGCCCTTTTTCATCCAAGAAAACAATGACCTCAATATTTATGGCATGTTTAAGCGTATTTTTGTTAGTAGGCTGCACGGACAATTCGGATCAAACACGGCAGCGTTCTTTAAAACAAGTAAGTGTCATGACGATAGAACCAAAAATAATTGCCATGCCCAACGAATTGCCCGGCCGTGTAAAGGCCTTCAAAACAGCAGAAATTCGTCCTCAAGTGAGCGGTATTATTCAATCGCGTTTTTTTGAAGAAGGTAGCCTTGTTGAAGAAGGTCAGCAACTCTACCAGATTAATCCGGCAAGATATGATGCGAATTTGCAAAGCGCAAATGCGAATTTGCAGAATATAAAAGCAGAACTAGGGCTTGCCCTTGCATTACAAAGCCGCTATCGAAGCCTGATAAAAACCAACACCCTAAGCGAGCAACAGTTTGACAGCGCTAAGGCAAGTGTGGCACGAGCTAAAGCCGCTGTTTCTCTATCGCGGGCTGAGGTAAAAACAGCAAAAATCAACCTTGACTACACTAAGGTTTATGCACCTATTTCAGGATATATTAGCCCATCGACAGTCACTGACGGTGCTCTCGTTACTGCTCAACAACAAGCTGCTTTAGCAACCATTAGACAACTTGACCCAGTTTACGTCGACTTGTCTCAGTCGGCAGCCGATGCAAAGACTTTGCAACTAAGTTTAGTGACCAGAGGCGAAGATGCAAAGTTTGAGGTAACACTTTTATTTGGCAATAACGATTTTATCTATCCCCACAAAGGCAGTCTGTATGCTACTGATTTAGCCGTAGACGAGAACACAGGTACAGTTCGATTGAGGTCTGTGTTCCCCAACCCAAATGCAGCTTTGTTACCTGGTATGTTCGTGCGTGCAACCATCGACAAAATGGAAATTCAAGAAACAATCATAGTGCCGCAAAAAGCCGTCAGTATAGAGTCCGATGGCTCAAAAGCGGTTTGGATTGTCGATGTTAATAATATAGCAAGCAAGCGTGCAGTGGTGACCAACAGCACTTACAAAAATAATTGGGTAATCAAAAGCGGTCTTAAAACTGGCGATACCGTTATTGTAGCGGGGACAATGATGTTGCAGCCGGGCTCCAAAGTCGTTCCTAAAAACATCAACTCGGAGGTCTCAAATAATATCTCCTCTGAAGCAACGAAATCTGATGACCATGCTACAGCCGATGCTGAAAATAACAAAACGAGCTCAAATTAATGATCTCTAAATTTTTTATAGACAGACCCATTTTTGCGTGGGTTATTGCCATCGTTATTATGGGGGCCGGAACGCTTGCCATAACATCATTGCCAGTTGAGCAATATCCGAATATTGCAGCTCCTAAGGTATCAATATCAGCAACTTATCCAGGTGCTTCAGCACAAACACTTGAAAATACAGTAACGCAGATTATCGAACAAAATCTGACGGGTATTGATAATCTGCGCTACATCCAATCGGAAAGTTCTTCATCTGGGCGGGCAAGCATTAACCTGACCTTCGAGCCAGGAACCGATTCAGACATCGCGCAAGTGCAAACTCAAAATAAAGTATCTCAAGCAGAATCCTCTTTGCCTCAAGCGGTTCAGCGTCAAGGTGTTGCCGTTAGTAAGGCCGGAAGCAGTTATTCCCTAATCGTTGGGTTTTATTCAACAGATGACGCATATGGGCGAAATGAAATTTCCGACTTTTTGGCGTCTAATTTGGAAGAACCACTTAGCCGCATTGATGGTGTCGGACAAATCAGAACATTCGGGCCAGAGCACGCCATGCGTATCTGGCTTAACCCGCAATCAATGTACAATTTCAACATTACTACACAAGATGTCATTAATGCGGTGCAGCAACAAAATGTTCAGCTAGCCACCGGACAAATTGGTGGGACCCCGAGTGTTGAAGGTCAACAATTAAACGCAACCATTACGGCACAAACCTTACTTGAAACCGTGGATGAATTTGAAGACATATTACTGACTGTGGATCAAGACGGTGCACACGTAACCTTAGGTGATATTGCCCGCGTTGAAATTGGTTCCGAGAGCTATAGTGTTATCGGCCGCTATAATCGCCGCCCTGCATCGGGAATTGCCATTGAACTAGCGTCAGATGCAAATGCCCTTCAAACCATCCAAGCGGTTAAAGATAGAATTCAAGAATTTGACGATATTATTCCTAAACAATTAAAGGTCGTTTATCCAGTTGATATTTCACCTTTTGTTGAAGCTTCAATTTATGACGTCATAAAAACGCTATTAATAGCAATCTTGTTAGTAATATTAGTGATTTATATATTCTTACAAACAGCACGCGCGACTTTCATACCGACGGTAGCCATTCCAGTTGTGCTGCTTGGCACTTTTGCGTTTCTTCTTATGATCGGATATTCCATCAATATTTTGACACTATTCGCGCTGGTTCTGGCCATCGGAATGTTGGTTGATGATGCGATTGTTGTTACCGAAAACATTGAAAATAAATTGGAAAAGGATCCCAATATAAGTCCAAAGGATGCAGCCATAAAAGCGATGAAAGAAATTTCAGGAGCACTTGTCGGCACAACCGTAGTTATATGGGCCGTGTTTATTCCGATTACATTTTTTGAAGGATCGACTGGGGTAATTTATCGACAATTTGCCGTTACGATTTCAGTGGCAATGGGGATATCACTTTTTGTCGCGCTTAGCCTATCGCCATCATTATGTGCCATTGTTCTAAAACAAGCGAAGATAGAAAAGAACACTGGATTCTTTGGACTTTTCAATAAAGCATTTAATAAAATGAAGATGGGCCACGCCAACCTTTTAGAAAAAGTATTGGCGAACCGATTTATTCTACCTGCAGTGTTCTTTACGATAATCGCTGTTGCAATTGGTCTATTCGTTAGAATACCGACGTCATTTTTACCTGACGAAGACCAAGGCCGGATGTTCACATTGGTTAACGGACCTGTCAGCTCAACCTTGCAACAAACAGTTGAGAAAAATAAGCAGGTCGAAGACTTCTATCTAGACCAAACAAACGGTGCGGTTGAAGGAATATTTACTGCGGCTGGTTTTAGTTTTTCTGGGAACAGTCAAAACGTTGGAATCGCATTTATCAAAATGAAAGATTGGGCCCAGCGTACAGAAAATCAAAGCGTCTTTCAGGTGAGTAAACAAGCAGGTAAAGCGCTGTCATCTGTAAAAGACGCTATGATTATTCCAATTGTACCACCGGCCATAATAGCGTTAGGTAATTCCAGCGGTTTTGAATTTCAATTGGTTGACCGAGCAGGACTGGGGCAAGACGCTCTTAACAATGCCATGCAACAGTTTCTTGGAGAGGCTAACCAAAGCAGTTCTTTAAAAGGTGTACGTTTTAATGGTTTGGCGCCCGGCCCACAATATAACCTCAATATTGATTCGAGCAAGGCGCAAGCAATGGGTGTACCCATTGCCACAATCAACCAAACCTTAAGTACTGTACTTGGCGGCTCTTATATTAATGACTTCTTAGAAGATGGTCGTATTAAACGTGTTTACACACAGGCAGACGCTGAGTACCGCATGCTGCCAAAAGATATAGACCGATGGTATGTGCGCAATTCAACTGGTGGTATGGTCCCTTTGTCAGCCTTCGGCTCAGGTGAATGGTCATATGGCGCACCAAAGCTAACACGGTTTGACGGTAATTCTTCTCTTGAAATTAAAGGTGAGGCCGCACAAGGCATTAGTTCAGGTGAAGCCCTTAACCAGATATCAAAACTCGCTGAAAGCTTGCCAAGTGGAATTGGTTTGGAATGGACGGGCTTATCGTATGAAGAAAAAGAATCCGGTGGACAGGCTTGGATTGTTTACTTGATTTCAATCATTGCCGTGTTCTTAGCATTGGCCGCCTTATATGAAAGCTGGACCATACCTTTGGCGATCATACTAACTGTTCCACTTGGTATATTTGGTGCTGTTTTGGCCACATGGTGGTCTGGACAAGCAAATGATGTTTACTTTCAGGTAGGCTTATTAATGACCATTGCCTTGGCTGCCAAAAATGCAATTTTGATAATTGAGTTTGCAAAAATTAATTTTGAAGATGGCATGAATGCCTATGATTCAGCGGTCATGGCCGCTAAACAGAGACTTCGCCCTATTTTGATGACATCACTAACATTTATTTTGGGTGTGATGCCTTTGGCATTTGCCGCAGGGCCAGGGTCAGGAGCACAAAACGCGATATCAATTGGCGTACTGGGTGGTATTACGGCCACAACAATATTGGTTTTATTTTTCGCGCCATTCTTCTTTATATGGGTCATGCGCCTATTTAAGATTGAAGAGCTAAAAAGTGACCGTCAAAGTTAGGGCACACATTCAATTCTATTTAACGCAAAACCAGTATTTAGGTTAGATGCTTTTCTATAGCTCAAAGTACATTCAGATATTTTAGTGAGCCAAGCTTCAATGATGAGTATTACTACTATTTTGATTAGCGAAAAGCATTAACTTAATCTGCACAAAATGATGAGCAGTACCCTGATTACAATGTGAGCTTCTGTGGATTCACACCAACTGAATTTTACATTCAATCGAAGCAGTAAATTAAATTGTAATTAACGTATGTAATTGCAAAACATTACTTAAAAAAATATTGAGGTGAAGCATATGCTATTTAATAATTCAAACATCACGGCGTCCCCTATTCGTCAAAAAATTCGCGAGTTTTATCGTATTGATGAAAGTGTTTCGGTAGAGCATATTTTACCCTTGGCAGAAGTTAACGATAATGCTGCAAGCAGGGCGTGGGAAAAAGCCCGTAAAATGTCTTTGAAAATACGTAGAGACGAATCGGGAAACGGTGCAATAGATGCCTTACTAGCAGAATACACATTATCAAGTGAAGAAGGTGTGGTGTTAATGTGTTTAGCGGAAGCCTTATTACGTGTACCAGATAAGCACACTCAAGATGCCCTTATTAGTGACAAAATATCTAAAGGGCAGTGGGACAGTCATATAGGTAGCAGTGAATCACTGTTCGTTAATGCCTCATCTTGGGGCTTATTAGTTACCGGAACCATGGTTGACTATGCTGATGAACGCGAAAAAGATAGCTTTGGTTTATTGAAGAAGGTTATTGGTCGATTAGGTGAGCCTGTCATTCGTAAAGCAATGAACTACGCAATGAAAATTATGGGTGAGCAGTTTGTTATTGGCGAAACGATTCAAGATGCCACTGATCATGCTACCAAGAAAGAGCGGCAAGGCTTCGTATATTCTTACGACATGCTAGGTGAAGGTGCGCGCACCATGAGTGATGCTGAAAAGTATTTTAAAGCTTATCAAGTTGCCATAGATACCATTGGCGCAGTTGCTCGTGCGTCGGGTAAGAATGACCCTCGCAAAGTGCCTGGTATTTCAGTTAAGCTTTCTGCTATTCATCCTCGATACGAATTTGCACAAAAAGAACGGGTAATGGCTGAAGCTGCTCCCAAACTTAAAGCACTTTGTTTGCAAGCCAAAAGCTACAATATTGGTTTAACTGTTGATGCGGAAGAATCTGAACGATTAGATATATCCCTCGATGTTATTGAGGCGGTATTTAGTGATGATGAGTTAGAAGGTTGGAATGGCTTTTCGATGGCCTTGCAAGCTTATCAAAAACGCGCCATTTTTATAGTTGACTGGTTACGTGAACTCACCATGCGTGTTGACCGAAAAATGATGGTGCGCTTAGTAAAAGGTGCTTATTGGGATACTCAGATTAAAAACAGCCAAAAAGGCGGTTATCAGCATTTTCCGGTATTCACTCGCAAGGCTTCTACTGATGTATCTTACCTCGCCTGTGCGAAAAAATTATTAGAATATAGAGATACTATTTTTCCACAGTTTGCTACGCATAACGCTTATACTGTCGCTACTATTCTTGAACTGGCGGGCAATGACAAAACAAGTTTTGAATTTCAATGCCTATATGGCATGGGCGGCTCGTTATATGATCAAGTTGTTGCCAATGAAAATGTTCAATGTCGCGTCTACGCACCGGTTGGTCCTCATAAAGAGCTACTCGCCTATTTAGTGCGTCGTTTGTTAGAAAATGGCGCTAACTCTTCTTTTGTTAATGCCATTATTGATGAGTCACAACCGGTCGAATCTTTGCTTGTCGATCCCGTTGATAAAATGCATCGCTTAAAAGACAAATATAACGGCCAGATAATCAAACCCATCGCGTTATACCATGATGAAAAAGGTGCCGGTCGAGATAATTCCAAGGGTCTAGATTTAACAGATATCAATACAGTAACCCCTTTAAAAACATCACTGGACAACTGGCTTATGGATAACTTGTTCTCTGAAGATGATGTACCAGAGGGGTCTGTTGCTATTAGGAACCCAGCAAAGCAAAGTGAAATTATTGGCTTTCAACGACATCACAACAAGGATGAAATGCTCGCGATGATCGAAACCGCTCAAAACGCATTTGCTTCATGGTCACAAACGCCTGTATCTGAACGCGCGGCCTTATTATGCCGTGTTGCCGATGCACTTGAACATCATATCGACGAGCTCATTGCCTTATGCATCAAAGAAGCAGGGAAAACCGCACAAGATGGTATTGATGAAGTCAAAGAGGCGGTTGATTTTTGTCGCTATTATGCACAACAAGCGATTGAACTGGCAAAAGATGATCGTTTAGAAGCCCGTGGTGTGGTCTTATGTATCAGCCCTTGGAACTTCCCGTTAGCTATATTTATAGGGCAAGTGACTGCTGCCATTGCGACTGGTAATACGGTGTTAGCTAAACCAGCCGAGCAAACAAGCTTAATTGCGTTGCGCGCTATTGAACTAATGACATCTGTTGGATTACCACATGGCGTTGTACAAGCAGTTATTGCAAAGGGTAGTAATGTAGGTAATGTTATTATTCCTAATGCACGTGTTCAAGCGGTTATTTTTACTGGTTCAATTAAAACAGCGACTATAATTTCGCAAACATTGGCTGATAGAGGCGGCGATCAAGTCCCTTTTATTGCTGAGACAGGTGGTCAAAACTGTATGTTAGTTGACTCTACTGCCCTACCTGAACAAGTCATTGATGATGTTATTTCTTCAGGATTTCAATCTGCAGGTCAGCGTTGTTCTGCACTTCGAGTGTTATTTTTACAAGACGATATTGCTGATAATGTTATTACAATGCTTAAAGGCGCATTAGCAGAATTACATGTAGGTAATCCAGAAAAACTGAGTACTGACATAGGTCCTGTCATTGATCAAAAAGCGCTAGATTCACTCAATGCTCACAGTGACTATATGAAAACCCATGGCCAACTATTATACCAATGTGATATTTCTGATGAAATAACAAATGAAATAGCAGATAACGAACATTTCTTTTTTGCGCCACGACTTTATGAAATAGAAAGTATTAGGGCGCTGAAGCAGGAGGTATTTGGCCCCTGTGTCCATATTGTTCGCTTTAAAGGCGATGAAATAGAAAAAGTTATTGATGATATTAATGCAACAGGTTTTGGCTTAACTATGGGTATCCATACCCGCATTGAACAGCGAGCCATAAATTTAGCGAAGCTATCACGAGCAGGTAACGTGTATATAAATCGCAATATTATTGGTGCTATTGTGGGTGTGCAACCTTTTGGAGGTCGTGGTCTTTCAGGTACAGGGCCAAAAGCAGGTGGCCCATATTATTTAACGCGTTTAGTGAAAGAAATAACAACGCCCGGTGCCAAGAAACTCAATTTATTACCACAGCAAGCAGAAGCCTCAGACCGCGATACGGATGCACAAGCAGTATTATTGATGGACAGAGCGAGTACCGCAGAAAAAATATGGCGTTTGACCGAGTTAAATACCCGTATATCTTGTGTTAGCGAAGTATTAGCAAATATAGCGCATATCGAAATCATTGATAATTTAGCAGACGATTTAACGCAGACTTTAAAGGCGGCGCGCTCACAATTAATTGATATTGAAAAACACTTGAAGGAACCAACCGTTTTACCGGGTCCAACAGGAGAGTCTAATACTCTATATTTAGAAAATCGTGGCAACATCATCTGTTTTGCTGACGAAAATGTTACTTTTCACTTTTGGTTGCTTTCTGTCGTAACGGCTTTGGCAACCGGTAATACCATTATCTCGGTTGTTTCTGACTTGTTTTATGATGAAGCAATAGCTTTTAGAGATGAATTCATTGCAACAGGTGAAGATAAGAATGTTTTTCAAATTGCACGGTTATGCCATTTAACAACGTTGCTGGCACAACCTGGATTATCAGGTGTTGTTGTTGATAGTCATTGTGACCGTAAACATTATATCAGCGAGAAATTAGCAGAGCGTCAAGGTGCCATTTTACCGGTGATCAGTTCAAAATATTTTGATAATTTAATGCAACGATTATTAACAGAAAAAGCTATCAGTATTAATACCACCGCTACTGGTGGTAATACGTCACTCATGACCTTAGATGAAGAAGATTAAGGATAAAAGATAAAAGAGCGGTTCGTTTTGGATACTAACATTCGAAGCGAACCCTTGACGGAGCATCCGTCATCTTAATGTATTATTGACAAACAAAATTAGCAACGTGACGCTGACTTTTGCCCTACTTTTAGAACATGTGGTAATCGAAGGGAAAAGGAGCTTACTATAGCTTCACAACGACATTCTAGGCTATAAATCCTAGACAACATTTGCTTTAAGCCGTTCTTCAATAATCCATTGTCGGCTTTGGCCATACTCTACATACTTTAATGCACTGGCCTTAATGTACAATAGGGCTAGTCGTTCATTTGGTGTACGAGCATATCAATGTTTAAAACTCAGACTTGCCTAATAAACTGGCAGGCGGGTTTGATATAATCATCAGTTGTCATTGGGGATATTTGGTTTCTGATAGGGCTATGCTCCACAGCGGACACTAACAGCGACTGCAATCTTACTGTATATCTTTGTCAACAAGCTAGGTTAGCCGTGACGCTTGCCTTGACAGTTTTTTTCCGGCGTACTCACCAGAGGTATCTATTGTCGCTCAATTTGTCCTACTCTAGTGACCTATGAAAAAAATGTCTGTTACTTTGATTCTGCGATAAAACGGCGAATGCCAGAATGAGGCATTGCCTTCGATGTCGATTAAACAGCGCACCAAGCTCATTAGCGTGGTTAGGGACTTAAGCCAAGCTAATTGGGCGATAACGTTAATTGAGCAAGGTGAAGGGATCTCAACTAAACACTTTGCATTTTATCAACAGCTTTTATCAATAGCTTTTTATCAACAGTTGATGTTCGCCAAACAGCTGCGCTACGGACACACCGCCACTAAATTTTAGTTTAGTGGCGGTGTGCGAAATTCGAATAACGGAATAGGTTCAGTGATCGCTAAGACTTATAAATATGCATGTCTCGTTGAGGATAGGGAATGGTAATACCTTGCTTATCAAAGGCTTTTTTCACTTTTTCATGCATGTCCCAGTAGTAAGGCCACAGATCATCAGTAGCAACCCAAGGTCGGAACATAAGATTGACTGAGTTATCTCCAAGGCTTCCAACACAGATTCTTGGCTCCGGATCTTTCAGGGAGCGTTCGTCCTCCTCAAATAGACGTTGGAGAATAGCCTTCGCTTTGTCGATGTCGTCGTCGTAGTGGATCCCAAAGGTCATGTCGCAGCGACGATTTTTGTAAATACTGACATTTACCAGGGTAGCATTAGATAAGCTCCCATTTGGAATGACAATACGCCGGTTGTCAAAAGTATCCACCACAGTATAGAGAATCTGGATTTCGGTGACAGCACCATGAAAACCTTGAGCTTCGATTGTATCGCCCACTTTGAAAGGTTTAAAAATTAGGATCAGCACACCGCCAGCAAAATTGGCTAAGCTTCCCTGTAACGCAAGTCCTATTGCAAGACCTGCAGCACCGATCACCGCAATAAACGAGGTCGTTGCAATACCGATCATCGAGGCGACTGAAATAAGTAGCATAACTTTCATGACTGCACTAGTTAGTCCACATAGAAACTTATTCAGTGTTGGGTCTTTAGCGCCAATCTTTTTGTCTAGAACTCCGACAAAGCGGTTGATCAGCCATAAACCAACAACTAATGTAATAATAGCAAGCACAAGCTTAGGTGCGTATGTGATCACCAGCGATATACCTTGGTCTATTAACTGTGAAACATTTATGTTTGATCCAATAATTTCTTCCATTCAGCGGTTCCTTAGTTGTGATGAGTTACTATTTGAATAATATAATAACCAAGACAGTACCACATCTATGCAACAGGCTAAGACTGCAATGAGTTTAGAGTATCTGACCTGATGATTTTAAAAAAGGTCAAAAAAGTAAGACCTGATTTTAGATGGTCTTGTGGCTTGGTATAGTTAGACACACGTAAATTACGCTGAAGAGGCATACTAATTCTAGCCATTGTCAATAATATATAAACGACCGAAAGTGGAATTTAGCGGCTAAAGATGAGTAATTTATGCCGCTATTGTAGGAAATTCTAACCTTAAATAAACAAAAGCATGAGTCATACGCGATTACGTCAGTTTCACATTTCGGGCAATGCAGTTGATGACCGAGCACTGTCAAGTTACCGGGATTGGATCAATTGAATGGAATTTAATTACCTATGCCAAATTTTGGACACAACTCACCCTCTCCCACTCAACGAACGCTCAGTCATAAAACACTCTATAATTACTCGCTTTCATTAAATGGCGACCAAGCCGAATAGATTATTAACCACGCCATGACATGAATGAAAACGTTGAGCCTAACCTTGTGATTTAAATTGCCTCATCTGCCTCACCTGTTGCCGACTAGGTTGATGGGGTAACTTGTATCGGTTGTTTTCGTAATGCTGGCTGGAGTGATCCAGCCAAGTATAAGCTCTTTTTTTGCTGCTGAATAACTGCGTTATTTATCGGTAATAAATCACTAATAAATGGGCCATCCATAATAATATTAAATAAAAAGTATATATTTCTCACTTGATTTTGGGCTTAAAATGTCATGGGGTAAAGCCAGTAGGAAAACTGGGGCTGTATTGGCTGCATTAAGAAAACTAAGAGTTGAACGCTGATTTCTAGATATGTTTCGTCCTCTTCAATTAAAAAAAGGCACAAAATAATGGGATGTTTGAATGTTTGTTGTGTCTTTCTAGGATAGCAGTCGTTTGGCCTGCCTCACCCCACCTATCGGTTTTCTGTGGGTATGCGTTTTGAATTTTTTCATCATCTGCTCTGCGCCAACGGCATAACAAAAGTGTTGCTCGAATTCGGTAGTCAGGGTTATCCATTGCTCTTCAGAAAGGCCTAATCGACTCAGAATGGAGCTTTGTGCTGAGTTGATTGCACCTGCTTTATCTGCTCGGATAATGCGGCCTGTGGTGTCGACCAGCTCACAGTAATCTTGTAGAGAAAAGGCAATGCCTTGAGGCATGTCTTGTCTGGGGTTGCCGACAAGGGGCAGTAGCTTATGAGGCTGGCGTTTGTTTTGTTGTATGGCATTGGTTCGTTTTTGAATGCTGGTGTGATTTGATGTTTCGGAGGTTTTTGCCATTTTAGCTCTAATCGGGTTTAAGTCGACATGCGCCATACAAGATAAGACTGCAGCATCATCCCTTCTTGTCGTAAAAGCAGGCTTGAGATTTAAAACGCCCTTCCCACAAATTTTTCTGGAAAAAAAGTTGAACAGCTTCAGCTGGCCCGAAGGGTGAGCGCCAGGGATGGCAGCGAATAAAATCGGCCTGTACAGCCGTCTTCTTTATTGGCCTGCCTGGCGATGGGCTCGCTTAAACTGGCCATCAACCAACTGATATCATACAAACGCTGACGGTATATAGTGATAGTCTCTTTAAGGCTTATCCATTCACTCTCACTTAACAACTCGTTACGCATGAATTTCTGGCTCAGTAATGTGCCTCTATGTAACCGATGCCAGCGTCCTACCACTTGTTTATCTGACCAAGACATGTCTTTATCTTTATCTTTATCTTTATCCACACACAGCACCCAATGCACATGATTGCTCATCACAGCATAGGCGCATATACCAATGGCAAATACTAACGGTAACCACAACACCTTGTCTTCGACCTAGGTCCGTCTGTGCTCGTAACTCGTACCTGAATATTCGTCAATAGCGTGGCTACCGTACCACATAAAAAGGCACGTCTAACGCAACGTGAAACGCAATGGTAATAGGGGGTGTCGATGAGGTTGCCCAGAAGAGCAAGGCTTGGGCATGAGTGACTCCTTTAAATTTGTGCTATTTCAATTGGTGTTATCAAAACTTAGTACAGTACAAAAATCAGTCAAATTATTATGGGTGGCCTATTTAAGTTTTGCCTTTTAAGTTTTCTTAGCAGCTTGGGAGTAAGCCATAGATCTGTGATAAAGCACTTGAACGTTGTCTGGCACTGAGTACTTTTGTGGGATGCGTATGCATCAATACATTATGAAAATCTAGATGGGTGACCCTGTGTATTTGAAGAGCTATCTAGAAGCTAAATATCTATAAACAGAGAGCCTTAGTCTATGTTTAACCATAGTAAATACAAAGACTAAAAACGTTAAGCTGCCAGCCTTTGTAGATACCTTTATGGATTACCTGGGTACGGGGATTTCCTTCACACTTTCGTACCAACCTGCAGCCGTGAGTTGAATACTAATGTCTTTGTCTGTGTCATTCTCGAAATACCAGCCGTGGTCACCTGCGAATGCTGCAGTCAAACTGCCACTTTCTTGACTGTCTTGATGCTTTTTGTAGAAAACCAAGGTTCCTAGGCTGCCATCGTCCGGTTTTGCCGTATGCCCATGAAACTCTGTTAGGGAAAGGCCTTCAGCATCTCCTTGCACTTGCCATTGATAAACCATCGTATCGTGCTTCTGCATGGCAAATTTAAGCTCCATGGCGCTACCAGCAGCGAGTACGATCTCAAGTTCGGTAGACTTGTATTTTTCGGACTGATCTTGGTATGCAAAAGGCTCAGGTTTAACCTCCATCCATGTAAGTGAGGCATTGTCAGCAGTTCCCGTAGGTAGTTGGCTGCAGGCCGATAGTACTGAAGCAGTAGCTATGAGGTTTATTAATTTCATCGTGACACCCTCTGTTTTTTTGAGTCATATAAAAATGGAGTGATACATGTATGGATCGAAAAAAATTCATTTCAGTCTACCCATACAAGCAACACTTTTACTGTAATAGTTTTTTAAAAATCAAAATCAAGTGTAAAACTGAGGCTTCCTAGTTGTCTAACCAGCCATTGTCCGTCTGTCTAGCGGTCTGCTGTTGAAAAGAGTTAATCAAAGATATTCTGCGCATTAACCGTCACTCGACTTTTCTCGTTGATTCTATAACCAATAGACAGCTCAACTAGGTTATAAGATGACAGGGTGATGAGACCTTAAAGTAATATCTGTTCATTTTAGCTATTCGTTAATTGTTTGGTTTTTAATAATTTGTTTTTTCGTAATCTGCGCCAGGCCATTACCAAAGAGGTTAACGAGAATATAACTCCGGTTATCGATAAAAATATGACTATACCTTCCCGCAACGGCCAATTTACTAGTAGAAATTGAAAATCCAAACTATGTAAACCGTTATAGAGCCAGCGTTTTATCCGGTCTGGTTGTGTCGAACGAGCTAATATTTTACTTGTTGTGGCATCAATGTAATACCAAGTGTTTTCGATATCAGAAAACCGAGCTCTAAAGACCGGCAAGGGCATATAACGGTTATGTGTGGTGTAATAATAATTATCGTATTCGGTGATTTTATCTAGTTTGACTAATTCACTATCGGGTAGTAATTGAGAAATTGCGGAACGCGTTTTTGGTTCGAGTTCCTCTGCGTTTAAGTTAGTCACTATGCGCAGAGGGTCTAGTAAATTATTGCCATTTTCTCTTTTAGCAATGAGTAAACCTTCGCCGTCAAGCATCTGCCAAGAGAGCTCTTTAATATCTTGCATTGTCTCGGCATTGTCGCTTAGGTTTTCAAGGCTCTGATCAAACTTAGTTAAGTCATAAGTGCCACCGGTATAACGGTTGATTTGCTCAACAGAAGAGGTCTTATTGTTGAAAACCCCAAATGGGTTCATTGAAAAAAGACCACTCACTATAAACATGGTGATAAAAAGGGCAAACATAACACCCAAAAGGTGATGCCATTTTTGTATGCCTGTATACGGCGTAACCGCTCCATTTTTATAGCGACGCTTTAGGCGTAACCTTAAAAAGCCAACGATTGTTCCTGAGACAACCGAAATAACCCCCGCAAACGAAATAACAATGACGACGTTGACCCAAAGGTTTGAATGTTTGCGCAATTGCATTGGGTAAATCCAATGTATAGTCGAACCGACCCAATTCCACATTCGTTCATAGCTATGAGTATCTCGAAGGACCTCACCTGTAGAGCTGGATATATATAAAATAGTGCCTTTTGTATTATTAAGGCCCACCTTATGTAATGGGCGATGCTCATTGAATCCTCCATAAACCGTCCACTGATCCATCTCTATACTTGCTAAATATTCAGGCGCATTGTTCTGCGAAGTAGGGTCACTATTTTGCGCGTATAAAGTCGCTATTTTTTCAGCATCTGACGGCTGAATGTCCTTAAGCGTATTGCCATTATCAGCGTAAATAATCGTTTTGCTGTTATCAGCGAACGTCAATTTGTATGCAGGTCTTCCTAGTACTGACAAGAGGTCCAATTGATTAATGGCTGACTCACTTAAAATTTGATCTTGAATGTCAGAAAAACTCGTATTTATGGCTTTTAATTCCAATAGAGACGCAGCATTAACCCGTTCACGTTCGGTCAGTTCAGGGTATTCGACATACAACATCACAATGCCCGACGCAAACCAAAGAAAGAATATCATCGACATTACAATGCCGAACCAACGGTGCGTTAGATATAAGGTGCGTTTAAAATTCATTGTTATCCATTGGGCTTAGGTGATCTGTTTAAAGCTGGTAAAGGCCATAGACAAACCCCACTTTAAATGGGACATCTATGACTTTAACTAGGAACTTTAATTAGGAACGTTGGATAAGAAGAGGGAGGCTCCTCTTAAAAATTAAGATCCAGCGTAAGGCTAAGAGTGCGTGGCTCCCCAACTGACCATTGACCGCCAGCCCAGTGAGCCGATGTTGCATAGAGCTCATCGCTAATGTTCTTGGCGTTGACCGTCAGCCGGGCAGACTCATTGATACTATAACCAAGGAACAGATCCCAAACGGTATAAGACGGTATGGGGGTGTTTTTATAAGGGCGTTCGTCAACATATCTTAGGTCAGCACCGAAGCGAACGCGCTCTGTTGCGTTATAAAAAAAGCCTGCATTTAAAGTGATATCTGGGCTGTACGGAGTGGGAGTAAATTCACTACCTGTATCGCGTTCTGAGTCGACTATAGCCGCATTGATATACGTGACCAGACTTTCGTTTAAAATATAGTTAAGTCCAATCTCAATGCCCTGCGCGGTTTGTTCGGGTACTAATGTGAAGACGGTTGGATCGGAATTATCCGGGTCGTCAATCAGCATATTCTTTCTAGCGATATTAAATATCGCCAGATTCCACGTAAGCCCTCCCTCCATCAACGATTGTTTAATTCCTATTTCAGTTTGTTTCACCGTTACCGTGTCTGCTTCACGCAGTGAATTTCTAACACGAACAATATCACCGCCATTTTGGTGTGTGTCACCTGTCGAGACTTGTCCATATAATGCAGTATCTTGATTTAGATCGTAAACAAATCCTAACCTCACCATTAATGGCTTAACGTTCTGGTTAACACTATTGTCTACAGTAGTATCTCGAACACCGAATTCGTTGTAGGTTAGTCGTTCGTAATCCGTCTTGATAATGTCGTAGCGAAGACCAGAAACAAGCGCAAATTTATCAGTGAAGCGTAACTGTGTTTCTGCAAATATGGCCACTTGGCTGACGTCCGATACCTGATCAAGTACCGCAACACTGTCGGTCAAATCCGACCATGAGCCAGCAATAAAGTTAGTCGGGTCCACTGAATCAGTATCACCGCCCCAGTCTACCGAGTTGGGGTGTGATGAATTAAAGTTGGATGTGTAGTTCATGCTGGCATCCGTAAGCTCAAATCCAACAGATGACTTCCACCCCATATCGCCAATATTTGAATTGAATACAAGGTTACCACGCAGCCCTTGTTGCTTTAATTCGTGGCGTATAATCAGTGGATCTGCACGTATAATCAAACTACTGTCACTGTTGGTTGAGTAGGTCTCTGCAGTTTGCCAGTAACGGTCGGTATCCAATGAAAATAGTTCTGCATCAAGGCTGACAGAATCCGATATGTTCCAATCAGCGATTAGGCGTGTTATTCGATCGTCATAATTTATTCGCGAATCACCTACGTTAAAATTTAATCCGACCCAGTCTTTATTAAAATCGCCGTCAACCAGGGGTATGCCGAAATAACGTAACGGTGATTGTTCGCCCGCGTCATGACGCACAGTTAACGCTAGGTTGTCGCTTGCTTGCCATTTAAGCGCTAAAGCCACCATCTCAGATTCGCTTGCGCCATTGCTGACCCAATTATCTGATTTGCTAACACTAATATCGGCTCGACCTACCACAGATTCCGCGAGTGTGCCATTAACACTCGCGCCTAGAAATTGTGTGTTGTTTTCGCCAACCGAAAGCCGAATGTCCGCCTCAAACTCCTCTGAAGGAGATTTGGGAATGACGTTGTAAGCACCAGCGATACCGCCAAGTCCATACAATACGGAAGCAGGCCCTTTCAAAATCTCAATCCGTTCCACCGCCCAAGTGTCAAAAGGAAAAGTAAGGGTGCCGGCAAGCGTGAAGTAACGATTGCCATCATAGAGTTTGGTGACCGCATCTTGACCTGTAAACCCCCTTGCGCTAATACTCGTGCCGCCATTACCTGGGTTTCCTGCGCCAGAAAATCCTGCACTTCGCGTCACTGCATTTAGAAGTGAAAAGTCATTTCTAATGCGTATGGCGTCGCCACTAATGATGTCGATGGTCGCGGGTATTTCCTTCAAACTTAAGCCTAATCGGCTGCCGCTTTCGCTAATAGAGGTTACCTTATTACCAATGACGTGAATTACCTCGACTGTACTTTCGAAACCCGTCTGCATGTCGTTATTAGCATCGTTGGCTATTGCCGCACAGGAACTCGTTATTATTGCTAAGGTGGGCAGGCTGCGCAGAGCAGCCTTAAGCTTGCGTAAAAGAGCAGGTTTTAGGTTGTTCTGCAAAACCCTATTTTTATAATAAATATTAAACATTAACTATCTCACATCAAGATATGATACATCGTATCATTAAGTATTTAAAAAAATTGTCGTTATTTACCGATGGCGTCCAAATTATTCAGAACACTAATCGATGATTTGAAACATCCGTTTTTGAAGTGCATTCATAAGGTGGTTTCTAGCATACGGTTTCATCGCCTTTCACTTTTTACACTCTTGCCGAGTAAGACCGCTAGCCAAACACCACTCCATTAGATGTTATGATATAACATATCATAACATCTATGCAAAAGATTTCTTTATTTACCGACGGCGTCCCGAACTATTCAGAACGCTTATCAGTAATTTGAAACATCCGTTTTTGAAGTTCATTCATAAGGCGATTTCTAGCGTACGGTTTCATCTCCTTCCATATTTCGCACTCGTGACGAGTACGCCCGCAACCCAAACACCACCTCTTAGGCCCAGTGAATTCACAGATATCAATGCAAGGGCTTTGATGTTGCTTCACTTTTTTGCTCTCATAACTTTTGCTCTATAATCAAGTCGCTCTGGTTTAAATAACTCTGTAATCAAAGCTCACGTAAAACCTGCTCAACACCAGACTCTAATTGCCGAAGTCGGTTAAACTCCTCTAAAAGCCGTTGTTCCAAATTTTTGTAATTGAGCGGTAGTGTTCGCTGGCAAATACTGTAACCCTTTCCAGATACCTTGAATCCTTTCCAACCATCTATACGAGAACTTTCTATTTCTAGAAATTTTTGAATAAATTTTGCTTGAGAAGGACAATCCTCTTCAGCATGCATGCAAACTGGAAATGCTTTCTGTTTAATCTGAGGCGCTTCAATAAAAGTTTCAAAATGTATTCCACCTTGATTTTGATTGTGCCAATTCGATTTATAGAGCTGTAGGTATGCACCTCGGTTGTATATCTGCCAGTCGTCTTCAAACCAAGGTGACTGTCTTAGTTTATTTTCAAGACCTTGGAAAATGTTCTTAATATCTTTCATATGGTTGACTCATGTTATTCCTTTTCAAAACGCTAATGCAGACAGCCTTCAAGAGAATGACGTATAAACTGTTCATCTAGGTCTTTACCTATAAATACAATACGGTTGACAGGTGGCTCATCGCCCCAAGGTTCACCGGGCTGGCTACCAAACATCATATGCACGCCCTGGAATACGAATCGAAGGCTCTCGCCTTGAACGCCGAGAACACCTTTCATGCGATAAATATCAATGCCCTTTATTTCTAGAAATGCGCTGAGCCAAGCATTTATCTTGTCTGAATCGAACAGTCCTGGTAATTCAACAGAGACAGACGACACTGCGTCGTCGTGCTCATGTTCGGCATTGAAATAGTGCTCTGCAATTGGGGTGTATTCGGTATCATCCTGACTCAATAGTTTCAACTCAAACTCTTCTGGTGTGTGCTGGGAAAAAATCGCTATTTCTTTGTTGGACTCTATCTCGAAGTTAAATTCATAAAATTCTTGCCCTTCGAGCTGAAGCCGGTAACACGTTCCAACATCGGACATTGTCTGACCGTGCATCAGAGGCACCGTTGCCTTTGAAAACTCAACAAACACTGTTTCGGCTAACGCCAATACAGCCGCCTCAGAGACGTCACTCACATTTGCCATTAGAAAGGACATGTCAGGATCTGGACCATTTTCAAATTGAAAACGGTAGTGACCCGCTGGCAACCTCCAAATACCCCCCCATTCGAAGGGGTATTCTGGCTCAAGAAAACTGGGTTTCATCTCAATCGCGTGCTGCAAATTAAAACCTCCAATATTCAGCAGTTCAGCAATGGGTGCATCCGCCATGGTGGCCGAATAAAAACCAGCCATTTGATTAACATCATACAAGCGTCTTCTAAGAGCGGACATCTCGTCTTGCGTTATCAAATCGGCTTTGTTGATAATAATACGATCAGCGAAAGCAACCTGAGCCATAACCTCATCTGTATTATCATCAAGGTGTGTGTGGACATGCTTTGCGTCGACAAGTGTAATAATGCCATCGAGCTCGTATTGCTCACGAGTAGCTTCATCCACAAAAAACGTCTGCGCAACGGGGCCAGGGTCCGCCAATCCAGTTGTTTCTAAAATCACAAGGTCGAATTTGTCTTTGCGCTGGGCCAAATCGCCCAATATACGAATGAGATCACCACGTACGGTGCAGCAAATACAGCCATTATTCATTTCGAAAATCTCTTCATCAGCATTGATCACCAAGTCTTGATCAATACCAATTTCGCCAAATTCATTTTCAATCACTGCGATGCGAAGACCGTGATCTTCAGACAAGATACGATTAAGCAGCGTGGTTTTACCACTACCAAGAAAACCGGTGAGTACCGTTACGGGAGTTTTAGTAGGCATTAAGATATCCTCGTTGTTGCGTTTTTTGAGTTTTTAAGTTGTGATATATCATATCGTTTTATAGTTAATGCGAAGGCAAGTTAAAGGCGCTGATTAACGAACTAATATTGTGCTGCATCATGTTTAAATACGTGCCTGCTGGGCCATCGACGTCACTTAATGCATCCGAATACAGGCGACCACCAATGACCGCATTTGTCTCAGATGCAATACGCTCTAGCAAACGCGGGCTATTGATGTTTTCTACAAAGAGTGCTTTTACATTCTGCTCGCGTATCTGATCAATCACATTAGCGACATCTTGGGCTGAGGCTTCTATCTCTATGCTTAGGCCAAGCGGAGCTAAAAAACGAATGTTGAATTCACGCTCTAAATACCCGAAGGCATCATGGCTAGTAACAACAATGCGTTTATTCTCGGGGATATCTGCAAGTTCTTTTAGCAGGTTGTTCTCTAAAGTATTTAATGAATTAAGGTACTGTTGTTGGCGCTGGGTAAATTCATCGGTGTGCTGTGGCCTTAGCGTGATCAATGTGTGAGTGATGTTCTGAATATACACACGAATATTGTCAAAACTCTGCCAGGCATGTGGGTCAACCTCTTCGCCATTACGTATAGCGTTGACCCCATCACTGGCAATAAGTTGTTTGTTTTTATAGCCGCTATTCTTTATTAAACGTGTTATCCAACCTTCAAATGCCAAGCCATTAAAGACGACCAAATCAGCTTTAGCAATGGCAACCGCATCAGAAGGTTTGGGTTGATAGGTATGCGCATCTTGATTGCGGGCAACCAAATTGGCCACCACGACGTGTTCACCGCCCAACTTGTTAACTAAATCTTCCAAAATGGAAAAACTAGTAACGACGCGAATACTCGATTCGTTGGCGCTGACTGTATTCATTAAAAATACTAGGCCAAGAAACCCTGAGCAAAGAAACTGAAATGTAGAAAAAGGGAGTAGTCTGTTCATCGTTTTTTAGCCTGTGAGATGACGATTGGAATTGTATTTTTCAAGTAACCCGCCGTTAAGACCTACCAATAGCGAGGTAATGTAGACGATGCCTAATGACAGCACTATGGCTGGCCCTGTAGGTAAATCGAAATAGAAAGACAGTAATAGCCCGGCGTAACAACCGGCAAAGCTCATCACTATTGCGATAAGTAAAATACCGTCTAGTGTCTTTGCCCAAAAGCGGGCCGCCGCCGCTGGCAATATCATTGTGCCAATCGCCATCAACGTGCCCAATGCATGGAACCCTGCGACTAGGTTGATCACCATTAAAAATAAAAAGCCATAATGGGCGATTGAGCTCGCGTAGCCGGAACCGCGTAAAAACGAAGGGTCGACACACTCGATCACCAATGGCCTATATAAGAAAGCTAAGAGTACTAAACTGATACTACTGATGCTGGCTAGCAACCAAAGCGCCGCATTATCGAGTGCTAAAATATTGCCAAAAAGTACATGAAATAAGTCTACGTTACTGTGCTTAAGTGAAATAATTAACACACCTAATGCCAGAGAAATTAAGTAAAAAGCGGCCAAACTGGTGTCTTCCTTAAGATGCGTATTACGCGCTACCCAACCAGCAAGCACAGCAACCACAAGACCCGCTACTAACCCACCCAAGGTGAGCGCCAGCAAGGATAAACCTGATAACAAATAAGCAATGGCAGCGCCTGGAAGTATCGCATGTGCCATAGCATCGCCGGTCAGGCTCATGCGCCTTAGTGTCATGAATATTCCAACAGGCACAGCGCCCAAACATACGCTAAGGCAACCTATTAGTGCACGCTGCATAAAAACGTAGTCGTTGAAAGGACCTAGTAATAGCTCCCCCATATCAGGCTGCACCTTGCATGCACAAGTGAGCACGTTCATCAAATGCTTCAGAAAGCTGCCTTGCTTTTTTTAAATTTCCTGTGGTAAGTATGTCCTTTGTAGTGCCATGTCCAATGCATTCTCGCGATAGTAGTAATGTTTGTGGGCAATGTTTTTGAACGTAGTCAAGGTCATGCGTCACCATTATTACGGTGCGATTATTTTGGTGCCATCGCTTTATCACTTGAGTGAGATCGGTCAAGGTTTTCAAATCAATCGCATTAAAGGGCTCATCCAAAAGGATCACGGGTTGATCTTGCAGCAATACTCGTGCGAATAGGCAGCGTTGCAGTTGCCCACCGGACAGCGTATTAATCATCCGGTGCTCAAAACCCTGTAAACCGACCACTGCGATAGCATCTACGCATTGCTTATGTTGCAACCCGCTCAGCGATTTAGAAAAGCCAAGTTTGGCCCATAAGCCCATGACGACTAGTTCAAATACAGTAAGAGGGAAACTGTTATCTAACTGAGCTTGCTGCGGCAGATAAGCTACTGTATTTGGGCATAGGCCTTCAATACTGCCTTCATTTATGGCTGTTAGCCCAGCCATGGCATTCAACAAAGTCGATTTACCTGCGCCGTTTGGGCCTACTATGGCCAGCCAGTCACCTTGAGCGATCGTGGCGGTTAGATGGTGCACCGCAGGATGTCGTTCGTAGGCAAGCGTGAGATTGTTAAGTCGAATACTCATGATGAATAGGTCATTCCTAATACTAGTGCCCACATGATCATGCTCAAGCCGATTGCCAAACCTATGCGACTGAAGACACTCCAATACAGCAGAGGGTTTGGCAGCATGACCTTGAGCTTCTTCACGCTTGTTCACCTGTAGAGGTGGACTCAAGTAATCGATGTAGATTATTCCGCATGACTAAGCCGTACTCGCCGAACAATTATTGCATAAGCATTGCAGCTCCAACTGTGAATTTGTAAGCCTGTAACCTACTTTATCCACGAGTTTACCCAATTCATCAATGATGCCTTTTGAGACTGCGATTTCCTTTGTGCTTTGACATTTACCACAGATTAAAAACTGAGTTATCTCTTGTGAGCAACCCCCTAATATATGCGAACACGCAACGTATTTGTTGGCTGAGCTCAGCTTATGCACTAGGCTCTCTGTTTCGAGAAATTCTAAAATGCGATACACAGACATTGTCGGCATGGATTTTTCAGATACCTTGTTGTAGGCATCGGTAATTTCGTAGGCAGATAACGGTGTGCTAGATTCCAGCAAGTGTTCCAAAACGTGTTTGCGCTTTTCAGTCAAACGCCCTCCAGAACGAGCACAAATATCCTTTGCTTTACAAATAATATGACTTAATTGCTGAGTATTCATATGGGGCCACCTATTTTATAATACATATTTATCGTGAGCTGTTTATCCACACGATGTCATTGAGCATGATTAAGAGCTCAATATTACCTGGATTTTGGGCACATTATTTTAATCCTAAACTTGCTAAATCACCCGAACTTTGAACAGATGCGTGTAATTTAAAATTTTTATTAGCGGAACGATCAGACTGTTCTTCGCGGCGGGTCGGCTGAGAATCACCCACACCAGTGGCTATTTCGAGTGGTGGCACACGTCCTAATATGCTGGCCTGTAACAGCCTTGGGCGTGTTTTTCTTGGCATGAACCCGTCTGGGATATCGAGGTATAGCGCGATGCACTCAACAATATCACTTGCGCTTTTCTCGGGATCTTGATCACCAAAGAGATAGCTCCACGCGCCGGCCGATGAGAGTGCAATTGCACAAGGACGCGGACATAAGCTAAGACACTCAGCAGGCTTAACCTCTACATGGTCACCCAAAGTGCTTTCATTAAACATTGCACGAAGCGCCTGATAGAGTTTAAAACCAGCACGACTTTCAATTGGCTCACGCACCGAACCAGCCGCCCTGCATGAAGTGCATACATGAAGCACACTCGAGCGAGCGCTGTCATTCGATGTTTGAGACTCTTTAATCTCAGGCGAAGTCGTTTCGCTCATGTTGATCCATTTGTGATGTGAAGCGGTTGAATAAGTATCATTGGTTGTTTGTGCATTAAATTGTCTTTGAGTTTAATTTCTATAATCCAAGAAAGATATGTTATATCATCTCATATCATTTGAAAATATAAATTTTAAACACAAGGCCTAATCAGATGACTCATTCCGTCGTTATTAAAATGCACTGATCGTAAATGAAGGAACGATCAAAGAATCTGACCTGAGAATTCGAGGGCGGTACATAGACTGTATTAGCTCAGAGATAAAAGCCTCACAAGGTGATCAAATTATAGAAGCACGCGGGCAATACCTATTACCAGGTATGATTGATGATCAAGTACACTTTCGCGAGCCGGGCTTAACTCATAAAGGCACTATTGCCAGTGAGTCTCGTGCGGCGGTTGCTGGTGGCATTACCAGTTATATGGAAATGCCGAATGTCAATCCGGCCACCACATCAATTGATGCTTTAGAAAGTAAGTTTGTAATAGCGGCGCAAAGCTCCATGGCTAACTATTCATTTTATCTGGGTGCAACAGAAAATAACCTTGATCAAATCAAACTTCTGAATCCGCAAAAACACTGTGGTGTGAAGGTTTTTATGGGGGCATCTACCGGTGATTTACTAGTTGAAAACCCTAAGGCACTCGAGGCTATTTTTTGTGAAAGCCCAGTATTGATTGTGACTCATTGCGAAAGCAGCCCAATAATTCAGCAAAACCTTGCAAGGATAAGTCGTTCAGGAAGGGTTCCAACCATATTGGATCATCCAGTAATAAGGGATACAGCAGCATGCTTCGCTTCGTCATCTTATGCAGTAAGCCTCGCAAAAAAATACCGCAGTCAGTTACATGTATTACATATCACCACAGAAAAAGAACTGAGTTTGTTTGAGGCTGGGACAATTGAAGGCAAACACATCACAGCAGAAGCGTGTGTACATCACCTTTGGTTCAGTGATCAAGACTACCAGCGGTTGGGAAATTTAATTAAATGCAACCCCTCGATTAAGTCATCAAAAGACCGTGATGCATTGATAAAAGCCTTACACACCAATCAAATCGACATTATTGCGACTGATCATGCACCGCACACTTTGGAAGAAAAACAGCAGGACTATAACCAGGCACCGGCCGGTTTACCTTTAGTGGAACACGCTTTGTTAAGTTTATTGGAGGCCGTCAAAGACAAACGCTTGAGCATAGAACTTGTTATTGAAAAGATTGCCCATAACCCAGCAAAGCGTTATGCGATAAATAATCGCGGTTTTATTCGTGAAGGTTACTACGCGGATCTAGTGTTAGTGGATATGAACCAGACCACTACTGTAAGCAACAAAAACACGCATTATCACTGTGGCTGGACGCCGTTTGATAATCATCAATTTTCTTCAAGCATTCAAAGCACATGGGTAAATGGTCAGCAAGTATTTAACGGCCAGCAAGTGATTCACCAATCAGTGCCCTCCAAACGCCTTACCTTCAACCGATAAACGAGATAAAAAACAATGTTAATGAATACGCTACCAGATATTACTTCTGAATTAAAAGCAGAAACCTCATCGCCTTTACAATGGGTAGGCATGGAAGAGATTGCCGTTCCTATTTCAGTACGTTTATCGAGCAAAAAATTACAAACCATACCCGCAAAAGCCAATGTGTTTGTGAGCCTAGATACACCGGATGCAAAAGGCATTCACATGTCGCGGTTACATAAAACAATTAATAAATTAGCTGAACTTGAATGCAATAAAGACAACGTAGAGCACTTACTCAATTCACTCATTGAATCTCAGCTAGGTATTTCTCATCAATCAAAGATAGAACTTACATTTGATTTGATTTTAAACAAACCTGCATTACTTAGTGATGAGAGTGGCTATCAGTCATACCCTGTGACACTGAAAGCTGAAAAAAGTGATCAAGGCTTAAACTGTCAATTTTCGATCACGATACCTTATTCCAGCACATGCCCTTGCTCGGCATCTCTGGCTCGCCAATTGTATGCAAGTGCAATTGACGAAGAGTTTCCAGGTTTAGCGATTGATAAGGCTACCCTAATGCAATGGGTGCAATCTCAATCCGGTTCAATCGCAACACCTCACAGTCAACGTTCTTATGCTTATCTTCATTTTGCATTAGGCAACAACGACTGGCCTGATTTGTCATGGTTCATCTTCGAACTAGAAAAAGCAATTGGTACGCCAGTACAAACGGCCGTCAAGCGAAGCGATGAACAAGCATTTGCAAAACTAAACGCCGAAAACTTGATGTTCTGTGAGGATGCAGCACGAAGAATTAAGTCAGCACTTGAGCAGGCTAGTTTTGTGAATGATTACTGGTTTAAAGTCGAGCATCAAGAGAGCCTTCATGCGCATAATGCGGTTGTGATTGACCAGAAGCAAAAATAATAAGTTAAGAATATTGAGAGTTTCATTTTATAATATGATAAATAATACATGTATTACGACTCCTGATGGTTCAAAAAAATAATTTTCATAAGGGGTTACCGCACTGGAAGTTGCAGCAGGTATTGGCCTAGGTTTGGCTAAAACACCGTCTCGGCACAAGTGAACGGCAGGTTTATCGACGCTACTGACACAATTTCAGAAGATGTAGATATTCGAATTGTTACCTCGCGCGACAACGAAGGTGCGGAGTTTATCCATCACTCTTGGACTCACTGATCTTCCCCAAATATGTAAACAATTTTACTTAAAATTTAAAGGGTTCGACATCGCTTACGTCAGCTATATCGCACCTGCTGACATAAAAGTAATGACACGACTGTGTGTTATTACTTTCATTCCTCGACTGTCTGCAATGGTGGAAAATAAGCGCCTTAAAACCAGTTTTTTTGAGCCGCAGCTACGACCGCAACTGGCACAAACTGTGTAAAAACTATTTTAAATACTAATCTGCGACAGCTTCAGTCACATCCTTAGCATCGGAGTTGATGTGTCGAATATCTATTTGAAATGGTAAATGTGAGCGTTGAGTGACTTATGAGTAGCAATATTGGCTGTTAATAAGGCTTTACACTTTATTTTTTGAGGATTAACTACCCTAGGCCATCATAGCCTCCATCAAACCAGTTGTTCCCATTATCGACATCATTCGTTTCAGGTTATACGCCAGCACACTGAGGCTCATTTCAGTGCCGGCGCTATCAAGACCCTTGGTTACAAAGTGAGTAGTACCCATCCACATTTTCATGGTGCCAAACGGGTGTTCCACTGTTTGCTTTCTCAGAAAAGTTATATCAGGATTATTGCCAAGCCGTTTTTGCATATCTTCAATGATTGATTCGTGTATTCATCGCCTCATTCGCCGAACCTCGTTCTTTGCGCTAGTCGTGCATTTAGCAAGTATTTCACACTGGCTACAGGCGATATTATTAAAGTAGACGTCTTGTTCAACTCCTTTTTCGTTTGAACGAAAACGGTTTTGTAAGGTCTCGCACGCAGGGCAAATATACACATCTTTATCCTTGTCAAACTTAAACAGGGACTTGTTGAATATTCCTTTTTTCGCCGAGCCAGACGTATCAATTTAAGGCACATTAATAGTCATACCTAGGTCATGTGACGCCTTGATATCAATACGGCTGAAGTAACCTTTCTCTGCAATGATGATGATGTCTTTCTTCTTCATTGCTTGCTGTACTTGCTGTGCCACTAAGGTTAATTGGCCTCTATCAGTGGTCATCATAACGTCATGATGGGTGAATGAGATGGTGCTTGGTGTCTACTGCCGTTTGTACGTAGTAGCAAACCTGTCTTTCCATATGCCGCGTCTTCATCAAACGTGCATCATCAGGGTCGGTTTGTGATATCTGTTTGTCTGGGTGCTCATTCGCTTCTACTTCAAGCGCTTTAAGCTCAATCAAGCGCTGCTGCTAACTTTGAGGCTGAGACGGTGTTTGACGACTCTTTTTCATTCTCGTCTTTAGTATCCATTTGACTTAAGTATTTTTGAATACTCTTCTCCACGCAGTAAATCTGGAATTGGACTTTGCTGGGTGTGTGATTTTTTGATTTGTTGTTGACGGCCTTGAACTTACTGACATCAATGGCAAAGAATGAATCGCAGTTTATTAGACATCATTGATATCGAACTACTCTAATGCTGCCAAGTCTTGGACTGAGAACGAAAAGACTTGTTTTGAATTTTTGAAACAACATTACATCACTAAAATTGCATACAGCCGTAATTAGTACTAAGAATCTTAGATGTGTACTTTGCTACTAAAGCCCATCGATATCAGCTTTCACTGACACAAGGGTTTGTACCTTAAGCCGTCAGTGGGGGCTTAATTAAATTAAACTGATGTTTGCCACTCAATCGTCACTATTGCTTTTGGCTAAAAGGGCTACTATCGACCCAGGCTGTGTGTAAATTATTTCCAAGCGATTATTTAAACGAGAACTGATGTAATTATGTGTCGTACATTAAAATCTGACTAAGTGCTCTAACCAATCAAATACACATTTTACTTAGCATTGCGTGATTAATTTAGTAAAAGCAGTTTTCACACAGTTTGGACCTAAAGCGGTCTTAAGAGAATTCGAACTATCAGACTATGTTGAACGAAAAATAATCTTACGATTAAACAAATTTGACTGACGGCAATGAACGATTTACAGAGACGGTCAGCAAGGACGACTTATATAACAAGTTTACTGTCAAACCAGTCATTCAACGTCAACAGCCACCTAAGAATAAACAAGTATCACGCCTGCAGTGATTAATGTGCAATTCTCGAAAATAACAACCAATTGGCTTAAAACATAAACATTTACTCTAATTAACTACATACCTTCCAAACATATAAATTAAAACTTATAAATTAAAACATATAAATTAAAACATATAAATTCAACACCTTATACTTGGCACCGTTATTGCCCTTAGTACGCTACTGTTATCAAAATTAAATTAAAAAAAGAAATAACTAATATGAGCGATCAGAAATTCAATAGGTTAAGAATCAGTATGATGATTGGAGTCGTTATATTTCAAATGTGTTGCTTAGCATGGGAATACGTGAATGGAGGCGTTGTAACGCATCACTTTTTTATGCGGTCAGATCTTCCTGGTGTATAGAATTGGTGGGGGCTTGTTATTTTACCAGCTCTGGTTTGGTGGGCAGCAGTGCGTATTGAAAAACGAGTGAATAACCTATCATCTCAGCAGTTTGATGATAGCCGCCAATTTTATCGCGGTGTTTTGATTGCATTCATAACACTACTTTTGGTTAGCTTGGTTCAATCGACCATATTTAGCTTTGGCTATGCAAATATTGCCATGTTTTTTTTACTTGGGTTAATGCTTGCAGCGATATTTGTGCCACTTCACAAAATGGAATGTATTTTAGGTTATGTATTGGGGGCTACGTTTTTCACAGGGCCAGTTATGCCTTTTGTTGGTGTGGTGATATTTAGTGTTGTGTCGGTATTATCCCATTTATGTATCAAACCTTTATTTATGCGAATTAAGAATGTTAAAAAGGCAGCTTCCTAGAAGTGTAATGGTATTAACCTTTAAGAGCTTTACAGCTCTGATTCTTTCGTAGGTTGTTCTAGTCGTTCCGAAGTTGTTTGCTGATGTTCCCATTAAACCATAGACACTTTTTACTTATAAAACGAAGAAAGGACTTAAGGCCTTAATGTCTCCTTTCTGCTAGAACCGCTGAGTCAAGCAATGAGTCTTGACTGACGAGTCTTGGCACATGACCGACGGATAGAAGAAGTCGATTTTGAAGGATTTTAGCAGCAAAATACAGGAATATAATGCTTCGTTCGTATGTCTGCCATTGTCGGAACTGCTGCCATTAGAATACCAATCATTGAACTGCGACAAATATAATTTCATACCCCATTCATTCAGTTCCAATCTTTCAAGCCTAGTTACATACTTTAATATACTCAGACATTTGGTGAACAGACATATTGTAGCGATACAGCAATAATGTCACCTCCCCCACTCCCAACTACATATCCGAAAACCGATTAGTCGATTGTACTATTCGCTTTATCTCGTTTTCCTCAACGTCTTTAATCGCATCAAGCAATTTTTTTGCGCTGTCTATATCGACACGAGAATAAATATGAATGTACAACTCAATGACTTGTTCGTGATGGTTTACTATTTTTTCCATAATGTGCGGCATATCTAATTCTTCAAAGAGTGAGTCGCAATGGACATACTCAATAATCGAGTGTTTTTCGATATAATCAAAACACCAGGTGTTCAACGCTTTTTCGTCAGCGTCATTTTCAAGCCCTTGAACAATATGCTCTAAACTCTCTTCATGCTCTGACAAGTAACCAAGAATCATTCTTGCTCGTTCATCTTTATTTTGTTTAGAACTATGTTTTAAGCTAATTTTTAAATTTTTGTGGAATAAAACCGTCCAATTGAGTACATCTCTAATTGTTTCAACTTGCATATTGTTACTCCTGATTTTAGTAGTATCTAGCTCCGCTTAATTACTCAGGACTAGTTGCATTATGTGGTAACACCAAAGTTTATAGCTCGCAATATTTTTAATACATTAGTTGACGAGCTAGTGATAGTCCTACTTTTAACCTGCCCCACTAATCAATAAATCTTACTTTAATGGGTTGCTAGGAACCACTGTGGGTATCCCCTAAACGATTGTGGCTATCCCTTAGTAAGGTTAGAGCGCAATTTGATTAACGATATTGAAGTTAGAAAGTGATGACATTGGTTACTACGTCCAGCCCTGTTTCTTGTTGGATTAAAACGCTAATAGACTTGGAAGCAGTATTAAAAATAAGGCTTGAAAATAGCTGTGAGGCCAGTAAAAATTTGATGTTAAGAATAAATTAATACTATAACCAACCTACCTTCTAGTACACACCTTGGGAATAAGTCAGTTCATAGCTATGTGGGTAAATCTCAAATATGATGAAAAAAGGGTTTGCAAAATAACACATCCTGTTGGGCTTTTCTCTAGGTTAGTATTCATGGATAGGCATACGCTATTTACCTCTGAGTTCACCAATTTTTGCTACAGTATTTAAATGTCTGGATTCTGAACGTAAAAGTGAAAGGTACCCGTCTTTAACTTTTACGTTCAGAATCTTTTGGCGTTTCGTTGTTTTTTGAACTCAAACTTTTCAACTCCAATCTTATCACTAGTAAAAACATGGGCAATTTTGAACAAGCCCCAGCTTGGCCCAAGCATATCAATACACATTTGTCTGATTGGCGCATTCTTCTCTTCAAAAATAACAGCTGGTTCTATTAAGTCAACCGGCCCATGAAAGTCACTGTAAAACTTTACTGCGTTTTCTTCATTAGATACGGATATTCCGATATGTGAGAACGTTCTTGGATATGTATTCATAGCGTTAACGCTGTTTAAAAATTAAGAGCGGTCTGAACTTTATTGATCGTATGGTAACTGTCGATACAGATTAAATGCTCTTAGCTCAAGACATTTAAACGGGCATAATAAACGTGTGACATGATGCTAAAAGGTGATTGCTAGAGTTAACTCTACTGTCTCAGTGCCTGGGTTCGAGCGATAAATTCGAGAATTGGATAAGTGTGAAAAACCAAGACCGAGACGTGCTCTGTCGTTGATTTCACGACTAAACTCAAATCCTGAACGAAATTGGACATTACCACCAAGATTTATACCGTCATCAGAATCGAAGAGCCCAACGGCGAAGGTGGGATTGAATAACCACACATCATTAAGTTTAAAGAAGTAACGAACACCAATGTAAACATATTGGTCTTGTTCACGAGTCGTGGCATAGCCAACAATCGGTCGAAGTTTTCGCCAAACTGGTACGAAGCGATACTCAAGCCCGACCCCCGCATATCTAGAGCTGTCAAAAATATTAGCCGCCCCAAACGCAATAACGATTTCCGGCACCTTCTGCTGTTCATTCATGTAATCTGAAGCAGTGGCATGGTTACTCACGATGCAAAACAAAGTGACCAACATAAACTGAATGATGGTTGTAATTTTTGCATCTCCCATGTCGTGTATTTTCGTAAGCGATACTCGAACTAAATACTTATTTATTTTAGTGATTTTAATTCTAGTCATTTGAACCAAGCTTATCAGTCCGAGGTTTTAAGCTACAGCGAACCTTAAGTGTTTGAAATTAGGGATAACCCTTATTTGAGTGCGGGAACCTCTAATTTCATAAAATTAATTACCGATCTATCATACTATTTAAACATTTATTGCTCGGATCACTTTGGACTTAGTTCATCCTGCGTCGAACACGAGATTAGGAGGTAATACTGATGTTTGCCGACTCGCGTCTGATCGACTAACAACGTACGTTAAAGATCCCTGCTCGCTGGTTATTTAGACTTATCTCAAAAAGTAAATATTTGAAAAGGGCCCAACATGCATCTCCTTTCATCAAAGCAACTCATTAATCCCGGTAAAGCCCCCCGCGGTAAAATGGCACTTATTGCTGAAGGTGGTGGTCAACGAGGGATATTCACAGCAGGTGTATTAGATGCCTGGTTAGAGAATGATTTTGATCCCTTCGATTTATTTATAGGCACATCTGCTGGTTCACAAAATATCACCAGTTTTTTATCTGGTCAAAAAGGCTATGCCGAGCGATTAATTAGTGAGTTATCACGTCGTAAACGTTTTTACCAACTAGGCCGTGGATTAGTGGGGGACAATATTGTCGATTTGGATTGGTATTTTGATAAAACCATTAAAAGGTGTTTACGCCTTAGACTTTATAGCGGCAACGAAATCATTAGGAAAACGAGAATTATTAATAACCGCAACCAATTCACGCAACAGACAAGCTTATTTCTTAAGCCCAAAAGGTGATAGCAACAACTGGCGCGAATTCCTTAAAGCCTCGAGTGCATTACCTTTTTTATATAAGCAAGGGGTTAAACTAGCGCCGTGGTTATCTTTAAGTACAGTTAATCAGACAGAAGCAAGTGATGATTATCCTCAAGCGGACTTCTACCTTGACGGTGGACTTGCTGCGCCACTACCCATTCGAGAAGCGTATCGTCGCGGTGCTCGAAAAATTGTAGTTATTCGCACTGTAAACGCAGACCTACATACTCAATCTGCTTGGGTACGTAACCTAAAGTCATGGGTTTACGAGTCTGGGTATTGCCCAAAAATCGTTAGTTACTTGGTTCAGCATGAGCATGCTTATCAGCAAGAGCGAACCTTTATCGATAACCCTCCTGAAGATGTCGAGATCATTCAAATTTTTGCAAAAGACAATATTCAAAGTAAGCAGTTAAGCAGTACCAATATGGATTTACAACACGATTATCGTGCCGGTATCGAGGCGGGTAATACTTTTTTACAAGATAATAAAGAGAGCGAGTTGAAATGATAAGGTCCTTCGGTAATCTAACGTATTGCAAGGTGTCGGCAACCGGACCAAAAGCATTTACTCTTTAAACCTTACCGTTAGCCAACTATCTTAAGTATGTTAACAATGCGTTTTACTATTTTCATAAAGGAGATTTTCACAATGGATCAAAAGGTTACTTTTAAGAAGCCATCGGTCACTATTAAAGGTGACGGGAATTCCCGTAGAGTCGGATTTGAATTGGAATTTTCTGGGCTGACCTTAGATGAAACCGTTGACACAGTTCAGTCATCCCTTGGTGGAAATCTCGGTGTCAATAACGCAGCTGAGCAGCTTATTCATGTCGCTTCAATGGGTGATTTCAATGTTGAAATTGACTGGGACTTTCTTAAACGAACAGCTAAAGCAAGTAACCACAGTGAAAAAGACGATGAATGGATCAAGCAGCTTAGTAAAGTCGCGAGTGCTCTGGTTCCTGTGGAAGTAGTCTGCCCACCTATTCCAATAACTAGCCTTAACCTTCTAGAACCTATGGTATCAAGATTGCGCAGAGCTGGGGCGGTGGGAACCGAAGAATCCCTCATTGCGGCATACGGCGTACACATTAACACGGAGATCCCCAACCTTGACGCTGAGACATTGTTTGCTTACTTGCGGTCTTTTTCCTTACTTCAGTGGTGGTTGGTTGAGGCTCATCATGTCAATACCTCACGCAAGATAAGTCCTTATATAGACCTATACCCAGAGAGTTACGTTAAGTTATTGGCATCCCAGACATCTCCCACTATGGATAAAATTTTTGATGATTATTTAGAGTACAATGCAAGCCGTAACCGCGCTTTAGACTTGCTCCCTCTTTTAGCCGAGATAGATAAACAGCGAGTTTTCAATAAGGTTGATGATCCCAAAATAAAGTCCCGACCGGCCTTTCATTATCGACTGCCTAATTGCAATATCGAACACAGAGATTGGTCACTGGCACAATCATGGAATATCTGGTGGGTAGTTGAGCAATTAGCGCAACGCCCAGATGATCTTGAGGAACTCAGTAGTGCATTTCTTGATGCTGGGCAACCTCTAATTGGAGTAATCCGCAACAAATGGGTGAAATATTTAGACCAATGGTTAAAAGACCACGAATTGGTGTAAGCGGCAACGCAAAACGCTGGTCGCCTAGTTGGTGGTGCACAGCGCTTGCTCTGAGATTAGCAGGTGCCATACCAGCACGAATCAGTGTGCGCCATTCTCAAAATATCGAGTTAATTGATGCATTAATTGTAGGTGGAGGCGATGATATTAATCCTGAATACTATAAAGGGGAGATTAATAATAACGTCAAAATTGACATTAAACGTGACCAATTGGAAATCGATTGGATTAAAAAAGCATTGAATAAAACCATTCCCCTGATAGGTATTTGCCGCGGAGCCCAGCTGATTAATGTGGTTTTGGGGGGCTCTCTTTTTCAAGATATTAGATCGTTACGACAGCATACTTACAATCGCCCTGGATTATTGCCAACTAAACAAGTTCAAGTCTCAAAAGGTTCCTTATTAGCTAGTATTTCCAACAAGCGACATCTGCTGGTTAACAGTCTTCATCATCAAGCAATCAGAGTTACTGGGGCAAACCTTAAGGTAGTAGGCTGGGATCTAGACAACATTACACAAGCTATAGAATCAAAAGAAGACAAAGTCATCGGCCTGCAATGGCATCCTGAATACCTTATCTATTTACCTTCACAATTTGCGATATTTCGTTGGCTTGTTAAGTGCACCAAAAGCTGTACTTTTTAAATGCTCTATTGCGCCTGCTTGCCACATGTTTTATACCATTCCATATAAAATAGTGAGCTAATTGCTCACTCCTAATTCAGGGGCAGAGCAAGATTTGCTTAATCAGGAGGCTTTTCTTTTCTTTGTGCTCTCTGTGTGCGGCACCCGGTGTTCTCGGTGGTCCAAATATCTTGTTGTTTAGCCTTTCAACTACAAAAATTTTCACCACAGAGAAAAAAGAGCGTCTGGCGCCGAGCGCTGCGCTACACAGAGAGAAGATTATATTAGCGACCCACTAAGGATACTAAATTCAGATCCAAGGGATTGGGTAAAGGTGGGCAGTAATTAAGATGAAATGGTATAACATATAGGAGACAATCGAAGTACTAAAACGACTCTGACAGCTTTATTGCTAAGGGCTGCATTATTATTTTTAGCTTTTTCTATCTAATGATGAGTGGCGTGCCGAGCGCTGTTAATCGATTGTTCATGATCTGGGCGTATAGAGATAGCCCCGGCAATTAACAAACCGTTAAAAATCACCTAAAATAGCCGCAACCGATAACATCATCACTGGGCTTGATGTGGCAAAAGCAGGGCCAATAGTCATTAATACGCCTGCTATTATAAGCCCAATCACCGAACAGCCGCAGCCCTAGTATCAAATGTGAACTTAGGACAGTCTGACCAGTCCTTTGCTGTCATGCACCAATTTATACTCAAAATCGGTATCTTCAGGACTTACGGTACTAATCCGCTCTACCAAAAAGCCCACCTCTTTGATTAGCTTCTCAGAAGATTTGTTTACGCAAGATTCTTCATTATATATACCAACCACTTTGCTAGGATAATGTTCGTCGATAACGTTAAGTTCCATGTTTATTCACCTCCAATGTTAAGGATTAAAACAGCACCTGATGATATATAAAGCCAATACTAGCTGTGCAACCGTGTTGGAATATCTTCAAGTAGTTTTATGATAGTGCTATTATTTTTATGTTTAGCTATATCAATGAGATAGTTTTTTTCAAGCTTTTGCATTGTTTCGTTTGCCAATAATTCTTTTACCAATAATTTTTTTACCAGTTGTTCTTGCTCATTTACTATGGAGTTGTTTAAGGCCGCAAAGTTTGGAATATTCGCTTCATTTTGATCGGTCTTGTTTGTTCTCATTAGTTTCACTCCGTTAATTATCCGTTATTAAGTCTTTAATTTAAGCAATATTATCGCGTCTGCTACATTCAACTTTATAGATAAGCTAAACATGTAAAACGCGTCTCTGATGGTGTTTTCAGAGACGTTTATGCAATCAGTTAAAATCACTTTTATTTGGACGTCTAAAACCCACCCAACCAACAGAATGCATACTAGTTTTTAGGGCTTAACTTGCCGGTTTGGGTGTGTTGCAAATACTGAAATAGTTCGCTGTCAGTCGACAACACCAATGTCGTATTTTGACCAAGGGTCGGCTCTAAAGCCTGCAAAGAACGAGTAAAAGCATAAAATGCGACGGCTTGTTCATTTTGATTATAAGCGGAAGCGTAGATAGATGCGGCTTTTGCGTCGGCTTTACCTCTAATTTCCACTACCTCACGATAGGCTTCCGATTGAATCTTATCTAGGTCTCGCTCTCGATTACCTCGTATACGTGCAGCTTCACCTTTACCTTCTGACAAAAAGCGTTCCGCTATTTGACGACGTTCACTTATCATGCGCTCGTAAATTTTAGGCCGTACGCTTTCGTTGTAATTAATACGTTTAAAGCGAATGTCCATGAGCTCAATACCGAACACTCGCACTTTTTCTGCGGCTGCATTGAATATATCTTGCTCTACGACTAAGCGCCCCTCGGTAATAGGTACCAGACTGCCGATATTCTGCTCTTTTTCAGCTTGGGTGAGTGATGCGTCACGTAAAGGCTGGCGACCTTTAGTGGTTCGAATAATTTCAATTAGTTCGTGTGTGGCTACTGCGTTACGGGTTTCACTACCAAAAATATCATCCAGTCTAGATTGCGCGCTGCGCTCATTGCCCAAACGCAAGAAGTATTGCAGAGGGTCGGTCACCTGCCAACGTGCATAGAGACTGACAGAGATATAGAGTTTGTCTTTGGTCGGCATATCAGACGGTGTACCTTCCCATTCCAATACTCGCTTATCAATAGTATTAACTTTCTGAACAAATGGCAGCTTAAATTGAATACCAGCGTCAATAATGGGCTCTCCCACCGGTTTACCAAACTGGGTAATAATAGCCTGTTCGACTTCGTTAACTGTATACAAAGCGCTATACAAGGTCACTGCTACAACCGCGGCTATGATACTGCTGCCGACTATCAAATAAGGTTTCATGGTTGTTGTCCTTTTATTTTTTGAATACTTGAAGGCGTTAAGTTGAGCAAGGGCAATACACCGAGCGCTGCGTTATCAATAATAATTTTATCTTTAATCGTTGGCATCACTTCTTGCATTGTTTCTAGATAGATTCGCCTGCGAGTTACCTCTGGTGCCTGCTGGTACTCAGCAAACAGCGCATTGAAACGCAGTGCGTCGCCCTCGGCCTCATTAATTCGTTTAAGCCGATAACCGTCGGCTTCCCTTATACGTTGGTCACGTTCCCCCTCGGCCAGCGGAATAATACGATTATATTCGCGTCGAGCTTCATTGATCAGCTTCTCTTTTTCTTGCTGAGCTTGATTGACTTCATTGAATGAAGCCTGCACTGGGACAGGAGGGTTAATATTTTTTAGCTGTACCTGATCAATACTGATTCCCATCACATATTGACTTGCTAATGCTTGCATCTTTCTCAAGGCTTCAACCTCAATCTCTTGTCGGCCGATAGTAATAACTTCATCCACCGTTCTATCACCCACCACTTCGCGCATAACTGATTCCGATACATAGCGTAAAGTGCCAGCAGGATCACGGACCTCAAACAAATAATTTTTAGGATCAGCTATGCGATATTGAATCACCCATTCAACCAAAGCAGTGTTTAAATCACCTGTCACCATTTGGGTTTCCGCCACTTGATCATTTGCAGGTGAAATACTTGACCGAGTTGAACGGATATTATTATTAGGATTAATGTTCTGATCAGGATCAGTAGCCCCAGGGGTAGAAAAGCCAAACTCCTGTTTTAACTGGCGTTTGGTCGGCACTATATTGACGCGATCAATGCCTAATGGCACTTTCAAGTGTAAGCCTGGTCGCAAAACTTCTTGAAACTTACCAAATCTTAAGACCACAGCAACAGAATCACTAGGCACTGTGTATAAAGAAGTGTAGGCAGTTATACTCAACAGCACTAAGATTAAAACTGATACACCAGTTTTAAACTTACCACCCGACAAAATCTTATATTTATGTAACATTTCACTCGCTACTTTATCTAAATCGGGGGGGCCATTTTTACTTTCATTTTGTGGGGACATGAAGTTCTCTTTTTTTAGAAACTAGAAATCGTTTTATGAGTGTGTTCTTATCATCATTTGGGATTTTCATCATCATGACCTCTTATTTCTCGCCAATCACGTTAATGCAAAAGACTGTGACATACAGCTTAGGGGAATTAATTGAATAGGTATGTAAGGGATAACACTTAGGGTTTATTCTCAACTAACGGGTATAAACAATTAAATTGATTTAGTTTGCGTATTCTAAATAATCGAAAACGAAGATAGGAGCGGTAATAGTGGTGCTGGACGGTATGGCTTATCACGAGCTCAGGTTAACTATTACGTCCATTGAAATAATTTAACTGATGCACCTTTTCTAGGCTCTGACGTGATCACTGTAAAATCTTATTTTATCAGGTTCAAACATGCTCATAATCAGGGCATTACCAATATCATCAAGTAAATTCCTGATGTAAATGCTACCACGGTCATCGCCCTACTTTTTAGATTGATATCTGTATCTTTGCTCATTTTCGGGATTAAATCTGACGCACCAATATAAATAAAATTGCCCGCGGCAAAGGGAATGAGCCAAGAAACATCGAGTTGAAACGATAATATATAGGTAATTACCCCCCCGAATAAAAAAGTCAAACCAGATAGAAAATTAAAAAGCAGTGCTGAGCCTTTTGACCAGCCACCATTTATTAACACAGCAAAATCTCCCAACTCTTGAGGTACCTCATGAGTGGCTGCTGCTAGCCAACAGACGATGCCTAAACGAATATCTATTATAAACACGCCGGCTATCACCATACCGCCCAAAAAATTGTGGAGCCCATCACCGATTAGAATCATGTACGTCAAAGGCTCCTTGCGCTTAATTGGCAGCTGATGGTTATGGTGCCAATGCAAAGATTGCTCAAGGACTAAAAAACGGTAAATCCACAGACGATTAATATGCCAATAGTCACAAGGCTGAGGTTGGCTTTAAGGGCGGTTGGGATCATATGAAAAAACGCTCCACCAAGAAGCGAACCTGCAGCAATCGCTACTAAAGGTTCTAGCACTTTTTCAAGGGTCGACTGTTTCAATAGCAGCGTAAAACTGCCTACCAGTGCTATTGAACTCATCGATACACCACTGACAATTATCCAGTTCAGTGTCGTCATCAAGCGACTCCTAATCTCAGTTGTTGCGAGGTGGTATAAAAAGCGATGATTAAGGTTTAATAAGTCAACCGCACACAAATCTAGTTGCCATTAGATTCTGCTGCTAGATTCTCATTTTTGTATGGTTGCTTCTATTGTGGATACCCACTAACCAAAGGACATTAATATGAGGAAACCCCCTAACATTTGCGACTTGCTTTTCTAGTTAATATGAAAGTGTCTTAAATAATTGAATTTACGGCGTTTCACAAAATAAAAGAACTTAACTTTTGGAGTCCATCAACCCCAACCGTTGATGGGATTGTTTTTGACTTGGAGCGATTAAAATCGTAAAAAGAGAGGTATGATAAGTTAAGATGTGAATTCAATGAATATTGATATTCCTAAAGATGCGACAGTATTATTGTATGATTTTTAGATTAGGCCTTTTTGTGCAATTAAAATAGCGTTGAAAAACTAATCTAATTGCTCAGACATAATCTTAATCCGAACTAATTCTGCAAGTGTTCTCACTTCTAGCTTCTCCATGACATGAGAACGATGGACCTCAACTGTTCGCTCGCTAATACCAAAATCCGCAGCAATTACTTTGTTCATAGAACCATCAGTTACTCGATCAAACACTTCTCGTTCACGAGCTGACAACAAATCTATTTTATGCTTATATTTATCTCTGTGTTTGTTGATTATTTGTTTATGTTGCTTGTCGTTAATTTCAAGCGCTTCATTGATGCGTTCAAGCAAATGGTGTTCATTAAAGGGTTTACGAATAAAGTCGATTGCCCCTAACCTCATAGCTTCAACGGCCATGGGTATATCACCATGACCAGTTATAAAAATGATAGGAATTAAACAATTAAGCTTTTTAAGTTTACGCTGAACTTCTAAGCCACTCATTTTGGGCATGCGTATGTCTAAAATCAAACAGCCTGTCATATTAGCTTCATATGCGACCAAAAAGTCATGCCCTGAGGCAAAACTTCGAGACTCTTGCCCAATTGATTCAAGTAGCATTTCCAACCCATCTCGGATACCTTCATCATCGTCAATTATAAAAACCGTCTGTTTATTTGTCATTGGGGATCCCTTCTTCATGTATTGGCAAGGTAAAGTAAAAAATGGCGCCCGCCGGTTTATTATCAGAAAAGTGGATGTGGCCGCCATGCTCTTCTACTATGCTTTTAGAAATCGAAAGTCCAATACCTGTACCATTTTTTTTAGTGGTAGAGAATGGTGTAAACAACGTATCAATCATCGTTTTAGGAATTCCCCCCCCTGTATCTACTACCGATATTTCAACATTATTTTCAGCATTAATTCTTATTTGAAGTTTTATTAATGCGCCATTCTTACAAGCTATAGACTGCATTGCCTCCATCCCATTACGTAATAGGTTGAGGATAACTTGTTGTATTTGAACGCGATCAACAAATACATTTGTATTCTCCTTGCAAGTAAGGAGCTGTATGCTGATGTCGCACAAACGTGCTTCTGACTCTGCCAGTTTTTTCACTTCATCAATCAATATAGTGCTAGCAATCACTTCTTTAGAACGGTCACCCTGTCTTGTCATGAGCTGTACACGTTCGAGCACAGAGCCTGCACGGCGAGCATGTAAACTTATTTTTTCAAATATTTCAGGGAGTCTTTCAAACTTACCTTTTTCGGAAAAGTTTTTACCCGTTTGAGAAAATAGTGAAATAGCAGTTAAAGGCTGATTGATTTCATGTGCAATACCTGCAGCCATTTCACCCAATGCATTAAGCCTGTCTGCATGAGCCATTTGTTCGATATGTGAAATGGCTTCGTTTTCTAATGTACGTTGTTGGGTGATATCTTTAATCACCCCTACAAACATTTTCTTCTCATTATTGTGAATTTCACTGACAGACAAGTGAATGGGAAACGTTGTGCCATCTTTACGCTTGGCCACAAGTTCTCGACCGTTTCCAATAATATGCGTTTCGTTGGTGACTATGTATTGGGCTAAATACTGGTCGTGATGATCGCTATATGGTTGTGGCATTAGAATTTTTACGTTTATGTCTTTTACTTCATCAAAGGAATAGCCAAACATGTTTTGTGCCGTATTATTAAAACTTTGGATCTGCCCATTGTTATTAATAGTGATAACAGCGTCGACCACGGAGTCAACTATTGCTTCAGAAAAGGCGTAACTTTGAAGCAGATCAACTTCAGCCTGTTTAATAGAGGTGATATCCGTAATAAAACCTTCAATTATGAAATCGTCATTTACAATAGAACTAACTGGCTCTCCCCTTTCCCATATTAAGCGGACATCATTATTTTTGGTTATAATGCGGTATTCAAGTTCAAAAAGGCGATTAGTTTTTAGGGCGTGGTTGATAGTTTGGCATACCCGTTGATAGTCTCGAGGGTGAATGAGTTTGCCCCATAATATGTTGTGTTTCTCAAATTGTTTTTTTGAGTGCCCCGTCAAAAGCTTACATCCCTCACTAACAAAGATCATGGGCCGGTTAGTCCTATTAAAAGCTTGGTAGGCCATACCTGGTAGGTTTTTAAGTAGTTGTGCTGTTTTTTTAAGGTCATCTTTAGTTAATTTTGTTTTATTGCGTGCAGACATTAACGTATAGACTGCTAAGGTAATAAAAAAGCTCAATAAAATGCCAAGCACAATTAAAAGACTGAACATTCTGAAAAGTGTAAAGGGGCGAAATTCGCTGTTGGGCATCAGATTTACCTGCCATCTCTGCCCCATAATTTCGAAGGATGTTTGCCTGTTGGATGCGTTTGAAATATATGACTGGTTAATTTGGTCCGAATAGACTTTTTGTTCGTCAATAAATAAGGTGAGTTTATGCTCTGCTATTAAATAGGTAGGTAAAACGGATTTAATATAGGGATCAAAAAGAATGACACTGACGATGAAACCTTCTATTTTTCTACTGCTTGGCGTTGTTTTTAAGACGGGAACATAAATCCCTAATCCTAGCTTCCCTTCAAGGGAATTAAGTGGAACCGTTATCACTGCACTTTTTTGTTGTTGAGATTTCAATTCGGATAATAGCGCTAGGGGCTGAAATGCTAAATCAAAGTCTACTGATGTTTCATTCCCTTCAATCGGCAATATCCTGCGCACGTTGAATGAACTATCCAACCAACCAATTGAATGGTATCCCTGCTTAGAATAATACAAAGACTTGCTAAGCAGTTCCCATTCGTCATCTGACATATTATTTGAAATTGCAGACACCCCAGAAAATTCGGTAAGGGACACCATCCGCCTGTGAATATCTTCTTCAAGTAATGTCTTAATCCCATCTGCAACACTTTGTGTTACTCGATCAATATGTGCTCGCTCTTGTGTCTCAATATACAAAACAATAAATGCGATTAAAGACGCAGAAAATATACCTGCTATAACGGAGTACCACAAGATGGCAACTTGCGGTGAAAAAGAGATTCGCCATTTGTCACTTTCCAATAATATGTTCCCTTTAGACTAATCATTTATTGACCGGCTAATATGGATTGTCTGTATTTTGATGTCAACTAGATGTGGGTAAATCAGGGGGATGTTTTTCATCAGCCAGTTTAGTAGGAAAAGTTAATATCTATGCCAAAAAACATCTGAGTTTTAGGTAAACCAATAGCATAAAATTGAACAATATAATCACTTCGTCAAGGGTTTCGAGGTTAAATCCAAGCAGTATTATTAAGCTATTTGACGGTGCTTGCAAAGTCGCTAAGTTCTAACCCAGAACTAAGAGTTCATCCCTCATTAACTCAAACACTATTGCCGTTGAAAAATTTGTAGGAAACCAGTGTTCGCGTAACACCTGCCACGGAGTCATTCCATGACCAGTGAATGGCGGTGAGGTCAAGGTATTGTCTTGGATGTCACAGGTTCTTTTACAATAACGTGATTGTGGAATAGCTTACTCTTTTTAGCTCATAAGGTCTGCGGCAACTTCAGATACGGGGGAATTACGTTTTCAAATTATGGAAAGCCACATCAATCCAGTTGCAGTAGTCATTACAAAAACAGCCACCCTCGCCCTCCTTCAGTTTTCGGAAGCATACGGGCCCAAATTCAGCCATATTACGTTCAATCCCTGCGCGGAAACCATACACGTGTGATTTTAACCACCCTTTTATTAGAACTACCCCCATCTTTTTATAACGTATCAATATCAGTTTACGTATCAGTGCTTGCAATATCGCAGACTTATATTGAACTGTTCTCTACACTATCGAATTTAACCTGCAAAGTGTTCAACGCAGAAAACGTCTCAAAAATACTATCTGTGTCACGTAAATCGATACTCACAAAGTTTGTTAGATTTAAGATATCTCGCAGTGTACCAGTAATGAGTAGGTCCATAACGACAGCTTTAGCACCGAACGCTAAGGCTTTGTTTAGACATTATCAAAATAGCCTTTAATGCGGATGTGTTATGGTCTGCGTCTTTTCATACTTGCAGGCTTGTTGTTAAATATGTCATTTGAACTGGTATTGCTCTTTCTTGCGGGCTTTTTTGGCGGTGTGCTTAATTCAGTTGCAGGCGGAGGTAGTTTCATTACATTCCCTGCACTAATTTTTTTCGGACTTCCTCCCATTGTGGCAAATGCGACCAACACATTTGCGTCATGCGCCGGTTATATGAGCGGTACTTATGCCTTTCGAAAAGAGCTTGCTAAGCATAAAGATGAACTCCCCCTAATCATCTTCATTAGCTTGATTGGCGGTATTGCCGGTGCCTGGTTATTGTTGCAAACACCTGAAAAAGTGTTTCAAGAGGCGATCCCTTGGTTGCTGTTATTTGCTACCGTGTTGTTTATTTTTGGCGGTAATATTAATTCGGGGTTTAAAAAAATAGCCTCTGATCGCAGACACGCTTCAACCATCGGCAAAGTTTTATTAGTCATCATACTATTGGGGGTGTCGACCTATGGTGGGTTTTTCAACGCGGGTCTGGGCATCATTACACTTAGCTATTTAGCGTTAGCTGGCCATACCAATATCAACGCCATGAATGGTCTAAAATTATTAGTATCGTCTGCAGTCTCATTGGTTGCTATCTTGCTGTTTATTTATAATGATGTGATTGCTTGGTATGAAGGGATTTTTGTATTATTTGGCACCTTAGCAGGGGGATATGTAGCGGCAAATGTATCACGCCAACTACCTCAAAAACACATCAGGTATTTTGTAATTCTGGTGAGTATTGCTTCCACTGTGTATTTCTTTTTTGATGTTTACGCAGGCTAGTTTATTATATTTCGAACAACTCTAAGTCATAAATGTACATGCCTTTGCTCTTGCCTCAGGTCAATTTCAGAGGCACATGAATGATTGCCAAGCTTAACAACTTATTAAGTACCTGATTTACGGCCCATCGAATATTAGATGATTGGTTTTCCGCTAACACCTTAAAGAATGTGTAAAAGAGATAGGTTGATTTAGGACATTTGCGCGAAATCACAAGACAACAATCATCTATTTTCATGAGAACCTAAACATTACCTCTAGACATTAATCAGATCCAAGTTTGATAAAAACTGTTTTCAAAATTAGTTAACTAGTAAATTAATATTCGTCCATCAAACTGGTGATTGTTCATTGAAGCTTATCGCCAAACATTTTACCTGTTTGCGAGGTTGGCTGTCCTAATAGATTGATAATCCAGAAATGTTGTACAGAACAGCAGTAACGTTTAGTATTTATTGACTCGATTATTGATGTATAAATTGTGTAACGTCTTTGTTCCGAGCTGAAGACCCCCCAAATCAACCACTATTAATTGGAGTACTTGTGCTAAAAGCGCTGTTTTTGGATATGGACGAAACATTATGCGATACCAGCAAGGCTAACGATATTGCCAAACGGGAGCTTTCCCAGAGAGCTCAATCCATGTGCGGCAATTCTTTGCATAGCGAGCAATTCGTAGAACGTTATGTACAAGGTATTTATCGGCAATGGACCCCTGTGCAACAACAAAGGTATATGCCAATTATTGAGCAACACAGTGAAGATGAATTTCGGGTGCAGTTGATTCAAGATTTACTGGCCGATATGCAGCAGCCAGCAATCACGGTGAAAAATGCGCTTTTACTTCAAAACTGCTTTGATAATGAACGACTGGCTGCCTTTGATTTTTTCCCAGGTATTGAGCTGTTTCTTAGAGATATGAGAAAACGCATGACACTAGTAGTGATTACTAATGGCCCCGTTTTTTCTCAGGTGCCCAAGGTGCAGCGGGTAAATCTTGCCCAACATGTTGACCATATAATTATTGGAGGCCAGGAAAAACAGCAAAAACCCGCACGCTCTATTTTTACAAAAGCCCTAAGATTAGCCGCCTGTGAAAATCATGAGGTGATACATGTTGGCGATGGACTTACCCCAGATATTGGCGGTGCTAATGCCAGCAGTATCAAATCAGTTTGGGTGCGCCACAATCAATCCTTTGATAAAACACTGGGCATAACACCTGACTATATTATCGAGCACCCTGGCGAGCTTCCTGATTTTTTGAACCATTACTTAAATAACCTGAGCTCAATGGCCTAAAAAATCAATTATAGCTATCTAACATACTCTTCTAGATTATCTTACTATTGGGGATGTGCTGCTAAATTAATGATTAGATCATCAAGAATTTTCGGAGCAGAACTAGCGGCTCCTGAAAATCGCCAATTGTCCGAGGTCAATTGTAAATCGCGGTAATTGCCCTCACCACTTTTATCCCAAGTAGTGATATATAAAGTAGTTTCTTGCCAATCGTTTATGCCCAATTGGTTACCGTCATAGGTAAAACTGATGCTATTGGTTAACGTGTTGACTTCAATTTTTGGAGAGATACCCGGTTTAGTACCTTCACTATTTACGCTTGCTGCATCAGACCAATACAAATAATTGCCCCAACCAAAAGCCATATGCGCTAAATCCCAACGTTGCTGACTAGGAAATTCTGCATTTAAAAAGGGCAATGCTCGATTACCTCGCTGCCCCTGTTTCCCCTTTAAGTCAAAAAATATATTGAAAGATACATGATCAAAACCATTGGGTGGTGCCCATAAGGTCGATACGTCACACATTTGAATATCTAGTTTCAAAACCGCACCACCAGCACGTGCATTAACTTGTCTTATATCCATTTGACAACCCACGCTGCTATCTAGGGGTTTGATATATTTTCCTGTTGGACCGGTGTCATCTCCCAGAGGATCTTTTTGAGTTGCACTGTAGTCAATCTGGCTAGAGCTGGTTTTATAATAATAGGCTTTTGATACACGGTTATTTGCCGGTGAAAATATCTCAACAGAGTGTTGATGTTGACCATAATCAGTGACAGGTAAATCAATGTTCCAATTACCTTGAGTATCGGTTTTAAACACCTTAGCGTCGCCTAACTTCCCGTCAATCACTCTTAGCAGCTCAGTATTAATCAATGCACTGACACCTGATATTTTAGCCTGACTAAGATTAATATATTGTTGTTTGATATCTGTAATTTCTATAGCTGCAACACTCACGGTGTGGTTAGGTATCCCTATGCTTGTACCTTTCACTTCGCCTATCACAATAACAAACGACTGGGCAGGTAAAACGCTGGTCAGGAGGCCCTGTTGATCGAAAACCAACTCTTCAGTCAAAAACTGACTGGCTAATATTTGGCCGGGATTTGTAGAAGTGAAATCTGTTTGTAGGTTATTTAGTAAGATGTCTTGTTTGGCGGTATTAAAAATCACATATGCGACCTGTTCCCCGTCCGGGGTCTTATAATTGCGTTTATAAACCAGTACCCCGGGACCTGCCGCATTATCTTTTAAGACTTGCAGGTTACCGCGGCTGAATACTTTATGGGTTTTACGTATGTCTGCCAGCTTTTGAATAAACTGGTACATAGAGGATTGCTGGTTGAACTGGTCTTGAGAACTTAAATAACCTCCAGCAAACATGGCCTGACGACTATGTCTAAAACTTTGTTCATCCCCCTGATAGATAATAGGAATACCCGGCACCGTCATCATTAACGCGTAAGCTTGTTTAAAACCATTGATGTTACCCGCCGCTAAAAAGCGTTCAACATCGTGATTATCAATAAAATTAGCAATCAAAAAGGGATTGTCGAAATTTTCCATCTGCGCTTGTAACCGATAACTCATGTAGGCTGTAGGCGCACCACCAGCAAAGACTCGACTGATTTCTTTGTAAAGCGGAAAACCTATAGCGGCAGACATCCTTTTAATCTGGTCATCACTTACGTATTCACTGAGTTTACGCTCACCATTGTCACTAAAAGGTTCTGACGTCTGATAGATTTCGCCAAAACTCAAAAACTGATCTTTACCTGTTTGTTTAGCAATGGCTTCAAGCCCATCTGCTGCATGTAAAAAGTCCTCATAAAACTCTTTTTCTACATACTTGGCGGTATCAATCCTTATGCCATCAACGCCGGCCTTTTTTATCCAAAATCCGAACGATTCTTTTAGCGCTTTACGTACCAAGGGATTCAGGGTGTTTAGGTCATCTAAATCCGCAGTTTGATAAGTGGTTTCCTGCACAGGAATAGAAAAGTCTTGAATACTCGGAGTCCAATTAAAAATATTGGCAGCTCTATGTTCAGGATTAGTCACATCATTTTGATTAAAAGGAAATTGAGTGGGGCTGCTGCTAGGTTGTGATTCGGAATTTAAAACAATATTTTTAGTAGGATCATCAGGGTCATAGCCTCCTTGGTAGCTGAAAAAGTTACCGGTGTGATTGACCACAACATCCTGGATCAAATACATGCCTTTTTTGTGTAACGCACTGGATAATTGTTGATAGTCCAGCAAACTACCGTAGTGTTCATCCACCGACTTAAAATCACGAGCCCAATAACCATGGTAACCGCTGTAGTTTACTAGCGGATCCCACCATTGATTGGCCACCTGTGGTGTGGTCCAAACAGTTGTGGCTCCTAGGTTTTTTATGTACTCGATGCGTTCAATAATCCCCCTCAAATCACCGCCGCTATAATGACTCTCTTTAGAAGGATCAAATACCCCTACCCCTTGGTCATTATTAGACGAGTCACCATCAGCAAACCTATCAATCATTAAAAAATAGATAATTTGATCTTGCCATTTAGGTGAAGCGACATGGAGCAATAATTCTTTAGCACAGCTGAAGTCTAGCTCACAGTTGTTTGTATTTGTTTGCATAGACGTCTGAGGCTGACAGGCGTACAAAATAATCGTAATACCGAGTAATAAACCACTGAAAATAGTTACTCGAACAAAAGAAGGCATCGATAACGTTCCTAAAATACTAAATTAGTTTGAGCCAAACGTTTAAACGTTGGCATGTGTTTGATGTAGAGTGTTAGGCGAGCGGTTGCAACGCATAATAATCTTCCATAGCCTAACTCACTCTTTTTATTAAAAAGCCGCTCCCCTTGGAAGCGGCTAGGATTTTAAGCAACATTACGATTAGACACGATTAGATACGAGTTAACTAAGGTGTCACTTCACTCACTGTTACTATGGGAGCAGAGGGGTCAGGACCGACAACAGTAAACTTATAAATACTGCTAGCGGGGATATCAATCGCCAAGTTATTGCCTTGGGCTACTATGGACTTTGGTACATCAACACTGATTGCCGTATTTTCACCACTGCCACCAAGATTAACCGTTGACCAATCAGAAGACGCGACCTTAAACTCATAACTACCAGCATCAATGGCTAATTCTGCAGAGTACGCACCATTACCATCGTAGATTAAAGCATCGGTTTCTCCCCAAGCATTCATGCCACCACGGATAAACACCGTGGTATCACCGAACATCTGGGCATTAAACACTGAAACCGTGGGTGCGCTTAAATCAGAGGCATCAAATAAGAAAGTATAACTACCATCGACATCAAAGGTGATGGCGAGGTTATTGCCGCTCACTGCTACGTCTTTAGTTACACCTACTACCGTCATTGTATCGGAGTCAGCAGAGCCATAATCCACTGTAGACCAATCCGATGACGCAACTTTGAACTCATAGGAGCCAGCTGTCACATCTATAGTGGCAGTGTATCGACCACCTACTGCATACTCCATAGGATCATCTTCGCCCCAACCATTGATGCCACCACGCACAAATACTGTTGTGCCAAAAAATGGCTCTTCGAAGTCTACGTTGATAATAGGTGCTTGAGTATCACTGGCGTCTAGGCTGAATTTAAGTGTCGCTTCTTGTGTAAGATTAAGCATTAAGTTTGCACCACCACGATTCAGCTCTTTGTCAGTGCCTAGTTCAACTATTTGATTGCCAGCACCAAAATCCACCGTTGACCAATCAGACGAGGCAACTTTAAACTCATACTCACCAGGGGCAACAGTAATAACAGACTCGTATACGCCGTTACCTGCATAAGTCATTGGGTTTGACTCACCCCAATCGTTTATGCCACCACGAACAAACACGGTTGTGCTACCGAAAGGCACTACGTCTGGTGCGCCTGATGTAGCATAGGCAGATAAGCCCACACCCTGAGCACCCATTTGCGGTTTAACAAATACAGCTGTCGTTAAAGCTGGCACTGTAAATGTGCCCTCTTCTGAACCGGCTGTAAAATAAGCACCTCGCACAGTGGGGTCAATAGACGATGCCTGAGTCATATGTAACTCAAAACCAGCTGCGGTTGGAACAGTATGAGATTGTTCTTCGTAACTGGAGTTAACTATGACGACGACTGCATCAAGCATAGGGTCGATATCAGCGCGAGGCATATCTGCGTCCCCTGACAAGCCGTCATCGATACTCATGACAATTAGACCTTGGATTTGGCGTTTGCCAATATTATGAAAACCTATACGCTCAATAATGTCTGCACCCGTCGTTAAACGGAATAAAGAAGAACTGCTACGAATGCTCAACATTTCATTAAACACTTCTGAGGCAAATTCAATTTCTGTCATAGTTGCAGCGCGCTCAGGGCTATTCATAAACAAGCCAATTTCTGCCCATTTACTCTGATTGTCTTCAGCTAAAGGTAAACCCACATTCCAGTTGTTGCTTTCTTTGGTGAAATCCACATAGCTGAACCAATCGCCGGAGTCATAGGTATTTCTGTCCATCGATTTTGAACGAAGTAGGTCCCCGCCAAGCTGGAAGAAGGGAATACCCTGTGCCATTAAAGGAATGGTTGCCGCCACATTTTGGGCACGAACACGCTGGGCTAAAGTTAAATCTGTGGGCAACACATAATTGAATTTATCCCATAATGTTTCGTTATCGTGCTTAGACACGTAGTTGATAATGTCAGCTGGGTCAGTTGCATAACCGCCAATGCTACTTGTAGTTGATGCCACACCATTAAAATCTTCCAATACAAAGTCAGCTAAGGTACCCGCTAAACTCATTTTCACTCGGTCTTGAGCAGACAAAGCAGCATCGCTTGGCTCTTTGCTAAATATGTATCCTTGGCGCACGGCTTCACGAATGCGGTCGTTAAAAGTACCAATTTCAGTGCCAGACATATTAGCCTGAGTGGCTTGTTCATAGCCACGATCTTCCTTGATCCAACCTTCACCGTAGAAGTAATTATCTGCATCGTACATTTTAATCGTGTCAAACAAGTCGACCATGGTCGTTTTTGTAGCTTGGCTCATAATGTCAAAACGGAATGAATCAAACTTATACTGTGTGGTCCACAACACTAATGAGTCTTGCATGAGTTTCTGCATCATGGCATTGCGAGGTTCGGTATCGTCACAGCAGGTTTCACGAACGATAGCGCCAGTGTCAGTTGCATATCGGTGGTAATAACCAGGAACCACTTTATCCAACACAGACTTACCATTTAACTCAGAGGCATTAGTATGGTTATAGACAACATCTAGTGCCACACGTAAGCCCATTGTATGTAAAGCTTGGTTCATAGCGCGCATTTCTTTGATACGCGTCACACCTTCTGGATCAGAAGAATAACTCCCCTCTGGCACATTGAAATGGTAAGGGTCATAACCCCAATTAAATTGGTCAATACCGCGCATAGCTTGGGCAAGAGCTTGAGCTTTACCCGCTTCAGAAATTGGGTCATAACTGGCAAACAACTCACCTAATACTGTTGAAGATGAGATGGAAGTGTCATCACAAATTTCAGCATCCTTATTTAACTTACATAAGTCATCTAAGGTACTGCTCATATCGACAATTTTGCTCGAGTCTTCTTCAATGCTAGCAATATCATTGGCCGGCAGCATATGGAAGTGAGTTAATCCCTTATCAGCCAAGGTTTTAAGATGTCTTACAGGGGCGCTGTCTGCTTCTGTGAAAGCCATATATTTACCACGATTCGCTACTGTGGTACTTGCATCACGTACACTGAAGTCACGAATATGACCTTCATAAATGACAGCATCTTCAAAGTTGTTAATGGTGGGAATAGTATGCGAATCCCAACCTTCAGGTTTTAAGTCATCATCATTTAGATTAACGAATTGTGAGAAACGGCTATTAGTAGATAAACTTACCGAATAGGGATCCGTCACGTTTAACACTTGTAACCCTTGTGCTTTTGCATGATAAACCGTTACTTCAAATCGATACAAAGTACGATCTAACTCACTGCCCCCTGTATAAGACCAAATGCCGGTGACATCATCAAATATCATGTCATAAGTAGTGGCTAAGGTTTTGTCGGTGTTAAACAACTTCAGCTTAATATCTTGAGCCGTGGGTGCCCATAGAGCAGCCGTGATAGTACCGTCTTCATTGTATATAGGACCAAGTTGCGCCTCATCGGCGTCACTTTCACCAGTGGTATACAATTGATCTAGACCATTGGCCAATTGGATACCCGTAGCGCTACTGAGTTTATCTTCAGCATTATAAGCGGCTAAAACGGCTTGTGTTTTGACTACTTGTTTTGCATCTTCTGGGGTCCAAGTACCTTGAAACGCTGGCAATGAAGCTAAATGCGGAGCAATCGCTTGTTGTTCAGCTGTCAGTTCGATTTGTTCTAAGGGCACAACTGTGCCACTCAAACCTGTCTCTAAGTCTACTTTTAAATCAGCTGCCGCAGAATAATGTAATTTAACGCTGCCTAAAATCGCAGGGTCGATATCCCAAACCAATGTATTCGCGTCTAACCAATGCGCAGCCTGTCCTTCAATTTTAACTGGCTGTTCACCTAGTGAAGTAATGGGAAATTCAAAAACTGATGCCACTCCAGAAAACGTAAAGTTCATACGAGTGAAGTCAATATCATCTTGAGACAAGGGCATCATAAAGTCGCCGCCCCCCATTTCTTTACCCGCGGCTTCGGTGCCAATGTGAATAATAAAATTACCACAAGCACCTTCAGTGCTTGCATAGTTCGGTTTTAAATCAAGGATCCAATAAGCACCATAATTTGGATCAACACCGTTGTGAACCCGACTATTTGCCCAATCAGTATCAGAATCGGCATAAGCATTACAAGTGTCATTACTCCAAGTATGTAACCTGTAACCTTCATACGATGGGTCATTGCTAGAGTTATCGGCGCCCACTGCTGCTCGATTAAAATACAGTACGGCTTGATTTTCTTGTGGCTTAGCTACTGGATCAGGTGCACTGGGATCAGCGCCTACGACACAACCATCATTTGTTTCATTTGGTACCGTTGGTGCATCACAAAGAAAAGGCGGAGGTGCAACACACGTAGTGCTTGCTGAATTGGGAACATTAGGTACATCACAGGTTAATAATTCACTTGATCCGGACTCAATATCTGTCCCCCCACAAGCGACTAAAAAAAGTGCACTGAACATTAGCAATAACAAGCCAACTGCTTTACTGGGTTTAAACATAGGTAAATACTCCGATGTTTTATCTATTCTAGAGGACTTCGTTGCTGGTAGTGCCAACTTAGCGAAACGTAACTTTTTTATGTATTGAAGATTTTGCAGCTTTAAATATTTCATAATGAATATGTGACCCCGAGGAAGTACTGGGTTCCAAAGAATTGAATGGTGCCGGTTAAGTCTTCTTTACCAAAGTAACTACGAGTGGGCTCATCGGTGAGGTTATTAATTTGGAACACCGCACTGAGATTCTCATTAATCTTGTAAGAGGCTTGGTAATCCATCACGATTTCAGAATCAAAGTTAACGACCTGTTCGTTCACAGCTACCTGCTGAGAAACAAAAGCATCGCGATATCTGGTACTTAAACGAGTTTCAAAACCTCGGTAATCCCAAAATACGGTAAATTGCGCCACATTCTCTGACAATCCGGGTAAATCAGTGGAAAATACAGATCCGCTCAAGGTACGAGTAATTTCACTTTCAGTGAAAGAATAGCTGCCGCTAACACCCAAACCTGACCAAGCGCCGGGTAAAAAGTCATAGATCTGCGTGTACGTTAATTCTAAACCACGAATATAACCACCTGACGCATTGTTAACCGCTGTTTCGTATCTACCATTTTCAGTTGGAACTGTGACAAACAACGGGACACCGTTTACATCCACTGCAGCTTGCGGCGTATCACCTGGCGAATCCGGTTCCACAAATACAGCCACATTAACGTCATCAGGCACAACAAATCCATTGCCGCTAAAGTCATAGGGATCTAATGCAATATCTTCAATAAATGACTGAATGTCTTTGTAGAAAAGTGCAGCAACAAATGCGCCGTCAGTTTCTGTAAAATAATACTCGTATGACAAGTCATATTGATTGGCATAGAAAGGCCTCAAGTAAGGACTGTTTTTACTCTGTCCACTGATCCTTGCCGTAGGAGAGGATAAAGTGACGGCTCCGGTATCCGGATTTTGACTGGCAGTGACAGTTTGCACTGAAGTCGTCGAATTGGCAGCGAATCGGTTAATAGGTGCTCGCCCCATCACTTTGGCCGCAGCAAAACGCAACTGCTGATTATCTGTCAGTTTAAAATTTAGATTTAAGGAGGGTAAATAATCGGTGTATTTATCCGTTAAAATATCAGGTTTAAAGTAGTCATTGATAAGGCCCACATCGTCAACAATATATTGAGCACCAAGAGTAGGATCACCTCGAACTTCCAGTACTTCACCGGTATCTGGGTCTAGAATATTTTGGGTCGCTAATTGTAATACCGTTGAACTTTGTTCAGTTTCAACACGGCGTATACCAATATTACCGGTTATCGGTAAATCACCTATTTCCATATCTAGGTTCGCCATAATATAAGCGGCAGTGACCGTTTCTGAGACATCCCCACTTTCCTGAACAGACCAAGCTGTATTGGGACCTTCACCGGCTGCAGGGCTGTTTATGACCCCTGGATGTCCCGTGCCCCAAGTTTGCACAGGTTGAGGAATGCCAGATGGAAACCAAGCATTAAGGGCTGAATCCAAGTCAATGGAAGGATAAGAAGGGAAATAACCAAATTCGCTACTCCAATCATTGATTTCAACCATATCTGACGTTAACCGTAAAGGAGGCTCACTTATAGAAAATGCAGAATCGTTACCGTATTCAAATACAGAACGGTCATTAGAATAATCACGATCAGAATGACGTACGCCAAACTCCACTGACGAAACAAAATTACTATCTAATTCATATTTAAAATCAAAGCGATACGCAGTGGATTCATCTTCATTTACAAAGGGATAAATGCCATATTTACTGACCATCACTCGGTCCAAATCAGAAAATGCCTCAGCCTGATTAAATGCTAAATCAGGCAAATCCAAACCATTCAACAGATAAGAAATAGAGACGTTTTCATCAAATTGCGGATTAGCTACTGTGGCGTCTTCAGCCACCAGTGACCACAACAAACCATTTCTAAAATCGCTGGTTGCCTTCGAATAACTCACGTCAAAGGCCAGACTAAGATTGTCTGTGGCCTGCCAGTCAGCGTTAATGCCTAGGCTTAATACTTCATCTGAATCTTGATTATCATCGTTAACTAATTCTATTCGGGTAAAACTGCCAGAGGTACGATTAAAAGTACCACCGATTACGTCATTGCCAGATAAAATAGGATTAGTAACCGAAGTTTGCGATCCCCCCAACTTCACCCTATAACCGCGAGCAAACTCTTCTGACTCAAACTGCGATAAAAACATATCCGTTTTAAGCGTAAAATTGTCTACCGGCGCCCATTCAATTGCCACCATGTAGCCGTCACGTGTTTCTTCACCACCTTGGTGTTGCATTTCAAAACCTTCACTGATGTTTTCACATTCAGGGCAGTCTGCTGGGCCATCGGTATCATTGACTAAACCATCAACATCAGCTTGAGCATTGTAAGCAAGACCAATAAATTGGGTTGATACGCTGGGTTGAAATAAACGCGCGTAACCTATGGCCAAACCTAGGGTCTCATCAAGAAATTTAGTTTGATAAGAAAAACTGAATCGATGCCCAAATTCCTCTGCATCAGCCACTTCATTAGCACGGTCGTTGAACATGCCACGGGCGTTAACACTCAGCTTAGAATCTGCATCAAGACTCAATGGATTGGCAGTTCTCAATTCCACGGTTCCTGCCACTCCTCCTTCTATTAAGGATGCTTTGGGAGATTTATATACGGCTGCAGAAGAGATTAATTCTGAAGGGTATTGATCAAACTCAATAGAACGGTCGCCACTAGTGGATACTTGTTCACGGCCATTTAAGGTTGAAAAGACAAAGTCGCCAGATAAACCACGGATATTGATTTCAGCAGCTTGACCACCTGTTCTCACTGCAGAAATACCTGGGAGTCTGGTTAAAGCATCAGCCATTGAAACATCAGGCAAGCCTCCTAAATCATCTGCAGAAATCTGCTCCGACACAGTATCGCTAAAGCGCTTTTGATTAAGTGATTGAATAAGACTAGTAGCAAAACCTGTAATCTCAATTCTTTCAACCGCTTCCAATGATTCAACTGGTTTAGTTTCATCAGCTTCTACCGGAGTTGCTTGTGCATATATTGGTGAGCTACTAAAGGCCATGCCGCTAGCTACCAATGCCGCGGTTATAAAACTGGGTTTGAATTTTCTCATTTATGCGTCCCGTTTTTGTTATTTTTAGTGAGCTAACACTGTCGTTTTCTCAAAATAGAGCTCACTTTTTGTCCACAGCAAATGTTAACGCTTAGTTAACATCCGCTACAATGCACTGCATACGTATTCAGCATTACTTAGATACAATTCATTAACTTCAGGGGTGGAAAAGCAGACATTACCGGTCTGTAAGGGAAAATATTTTTAGGCTACAAGAAATTCTAATTGCGGGAAGTAAGTTTTATGAGTGACAAGAAAATTTGCAAATAGTGGTTAGGATATGTCATGAACATGTTTATTATCGAGAAGCAGTCCGCTGTAGCTAACTAATATTTTAGCATTTGGCACCCCAGCCTTTGAGGTTCAGGCAATGAAGTGACATTGATACACTGACATATTCGAGTAACCACAAATAAAGCACGTCACATTCCAAACATGAAAGTGCGCGGTATTTATACTCTATTTGCAACCTGTTGGCCCTCTATCTACAACCAGTCGATATTATTTATTAGGATCGAAATTTAAACTACAACTATGCAAGAAAGTCTGAATTTTTTGGTCTTTATATAAGTCACCCTGATTAGGTTGCTTCGCCGCCAATGGAGGAAATGCACCATAACCGGCTAATAAACAGTGCCAAGATGTAGAGTTAAAATGGGACGACAGATTCTGACGCTCTATTTCGACTTCCATGTCGCCTCGGTTAAACCATACATCTAGAAGTTGCCCAAGGGAGTCTGATATTTTGGGATTGTTTCTATTAGCACGCCAGTATTCACTGTCATTTCTGGTATTTAATTTATAGTGAGCCACGATGTAATCCCTGACTCGTTCAAATCGTTGACTCATCTTGCTGTTATATGCGGCTTGATGGGTATTTCCAAAACCACCGTTCTCAAATTCCGTGATAAACAGCTCAATAGAAATTTGTACCAAATGAAGCGCGGTGGCTTCCAAAGGCTCAATAAATCCTTGTGATAAGCCTAATGCCAGACAGTTTCGCTCCCAATGTTTATCTAATTGACCCACCTTCATTTTCAAATGGCGGGCACTTTGACTGCCATGCAAACAATCAAGATGGGAGCGAAGTTCAATTTCAGCCGCATCACTGGATATAAAATCGGCACTGTACACATAACCATTACCATAACGGTTAGTTAACGGGATTTTCCAACACCAGCCGTTAGACAAGGCCGTAGCTTGGGTTTCAACAGGGATGTTATCTGTAATGGCTGTGGGTAGAACCACTGCCGAATCATTAAACAGGTTTTCTTTATAACTATTAAACTTAACACCTAGTGTTTTTTGCATCAAAAAAGCAGAAAAGCCGCTGCAATCAACAAAAAAATCGGCGCTTATATGCTCTCCACTTTCAGTGACGAGTGCCGCAATATTGCCGTTATCATTGATACTTACATCAGTGATTTTTTCTTGCCTATGAACAACAACTTTTGAAACGGCACGTTCAGCCAAAAAATGTCCAAGGAGATGAGAATCAAAATGATAGCCATACTCCATTCTAAACGGAAAATTCGCGGGTGTAAGTGGGCTTTCATTTTACAGTTCGCAGTATTTTTTTAAAAAGTCATCATGAGAAGGCAATTTGGATAGGGGTTCATGCTTAATGTTTTTGATGCTTTTTAACATTTCAAATAACTTTTCGTCACTAATATTATTAGCGATGGGGTGGTAATCCTTTGGAATAATGCCTTGCCCAAGCATGACTTGTATCCAGGAACTTTCCAAAAACAAGTCATTCTGTTCTCGGAAAATCTTGCCAGAATCAGCAAAAAGCTGAATTTTATGCAGTAAGCTTTGAGGCACTTCCATATTCCGCAAATCACGCCAAAACTGACTATCATTGCGTTCATTCAGGTGGTAATGCAAAATCAAGAAGTCACGTATTTGTTCAAACTCAACTTTTGATTGTTGGTTATATTCGTTAACCACTGAGTTGTCTATTCCCTGATGGGGGAACAGATGAATGAGTCTGACAATTGCAGATTGAATCAAGTGAATGCTGGTCGACTCAAGTGGCTCTAAAAAACCGCTCGAAAGCCCCACTGCCAGCACATTTCGGTTCCACTGTTTGCGGCGTCTACCAGTTTTAAATTGTATAAGGTTTGGATCGCCTAACGGTTTACTCTCCAGATTAGACAATAATAAGTCTGTCGCTTCAGCATCAGTATAATGAGCACTGCTATACACCAAACCATTGCCATTGCGGTGCTGCAATGGAATTCGCCACTGCCATCCGGCTGAATGCGCAATAGAGCGCGTATAAGGCAGTGTAGTTTCAAAGCGTTCTGAAGGAATGGCTACAGCACGATCACAGGGTAACCAATGACTCCAGTCATCATATCCGGTTCCTAATTGTTGCTGTATTAACAAGCCCTTAAACCCCGAACAATCGATAAAAAGATCACCCGCAATGACCTGTCCATCCTTTAAGGTTAAGCTTTCAACAAACCCAGATTCATTGTTTAAAGCAACTTGCTGGACTATACCTTCTGTTCGCTTGACGCCCATTTTTTCAGAAAATTTGCGTAAAAAATTAGCATATAATGAAGCATCAAAATGATAAGCATAAGGTAATTCTAAAATGGAATCTTTACTGTTTATCTGTGCAAATTTACCCTGCATGGCACACAAATAATTTAAGTCATAATCCCATAAACTACTGGTATCGCCCAATAACTGTGAACGTTTCCAAAAATGATGAAATTGGCAAAATGCCATACTTTTACCTGGGGCCCCAAAGGAATGAAAGTAACTTTCATCTTTCACGCGCCAGTTCTCGAATTGAATACCCAGCTTAATGGTGGCTTTAGTTTCTCGTAGAAACTCTGCCTCATTAATGCCCAGTACATTATTCAATAACCTGATAGGCGGGATAGTGGCTTCACCCACTCCTACCGTGCCAATAGCTTCAGATTCAATCAATTCAATTTCTAGGGAGTTACCTATAACTCTTTTAAGTAGCGCTGCAGATATCCAGCCGGCTGTTCCACCACCTACTATCACAACTTTTTTGATGACATTTTTCATTTTAATCTTTTCTTAAAAAAACCCCAGTTGCTTATGCTAACTGGGGTTATTTATTCTAGCAACCGCTTAACACCGCTGCCCGTCTGATAAAATAAAGCTTATCGATAAGCTTTATTTACCTTTTAGAAGGAGTAATTTGCACCTAATAAGAAGTTACGTCCGTAGCTTTGGTATTGAGTAATTTGACGTGAATCCGATCCATTTGATTGAATGGTGGGCTCATCCGTCAAGTTTTGCCCTTGTAACGTAATACGTAAACCTTCCAGACTTTCGATGCCAGATTCAGCAAAATCATAACCCACTTGCGCATCCCATTGTTCGCCACCGTTGTCAGTAGCACCCACTAGGCTGAGGCTGAGGCCACGAGTTTCCGAAAAGAATTCATCTCGCTTGGTACCTGACACCCTAATTTCAAAACCACTATTTTCATAGTAGGCAGTGAAGCTGTAGGCTTCTTCTGATAAACCAGGAATACGTGAACCATCATCGAATTCACCGGTTAGGAAAGTCGCACTGGCAACCACACCGAACCCTTCTAAAGCTTCGTGAATAATACTCATTGGTACGCTACCTTGTAGTTCCCAACCTCTAACAAAGCCCTGAAGACCGTCTTGTCTGAATGATACTCCACCTAAGAATGTTTGTGGTGGTAAAGGACCGTCCTCTACACCATCATTATCTATATCGTGAGCACCTGATGAGTCATGGTAACCAGGAATATAAGACTCTGAGAAATCAGCTACCGTATTACCACTTTCATGCCAATTTTTTAGGTCTTTATAAAAGAAACTAACAGCATAGAATCCATCATCAGCAAAATAATTTTCGTAAGACAAATCAAACTGATTCGCTTCTATTGGTTTTAACAATGGATTACCTGCACTGCCAGAAAATGCACCATTCCCTAGGGTAGAGTTCAGGATATTACTGTCATTAAATGAAAATGACACTTGGTTATTCGGTCTCATGTCGTCCATTCTGGGGCGAGTTAAAACCTTGGCCAAACCAGTTCTGATAAATTGATTGTCAGCGATTTCTAAACTCAGGTTTAAAGTGGGTAATACATCAGTGTAAGAATCACCACCTTCTACAGGGGTTTTTTGTACGTACAAATTAGGCCCGATAACGGTATCAAAACCGCTAGATGACTGATCTGCTTTAACGACTTGCACGCCTATGTTACCTCTAAGGAGCATATCTGCGACTTCGGTATCTATATCCAGTTTTGCAAATAACGTGGTTGTTTCTTCTGCAACAGTATAGCTGTCGCCCTGTCGAGCTGTCTCGAGATCAGCTGCATCTGTGACTGTGTAGTAGCCACTGTTGAACAAGGCTAAGCTGTCATAAGCCAACACACCATTAATGCCAATAAAGCTTAAATCGGCCACACCAACCACATCAGGAATCGGACCATCATCAGGCCAAGTAGGAGCAGTTAGGTAAGCACCATTATTGGTCTTGGTTTTTGAACGATCCGAATAAACAACCCCAGCCTCAAGCGCAGTAAATATTCCCCAATTAACGATACCATTCACTTGGAAACGCAACGAATCTAATGATTCATCAAATGTAGGTTGGTTAACAAATCCGTCTTGTGCAGTATTAGGATCAAAGCCATCAATGCCCTGGAAAGCTTCAACTGGAGCTAAACTTCCACCCCATGCCTGTGGCCCAGCTAAACGAATAATGCTCGGGTCAGTTAAGTCTAGCGGTGCGATAGTTGGGTGATCACTAAACGTCACACCTGTATCAGTTTGCTGCCATGAACGGGCTGTTAATGGGCGATCAGGGTTTACTCCAGGACGTCCAACACCAGAATAGCTTTCAATATCGGATATAGTTTTATCAACATCACCTGTTGAATAATCAACCTCAGCAGTCCAGCTATCATTTATCTCATACTCAAGATTCAAGCCTATAGTGGTTAGTTTGGATTCTTGACTTCTAGCGTCATTTCGAACAACAGAATAAAACCCATCATAATTACCCGAAGTAACTAAACCATTTTCAACACCTGTGATTTGGTAATTGTCACCCACACCCCACTCAGCTCCGCCTTCTTCGAGGCCGCGTCTAACATCATTTTCTTCAAAATCGATATACAGCGCATCAACTTGAATATTGAGTTTATCATTCGGTGCGTATTGAATAACGGCTGCAATTGAATCACGTTCAAGCATTGCCGAACGAACAAATGAATCATGACCACCTGTTACGACGTCTCCGGCAGAAGAAGGGGTAATATCTAAATCTCTTCTAGGGCTATCTTGATTAACCGTTGCATAACCCCAGCCACGAAATTGCTCTTCCTGACGCGGCGTTTCCATTGTTGCTAATGTTAATGCAAGACCAATAGTGTCGTCTGCAAATGAATCAATATAGTTAAAGGACAAACGGTGTCCGTTATTATCGTAATCTGGGTTAGCCGAATCTTTTTGGTTTTTCTCGTAGTTACCGTTAAAAGTAATCGAGCGCTCTTGACCAATTGGATTAACAGTTTGCAAATCAACTGTACCACCTAGTCCCTGAACGGTCAGGCCTGCTTCAGGTGTTTTATAAACGACGATATTAGAAATAATTTCAGTAGGATATAAATCAAATTCAACCCCGCGGTTGTCTCCCATTCCCAACAATTCTCGACCATTGAGTGAAGTACCCACATAGTTTTCATTGAAACCACGAATAGATAAACCACTGGTTCGGCCATTTCGACGTTCACCTGCTAAACCGGGTAAACGCGCCAATGATTCGGCTATACTGGTATCAGGTAACTTACCAATATCTTCAGCAGACAAAACCTCAACGATAGACGTGTTGTCCATTTTGAGTGCTTGAGCTCGCATTAAGCTACCTCTAATACCAGATACTTGAATGACCTCTAAATTATCGTCTGCCGCAGTTTCTTGAGCAAGTGCAGATGAAATGCTGAAAGCAAATCCACTGGTAATAAGTGCCGCTTGGATTAAGCTGGGTTTAAATTGTTTCATGTGTGTGTCCCGTTCTTGGTAGTTATCAAATGATTAAAATGAATCAAACGGCAAAGACCGACAATACATTCTTACACTTGCGTTTATTCTAAGCAGGATATTACCTTCAAGCCGCCTTACAGCTCAACGCTATACATACGTATTCAATAAAGTCATTCAACAAACGGTTAACAGAAAGACAACAAACAAAATGAATTCTCACTCAGGATTAATAAATGTAACTTATTGTTTTATAATAATTTACTTCAAGAGGAAACACCAAAATGAGGATGTAATTGTTAATTATATCAATTCGAAAATAGATAACAGAAATAACATGTTAATAATAAGTTATCCGTCGAAAACACGATAACAACTAACTATTATGGTGTTTTATTCACCGTTTTAATAATACGAAGGCAACCAGTAAGGAATAAAAAACCACTTAGCAGCAGTTTTTATAACAAATTTAAATATAATTTCACTAAAAAAATAACCAAGTTACGTTACTAAACCTTAATAAATGACAACTTTTTAAAAACACCGTAGCTACCTTTATAAACAATATTAACCAAGTTGGTTAACTAGCTACTTGTGCAGGTGAGTAGCCTTTTGCGGTGTTAAGTCTCCTAAAATACCTGCGGTACCAGCTGGCAAATGAGCTGCAGGGTCAACAGACCGATCAAAAAGATAATGCTCTAAAATACTTTCCCAAGCATTAACTTGGCCCTGAGGCAGGTTCTTTAAAGCTTGTATTGCATGTATTAACATTGGAAACGGAAGTGCACTGGACACATAGGCGTTACTCCACCAATAATTGACCAACACATTGAATTTAGACAGTGACTCAACATGATGCCATCAAGGTGATGGAATATAGATCGCGTCACCAGGATTTAACTCGACTGACATGGCATTTTTATAGGCTTCCTCATATCTAGGAAAGCGCTTTAAATCGGGATCTCTTAAATTCACCAGACTGATAGGTTGACCTGAGGGGGTAAAATCTAGCGGTCCAATATACAAATTTTTAATCTGTTCGGGAGGGAAAAAAGTGAAGCGTCGTTTTCCTGCTGCGACTACTGCAATATTACTGGCCTCATCAAAATGAGGCGCTACGGTCATTTGGTTACCTATCCATATAAAAGAGCGGGTGCTATTTTATATGGATAGGAAATTTTTTCCTCTAACAGTGGCAAGTTATCGCGAACGCTGACACTTTGTATACAATAGTTTTCAGACCCATGACCTTCGGGGCGCCGTAACATTTGCTTGATACTCGATGATAATGATGTTTGTTGCACGCTAAAATTCATGCCATCTAAGTTTTCATTATAAAACATGCGACCGTTAGCTGCAGTCGGCGTTGTAACTAGTCGTTGAGTTTTACCACTATCGTGTTTGCAAAGATAATTGGCTACAGCGTCCAGTGAATTATTTGCTAAGTGTACTATTTCCCAATCGCTGGCAAATCCTCTCAGCACCACTGGCTCATAATATTCAAGCACCTGCTCATTAAACGTTTCATTGTTTACACCGCTAACTTCTCGAGGTTTGGGCAAGTTTTCTAACTGACAAATAGATTTTTGAGTATTAATAGGCATAAGATTTTAGGTACATAAGCATCATGTTGAAGTTATTATCACATTAACAAAATTTTTCGTCTTATGTTTTCTTACCACTTAAGGAAAGCAAAACCCTAGATACAAAAAACCCGCCTTATGGCGGGTTGTAGTATTTAACATGGTTAAGTACGAAGTTTACCAACCAGTAATTTCGCGCAAACCTTTACCAATATCAGCCAAAGAACGAACAGTTTTAACACCTGCCGCTTCTAGCGCTTTGAATTTCTCATCAGCGGTGCCTTTACCACCGGCGATAATTGCGCCAGCGTGACCCATACGCTTGCCTTCAGGTGCTGTAACACCAGCAATGTATGAAACAACAGGTTTAGTCACATGCGCTTTAATATACTCAGCTGCTTCTTCTTCAGCAGAACCACCAATTTCACCAATCATAACGATTGCTTCAGTTTTAGGATCTTCTTGGAACAATTTCAAAATATCGATAAAGTTTGAACCAGGGATAGGGTCGCCACCAATACCTACACAAGTAGATTGGCCGAAACCTTCGTCAGTAGTTTGTTTAACTGCTTCGTACGTCAAAGTACCAGAGCGAGAAACAATACCTACTTTACCAGGCTTATGAATATGACCAGGCATGATACCAATCTTACATTCACCAGGAGTGATAACACCTGGGCAGTTTGGACCTATCATTCGAACGCCTTTTACGGTCAAATATTCTTTCACAAACAACATGTCGATAGTGGGGATACCTTCAGTGATACAAATGATCAACTCGATACCAGAATCAGCCGCTTCAACAATTGAATCTTTACAGAATGCAGCTGGTACATAAATAACAGAGGCCGTAGCACCAGTTTTTTCAACCGCTTCTCGTACTGTGTTAAATACAGGTAAACCAAGATGCGTAGTGCCGCCTTTACCAGGAGTTACACCACCAACCATCTTTGTACCATAAGCGATAGCTTGCTCTGAATGGAAAGTACCTTGACCGCCAGTAAAACCCTGGCAGATAACTTTGGTGTCTTTATTGATTAATACAGACATTATTTGCCCTCCGCGGCTTTAACAACTAATTTAGCGGCATCAGTCAGACTGCTTGCAGCTATGATATCTAGGTCTGAAGCAGCTAATACTTCACGGCCTAGTTCAGCGTTAGTACCTTCTAAACGAACAACAACGGGAACATTAACGCCTACTTCTTTAACTGCGCCAATAATACCTTCAGCAATCATGTCACAACGAACAATGCCACCAAATATGTTCACTAGTACAGCACTCACGTTGCTATCAGAAAGAATGATTTTGAATGCTTCAGCAACACGTTCTTTGGTTGCACCGCCGCCCACATCAAGGAAGTTAGCTGGCTTGCCACCGTGTAAGTTAACAATATCCATAGTTCCCATAGCAAGACCGGCACCATTCACCATACAGCCAACGTTTCCGTCTAGTGCTACATAGTTAAGTTCCCATTTAGCCGCCTCTGCTTCACGAGCATCATCTTGTGATGGATCGTGCATAGCTGCTACTTTAGGTTGACGATAAACAGCGTTACCATCGATAGCTAATTTAGCATCTAGACAGTGAATATCACCGTCAGCTTTAATCACTAGAGGGTTGATTTCGATAAGGGCGATATCTAGGTCCACAAACATTTTTGCTAAACCAAGAAATATCTTAGTGAACTGTTTAATCTGTACGCCTTTAAGGCCCAATTTAAACGCCATTTCACGGGCTTGGTAAGGCTGTGCACCGACAATAGGATCGATTTCAGCTTTTAAAATCTTTTCAGGTGTTTCATGAGCAACAGTTTCAATTTCAACACCGCCTTCAGTAGACGCCATGAAAACAATGCGACGAGAAGTACGGTCAACAACCGCACCTAAATACAACTCATCTGCGATATCAGTGCAGGTTTCAACCAAAATTTTGGTGACTGGCTGACCATGTTCATCAGTTTGAAAAGTCACTAAATTTTTGCCTAACCACTTTTCAGCGAAGGCTTTGATTTCTTCTTTAGTTTTGACCAATTTTACGCCGCCAGCCTTACCTCGGCCACCTGCGTGAACTTGGCATTTAACTACCCACTCACTGCCGCCAATTTTATCAGCTGCCGCTACAGCTTCTTCTGGAGTCGAAGCTGCTATTCCGTCAGAGACTGGCAAACCGTACTCTTTGAATAACTGCTTGCCTTGATATTCATGCAAATTCATGGTTTTTCTACCCGTTTAATGTAAGAAAAAAGCCGCTAGTAAGCCGCTTTATTTTTTATGTCGTTATGTAACACAATAACAACGAAGACGCAGCTAGGGTTAGTCCTCAGCTGCCTCGATTAGTTACACATCTAATAAAAGACGTGTTGGATCTTCTAACATTTCTTTGATGGTCACCAAAAAGCCAACAGACTCTTTACCATCAATAATGCGGTGATCATAAGACAATGCTAAATACATCATTGGCAAAATTTCAACTTTACCGTTCACTGCCATAGGTCTATCTTGAATTTTATGCATACCTAAAATAGCACTTTGTGGAAGGTTCAGAATAGGTGTCGACAACAACGAACCAAACACTCCACCATTTGTAATAGTGAAGTTACCACCCTGCATCTCAGCTAAAGTTAACTTACCATCACGACCTTTAAGTGCCAGTGATCTGATACCACCTTCAATACCAGCCATTCCTAACGAATCAGTATCTTTAAGTACTGGTGTTACCAATCCACGAGGGGTTGATACAGCAATAGAGATATCGAAATAATTGTGATAACAAATATCATCACCATCGATAGAGGCGTTTACTTCAGGGAAACGTTTAAGCGCTTCAGTTACGGCTTTTACATAGAAAGACATAAAGCCAAGACGAATACCGTGACGTTTTTCAAAACTTTCTTGGTATTGCTTACGCAAATCCATAATTGGCTTCATGTTCACTTCGTTAAACGTAGTCAACATAGCGGTGCTATTTTTTGCTTCTAACAAACGCGTAGCGATAGTCTTGCGCAAACGTGTCATTGGTACTCGTTTGTCGGTTCGGTTATCTAATGCAACAACTGGTGCTGGTGCTGCTTCTGCAGATGCAGATGATTTAGCTGCCGGGGCTTGTAAAGATTTTTCAACGTCTTCTTTAGTAACTCGACCGCCTTTTCCTGTGCCTTTAATATTAGAAGCATCTAAGCCTTTCTCAGCTAATAGTCTGCGAACAGAAGGGCTAAGGGCATCATTTTCGTCAGTTGAACCAGAGGCTTCGCTGGTAGCTGGTGCAGCGGCAACAGCACCGGCGATAAAGTGCGCAATCACCTGCTCACCGTTTACTGTTTCGCCTTCGGGCGCTAAAATTTCACTTAATGTGCCATCAGCAGGTGCCACAACTTCTAACACTACTTTATCAGTCTCGATATCAACTAAGTTCTGATCACGAGAAATAGCTTCACCGGGCTTAACATGCCAAGTTGCAATTGTTGCATCTGCCACTGACTCTGGCAGAACAGGTACCTTAATTTCCACTGACTCACCCTTATTAGCTGATGGTTGACTTGATTTTTCACTAGTTTGAGCAGGAGCTTCGGCTTCAGTTGCGACCGCACCCGCACCTTCCTCAAAATTAGCAATAGTTTGTTCACCTAACACCGTGTCGCCCTCAGCATTAAAAATTTCACTGACAACGCCGTCTGCAGGTGCAACAACTTCTAACACTACTTTATCTGTTTCAATATCTACAAGATTTTGGTCGCGACTCACTTTGTCACCTACCTTTACATGCCAGGTAGCGATGGATGCATCTGCCACTGATTCGGGCAACACCGGTACTTTTATTTCTATTGTCATACTGGTTCCTTATTTAATTGTTAATGCATCATCAACCAAATCTTTTTGCTGTTGGTTGTGAACTGAAATATAACCTACCGCTGGAGAAGCAGAGGCGTTTCGACCGGCATATGTTAACGTGGCAGCTCTGGGTAACGCAGTCCGAAAATGATGTTGACTACAATACCAAGCACCTTGGTTTTGAGGTTCTTCTTGACACCATACCCAGTCCTTAACGTGTTTGAATTTACTCATGATTTGACCAAATTCTGCTTGAGGAAAAGGATATAGTTGTTCGACTCGAATAATAGCTACGTCGGTTTGTTCGTTCTTGCGGCGCTGCTCTAACAAGTCGTAATAGACTTTGCCTGAGCACATCACAACACGTTTAACTTTATTTGACACAATGTCATCTATTTCGTCAATAACATTATGAAACACACCCTCAGCTAGTTCTTCAATGCTTGATACAGCTAAAGGATGACGCAATAAAGACTTAGGTGACATGACGATGAGCGGTTTACGTAACGGGCGACATGCCTGACGCCTTAACATGTTAAATACTTGAGCTGGCGTTGAAGGTACACATACCTGCCAATTATGATCGGCACACATTTGCAAGAAACGCTCTAACCTGGCAGAACTATGCTCTGGTCCTTGACCTTCATAACCGTGAGGTAACAACAAAGTCAATCCACACAAACGTCCCCACTTGGCTTCACCAGAACTTAGAAACTGATCGATCACAACCTGAGCACCGTTAGCAAAGTCACCAAATTGAGCTTCCCAAATAGTCAGTGTACCGGGCTCTGCTGTTGCGTAACCATACTCAAAAGCAACAACCGCTGCTTCAGATAAGACAGAATCGTATATTTCCATTTTACCTTGATCGTCGTTCATATTAGCCAAAGGTATATAATCAGAACCATCAGTTTGATTATGCAAGACTGCATGGCGATGGAAAAAAGTACCACGACCAGAGTCTTGCCCTGTCATACGTATATTACTGCCTCTGGTAACTATATCGGCGTAAGCTAAGTTTTCTGCCATCCCCCAATCTAGTGCTTTTTCGCCATTTATCATTGAGACTCGGTCTTTATATAACTTAGCAACACGTGATTGAAGTGTATAATCAGCGGGAAAAGTACACAGCTTTTCGCCTAATTCTTTAATTTGATCTACGCTGATTGAACTGTCGTAATTAACATCCCAATCATGTCCAAGAAATGGGGACCAATCCACTGAATGCTCAGTCATTGGGCGCCATTCTTCGACCACACAAGCACCGTGATCGAGTGCAGCACGATAATCACTCACCAATTTTTTTACTTCGTGTGCTTCTATAACACCTTCAGCGATAAGTTGGTCTGCGTAGATTTTACGTGGCACAGGATGGATTTTAATTTTTTGATACATTATTGGCTGAGTTGCATTTGGTTCGTCAGCTTCGTTGTGTCCATGACGTCGATAACAAACTAAATCAATTACCACATCACGTTTAAATTGGTTTCGATAATCTAAGGCAAGTCTTGTTACAAACAATACCGCTTCAGGGTCGTCAGAATTCACATGAAATATAGGAGCCTGAACCATTTTCGCAATGTCAGTGCAATATTGCGTTGAGCGTGCATCTTCAGTTTTAGAAGTGGTAAAACCTACTTGATTATTAATTACAATACGTACTGTGCCACCCACTTGGAAACCACGAGTTTGCGACATGTTAAAAGTTTCTTGCACCACACCTTGTCCCGCAATAGCGGCATCACCGTGAATGGTAATAGGTAAAACTAACGAACCATCAGAACACCCACGTCGGTCTAATCGAGCACGAACAGAACCAATAACAACTGGGTTAACAATTTCAAGATGCGATGGATTAAATGCCAATGCTAAGTGTAAGTTACCGCCTGGTGTGGCAAAATCGGAAGAGTAACCTGCGTGATACTTCACATCACCAGCACCTAGCGAATCATCATGTTTACCGGAAAACTCATCAAAAAGTACCGACGGATTTTTCCCCAGTACATTCACTAATGTATTGATCCTACCTCGGTGTGCCATACCCACAACAACTTCTTTAGTGCCATTACTACCGGCATGACTGATCAGAGCTTTGAGCATAGGTACTAATGAGTCACCGCCTTCAAGAGAAAAACGTTTCGCACCGGGAAATTTAGCGCCAAGATACTTTTCCATTCCGTCCGCGGCCACTAAACCTTTAAGAAGATTGATTTTATCTTCGCGAGCAACTTCAGGCTTAGCTTGAACGGATTCGATACGATGTTGCAACCAACGTTTCTGATCCGTATCGGTAATGTGCATGTATTCAGTACCGATGGAGCCACAATAGGTGCGATTAAGCGAGTCAAATAATTCACCCAAAGGCATAGACTCTTTGCCGATGGCATAAGAACCTAAATTGAACGTGGTATCAAAGTCTTTTTCAGAAAGATTATGGTGTGAAAGTTCCAAGTCTCTGACCCTTGGTTGTTTCCACAGCCCGAGAGGGTCAAGATTAGCATGTTGATGGCCTCTGAATCGAAAGGCATTAATCAATTGTAATACTTTAACCTGCTTTTCATCACTGCCACTTGCAGTTGACTGAGCTGAACTAACTCGAGAGGCTGGACCCAGTGCGGCTAGATGTCGAAATTGGTCGCGAACAAGACTGTGCTTGGTTTCAACTTCTACTCCATCAAGTTTAGGTAACTTTTCGAAAATGTCTCGCCATTCATCAGACACACTTTGTGAATCATCTAAAAACGCTTCGTACATTTCTTCTATATAAGTTGCGTTGCCACCAGCCATGTGAGAAGAATCCCACCATGCTTTCATCACGCTTTGCTGCATTGTCGTCCCTTGGTTTTAATCAGACCTGCGAATAAGTGTGCCGAAGCACACGGTATTTTATTATTAGTAAAACCTACACTGCTCGTTTGAGCAGCATAGATTTGATATGACCAATCGCTTTTGTTGGGTTTAATCCCTTTGGACAAACACTGACGCAGTTCATGATGCCATGGCATCTAAATACACTAAATGCATCATCTAAGCCATTTAAACGTTCATCAGTTGCTGTATCTCTGCTATCAGCTAGGAAGCGATAGGCATGTAACAAACCGGCAGGGCCAATAAACTTATCTGGGTTCCACCAGAAAGATGGGCAAGAGCTTGAACAACATGCACACAATATGCACTCGTACAAACCATCTAGCTTTTCTCTTTCTTCAGGGGACTGCAAAAACTCACGGGCTGGCGGTTGCTTATCGTCGTTAATAAGGTACGGCTTTATTTTTTCATACTGAGTATAAAATTGCGTCATATCAGTTACCAAATCACGCACCACAGGTAATCCAGGTAATGGACGAACCACTATCTTAGAACCTTTAAGTGCTGATATTGGTGTGATGCACGCTAAGCCATTTTTACCATTCATGTTTACGCCATCAGAGCCACATACACCTTCACGGCATGAACGACGAAATGACAGAGTAGGATCCTTTTCTTTTAATGCTATCAATGCATCCAATACCATCATGTCTTGGCCTTCTGCGACCTCCAACTGATAATCTTGCATACGAGGAGCGTTATCAATATCAGGATTGTAACGGTAGACTGAAAGATTTAATTGCATAATTGTTGCTCCTAGTATGTTCTTGCTTTAGGTGGAAAGGCTTCACGCAACTTGGGTGACATATTCACTTCACGTTTTATCATTGATTTTGAATCCGGTAAATAAACAGAATGGCATAACCAATCCTTATCATCTCTATCAGGAAAATCAAAACGACTGTGAGCACCGCGACTCTCTGTTCTGAAATTAGACGCTACAGCTGTGGTGTAGGCAGTTTCCATTAAATTATCGAGTTCAAGACATTCGATACGCATAGTATTAAAGTCATTACTCTTATCATTAAGGCTAGCGTTATCTAATCTTTCTCGGATATCATTTAACTCTTTCAAACCTGTAGCCATTGACTCACCTTCACGAAATACCGAGAAGTTTAATTGCATACATTGCTGCAAGTCTTTCTTAATTTGAACAGGATCTTCGCCTTTACCCACTGGTGAATTTTCCCAGCGATTAAAGCGCACCATCGCTTGATCAACATCATCTTCTGACGCTTCACGAGCATCGATACCATCAATCGCTTTACCAAGATGTAATCCTGTAGCACGGCCAAAAACGACTAAGTCTAATAATGAATTACCACCTAGTCTGTTGGCACCATGTACTGATACACATGCAATTTCACCACAAGCAAACAACCCTTTAATAGGTGAAGTTTTTCCATTTACGTCCATGGTAAGCGCTTGTCCGTCAACATTGGTCGGTATACCGCCCATCATATAATGACAAGTTGGAATGACAGGAATTGGCTCTTTAATGGGGTCGACGTGAGCGAATGTACGAGATAATTCTAAGATACCTGGCAGACGAGATTCAAGAACATCTTTACCTAAGTGATCAAGCTTCAGCTTACAATGTGGACCTTGTGGACCGTCGAAGCCACGACCTTCACGAATTTCTGTCATCATCGAACGAGCAACAACGTCTCGTCCGGCTAAATCTTTGGCATTAGGCGCATATCGTTCCATAAAACGTTCGCCGTTTTTATTTAGAAGGTAACCGCCTTCACCACGACAACCTTCGGTTACTAGGGTACCAGCACCTGCAATCCCTGTTGGGTGGAACTGCCACATTTCCATATCTTGCATGGGAACACCAGCACGTAGTGCCATACCTAAGCCGTCGCCAGTATTAATATGAGCATTAGTAGTTGAAGCGTAAATACGCCCAGCCCCACCGGTTGCTAATACTACTGCTTTAGATTTGAAATATACAACTTCACCAGACTCGATATCAATGGCAGTACAACCCACTACATCACCGTCTTGATTTTTTACCAAATCGAGTGCATACCACTCACTGAATATTTTAGTTTTATTTTTAACATTTTGTTGATAAAGCAAATGTAATAATGCGTGACCCGTTCTATCAGCTGCTGCTGCAGTACGTGCGCCTTGCTCTCCACCAAAGTTTTGAGATTGGCCGCCGAACGGACGTTGATAAATTTTTCCATTTTCGAAGCGAGAAAAAGGCAACCCCATATTTTCCATTTCAATAATGGCTTCAGGACCTGTTTTACACATATATTCGATTGCGTCTTGATCACCAATATAATCGGAACCTTTGACCGTATCGTACATGTGCCATTCCCAGTTATCTTCATGAGCATTACCAAGAGCAACAGTAATACCACCCTGTGCCGATACTGTATGAGAACGTGTAGGGAAAACTTTAGATAATAGGGCACACGATTTACCCGATTCTGTAATCTGTAACGCCGCGCGCATACCTGCGCCGCCAGCACCAATTACGACTGCATCAAATTCATGTACAGGAAGACTCATTTACACACCCCACAAAACAAATAAACCAACAACCACATAAACAAATGCAGTTAGGTTAATAACAAATTGAATAAACGCACGCAAACCTGGTGCTTTAACATAGTCGGTTAAAACCTGCCACATACCAATACGAATGTGGAACATGATCGAAACCAAAGTAACAAATGTGAATACTTTCATCGCAAGACCAGAAAACAAATCGTTCCACATTACATAAGTAATGGCTGGGGTAGAGATAAAATACCACCCCATAAACAAAGAAAACGCAGTCATAATCAAAGCGGTAGCACGTGTAGTGACGTAATCTTGTACGCCATTACGTTTTAAACTTGCTTGACCCGTTACCATAATACAACTCCTACTAAGATTGTTAAGATAATCCATGCCGCAATAATTGCTTTAGCACTTATATCACCGGACTGAAGTTCTTCCCAATACCCCATATCCATTACCATGTGCCTGAGACCGCCTAACACATGATACGTCAAGGCAGAAATGGTGCCTATGGCAACAAACTTACCAAGAGGACCCGCCATTTGTTCTTGAACGAGAGCGAAACTCTCAGATGATGATACAGACATCGCCCACGCCCAGATCACAAACATCATTGCAAAAAACAATGCGACGCCTGTAATACGATGGAGAATTGAAGTGATTGCTGCAGGAGGAAAACTAATAGTATTGAGTTGTAAGTTAACTGGTCTTTGTTTTTTCACGTTTATTACTCTTTATACCCGTAGGTAGTTAAAACATTTCGGCTTATAACATCTCGCATGTTAAATTTTTGCTAAAATTCAATTTCTGTTCCCTAAGATTGTTGCCACTTTGTTAAAGAAAGGTTAAGTATAAATAATCTTTTCAATACCAAGTGCTTTAAGCCCAATAAGTATATCCAGCCATTCAAACAAATACAATTATTGTTCTTTATTAAAGGTTTATAAGTAATAAGTTAAGTCAGGGTGTTGCGTGTAAATAAGAAATACTCACCTAATACGAATCTTAACCATGCTATTCCAAAATTATATTTGCATTGAGGGGGCGAAAGAAGTGAATATTTACTAAGCGGAACGCATTAAAATTGACATTATGAGTCAATTTAAGTTCAAATAGCGGCAATTCCCCCCCCAGTAAACAGCAGAGCATGCTGTTTATCGAACATGAAACGATTCTGAGGAGAACAGTATATGGCAGAAAATAAAGCCATTTTAAAAGTGGGTGACAAAGAAATCGAACTTCCGATTTTGTCAGGTACCGCAGGCCACGATGTAATAGATGTAAGGTCTTTAGGTGCCAATGGTTACTTTACTTATGACCCTGGGTTTATGGCAACGGGCTCATGTGAGTCGACGATCACTTATATTGATGGCGCCAAAGGCATTCTGCTACACAGAGGTTATTCCATTGAAGAATTAGCTCGAGATTCAGATTACATTGAAGTGGTTTACATGCTTTTGCATGATAAAACTCCTAACACTGAAGAATACAGAGACTTTAAAGACACGATCACTCGTCATACTCTTGTTCACGACCAAATTAATAACTTTTTCAGAGGTTTCAGACGCGATGCGCATCCAATGGCAATGTTATGTGGCTCGGTAGGTGCTATGTCATCCTTTTATCACGATGACCTGAACATTCATGATCCTGAACAACGTCTACGCAGCGCTTATCGCTTGGTGGCTAAGATGCCGACATTGGTTGCAATGTGTTACAAATACAACATTGGTCAACCTTTTGTTTACCCTAAAAATGAATTGAGTTATGCAGAAAACTTTTTAAACATGATGTTTTCTGTCCCCGCGGAAGATTATAAAATCAGTCCAGCAGTAGCTAAGGCAGTTGATAGAATATTTATTTTGCATGCTGATCACGAACAGAATGCATCAACCTCTACAGTTCGTTTGGCGGGATCGTCTGGTGCTAACCCATACGCGTGTATTGCTGCTGGTGTTGCGTCTTTATGGGGGCCTGCTCACGGCGGTGCCAATGAAGCTTGTTTGAATATGCTCGAGGAAATAGGGACAGTTGACCGTATACCTGAGTTTATTGCTAGAGCCAAAGATAAAGATGACCCGTTCCGCTTAATGGGCTTTGGCCATAGAGTTTACAAAAACTTCGATCCGCGTGCCACAGTTATGCGTGAAAGTTGTCATGAAGTTTTAGCTGAGCTTAACATCGACGATCCACTGCTTAATGTAGCAATGGAACTTGAACGTATTGCTTTGAGTGATCCCTACTTTGCAGAGAAAAAACTTTTCCCGAATGTAGATTTCTATTCTGGTATTATTCTAAAAGCGATTGGTATTCCAACCAACATGTTTACCTGTATTTTTGCCTTGGCACGTACAGTAGGATGGGTATCACATTGGCACGAAATGTTGAGCCAGCCAGGACAAAAAATAGGTCGTCCTCGTCAGTTATATACTGGTGAAGCACAACGTCCTTATAGTAAGATTGATAAATAGTTAGTTATCAATTTTAAAAATAGCGACCTTATAAGGTCGCTATTTTTTTGCACTAAAATCATTTAGTTCTCTTAGGAACATCAATAAAAAAGAATTAAAAGCACGCTTAGCGCCATCATCCATGATAGTTTTTCTTGAATCCTTTCAAGCAAGTGACTCTTTTTTATAATGTGCGTCCGTCCACATTAACTCTCAGGCCGACTGATGCTGTTCCATATTTATCCCGTAAATATGCTCAACAGCAACAATAGAGAACCCAGAAAAATGCAGCAGCCCCTCAATTTTTTACCGAAGAAAAGACTTATTATAAGGTCGCTACAAATGTGTCCTTCCAACCGTCGCTAAAGTGACATCCTGTCACTTCCCACCAAAATAACATTTTTGTGCGGAAACTGCAGTGGCGGAGCCACCAAAGATTAAAATCGGCAAAGCCAATGCTTTTGTCTTTTGAATTACTTGGCATTTATTTACGCTAATTATTTATGATATTTAGTAGGGTTAAACTGGATCCCTTAGAAGCACAGCTTCACCTAATTGAACAGCTCGACAAGCGACCGCCATAGACGGCTGAATGTAGAACAATGTAGGAGCAATTGTCGAGAAGTCGAGATTGGGTGACAATCATCGAAAAAGTGTAATTGAAAAATTTAGAATGTTTAAATCAGGTAACGAAGGAATAACTAAATTTGTCAGATAATTGGATGAAGAACATAGTCTGGCGAACGGGCTTTTATACTTAACCTGAATCCTGTTTAAGAAATTGAACTAGATACCTGTTCCAAGATCCGATCTTTCGATGAAAGAGATGATTCTAAAAAAGAACCAGGCATGAGTAAATTAGTTGAGTTGTTTTGTGATGTCGATGATTTTGCAAAAGTATTATTTCCTCAATGGCGTAAACAACTGCTCGAAGACGGTACGCGAAAACGTCAAAGAGAAGGGCAAATGACCACCAGTGAAATCATGACGATTGTCGTCAGTTTTCATATGTCACATTACCGTGATTTCAAAAACTACTCTCTTGGGTATGTATCTCTTGTCTACAAAAATGAGTCTCCAAATTTATTGAGTTACACACAATTTATAGAGGTCATGCCTAGAGTTATTGTGCCCATGTGTGCCTACTTTACATCACTTAAAGGAAAGCCCTCATGACATGAATTCATTGACTCTACAAGCATCAAGGTGTGTCATAACATCCGAATACCTAGACATAAAACCTTCAACGGTATCGCTCAACGAGGTAAAGGTACTATGGGTTGGTTTTATGGTTTCAAGCTCCACTTAGTCGTCAATCATCACGGTGAAATTGTTGCTGCGAAAGTCACAACCGGCAATGTGCATGACACTCAACCCGTGCGTGAATTAGCAGAAGGTTTAACTGATAAATTGTATGGAGACAAAGGCTATTTGAGTAAAGCTTTGGAAGCAGATTTATTAGACAAAGGTGTAAGTCTCATCACAACCGTTCGCAAAAATATGAAAGCAAAAGCTATATCGTTGTGGGATAGGGCCATGCTTTCAAGGCGCTATATAACTGAAGCAATAAACGACCAACTTAAGAATATTTCTTACATCGAACACTCAAGGTATCGGAGTATGAATGGCTTTATGCTGAATTTACTCGCGGGATTGGTCGCTTATTGTTTAAAAGAAAACATGCCTATGCACCTGGCTCAGGTCGATTTTACAGGTAAGTGAATTATTGCTAAGTTTAGCAATCGGTTAGGTATTTGTTTTTCGATAAATCGACGATTGAACCGATAACAGAACTCATCAAAGTATTCTTGTAGGTATTTTTCGGTTACACCATGAAACGTACCTAACAAAAACGTTTTTAAATTGCCGATGGCTATATGTACCCACGGTAACCATTCATCAACTAAATAACCCGGGGTACTCTTGCCTCATAGTTTTCTCTTTGACCTATAATATTCAATGCCGGCAATGCATCAGAATGAACTTGTTGGCCTTGTTTCAAGTGTTTCTTGACGAATTCATTCACGCTAAAATGACAAATGCTATCGACCACTGCCATTGCGATAAATCCTGCTTTTTTATCACTTACTTTCACAGGCTATCAGCACATTCTTTTTTCCTGCTGCTCCGCGTCACTCGTTTGCCTTTTTGTCTACCGCCAACCAGAGCGTCGTCTAGCTCTATTGTGCCACTTAATTGATATAAACTATCTCTATGCCCCATAGCCGTTCTAAGTTTCTTTAAAATCAGCCTCGCGGTTCGCCAATTGACTTCTATTAATTTACTGAGTCTCAGTGCTGAGATACTTCCCTTATCAGAGCCAAGAGAATAGATAGCCCAAAACCACTGGTTCAAAGTGATTTTGCTGCCGTGAAAAAGTGTTCCTGACATGACTGAGGTCTGCTTTTTACATTGTGTACACTCGTATAAATGACGACTTGTAATTTCATAGCTATGGTTATTGCCACAACCAGGGCAAATAAAGCCATTTGGCCATTTCATTTGTTGCAAGTATTTTAAGCAATCATCTTCTGTACTAAACTGTTTTTGCCAAGCTAAAAAGCTTGCTTCTGGCATGTTCATGGTAATGGTTACCTATACAGGGTGTTTGTATATGCAGTACAGTTCAGTCCTGAGTTATCTGCATAGACATGAAAGAAAATAAGCCAAGCCTCAATTTAACTGACGTAGAGCTGAACTCTATGATTATCGCTTAAGCAGATCTCAGGTTAAGTAGGTTTATCTTCAATAAAACACTACTACTATTAACTAAATATGGTTATCCAGACTCATCAAAGCCCTTTTCTGACCATAATTTGTGATGGGTTAATACGTTATTAATCCTGTCCATAGGCATTTGAAAAATCAGTACTGCGATAAATTTGCCTTTAGAATAGATAGGCGTAGAAGCAAAACCGGCGACTGCGTCATAATAGGGTCTGTATTTCTTAAATTCACTAAAAAAAACCTCACCTTCTTGAGCATTACTTGCTGCAGAAAATGCTTCGCCTATGCCAGAATTAGAGTATGGCATAGTATTGACACTGGTGGCATAATCCAACTCTTTAAGCACACTGCAAACAATACTACCGTTGTATATCAGCTATAAAAATATCATAGTAGCCAAACTCCTGCATAAAATGACGCATATCAGGGTGATATTTATTTTGCAGTTGAGCATAGGGAGAATAGTTACCTAAATCTACTAAGCCGTCTTTTTCACCCAAGTCATAGGATGCCCCCGCAATAAAGTCAGACTGAAAAGCTAAGGCTCTCTGAAGCAATCCTTTTAAAGCGTTTCCGCCATTCAATAATGGTTCTGGGTTGCTGACGTTATATTGTTGAGTAAAGTTTGATGAATAATAGTTTTCTAACTGCCTTTGTTGTGCGGTATTAAGGTTACCTCATTGCGAAACATACTGGCTGAACGAGGGGATAAAACCTTCTGCAGCTTTTACCAACGAAACATTAAACGCCTTGGTAAGAATTTGTGATGTAATAAAATGAAATATTCATCAATGGCTTCACCTGTTTGCAAATTTCATGAAATCAATCGGTCTTTGATGGCTTCGGTAAAAGCCCCATTGGATTCACTTACCGCAACATTTACAGACCCCCCATCAAAACTATGAAATGGAACACAATAAAATAGATATGATTGCAATCAGTAATCTTGAACTTAACGACATACAGCTAGCTTTATTGTGTTGACCAACAGTTTGTATGTTGCGATACAAATGGCAACGTGACTGCACGACAATAGTCACTGATTAATTCAAAAAAATTCATTCAAATAATTAGCAATCCTCACTTAAAGAGCGATCATCATCTGCCTTAAGTAACAATTTTCTACTATCGACCAAACATTGCTTGGAATAATCACCAAACCAAGTGCCAATTTTTAAAAACTGTTTTATAAACTCAACTTTATTACCTGCTGAGACCAAATCCAAAGCCTGAGTAAATTTCACACTAAATTCAGTTAGTAATGCAACGCTGTCTTTATTGTCAAAAATAATATCTGCATATAACGCAGGATCCTGTGCGAATAACCGCCCAACCATCGCCAATTCTAAACGGTAAATAGGCGAACTTAGGGATATTAATTGCTGTAAGTCGGGATTTTCACTGGCTAAGTGCGAGCCGAACACAAAGCTACAGAAATGCCTCATGACCTGAATAAACACCATAGCATCGTCATGCTCTTTAGCTGTAGTCTGCTGCAATATACCTCCCCAGATACGAATTTGCTGCAATAGCCATTCATATTGTTCGGCATCGCGACCATGGCATACCACCACTACCTGTTTAACCAAACTAGCGACATCAGGCCCAAACATAGGATGTAGACCTAACACTGGCCCCTTGTGTACGGCCATCATGGCAGCTAGTGGTTTTTGTTTGGTACTGGTAATATCAACTAATACACAATCTAAAGGTAAGTCTGTCAGTTTGGATATTATACTTTCGGTTAACTTGATGGGCACCGCGACTAATACTAAGCCGGCATCGCTGAGAATAGAATCTGCATTCGGCCAGTCGTTTGGTTCAAGCAACTGGACTGAATAGCCACTGCGTTTAAACATATCAACAAAAATCCTACCTAAAGCGCCAGCACCACCTATAACAACAATCTTATGAATCTTGGGATTAGTACACAAATACTCAACGTTTTGAGTATGGTAAGACTCGCGCATGATCCTGCGTAACAAATCTTCAATTAAAACTGGAGATACATTTTGTTGTTCCGCATCTACTCTTCTTTTGGCAATCAGTTCAGCTTCACGCTCAGGCACGTAGATAGGTAAGCCAACCTGACTTTTATATTTACCTACTTTAGCTGTTATTTTAGCCCGCTGTGCCAATAATTTAACTAACTGGCTATCAATTTCATCAATTTGTTGTCTCAGCTCACTAAGTTCATTGGGTGATACTGGCATAAGGCTTCCTAAACTTCGGCGTCATTTAATCTATTTAATCGCATAGGTAAGACTGTTATTAACTTATCTCGCATATGATTAATCAAATCTTCTGTAGTTTGCCAGTTGATGCAACCGTCGGTTATCGAAACACCATAGTCTAAATCAGCAGGCATTTTACCCGAGCTACTTTGATTACCATGATTCAAGTGACTTTCTAACATAATACCGATAACCGATTCATTACCTTCAAGGATTTGGTTAACCACATTTTTAGCAACTAAAGGCTGTCTGCGAAAGTCTTTGCTAGAATTTGCGTGACTGCAGTCGATCACTAAGCCTGCACTCAACTTCACATTCTCCAATTCAGCTTCACAGTCGGCGACACAAACAGAATCATAGTTAGGCTGTTTACCACCACGCAAAATGATATGACCGTCTGGATTACCTTGGGTAGTAATCACACTCACTTGCCCTTCACCATTAATACCCATAAAACTATGACCAGAAGCAGCTGATTGCAGTGCATTAATGGCAATACCTAAACTGCCATCTGTACCATTTTTAAATCCCACGGGCATAGACAAGCCACTGGCCATTTCTCTATGGGTTTGTGATTCAGACGTACGCGCACCTATTGCAGACCAACTAAACAATTCAGCCAAATATTGGGGGCTAATGGGGTCAAGAGCTTCGGTGGCGACTGGTAATTCAAGTTCTGCCAACCAAATCAATAATTCCCTAGCTTTACGTAAACCAGTCTCGATATCAAAGGTACCATTAATATGTGGATCGTTGATCAATCCTTTCCAACCAACGGTAGTGCGTGGTTTTTCAAAATAAACACGCATCACAATGTACAGTGTGTCTTTACAGCTCTCGTGTAACTCTTTGAGCTTAAGCGCATATTCTTTTGCAGCTTCAATATCATGTATGGAACAAGGACCACATATCACTAAAAAACGATGATCTTTACGATGCAAAATATCACTGATAACTTGCCTTGATGATTGAACAACTTGTAAAGCTGAATCGCTCACTGGTAATTCAGACTTTAACTCTTGAGGTGTCACTAACACTTTTTCAGATGAAATATTAATGTTGTTGATGCTGTCACGTAACATGATTTAACTCTTTTAAAATAAACTAAAATTTGGCATTGGCTCAACTCATAAAGAGACCCGTAACACCTTACATTTCTATAACACCGACACAATGTAACGATTTAATTACACCTGGCATTTTATTATTTTCTAAATTGAATTGACTTTTTAACAGTTAATAAATTCAACAACAAGTTTTAATTACCTTTATTAGGTTGCCTGCTTGTTTTTCAAGCGAAACATCCATAAACATAGCCAAATAAATAGATTTTAAAACAAGGATACGACAATGCAGAGATTATCTAAATGACTGAAAGAGGCAACTTCTTACAAAATAGCCAATATAACGATTATCCTTAGGGGTAGACATAGCTTGATTGGATCCCAAGTGGCATACCCAGTCCCCAGTAAGCGAGTAAAAATACCGACCAAAGCAGCAAAAGACTGATGGAATAAGGCAACATTAATGATAGTAGCGTGCCTATGCCTGTTGACTTAACATAACGTTGGCAATACACCACGACGAGAGGAAAATAGGGCATCAAGGGTGTAATTATATTAGAAGACGAGTCACCCACTCTATACGCCGCTTGAGTTAAGTCTGGCGAAATATTTAGCTGCATCAGCATAGGCACGAAGATAGGCCCCAACAAGGCCCACTTAGCAGAGGATGAACCCACAAACAAATTCACAAATGCAGTCAAAAAGATAATACCCACTATTGTCACCATACTCGGTAGTGCTAGTGTTTTTAATACCTCAGCCCCTTCAATTGCCAACAATGCTCCTAGGTTTGACTTACCAAATGCATCAATAAACAATGAACAGAAAAAAGCCATCACTATGTAATAACTCATGCCTTGCATGGCTTTCGTCATAGTATCAATCATATCCTTGCTTGACTTAAAAGTACCTGACATAAAACCAAACACCACACCTGGTAATAAAAATAACAAGAAGATAATTGGCACAATAGATTGCATTATGGGTGCAGTAAATGATGTTAACTCGCCAGTAGGTGCTCTGAAGGGTGAAGAGTCTGGATATAAAACGGCTACCAAAGCAATAAGCCCTCCTGCCATTGTTAATGAGGCAAATTTTAACGCTCGACTTTGTTCTGCATTTAATTCATCAAACTTTGGAATATCAGCAGGATCGCCATCAACTTCAACATCTTTTAAGCGAGGTTCAATGACTTTATCGGTTAAATACCAGCCGATGCCGACTACCAATAAGGTTGATGCAGAATTAAAAAACCAATTGTTAAGCGGGTTTATTTGCATATCAGGGTCAATGATTTGCGCTGCACTCTGAGTAAAGCTTTGCAGTAAAGGGTCAATAGCCGACGGGATAAAATTAGCACAAAAACCACCACTTACCCCTGCAAATGCAGCCGCAATACCCGCTAGCGGATGCCTACCCATCGCATAAAAGATAACGCCTGCGAGTGGAATAACTAGCACATACCCGGCGTCGGTGGCGGTGTGACTAACAATGGCCACTAAGACCACCATGGGTGTTAGCAGTGTTTTGGGTGTTGAGTCGAGCATCCGTTTCAAACCGGCACTAATAAACCCTGAATGTTCTGCCACTCCCACACCTAACATAGCGACCAACACTACACCTAAAGGAGCAAAACCAGTAAAAATAGTGACCATTCTAGACAAAAAGTCTGTCAAAGAATCGCCCGTTAATAAGTTATTTACCACGACAGCTTCGGCCGTCCTAGGGTCTATTGCACTAAAGGTGAAATTTGACAATATAGCTGACAAAACCCACACCACAACCAAACAAAACAAAAAAATAATCGCAGGATCAGGTAACTTATTTCCGACCCTTTCAACCTTATCCAATGCGCGCATTGTCCAACTAGCTTGACTCGACATAAAACAAGTCCACCTTTTCACTATACGAAATATTATTTACCAGAAAATACTTTGCCACAACGACTAACAACATGGAATATATGAACAGCAATATATATTCTTTGTTTAGTCTTTATATACTCAAAATTTTAATCACTTTGGCTGGCACACCCGCCACCACAGTATTAGCGGCAACATCTTTATTCACCACTGCGCCTGCCGCAATCACAGCGTTATCACCAATATTTACACCTTCTAATATCTTGGCACCCATACCAATCCAGACACTATTTCCAATATTGACGGGTTGAGCTGTTTCAATACCTTTGTTACGTTTGAGCGGATCTAAGGGATGAGTAGACGTTGAAATCATTACGCCTGGAGCAAGCATCACATCATCACCAAAAGTTACGGGGGCAGCGTCTAAAATGACTAGACCGTGGTTGGCGTAAAAGTTTTTACCCGCAGTAATATTGTAGCCGTAATCACAATAAAAATTAGGCTCTATCCAAGCACCTTCACAGTGACCGAATAATGTTTTAATGATGGTTCGACTGCCTTTTCTATCATCGATATCACATTGATTAAACTGCTGACAAAGCCTTTTAGCGTTAGCTCTGTCTTGCTGTAATATTTTGTTACTGGGAAAGTACTCAAGCCCTTGTAACATTTTTTGTTTTTCGGTTAAGTCGCTCATACTAATCCCCTAAAGCTTCTCTTAAAAACGCCATGCCACAAAACGACTGACTTTTTGTCCTTGTGCCATATCGACAGTTTTAATGTTAGCAATGCCCAAATCGTGTAGGCTTTTATATATATGAATGAGATTATCTTTCTTCGAAACCAAACTGCTAAACCAGCGTATTTGAGTGGCATACTCTCTGCTTTCAGTGATGATTCGCTGGATAAACAATAATTCGCCCCCCTCGCACCACAACTCATTTGATTGCCCAGCAAAATTAAGAGGAGCACTCTTCTTTTGGGTGATTATGTGACTCTCACGCTTTGACTTATTTTTAGTTAAATTCTGAATTTTTCGCTGCGAAACTGCTTTAGCGTGCTCAGCTGATTCATGAAAAGGCGGATTGCAGATACAGAAAGTAAAATGTTCACCTGGTTTTATCACTCCTTTAAAAATATGTTGTGGGTCATGTTGCTGCCTCACATTAATGAGGTTGGTTAAAACAGAATTTGAATCAATAATAGTCTCGGCTGATGAAATCGAAACAGGATCAATGTCTGTACCAACCATTTGCCAACCATAGGATCTGGTCGCAATAATGGGATAAATAAGATTGGCACCGGTGCCAATATCTAAACCTTTAATCGTGCTACCTTCAGGTACCACCGCTTGATTATCTTTAGCTAATAAATCTGCAATGTAATGAACATAATCAGCTCTACCCGGAACGGGAGGACATAAGTATCCAGCGGGGATATCCCAAAACTTCACCTGATAATAATGACATAATAATGCAGCGTTAAGGGCCTTTACGCCATTGGGGTTGGCAAAGTCTATGGTTTTACCACCATCAGGCTTAATTAGAATATACGGCTGCAAAACAGGATAACTATTTACTAGCTGGGCTAGCGGATAGCTATCTTGATGTAAATTTCTAGAATGTTTCAATGTCTGACACTAGTCTACTTGGCTTTTGGATAGCATATCCAAAGCCAAAGCCTCTGCCACTTTAATTCCATCGATGCCTGCCGACCAAATACCTCCAGCATAACCAGCACCTTCTCCGGCAGGATATAAGCCACCGGTATTGATACTTTGCAGGTCTTTGCCACGTTTAATACAAATAGGTGAGGAAGTGCGGGTTTCAACTCCCGTCAACAAGCCATCAACCTTTGCAAACCCTTTAATTTTTTATCAAAGGCAGGAATGGCCTCTTGAATAGCTTCAATAACAAAGCTTGGTACCACTTTAGATAAATCTGTCAACGTGATACCTGGCGTATAGGACGACTTCACCTCACCTAATTGCTGACTCGATTTACCTTTTAAAAAATCACCAATCAATTGCGCAGGTGCATGATAATTTTCGCCACCTACTTTATAAGCAAGCTCTTCAAGTCCGCGCTGCAAAGCAATGCCAGCGAGAGGATGCTCTGGGTAGTCTTGCTCTGGTGTGATACCCACAACTATGGCGCTATTTGCATTACGTTCATGACGAGAATATTGACTCATGCCGTTGGTCACCACTCTACCGGCTTCAGACGCAGCGGCCACCACAGTTCCACCAGGACACATACAAAAACTATAAACCGAGCGACCATTTTTACAGTGGTGCACCAATTTATAATCCGCAGCACCTAAAATAGGATTGCCTGCATTATCTCCAAAGCGACTTTCATCTATCATCGATTGTTCGTGTTCAATTCTAAAGCCAATTGAAAATGGCTTAGCTTCAACATAAACACCTTGTTCATACAGCATTTCGAAAGTATCGCGTGCACTATGCCCAACAGCCAAAACGGCATGTTCACACACCAGATATTCACCGTTTGATAAATGTAAGCCTGTAAGTTGGTTGTTTTGAATATCTACTTTATCAACTCTGGTACCAAATCGGATCTCACCGCCTAGCTCGGTAATCTGAGCGCGCATTTTTTCGACCATGTTAACCAACTTAAAGGTACCGATATGAGGTTTGCTAACATACAAGATTTCTTCTGGTGCGCCAGCTGCCACAAATTCATGTAGCACCTTGCGGCCATAATGCTTGCGGTCTTTGATTTGGCTATATAACTTTCCATCTGAGAACGTGCCTGCCCCGCCCTCCCCAAATTGTACATTTGACTCAGTATCAAGAGGCTTATTACGCCAAAAACCAAATACATCTTTGGTCCGTTCACGCACTGCCTTACCGCGCTCTAAGACTATGGGTTTAAAACCCATTTGCGCCAATATTAAGGCAGCAAACAAGCCACAAGGACCAAGCCCAATAACCACAGGCCGAGAGGTCAGGTTTTGTGGTGCCTTAGCAACAAACTTATATGTCATGTCTGGGGTTTCACGTACATGAGGATCATTGACAAACTGCTCTAGCAGCTCGGCTTGATTAGCCACCTCAATATCCACAATATAAATCAGTAAAATATCTGCTTTGTTTCGGGCATCATAAGCACGTTTAAATACCTCAAAAGACAGCATATCTTCTTTGGCAATTCCCAACTTCTGCAAAATAGCAGCGGGCAGTGCCTCTTCATTATGATTTAAGGGTAATTTAACTTCGTTCAAACGCAACATAAGGTTTCCAATGATAGACCATAAACAACTCACCTCTTTTAGGCGAAGTCCTTCATTTGTCGAGGCAGTGTATTTTATGACAGATAAGATGCTTACGATAGGTAAATTCTATATTGAATTAAAGACACAGTTGTTGTTTTTTGCTGTCGCTACTTTATGATCGACAAAATGAAAAGAATTAAACAAAGATACCCACAACTATGACCTTTGTAGTCACTGACAGTTGCATTAAGTGTAAATATACCGACTGTGTGCCTGTTTGCCCAGTCGATGCCTTTTATGAAGGTGAAAACTTCTTAGTGATCCATCCTGACATTTGCATTGACTGCGGTCTATGTGTCCCTGAATGTCCGGTCGAAGCAATATTTCAAGACAGCCATTTACCTGAAAGTCAGCAACATTATTTGCAACTCAATGCCGAATTAGCTGAAGTATGGCCAAATATCATTGAATTAAAAGCGCCACCAGAAGATGCAGAAGAATGGACAGGCGTAGTTAACAAACTTCCTTTACTTGTCAAATAAGCGTTTCTCTTCCGCTATAAAGTGAAGCCTTCAGCCTGTTCATATTTATTTTTAATAAATCACTTTACCTCAACTTAAGCTGAGGTTTTAAAGTCTGCTTCAAGTGATATTTATTAGCATCATTTCAATAGGAGAAAAATATGCAACCCACACTTGAACATATCAACATCACGGTTACTAATACAGATGTAACTGCCGCCATACTAGCCAAAATATTTAACTGGAAAATTCGCTGGGCAGGAGCGGCAAAAGACGATGATAAAACTATTCACTTGGGTACAGATAATACTTATCTAGCCTTATACAGGCATGCTGATAAACACTTGGAAAACATGACTAACAAAACCATTAGCAGCCTAAACCATATTGGTATTCAAGTGGATGATATAAATGCCATAGAAACAAAAGTCAAAGCAGCTGGCTTAATGCCCTATAATCATGGCGACTATGAACCTGGGAAACGGTTTTATTTTAATTTGGAGGAGGGTCTAGAGATTGAAGTAGTAAGTTATCAATAGTCTTTGATAAACAGTAAATAGCAAAAACCCGCCAGAAGGCGGGTTTTCTTATTAAGTTAACGGTAACGCAAAATTTAAATTAACCTAGCTTTTCTTTAATACGTGCAGAACGACCAGAGCGTTCACGCAAGTAATAAAGTTTAGCGCGACGAACAGCACCACGACGTTTCACTTCAATAGAACTGATTGCCGGGCTGTGTGTTTGGAATATACGCTCAACACCTTCGCCGTTAGAAATCTTACGAACTGTAAAAGCAGAGTGTAGGCCACGGTTACGTTTAGCGATTACAACGCCTTCGTAAGCCTGAAGACGTTCTTTTTCGCCTTCTTTAACGCGTACTTGCACAACGACTGTGTCACCAGCACTAAATGCCGGAACGTCAGTTTTTAGCTGCGCTTCTTCAATTTTCTTGATGATGTCTTGATTTACTTTACTCATCATATCCTCTCATTCTAGATTAACTGTCATTATGCTGCTGCAAACTTTGTCGAAATAAATCTAACAATGTTTGCTGCTCCTCAGTCAGAGCTAGATCGTTTAATAATTCAGGGCGTCGCTGCCAGGTTCTACCTAACGACTGTTGTAACCGCCACTGCTTGATTTTTTTGTGGTCACCGCTCAATAACACCTTAGGAACAAGCTCGCCATCCAAGTTTTCTGGTCGGGTATAGTGCGGGCAATCTAACAAGCCATGACTAAATGAGTCTTGCTCGGCAGATTGGTCATGCCCTAACACACCGGGTACAAATCTTGAAACTGCATCCATTAAGACCATCGCAGGTAATTCGCCGCCACTTAACACGTAATCACCAATTGACCATTCCTCGTCAACCTGTGTTTGTATTACTCGTTCATCGATACCTTCATATCGACCAGCTACTAGAATCAAACTCTCATTTTCAGAAAGTTGTTTCACTCCTGCTTGATCCAGCTTTTTCCCTTGGGGAGAAAGGTAAATCACCTTTGTTTTTCTTCCCGCAGCCTGTTTAGCTGCCAGAATAGCGTCTTTTAATGGCTGAACCATCATCAGCATGCCAGGTCCACCACCGTATGGTCGGTCATCAACAGTGCGATGTTTGTCGAAAGTAAAGTCTCTTGGATTAAAACACTCTACTTGTAACAACCCGTTTTTCACGGCTCGCCCTACTACTCCCTGCTGGGTAAAAGTCTCGAACATTTCTGGAAACAGACTAATAACACCATACCAACGACTCGGTTCCCGACTAGGTTCTTGCATTAAAATGCAGGATCCCAATCCACTGTGACCATTTTCGCCTGCCGGTCCACTTGCTTAATCACTTGATTTAACAAATAAGGAACCATGCGTTCTTTTTGACCAAAAGCGTCATTCAAATTGGCTTTGACTAGCAAAACGTCATTAGCACCAGTTTCGAATAACTCTTTAATAACACCCAAGTTGTAACCTTTATCGGTCACTACTCGCATGCCGACTAACTCACGCCAATAAACATCGCTGTCATCTAATTCAGGTAGCATTTCTGCTTTAATGGAAATCTCAAGATTTTTAATGCCTTCGGCATCATCTCGATTATCCACCCCAACCAATTTGGCAACTAAACCTTTATTGTGGGTTCGCCACTGGTCGACGACATACTGATTGCCTTCTTGCACTTGACCTAAAAGCCAAGGAGTGTAGGCAAATACGCCGTCTAAATCATGGGTATAAGATGTGATTTTGACCCAACCTTTGACACCATATGGCGCACCGATTATGCCAATCACTAATGTGTCAGACGCAGAACTCATTTCTCAATACCTTCTTTGCAACTGCAATTAAGCAGCTGCCTTTTGTGCATCTTTCACCAAGCGTGCAACACGGTCAGATAAGCCTGCGCCTACCCCAACCCAATGCTCAACACGGCCTAAGTCCAAGCGTAAACGCTCTTCTTGACCCATTGCAGTTGGATTGAAAAAACCAATGTTTTCAATAAAACGGCCATCGCGTGAACGACGACTGTCTGCAACCACTACTTGATAAAATGGACGCTTTTTAGCGCCACCACGCTGTAAACGAATAGTAACCATATATGCCTCAGACTCGTTGTAGCGTTAACGTTAACTTAATTTACCTTTAAATCCAGCAGCTTTAGCCAGATAAAGGCCGCCGCATTTTACGGATCTAGGAGCCGTTATGCAAGTTTAATTAGAATAACAGTTAAGATAATTCAATTTGGATTATTGATATTGATTTACTGATCAGTTCTTAGGGTTAAGTTTGACTTTTCATAAGCCAAAATAAGGTGTTAATAACTCATAGAAGTAAAACCAAAATCATATCTTTTATTATTGCCTCTAGATGATTATTAACAACTAATTGCGTTCAAGTTGAATACTTAGTGATTTGTCTAATCGCTTAAACACTGGCGCAACCTAGTTATATTCGCCATCAAGGTCAGAGTCTAATCATACTTTTTCTAGATAATTGAATTTTTCATACCAATAGGATGGGTTTCAAAAGCCCCATAAAACTGGGTGCTATTAAACCCTAATTTAATGTTAAAGATTAATTTATTTCATATTTATCATATAGATATAGGACAACTGACACGTGGTACATATATTGCCCTGTAACATTTGATAACAGATAACTGTTTTCACCTAACCAAAAATTAAATCACAATTAAATAAGGAGATTAATCATGGCAAGTATTACAAGTGTTCGCCTTAGGGTGGGTCGAATTAGTAGTGCTAATGAGCTTGCTGATTTAACTATTCGCGTAAATTGGACTGCTCGTGAGCGGCAAGAAAATATGTCTTATCTTGTTGCCGGCTTTCTAGTTGAACGAGATGACGGACGAGATTTCTTCGACATGTTGCCTGGTGGCGGCATACATTGGTCTTCAGTGGGTAATATGGATGACTTTATTGGAACCGTTGGCAGACAATGGATACGGCCTAACGGTTCATCCAGCAGAACCCTGACGTTACGTCTGAATTGGAATTTTGGTAATCAGGAAATTGGCAGTGAGGAGTATTTAGGCGTTGCCACAGTTGTTCCAGAAACTCGAGGGGACATTCGATTTTCACCTGAAGTATCAGCTAATCTTAGTTGATAGCTCTCAGATCTAATTCATAAATTTTTAATGAACAGATAAAGTAGAGGTATCTCGCCTCTTCTTTTTCTTAATGGATTTTGATCTATCACCTAAAAGTGTTTGGCTAGCCGATGTACACTTTTTTGTTTTTTGGAGGATACCGTCATGAGTAGATCACCAATGGAAGATAATCCAACTCTTTCACCTATGCATATAAATTTTGATCGTGACTGGGGCGTTAAAGCTTCTCCCGCTTCAAGAATAGAACCAACTGAAGCGATTGAGCAACCTGATTCAGCGGAACAAGATTATTCATTGGAACCACCTGAGGTAGTTATAGAGCTTAACTACGAACCTGATATCGAAAATGTAAGTGACGAACAAGAGGAACAAGAGGAGCAAAAAAAGCCGACGGTTGCTGCTAATACAAAATCCAATGAAGATAAAAATAAAGTCACAAAACTTAGAACAACGAAGGTAAGTACTTAACTAGCAATAGATTTGATGACTTACTAAACCTTCAACACAGGCTTGTATCTGATATATTCTGAGGATCTTCACGCCCTCCCTGTTTCAGGGAGGTAATATGGATTAAAGAGGGGTTAACTTCTAGATTAGACATAATCAATCTGAATTAACTCCATAATTGGCAAACATTGAATCGATGAGAAGTCAAAATCATCGGCATTGCCGTCTGAGAACGTGCAATGACTTCGTCATGAATAAACTTTGTTACGACCCCGATTAATTTTATTAGGTCAATTTCAAGTTAACGTAATTCACTTAAATGGCAGCTTTGAGTAATACCGAGGCTTGGACGTGGTAGCAGAATAACGAAATCGGTAAGCAGTTTACGCCAAAATGTATGCTCAGATAATGCAGAAATAACAGGGTGGTATCCTCCAATACATGTCACTAAAGCGATTCATGAAAATAACTCATGATTCAATGAAATAAAATCAATTTTATTCATGCAATGAACCCAGTATAAAACACTCAGTCCTCTTATCTCTGGGTAATATTACAGTTGATTCTTGGTTTGACCATGTGAGTACAAATCAAAAAATCTGTGAAAACTAGTGATTGGGAATAACAGAAAAGAGAATTGGAAAGTCCAGAAAGGACAAGAAAGAAAAAGTGAAAGAGCAAGAGCAAGAAAAAGTTACGGGTTAACCTAAAAGAATTGGATACTAGTTCACCATGAATAAAGACTTTACATTCACTATTAAAAACATTTGTTTCGATGAAGATTATCATCCATCCGACAATACGCGTATCACTACCAACTTTGCTAATTTGGCAAGAGGAAACTACCGTCAAGAGAACCTGCGCAATACCGTAAAGATGATTGACAATAGTTTTAATTCCTTGGCGCATTGGGATAACCCCAAAGGAGATCGTTATTCTATTGAACTTGAAATAATTTCCGTTGATATAGATATTGATAGCAGTGGTCGTTCCTTCCCATCAATTGAAATATTGAAAACGAATATTGTTGATCATAAAACGAACAAACGCATTGAAGGCGTTGTAGGAAATAATTTTTCCTCTTATGTGCGAGATTATGATTTTAGCGTATTACTGTTGGAACATAATAAGAATCGACCCGAATTTAGCATTCCAGATGATTTTGGCGATCTACATGGGAAGCTATTTAAATATTTTGTCAATTCGAGCGCTTACAAGCATCACTTTAATAAGCCACCTGTAATATGTCTCAGTGTTTCTGATAACAAAACCTATCATAGAACTGAAAATCAGCATCCCGCATTAGGTGTTGAATACCAGCCAAATGAATCTTCTTTGACTGAGCAATATTTCAAAAAAATGGGGTTGCAAGTTCGCTATTTTATGCCACCAAATAGTGTTGCACCTTTGGCTTTTCATTTCTTTGGTGATTTGCTTAATGATTACACTAACCTTGAACTGTTAAGCACCGTCAGCACAATGGAAACGTTTCAAAAAATCTACCGGCCTGAGATTTATAATGCTAATGCTGTTGCAGGTAAATGCTATCAACCAAATTTAAAAAACCCAGATCACTCATTAACACAAATTGTTTATGATCGAGAAGAACGAAGTCAAATGGCTAATGAGCAGGGAAAATTTGCTGAGGAACACTTCATCAAACCATACCAAACTGTTCTTAAGCAATGGTCTGCTAGTTACGTTCAATAATCAACCAATTATACGGCATCATCTATTATGAAAACATTATTACCTACTTCAACCGCAGGCAGTTTACCCAAACCTTCTTGGCTTGCAAAACCTGAGACGCTTTGGTCACCTTGGAAATTGCAAGATGAGGAATTAATTGAGGGCAAACAAGATGCTTTACGTTTGTCATTACAAGAGCAACAACAAGCAGGCATTGATATTGTCGGTGATGGCGAGCAAACCCGCCAACATTTTGTCACTACGTTTCTTGAGCACCTCAACGGTGTAGATTTTGAGAAACGTAAGACCGTTAAAATTCGTGACCGTTATGATGCGAGTGTACCGACGGTCGTTGGTGCTGTTTCTCGCCAAAAATCAGTTTTTGTTGAAGATGCTAAATTTTTACGTCAGCAAACCAAGCAACCTATTAAATGGGCTCTGCCTGGTCCCATGACCATGATAGATACGCTTTATGATGACCATTACAAAAGTCGCGAAAAGCTAGCTTGGGAATTTGCCAAAATACTCAATCAAGAAGCCAAAGAATTAGAGGCGGCTGGTGTTGATATTATCCAATTTGATGAGCCTGCATTTAATGTGTTTTTTGATGAGGTGAATGATTGGGGCATTGCTACTTTAGAAAGAGCAATTAAAGGACTTAAATGCGAAACTGCGGTACATATTTGTTATGGTTATGGCATCAAAGCCAATACAGATTGGAAAAAGACTTTGGGATCCCAGTGGAGACAATATGAAAAAGCGTTTCCCAAACTGCAAAAATCTAACATCGATATTATCTCACTAGAATGTCACAACTCCCATGTTCCGATGGATTTACTTGAACTCATTCGAGGTAAAAAAGTGATGGTAGGAGCCATAGACGTAGCAACTGATACCATCGAGACACCAGAGGAAGTAGCAGACACCCTTCGAAAAGCACTAAAGTTTGTAGATGCCGATAAGCTCTACCCTTGCACCAACTGTGGTATGGCCCCTTTATCTCGTCGAGTCGCAAGAGGCAAGTTAAATGCTTTAAGTGCAGGTGCAGAAATCGTCCGAAGAGAACTTTTGGCTAAATTCTAAACAAATGTAGTTTGGGTTGCCTTTTATAATTTGATTTTCTTGAGCCTATGAGCAAACCGGTCACGCTGACCTCATCCAAGGGAACGTGTCAGGTTTACTTAGATAACAAAATCCCTGGGATTTATCCGTCTGTTCCTCTTGGTAATCGCTCTAATCAACTTGAGTGTCTTCTTTGACTATCCGCCGTATGTGAAGTGTAAACGTAATTCTTCAATTTAAAGTCGAACTAGACAATACAGAACTGCATTTTTGCTTTGGTAAGAATGCAGTTCTTTTTTGATAGCTATACCCAACTTGCCACTACATAGCCTATAGGAAAAGTTGTGACAACATACGTAGGCCAGTCAAAAGTAATACCAAGGCAAATATTTTTTTCAGTTTTGCTGCATCCAATTTAGCTGCCAGTGATGCCCCTATAGGCGCGAAAAATACGGTTAGCGGCACAATACACATGAATCCAATGAGATTGACTAAGCCAAATGTTCCAGCTGGTGCGTCGATTGGTGTGCTGCCGATGACTAACATTGTTAGCGCACCTGGCAACGAGATAATTAAGCCTATCGCAGCAGCTGTGCCAACGGCCTTGTGAGCTGGATAGTTATAAAGGGTGAGTAATGGAACAGAGATAGTGCCACCGCCGATCCCGACCATAGAACTGAAAAAACCAATGGCTGTGCCCATAGCCGCTTGTCCTGCTTTATTAGGCAGTTGTTGAAACAGAGCCGACTTTCCAGTTCTAAGCAGCATGTTTAGCGAAGATAAGGTCGCTATTACACCAAACAACATAGTCAGAAAGGTGCCATCAACGCGAGTCACTAACCAACTACCAGCCAATACACCAATAAGAATAAATGCAGCCCAGCGTTTAAGCAGGATAAAATCCACATTCCCTTTTTGATTATGAGAACGAATTGAACTAATCGACGTTGGTACTATCGTGGCCAGTGATGTCGCTGTCGCAACCAGCATTGCAGATTCTGGTGATACGCCAAAGCTCTGGAACAAGAAAAACAGCACAGGCACAATTACGATACCGCCACCTACGCCTAACAAGCCTGCTAAAATACCGGCGAATACCCCTGAGGCAACCAATACTAAAATGGTAGGGATATTATTTGTTATAAACTCAATGATATTCATTAACTACAATGCTTCTCTATTTTTTGCCTTCCCAAAATTTTCCAGCGCAAATTTTAAGTATCGTTTGGCTCCGACACGTGGAAAACCAAGGTTATGTGCTGCCTTGATTACTATTTCCTAATCAACTAATTTTAATAGATTTTTAGTACTTTAGATATCTAAATGAATTTTACAGACGCTTATTTGATGAATAGAATTGATCATCAATACCAAAGACTGAAGTTATTTGACATATATTACCAAGAGACACACTTTAAAAGCCTTTAACTGTATTCTTTGCGACGAATTATAAATGATCTCCCCCCCCCCTTACTTACAAGCATCTAAAATAAACAGTTACCCACTGCTTTGTGTTTGTTGATGATGTGATAGGAGGTTTTATAACTGGGGTGACATTCGCAAGAAAACACTTTGGAAGTAATATAACTTTTAACTTTTCGTCCACCACCAATAAGGGATTAAATAGAACAGACACCAGTCTAATCGGTCAACTCTTAAGCCCATTACTTAAAGAAATATTTATCTCACGATTGACGTTTTAAGTTACCGGCAAAAAATATTAAAGCAACACTATAAATGATTAAACCTGTAGGTGGTTCAGATACTAATACAGCCTCAGATTTTTCTGATAATGACTTATTTGAAATAATCCCGCCAGTAATATCAATGCCATATGCGAACCCATTAATTGAGCCCGTCCATGTATCTGTGGCGAGGCAATTAGTAGATATCATGGAGCCTATGCCGATGGCAGTCGACGTAAATAAGTTTCCGCAACTCACTTCTGATGTAGCACCAGCTACAGCTCCTGATATAAAAGCCGTCCCCATGAAAGAAGTACCTGCACCTAGACTCAGCGACCCACCTAAATTCCAGATAACACTTGCATCTTCGCCAGCTCGAATTATTTCGAATTGCGTTGCCGCACCAATAACTAAGGCAGCATCAAGATTAAAAACCCAAATAGGATTTTCTTCACCCATCCCATCAAACTGTATGGTTGAGTTTGCGGCTATAGTCACAGCGGTTCCTTTCCAGACTCCAGGTTCAAAGATATGACTTGTGTAACCTACATCCATATTAAAATCCTCTTCGAGGCTAAATAAGGATTCTTGGGCACTCGTTAATTGCTCTAAAGCCGCGTCGATGTCAAACGTTTCTTTATATAAATCAATAGCAATAGAAGTATTAGTATAAGCAGTTTGACTGGTTGCCCCACCTCCAGTGATAGCAGCTGCGGCATAAACGTCGAGTGAACTCGAAAGCCCACCCAGAGTGATAGCTGCGCCAGCATATATGTTTTCAGCCGAACCAGAAGCCCCTAATGTAACCGCCGCTAGCGCATATATGTTTTTAACATTGGCATTGGCCGCGATGCTTACGGCAGCGCCAGCATATATATTTTCGGCGTTCCCCCCATCACCTGTTCCAACAGCACCAGTGGCAGAATATATGTTAGCGGTATCAGTGCGAGCACCTATACCAATCGCCGCTAACGCTCCAACATCATCTGTTACGTTTGAGTCTGCTGATATATTGAGTGCCGCTCCAGCTACAGCAGAATAACCTACCAAATCAGGACCAAGCAATAAGCTTGCTTTAGACCCTGTTGAGATAAACAATAATATGCTTCCTAAAAATAAAGTTGTTAATTTACTGTTCACGATACTTCCTGCATTGAAATATAAGCGTTATTAATAATTCCGTTGATATTGTTACCAACTATCTAATCCTAATGTCGGCATTCAAGTAATAAACAGGCGCTAATCAGCGGGTTAAATTCTGTGTCTAAGTAACGTTGAGGCTCGATACCATCGACAACAAAACTTCTTGTATAAAGTAAAAATGGTTGACCTGACATATCAATATCTAATCACTGCTAATTTTGGTTTACCTAAAGCGATTTTGTCTCTCTAAAGTCTATATGGCAGATACATTGCGTATCTTGTGCCAACTTAAAAACGCACACTAAGCCATTGTTATTAATAGGGTTATTATAAATTAAAGTAAGGATTACATTTGTTATTTTCATTTTAAAAATGCAAAATGAGAAATATTCTCATAACGAAAAATCTAAGGGGAAGGAAGTGAAACAGTTTTAGATAAACTCAATTAGACATAAACTACGTTTTTTAAGCGCATTGTTTATGCGTATATTAGTTGAGGTTAAAAGTGGAAAATTCTTTTAAACTTTACGAAAGAGATTCTGCATGAAAACATCACGATATTCAGACAGACAAATTATGGAGATTTTAAAACAAGCTGAGGCCGGCTTAATTGTCCCTGAGCTTTGCAGCAAACATAGTCTGTGTAGCGTCATTTTCTAAGAGTGGCAGAAAAATTTTGGCGGTAAGAGCGCCTCTCTCATGACCCTAGTAAAAGAACTTTATAAAATCTCAGTTCTTGGGTTGGTCGTATCAAGTTAATCCCTTCATAATCATAGTGAAGACACTTTTCCTATTTTTTACCTGCTTTAAGTAAACGCGCAATTAAGCAGTGCGCTTAGCTATAATCGAAGTCTAGCTGCACATTCCAAGGCATTAGCTCGGTAAAGTCATCATCAATATGCTGGCGATTAGGCAATGCTTTAAATAGATGTTGGATGTAATAATAAGGACTGATGTCATTGGCCCGACATGTCATCACGATACTATAAAGTATTGCGCTTGCCTTAGCCCTGTTGACTGATTTTGAGAATAACCAATTTTTCGACTTGTCGTAAATGGCCTAATATCTCGTTCGGTTATATTATTATCAATCCCCAAGTGTCCATCTTCAACATACCGAATTAATTTATGCCATTGGTTGATATTGTAGCTGATGGCTTTACCAATATAGCTACCCGTTGTGACTTTATCTTGCACCTCATCAAGCCATGTTTTAAATTTGGTTAAAATTGACAGCGCTTTTTTCTGCCTGAGTTGGTAACGCTCATCTGACGAGAGTTTTTTATTTTTAGCTTGCGTTTCCAGTTTATATAATTTGCTAATGAAGCTAATCGCCTTATGGGCACGGCCTTTACTTTTTGATTCGGCTTTTAAGGCGTTATTATATTTCCGTCTGGCATGGGCCCAACAACCCACAGGCGTGATGTCTTCAATACCGTCATAAACACTGTAACCATCGCATTATAGATAGCCTTGATACACCGCTAAAAATGCTTGGGCGCAAGCGCGACTTCGACCTGCTTGATAGTCATAAATGACCACCGGTTGTTGGCTGTTTTCATGACCGCGATACACCCACATATATGACTTACTCCTCGGTGATTTCCCTTCATCTAACACTTGCACATGGGTTTCATCCGCGCATAGGCTATGCTCCTTAAGCAAATGAAGCCGCATAGCTTCAACCAAGGGTTGGATAATATCTCCCGCATTAATACACCAGTTCGCTAAGGTGCTGCGTGATAAACGTCAGCCACAACGTTTAAAAATATCAACTTGTCGATAAAGTGGCAGTGCATCGCAGTATTTCGCAGTCACTACCGCAGCTACCGCAGCTATCGCCTCAGGACTGGCGATACTGCCAGGAATAGGTTGTGCTGGTTTGGGAGCGGTAATGATTTTACTGCTAAGCTTTTCGTGCTCGCAGCTTCTACACGCTCAAAGCGTGAAGCTAGTACCTGTTTACCTTTCTTATGATGTTGAGGTGGCTCACTGGATTGATGCTGCTCGGCTTCGTTAGAGGTACCGCGCGGTGCCTTTTCACTTTTCTTACCGTATTTTTGTGACTAACTTAATTTTAGCTCGGCAAGTAAATGGTCAATGCGGGTTTGCATTTCCATTTTATCTTCTACCCAAGCTTGTTTCTCAGCCTGCAAGGTATCAATCTGTACTTGCAGGCGCACCAGTTGTTTTTGTTCAATGCTTATGGCGGTATGTGCTGCAGCAGATTTAGGCCACCGGAAACGGCCTTGCTCAAGGCGACGACAATAGAGCCAGAAACCATTTGTATCCCAAAATAGTATTTTTAATTTATCGCGCTGCTTATTATAAAAAACAAACCATGCCTGACTCAATGGATCAAGTGACAAGATATCGCTGACAATAATACTGAGCCCATTGATTGATTTTCTGATGTCGGTAAAGCCCGTGACCAAATAGACTTGTTGTGGTACTGCATCAAAGTAGTTTCAACAATTGCGCTAACGCTTGGGGCGCTAGCGTCGAGTCGAAGTTTACTTGGTAGCCTGTAGGTGTGGAGAGTTTTATCATTGAAGATTGAGAGAACGACTGCTCATTAATAACGAACGGGATAATCTGTTGCGGCTGGATTTTCTTTGTTTGACGAGTAAGGCGGTTACGCCAGGCGTAGAAAGTTGATATGTTTATTTTTTATCGCGACAAAATTGAACAATGCTCAAACCACTAGATTGTTGCCACTCAAAAACATTTTTCCAGTGTTGTTTTTTTGAATATCCATAATTACCTCATGTTAATTTACTGAGATAATTATGCTGAAGCGCGGTTAATATTGATATGTGGGGGTAATTACGCGCTTACTGCTGTAAACCAATATTACATGGAGATAGGTGGTCTATGTTTTTTCACTGTTATAGGGGCAGATTTTAATTAGTAAGTAGTTAAAGAAATCAAAGTAACCTGAATCCTGTTTAAGAAATTGAACTAAATGCCTGTTCCAAGATCCGATCTTTCGACTAAAAGAGATGAATCTAAAAAAGGAACAAACATGAGTAAATTAGTTGAGCTGTTTTGTGATGTCGATGATTTTTGCAAAGTATTTATTCCTCAATGGCGTAAACAACTGCTTGAAGACGGTACGCGAAAACGTCAAAAAGAAGGGCAAATGACCACATATGAAATCATGACGATTGTCGTCAGTTTTCATATGTCACATTACCGTGATTTCAAAAACTACTCTCTTGGGTATGTATCTCTTGTCTACAAAAATGCGTCTCCAAATTTATTGAGTTACACACAATTTATAGAGGTCATGCCTAGAGTTATTGTGCCCATATGTGCCTACTTCACATCACTTAAAAGAAAGCCCACAGGACATGAATTCATTGACTCTACGAGCATCAAGGTGTGCCATAATATTCGAATACCTAGACATAAAACCTTCAACGGTATCGCTCAACGAGGTAAAGGTACTATGGGTTGGTTTTAAGGTTTCAAGCTCCACTTAGTCGTCAATCATCACGGTGAAATTGTTGCTGCGAAAGTCACAACCGGCAATGTGCATGACACTCAACCCGTACGTGAATTAGCAGAAGGTTTGACTGATAAATTGTATGGAGACAAAGGCTATTTGAGTAAAGCTTTGGAAGCAGATTTATTAGACAAAGGTGTAAGTCTCATCACAACCGTTCGCAAAAATATGAAAGCAAAAGCTATATCGTTGTGGGATAGGGCCATGCTTTCAAGGCGCTATATAATTCAAACAATAAACGACCAACTTAAGAATATTTCTTACATCGAACACTCAAGGTTTCGGAGTATGAATGGCTTTATGCTGAATTACTCGCGGGATTGGTCGCTTATTGTTTAAAAGAAAATAAGCCAAGCCTGAATTTAACTGAAGTAGAGCTGAACTCTATGGTTATCACTGAAGTAGATCTCAGGTTAACTAAAACGAATCACGTCGTATGATCACTAACCGACTCTTGACTGGAAAGTTTGTGCCATACGCGGTTCCTTAGAAGGCAAAAAATATACGTCATCCCCCGAGATTAGGCTGAGCTCGCAATGACGTATGACAGCTATTTATCAAGAAGGACATCTGTCATTCATAAAAATGTCCAAACTTATTTTGCATATTAAATCAGCGTCCCATATCGCGTTGCAGCGTCCTACTTCCCAAATAGAAATGCAAAGCGTCCAAATATAGAGGCATTTGAATATAATCATCGACCATTGGAGACCCTCACCATTGGCAGTGTTACTTGCTGTTTGCCCTGCTAATGACAGACCAATCGCTCTGGATGCTTCGAACGTAAACCAAGGGTTATTCTTGAAGGGAATGTGAATTTAAAATCGTAGACAGTGCTCCGATTATTGGAGGCCCAAGACCATAACCAAGCAGATTAACGATGAACAAAGTCACAGCAACCGAAGTCGCTCGCATTCGGCTATCTACGACACCGCTTGGAACTGCATAAAGTGGGCATAAAAAGGTATAAAGTAGCATTGTCCCGACCATCAGAATCGGAATGGCGACCAGAAGCGAGTCAAGCAAGTACCCAATGATGAACATTGGCGTTGAACTTAGCAGAGCAACCATCGGTATCAAGGCCAATGCTTTTGGGTAACGCTTAGAATAACGGTCAGCCAAATAGCCCGACATGAAAGTACCGATCGCGGCCATGACAGCCAACACCATCGCGAATTTTATCGAGGCATCGAATATTGATATCTCATGCGTACGGATGAGGAAGGAAACAAAAAATTGACCGACTCCATAATTGACAAATGACGCGATAGTAACACCCATTGTGATGTGCCAATAGGAAGGTTTCTTTGCCAAGATTTTCAGCACCTCAGCAAAACTTACTGGCTCTTTACCCTGCATCTCCGGAGGGTCTGTATAGCCACGTGGAGGTTCTTTGACGGTGTTTTTAAAGATCATTGCGACTATAATGCCTGGCAATCCGACCACGACAAAGGCTATCCGCCAGCCTTCGATATTTTGCCAATCTAGAGCATTGGCGGCCCATATCCAGCCCCAACTGCTCAATATGGCCGCGACAGCTGCGCCGTTCAAGCTGCTAACAATATAACCTCCAAAGGCGTAAGCGACCATGCTGCCGAGCGGAATACCTAATGCATAGGTTGACACCGCGGTAGAACGTTTTGCCGGAATGAAATAATCGGCGATTATAGAGTTAGCAGGAGGCGAACAGCCTGCCTCACCAATGCTAACACCGATACGGAAAATGAAGAGCGCAACAAAGCTGGTGGCAAAACCGCAAAGCACTGTCATCAGGCTCCATAGAGCAACAGATCCTGCGATGATCCAAACACGATGATTTTTTTCGGAGAAACGAGCAATAGGAATACCAATGAAAGTATAGAGAACAGCAAAAGCTGGGCCGCCAAGCAGACCCATTTGCCAATCTTCAACACCGAACGCTTGTTTAATCGGTTCAGTCAGTATGTTGATAATCGTGCGATCAATAAAGTTGAAGAAATAGACGGTAAGCAAAGCGCCCAGTACATACTTTCTGTAAATTGTGGTGCCATAGCCAGTATCTGGGCTGCCACCAGCTGAGCCTTTGCCCTCTGCCCCAAGACTTATTGACTTGTGTGGTTGTTTTATACTTCCTTTCATTCTTCACACTTTTTTATTAATCGAGTCATTGGAAGCTCCACTATAAATAATTACTATTGCGCGAGTTTTGAGGCGTATAGTAGTAAGTCGAATTAAACGTCTCTTTTCATAAAATGAAAATACATCCTGCCTCATATGTTCCATATTTGCATCTCTTTTATATCCTCAAGAGAGTCAAATTCAGCTATTTTTCGTCTATTAATCAGATACTTTCACATAATTCAGGATTTAAAACAAGCGCCTCCTGCTGTTGTACAAACCAGTTTAGAATATTACTTTTTTTATGATGATAACTGCTTTTATTCAAACAGACTTATCTGAGGCGCGCTCGATTTTAGCCGTTAAATACCTGCCTTCAGCGTATAAGTGGTGCATACTCTCATTAAAAGGAAAATCGCCCCACTGTCCCCTATCTCAGCGAACTTGTCATAAGACATAACCAACATCTATGACCGGTTTTGCTCACCCCCTCCAGTCAGTCTACCCGACAGGTCGGTGCAAAATCGACCTGTTTAGATTTGGCATTGTTCAAATTAAAAATTAACTTTACTACGACGTCAGTTATTACTGTTGTGTTACTGACAGCCTTATTTTTATAAGGCTAAGGATTCGAACATCTTTATCGGAATAAAGGTCCAAGCGATACTACAGAAAGTCACTAAATTAAAATCGATTTAAACCTTTCTTTGGGTTACTGCGACCTATTAGATATCATCTAGTTTGTTAATCTAAATTCAAGTAATCAGTCCAACTGATACTAATTACCTAATCAAGGACCCTCTCTTGAACATTATTCCTCTTACTAAAAATATGAATCAAATTCTCTATATTTGCCTACTGGCATTAACAACGAGCTTTATGAGCGGTCAAGTTCAATCAGATGAAATATATGATTATATTAAAGAGCAGATGAACGACAGAAGAATTCCCGGCTTGCAACTGGCTATCGTCAGAGACAATAAAATTGTGAAGGCTGCAAACTATGGTTTGGCGAATATTTAAGACTCTGTCACTATCAGTGACAAACTGTATTTACGATTAACTCAATGACCAAAGCGTTTACCGGCGTTGCAATCATGCAACTGGTAGAACAGGGAAAACTAAACATTGATGTAGGCATATCTTAATACTTAACGGACTTGCCTGAAGTTTGGCGCGATTTAACCATTAAACAACTAATGAGTCATACATCCGGCTTGCCAGCTATTCTAGGTAATTGGGCTGGGTTGTTAGGTAGTCAGGATTTTGATACTGCGTGGGAGTTAGTTAAGCAAAAACCAATGGAATTTAAACCAGATACCCGCTTTAAATACAATCAAACCGGTTACGTTCTGCTGGGTAAAATCATTGACAAGTTGAGCGGTATGCCTTTCGCCGAATTTATCACTAAAAATCAACTTAATAAGATTGGAATGATAAAAACCGCCGACGCTGGTTTACCCATTTTGAAACGGTCGTACCCAATCAAGCGCGCGCTTATACTTATGTGAAAACGGGGCAGTTGACTAACCTGAGCGCAGAATTTGCGCCACCTTTAGGCACCACTGCGGGCATGACAAGTAGTGCTAAGGAATTAGCTCAATGGATTATCGCACTTCATACAAATAAGCTCTTTGATAAAAGTGATAGTCTTAAAAAACTTTGGGAACCCAACATACTAGTTGATGGAAATGCTGCGGGGTTCAACCAACTGGTTAATGGGTATGCCTTAGGTTGGCCTTTAATAATCCGTGCGGAACACTTTGCGGTGGCTCCCCTTGGTGCCCAATCGTTCGGCTTTAGTTATTTATCCTCAAGACAATTTATCGATTGTGGTACTGACTAATCTATCTGGTTCATTACCATCAACTTTTATTGATGAAATTGCCGGGTTTTATATCACCGACATGAAAGCCGAAAATGGTTTTGGCTTACCTGTAGCAATTAAACCTTTGTGGGCGCACTTAGAAAAACAAGGCTATGCCAATATTTCTAATGTCGCACAAGAAATGCAAAGCCAAGGTGCTATCAAACTGATTGAGGTCGATTTGAATACCTGGGGATATCAATTAATAGAACGGAAAAAATTCGACCAAGCAATGGGAGTTTTTACCCTCAATACCCAGTTGTTTCCTGCCAGTGCCAATACTTATGATAGTCTGGTCGAAGTTTATTGGTTACTCGGCGATAGCAAAAAAGCAGTTGAGCTTTATAAGAAAGTGCTAGCGCTACAACCAGACAATAACAATGCCAAAAATCAACTAATAAAAATCAAAGAACAATCAAATTAAGACATCTTTTTATTGAGACAATAGGTAATAAATCGAGAATATATTTTAGGGGCAACATAAGCTCTTTTTGAGGCCCCGCGAGTGTACTTTTGGGGTCACAGTAAGCTTTCGTTCACTACCGTCCGCTTTGGCATACTTTACATGTTTATTAAGACCAACAGGCAATTTAACGAAGATATCCAATTCGCTCATTGGTTTCTGTCAGATCAGGTCGAAGCTTATCCCCAGAACTGTAAGATCGAATGTAAGCTACTGCAGATAAATTTGCTCTGGTCACATCTTAAAACAACTGCTTTTAAGCATTTATATACACTTAGACTGCGATGTAATCTTCACCAATCAACAAAACTTGTTTATCTAGCTTATCCAACATCTTCATTAACTCTCTGCGTTCACTCGCATCCAGCACACCAGTAAATTGCCTTTCCCATTGTAGCGCCTTGGGTGCAATATTTTGATACAGCGACTTGCCTTGACTAGTTAAAGATAAATAAGCTGCGCGGTTATCATTTTTGTCTGTTTGCCTCATTAAGTAAGCTTTACTTTCTAAGGCTTTCACAGCCCGCGACACTTTAGATTTATTCATTGAGGTAATTTCCCCAATGTTTTTAGAATAGAGTTTTTTTTGTTCAGCTAGTTGTGCCAACACTCGCCATTCTGGAACAGTGATATCAAATTCTTGTTTATAAATTTTCGATAATGCCAAACTTATATTCGCAGCCAAATGAACCATTCTGTATGGAACAAATTGCTTGAGTTGCAAAGAATCGATTTTTTCCTTATTTATACTGTCATTACCTATGTCATCATTTTTCATGTTTTCTTAGCAACCTGTTTCCCGTAAAGAATAAAATACAGCACAATCAAACTGAATAAAGGTTGATAATAACAGTAATATAGTTTCATATGAGAGTATATTAAAAATTCTCCCAATCGGGTAAACCAATGACTAAGCTAAATGATATTTGTTATTCCCATGGGTTTAATAATGAGCATGAATCAGAAGCGTTGAAAGGCGCATTACCGATTGGTCAGTTTAATCCACAAAAGTGTGCATACGGTTTGTATGCAGAGCAATTTAGTACCACAGCCTTTACTGCCCCTAGACATCAAAATCGTCGCACATGGATGTACCGTATTCGGCCATCAATCAGCATGGGGGATTATTCGCTTATAGATAAAGGTCTGCTGCGAACAGCCCCTTTGAGCGGTCCGCCGTGCCCACCGAATGTTATGCGTTGGGACGCACAACCTATTTCAGAAACGCCTGCTGATTTTATTGATGGGCTTACTACTATCGCTGCCAATGGTGATGCGAATACCCATATTGGCATCGCCATTCATCTTTATTCAGCCAATAAGGGCATGGAAAATCGTTATTTTTGTAATGCCGATGGCGAGTTATTATTTGTACCCGAGCAAGGTGAATTAATAGCCCGTACAGAGTTAGGATTACTCACAGTTAAACCTGGTGAGATAATGGTTATTCCTCGTGGCATTAAGTTTCAAATAGAACCTATGGATGAACCCATCCGCGGATACCTCTGTGAAAATTACGGAGCGCCTTTTACCTTGCCAGAAAGAGGACCGGTAGGTGCTAACGGATTTGCTAATCAACGTGACTTTAAGTATCCAACGGCTTGGTTTGAAGACAAAGAACAAGCCAGTAGTTTAGTCACCAAATTTTGCGGTGAGTTGTATCAAGCACAGTTAGGCCACAGCCCACTGGATGTGGTGGCATGGGTGGGTAATAGTGCCCCTTACAAATACGAATTGTCGCGGTTTAATGTGATCAATACTGTGAGTTTTGATCATCCTGACCCTTCCATATTTACAGTCATAACATCACCTTCAGATACCGAGGGCACCGCCAACATGGACTTTGTTATTTTTCCTCCACGCTGGATGGTAGCTGAAAATACCTTTAGACCACCTTGGTATCATCGCAATGTGATGAGTGAATTTATGGGGTTGATTCATGGCGTATATGATGCAAAAGAAAAAGGCTTTGAACCCGGCGGTATGAGTTTACATAACTGCATGACGCCCCATGGGCCAGAAGCCGAGGTATTTGAAAAAGCATCCAATAATCAGCTTACGCCACAGAAATACGATAATACCTTAGCGTTTATGTTTGAGTCGCGTTATGTGATTGCACCTACAGAATTTGCGTTACACACATCAACTAGACAAAAAAACTACCTCGGTTGTTGGGGAAATCTAAATAAACATTTTGATGGGAAAGCTTAAGAGCAGCTGCGAATTTCTAGCTACGAGCTAAAAGTGAATAAATAATTGAGAGAAAAAATATGCTAATGATCAATGAAACACATGATATCAACCTTACCAGTTGGGTTAGTTTTGCCAATAGTGATAGTGATTTTCCTATTCAGAACTTACCTTTTGCTATATTCAAGCGTAAGGGGCAAGAAGAAGCTCTAAGAGGCGGCGTGGCCATCGGCAATCAAGTGCTTGATTTAGCCGCTGTCGCAAAAATGAACCTATTCAGTGGCAGTGCTCAAACAGCGTTAGAAGCCGCCAGCCAATCTACTTTAAATACTTTAATGAACTTAGGTGTTGAAGCCAACTCTGCACTGAGACTGGCATTATCTAAGGCACTACGCACAGACTCCCCATTACAAAATATATTAACACCAACTCTGATTGCTCAAGATGAGATAGAGTTTGGTATGCCTTGCCAGATTGGCGATTACACTGATTTTTATACTTCCATATATCATGCTACCGCTATAGGAAAATTGTTCCGCCCAGATAACCCATTATTGCCTAACTATAAATGGATACCGATTGGTTATCATGGTCGCTCTTCTACCATTGGCATCTCTGGCCAAACGTTTCACCGTCCAGTAGGACAAACCAAGGCACCTGATGCCACAGAGCCTAGTTTTGGACCCTGTAAACGTTTAGATTACGAATTAGAAATGGGCTTATTTGTAGGTAAAAGCACCCAAATGGGCGAACTTATAAACATCGAAAACGCCGAGAAACACCTATTTGGAGTGTGTATTTTTAATGACTGGTCGGCGCGTGATATCCAAGCGTGGGAATACCAACCATTAGGGCCATTTTTAGCGAAAAGTTTTGCCTCAACTATTTCACCGTGGATAGTTACTATGGAAGCATTAGCACCCTATCGCAGCAATTTTACGCGTCCAGAAACAGATCCACAGCCATTGCCGCACTTAAGCAGTGAGCAGAATACTCAAAATGGTGGTCTAGATATCAACTTAAGTTGTTTTATACAGACCCAAGCGATGCTTGAAAACAAGCAACAGATGGCGCAACTATCAAAGTCTAATTTTAAATATTCATATTGGACACCCGCGCAACTTATAACCCATCATGCAAGCAATGGTTGTGCGATGCGTTCGGGCGATCTATTAGGTTCAGGCACGCAATCTGGGCCAACATATGAAGAAGCCGGGTCGTTACTTGAATTGAGTAAAGGCGGCAAAATCCCTATTGACCTACCAAATGGCGAAAAACGCACCTTCTTAGAAGATGGTGACACTATCATAATGCGCGCATCTTGCAGTAAAGAAGGTGCAGTCAGAATTGGTTTTGGGGAAGTGGTTGCGACTGTTTTGCCAGCAAAGGTATAGGCCCTAAGCATGAAACTATATAGTTACTATCGCTCATCTGCAGCTTACCGAGTCAGAATAGCCTTAAATCTAAAGCAGATTGAGCATAGTATCGAGCCAATTAATCTACTAAAAAAGAACATAAAAGCACTGAATACTCAACGAAACAACCACAAGGGTTAGTGCCATGTTTAGAAACCGATACAGGGCAATTTTTAGCTCAATCAGGCGCTATTTTGAGTTACTTAGATGCCTTATATCCCAACACTACATTAAAACTGCCTGATCCCTTTCAGGCAGCAAAAATGCAAAGCTTTGTGGATATGATTGCTTGTGACATCCACCCTATCTGTAATTTACGGATACTCAATTATCTTACCGAAGAAATGAAAGTGGATAGCGAACAAAAATTAGTTTGGTATCGACACTGGATAGTCATAGGGTTTGAAGCATTGGAAACCCTGTTAGATCAAACACAATATTGTTTTGGCGAACAGCCCACCCTCGCGGATGTTTATTTGATCCCTCAGGTATACAACGCGCTGCGTTTCGAGGTTGATATGACGTCATTTCCAAAAATCATGAATGCCTACCAAAACTGTAATCAACTGGACGCATTCATCAAAGCCAAGCCAGAAAATCAGCAAGACGCAATGTAACAAACCAATCCTTTATTGATTTGATAAAATTGCGCAGAAAGCACTATTTTGGCTCTAGATAACAATTAAGTGAACATCAAAAACATGAAAAGAACAGCTCGCCTGATGCACTTATGATAATGTTAAATTAATTACATTATATCCATCAGGTTATCTATGCCATTACCATTTTCACTGCTTGACCTTGCTCCTATTGCTGAAGGCTCAAGTACTGCCGACGCACTTGAAAACTCCCGTAAACTGGCGATGCAAGCAGAACAATCTGGTTACAACCGAGTTTGGTTAGCAGAGCATCATGGCATGTTTGGCGTGGCTAGCTCTGCGACAGCGGTGCTGTTGGGACATATTGCCGCCGCCACGTCTAAAATTAGAATTGGTTCCGGTGGCGTGATGTTACCAAACCATTCTCCTTTAGTGATTGCAGAACAATTTGGCACTCTCGCGACTTTGTTTCCGGATAGAGTGGACTTAGGTTTAGGGCGTGCGCCCGGAACAGATATGGCAACCGCTAGAGCTTTAAGGCGTAATCTCAGTTCTGATGTCGATAATTACCCTGAAGAGATCCGCGAACTCCAACATTATTTAGCCGCACCTCAAGCTGGGCAAAACATAGTAGCCGTACCTGGTGCGAATACACACATCCCAATTTGGTTGTTAGGATCAAGTTTGTACAGTGCCAAACTAGCGGGTCAATTTGGACTGCCCTATTCTTTTGCTTCTCACTTTGCTCCAGATCAATTGTTCGACGCAATCAGCCTTTATCGTTCGAGCTTTCAAGCGTCAGAACAATCTCAAAAACCTTATATAATGGCTGGTTTAATGGCAGTAGTCGCGGATACTGATGAAGAAGCCGAATATCTATTCACTTCTGTGCAGCAACAATTTATGAACATGCGAAGAGGAGCAAATCGCCCTTTTGCCAGACCAGTGGATGACATAACTACAATTTGTTCTGTAGCAGACCAAGGCATGCTGTCGAATATTTTACGTTACGCCATGGTGGGATCAAAACAGACAGTGACCGATAAACTAAGCAAATTCATTGAAACTACCAACGTAGACGAAGTGCTCGTGTCGATGCCAATACATGATATGCAAGCACGCTTAAAAAGTGTGCAGATGCTAGCAGAAACAGGCCTAATGAAGGCCTGTTAATCTTTAGACAGCTAGTTAAAAAACAAAGTCTACAAAACTCGCGCTATGAATATCGACTATATCCACAGATACAGATACATTGCTTAAGTCTCAGGTTTTAAGGGGCTCAATACGGATTAAAATCACTTCAGGGAGGAAATTGCCATTAGCCTTAGACCTTTAAACCTTATTTTAAAGCCTAACTACAATCTGCAATAGACTAAAGCTAGTAATATAATATTACCTGACAATATCGCCAACCAATAGACGACTGCAATGCTGGGAGTAATAGCAAATAAGCCAACAAAAAAAAGTGACAATCCTATTAAAAGCCAGCCTGTGGATTTCAACCAAACACTTAATTTATGAGGGAGAGCAGTTTTAAAAACAGATTTAAAATGTTTATCTAGCGACAGAGATAAAAATATTAAGCCAAATACCTGTGCACAAATACTGACTAACATAATTTATTGACTCTAAGACTTACAGTCTTATAAAGCGTATTTTTTGCTCTCAACCAAAAGGCTGTTTTCATAAAAATTAGACCTGTGAACAGCACAAAAAGATTGAATGTCAGATAAGTAAGATTGCCATCAAATATGGCGTTTTTTAACCTTTGACTGTCTTGATAAAGGTCAATAATAGGTAACAAATAACAACCTAGTGACGTTATCAATAGCTGCTCAACCCATGCTTTTTTAGCTGGGCGTAAAAAGCTGTGAAACAAACATGCTAGCCAAGCCCATAAAAACACATCAACCTCAATAGACGCTCTATTTTCTAGCGCAGTGTTTAACACTCTATTGCCAACAAAGAAAGTCACTATGGCCAGTGGTAATCCACTAATAGCTGCGATATTTAATCGCTCCACAATAAAATGTCCTATGTGATGTTGTTTGACTTTTTCGAGGCGTTTGTTTAACCAGATAATCAATCCCGTGGCGATGAGCGCACTGGACAATAGGCCGAGTAAAAATAATAACCAACGCAGGCTAATGTCGGCAAAATGGGCTTCATGCAAGCCAAAAAATACCCGCCTGACTTGGGTCGCCGTGCTGGCGTTTGGGTAGCCAGCTAAAGGTTCACCGCTATGAGATGAAAAGATCAAACGTTGTGACTGTCTAGACAACGTTAAGTCTTTTACCCTTTCAAGAATAATCCGTCCATCTTGGCTAAAAGGTTGTTCGAAGGTAATACGGCGAATTTGTTTTTGTCCTGGCCACTGGCTTTGCACTTGTCGCCCCACCACAGTAAAATCAAGCAAGGGTATGTGACGAGACGCACTTTTATCAAGGTTAACTAGGCCGGGACTTAATGCACGGCTTAAATCCCGTTGACCGCCCGCATAATGTTCCGCACTGAATGGCATATACATGATCACATAAATCATAATGGCGCTAGTGCAGATCATGATACAAAATGGAATAGTGACAACACCCACTATGGCATGGGCATCCGTTAACGTTTTAGATAGTTTTTTTAAACGCAGGGTGAAAAAATCGCGAAAGAATCGTCTATGCGTAAAAATACCACTAAACACTGCCACCAACATAAACATGGCGGCAATGCCTGCTATATATCGGCCGCCATAACCACGAAGTTGAAGTGTGTAGTGAAACGTCCGGAAAAAGTTGCCACCATCTGACTCCCGTGGTGACAAAACTTGTCCTTGTTCAGGCCCTAAACTTAAATTATGTCTTTTTCCTTCCTTGTGCCATTGAATAGACCAATGTTGTGTTCGTTCATCAGGTAGATAAATACGCCATGTATCAGCATCAACACCTTTTTTATGCAACTGAGTAAGTGAACGATTAATCATGTTTTGGGTCGACGAAACATGTACCAATTCAGGTTTCATCCATTGGGTAATTTCAGGGTTAAAATAACTTAAGGTGCCGGTCAAAAAAATACTAAACAATAACCAGCCAATCACTAAACCCGAATAGGTGTGTAACCAAATCATGGACTTTCTAAAGTCAGGTTTCATAGATCACCCAGCAGATAATAAGTGGTCCAACAAAGGCAAAGAGTCAATATAATATCTCGCCAAATTCGCCATACATTTTCACGGCAAAAACTGAGTATGATCACCGCAAAAAAAATAGTATAGCTAAGCATTGTGACAACCATCACTGCCTCATTTTGTTCACAAATTTGTCCCCAAACGAGTACAGGGACAAAAGCAACACTAAAAGCAGCAGATACAAGATAACCGCCAACAATGGCGGCTAAGGTGCGAAACAGCACATCAAGATTATGTTTCATAATACAATTTAAACACGCGAGACTTTAAAAGTTATAGGTAGCAGTTAACTTGGCGTTTCTACTTTGTGCTGGCAGGCCACCCAAGAACATCGCTCTACTGTAGTATATTTCATTGGTTAAATTGCGCAGGTTAAGTTGAATACTCCAGTTTTCAGCGGTATAGCTGATTGCACCATCCCACACGGTATAAGAAGGAAGGACTGCGTAAGGTAAACCAAAGCCAGAGGAGTTGACGGTTCGCTCATCTTCGTAGGCAAAACCTAAACTAAATTGGATCGGTGCAGGTAACACATCAATTTTTTGCTTATAGCTGCCCCAAAGCCTGACATATTTAAGTGGCACCCCTTTGGTTTGGCCTGAAAAATCATCTCCCTCAATACTCTTCGCGTCTTGATAACTGGCATTAAAGTTCATAGTCCATTGCTCATTTAAGGCTAAGTTAAGGTCAAATTCAGCACCACGGCTTCGGTCTTCAGCATCATAAAAGTATTGAGCAACATCAACGTTAAAATCAGCATCGCCGGGGTTGTCATTAAACGTTTCATTGCCATATCGCAGATTAGTTCTACTGGTTTCAAAAACAACAAACGCACCCAGTAAGTCTTCATCAAAAGCCGTAAACCTGACACCCAAATCAACCGATAAAGATTCAGAATTTGGTCTGTCGTCTCCATCCGAACTTAAACTACCTAAAATGCTATAAGCGGTGGTGCCTTTAGAATAGTTTAAAAAGGTAGCCACTTGTTCAGACACTCGATAATTCAAGCCTGCGTTAAATGTCACGCCAGAATCATCGGTATCAAGCGCTTCGCCGCGCCCAGGGGCACGATCAGAACCCAAATGCTGGTAATCTTGTTCGATTGTTGTGTAAGCCAAGCCAACACGGGCGGTCAGGTCGCCATAATAAATAACTTCTTGCCCACTTATCCCTAATGCATTAACACTTTTTTTGTAGTGACTTCGTAAACTAGGACTGTAATCGTCAAAGTTACCTGTAGGCCAGTTTGGAGAACGAATATCCAAAATATACGGCAAACTGCCACCACCATCGGCGTCATAAAGGGAAGATGACTGAACCAAAGCGTCTCTTGTTTCATAATTAACGCTAACTAAATGCTCACCTGAAATGTTATCAGATGTCCAACTGCTAGAAAGGTCGAGAAAATATTGCCATGTCTGTTCTTCTGCAATCTGCTGACGGTACTCTTGTCTGCGAGCGGCGAAAGGATACAGCACACCGTCGACCTCTAAGGGAGCTCTTGGATTGGCATTAATTTCGCCACTTCTATTCCAATACACATAGTTAAACGCACCTGTTTGACGAGTGAAGTCAGACGAATAATCACGATATAATAATTGCTGGGTAAGCAATAAGTCATCGCCTAAATCAATATCTTGACGAACTTTGATACGAAGTTCTTTGCCGTCATTAGGTTTAGATAGCGGTGAAATTAATCCTTGTTCACCTAAATCGTAAGGCTCTAATCCGTCAGTCGCCACAATAGATTCTGCGAGTTGCTGGCGCTGCTCATCGGTTAACTGCACGCCAAATGTACCATCGCCGTCAGCATCCGTATCATTAGGTAAATCCGTAGCTGTAATGCTGCCTGTGGCCACCAATAAATCATCAAGGCTTAAAATACGCACGGGATAACCAACTGAGTCTATTTGCACTGAATCATCGATGTACGCAGCTGAAATTAGCACCTCATTTTTATTAGAAATACGTTGGCTTAAAGAAGCGTACAATTCAGTGCGCTCGGTGCTTAAACCTCGATACCCATCTTCGGTTTCATAATTAGCCACCACACGATACGCGGTGTTATCTGTTAACGCTGAGGTAGCGTCTAACATCACACCATAGTTCCCCCACTGCCCTGCTATGGCGCGTATTTGATAACTTTCTTCATATTCTGGTTTTTTCTCAATTAAGTTAATCACTCCCCCCGCAGCCCCCATACCATAAAGACCTGTAGCCGGACCTTTTAGGACTTCTACACTTTCAATATTGGTCATAGAGCGTGTGGGATTATAATTATTACCTAAGTTTGCCCCCGCATAAATACCATCAAGGGTGTAGTTAACATCAAGACCGCGAATGCTTAAGTTATCACCAATACCATAGTTATTGCCTGCTTGAGTCAAACCACTGACATTACGCAGAGAGTCTTGTAATGTGCTGACTGCTTGGTCATCCAGCAACATTTTATCAACCACAACAACAGCGGCTGGGGTTTGCATTAAACTCATATTAGATTTAGTCGCCGTGCCTGACGCTAATATCAATTGGTTATGTTTACCATATACCGTAATTTTATCCATTTCAGTATCAGGTAGAGGCATGTTGACTGCTTCACTTGAAGTAATATTCGACTCGGTAGCCAGTGTTGGAATAGCAACCAAAGCCATCAATGGGGCTAGAGCCACTGAAATTGGCCATGTCGGTTTAAACTTAAAATACATTACGTGTTGTCCTTATAAAACTCTAATTGAATATACGAATGATAATAGTTTGCATTAGCAAATTCAATAGAGGCGGCGGTTAAACAACACATAAACACATGATTATTTTTATTGAGTATAAAAAAGTAACAGAATACTGGTTTGAACTTACACAAAAGCACATTTAATTTTACAAAAACAATACATTTAGCCTTTTAGTATAGGATCACTTGTTGAGTGTTTTTGGAAAGGATAAATATCGCAATAGCCGCTAACATTCCTGAAATACAATTAATCAACATGCTCCACCAAGGTAAGTTGCTCAAACATATGTTTTACGCAGGCTTGCGATGATAGAAAATAAACAATATTTATAAAGAAACTTATGGGCACTCTTGTGATGTCAACTCAGTACTTGCCCCTCGTGCTGATTATCAGCACAAATACCGTTTTAATTTTCTCTTACCGCTAGTCTGTTGTGTTGAAGGCAGTCTTAAAAATGGCTTAGTTCTGACATATATTCAGGCTCTTTATTGAAATGGTTTTATCATTTCAGGCCTCTGATGAAGTCCGTTCCGGGTGCCGCGTACCACATCGCCTTTAAAATAAACCCACACGGATTACTATCCTTGTCTGTCCGGTGAGCGCGTCATGGCTTTGATGAGGTAGGGTAAATCGTTTTCTTCATCATGTTGCGACTAAGCGGATTGGTAAACTAGGTGTTATCCAGAGTCTTGCCTTCCACAACTCCCACACAGGCTAGGAGCCTTTGTCTCGGACGGAATTGAGCAAAACCGGGATAACGTTAATTGTTTCATAAGAGAGCTCCCTATGTAAATAGTCTGGTTGAAAAATACTATATCGGCGCATTGACGCCGTATTAGGGAGCGTCCATCTCATCACCCAAGATAATACAGCACTCAATCACAGATTTAACTTTGCTCTGCCCCTGAGGGATCCCCATGAAATCATTGAACATCGGCACAAGCCATCAAAATACCTTGCTTGAGTTTTTCGATAGCATCAATTAAGTGCTATTTGAGTAATGTAATATAAATATCTTTTACTACTCGACGCCTAGATATTGAAAGGACAATACACGTTTTTTCTTAACAGTATTTGCTTGGTAATGCCTATGCAGGCTTGTTCTGATGACGGTTAATCATATGAGCATCGCGATCAGGCAAGCTAGTGTCGTCATTAAAATTAATACGGCGAACCGTCTCAATAACTTGCTTTTGTTATGATCAAAGCCAAGTCCATACAAACGACTTTTCATGTCACGAAACTCTTCTTCTATCTGTATACGTTTACGGTAAATAGAGACGGTTTGTTTAGCAAATGTATTGCTCACATTAAGTGATATGCTGAGCAACCATGGCTCTTTAGCGCCTTTTGAGTGTGATTGAGGAGCACCCGATTTACGGGGCAACCCCGATCGATTTAAATTGTGACGACCTTTGGCCGCAATTTTATAGAGCACCAATCGACAAGCAAGAGGATTGTTTTACGTAATATGTCAGTGGAATATTTTTGGTGTTGTTGTAGCCTAGCCAAATATATTACGAATACTGTCCCAGCACTCTCCCTCATCCAATGAAAAACTATTAGGTGGCGGGTACGTCCAACAAAGTCTCATTTCAACTTTAATAATTGCCCAAACCAAGGCACTTTAAATCCAGCATCGGTCACAATGATAGGTATAACCTTAACGCTTATTAGCGCTTTTAACCCTGTGAGAAACGTATTGTGGGTTGCCTTTTTTTCTTTGGTTTTTATGCTGTGCACTTCCTGATAAAACAAGATGGGGCGGCCATCAAAAGCCAAAAATGCGCGAAGCAAAAAAGGATGCCCATATTTATCTAAATCAGACCAATACACTAAGATAACTGGGCGAGTGGAAATACGGCTAAAGTGTTTACATATGCTGCCATAAATGGAATAAGACTCAATACTTAAATTGGTATTAGAACAGAGACTATCCGCGCGTTTAATACTGTTTTTTTCATAAGCTTTAGAGTCGATACCACGGCCCATCGACATTACAGTGGCACAATTACCGGTTATTAATCTATTAACACAAGCAGGCAATGCTATTCAGCGAGCTTTGTGCATATTTGGGGTGACAAATGACAGGGTCTTGTTCAATACGGTGAGCCTGTGACGGATTATGTGTAGCTGCCACTACTTACGATTTGACTCGTTTTTTATTACTTCATCATAGTTTTTATTTTTTCCTAGTGAACAGTAAATTTTTACTAGAACTGAGAATGGGCTCAAGGAAATACTACACATCACCTAAAACCGCGAACTTTCATGAGATACAACTAATGAACTTGCACCGTCAACTCAGGTTGCTCAAACATATGTTTTACCCTGAATTGTTCTTGGCTTGTTCTAATTGAAAATAAACACTCTTGGATATAAGCTAATCTTGATTTGTCACCTAAAGATGTATCTTCTGCTTCCTGCAGTTTTTGTTGGGCTTGTTTCAATATTATTTGACCACAATTATGTTCATTCAATTTATTGAAACTAGTGGCCAACAATACCGCTAAAGAAGTGAGTCGAGATAATAAAAATGATTCTCCTGGCCCCTGCAGCTCCATCAATATCTCGGTAGTTTCAAACGCGCAGCCTAAATATGCAATGGCTTCATGCCAATCCTGCTGTTGCAAAAGTGACTCACCTTGATTTTGTGAATCGTCCATATAAGACAAGGCTTCTTGAGGGTTCGAATACACCCAGTCTCGATGGACAGGGCAAAGAAAAGTAAGCGCCATAAGTGACTCATTTTTTAGTTATCTCGATAGGGTAGATATATCGTAACCAACCACCAATGCAAATGCAAACAATTATCATTTACATTAATTAAATGAAAGTGTATTCTTAGTCTTAGCTTAAGAACGACCTATTAAACATAGCGTAGGTACTAATTTTCAGGAAAAATATCTATGGAGCGTCAAATGAGTAAAAAAGTTGGGAGTATTTGTCTCATTTTAATGTTGACTAAAAGTGACTTTACTTTTGCGAATGAAGTACAAGTCTTTTATTTTTCTAAAAGTGAATTACTACATTATTTACTATTTGATGCTATTTTTATTTTTTCAGTCTGGTTGTTCTTTTACCTGTGCAGAATAGCATTGACCCGATCCAATAAAAAAGTGAGCAAACATTTTTTACAATATTCCCAGCGTCGTTTTGAGACTTCAGTGAAAAATATCAAAACACCCACAGCTTAATCGCGAAGCCATGGTTTCAAGTTGCCCCCTATTATCAGTAGATATTTAATAATATTCAGCACTGAGCCACTAAGATAAGGAGGAACTGTTACATGCACCACTCAAACGCAAATAATTTGATATTTAGCTAACCTCTTGTAATCAGATAATTGAGATACGCTGTTTTGAATTAGGTCGTTGGCTTGTGTAGGGTTTATTAAATAATGCTGCATGTGTTCAAGCCTAGAAGATTGTAGTTATATTATTTCTTCAATCACACAACAATAATACCCCCTCGTAAACCGTGAATAAGAGAAGTATGCGAAGCAAAAAATCATCCACAATATGGTCTTGGACCAGCAAACCAGCCGCTAAGAAGCTCTTTTCAACCTCAAGAATGTTACATCTTTATGTGTCAGCGGCCTTATTCAGCCTGTTGATTTTCTTTTGTGTCACCGGCATCACTCTTAATCATATAGATTGGTTAAGTAGCGGTGAGGAATTATCTACGTCACTGACGTTACCCGCCATACAAACGCCCTTGGAGGAACTCAGTCAGCTTAATACTGCAACGTTAAATCAATTATTAACCGAAACTTTAGGTTTAGAAAAAGCCAAAGAAATCAACATCGATTTCGAGCTTGGGGAGGTCACTGCAGATTATTCGCTGCCGGCCGGTTATGCGTTTGCAACCTGGTATATTTACCAAGGTAGAGTAGAAGTTGAGTATCAAAAAGGTAGTGTTTTTGCCATTATGAATGATTTACATAAAGGTCGTCATACTGGCGAACATTGGGGTTGGTTGATTGATATTTCTGCCGTGTTTATGTTGTTGTTTTCGTTAACTGGGCTGATTATTTTATTTCAACAACTTAAACGCAGAGGTACTGGTTTATGGTTATTGATGTGGGGAACGGCGACACCGGTATTGATATATTTGATTTGGGTGCCGCGTATTCATTTGTAGTTATTTAATTAAGTAATTAATTCACTTCAATAAAAGGAACAAGTGTTTCGCGAATGATCTTTTTACCTGGTGATGACTGATACTTTTCTCCGTCGACAATTGCTTGAGCCTTGTTAAAAAAGGGCATAAACATATATTGTTTATTAACCTTTTTTTGGATAACTAAGCTGTTATTACTGTCAATAAAATCTTCCCAAACACTACGTACATCAGACCAATACTCTTTTGACTTATTCCAGTACTCATCGCCGGCGCTAAAATCATGTTCAACTATCCGCTCGTAACGCGCGATCCCTAACTCCTTCGATAAATAAGGCATGTCTTTCACGGCTTGGCCTTGTTCATCCAAAACAAGTTTCAGGTTTTCTTGTTCCTGAACCCAACCATTAGGTAAAATTGTATGTCGATTTGTGCCTTCAAGGACATGGTAATCATTACGTATACTGCCTTCACGTCTTGGTAATGGACGCCATGTTTTACCGCTTAACCAACTGGATACATTGGCGCTATGTTGCCATTTACCGAAAGATTCGTATCGTGGAGAGTCATCTACCTGATAGACAGCTTGCGACCAAGTGCCTTTTACATCCTTGGCTTTTTGGTTGCTCTTTTCCCAACGTCGATGCCCGGCATATACAAATTGGCTACGCTTTTCATATTCCCAATCCTGACGCCAATGTTTCATTACCATGGGTTCAGATACCGAACCATCCTCTTGCTGCATAAACATCACCATTATATGCTGTAGACTGATGAATTCTTTTTTATCTTCAGCAACGTATACATATTCGGTGCCCCAAGATTGATAAGGCTTACTCGGTACAAAATCAGGCACGTAACCAGCAATTTCAATAAAATCAAAACTAACTCGGTATGCCCCCGCCATAGCCAAAATAGCGCGCCTATCTTTTTCGAATGGACTGATGCCCGCTTCTTGTATGGCTAACCATGCGTTATTGACCGATGAGTCAACGACAATATTGTTGCCTTTGCTTGTTCCCCCTCTTGGCTGCATATCGCACTGTTCAAGAAACTGCCAACTAAAGGTAAATTGATTAGTTACACTACACTCTTGATGATTTTTAGCCTCTTCAGCTAACGTTATCGAACTAGATAAAAACAGGAAAATCGCCCCTAGAAATATTACCTTTAAGAATTGAAATGGATTATTGGAACAGTATTTTTGCATAGGTAAACTCGACTTAATAAAATTTATGAGGATTGTGAATGGTCTTGGCTATTCACCAAGTTGGTTAATATACGCATATTTTTTTGCAGATCATGACGATGCGGGTACATCGATAATGTTTGTTGTAATAAGGTTAAAGCAGAAATGTAGTCCAATTGCTCAATATACAATTGTGCCCTGCCAAGCATGGCTGACAATTTAACATCTTCTAAAGTCTCAGCTCGCTGGTAATAAAGTTCAGCCTGAGCGTAACGGTTTTCACTCATCGACAAGGTGGCTAATGCCAACAACGCATCGCCATTTCCAGCATCAATTTGTATAGCTTGTTTCCAAGTTTTCTCGGCTTGGGTCAAGTCATTTTCAGTCCATGCCAATTGCGCTTTATAATATAACAACCTGCTTTTTTCGCTGAAACTAGCAGTCGCAGCCAACGCGCTTGTATGGTTTAAAATTTGTTGTACGTATGCCCATTGGTTTTCAAGGACTAACCAACCTAGCAACTTATCTGTTTCTGAAAAACTCAGCTGTTTATCGTTCAATAACTCAATGCTCAACACCAATGCTCTAGAGTAACTTTTTTGTTTTAAATGTAACTGCATGGCCAGTATTTTTGTTGATGGTTTTTGTTCGCCAAGCCTCAATGCCGCTTCAATACTACTTAGAGCAAGTTGTTCATCAGATGCTTGCATCGCTAAATTAGTCCGTTGTAACCATAATTGGCTATTATCAGGCTCACGGGCCAACATGCCTGCTAATAAGTTACGGGCAGCGTTAATTTGATGGCTGTTGATCAATGCAAACAACAATCCTTTGCGAATATCATCGTTTTCAGCGTTCAACATTAACGCATATTGATATGCCGCCACGGCACTGTGTGGATCACTGTTTTGCATGTGAAGATAGCCTAATAAAGCGTACTGATTTGCATCAGAGGCACCTAAACTAATAGCCTTGCTAAGGGAGATTTGAGCTTTATGATAGTCCTCTTGCCTATGGTACAAAGTAGCTAACGCCAAATGCCCACGGAGTAAATCAGGCATTTCAAGCAATGCTTGTTTAAACCGCAACTCTGCTTGTTGCCATTGCTCAGTTTGCATCAACAACTGCCCTTCGACTAATAATAGCGCAGGACTTTTGTTGTCTTCATATTCGTTCAATAATCTTAGAGCAGGAAGGTACTCCGATTTTTGTAAAAGTAATTTTAACTGCTCAGCTAGAGGATATTCTTCTACAGATATTTTCGCTTCTCGCAGTAAAAACAATTTATTTAAGTTGGGAGATTCAACCACAACGTCTATCAGTTTTAAGCCCTGTGCATAGACAGAACTGATACTTATAATACCCATGCACAACATAACCATTAATTTATTCAAGATAGTCATACGTCGGCGAACTCCACAGGCCAATTAAAAGTGGTTCTTACCGCTGTACCATCTTTTTTAGGGATACTAAAGCGCGCTTGACGTACTAGCTTTTTGATACTTTGAGTGAGTTCAGGATAAGGGTTATGGTTAATAAGCTTAAGTAACACGGCTCCAGTTTCATCAATCATGACACTCAATTGTACATCCACCTTTTTGATCCCTCTACGTTTTAAGCTCTCAGGAAACTGAGTACTCAGCTTGGTCAACAAGCGCGGTAATTCATCCAATTCAGATAAATCAAACGCTTGCCAACTAAAATCAAGGCTACTCAACATTGATGTTTGTTGGTTATCCAGTTTTACTTCTGGCAACTTCAATTTTAATATGTCCAAATCCAATGGTTTGGCACTAAGCTGCATCTGCGCACCTTGGCCGGCTGCCTCAAGTTGTAAATTAGGTGACTGAATTTGTTTAACATGAGAGCGTTGAATCTGTGGCGGTGGTGGCGGTGGAGCAGCAGCTAATGTGACCTCTCTGATTGTCAGCTCAGTATGAGAGTCTATCTTGGAATCGAACACGCTGTCAGCCAGCACAATTAATAAAGTAATCAAACCCAATGCAAATAATGGGGCTAATAACACTTGAAAATTACGAACTATGTGCACCTTAATATCCCTCAGTTGCAATGTTAACTTGTGCAGCTCCGGCCAACTTAGCCTGATCAATCACCTTCACTAACAATTCAGCAGATACGCGTTTATCAGCCTGCACCACAACAATTTGTTGTTTCTTTCTTAATAATTGTAAAATCGTTGCTCGAACACCACTGACCCCTATTCGAGTATTGTCGTAAACCACGTCACCTTGGGCACTTATCGCCAATAGGATCACGTTGCTTTTAAGTTGCTCAGACGAAACAGCTTGGGGTTTATCCACTTCAATGCCCGTTTCACGCACAAAGACAGTGGTGACAATAAAAAAGATAAGCAGAATAAACACCACGTCCAAAAGCGGTGATAAATCAATTGTGTGCTGGGGAAGCTCTAACTGCTGTTCAAGTTTGCTGCGCATTAGTTTGTACCTCTTGTACTTGAATCTGCGCCATCTGCACTTGTACCCTCTACTAGGCGTAATTTACGTTGTAATAGAGATAACATCAGCCAACCAGGCACCACCATAAGTAGCCCCAATTCAGTGGTTAATAACGCTTCAGCAATGCCGCTACTTAACAACTGTTGTATGTCCATACTGCCTTTTGCCATTTGGCTAAAACAGGTTAGTAAACCAATAATTGTACCTAGTAGCCCTAGTAACGGCAGTGCACCCAGTAAGGTAGGCAAAGTCTGCAACCAACTTAAGGTTTTACTGGACCAGCTGATTGTTTGTTTATCACTCAAAAACATGTGAATTAATATGGAATAACAGACTAATGCCAATAGCAATATTATCCATATCAGTACACTTTCAGTTAACTGTTGCATTACACTCATGCAGCTTGCCCTTCAACTTGTTGAAGTGTGTGAGTATGCGCAACCAATTTAGCTAATCGTATTGCCGTTGTGTCCAATTGGGTATTATGGTTTCGGATAAAACGATTCAACAATGCATGGATAATTAACGCAGGAATAGCCACGACCAAGCCCAGCTCAGTGGTGATCAATGCCTTTGAAATACCACCAGAAACAACCGCCGGATCGCCTGCCCCAAAAAGACTCATCATATTGAATGTTTCAATCATTCCCGACACCGTGCCCAGTAATCCTAATAAAGGAGATATGGACGCAGTAATCGCAATCGCCCCTAGATTGGCTTGTAGTTTTTGTCGGTATTCCAGTAAAAAAGCCAGCAGTTTATCATCGCGTTTCTCTCCATATTCAGTAGACAGGGTAATATCGAGCAAACACTGTTGCGCGCCCCGTAATTGCGGACGCAACTTTTCTAATTGTTCAGTCGCATTATCGCCAACCAACACCAGTTCAACCTTCTCAGCTAACATGGGAAATAACTTAGGCAACCGCTGTAACTGTATGGTTTTTAATAAACCAATGAGCAACGCAAACACCCCAAATGCAATAATGGGGATGACCCATACACCACCTCGTAGTAAATGCTGCCATGGGCTCTCTTGTTGTTGCTTTAATTTTGATGCCGTACCCAAAGTTGGATCGAAGACCACATTTCCTTGACCAGACTCACGCAGAGTTTGTAACTGCTGGCGCTGGGGTTCATCAAAATACAACAACACGGACCTTTCTTGACTCAATAAACCCGCTTGCTGTTTATCTACTTGTAAAAACCAGATGACTGGACCAAGTTGCAGAACGTCAGCCATTTGATATTCCCCATCAGATGACATAATTCGTTCAGTTTTCCAAATCGGTAACACACTTTCTTGTTGTCTTTTCGCCAGTTCAAGCATCAAGGGGATGCCATTGGCCAAACTTGAGCTAAACAGCAACTTTTGTTCTTGAGATAGTAATGACTGCTCAGCCGCATCACTCAATAAATTTCGTTGGTAGCGTTCTTGTTGCAGCCATTGGGCTAAACGAGATTGGATTTTAGATAAGGCGAGGGTTTGCTCGTCAACAACACGTCGCTTCACTGTTGCTTTTTCCCTTAACGCAACCACTTCGCTTTGGTATTGACGAATTTTTTTAGCTAAAACTTCGGCTTGTGAAGCTATATTTTCTTGGGAATCAGATAATTCTGTTTGCGCTTGTTTTATCTCTTTAAGAAGGCCGGTAGTAACCACCTCTTGGGCGAATATCGGTAGGCTAATCTGGCACAGCAGTCCGCATAAAAACATGCACTTCAATAACAGTCGATTATTCATAGAGAGCCCATAATATTGATAGGCAAACGAATAAGTTCAGCGTGACTAAAGTCTTGCGTTGCTGCCATTAAGTCCAGTAATTTTTGTGGGGTGATTTGTTTGCTTTGATGCTGCCATTGCCAACCATTGGGGGTACTTTTTCCACTTCCCCAATACTGGCCATTTTGACTAACATACCAACCTAAATAGGCTCCTAGGTAGATTTGTTTAACTTGTACTTCTTGTCCATCATCAAAGGTCATATTAGCCTGATGCACGGCTATCCTCTGGTTATAACCCGCTACACTATCCAGTAGAAATAATTGTTTTTCTAAACGCTCACTATTGTCTTTGAACGTTTTTAGTAGTGCTATCTCAGTATCCCAACGTGTTTTTAATGGCGGTGGTAATTGGGGGTATAAGGTAATAAGACGTTGCTGTGTTTTATCTAATATAACGCTCAGGCTATCTTGTGTTGCTTCAAACTGCGTTTGTTGCTTCAGTAATGAGAACCTTTGCTGCTGCATTTCGTCACTGACATCATCATCTTGGTTAAGCAGCGCAGTTAACCTGTTTTTTTCGGCTTTAAGTAATTGTAGTTGTTGCTGCAATATCGGTTTTCGCAAACGCCACTGTTGCTTAACTTGGTTGTTTTGCTGTGCTAGTTGCACCCATTGCTTAGCCAATTTACCGATTTCAAGCCCATTACTTTTAGCCATCAACGGTAAACACAGGTAACAAATAAAGATCAATACTCGCATTAATTAAATCATCCCAAAATATGCTAAATCATTATGTTCCATCAACAACAACCATACATGCAAACGGTAATGATTACCATTTAGATTTAATGAGGTGTCTGGAAATATTATTCTGACCAATTGCACATATAATGGGCATCCTTGCCCGTTATATGTGCTCAAATATATAGGGTTTAAAAGGTATAATTAACACTCAAAGATACTTCACGGCCTGGCTCACTAAAACGCTTGATCCCGTCTTCACTTACCCCTCCAAAAAATCCGCCATTTCCTTCACGCACTAAGCGCACCGATTGCCACAATGAATATTCTTCATCAGATAAGTTGGTGATCCCACCACGTACAACGAGGTTTTCAGATACTTGGTAAAACGCAGTTAGGTCAATAACAGTGGCACTGTCGGTATAAAAAGCGGCTGAAAAGGAATCTTGTGGATCTTTACCATCGTAAAAGCTAGCTCTTACAGAAGCGCCCCAACTCGCATCGGTACCAAGGTAATCAAGTCCTAAAACAGTAGTATCGGGGCTGATGCTCTCCAATTTATCACCTTTGACAAAACTCCCCTCTGCGCTGGTATCCACAGAACCATCAACAGAATTACTATATTCACCTTGATTATGAGAATGTGAAATTGTCGCTAGTAACCCTTTGGACAACTCCAAACCGGCTTCGATTTCATATCCAGATATAGTGACTTTCCCGACATTTGTCGGCATCCCCCATTCATCTTCTGTAATTTGTTCTACTGTCCAGCAGCTATCATCTATTACTGCAGCTGAGCATTGTGGCAACCACCAATTTAAGCTTCCCTGAGTAATCGGCTCGTCAAAGGCTCTGGACTGAGTTAAGTTAATAATGAAGTTATCGTAATCCGACTGAAACAATGCAACATTGACATAACCAGACTCTCCCTGATACTGATACTCAAGTTCGTAATTAATACCTTCTTCAGCATCTAAATTTGGGTTGGTTATTGTGTTTAAATTAGTTTCTGTACGACCATTGCCAACATAGCTCACATTACCAGTATCGGGATTTTCTACTCTATCAGTGTCTTCAAAATTGCTGGTTCCATTGGTGTTTAAGTATAGCTGTTGGGTAGTAGGTGCTTTAAATCCTGAAGAAATACCGCCTGTGATACTGTGCTGCGGCAAAAATTCATAACGTAAATTAGCTGACCATGTCATCGCAGTAAACTCTGCGTCACTGACACTCTCTCCTGACTGATCAACAAAAGTGTCATTCACTTCAGGAGAATAGCTCTTTTTGTCGTAACGTAATCCACCTTGAAAAGTTAACCGCTCAGACACTTCTACTGTGTCGGTCACATAAAAAGTCAATATATCGCTCTGAGTTTTAGGCACCCAAGAAGGATCAACAATAGGGTAACCGTCACGCAAGCCACTAGCAGTTGTTAAACCGTTGTAACGGATGTCCTGCAATTCATTATCAACATCAGCTTGTTCAATAGCCAACCCATAAACAATCGAATGTTTAACGTCTGATAGCAGTAAATCCTTACTAAAATCGACATCAAAGCTGATTAGGTTTTGGGTATAATTACGATCTTCATTACGTAAGTATGAGGAGCCGCCACTAGAAAATGAGAAAAACGTCGAACCACGAGTATAGATTTCCTGACTATTAATGGCAGCATCTATTGAGTCAAATAAGAGACTCTGGCCTTGCCATTGATAAGTGATACCAATACGTTCTCTGTTTGATTCATCTAAGGTATAGAAATCGTAATAACTCGCTGATTGACGCGAAAGAGGTGTGCCTTGAGATTCATTATCAAAATTTTCAAACACTAAACCAAGCTCATGATTATCACCAAACGCATAATTTAATTTCGCTAAAACGTTAAGCTTATCGCTATCGTAAGGGTTAGCTTGACCACGTTCTGGGCCTTCTATATTTTCACCATTACTGTGGGCTTTAGTTTCACTGCCATCACGTTTAGTGAGGATAACTAAGCCTTCGACTTGCCCAATACGCCCTGCTAATCCAACATTTATTAAGGTCTCTTCGTTACGGCCATCGTAACCCGCTTTAACACTACCAGCGAAATCATCACCACTGGCGATGAGATAATCATCTGCGTCTTTGGTGGTATACATAACGGCACCACCTAAGGCACCACTACCAGCGATAACAGAATTAGCACCTTTCAGGATTTCGACAGTTTTAACACTTTCAATCTCTATAGCATTTCGTGTAGAGCTATACATTCCATAACGACTAAAGGTAATGGGATTAAGACTTTCACCTTGCGATAAACCATCGACAGTGATCGCCACTGCATCCCCTTCTAAGCCACGTATATTAAAACCATCATCACCAAATCGATTACCAGTACTATTAACAGTCACACCTGGAATATAACGAACAGTGTCATAAATATCGGTGATCAATTCAGCGTCAATTTTGTTTGCATTAATAACCGTGATCACTGCACTCTCGGTTGGTGTTGATTCACTTGTGATAGTGGTTTTTTCAAGGGTTTCTTGTGCATTAGCCATAGAAGTCAAAGCGACTGCGATAGCTAAACTTAGAATTTTTCGATTAGATCTCATGTTTCCTCCTTTAATACAATTAATAACGCAAATGATTTTTATTACGTTAACATTGAAGTTATGTTTATTTGTGATTGGTTTAGTTAAGTATTGGTGGTTTGTCAGCAAACAAAGCCGGGCGGGTTAAGGTCTTACATCAACCAATATGATTGGATTATTTATCGGCAAGGGTAATGACGAAGTCAGACCCTTACTTATCGCCACTGTACCAAGCTCACCTTTAGCTGGTAATGTATGTTCCAGCGAGTCAGTCTCGGTATCAATCGCAACCTTTTGGTAATCATGGCCTCCTCCTTCTCTTGCAGCTTCCATATGTAACCAGTATTTCCCTGGCTTCACAGGTTGGCCCTGATCATTCAGGTAATTCCAAATTAAATGATACTTTCCGGGTAATCTAGTTGGCCGGGCAACAGCTTCAAGTACACCCGGTATTTTACGACCTACCCTACGCCACCACCGAGTATTTTCTCTAGCCCAGCGTTCGCTTTCTCCAAGTAACATTAAATGCCGAACACTTTTATTACGAGTGTCAGTTATCCAAAGTGCCAGATAGGGACGATGGTATTTTCCCTCGTTAATTTGCGGTATTTGATATTCAATACTTAGATTTTTTTCTGGCTGATGAGGTAACCGACTATTGTTTAACATGTAGTTATGCCATCCTTTTGAAGTCACTTGAATGCCTGCACTTGTTACTGCGGCTTCAACTCCGTCCAAGGTGTTAATCCAATCAATCCCTTGACTAGCAGGTTGAGTGCTTAACGCAGTAGCGATGGCATCTGCAGTGGCTGCGTCAGGCGCGACGACCACCGCGGATGGTGCGTTATCCATTGGCCAGCCGTCATCAGGCTGTAAGATATGGCTGAATTTTCTGCGTTCAATTTCGACATACCTATGCTGATGACCACTGGAAGCCACGGCTACTGCCGGCACTAAAATAGAGAGTGAATCATTCAGATCCATCACTGTATGGTCATCATTCAATAAGCCAACCAACCACTTATCACTGTTTTCGGGTTTGCCCCAAAACAACATATCGCCGCCAATATCTAGCTTAATGCCTGTCGCTTGAGGTAACGCAGCGCGCAGCTCAAGCATCAGTAAATCGATAATATATCCTTTGGCTACGCCTGCTGGGTCTAGTAATACATTTTCAGCTAACGTGACGTCCTGATCTTGTTTATTAGTCGACCAGGGAAGTTGCTGAATGTCTCTAGCGATGCGGCGCATCTCTACCTTGTCAGGCACAATTTGCCCCGTTTGAGCTTGTTGCCAAAGCTGTTCAAGTTTGCCCATACGACAACTGAATATGCCATTTGTGTTGTCATACCATTGCTTACATAATTCAATTACTCCATGTAATTCTGCAGGTGCCTGTTTCAACTTTCCGCTGCGATTTAGAAAAGTAATACTGCTATTATCTTGCCATGTGGATAAGATACTTTCTAAACGTGCCGCTTCTTTTGACAGGGTATTAACTGCTGCTTGCGACTGCTTTGCGTCTACGCCATATATTGTCAGATCAAGGGATGTACCTAACACTCCTTCTAAGTGAATATTCTGTTGAGCAAAACAAAGTTTTGAGCTCAAACCAATGACCAGCAAATATGCAATTTGCAGCCACTGATATTTTTTCGGTTTATATTGCTGATTACTCATTAACAGCCACAACTTGTGCACTTGAAGATTGTAATTCTGGATTTTTACGAGCCTCTGGTAACGCTTCACTCATGCTCACAAGATCATTTTTATCGCTGTCCCAACGATTAAAACTACGCTGCCCAGAAAACTGATACTCCTCTATCGTCATTTGACCATCTTCATTTTTTATCCAACACACCAAAGCGCACATAGGTTTGTTTAATGGCAGCCAAACGTGTTTTAGCAATCTGCTTATCCATGCGGTTTTGATACTCGAACAAGTATTCGTCTTGACTCACCCAGCCATTGTTATCTTCATCGGTTAAATCAAAATCAGCACGGCGACGTAGCTGGTGTTCTGCTTTAGTAATAACGCCATTTTGGTTGTTGTCATACTTGCTAAACATGCCCTTTTTATCATGTGTTGAAGGCATACTAAGAGAGCGTTTGGCTAATGCCAGTTGACGATCCCTTAAATTTTCTTGCTGTTGCTTAGTCATTTTAGCGGTATCTTTACGTTTCCATTTATTTACCGGGGCAAGATCTTGAGTATCAATATTGCCATCTTCATTTACGTCATAACGCGTAAAACTGCGTAACCCTGATGCTTCATATTCTTGCCACTCCATCATGTCGTTTTCATTTTTATCTAAGGCATTAAACCGCACTATTGTCTGTTGGACCTGCCCTTTGCGGTCTATTACTAATTGTGTGTCCAATTTATTTTGATATTCAAATACATACTCTTCTTCATTAACGACACCGTCTTGATTTTCGTCGGTGTTGTTAAAACGCCTTTTTCTGGCATGCTCAAACTCCCCCGCATACAGCAACCAATCGCCGTCTAAATCATACTGATTAACAAAAACCATTTTACGATGTGATGCCGCATCTATGGCCAAGCTTGGTAATAAAAAAAAGCGGTCATTAAAATCAATCTAACGTTCATAAATTTATCTCCGATTTGTATATGATTATTCAACAGCTTCAATAACCAAGGTATAGGTGTTACTTATTTGAGGAGCAATAGAAGTAGCAGGCGCATCACTTCGATGCCTGGCTAACAGTAAATATGTTCCGGCTTCTTTAGGTGTAAACGACAAACCACCTTTGGCATTTGATATCAATTCGAGTGTCGGCTTCTCATCTGTAAATTGATCTTTGGCCAAAAACACCTGTACTTTTAAACCTTCAATTGGCTTACCATCAAACAAACTCGTAAACTCAAAAGGCTCATAAACAAAAAGATCATTTGGATGGGTCACAGGAACAAATTCTAGGCCCGTGTTATAAGCAGAAAAGGCAACATCATTTGGCGCCCCCTTGCTGGCATAGGTTTCAGCTATTGTAAGTGATTGGAAAAATGACAATAATTTGGCTCCCTTAGGAATAGACTCCGCAGGGTTTTCCATGGAATGGCGCTTGCCATCTAATTCATAGGTTTTAAATACTCGGCCTAATCTTTTTCCGGTGCTAAAGCGATACGTACCATCCTCTTCCAACTTATGTTCAATGACAACTCGGGTCTTTAATTGACTCATAAAATCAGGAGTAGTGGTTTTTCCATCAGGCTGGCTAACCAAATATATGCTGTTCGCAAAGGCCACTTCCGGAACAAAAAACTTCTCTGCAAATGATGCGTCCAAAGTCATCATCCCATCACGAGAGGGCTCAAATGACAGAGGTTTTAGATATGGTGTGTGCCCTAAACAAGCAGTACTTAGGAAAATACTCCCTAGTAAAATTCCATGTTTAAACATATTCGTGTTACCCCATAATTGTATTTGTGTTTTATTTCGCACACCACTATATACGAATGAGAATAATTCGCAATAGCATTTGAAGGGGTGTTATGGCATAATATATTTATTTTTAAGGGGTCTATAAAACGATGAGAAACACAGTTATTGAACAAGTTACCGATGTCCATCATTGGAATGAAACATTATTTAGTTTTAAAACAACTCGACAAAAGTCTTTTACTTTTGAAAATGGTCAATTTGTTATGATTGGCATTGAAGTAGCAGGCAAACCTTTGATGCGTGCTTACAGTATTGCCAGCGCAAATTACGAAGATGAATTAGAGTTTTTTAGTATCAAAGTAGCAGATGGTGCGCTCACCTCTCGCTTACAAAAAATTCAGACGGGGGATGAACTTATATTAACCACCAGACCTGCTGGCACTTTAGTGCCTGGGTATTTGATCCCCGGTAAAAACCTGTACTTACTGAGCACTGGCACCGGACTTGCGCCTTTCATGAGTATTATTAGAGATCCTAATATGTATGAACAATTTGATAAAATCATCTTGGTCCATGGTGTGCGAATTGCTTCAGAACTTACTTACCAGCAAGAGATAGAGCATACTCTGCCCAACAATCCATATTTTGGAGATTTGATCACTCAAAAACTTCTCTACTATCCAACAGTGACCCGCGAAACCTACGAATACAATAGTCTAAAAACCATTGATGGTTTGCGCCCTCATCAAGGACGTATAACTGATTTACTCGAAAGTAATCAACTTAGTAATCACTTAGGATTAGCCAATATTGATCCACAGCACGATCGTTTTATGATCTGCGGAAATGATGGGATGTTGCAAGACCTCATGACTATTTTGGATGAGAAAGGTTTCTCTAAAGCCACATCTCGCAGCCAAGGGCACTATGTTATTGAACAGGCTTTTATTGAAAAATAATCAATAGAGGTCGGAGTTAGATTAGACAGCATATATCCACAACATATTTTGAAGTTGGCTAATACTCTCAGTTAATATTTATAACCTTCTAAGGTCAGTTATGTGTTGACTAAAGATAGTTAGAAAGCCAGCACTAATATTGCTGGCTTTGTCTAACACGGCTTGAATACATTGTGCATTAGATACCCTGCTCTTTTGCATTTGTTATAATAATTTCTAAATAATTCACACAAACGCCATTGATAATGATTTGCATTTAGATTAACATGCCTGTGCTCTTGAGTTACGTTTCACTGGTCCTGGCTTAACCTTATGCCCGATACGGATACAGTTAAATGTGTCCGCATCGTTTTATCGTCAATATCCAATGACGTATTGGCATTTTTTAAGATTCATTTACTTTTCTAGTGTAGAGATCAAACAACAAACATGACAAGCAGACGCACTTTTTACGTCAACCAAAAGTCGAAAGTTCACAGCGGGTTTAATCGCGCTAGTTGCGCCATACTGATGATCCCTAGCATAACGACTTATTTACCTTTAGGTCACACTGACAAGCATGGCATGCGCAGCAGTTAATGTCCCAAATAACCACTAGAGAATTTAATCACGAATTCAACCAAGGATAGTTAGGAAATATTACGATGCAGCAAAACAAAGAGCTAAAAAAATCAGGTTTAAAAGTAACCCATCCGAGAGTAACAATATTAAATATCCTCAAAAAAATAGGCTCCCAACACGTAAGCGCAGAGGATATTTACAGATTATTGCTTGAAAGTGGTGAAGAAATTGGTCTTGCTACGGTATACAGGGTACTGAATTAATTTGATGATGCAGGCATTATTGACAGACATTATTTTGAAGGCGGTAAATCTGTGTTTGAGCTAAGTGGCGAACTCCACCATGATCATCTAGTTTGTTTAAAATGCGGGAAAGTCGTTGAATTTGAGGATAATGTTATAGAGCAGTGCCAAAAGGATGTCGCTGCCAATCATGATATGACACTGACTAATCATAGCCTGTATTTATACGGAGAATGTAAAGACGGTTGCACTGAAAATTTTAAATAATATGAAGTAACACATTAATACTCTGCCGCGTCTCTTTCACGCTACAGATTAGCAAACCATTAGCAAAGTCCTGTTCAACTTGGTGTTCAAATGGGTTTATTTGATTGTCTATCATGTGTTGAGAAAATTGTAATTTGACTCAACCGGGAGCAATCAATAAAGATTTTTAAATTCGTTCAGGCATATCATCTAGTCGTTTAGCTGGCATCATGGCGCCCATAGAGTTGCCCACAATGCTGAAACGTTCAATCTTCAATTGCTCAAATAGTAGCAATAACATCTGGCAATGACTGGGTACAGAGTAGTCATCTCTTTGGTCATAAGCAGTTTGACCATGATCTTTGAGATCAGGAATAAGCAAGTGGTATTGCTCAGAAAACCTCTTGGTAAGACGGCTCCAAACATATTTGTCAGTACTGAAGCCGTATAAAAATACCAGCACATGCTTATCATTACCGAAGTGCATGGCATTGCTATGATAAAACACTTCAAGTCCGTTAATTAAGCAGTTGGCTGCTTCTCAGTCTCACTAGCTTTGCTTGTGCACGATTATCTATATTAAAAATATAATTTACTGAGTGACGTTCGACGCGGCCATGTAGACAAAACAATTATCAAACCCACAAACAAAACCATCATAACTACAAATACCTTAGATATTTCCTGAACATCTCTATGTTTTCCTACAACAATGCGCAGGCTTAGATAACTAATGTTTAATGTTTAATGTTTAATGTTTAATGTTTAATGTTTAAACTATTGACTAACAATTCTATTCCTTCAGCAAACTTATTTTCATTCATTCCTGCAAATCCCAAACGTATAAAACCATCTCGGTCGTTATTCTTATCGAAGCAGAACTGCTTTTCGTGTTGGATATAGATACCCAGTGCTTGACACTTATTGGCTAACCGCTCAGCGCTGGGGATAACTTGAATAATGTCCGTGCTATGTTTCAACTTCACCCAAAGAGCCATACCGCCATCAGGAATAACAAATTCAAAACAGGGGTTTTTTTTAGTACCAAAACAGCATGGTCTCTGCGCTGCAGATTGACCCGAGTGGTTCGCCTTAAGTGCCTTTCAAAACCACCGTCCGCCATCCATTTAGCTAATGCAGCTTGCATCAACACATTGCTTTTATGGCAAATCATTAATCGATATTCAGTTACGGCCTTTGCCATAGCTTTGCTGACAGCCATGATGCCAATTCTGGCACCTGGAAACATTATTTTTGAAAAGGTCGAAAGGTAGATAATCAGTTGCGCTGGATCTTCGGTTGCCATGGGCGGAAGGGGTTGACAACGGTAATGGAATTCATGATCGTAATCATCTTCTACTATAGGGATTTTGTGCTGTGCAGCAAGCCGATAAATAGCCATTCTTCGACTCACCGTTAACGTGACCGTCGTAGGGTATTGGTGCAAAGGTGTCAGGTATATCAACCTAATGTTACCTTTTAGTATTTGTACTTCTAAGTTATCAGGGCACATCCCCTGTGCATCTTGCTTAACCCCCACCAACTCAGCACCCGTATTGCTAAACGCCGACATAGCAGGGGGATAACCCAACTCTTCAACGGCCACTTTATCACCTGACTGCAGTAGTAATTGTGACACAATAAACAGTGCTTCTTGTGAACCATTGGTGATCACAATTTCACGTTCGGTAATCGCTCTAGACTTACGCGGATAGGTCTTAACTTGGTCTATGAGTTCAGGTGTGCCAGCACTTTGCCCATAGCTCAATTGAGCCGGGTTAGGCCGAGACAGTACTTCAGACATACAACGCTTAAACTCATCAAAAGGAAACAAATTTAAATCTGGTTGACCACCAGAAAAGTTGTACTCAAAACGATTGGCTGGATAAGAAGGTAATGCGCTACCCGAACGCACAAAGCGGTAGTCGATATGACTGCTAATACCTGCCACCCTAGACAATGCTTGGCGCTTGCTATTCTCGATTGGCAAATGAGACACCACTTTGTAGCCAACTCTTTGGATTGACTCAATCCAACCTTCAGCAACCAGCTCAGCTAAAGACTTCATCACCGTATGCCGGTTATAGCCTACATCTTCACTTATAGATTTAACCGATGGCAACTTATCACCCGCAGCCAACTGTCCTTGCTAAATAGCACACCTAACCGTTTCTGCAAGCTGCAAATACTTAGCTTGGGAGCTGTTTATATTCTGCAATTTAAACACTTTCATTGGTCTAGATTAAATCTTAATTTTGGTTGATTTAATTAGACCAAAATACAGTAATAATAGCGAATCTAACAAATCAAAAGAAGAGAAGATAAATGATGACTCAAGAATTGATGATACTGGAAGACGAATATGTGGCACTTAAACCAATGCACGCTAGTCATATAAAAAACTTGTATCGCGCCGGCAAAGATCTGGCAATTTGGCAATGGACCACAACTAACTATTGTCAAACCCTAGATATCACCAAACAGTGGGTTGAGTCTTGTATTGAAAACGCCCGTTTAAATCTTCAGCAACCTTTTGTTATCGTCGATAAAACACAAAATGAAATTGTGGGTTCAACTAGCTACCTTAATATTTCTGTAAAGCACAAATCCATTGAAATTGGTTTACCTTTTTAAACCCCACTGCTCAAAGAAGTTTCGTTAATCGCCGCTGTAAACTTTTATTGTTAACCCATGCATTTGAAACACTTGTGCTCAACAGAGTGGCATTTCAAACACATCAAAAAAACCAACACTCAAGAACAGCTATTTCAGCAATAGGTGCAACCTTTGAAGGTATTCACCGTGATTGTCGTATTCAAGAAGACGGCAGTATCCGTAGCAGTGCCGTTTACAGCATCATCAAGCAAGAATGGTCACAAGTTAATTGCAAATTATTAGCCAAATTAACCCAGCCAACAATCGAAAAAATATAGGAGTAGCCAGATTATGTATATTCCAAATATATTTAAAATAATAGAGATAAACCATAAACATCAGTTTATCGATGAGTTTGGTTTTGGAGTAGTGATATCCTCTGCAGACGGACTTTCAGGCACACATCTGCCCTTTGTTTTACATGCAGATGAAGGTGAAAAAGGTGCGTTATATGCTCATTGTGCTAAAGCTAATCCTCATTGGAAAGACTTAGAAGGTCAGAATGTACTGGTCATCTTTACTGGACCACATGGTTATATCTCTCCTAGTTGGTATACCTCAAAACCCGCAGTGCCAACCTGGAACTATACGGCGGTGCATGCCTATGGCGTTGCCTCTTTGCTTGACCCGCATCAAACATTAGAAGCAGTCGAGAAAGTCGTTGAAAAATATGAACCGCAACTATTGGTTCAGCGGGATGTAGTCACCGACCAAATCAAACACAAAATGTTAGCAGGCATAGTAGGATTTAAAATCGTGTTAACAAGATTAGAAGGTCAATTAAAGTTGGGGCAAAACAAAATAAAGATGACCAAACTGGGGTTTTAAATGCGCTTAATAACTCGAATAATTTAAATGATTTAATGCTTTCCAGCTACATGCAAAAAATGAATCTAGATTGATCAATTTGAATTAGTTCGCACATAACGTTTTACTTTACAGACTTTGATAATGCGATCCTGAACAACAAACACGTTTTTATGAATCTTTGGGATCACAGTAACACATTACAATTTAGAGGTAGTTTGACATTTATGACACAGATTATAAGTTAAGCATTTGGGTTGTTCAGGTGGCAATGCGCAGCGCTATTTCTTTCCTTAGAAGCGATTGACTAAAAACTACAACACATCACAACGAATGTGATGTGTGTTGCTTAACCATAGTTAAATGCTAATGAGCACTATTTTTTATTTCTGAATTATTTTCGCTTAACCATCGCGTTAGCACCAACAATAATCATCCGCACCATCGTTACTGTTTCTTGGGTTAAATCGTTGCGCTGTTCAATATTCATATTCGCGGCAGAGGCGCCAAGGGTAAATACCAGTCGAGTTATTGCCTTGGCGACCAGGCGTGGTTCGTGAATTTCTTTACCACTAGCCTTTGCGATGCGCAGCAATTCATCATTTAGCTCCTCTTCGAAATAGTTGAGTTCACGATCAACTGCATTGCGAAAGGCATCTGATCCGATTGAAATCTCACGAAGCAAAATTTTTAGATATTTCTGCTCATCATCCAGTGCTTCCATAAACACTTCCACCGAACTACGTACTCCGCCTCGGTCGTTTTCAAGTCGCTTGCGTGCTTCGCGTATTGTGCCTCGAAGACCGCGCCCTGCCCGATCAATTAATGCCACAGCAAGTTCATCAACGTCCCTAAAATGACGGTAAAAGCTATTCGGCGCAATACCGGCTTCCCGTGCAATTTCTCTAAGACTAAGGCTCGACACGCTTCGCTTGGAGTCCACTAGCCGCACAGCAGCTTCCATCAGCTCCTGCTCTGAAATAGCGGGTTTGCGTTTAGGTTTGTCCTGCTCTAAGTCAGTATTTTTTTTCTGGTAAGGCGCATGATGAGTTTCACAGGCTAAAAACAGCACGTTAACCCATTGATATACCGTTGTAAACATGTATACATATACACTTGTGATGACACTTGTATATACATACGTATTGACAAGTGTATATACACTTGTATATTATGAGCTGGAATTAAGTGCTATCTAAAGAGATAAAGTGATGCAAGCTTTTAAAACATGGGGCGAGAATTTGATATCGCCGCTGATTAACCCAGCACAATTTGACTTTTGGGCACAGCAATTGGGATCCACTCGCGCTTGGAGTAGATGTTTTGCACGGGTTATTTCAGTCATGTCTGAGAGCCCAGATACCAAAACGCTTACACTAAAAGCCAATCGTAATTGGCCGGATTTTATCGCTGGCCAGCATTGCAATATTACAGCAACGATTGCGGGACGAAATATTATTCGCAGCTATAGCATCAGTAGCGACCCGATTGATGGTCGCCGCATTCAAATTACTGTACGCCGCGAATCTGGCGGTTTAATGAGCGAATATTTGTGTAACGACATTGGGTTGGGTGACCGCTTAGAACTAGGCAACCCTTTTGGTAATATGTTGTTACCCACGCCTATGCCTGCTCACTTGCTGCTTCTGGCTGCAGGCAGTGGCATTACACCCATGATGAGTCAAATTCGCACCATGGCGAGAAAAGGCATGCCAACGTCGGTCACTTTAATGTATTGGGAAAAAACCCATGCCGATTTTAATTTTGCCCAAGAGTTGCAGCTAATAGCACAGAGACACCAAAACTTTACACTCCAGATGATTACTACTCGAGACCAAAGTGAACGACCTTTATCAGGAAGAGTTAGTCATGAATTATTGTCTCAGGTTGCTAATGTAGATGCGGTTGATCAAGTTTTTGTCTGCGGTTCGAGTGGCTTTGTCCAAGCTGCATCTAGTCTGTGTGAATTTCGAAAACTGCCGTTAATAAGTGAAGCATTCACGCCATCGCAGGTGCAAGCATCAAATACTGAGATTGCACACCATGATGTGTATTTACGCCGCAGTAACCTTCACCTTAGCTTAAGTAACCAAAAACCATTGCTCGAACAACTCGAGAATGCCGGTATTTCGGTGCCTTCTGGCTGTCGTCAAGGTATCTGTAATACTTGCACCTGCGTGCGAAATTTAGGAACCACTACAGATGAATTTAGTGGTGCTGTTGACAACGAACCCTCACAAATTATTAAACTGTGCGTCAGCCGTGCTGCCACAAATATTGAACTGGACTTATAGGAGTCGTTGATATGAACTATTCAAAAAACCGCGAGATGAGCACCGAAGAACTGGCTCAATTTGGCGCGGAGTTAGAAGCCATAAAACAAGAGCAGATAGCAGATGTGGGAGATGTTGATGCACGCTATATTCGTCGCATTGTCGCTGCAGTTCGTTATACCGAAGTGATTGGCAGAGGCTTCTTGTTTCTGAGTTTCTTCCCCCCGTTTTGGCTTCTGGGTGTTTTCATATTAGCCCTCTCAAAGATATTAGAGAATATGGAGCTTGGACATAACGTTATGCACGGACAGTATGATTTTATGAACGAACCTTCGCTCAAAGGCAGCACCTATGAATGGGATATTGCTGGCACCTCTGACAACTGGCGTGAAAGTCATAACTACAAGCATCATACCTACACAAACATTAAAGGCATGGACGATGATGTAGGTTATGGCATGTTACGTTTGTTTCCAGAACAGCGCTGGGCGCCTATGGCACTATTTCAGACATTTTATGCGACTCTGTTAGCTCTGTTATTTCAATGGGGTATTGCTATCCAAGAATTGCAGCTAGGGAAGTTGGTCAAGGGCAGTAAAACATGGGCTGAATTGCGTGAAGAATTAAAACCTGTAATGCGTAAAATCAACCGTCAGTTGATCAAAGACTATGTGATCTTTCCATTGTTAGCAGGCCCGATGTTTTTGAGTGTGCTAGCGGGTAATTTTGTCGCCAACATACTGCGTAACCTTTGGACTTTTATGATTATTTTCTGCGGCCATTTTACAGCTGATGCTGAAGTGTTTCACAAGTCGGTACTTGATAACGAATTGCCGGGCCATTGGTATCTTCGTCAACTACGTGGATCTTCAAACTTAAAGGGCGGCAAACTGTTTCATATTCTTTCAGGCAACCTTAGTCATCAGATTGAACACCACCTGTTTCCAACCGTCCCAGCAAGACGTTACGCTGTAATGAGTGTCAAAGTACAAAAGGTCTGCGAAAAGTTTGGTCAAAACTACAACAGCGACTACCTTTACAAACAGTTTGGACAAGTTGTATGGCGCATCATTCGCCACTCTTTCCCTTCTTCACCCAAAAAGCTGGATGCATAAAACTCCACGGGTGCTAGTGATTATTACAGAAGTCATTAGCATCCAATAAGGTAAGATTTTTTTAGCTAGGATGTGAATGGCTTGTATTTTAACTTGAAAAATTTCGCTTAATGTTCGCATTTACTAGCTCTGGTAAAGCATTGTTCTCGGCTACTAGTGGCAAACGCTATATACCAGGTAAGAAGTCCGACATGGCATCACGTTACGTAAATTGGCTGGCTTTGACCACACAGACGCTTTTCATTTATACCGACATAACACCGCTACCACTATGCTAGATAATGGCACTGACCTTGCGCCATACCCAAGAAATGCTGGGACATACCAGCATACTAACAACGGAGTTATATTCGTATATCAGTCGTAAAAAACTTACTGAGGTGCTCCAAGGAACATATCTTTCAGCACAACGAGCAAGTGGATTATTTCATTTTTTTAAAGCTGTATAACTGTCTTTAATAATGGCTATTTTCTTTATTCATATATTTTGATTTTATGAGAAATGACGTTTAGTTTACCTATACTGCGCTAATTATTGATATCAACTAGGTCAGTTTCAACGTTTTGGATGCCGTATTGTTGCTTTAGTTTATCGGTAAATGAATGGTTTTGTGCTAACCAACGATTAAATTGCTCAATAATAAGTGGATATTTTAGAGAAGATAATTGGTATGAAAAAATTTGCCACTGGTATTTTGACTGACAATCAACTCTTCCTGTAGCTTCAATTCATTTAGATGAGAATCTGCCACAGCAAGATCAATATCTAAACCATCAACAATATTATGCACCAACTAATTCACTAAAACTTTTGGGCTTGAATCGTCAATAATTTCCACATGACGTTTCTTTAATTGCTCCAGCCATTGTGTTGGAAGAAGGCTCGTAATAATGCCAATATTTTTAAACAAATCTTGTTTTTCATACTGGTTTTTGCTCAAAAAACCACAGTGCCAGCGGTCATAATTAATACGTCATCACTATAATGCATGTCTAATTGACGGGTATTCCAAGCCTCTTACCAGCGCCGGTTATCAGGAAATTTAAAGTCGATATCTTCTTCGAAAAACCATTTGGGAAACTGATTGATGGGCAACGGCAGATAAGTGATTTTATGGCCGCTGTCTTCAGCAAATTTATCAAGCAAGTCTTTACTAAATGAAGGATCCTGAGTATTGAAATTATAATAGGGAAAATAGGCAATATCTTCTACGCCAATTGTTAATTCAGCAGTATGGGCGCAATAACTAACACACAGAAAAAATGCCGTAAAATGAACAGTAAAAGAGTAGTTGAAGCAAATTAGATGTTGTTTCTGTACTATCTAAAGGAAGAGATAAAGCAGATACCCATTTTAAAAAAATAGCAAAACACCTGCTTAAATTCTAATTGGAAGTGCACCACCTAATTCATTATTTACAGCCGTTTGCGAATATTTGCGATGGGTATACTTGTAAATTTATATTGTGAATTTTGGTGGCTAAAATTGATAGAAGCGAACAGCGATGTGTATTATGGTCTTTAGAATGTCTTATTATTTTCTGCTCTAAATTTATAATATACTTTGAGTGCTTTGGGTACTGATACATAGGGATTTTCTGTATGACCAGCGCCTTCGCTGTAACTATAGTCAGACTTAAAATTTTCAGGTGCATCGAGGTCAATGGCTGACAATAGCCCTTTGAAGGATCCCGTAATGATTTCATTTTCTGCACCACCCAAACTTAGATACAGAAATAATGGCGTCCCGCTAATACTCTTCAAACCTTTAGAAAACTCTTTAACAACGACAGAGTCGTCATACCAAGCTGCTGGGCTAAAAGCAAAATAGCCAGTAAATAATCCTGGATTAGTTGTTATTGTATATAAAACAAAACTTCCTCCCGCAGAGAATCCACTCAGTACTCTGTTATCGTTGATGGAATATTCTTTTTCAATAAAAGGCAGCACTTCGTTTTCGATAAAGCCTAAAAACAAATCTGCTTCACCAAATATTTCCGGGTCGTCCATTTCATGTGGTCGCGCTTCAATCTGAACATCCTGTCTGGCATAAGGAGGCACTAAATCTCTGTTTCGAGAGTCAATCCAAAATAAATTAGGGATAGCCACAACGATAGAATCGTTGATACTACCTTGCTCTGAAAGCTTAGAAATGGATTCATCCCAACGCTTTAAGTTAAAGTTACCATCGGATTTAATAATAAGAGGATAACGTTTATTATTATCGTAACCTTCGGACAGCCGAATGAATATCTTTCGATTTTCTTTAAGCGTAGAAGAGTAAATTGTATGGTCAATAAAGTTTGAGGTGTATTCATCAATATACGATTTAGACATGACCCCCGCGTAAATCAATAAGGCGACACAAATAATCGCTACAACACTTTTCTGACTTAATAATTTCACGCCAACCATCCTTGAAGAATAAAACAATGTACTATTCTGACGTCTCTATCTAGCCTAAATATGCGTTCAGCAATATCGAAGGTATCTGAAGCTATTTTTATTTCAATAACTTAGCATCACTCACCTAGATCTTCAATTAACGGGGTGTCCTAACAAGGCGAGAAAAGAAGAAAAATAATACCCCGTCATTTTAGGAAAATCAGTACAAGATTAACAATCTGGCTCAAAACCAAAACTTGGATGTTGTTTAGTCCAGCAGCAAGAAATGTTAGATATCGCCTAACTTAAATGAATAATAAACACCCATGCCTTTGAGTCGAATGGGATTTTTGAAAGATAGGATGTGCGTGTGTTTGCCACTGCAGCATATATAATATTTTGTTAATATTTGATGTGAACCGCTTAGTTTTAAATCGGGACAAAAACTAAGCGGCTGATTCAATTTTACAACAAGCGATTGCGTAAAAGTGGAACGAGTTTATTAAGTCATCTAAGCCTGATAACTGGCTTGATGCGTATCTATCACACGGTATTCGTCAGACAATATATTGTCCACGAAATTCCATTTAGCACTAGCGCTCTCAGGCGTAATAGTCACAACCATATAGCCTCGCTGATGTAAGTTACAATATTCAAGTTCAGCAATTAGGCTGCTAAGATTTTCAGCGACTACTTGCGCATTGTCATTAGTCAGTTTTAGGTATTTTTCCATACCAGGTGAAGTGATACCTGGAGTGGCAAATTCTACACCTACAACGTTTCCTGCTTTATCTTTCAACTCACTGTGCCAAGCATTATGAGTATCGCCAGCAACGACCACTAATCGTTTGTTTTGAGCGCTAAATAAATCGTAAAGATCTTCTCGCTCTTTAGGATAACCATCCCATGCGTCAAGATTATATGGCATCACAGACGCTAATCGTTGTTGTTGTTCTGAAGTAAGTGTAGCCCCCGCGTCAAGGGTGTTTTTGAGGGTTTTTAAGGCAGCAAGGCGCGCCGGGGTATTGGCAATTTCACCACCTGCAAATACTTCTACCGGAATCAGCATTTTGGCCATCAATACTTGTTGACCAAGCATTTGCCATTGGCTGCTTGATTGACTCACGTTTTTTTGCAACCAAGTCATTTGTTCTTTCCCCAGAAGCGTTCTATCTGACTGGTATAAATCTTGTGAAAATTGTTTTATGTCTAACTCTTTGGTTACGGGGTCTCTATAGTCGTTGTAACTTAATTGTTTATCACGGCCAATAACGCGGGTGTCTAACATGTGCAAGCTGAGCAAGTTTCCAAAGTCGAAACTGCGGTATATTTCGGGTTTTTGTTCACCATATGGAGGACGAATAGGTAACCACTCATAATAAGCTTGAATAGCAGCAGCACGTCTTACAAAAAAATCTCCTTCACCCTCATTATGATTTTGGGCTCCGTTTTTATATGTGTCGTTGCAAACCTCATGATCATCCCACACCACAATAAACGGCGCTGCAGCGTGTAAAGCTTGTAATCCTTTATCAGTACGATAAATGGCATAACGCTTTCGGTAATCGTCTAGACTGATAATTTCTTTATCGTTATCTGCTGCTAAAGCGCGTCCAATTTCAGCAGCTTTTTCGGTGGCGTACCCCCCCATAGGATATTCATAAATATAATCGCCTAAATGCAGTACAGCATCAATCTCTTCTAACTGTGCCGCATGGTCGTAAGCGTTAAAGTATCCAGCAGGATAATTAGAACATGACACTACAACCAGTTTAATTTTGTCTACATTGTTAATGGGTAACGTGAGTGTGCGACCGGTTTGACTGGTGTTATTTGCGCTGATAAAACGATAGTAATATTCGGTTGCAGGCTTTAACTGTTGCACATCAATTTTGACGGTAAAGTCCTGATTACGTTGTGTGGTGACAATGCCTGTGCGAAACACTTGAGTGAAATCACGATCACTGGCAAGTTCCCACATTATTTGAGCGGTATTGTCTTTTTCTGAAGGCTGAACACGCGTCCAAATAATGACAGCGCTACTACTGGGGTCTCCACTCGCTACACCGTGTTCAAATTTAACATTAGAAAGTTTTGTGTGAATGGTGTCAGTTACACATCCAGTAATAGCGGTAGAAATAGCAATACAGCTAGCTGCAAGACCTGACGATTTGAGGAAGTGACGGCGAGAAAGTTGGGTCATTGTTCGATTCCGAAATAGTAAGTAACATCATTATAAATCAATAATGTGACAAATTTAGGACTGCAACGGGTGATGATTGATAATTTATTGCCTCTTCAAATAGATTGGCCACTTAATCAATTTTAAGACGTTAACATCACTTTGACCTGTCTAATAGTTCAATACAACTTAATGTATGTTTTAGTAGTGGCCTTTTATGAGATAGATAATAAGTAGAATAGCGCCACAACAAGTAACGTTATTTCATTAAGCCACCTAATATCTATTGAGAAGCAAGAATATACACTAGATTTAGTCTAATCGTTCCAATAGAGTGTTACTAGTCGCTTGGCACTAACAACCACCTAACCCCAATAAATCTGGCATGTTTATATTCGCAATAGGATGGATGTATTTTATATACTATATTTTAATTTGCTAACGAGAATTGAATTGTTTAAATATTATGTGTTTATTTTCAGTACGTTAATATCGACCATTACTAGCGGCAAAGTTGTGGTAATGGCGTTTAGTCAAGAAATCCCACCCTACATTTATGAAAAAAATAATAAGGGAATTGAAATTGATATCATTTCTTCTGCTTTGGCATACAAGGGGCATACACTAAAACCTTTGTATTTCCCCTTAGGTCGCGTTCCAATAGCTTTTAGCAATCGTCAAGTAGATGCCGCGATGGGGGATATGGGGGTTAATCTTGCCCTAAAAGGAGGATTTTATGCAGATCCTGCAGTTATTTATGACAACGTCTTTATTACCCTTAAAAGCAGAGATATTTCTATAAAAAATCCTAGTGATTTGGACTCCCTATTGATCGCTTCCTTTCAAGGAGCTGAAATCAGATACCCTGATTGGTTACAGAAAGTAGTTCAAGAAAAAAGGTTTTTTGGCGTCAGCGATCAATTTACGCAAGTAATGTTACTGTATTTAAGACGGTATGATGTAGTGCTAAGTGATCGTTATATTTTTCAGTACTTCGTTGATCAACTGAAATTAAGAGAAAATTTTGAAGCGAAAGAAGTGGTTGAATATTCCTTCAGCGATGTGGAGCCAGCAGATTATCGTCCAATATTCAGGGATGAAATAACACGAAACGATTTTAATTTAGGATTAAAAAAATTAAAAGAAAGTGGGGAATTTCAGAAGATATACGACCGTTATATGAATTTGTAACGTCTGAATGACTAAAAGAGGAGTGAATATTAATCACAATACAAATAAGGCACTTTAAAAGTATGCCAAGTGAATGTCGTACCATCAGACTTTAGCAATTTATTGGTGTTATTTTGTCTGTAGTGCCACAATATTTTTATTGCTTCTAGGGCTTGACTTAAAGCTAGCACAACACAGAAATCAATGAGAGGTTCAAGTCGTTGTCCTCCAAGAACTTAATATCTCAAGCAATGAAGAAAGCTTATCACCAGATAAATCAATGCAAAGTCATGCTATGAGTTTGAGAGTTTGAGAGTTTGAGAGTTCGAAAAATACGCGGTAACGATAAATCTGACATTGCTCAGAGCAAATAGAAAAATTTCTATTTAATTCCTCTGTATTCCTTTATTTTAGGTGGCTGAAATTCCACGGATAAGAAAACAACAAAAAATAAAAATCATTTTTTTCTTATTTACGATACGTTTTAATTATCTGTACCGGTTTTTATTGAGCTACAGCTAAATCAAAATTTCAATAGCTGTCTGCTCAATGTCAGATAAATACCTAAAAAGAATAGATTTACTCAGCAGGTAACTCTGATGTTATCACCCAATAATAATTAAACTCCTTCATTTTTTTCGAGAAATTATCGAACTGTAATGGCTTAGAGATATACCCACTAGCGCCTAATCGATAACATTCCTTTATCTCTGGTGCTGCGCTTGATGTGCTAATCATTACCTCTGGTATGTCCTAAAAATTATTATCTCGCTTGATGATTTCTAAGCAAATGAGTGTGTGAATAATTTAACTAACTACTACACACTTCACAGCTTGCCTTTTTAGGCACTTTAAATGTTTGCCAAGTAGCTGTCATGCCATCAAACATCATCAATTTATTGATATTACTTTGCCCATAGTGACACAACACTTTAATAGCTTCTAACGCTTGCATAGCACCAATTATCCCCACTACGGGGGACATGACACCTGACTCAATACAACTTAAATTCTGTTCGCCAAAATAAGCACTGATGCAAGCATAACAGGCAGAACGCTGTTGCGGCACTATGCTCATTAGCTGTCCTTCCATGCGAATAGCTGCACCTGAAATCAGAGGTGTACCTGACTGATAACACGCTTGATTGAGGATGTTTCTGCTGGTCAAATTATCAGTACAATCTAATACCAAATCGAGTGATTTTATAAGGTTAAGATAGTCATCTAAATCAAGACGTTTTTGTATAACGTTGATTTTAACATCACTGTTGAGTTGTTCTAATGATGCCTTAGCCGACACACACTTATTTACGCCTACATCAGTTTCACCATGCAACACTTGACGCTGTAGGTTGGTTTTTTCAACGTTATCATTATCGATTAATGTTACTTCGCCAACACCGGCGGCTACCAAATACTGCGCAGCGGCGCAACCTAAGCCCCCTACCCCAACAATAAGTATTTTGGCGTTAAGTAGGACTTCTTGTTTATCTAAATCGAAGTTAGGCAACACAATTTGCCGGTTGTAACGCATGGCTTGTTCGGTGGTGAGATGTTTTTTGGGCACGTCTTAGTATTGTCGTTGTAATGAATGGGAATTGATTTGTATCATTTGAGAGAGGTTCACGCAATCACCGACTGCTTATCCTGATAAAGCATCACACTAAATACAATCATTTAAATTTACACAATTAACTCATAACTTTCCAAGCTAAACCTCAATCTGAGTCCAGTGATTATCGGTAACTTAGGGCTATTAGTTTGATTGCATAACGATACCCAAACACCTCAAAGTGGCGCTTACAAACTTGCATCAGGGCCGTTCTTCGATGCTTGCTTGACTGGATGCTCATTTACTTCTTCTTCAATAACGCGCAACTCGTCGATATGTGCTTCTTAGATAAATAGTTATAGACAGCAAAGCGGAACATTGTGCCCAGTGTGAACATCCTGCCCAACAAAAAATCCAACGTCTGCGAAGAATAATATCAGCACTAGTTATTCCTTTAGTCTACTTAACATTTTCACCGCCGAGCGAATTCATCTCATTTTGAAGCATTAACTCATTATTAACTTTCGTCTGTATATCATACGCTCAGAACTTGACTGCAATTGATTAATAAAGCTTGCGATGGCCTTTTTGAATGGCTTTATCGGACAACAGTTTGCATGCACGTTGTGCAATGACACTTGATAATAGCTTTGAACCAGCACATGTCACCTTAAATGTTAACTACCATACGCAGCTTCGAATCAGGGAAATTATGTTTATTGAAAACTCATCTAGTGACAAACAAACCTTGCTCAGGCTAGTGAAATATTTTGCACCGCATAAGGTCATGCTATTGATTGCTATTGTTGGTCTTGTCGGGTTTAGCATTGTTGATGCTGGAATGATTTATTTTATTCAACCGCTAATAGACGAGGGATTGGCTAAGTCTGATGGGAATGTACTTAAGTTAGGCGCGTTATTAGTCATCGTCATTTTTATGCTTCGAGGTGCTGCTAGCTTTATATCTAACTACTGTATGGCTTATATCGGCAGTAAGATAACGTTTACTGTCAGGCGCCAGGCGTTTAGCCACTTGCAATATTTACCTTTGGATTTTTTCCAAAAGCATAATGCCGGGAAATTGATATCAAAAATAACCTACGACGCTGAGCAAATTTCCAAAGCCACGTCAGAAGTCTTCATTGTCTGCATTAGAGAGAGTCTAATCGTTTTGGTTTTACTGGGCATAATGTTCCACTCAAGCTGGCAATTATCATTGATATTTTTGATTGTTGGTCCTGTCATAGGATTAGCCATCAATTATGTATCTAAACGTTTTAAACACATCAGTTTAAATATGCAAAATGCAATGGGGGAAGTAACACGGCATACGGAACGCTCCATAAGTAGCCATAGAGAAGTCTTAGCATTTGCCACGCAGAGCCTTGAAAGTTCACGATTTAGTGAAGCTAATAATAATAATCGCCGGCAATATATGAAGCTCGCAACAACGTCAGCAATAAGCAATCCAACTATTCAACTCATTGCGTCTTTAGCAATAGCCGGTGTGCTTTGGTTAGCAAGTCTTGACGCTGTAATAGGCCAGACCAGTGCAGGGGCGTTTACCACAACATTAGTCGCCATGGGCTCTTTGCTTAGACCGTTAAAGCAACTGACCAATATTAATCAATCTTTACAAAGAGGTTTAGTCGCCGCTAGCAGCCTTTTTAGTGTGCTTGATGAGCCTGTTGAAACTGATTCTGCAAAGCAACAGATTAGGTCTTTTAGCAAACATATAAAAGTGCGCAATCTCAATTTTTCCTATTCGGGTAATAGCCAGCTGGTCCTAAAGAATGTGAGTTTCACTTTAAATAAAGGTCAAACAATCGCATTAGTTGGAGAGTCTGGCAGCGGCAAATCGAGCATAGCAAACCTACTGATGAGATTTTATATTACGCAAGAGCCACATATTAGCATTGACGATATTCCCTTAAATCAATTGTCATTAAATAATCTAAGACAACAGTTTTCGCTGGTCTCTCAGCAAGTTGTTTTGTTTAACGACAGCATCGCTGCGAATATTGCATATGGATGTCATCAATCTGTCACAACTGGCGAGATTGAAGAGGCAGCAAGAGTCTCAGATGTATGGGGTTTTGCTGAAAAGTTACCTGAAGGATTAGACACCTACATCGGAGAAAATGGCGGCCTATTATCTGGAGGACAAAGGCAACGGATTGCGATTGCCAGAGCGATCCTTAGGGATGCTCCAATACTTATTCTGGACGAGGCCACTTCAGCACTCGACACTAAATCAGAAAACAGGATCCAACAAACACTGTCTACATTACAGCAACACAAAACCACAATCGTGATTGCTCACCGGCTAAGCACGATACAGAATGCTGATCAAATACTGGTAATGGAAAATGGCAGTGTTTGTGAACAAGGAACTCATCAAGAATTATTGTTAATAAAGGGCGCTTATTATCATCTTTATCAGCAACAGTTTCATGACTTAACGAGTTAGAAAGCACTAAAGCTATTAGCTTACTCTTCACACCTTTAACCATTTTTTAAGACAGAGGATCGGAACTACTTATGAACGAAATTGACACTCGCCTATTAGAATTTAATGATTTTTTCACAGCAGTAGCCATAATCGGTTTTATCTTTTATGTACTTACGGTTATTGAATCAATCTTCGACGTTGCAACCAAGCGACGGCTAGAGTGGAAGCAAACGATGGCGAATGTGACCATCGAAATCGGTAATCGTATTCTAGATAACACGGTAATAAGCGCAATTTTCATCATTGGATTTATCACTACTGAGCAGTTCGCATTCTCAACCATTCCAGTGACCTGGTGGAGTTGGTTACTCGCAATTATCGCTGTCGATTTCACGTATTACTGGATGCATAGAATTGAACATGAACGACGTATCCTCTGGGCTGTACATAGCGTTCACCATTCTTCACAAGAGTACAATTTAACCACCGCACTTCGTCTATCTTGGCTTGAAAGTTTATACGAATGGATATTTTTTGTTCCCTTGCTTCTCATAGGGTTCGATGCAATACAGGTTTTAGCGTCATTATTTGCTGTAGTGCTCTATCAAACATGGATCCATACAGAAAAGGTAGACAAACTCGGATGGCTCGACGGCGTTCTTAACACACCATCAGTGCATCGGGTTCACCACGCCACAAATGCACATTATATTGATAAGAATTATGGAGGTATTTTAATACTCTGGGACAGGCTGTTCGGAACGTATCAATTTGAAAATGAAAAACCAGTTTATGGCCTCACCACTCAACTTAAATCCTCTAACCCTTTCACTATCAATTTCAGAGAATTCCGTACAATATATAAGGAAGTAATTCGCGCCGAGAGTGCATCGCATAAAGTCAGTTATGCATTAGGACGCACGGGTTGGAAACCAAATGAGCTTTTGCAAAAGACTGAGGGTGAATAGACGCATGAATCGTTTAGTGGTGGTACTTATGGCCTGCATATCGATGTCTTTCGCTAAGGCCGAATCAGTCGAATTTCAAAATGGTGAGGATTCACTTTTAGGGCACTATTTACAACCTGACAACGGTAAACCAAAGGCCGTCATTCTTTTTGTGCATGGAGATGGGCCCCTAGATTATGAAGCTCATGGCTATTATCCACTTATATGGAAACGACTCTTAAAACAGGGGTTTGCTATTTTTAGCTGGGATAAGCCCGGTGTTGGCAGTTCAACTGGGAACTGGTTAACACAATCGATGCAAGACCGGCAACGGGAAGTTCAGTCGGCGATTAACGTTATTCAAAAGCGTTACGGCTATTCAGGCACTCAAGTTGGACTTATTGGTTTTAGTCAAGCCGGTTGGGTCGTGCCAGCTTTAGCTAAAAACAACCCAGATGTGGGATTTATGATAGGGATTGGCTAGAACAAAGCTGGTACCTTACTCGCGTGCGGCTAATGCAAGAAGGCGCGAATGAAACAGTCATTAATGCTGCCTATGCATCACATATCCAAGAGATTGAGTTCTTAGAGCAAAAACCCAGCTACGACTTATATCTCAAGCAATATGGACTTAAGGCCAAGCAAATGACCAAGTCTAGATATGGATTTATATTAAAAAACTCAAGTGTTAATGCGACACAAGATTACGTCGGACTAAAACAACCCATGTTATTGTTACTTTGGGATAAAGACCTAAACGTGGATATTGACAATACAAAATCAGTGGTCGAAAAGTTAGTTGATGAGCAACATAACATACAAATTACTATCATTAACAATGCAACTCACGGCATGCTTGATGCTAAACATTTTAATCAACAATGACCCGGTCTTGCCTTTTTATTTAAACTAATTTGGAAGGGAGACAAAGCCGTAGCGCCAGAATTCAATCATGTCTTAGATGAATGGTTAAGTCGTCAGAACAGGTTGTTATCCAACTAAGTTAGTCGCCCCAAGTCCCACAGAAATAGACAGTAAACCAAAGGTCAAAGAGTGCTTTAGTTGTCCAGACCATTGCCTGTTAGCTGCATGTTTGGGCGTATTTCGCTGGTTGTGAAGTATTAGTTGCGCAATTATAATTATAGGATCCATTGTTGCCTAACATCGACTTGAAGTGTTGGACTCATCAACCGAGAATCTTTGACTTAAAAAGACTGCTTTATTCTAAAAGTAAATTTATATAACAATCACTTTGAAAAACCATACTTTGCATTAGATTAATAGGTGGTTAAGCTTTTCACATAATTATATTTAAGTATTGACCGCTCACTCAATTATTTCTAAATAAAACCACTAGATTTATCTTTTACTGACCTATTAACCATTCATTAACTCAATCATTTATAGAATGCTATTAATCAAATAAGGAGTACTCAGTGGAATATATTCAACAGTTAAAAGGTGTGTTGTCAGAAATTTTAAATATAGACACGTCAAAATTTATAAGTAGTACAAAGTTATTGGGTGAAATTAGTGAGCTTGACTCGATGTCTATTGTTTTACTCTTGATAGAAATAGAAAAACGTTTTGTATTAAAAGTTGATATCGAACATCTAGAAGCTCAGCACTTTGAAACGTTCGGTAGCTTAACATCGTTGATTAAAAATCCACCAGCTATATGAACAACCTAACCCTATCTCAAAAAATCGCAGCTAAAACGATAGTCATGATCATTTTCTTATTTAAGTTAGGAAATAGACAGACCAGAAAAAAAATTGCGTTTGGAATTGCCCGAATAATATTTGCTCTATCACCAAAAACAAGAAAACGTTCTATCAATAATCTACGCGTGGCGATGACTGATCAAAGCAGTGAAGACAGAATACAATATTTGGCAATTACCGCTTATCAGCATATCGTTTTTGGAGTTTTAGAAATTTTTTGGTTTGAAGACCTTGAATATACTTTTGAGATGGATAAAGAAACCAAGGCGATAATTGCATCAGGTGTTCCTCTTAGCATTGCGACCATGCATCTTAGTTGTTATGAAGCCGTTCCATTTGCATTGCAAAAGCTAACAGGAAGAGTAACTACACTTTCGAAGGTGCCTAAATTCGCTGCTGGCTTATTTAGTCTCTATGCGAAAAACGGTGTTTGTTGTGTGGATAAATCTCAAGCGGGCGCATTCTTTTCTTTGCTAAGAAAAATTAGCTCAAATGGTGTGGTTTGTTTGCATTCGGACCACTTTGGAAGTGATACAGACGTTGAATTTTTTCAGAAAAAAACCGGCGCTCCCGCAGGCCCAGTTATGCTTTCAGCCTATGCAAAAACGCCATTGCTTGTTGCTTACGCCGTATTAGAAAAAATAACACTTATACAATCCATCTTGAAACGGTTTCTGAATTTCCCATAGGACAATCACCCAAAGCGTTTCAATTCGCAATGCAAACAATATATCGACAGTTCGAAACCATCATTCTCACATACCCAGAGCAGTGGTGCTGGTTTTACAAAAGATGGCGATAGAGCCGCATATCTTTTGATGTAACGCCAACTCAAACGTATTTAATTACACACTTACAACGTTATTAGTATATTAGGTTTTCAATGATAAAAACAATTCATCAGCTGGTAAAAGTGCAGGCACAGATACGGCCCGATTGCCCTGCTATAGGCGAGAAGAAACGATGGTTAACATACACACATTTAAACGAGGAAATAGAAACTCTCGCGCGTTCTTTCTTATCGTTAGGTCTGAATAAGTCCGAAAGAGTGGCTGTTTTCTTACCAAAATGCTTTGAAAGCGTCATTAGTATTTTTGCTACAAGCGCTGCTGGAGGGATATTTGTTCCAATCAACCCGATACTTAAACCATTGCAAGTAGGGCATATTCTGTCCGACTGTTCAGCAACCATTCTTATAACAAACAAGTCACGATATGACACCTTAAAGTCGGTTTTACCCAAGTCCATAAAAGGTATTGTGATAACAGATGATAGCAACGAATACCCAAGTTCCTCATCAGTTTTATCGTGGTTTCAACTACACACACTTTCGCTGCGTAATCCCTCTCTTCCAGACATCCTGGAAAGTGACACCGCTGCAATATTCTATACATCAGGAAGTTCAGGCCCAGCGAAGGGTGTCACATTAACTCAGCGTAATTTAATTCTTGGTGCACAAAGTGTTGCTCAGTACCTAGATAATTCTTCATCTGATCGCTTGTTACTTGCATTGCCCATCAGTTTTGACTACGGCTTTAGTCAATTAACTGTTTCGTTTTTATCAGGCGGTAGCTGTTATTTATTTGAATACTTGTTTGCAAAAGAGTTGATAAAAGTTGTGCAACAACAGTCTATTACAGGGCTTGCTTTAGTCCCTACAGCATGGAATCAACTTGCCAATCTGGAGTGGCCAAAAGCAGCCTCTCAAAATCTGCGATACATAACGAATTCTGGAGGCGCCTTACTAGAAGACATTTTAAAAAAACTTCTAAAACAAATGCCAAACGTTAAGCCTTTCTTAATGTATGGGCTGACAGAATCTTTTCGTTCTTGTTTTCTTCCGCCAGAACAAGCTTTGAAGCGCCCTACTTCTATCGGTAAGGCTATACCCAATGCGAAAATTTTTATTATAAATGTAAATGGTGAAGAATGTGAACCACATGAGCAAGGAGAATTGGTTCATGCTGGACCACTTGTAGCCCAAGGGTATTGGGGAAACAAAGAAATGACTGAACGCAGATTTAAAGCAACGCCAAATAGACTTAAAGAATTACCTAGCGAACAGTTGGCAGTGTGGTCAGGTGATATTGTTACCAAAGACGAAGAAGGTTTCATATATTTTGTTGGACGTAATGACGACATGATCAAAACGTCTGGATATAGAGTGAGCCCAAACGAAATTGAAAGTGTGATCTGTAAACATAATTCTGTAGCAGATATTGTTGTATTTGGCGTACCACACAAACAATTAGGCCAAGGTATTGTTACCCTAATAACAGTCAAACCTGATGTGCAGACTAGCGATTTACTTCTATCTATTAAACGTTTTTGCGGCTTACACCTGCCTAATTATATGACCCCACATCACATAGATTTTTGTTTAGAAATACCCAGAAACCCCAATGGGAAACATAATAAGACTCTACTTAAGAAACAGTATCAAAATGTTTTTCAGGAGATATTTTCTAAACATGGGGGCCTAAACATGCGTGAGTCTAAACAAGGGATGTCTGCTAAAAAGGGAGTGACCGTAAATGTTATCAATCAATAAAAAAGACAATCAACTTGTTTTTGCAGGTAAAACGCCCAGTGACTTGGAGCATATAGCCGGGGGTACACCCTGTTATATATATGATCGCAATCAAATTAAAAACAACATCATAGCGTTGAAAACCTTACTACCGAAAAAGATAAAGCTACATTATGCAATCAAAGCCAATCCGATGCCTAACTTGGTTGCACATGCTGCTAATTATCTTGATGGCTTAGATGTAGCCTCTCATCAAGAGTTGTTAACCGCATTAAGTACCGGCATAGAGCCCGGCAAGGTCAGTATCGCAGGACCAGGAAAAACCGAAAAAAGTCTACTGGCGGCGATTATTTCGGGTGTTGTCATCAATGTAGAATCAAAAACAGAATTGATTCGAATTCAAAAAATAGCAAGTTTACATAAAAAACAGGCTAACGTTGCATTTCGAATCAATCCTGATTTTGAACTTAAGGGAGCCGCCATGAAAATGTCTGGAGGTCCTAAACAGTTTGGTATCGATGCGGAGGTATTTGCTGAAACTTTTTCGATGGTGAATGAGCAATCAATAAATTTCGTTGGATTTCATATTTTTAGTGGTTCCCAAAATTTATCAGTTGACGCACTGTTGGAGTCTTACCGAAAAGCATTGGAATTAGCTTTTGTATTATCTGAGCAAATCAATGTTTTGCCCAAGCAAATTAATATTGGCGGTGGGATTGGTGTTAGCTATCATAGTGATCAAGTACCGGTAGATATTAAGCGTTTGTGCTTGGGGTTACATGAATTATTAGATGAATTGGCTACCAAGTTGGTCGATACAGAGGTCCATTTAGAATTAGGTCGGTTTTTAGTCGCAAATGCGGGTATGTATTTATGTAAAATAGTTGACATTAAAGAGTCAAGAGGCAAAACCTTTTGGGTATGTGATGGGGGGATGCATCATCATCTGGCCAACTCTGGTAATTTAGGGCAGGTATTTAGAAAAAATCATCCCGTTTTTCTGGCAAATTGCATAGATTCGACACTAACCCAACATGTCGATATTGTAGGTCCTTTATGCACTCCACTAGATATTATTGCATCCAACATATCCCTCCCAATGAGTGAAATAGGAGGTTACGTTGCAGTTATGTTATCAGGGGCATATGGCGCGTCAGCCAGTCCTCAAGGGTTCTTAAGCCAAGGTGAAGCTTTGGAAATGCTTATCTAAAGTGCATATTAGTTATATTAGTTGCAAGTAGGTTACGTTTTATCTGTCGGTGGCAATAGTCAGAACAAGTACAACACATAAATGTGACAAGCTTTCTGTGACTCTTGCCAATATAAAGCATGAAACATTAATATAAAATAATGGTGATAATATGAATTTAAGAGTGCTTTTAGTTGAAGACAATATTGATTTAGCCAATAGTATTTTGGATTTTTTTGCACTCGAAAATATCATACATGACTTCGCTGGCAATGGTAATACTGGGCTTTCTTTAGCAAGCAGCAACGTTTATGACGTTTTGGTGTTGGATGTGAATTTACCTGGTATCAATGGCTTAAAGGTTTGCTCACAATTAAGACTCAAGGGTAATGATGTTCCGGTGCTGATGTTAACAGCAAGAGATAGTCTGTCTGACAAGCTGGAAGGTTTTGATTCTGGCGCTGATGATTACTTAGTCAAACCCTTCGCCTTAAGCGAATTATTAGCCAGAATATACGCGTTATCAAAACGAAAAAGTGGGCTCAGTAAGTTTTTCAAAGTGGATGACCTCGAGATGAATATTCAAACAAAGTCCGTTACTCGGGGAGGTATAAAGTTGGAACTAACGCCTATTTGTTGGACGATTTTAGAAGTATTAATGCGTCATTCACCCAACCTTGTGCCGAAAGAAGCATTGCTTGTTGCTATCTGGGGGGAAGAACAGCCAGATAGTGATAACTTGAAAGTACACATTCACAAACTTCGACAGGTTTTAGGGCAAGGGCCAACGCTTATTCACACAATACGAGGGCATGGTTTTGCTATTAGAGAACAGTAACTGGAGTGTTAAAAACTACGTTTTATCCGTAAGCATAATAATCGTCTCGACTTTATTGGTATTTTTTATTTGGAAAGGGACGACGATTTTTGATAAAGGCACCGACATTCCAATCATCTTTATGATGGACTCAATGTCTGAAAACTATATTGCTGAATATCAGTTAGACCGCTCTACTCCAATACCCAAAGATGAAGACTTTGTATTTTATGTTGAAACCGAACAAATGCCACAATACTTGGCTTTGTATATTAACAACAATGCTTCATGGGTTGGTTTTAGGTCTATTGAGCTATCCAATCGTGACTACTTAATTGGACGGACAAAGCTAAATGCAGATGAATTTCTGACGATTGTTTATCATAAAACCGAAAATTCAGAACTTTCAATATCAATCAACACTTATTTAAATGAGGCTTTTGAACCTATTTTATGGGCTGTGCTTGTCACGTTTATTCTATCTATTTTCATGATTGTGTATATGACGTTAAAATTTATTCGTCCACTTAGAGAGCTAAAAGATTGGACATCACAATTAAACAAAAGCAATAAAATTACCAATGTACCCAATTTTACATTTGAAGAACTTAATGGACTTGCTAACACTTTGGCAGAATCATTAAATGAAAATTTACGTTTGATTGAGAAAGATACGTTTTTTATCAGAGCGGCTAGTCACGAATTAAGAACGCCAATAGCTGTTTCTTCAGTAAATATTGAGCTTATGAATATGTATTCAGAAATCCAACATGTTTCTCCAAAACTCACGGTACCATTATTAAGAATAGAAAATGCAGTGAAGGACATGCAGCAGCTTTCAGAAACACTGCTTTGGTTAGATCACGATGGAGGCTCATCTATTGAATCAACGCAGTTTGATTTACGCTCAACCATCCACTCCATTGTTGCTGATAGCCGTTATCTTTTGAAAAACAAAAATGTGGATGTTGTGATCAATTGTGAAAATAGCAATATCTGTTGTAACTTTCCCTCGTTCAAAATAGTGTTGGGCAACATAGTAAGAAATGCCATGCAGTACACAATTAGCGGTAGAATTGAGATCGATCTAGATGAACGAATGGCTCTGATAAAAAATGTAGATAGAAACGAAACTTTTGTTAATGCGGTTAATCCGGATAGTACGGATAATTCCGACTATGGTTATGGCTTAGGGTTAATACTGGTTGAAAAGATTTGCAATAAAGGACATTGGAAATACTCAACAAGTAACATTGTTGGCGGCAGGGAAGTTAAAATATTGTTTAAGTAGTATGTAAGACTGAGGAAATCCGACCAATGCATTCTGCTGTGGTAGTAAGTGCAACATTAAAGTGAATAATCATGAACCTTGTATATAGGTATTCCATAACCATGCTCCCCATCATGGTTTACGTTTTATAATAAAGTCCCCACTGTTGCTGTTTGTTTTGAGCTCAAAAAAATAGGGGATGTGGTTTTCATTGACCGCAAGCCAAATATTAAGAGGTGCGCTGTTTTCTGAAGTAAGAGTGTAGTGATGGGTAGGTACTTCATCCCCGCCCAAAGTTTTCACATCAAGTCCTCTGTATTCAGTTTTCATTTGTGTAATTGAGGTTGTTTCAATGTCTAATAACTGTATTTTGGCGGGTAACGTTTGTTGATGAATTGACCAGTACTTTGGCAGGTTGGCTATTGTGGTGTGATGTAAATTTTTAGGGACACGTATACTTGTTGGTCGAGCTTTTGTATCCGCGAGCAGAAGTTGTGAAAGTCCGAGGACTTCGCTTGCCTTGGGAATGAAATCATCTAACACTGCAATGGAAAAACCAATTAGATCGCTCTCCTCTTGTTGCGCTAAATCTTTTATTTCTGAAAAACTCATCCAAAGATCGGCACCCAAGCTATCGATTTTTGACCAATAGGCTTTTGTTTGATCGAAGGTCTTTTTATCTGCGCTAATAAGATTATTTTCAAGGGAATACATTTCATTTGTTGTTGAGCGGAGGTTTATTTCATCCCAGTCACTGCTTTTTTGGATCGTGGTGCTCTCTAAAATTTGATATCCACCTTGTGGTTTTTTTATGATCTGAAGCAGCATGTCTCCGACATCTTCGCCTTGCAAAAAAATATCATAATTAAATGTTGGGTGTACTTTACCCGCTGCTGCTAGTGCTTGGATTGGTGTGGCGGCAATAAGTATTGCAGCAAAAATAGATGGCCTAAACATGATGTCTTCCGGTTTTATCATAGTGCTCCTACTCACGCAGAATAGGTACTGGTTAAATTATAATTTTTTTTGTTGTTGCGATTACATTGCTGATTAAGCTGGCTGGCGCTGTTATTTCGCCACTTCTCGAAAGACCCATTCCAATGGGCCAACGTCAAAAAATTTAAGCCAAACAACACTGAAAGCGACACCACTTGCACAAAATATCAACGCGCTAAGTAAGGAGAAATCTATACTTTGGTTTTCTAATCGTCCAATAGACTCAAGGAAACCCATGCCTACAATGATATGCGCAATATATAAGGTAAGAGATAGTTGCCCTGTTTGATAAAGATACTGGGTGATCTTTGTTTCAGAGAATCGCTCTGATAAATATAGACACGCTATTAACACTAAAACGGCAGAACTGCCCGCAGACACTATGTACTGGGGTAAGGGAGGAATAATAGACGTGGAAAACAGGAATATGATTTCTTCAGACGTCATTGCTGATCCGCCTGCGTCGTTGAGCATGTTTCTTAAATAATAAAAACTACATTCAGTGATAACTAAAGTCATCAGAGCCCCTACAAACAATTTTTTTCTTGCTAACTTTACGGAAAGGTCTTGCCTGCCCAGCCACATACCAAAAGTCAAAAAAGCGGCCCATGGAAAGACTGGATGAAAACCGTTAAAAAATATATGCCGTATCATTCCATCAACCGACCAAAAATTATTATACGTTAATGTTTCCCAATCCCAGTTCTGTTCGAAATTAAACAGCAGCATCAACACTGGAAAAATCATCACGATGATCATCGTTATCCACAATAAGGACTTCTCTTGAAACATAAATATAGCAGCGGCAAATAAGAAATAGAAACCATAGAAATGAAGAATGTCGGCTTCCCAAATTGGCGTAAATAGAAGGCCAATGACCACCAGTAATAAACCACGTTTTATCACGGAAATTCGGGTTTTTAATACCAACGTATTATCAGCAGAATTTATTGCTTTAGCGGTTAAAAAGGTTATACCCACACCAGCTAGCATCACAAACAAAGCAGATGCACGCCCTTCAAGCAGCGTTGCAAAATTCATTAGAAATGGATGACCCGTTTCAGCACTCATTGCGACTTTAAAGTTAACAATAACCATGCCGAATAGCGCTAAAGCTCTTGCGAGATCATATCCTGTAACCCTTTGCTTCATCTAAATACCTCTTAAACATGAGCCCTACTAACAGGGTAATAAAAACCGAATGACCTTGTGAGAAGATAAAGAATCGCCAACTGTATTTTTCATTCTTCTCGACTTACGCTCGGATAACCGTCAACCATAATTTATGGGCAGATTGAAATTACCCGGTAAGAGATAACGTCAATACAAACATGCTACATCGAGTTAAGTTAACAGGCGGTTAATTGGGTTTACAGTTTCACCTGTAACGAGAAATTTAGGTCTTTGGTGTGAGATAGCTAATGACTGTTAGTAATCTGAAATTGGAATTATATCAGTCTGGCATTTAGCCATGTTAATCTTAGTTAAAGCAGCACTCCATGAGCTATAGGTAAAACAATGTATATAAGCATAACAATAGTCACTTCCGAGACTCTGGCAAACAGCTATTTAACGTAGACCCGTTATTAATAATCTTCTGTGTGACCTATAAACGCTATTTAAAACAACAAAACTTTATTACCTTGTCGCTGATTGATATTCGATATGAAAGAGTAAGGCTATGCTTATTATTGGTCTTAAGTGGCATAATGAAAATAGTTTATACATTAATGACAGGCGTACATTTACCTACACTTTAGTACACTGATATACGTCATTTTTATTCTGTTACTATATTCTCGTTTCACTTTAAAAATATTATTGGAAAAAAATTTGTGAAAGTCTTTATTAGATTATTATTAGTGTCACTGTTTGTTATCAGTATATTCAATGCTTCTCATTCAGTCGCAGGTGGAGAAGCTAATAGCAGTAATACAGGGAATATTAGAGACGGCGCATACTTTGATATCGGCTTAGGTTATCGTTATAAATCAGATCCGTTTTTATTTGATGATGATTCAAATGGCTCTGGTTTAGCTTTATTCGCTAATGGTAGATATCAAAAATATGGATTATTTATAGAACTCCCGCGTGGCACATCTAAACAACAATCAACAATCATATCATTTGGGTATAACTTTCTTAATACTCAGAACTGGTCATATGATCTTCAGGTTGCGATGAATCATCCTCAATTAGAGCACCAACTACCAATATCCCAAGATGTAAGTACAAGAATAAGTCATTCAAAATTAGGCCTACGTGTTTTAGGTGATTTTAATAACACTCATCTTAAATTTATTGCTGCTGCTGCTAGCGGAGGTGATGGACTTTATGCATCAGCTTGGCTAAGTCAAAACTACCAATTCTACAACTGGAATTTTTATACCAGTGCAGGTATCGAGTATCGTAACGAAGATGTGGTTAATTTCTTTTATTCGATAAACGAAGTTGGGGGTTTACCTTTATACAAGGGTAAATCAGGCTATGAATATACTGGTCAGGTCGGCTTTGATTATCCAATAAGTAAAGACTGGGTGTTTGAGGGTTTTATGAGAGGCACACTTTTGCCAAGGGGAATTTCAGATAGTCCGCTAGTTGATGAAAATTCTATTATTGAAGCAGGAATATTGGTGAAATATGTATTCTAAGCAAACCTCAAATACGAGCAACCTAAATAGCGGCACCTTTTTACTATCATTACTACTTATCAGCATCAGCACATCTGCTGATGAGGTAACTACTTTACCTAAATTAGCCATACAACCCACACAATGTGTTTCAATGCGTCAAGGGCAAGATTGTTTTGTTAATGTCGATGTTAGTTGGCAGGTTGTCAAAAAAAGTGACTATTGCCTTTACTCAACACAAGTAAGTACCCCACTTAAATGTTGGTCAAATAGCCATATAGGAAATTTTCAAGCAGATATTTTCGTCACTCAAAATGTGACTTTTACCTTAAAGTCACAAAATAATAATGTATATATTATTAGTTCAGTATTGGAATTGGCTTGGGTACACACAACGCAACGTTTGTCTCACTCATCGTGGCGTGTGTTCTAGAAAACACCTTTCACACATCGGTTTTTAAGCTGCAAATAACCAAGCTACAAAACGCTACACTTTTAAATAATTTTGTACGCAATTGTTTTCTTCAGTTCTTTATTATGTATGTAGATTTTTAGATATACATACATAAAGGCATTAACACATGGCTATAACTCACTCATTCAAATTATTATTAACCTGCGTAATGATATTGCAACTAACGGCTTGCGGAAAAAGCTCAAAGGTCATACCTGACCCACTGCCACCCATACCACCACCAGTAGTTGTTAATTATCAGGATGTGATCGACGATCATATATCGACCGATATACCGGGCATTATCCTGCTGGTAGAAACACCACAAACTCGATTTATAGGCAGCGCGGGCGTTTCAAATTTGCAAACACAGCAGGCCATGCAAGTTGGCGATATTATCCCCACAGCCAGTGTCGGTAAAAAAATGATCGCCCTGCTCGCTGCACAGTTAGCCGATGAAGGGCAACTCAATCTGGATGACACATTGGATACCTGGCTCAGCGAAAGTATATTGTCGCGCATTGCTAACAGTCATCAGATGACCTTTCGTCAACTATTAAACCATACTAGCGGCGTATTTAATTACGACGAAATTGACGATGGTGATGCATATATCGACTTATTACTTGATGCGCCTGAAGTGCTTAAAACTGATATCGACTTTATCGAATTAATATTTGACCACCCTGGCTATTTTTTACCTGGCGAAGGTTATCAATATTCGAATTCGGGTTATTCGTTGGCAGGGCTTATTATGGATGAAGTGTTGGGTGAACATCATTCTGTCGCCATGCGAAATCGTTTTTTTAACCCGCTAGGTATGACAGCCACCTATTATAAAGGCAGTGAAGCTTTCGTAGGTGATTTTATATCTGGTTATTTGACCACTGATGACGGTGATGTCATTGATACAAGACCGATGTTAATTAATACCAGTCAGGCCGATTCACCTGTTGTTTCAAGTGTTGAAGACATGGCTACCTTTCTTAAAGCGCTAATAACAGATAACAGTTTTGCCAATGAAACGGTGAAAAGCACTCTGTTTGGCGAAGATAACCTCATTACACAAGGTGCTAATGAAAAATCAGGACTGGGTATTGATATAGCCACAATCGATGGTCATCGAGTTTACGCCCATGCTGGATTAACGTTTGGGTACATGGCGCAAAACGTATACATCGAAGATACAAATACAAGTATCGTCCTGCTTTTTAATTGTGGTAACGGTGGCGTAAACACTTGTTCAACAACTTTTGATGGTTTGATTAAGACAGTGCTGACAAACGAACTTTAGTCACCATTCAATCACTCGGGCTCTCAGTTCAGGCCCTGAGTAATATATATTTTAGCAAGACTAAGCTCGATATTTATAGCCTCAGTCAGCTGCGAGACTTAGAAAATTTTATCTATTGTGTCACTAAAAGGCAGAATAATTTTAATATAAAGAGAGAAAAAAATGATTTTAATTAAGAAATTAACGATAGTAACCTGCTTTTTAGCACTGTCAGCATGTTCGAGTATTAATTCAGCGAAAGTGGCAGAGATGACGGGTAAAAACGGAATGATAAATACCGGCCAAATTGTCAGCATTGAGAGAAAACAAGTAGATGCCAGTTTTTCTAAACGTGCAACAGGCTCTTTAATAGGGCATTTTATTGCTCAAGGCCTAGGCGCTAATAGTGGCTTAAAATTCGCAAGCGCAGTCGTCGGAAGTGCTATTGCCAATAAAGAATATGGTAAGTTTGTAGATTTAATAGAAGTACAATCGACAGTAGGTCAACGTTACAAAACATTCGTGCCAATAGACTATTTTTCTTTAAATGAGCAAGTTGATTTTATAGCTGAGAAAAAAACAATTACTACAATTGCACGCATTAAGCGTAATGCGGAATAAATAGATAAATACCTATGACATTTTTATACTGGCTGACTAACTGCGTTAAGTAACCAGAGTCAGCTAGAAAGGGATTATGTGGTAATCGATACATATTATTGATTGCCAAAAAAACATAACTGATTAGGTTATTTTCTAAGGTTCTGAATAATGCGAAAATGAATCTGATAAACTTATTTATACCATTGTATTGATCGCACTTTAAAGCGAATTCACTTGGCTAATAAAAAATGACAGAAAAACACAGCGACCAGCTTAATAAAACTATCGCACATATTTTGATTGTTGAAGATGACATAAGTTTAGCTCGATGGATGGAAAAATACTTAGCGTTAAAAGGCTTTACTGTTTCGGTAATAACCCGTGGCGATTTAGCGGTTGATTTTATCAAGCAACATAATCCCGACATCGTGGTTCTAGATGGCATGTTGCCAGGCTTAGATGGCTTCGATGTATGCAAAGCCGTAAGGCCTGACTTTACCAACTCAATAATCATGGTAACGGCAAGAGATGAAGAAATAGATGAAGTATTAGGTTTAGATGCTGGCGCCGATGATTATTTAACCAAACCTTTGCGAGCAAGAGCACTTTTAGCCAGGATAGACAAATGTTTAAAACGTCAATCACCCGATACGCTTCAAGAGTCTATATTAGAAGATAACGTTAATAATGACGATAGTATCAAACTAACCCTTGGCAGTTTTATTATTGACTCTCAAGCACGCTCGGTCATTCTTGATGACAAAACAGTGAATATATCTACCAATGAATTCGATTTACTGTGGATACTGGCGCAACATGCCGGTAAAACGGTCACCCGTGATGAGCTGATGATCTTACTGAGGGGGTTTGAATACGATGGTTTTGATCGCTCGGTCGATTTACGCGTCTCAAAATTACGTAAAAAATTAAATGATAATCCCAACCAGCCCTATCGAATTAAAACGGTTTGGGGAAAAGGCTATTTATTTGTAAAGGACGCTTGGTAAAATATGCGTACACTGAGCTTTTCACTTATTCTCGTTGTCATAATATCAACACTCGGATTGGGCTGGTTATTTGATAACATTTATCAACAGTTTTCCTCTCCTGAATTAAATCCAAACACAGCTAATGTAGCCAAACAACTGGGCAGTGATTTAGCACGGGCAGCGAATGAATCGAGCGATGGAAATGCTTTTTTGTCACATTGGCCGAATACAAAGCAATACTCAGTGGTATTGCAAGATGTAAAAGACTCACCTTTACCTCGCGCTTTAATTAAACAAATGAACAATGCAGAGCCTGTAGTTTTAGAGACCATTGACAATATGGCTTACCATTATTTATTGCCCGCTAAAGAACAAATACTTATTTTACGCACCCCAATGTTAAACCCTAAAAACAGCTACTCTGTAACTCAATACATTTGGACGGCTGCATTTTATCTAATATTAATATCTATTTTTCTCCTTTGGGCTTACCCACTTGTTAAACAACTTATGGCACTTAGGTTCGCCGCTAAATCATTTGGCGAGGGAAAGTTAGATGAACGTATATCGCCGAGTTCGATATCTTATATTCGTGATATTGAGCTTGAGTTTAATCAAATGGCTAAGAGAATAGATAGTCTAGTGAGTGATGTGAAAATGCTCAGCACTGCTGTTTCCCATGACTTACGCACACCATTAGCAAGAATAAGGTTTGGTATTGACACCATACAAGAAGTGCATGATAAAACCTTACGAAACGAATTAGAACAACAACTGAGTGACGACGTAGATGAAATGACATCTTTGGTTGAAACACTATTACGTTATGCTCGTCTAGATCAAAACATGTTGAAAATCAAAAAAGAGCCAGTAGATCTTGCGATACTTATTCACAAGTGCATAAGCCGTAAACAATCCGATAACTTAACACTACAGTTTTTGAACAAGCATGATAACAACAGTATTTTAGCTGACTCAAAATATATCGAGATGGTCGTCAATAATCTTATACAAAATGCGATTAACTATGGACGAGGTAAGGTCTTAATCGAGCTTGATTATCATAATAATACCGCCAACATTCACATTTCAGATAACGGTGACGGCATCCCATTAGCGCTCAGAAAGGAAGTGATCAAACCTTTCTTTAGAGCAGAAAATAGAATGAATAACATAAAGGGACACGGAATTGGATTAGCTATCGTAACCAGAATATTAGATTGGCATATTGGAAAATTAGTGATTTCTAATGCCACTGAGTTGTCAGGTAGTAAATTCACTATTACGCTTCCTTCAAATCATTAGGTAGCGAATCTTTTGCAGTTTATACGAAATTATAAAGACACCCATAAAAGAAATTATAAAGACACCCATCGTAATAAATCCAAAAACTATTTTTTGGGGTTGCTCACTATTATGGGTGTCTTGTTAATTCTATTCATGGTTGGTATTCTAATGACAGCAGATCCTTCACAGCAGAAATACGAACAAAGAATTATATTGCTTTATTTTGCTGCTAAAACTCTTCAACACCAACACCCTCTATCATTTAGCCATGTGCCACTAGGAGACATTGCGAAAAATTCACAAATTTCTCAGCGAAATTACACCCAATGGTGATTCAGAATTTTTACAAGCTCATTTTATTTGTTTACCTTATTGATTAGATATATTATCAAGCTTTTTAGCAGTTTTGACAGTCGAGCATAAGGAGAGTCTTAGGCCAATACTTGCTGACAAAACAATAAGTATTTCAGAGTTTAAAAAAACTTTATGGCAGTTGTTAAGCAGACTGGTGGTTTTTTGGCTGTATCGAATACAAATAAGCTAGAGTTATATTGTATTCCAGCAGACGCCTATGCGGACTTTCTTCATAAACTCGAAGATACTGAACTAGGGCAAATTGTAATTTAGCGCATTGGTCAAGAAGGGGTCGAAGTAAGTCTTGGCTAGTTTTAAACGGCTATTTCGTTTTACTATACAATCGACAAACATCAAAAGCACGTCACTACCATAATTGCTTGCAGCAGAAGTGATATTCTATTTTCCTAAGGTATAGCTCGAATTTGGTATGATGCTAAGTAGAGTATAATGAGAAGTTAAACGCTATGAAAAAGACCCTCCTGATAACTGGACTCATTGCAGTTTTCGTTGCTGCATTTATATGGTCATTACCGGCGTCAATCGATGACGATTTGAATCAGGTTGGCAATGGCAAAAAGTCGGTGGTTTTTATTTACGATCTCAATCTAATAGTGAGTAATCAACAGACAATTGAAATTAATAATGCTAAGAGGGAGCTTGGTGATACCGTAAACTATTTAGTATCACGCACAGGTTATCCAGCAACAGATAAAATTATGCAAAAATACAAGGCAAAAAGTGCAGAACTCTTGTTCTTCGATGAAAGCGGTGAACTTTTCAAGCGCAAATTTGCGCTCGTCAATGCAGCGGATTTAAAGATAATATTGGCAAACGTAGACTAAAATGTCATTAGTATGCAGCTTTGGTATTCCGCTTTAGCTCTTTTTTGCCGTTTGCCAAAACGAATCACATCGTAAGTTCACTGACTGGGAAGTTTGTGCCATTTGCAGACATATATGTTTAGTTCAGGGAACGATCCCAATTAGCAGAATCAGACATTCAGGGGTTGTTTGTTCAGGAGAAAATATGAGCGATAAATGGTCGTTTTAGGTCAAACTACAATATAGTACTGAAAAGATACCCCGTATACCCAAAGAATACTGTCAATAATAATGCTCCCTCAATTCGATTAATTCTACCAGCATGCTGTTTATGGCCAAGACCCATTAACAATAAAGCAAACGTTAGCACGGCCATTAGAGTCCAGTCGCGGCTCAGAACGGCGACTTCCAAGCTCATTGGTTGAATTAAAGCTGCAATACCGACAACAGCTAAAGTGTTAAACAAATTTGAACCTATAATATTACCCAGTGCAATATCATGTTCGCCCTTTTTAATCGCTATCAACGAAGAGGCTTACTCTGGTAATGAGGTGCCTATTGCCACCACAGTTAAACCAATAATCAGATCGCTAATCCCTAAAGAATGAGCAATAAAAACTGCTCCGTAAACTAATAAACGCGAAGCGAAAACTAACAATAACAACCCTAAGGCCAACCAGAGTATTGATGCTTTTAATGACATAGTCGGAGTACTTGCTAATTCTGTGATTACTTCAACTGCTAAGGCATCACCTGAATTATGCATTCCTTGCCACACTGTCCAAAAAACAAACAGTAAAAATATACCTATTAAACACCACGCATCGACGGTACTTAAATTAAGATCAAACAACTGCCAGCCCGCAATTAAAGTAATCACTAATAAAATAGGGAGTTCTTTACGCAGTACTTGTGGATTTACTTTAATCGGACTAATTAGTGCAACGAGACCTAAAATGAGAGCAATATTAGTAATGTTAGAACCATAAGCATTACCTAGTGCCAAGCTTGGATTACCATCTATGGCTGCCATAGCAGATACCACCATCTCTGGCGCTGAAGTACCAAACCAACTACTAGCATACCTACTAATAGCGGAGGCATACCTGCGTATTTAGATGTCGCTGCGGCACCGTCGACAAAACGATCTGCACTCCATAGCAACAAAATCAACCCTGATATTAACGATAATATTGCTAGAAGCATTTTGATAAATCCTAATGTAGGTATATCTCATAAAATGATAGGAAAAATTAAAAAATGAACTAATTTACCTTTGATATACCTACACATATTAACGGCGGATTAGGGCTTAATTATAATAAGAAAAATTAGTCAGAGTAAACAATAATTAAGAACAGAGCACTTAAAGAATAGCTCTTTGATGAAACAAACTTATATACCCGTGTCATTCAATAATGACATATATAAATGGGCTTTAATGTTCGAATTTGGCACAATTTTTTGGTTAATTATCAAGGATTAGAACGTCTGATTTTTCAGTAAAGCGACAATATGTGCAAAGAAACCTGGCTGTCTGGCGATCGCTCATTGGAGCCAATCATTTTATTAGGCAAGTCTGAGTTTCAAACATTAATCTGCTCACACAACAAAAACACAGCATTCAGTGCTTGTTTTTATCATAAATCGATTCAATTACTTGGCCGAATGAGTGCTTTATTTTTAACCAGCTTGAGTGCCTTAGTTCAAAACAATAAACGCAGAGCTAGAGGCCATCATACTCAGGTCACCTGAGTCACACCGTCCGCTACAAAATAATCAGCCAAACAGAAGATCACCCAACAAATATCGTGTTCTCTGTAACGAAGACACAATAAGATCACTTAGATTTGATGCCTTCCTCCCACGCCGTTGTTTAAAGCATAAGAGAACACAAGCTTATTCAAACAGATAATGTCGAGCCCATAAATTAAATAGACCCCGTTATATGTAAGCTGAATCATAATATAGAATTTTTACTCAGTGACATTAAACACCGGCTTTATGTTAGTGAGATAAATGCTTAGTTGCTTTAAACTACAAGACTTAGTTACTCAGCGCAGTTTTGACTCATTTATAAAATAGGGGTTAAGGATTGGAGTGATCCCCTAATAAAAATATCATTTACATTTAAGATTCATATTTATATTTATAATGTGTGCGACGAAATACCCATTATGAAATAATGACAGCTGGAAATTTAAACGCATGACGTTTCCAAATAGTAATATGAATGCATTTTTAGAGAGAGATAATGAAATGCGCAAACGTGTCTATTTGTATCATTTTAACATTGACTGTCTTATTTGCGTGCTTGAAGGTGATGACATATTAGTTATGGGTTTTCGGTTATGAATATTTTAGATCATAAGAGGCAAATAATGAGAAACAAAAAATGATGAGGGTGATAATGAGTACCCTTTTAGCACTCGCTTTATTATTTGGCTGTACCTCATCGTCGTCTAAATATTCTGAGAAACCAGCATTAGACAATAAACCCAAACACCATACACATAGTGGATATCAAAACGATCCGTTTGTAGAAACTGTCGCCCCCAAAGGCCTATCGTTCTATATTCGAAGAGCATGGGACTCATTGTTTGTTCCTGATATTCCTGAAGGACATCAGTTGTCAACGTCAGAGTCGATTCAACTTTTAAATTCAATTAAAAACGAGCGTATTACTTGGTTGGGCCATGCCAGTTTTCTGATAAAAACCTCTGATGTGACAATCTTAACCGACCCTTTTCTATCCGAATACGCCAGCCCAGTTTCGTGGGCAGGGCCAAGAAGGTTTGTTGCTTCGCCCATTCCTATCAATCAATTGCCATCAATCGATATTCTGATTGTTTCACATAGCCATTATGACCACTTAGATGATAAAACCGTTAGAAGCTTAAACGCTAAAGATGAAATACACGTGGTGGTGCCTTTGGGGCTTAAGTCTTTTTTTACTGAGCGGGGATATACTAAAGTGACTGAGTTAGATTGGCATCAATCAGAATTGATTAAAGGCATAAAGCTGACTGCAGAACCCGCAGTTCATGACTCAGCACGCAGTATATCCGATCATAATGAAACCTTATGGGCCACCTGGGTAATTGAAAGTACCCAGAAACGTATTTTGTTTATTGGCGATAGCGGTTACTCAGAAACCATCTTCAATCATATCGGTGATAAATATGCTTCGTTTGATTATGCTATTTTACCCATAGGGGCTTACGAACCTAGGGAGTTGATGTGGATGTCACATACCACTCCACAAGAAGCGGTTTCCATAGGAATAGATGTGCGAGCAAAGACTTTGATTGCTTCTCATTGGGGAACAATCAGCAGTTTGTCAGATGAACCAATATTTTCTCCTCCTATACGATTTAAAAAGTCAGGGGCTGATAATGGTTTTCTCGACAAAAATGTATGGACAATGAAAATAGGTGAGACAAGGCCGCTATTTTCAAATAGTCGTGCTAATCATGCAAAGCAGCCATTAAATTAAAATTATCTCAGTTTGACTAAAAAGTAGCTAATAACAGTGCCCATTATATGTCAGTATTCGTGGCGTTATGTTATTCAACAATTATGAGGGTTCTATTATGAGTGAGGCAATTCGAGCATCTAATACGCCATATGCAGTAGACGTGGAATCAGGTAAAAATTACTTTTGGTGCGCCTGTGGTAAAAGTGGGAAACAACCTTTTTGTGATGGTTCTCATGGTGGCACAGGTTTTACGCCAGTAAAGTACATGGCTACCGAGTCCAAAAAAATATTTTTTTGTGGCTGTAAAGCGACGGCGACACAGCCAATGTGTGATGGTAGTCATAAAAAAATATAACCCGATAAAGCCCAAACTCGTTGGCATATATTTCAGAATTATATTGTGAAATTATCGCCAACCCGTTTAGGCAAAATTTTAAACTCGTTATACGCTTCTGTTATCGACATAATTTTGATACCTACAGGGATGAAGATATGAATTGGGAATATAAAACAGTTAATTTAAAGTTCAGAAAGCTTTGGACGAACTCAGAACTAAATACAGATGAATTAGATGCTGTAATTAATGCTCAGGCTACGTTGGGATGGCATATTGTCAGCGAGAGTATCTCTTCGTTGTTTGGTTACCCTCAATCCGCTTTATGTGTGTATAAAAAACAAAAATAAGGCTGAGTTTCTGAACCAAAATGTAATGTGGATTAATCATTAACCGCCACATAATAAGCGTTCAGATTTTTAATATTAGATGCCAAATTGACTACACTATTCAATATTAACCAGCTCTACAGCATTCATTTATGCTTTAAATAATATAATGGGCTGTATCCATACCAACGTTTAAATGCGCGATTAAACGAACTTTGGTCATTAAATCCAAGCTTATTGGCAATTGTACATAAAGAGTATTTTCCAATATACAGCTGCAGACGCCTTTTGCGTTCACTTCCAAGTAATTCAGCAAACGATGTTTTTTCTCGTCTTAAGTGGCGCTGCACGGTGCGTGGCGTCATGTTTAATGCGCTTGAAGTGCGAATTAAATTACAGTCGTCCAAATCATTTTTTGCCATCAGCAAATGATTAATTTTTTCAGTTAATAATTGCTGACTTTTAAAGCGCGATAATTGTTGCTCTGATACTTGTTTAAGTACAAGATTTATTTGTGTGTTGTCAGTTTTAAAAGGCAGCGCCAAATAACTACTGGGGAACTCAATTTGGTTATATTCGGCGTTAGTTTCAATAGGGCAGTTAAACCAGCTAGCAAGAATCTTTGTTTCAGCGTGAGACCAAGCTTGGGTAAAATAAATTCTACTAGGCGATAACTGCGAATTAAGCAATTGACGAATAACACCCACCCAAGCGGTCATATTCCGCAAGATAACTTGAGAGTTACAACTTGTATGAGGTATCCATCGAATAACAGCAATATCGTGTTGCTGCTCGAATTGTGCCTTACCTATGTCTGCCACCAAACTGTCATAATTAAGAAGCGCTGCAATTGCACTGGCTAAGTTATCACTCGATTCTATTAGATACCCCAACACGCCAAAATCAGCGGTCCGAATTTGCTGGCCAAGCTTAAAACCAAACAACGGTTCGTTTAAAGTATGTTGCGCATAATCCAGCAGGGCATTATAGCTGCTTAAACTAATACGAGGCGCTAGCTGTTGAGCTTGTTTATCATTGTACTCTTTAAAATTAATTGCTGACAAAACAACTTGGCTGTTAAGACCCAGAGTCTCAAGGTAGTCAAGACTGCTAGAAAAGTAATGATCGGCAAGTGTGTTCATTTGTCGCCTAAAGCTAAAATATGGTCGCGAAACAGCAAGTCTGTCACGGAATATTTTTATATACTAGTTCAACTGCTAAATACCTGCTGTTGTAAAAATGATATCAATAAGTGTAAAACAAAACATTGCTGCAAAACCTTCACAGGTGAGAGATATATTGCTCGAACATGAGCATTTGTGTCGTTTTTTTAATGCTAGGTTTTTACTCATAAAAGCACAAAATGAAGGTCAAATTAGCGGTGGCACAGGCTCTATAAGGCAAATCAGTATGCTCGGCGGTAAATTTCAAGAGCGGATTATCAGCGCAGATGACAAGCAAATTAGTTATCAAATAATCGGTGATAAACCCGTTGCACAACATCGTGGCGATATCTATTTTCATTCAAATAATAATAGCCCAGAGCCATCAACTGCGCCGATAACTGAAATTACCTACAATATAAGCTGCAAAGGGCCATGGTGGGTGCCCGAATTCATATTAGGATATTTAATAAAAAAAGACATAACACAAGCACTCAAAAAATTAGCCTCTCACTTTAAAAGCGCAGCCCTATGACCGTTGAAATTATATTACTTGCGCTGAGTCCGGTGTTTATTATTTTTATCAGTTATGAGTTTATTAAACATAGACATTATTACGATATAAAGGACAGCTTAGCCAATACTGCGCTAGCACTAATGCACCAAGGCGCAGATGCGATTGTCTTTACTGCTGTTAATGTCCGTTTTTTTATTGGCTTTATGAGTATCGATTATTTGATATAGAACTTTCAGTAATAAGTGTTTTTGTTGCCTTTATATTGCAAGATTTTTTTATATTATTGGTTTCATAAAGCGTCGCACCATATTCATTGGTTATGGGCTGCACACATCGTGCATCATAGCTCGACCAAAATGAATTTTACGACTGCATTTAGGCAAAGTTTAATGTATCCCATTGCCGGTATGTGGGTGTTTTGGATGCCTATGATATTACTCGGCTTTGACCCCATTACTGTATTTACAGTCGTGGCTCTAAATTTGGCATACCAATTTTTTGTACACACCCAAGTAGTCAACAAATTAGGTTGGTTTGAAAAAGTTTTTAATACCCCTTCCCACCACCGAGTACATCATGCAATTAATAAAGGATATTTAGATAAAAACTTTGCAGGTGTACTTATTATCTGGGATAAATTGTTTGGTACTTACGCTGAGGAAGAAGCATCAAAACCCTGCAAATATGGGATTATTGGTCAGTTAAACAGTAACAACCCACTTACCATAACTTTTCATCAATGGGCTTATTTAGCTAAAACCACACTTAATGCAAAAGGTCTAAAAGCAAAACTAAACGTACTATTTAGTTACCCGACCAGCGCCTTAAAACATAAATAAGCGTTGCAGGAGTTTAGGTATACAAATAGTTAACTACAATAAAATAGTGCTCTTGCATTTTACATAACCACTTATATAATAATTTATACATTTTTATAATAAAGCATACTATGCAACAAGATTTCTTAAATGAATTAGCAGAGTTAGCCCTTGGCAGCCGGCTAAAACGAATAAGTGAGCGAATGTTAGCCAGCGCGTCGGATGTTTACCAAGAATTTGGCATGAACATTAACCCTAAATGGTTCACCCTAATGGCGCTGCTAGACGTAAAAGACAGTAATAAACAATCATTGACCATTGTAGAAGCGTCGAGCCTTCTGGGTTTATCCCAGCCCGCCCTAAGTCAGTTTTGTAAAGAGTTACAAAACGAAAAGCTGATTATGATTATTAAAGACCCTGCTGATTCACGTAAACGGGTACTGAGCTTAACGCCTAAAGGCCGTGAGCAAGTAAAAGAGTTGAAGCCAATCTGGAAAGCGGTGCAGCAAGCCGCCACAGATTTATGTACTGAGCATAATAATGATTTTTATCGGTCTTTACTTTTGCTCGAAAAATCATTTTCTCGTGAATCGTTACTTATCCGCACACGGCGTTATATCAACCAAACCGCGATGCAAACTCAAGTAGTGATTAAGCCGTTTGAACCTGCCCTCGCCCATCATTTTGAAACCATTAACAAAGAATGGATTGACGAAATGTTTGTGTTAGAAACGATTGATAAACAAGTATTAGAAGATCCACAAAGCCATATTATCGATAAAGGCGGTAAAATTTGGTTTGCCGAACACCCAACGCTAGGTATTGTCGGCACATGTGCGTTCTGGAATAAGGGCGATAACAGCTTTGAGCTGACAAAAATGGGAGTATTAAAATCTGCAAGAGGGCTTAAAGTAGGTGAGATTTTGCTACAACATGTACTCAGTGAAGCTCAGTCATTAAGCATTAAAAAGCTATTTTTACTCACCAACGCAAAATGTGAGTCAGCTATCCATCTGTACGAAAAGAATGGCTTTGTCCATGACAAAACTGTTATGCAAGAATACGGACAGAACTACGCACGCTGTAACGTAGCTATGTTGTCTAAAGCTTTCATCACTGATGAAACTAACCCAATACCCAAGCAATCATTCTGATAAAATTACAGCATCCAAATGATGGCACTTCTGTGAAGAGGCAGGTATCACTTAATCTACTCTTGATGATTTTAGTTATTTCCAACACTAGATGATATTTTATCTAATCCTAACTTCGACACATATTTTTTGTCACTTATATCGAATAAAGATACCTTTGAGTGCAGGGCCGAGCAAATTAGCGCTTGGCAAACTCAATATCATGTGCTTTTCGCTTCTGCAGTACCAGAGGCTTCAGTGTGCTTATCTTTAGAGTGATTAGATGCTAAAACCATATACACACTTGGTAGTACTAAAAGGGTAAACATGGTGCCAACTAACATACCTGCAACCAAGATTATACCGATGCTATTTCTGGCTTCAGCTCCTGCCCCTGATACCAGCACCAATGGAAAGTGTCCTAACACTGTGGCGGCGGTTGTCATTAGTACCGGACGTAATCTTGTTTGTGCTGCAAGCTGAATAGCTTCTATTTTAGCGTACCCTTGCATCTGCATATGATTAGCAAATTCCACGATAAGAATGCCATTTTTGGCTATCAAACCCACGAGTGTGATAAACCCCACTTGGGAGTAAATATTAATAGTGGTGAAATCCAGAAACGTAAACATCATCGCTCCTGCAAGTGCTAATGGCACTGAGCCAAGCAACACCACCAAAGGGTCGCGAAAACTATTAAACTGGATCGCTAGGACTAAAAACACAAACACTAACGCCACCAATAAAACACCTTCAAGTGAGTTGCCTTCTAAACGAATTTGCCTAGATTCACCTGCATAGTCAATGTTGTAATCGGTGGGTAATAGTTCAGCCGCAGCAGCTTCTAACGCAGTGAGTCCCTGTTCTTTGGTTGTGCCAGGGATAACTTCGCCATAAATGCGAAAGGCATTTTTCTGTTGAAACTTTACTAACACTCTGGGTGCAACTTCGGTTTCAAGCTTAGCAATAGAACGAATAGAGACAAGGGCGTCACTTGGGGTACGAATTTGCAAATCTAATATAGCATCAGGGTTAACTCTTTGGTCCTCATCCACCATTGGAATAACGCGATAGGCGCGACCGTCTTTGTTGAAACGATTTACAAAATTACCAGATAACATCACATCTAACTGGCGACTGACACTGGCTAAGTCCATGCCTAAATCCGCTATTCGTTGACGGTCTAATAAAAATCTGGCTTGAGGCAGGTCAATTTTCAAGTCTGTTTCAGCAAACAAAAACTTACCACTGGCCATGGCTGCCGCCACCATTTTATCAGCGTAAACCTTCATTTCTTCATATGAGTCAGTACTTAAAACCGCCATTTCAACCGAGAAATTGCCGGACGTTGGTAAAGCCGAGTCCAATACTGGAAAAGCTTTTAACCCAGGCACCGATGATAGTGCACCAAAGGCCTTCCAAAATATATCTTGCACGCCCTCGCTGCGGTCTTTTAAAGGCACAAATTCAACCCCACCAAAAGCACCAACAGGGTTAATAATTTGCCACATAAACTTACTACCATCGAGTTGTTTCATCACGTCCACCACGTCGTCCATATGTTGAGTGGAGTATTGCAAAGATGATTCCGGTGCGGCTTCAATAATAACGGTAATACTTGACTGGTCTTCAGTGGGTGCAAGTTCTTTAAGTGACAATAAATAAAAAGGCACACTTAACAAAGCCAAAAATACCGCCCCGGTTAAGACTTGTGCTTTAAAATTTATTGTACGTAACAACAATTTGCCGTACCACGCTTGCAAACGTGCAAAACCAGCATTTATTTTTAGAGTGAACTTGCCCTCTTTTCCCCCTTCAGGGCAAGCATAAGCACTCATGATGGGGGACAGAGTCACCGCAACAAAACCAGAAATCAATACGGCAATAGCTAATGTAAATGCAAACTCTTTGAACAACGCCCCCGTTAAGCCAGACAACAAACCTATTGGTGCATAAACCGCAGCCAAGGTGATAGTCATACTAATAATCGGGGCTAATAATTGCCTTGAACTGATTAGCGCTGCTTGCATCCGGCTCATGCCACTGCGCATATAACGCGCAACATTTTCGACTACCACAATCGCATCGTCTACCACCAGCCCCACTGATAACACTATGGCTAAGACGGTTAATAAGTTAAGCGTAAACCCCATAAGAGTCATGGCGGCGATCGCGCCCAAAATTGAAATAGGAATAGTAATAAGCGGTACAAGGGCTGTGCGAAAAGAGCCCATCATTATCACCACCACAATACCAACTAAAACAATCGTTTCAGCAAGGGTGATAAAAATTTCTTTGAGGGCGTTACGCATATATAACGTGCCATCAAAACCACTGCTAATAGTGAGTCCTTTTGGCAACGTTTGATTGATGCTATCAAGCTTTTTATACAATCTATCGCCGATATCAATCTCGTTGGCGCCCGGTAATGGCCAAACAGAAAGAAAAACGTTGGTCTGTTTGTCTAACCTTGCGGTAACTTGTCCTTCTACTTCGCCAATCTCTACTCTAGCAATATCACTAATACGAATTTGCGCGCCATTCACTTCACGCACGATAAGCTGCTTAAACGCTTCGACGTTGGTCAAAGAGCTGTCGGTCATTAAGGCGATACGTTGTTGATTGTTCTCACTTGCGCCTATGGTGGCAATCAGGTTATTACTTCGCAGTGCATTGGCCACATCATCAGCAGCAACATTAAACGCGGCCATTTTTTGAGTATCTAACCATATTCGCATAGCGGGTGAACGACTACCTTCAAGTCCAACTCTCTGCACACCGAGAATAGTAGATAAACTCGGCACAACACGTCTAGATAAATAATCTGTCACCTCTAAGCGCGACATACCGGCGTTTTCTTCATCGTATTCAACGTTTAGATAAAACACTGCAAAAGGTCTGTCAGCTCTGACAACTTGAACGGAAGGATCTTCCGCCCCCTCTGGCAATTCAAAACGAATTTGCGTCAGTCGTGAAGACAGCTCAGCCAGTGCTTCAGTGCTGTTTTCATTCAACTTCAACCAGACGTTAACGGTGCTTAAACCAAGTGTGGTATTCGAATCAATGTAATCAACGCCAGGCACAGACGCAGCAGCTCGCTCGATAGGTTCGGTTATAAAGCCTTGAACCACATCTGCGGATGCACCGATGTAAGGTGTGGTAATTTGTAGCGAGGCACTCGCGATTTTAGGAAACTGTAAAACGGGTAAGTCGATTGAAGCGCGAATACCCACCAGCACCAACACCAAAGATAGAACAATGGCTACCACTGGCCGCCTGCAAAACACATCCATAATAGAAGGCTTGGTGTCTTCCTCACTAATCAACAGTTCGCCCTTGGACTTATTCATTGAAGGTATTTCCTTCCTTAAAAGAAGCCACATTAACTAATATGCCTTCTCTCAATTTAGACGACCCAATAGAGGCAATGTGTTGACCAATCGAAAGTCCAGAAGTCACAATGGCAGTTTTGTTATCTTTAGCCTGCACTTCTATGCTTTGACGTGTTGCACGCCAATCTTGATTGTTATCTTTGTTCAAAATAAATACATAAGAGCCAAACGAATCATAACGCACAGCTACACTGGGTATCCTGACTACATTGAGACGATTTCCAAGGGACACTTGCACTTCAATTAAAGCGCCAGGCTTAATTTGCTTAGGAGAGTTCAACCACAGAGCCCTAACACGCAAATTTCTGGATGCGGTGTCTATTTCCTGACTGAGCGCAATAATCTTAGCTGTATGCAAATCGTTGAGTAAACTTGCTGACCTGACCTGAACAACATCACCTTCGGCTAAATTTGCGTACTCTTGAGGTATTAAAAAGTCCAACCAAACAGCGTCACTCACACTCACCAAACGTGTGATTAAAGTATTCTCAGACAAATAACCACCTACTTCAAGTTGATGTAATCCAACCATTGCATCAAAGGTTGCCAGCAGTGTTTTTTTGGTAATCGTAGACTGCAAAGCACGCACATTGGCTTCAGCGACAGCTAATTGTGCCTTAGCTCTGTCAAGTTGATCGCGGCTAGAGGCGTTACTTTTTAGCAACTCGGAAAATCGATTTACCTCCAACTGCGCTATACTGACTTGTGCCGTTAACGCAGCTAATTGTGCTTCTTCATTTTCCACATCGAATTGCAATAACAGCGAACCTTTGGCCACTTTACCACCTGAAATAAATCCAACATTGGTTATAACACCTGCTAATTCATTACGCAGATCTAAGCTTCGAGTAGCAACAACCTCTCCCATAACACTTAAAGAAGATTGCCACTGGCTCTGCTCCGTTACGATAATATTCACTGTCTCACTGGGTTCAGGAAAAGACTCGCCAAAAGCAATGGCCGCTTTGATTTGGTTGAATTTCACAAACCCCAACACAGTCACTATTACCAAACAAAACAAAAATGTCCATATCCAACGCCAAAAGTGCATAACGGTTCCTAATACTAAAAGTGAGCTCAAACTAATGTTACGGCTATGTAAGCCTTTTAGTTCTAATGATAACCAGATAATACCTTTATAGTTACAGTAACTAAACAATCGGTATCACTAGATGAAAATTAACGATTGATTAGTCCCATAAACTGGTTTCTCTGCATAGAAAATACCAGCAAAGGGCAGTTAAACAGGTCAAGCAAGAATCTAATATTTACGGCGCAAAAATAAATATTGGATATGCGTTGATAGCATACGCATCATTTTAACGATTTTAGCATCAACACTTTAAACATAAATAGGATTAACGACATTACAACAACCTAGGATGTATTAACGCCTTAATATCAGACTGAGCAGATTTACCACTCGTAAAAAGTAATTCTCCTTGTTGCAAATTAACTGAAATTTCTTGGTACCCCCTAAGTTTTGATGGAGGCAGTCGTAATAATTCAGTGAGAGTTTGTTAGGTAAATTCGTAACTTAAGCATTGCTGATGTTGAGGTGTGTTTTTACGAAAATAAACAGAGTCTCTTTCAATGTTTAAGAGTAGCGAGAGTTAAATGTATCTTTGGAAGTTTAATTAGAGGTTCAGATTCATTAGACACATACACAATCTTGTTAGCTTGTTCTGAAAAATCTGGATAATGGTGACTATATTCAGACACAACATCAGGAAATGAACTAGTAGCAAACTCTCCATCAATGAGTAGTTTTGAAATGTGATATCTTTCATCTTATATTGGAAAATCAACATTTTGTGTCTTTAGCAAAAAAGGGATAACTGAAGCCGTTTACGTTTAAAGAAAACTTTGTTTTAGAATGAATATTAATGACAGTTGCATAGAATCTGTTACAGGCTCCAGAATAAGCATGCTCACGTCATTATGATTGGGTTATTACCGTCCAATTTATTTTGACTACTGGGAACAATCGTTTGAAAGGTAGGTACGTCGCTATTGCTAGAGTTTGGCTCACAGTAAACAAACAAAGAAGTAAAGTTAACGCCTATTTGACTGGCCATTCCCGATTAGTGACTGTTGCCTTTACCTATTGAGTCACTGAAACTGACATGTACTTTCATCGGATTACATGAGTCTAGCCTCTGAAGATGGACTTGCAAAGCATCACAATTTAGCGCATTGACCAGTGCTGCAGCGATAAGCTCAGCATCCAGTGCAGAATGACGACTAGATTCTGGCTTAGTGAGTAGATTGCTTTACGTACGCTATTAGAGTGCAGGTTGGTGCCATCATCTTTCTTTACCCAATTACCGTCAACACTTTCGCATGAAAATGCGCATTACTTTGGCATGCATTACCTTAGGTTATAGCAGCATTGACACGTGCCTATTGAAACAATGAATGATTTCCCAACTCACCAGAAACAGCATGCTTTGAAGAGTGAGCATCAAGGCCACCAGCTAAATGTACAGGATTTCCCGAGGTGATTTTTAATTCGTGACTTTTTCAATTTTTACGTGTATCGAGCATGAGATTTTCTCGTAATGAGAGAGTCTTAACGCTGAATAAGACGAAATATGACAAAAAAATAAACGATGAATCCGGTGTATCTAACAGACTTTTATCTTCTTGGGTTTAACCTCAGTTAAAATTAATTTGGTAGTCTTTAAAAAATTATCACTAGCTCACAACCAGTTACTCATTCTAGGGTTGGGTATGTCGAATTAATAAAAAAAAAGCAATTTAAACCCTATTAATATCAGCACTATGCCACCAAATAGCTCAGCTTTGCTTTCAAGCCAGGTTCCACTTCTAGCACCAACAAACACGCCAATCCCACTAAAAACTAGTGTTGTCAGCCCTATTAACGTACAGGCAACAAATGAATTTACATCCAGTAGGGTGAGTGAAAAACCTGCGGCTAACGCATCTATGCTAGTGGCTATAGCAAGCACCAACATAACTTTATGGGTGATTCTTACAATGTCTGTTTCAATGTTCTTTTCAATATCTCCTGAAAAAGACTCATAAAGCATTTTGCTACCGATTAAGAGCAAAAGAACAAAGGCTATCCATGGGGCATAGGCTCCAACCCAACCAAGTACTTCTTTACCACCAAAGTAGCCAATTAACGGCATTACCCCTTGGAAAAAACCAAAGTATAATCCCGCCTTAATAGCAAGGGATGTTCTATTGTGTGTTCGCTTTGCTCCAAGTCCAATAGATACCGCAAATGCATCCATACTTAATGCTAGTGCCAGAATTACAACTTCAATCACTTTTAAAATCTCTATTCAGTACATTTTTTAATCGAAATATCAAATTATGATAAAAAATACTCATTGATTACTTTATATCAAACCACTTTTTTAGTACTTGATAAATCTCAGGGTCGTTTAACAGCTGCATATGATTGATGTGAGTACCTACCCATTTATGAGAATCAGGGATCTGTAAATTGAACGCTGAATTTTGGTGTTCGCCCAACGCACTTTTTATCCTGACAAGTCCATCCCCTAAAGGATAATTGATACTTTCTTTAGCACTGGTTGCAACTGCAAAACAGCGCACTGAATCAGGTAAAGGTAAGGGTAACCGTTGGTCACCACTAAACTCAAACCGTTCGGTAGTATGCCAATCCGATTCCTGCACATTGCCATAACGTAAATCTGTGATACCAGAACTGCGCACTTTTACCAGCCTTGCAAACGGCACCGTGTATGAATGTGCACCTAAAATTAAATCAATCCAGTTACCGGCTTTTTCAAGAGCAGCGCCATGATGTGGGGTACCTAAAAAAACTAACTTTTGGAGTCGATCAGGCCATTTGTGGCCACTGTTTTCTGCCACATGAAAAGCACTACGAGAAACCAATCCTCCCATACTGTGGGCCAATATATTAATCTCTAACTTTCTATCTGTTAAGTCGACCAAGGACTCCAGCAAAGCCGCAAACTGTTTGCCATTATCAGAAATATGTTGTCCAGAATTATAATGCAGGTAGATGGCACCCATACCTGATTCTCTTGCCAACTCAGCGCCATGATCATGACCTTCGCGGCACCACTGCAGGTCATTCATACACAAACCATGGAGCATGATCAGAAGTTTGCCATCACTTTGATTTATGACATCCAATAGCTGTTCATCAGTGAGGATTTGCCCAGCTTTTCTAAAGTGCATATGGATGGCTAAAGAATTATCACTAACAACTAGATAATCACCCAACACTCCGTTTAGTGCTGCAAGTAGGGATTGGGTTGAGGTTGAATCAGGTTGAGTTGCTAAGGTTTTACTTATCGCCGCCAGTGGTGCATCAATACTTTTACCTACCAACTCTGTCACACTTCGAATGTTGCGATACACCAACCCACTTATGCCTGAAAGCTGTTCTTCTTCAGACTTTTTATATAGTCCAGAAAGCGGACTTATACGTTTATGGAGTGATTCAACTATGTCAGTAACGGCTAATACTGCGTCAATAGTTAAACGACCCACGCCATGTAATTTGAAATTGGAGTATTGCTGAGGACTTTTGTGGCTTTTATCTTTGGGACTATCGTTCATAGATATCAATCTGGATGCACAATAAAGGGAACCTGAGCATAACATGATCTGTTGGACTACAGTCGAACACTTTCAAAGCCAAATTGACTCCCCACTGAGAGAAAAAGTGGCTCCTTGAATCCGTTACTTACATAAGCAAATCCAAAATAGAAACTTATGTGTATGGCTGCAGTAGTTAGGCGTTAACCTTAAATTTTAGGATGAGTATTACCTAAGCCAAAACGGAATTTTCTTAAAATAGACTGAACGTTATGCTGAACCGAATTCCAAAACATCATAAAAATATGTGATGTACCTATTATCAAATATTGGCACCAAGCCAGACCTCTTCACGCTCAATGTCATGCATTAGCTCTTTGACAGAGCTGATACTACAATTACTTTTTTCACACTGGTTTTCGATATATTTTAATGTTTCAGAATGAGAGTTAGCCAACGCCCAAAGATGAATGGCACGATTACCGGTGCGACAAAACGCATGTACTTTGTCATCCCCTGTGGCCAGTTGTTTGAAAAATTCCGCTATATCCTTTTGTGAATAACTGTTTGCTTTTACCGGTATGTGCACATATTCGATACCATGGGAGCGCGGCTTAATAGCCAACTGTTCTGCGTTTTCTTGCCCTGGCTCTTCATCATCCAGTCTAACATTGACAATTTTGGTGACACCTTGCGCTTTGAGCGCGTCTAAAATCTGATCGTCAATGGGGCCAGATATAGAAAAATTACTTGATACTTTTTTCACGCTTAACTCCTATTTAGAAAATAGTCGAAGATTGTTGTGCCAAATATATATATGCCCAGAACAACCAATACTATGGCAAAAAGCTTTTTTATCTGTTGTTGTGGGATTTTATCGGCGATGCGCACACCTATAATTGAGCCTAAAATCCCCATAAAAATAATCACCGAAACGATTTTCCAGTTCATCGTTAAAGCAAATTGTTCAAGTACATCTTGGTATTTTAGATAACCGATAAACGATTGCATCGTGATGATGATTAAACTACTGCCAATAGCTTGTTGAAAGGCCAATTTCCCGAGTAAAAATAAGGCAGGTACAATCAAAAATCCGCCACCTACACCAACCAAGCCTGCAATGGCCCCCACCAAAACACCGGTAATGATCACCAACAGATTGCGTGGCACTGGCTCAGCAATGTTAGTTGACGTGACCGGTGCAAACATTGACCGACTTGCAATGAGCATAACGATAGAAAATGTGAGTAACTGAGCTTCGCCAGAAACAAACTGTGAAGTCCACGCCCCAAAGTATGTACCGAGCATACTCGGTAAACCAAACAACATCACAAACTTCCAGTTGACTAAGCCGCGCTTGACATAAGACAGACTGCCAAAAGCAGATATACACCCTACTATAAAAAGTGACTCAGCAATGGCAAGCTTGGCAGGTTCATCTGCGACATAAATGAGCAGCGGCACGGTAATAATTGAACCACCCGATCCTAACAAGCCTAAACTCAGCCCTATTAAAACCGCACCTAAAACAATAAAAATATTCAATGCAATGACTCTACAGTGTGTTTATAGGAATTTTTAAATGGGAATGCCCATTCGACTCTTTTGGTAGCATTGCCCCTGCCCTGATATTAATTTGGATCGCAGGTAACAACAGACGTGGCACATTCAAAGTGGCATATCTGGTATTTCTCATTTCGACAAACTCATCGACTGACATAGCGGCTTTGATGTGCACATTGTTACGTTACTGTTCAAGCTCCGATTTCCCCCATGCAAACACATCCCTATCAGGCGCTTTATAGTCATGACCCACAAACATTCTTGTTAAAAGTTGTAATGACAGTATTCATTGAATTGACTGATACAGTTGCTTTGCGCTGCATAAGGGGAAATCTGTTCTCACGGTGCCATAATCTGGCATAAACATAGTATCCCCCAAAAATACATTATCTTCGACTAGGTAGGTCACACACGCAGGCGTATGTATCACTGTAATATCCTCGTGACCTAATCTAATGATTTCTTCATCTGTAAACAAATGATCAAACTAACTACCGTCGGTTTTGAACTCTTTTTCTAAATTAAAGAGAGGTTTAAACGTTTCTTGAACACTGCATATGTGTTCCCCAATACCAATACTTGCACCCAAAACGCCTTTTAAATAATGTGCTGCTGATAAATGGTCAGCATGAGCATGGGTTTCTAATATCCATTCTAACGTATAGCCATTTTTGACAATATAACTGACAATTTTGTCAGCTGAAAGGGTGCTTGTGCGCCCTGATGCAAGATCATAATCCAGTACCGGAACGATAATGGCACAACAAGATGTGGCCCCATCGACCACTAAGTAACTGATCGTATTATTATCTTTATGGAAAACGCAGTGATATCGATTTTATTCATAAATTTAATTCTGTTCGCCGTTGGGAATGTCTAGTAGAAGTTGCTAATAGCTGGCCTATCGTGGCTGAGTAAAACCACAGAGCGCTGATTTATCCAGCTAGATAATTTGTACCATATTCTTTTAGCCAATAATGCATCTTTACCATTGAAAGGTTATCAAACAATACTAATTGAAGGCTCGCAACAATAAAACTAGTGAAAGTGACACTATTTACCTGTCCGTCGCCCTGAAATTTTATCCCCGTAGTCACCAACGTAAGCTAGGTAAGAATTTATTGGCATTAAGGGTGAACTTGAATTGCTCCTGAATTTGAGTACTAGTAACCTTTATCGTAAATTACAGAGATTTAACTTAAGCTTTTTTAGTGTACCTATTCCTAGGATCTTTATCATGCATGTTTGGAAGATAAGCGAACAGCTCAAATACAACATTGATAAAAATCCATAAGGTTTAACTGACCTAGACATTATGGATGATGGTATCAACCCATACTAATTGATCCCATTGACTTACTATAAATCCAAAACACACAATTCAAAAACACCTCATTACAGTGCTTTTTCTGCTTTAATCATTAAGTTAAACAATTGATCTTTAAGGTGGAACCGTCGTGTTTTTAGAGAGTCCAAATACTCGTCCGCAACAGACTCATTATTTTTTCAACATGAACTTCACTCGCTAATTCATGATAGGCGTCAAACAATTATCGCGAAGTGATTGTCGTTCATATTCAGGTGACGAATGGTGTGCTGGTGCTCAGGAAAATCACTGACAAAATTATGCTTGTCTCATTGCATGGGATAAACCTTTTATGTATCTTTTCATAAGAAATACCATTGTACTGTAAACAACTTTATTGATATTTATCCAAATCACTTTTCGAACATATTGCAAAATTCGCAATAACTGAGAGTCACATATTAGATATTTAGCCAAGATAAAAACACGTTAGCATCAAGTACATTGCTGAGTACTAGGAATATCGACAGTTCCATAACGCCAGACATTAAATTAACCTGATCTTTGGATAACTAGTAGGTCAGAGTGAAGTATTACTGGGGAAAAGGATTGATAAGGTACTTTATCTTTGTAGGTTTTGACCCGCTGTACTTTGAGGGTTGAATATAGTGTTGCATAATTAAGCACGTGATCTGTTTCTAAGAGTTTTTGCACCGGCCTACTCAGCCAAAGTTTTAAAAATTTTTCGCCATTAGGCAAAAAAGCTGGGCAGGCCTTATCGTGATGAGGCTCCATTTTAGGATGAGCGTCTTTGGTGAGCACTGCACAGCTATATCGGCTTTCGCTAATCTTGCGATAAAGCGCACCAATCACAAATATTTCATCACTTTGCACATAGTGTTGATGTTTGGTTTTCCCAAAAACTTTATACTTATCAATGCCGGTTGCTAAAACAATGGCACGGTTATAGTGAAGTGCACTTTGCCAACAGGAAATGTCTAGATTACGAGCATTAAATGTGGCGCGTGTCCCGACCCGCAAACATTTTTTAAAGAGTCTGAATAGTCAAACCACCGTGTCGCAGCCACCTGTTTGAGTTCTCCGTTTTCCTCGATGACAATATCGGTGGTTTTATTGGGATCTTGACCAAAGGCTGGGTAATAACGTTTGAAGAGTCTTAAGGTAAATTGATTGACAATTTCATGCTCTGGAAACGGCATGATTGAGTGTTGTTCTCCATTAACTTCAATGTATCCGCACATAATTTAGACCTTATTAAGACACAAGTGGACAGAGTCTCTCTACAGGTTTAGATCCAGAAATAAAAACAAGTGTGTTTAAAGGACCAGAAAAAAGTAGAAAAACTAGTTTCAGTTCAGTAATTTAGTGGCGTAAAAAGTCCAATTAGTGGCCATTCAAATATTAACCTGAATGAACTATGACAAGATTTCTCCCCTGGTGTTTTGCTTGATATAAGGCTGAATCAGCTTGTTCAATGAGTTGTCTTGAGTCCATTTTGTGACTAGGTTGAATACTTGCAACGCCAATACTCACTGTGACAGGAAACAATTTATCGTCTACTTTAAACGGGCTACGTTCAATTTTACGGCGTAAAATTTCAGCTACTTTTATAGCTTTTTCATTTTCATTTTCATTTTCATTTTCCAGTATCAACAGCACAAATTCTTCTCCTCCAAACCTAGCAGCTATATCAGTTTCTCGTTTGCCTACTTGATTAATAATCTTAGCAACATGCACTAGACAGGCATCTCCAAGTAAATGGCCATAGTTATCATTAAATGCCTTAAAATGATCAACATCCACAATTAATAACGATAATCTAAGTTTCAAACGATTGGCATATTCCCATTGTTTTTCAAACTCAATATTAAAATACCCTCGATTATAAATATTTGTTAGAGCATCAATTTTACTGAGTCTTTCTAATTCATTTTTCTGATCATCGAGTATCAACTCTGTTTCAAACGAACGATTATATTCTTTAGATGAGCGCACCCCAATCATCGCAATATATCCAAAAAACAAGGCAAGCATAACTGCAAAGGCAAATTTTTCGCTGATTATAATCCCAGTTACAATTGATGGGATAAGTAATACGCTTAGATTGACTAACGCAAATTTAATCCTAGGAATAAGTGCCACAAGTGCACCACTGGAGATGCCACCTATAGCTAGCATGGTGATGTGTAAGATGGCAGTAAATCGCTCATCGAATATGGAAAAAACAAAAAAAGTACTTAATATACTCGCATGGCACAGGGACAAAAAGTAAAATGAACTCCGCCATAACTTCACTGAATATTGGTAAAGCGGCTTTGTTATAACATAATGGCCCCCCCTCAAAATACTAATAAAAAGCATGCTTAAGGCAAATACTGTACTTAACATGGGTTGTAAAATATAAAAATCAAATGGCCAAAAAACCACAGGAAGCAGAAATCCATAAACCACAACACCTGTCTTAGCTCGGCTCAATAAGTCCATGTCAATACGGCGCTGAATTTTTGGGTCGTTATCAATCAATAGTTTTTCTCTTTTTACAGTGCGATATTACCAACAAACATTTGCAGATTTACTAAACAACAATTTAATTTTGCAACGATATCAGATTATCATTACACAACAATATGTAAAAAATAGAATATGTGAAAATGTGACCTTTTATTTGACATTGAACACAGCAAATCGAAAATTTTTTATTTAATTGCTCTGTAACCCTTTATTTTATAGGGACACAATTTAACGTATAAGAAAACAATAAAAAATAAAATTAATTTTTTCTTATTAACGTTACGTTTTAATTATCTGTACCGGTTTCTATTGAGTTACAGCTAAATAAAAATTATCAATAGCAATCTGCTCAACGTCAGATTTATAATATGACAAGGCCTCTGTTTGCAGCATATTAACAGTCTCATCAAATCTAATGTTAATAGATAACAGGTACACTTAATGCAGAAATAAAGCAGGAATATCTTTTGACATATAGTGAATAATTTCGAGTCTCGCTAAAACTAAAAGTTTAGCTTGTCCAATTTACGATGCAGTGAAGAATGAATCATCACCACGTTACTGCTTTGCATGCTCGCCAAGAAACTTTCAAAAATATTTAATGTGCGATTATCTTTCTCTGAAAACATCTTCTTGGATAATACATCAGCTATCTTTTCATCCAATTGACGGGGTGATTCAAATTCTTCTTCCAAATAACGAAACAAAAACTTGAGTACATCTTTTTGCCAATTATCAACATAGCTGGTTTCAAGTCGTGCTGGATATTTAAACAAGTCGCTGATATCCAGCTCTAGATCTTCGTTTTGCTCACCAGAACAAAGCAATAATCGATATCTTAGAAGCTCATTTATGTTGAGCAAAGATAGGTGTTGTTTGATTAATTCACGTTTTTTCATACAGTAAAATACGCACAGTAACCGCTAAGAAGATCAAAAATAATATGTATTAACAATATTTCAAGTGATTTGAATAACAAAATATTGATTACGCTGCTCTCGACTTGCCACGCATAACCGATATAGCACAAGCTAGAACAACAAATGCAAGAGACATATTGAGTGCCATCTCAACCGTCTTAATAAGTGCAGGGTTTTGCTCTGGTGTAAACTGAGCATTACCCAAATAGTAATGCACCATAAGGTTTACCAGACTCATTCCTAAAAGATTACCTATCGTTCGCGAAAGATTCATAGATGCAGAAGCCACTCCTACCTCTTGAGGCTTAACGCCTCCCATAATGGCGTTGTTGTTAGGCGTAGAAAATAGTCCAAAGCCGATACCAATAAGTAGCAGCGAACTAGCAATATAAGTCACACTGGTTGCTGTGTTCATAAGGCTCAGTACCAGTAATCCGCAAGCAACAATCACACAACCCAGAGTAGCCACCAGCCTTGGCTGGAATCTGTCGGCCAACTTGCCAGACAACGGGGCCATTATTGCCATCGACAAGGCCTGAACCAATAAAACCTGCCCAGCATGTGAAGGACTGAGACCTTTTACATATTGCAAATATAAACTCATCAAAAATACCAGTGGGAAATTACTGGCATACATCAACAGTGACGTGGTTAATGACATAGAGAACACTCGACTTTCGCGAAACATTTGTACCCGAATAAGCGGCCGATGACTACGACTCTGATGTAAGATGAACAGCGCTAAACTGATAGCCGATAGTCCGAGCATCACCCATCCCAAATTGTCGGGTAATATGCTTAATCCATATACTAAGGTTGAAGAGAACAATGCAAAAATACCCGTTCCCCACCAATCGTATTTAGTTTTCTCATCATTCTTCCATTCACCTGTGAGGCGCATTTTAATCAACAGTAGAAGTGCAATGACGATAGGTACCTGAAAGAAAAACACCGAACGCCAGCCCCATAATTCCGTAAGCCAGCCACCGACTGCTGGAGCAATGGTCAATCCAACATAAATACATGCTGCAGTGATCCCTAAAGCAGCGCCTCTTTTGTTAGAAGGGGTAACTGATGTAATGATCGCAACACCAGTACCAAATATCATCGACGCTGCAGCACCTTGTACAAATCGCCAAAACAGGACCCACTCAATGCTGGTGCCAAGTCCACACATAAAAGAAGAAAAGGCGTTTAAGGCTAGGCCATAGGAATAGATACGCTTTCTTCCATAGTTGTCTGCTAATTTACCAGCAGGCAGCATGAAGATTACACTGCTCAAGATAAACAGTGTAGGTAGCCACGAGACCATCTTGGCATTTGCCTGTAAATCAGCAGCCAAATTAGGGATCGCAATATTCACAGAAGCCATTCCCAGAGGCCCAATAATGGAGCCCAGACAGACAATAATTAAGGCAAATTTGGCGACCGCAGAGTTTTCAGTGGAATTTTCTGGCAAAAGAGGAAAAAATCCTTATGACTAAATTAATTTTCGATCATACCCAAGGAACAGTTCAAGTACATCGATAAATATCAATTTGTTTAATTTATACTTCCAGAAGAAGACTTGATAATTGTATAACGCTTCCATAATAAGCTGTTTTTATATTTATATAATAAATGGGATCACTCTTTTAACCCGCTTCATTTAGTCCAGATAAGTTTCACCAAATTCTTGGACCAAGTCTTTTTCTTCAAAATACAAGCCTATAAATATATAAACACTGATACCTGTGGCAAAAACTAAGTGGCTAGAAGCGGAAACAGGTACTGCCCAAATGCCGATAAGCACGCCTGTCTGAATTGGATGGCGAACTATCTTATAAAACCCTGACATTTTAAATGTAGCAGTAGGTGCGGACTTACCTTGCAAAGGGTTAAAGGTTTGTCGTAGTCCAAATAATTCAAAATGGTTGATCATAAATGTCGCTATAAATAGAAACAACCATCCAAAAACTGCAATACCTCGGATCACATACCCCCACATTTCAGACTCGACTTGCCAAATGACAGTGCAAAAAGGTATCCACAAATAACACATGCCTCCAATGGCCACAGCAGTTGCAAGCACATAGGTTGAACGTTCATTACTGGGATCAATAAAACGAGTAAACCAGCGCTTAAAAGAAGGCCTTGCCATCACGCTATGCTGCAGGCCAAACAGTAAAAGTGCAAAAGTATTGATGACAATAACCGTCACCAAAGAATCAGACGGCACTATGCTATTGACTGTATGTGGCATCCAAAGATCGTTAACAAACAAAGTAAAGTAATGACACCACCCCCGCGCCATAAAAATCAACGAATAAATGAAACATCCTGTTTTTTCATTGAACTCATAACCATTTCCCTTAATAAAGCTGTTTTAGCTAAATGACATTAAATTGTGTATTGATAGTTATAGCAGGCTTTAAGATCTGTAAGCTGACAACAATCCGGACACAGGGGGCTGCTGTGAACTAAAACAAATCCCCAGTAATATTCTCATCAGCTTTCAATAACGAATTTTTGCAGACAGTCTTAAACTTTAGCAATAAGCAATAAGCAATAAGCAATAAGCAATAAAATGAAAAGCGAGACTTAAAAGATCAAACTAAACTTATAACTTAATTTTGCACTTAATAAACTTTTACGTTATAAAAATAGACTGTAAGCTATAAAGTGTGGTGACTTTCTTTATTTAACCTAGGAGATGGCAATGATTACGAATAACAAAAAACAACTATTGAGCGACACCGAAGTGGTGCAGAGGATTTTCGATCATATTGATAATGCCACAACTGATAATGGCAACCAAAACTGGAAGGAGCCGGTTAATAACTACCGCTCGAAAGCACGGTTAGATATCGAACTCAAAATACTGCAAAGCCGAACTATCGTTTTTTGTCCTTCGAGCGCCCTTGCCAAGTCTGGTGATTATGTTGCCCGTGATGTAGCTGGTATACCTTTGATAGCCGTGCGCGGATTAGATGGAGAAGTGCGAGCTTTTAGGAATGCCTGCCGCCATAGAGGGGTGCAACTTGCCGAAGGCCATGGCTGCACCCGCGCGTTAGTATGCCCCTATCATGGCTGGGCCTATAGTCTTGATGGTAGTCTACGGAGTATTCCCCACGAACATGGGTTTCCTGATGTTGATAAGGCAACAAGAGGACTGGTTGCTGTGGCGTGTTTGGTGAGCAATGGTTTAGTCTTTATTAACCAAAATCCCCAAGCCAATATAGAACAGGACGTTTTGTCGGTGCCAAAACTCCTACCTGACGGCTACCGTTTGTTACATTCAAGTAACCAGATAGTCAAAGCAAATTGGAAATTACATCTTGAGAGCTCTCTCGAGGGTTACCATATTCGGCAAACCCACAAAAATACTTTTTTCCCAGTGCAATATGACAACCTCACTGTGGTTGAAGCCTTTGGAGAAAATAGCCGCGTGGCTTTTCCCTACCAATCAATCGAGGGATTAAGACATAAAAACCTGACTGATATCAGTGTTGATGGACGGCTGACCTACGTCTATCATTTGTTTCCCAATGTAGTAATTTCAACGTTTCCCGGATGTATGCAAGTGGTAGTACTTGAGCCAATTGATGAATCAAGCACACAGCAACATAGTTATCTTGTCAGCGATATTGCTAAGCACCAGACTGAATTGCTAAATGCCATTTTTGAAGGGCAAAAATTCGCAGCCAAAGGCGCCATTGAAGACTTGCAGATAGTACAATCGGCTCAACGAGGACTGTTAAGTGGGGCAAACAAGTATCTTGAATTTGGTCTGTTTGAGAGTGCCATTGGTCGTTTGCATACTCATCTTGCTAAGGAAATTGGGCGACAAGCTGTATCTTGCGATACATAAACTCTATGCAGCATATTCAAGCAACTACTTATAATGATAAAAAATTGAATAGTGATTACCTCACTAAAATATTATCTGACTGTCCATCATCAAATCGATTATTACTTTCGTTATTTAGCCAACCTAACCTTAACCAGATGTCGATTAAGCAACTGATCGCTTGGGGAGAGTTATTTGAACATGAGCCTGCAACTATCCGAGTGGCAACTGGAAGATTAGTGAAACAAGGATTTTTATTGGCCGGGCAACGTGGAAATTATAACCTTGGCACAACCAACAAATCGATTCGTATACTCGCATCAACATGGCGACATTCACTAGCAAAAATTGAACAATGGAAAGGGGGTTGGTTATGCGTTTATAGCGCTCATCTTGGGCGTATATCTAAGCAAAACATTCGATTTCGTGAACGTGCTTTTCGACTAACTGGATTTGAACCACTCGAAAAAAATCTGTGGTGTCGACCGGATAACCTTACTGAAAATGCAAATGCGACATTTACCAGGCTAGTTGAGATTGGACTCGAAAATACAGCTATTTTAATGAAAGTAGAGCATTTTAATAATGAATTAGCCAGAAGCCCTGAGTCTTTATGGTCACCAGAACATTTAGAAAATACATACGAAAGACTAGTCTCAATAATGAAGGAAAGTGAACAACGCTTGTCTAATCTTGATATCAAACAAGCTACCAAAGAGTCATTTCTTATTGGAGAGCACGTGATACGTAAAATCAACCAAGATCCCCTATTACCAGAAGAGATGGTGGACGCATCGGCAAGAAAAAAATTGCTAACCACAATGATTGATTACGATAGAACTTGTCATCCCATTTGGCATGAGTTCCTATTCAGCTCTTGAGGTAAATAGGTAACATTAACTATTCACTACTGACGATTATCAAACACTTGTTACCGCAATAGTTTAGCTTAGGGGTTTGGCCAAATTAAACTTCAATTTAACGCTAAGCGTTGCTTTTTTTTAGACCCGCTTATCTATGTCCAATACACATATTACCCACAATAGCCCACGGCTAAATTACCAAGCATTGCAGTTATTTGTTCAATCTAAAGTATTAATAGTGCGCTGATCTGAAGGCAACTAGATTAGCATTGGGAGATTAATAAATTAATAGGTCGGTGTGATAGTACTCGAACCTACGACCCCTTCGCCCTCAGTCAATGTATGCCAGTATCAAGCTGCGCTGAAGATGTTGAGTTTAAACATGGGAGATAACAAATTAGTTGGTCGGTGTGATAGGATTCGAACCTACGACCCCTTCACCCCCAGCGAAGTGCGCTACCAAGCTGCGCTACACACCGACCGAAGCTGGGCAGTTTACGTAATTTATTTTTGTTTGCAACGCTAAATCGAGCTAATTTGTTCTAGTTGCACATTCCTTAGCCAAGATTCGCTTTTTAAGCTGAAATTTAGGGCTTTAAGTCTACTTTGGGCGAAACAATTGAAATTTTTGTAGTTCGCTCACAGAGAAATATTCGCTTGGTCCACCGCCTCGCATAACGGGCTCCATGGCAGCAGTATCGTAAACACCTTCTTTTAGTGCGATTTTAGATATATGCACACCCACGACTTCTCCCATGACTAACCAAGTTTGGCAATCTTCACCGCTGGCAGATTGTAATTGAATCACTTGGGATGTTTTGCATTCCATCACCACGGGGCTTTGTGCTACGTGAGGCACATCAATGATTTTTGATTGGCCTTTAACAAGGTTAGCCAGCTCGAATTCGTCGGAGCCAACAGCTGCGCTTGTTTGATTCATTGATTCCGCTAGAGAGCGTGTCACCAAACTCCAACAAAACTCTCCCGTATCAGCTGCATTTTTCACACTGTCTTTGTAGCCAATACTAGAAAAGCCGATGATAGGAGGGTGGTAATTAAAGGCGTTAAAAAAGCTATAGGGAGCTAAGTTCACCTGACCACTCAGACTCTTGCTGGATATCCAACCAATTGGCCGTGGGGCAATAATAGAGTTAAATGGGTCATGTTCTAGTTGATGACCGTCTTTGGGTTGATAAAAATGAGCATTATCTGGCACAAGTTCTCCTGCTGAGAGTTTAAAAGTGAGAGTTTTCTATTTGACACGTGTCTTGCTGAAGCAAAATTAACCTTCACGCCCAGTATTTTTTACAGGCGATATAATTAAATGTAATATTTGCAACGCTGTTTAGATCACCTAAGATTTATCATCTGCGCTAATACGACTAGCGGTGGCACCTGATTGGTCTTTATACTTGGCGTCGGCTCTAGAATTGTAAGGTTTCTCAGCGAAATCTGATAACAACTCAAAGCTGATCGCACCGATCTTCATGCCGGGCTTGAGGGCTAATGGTAACTTACCACTATTAAAGAATTCTAATACAATATTGCCTGACCAGCCGGGATCAATTCTATGAGCTGTAACATGCACCATTAGACCCAACCGAGCTAACGAGGAACGTCCGTCTAACCAACCCACAATATTAGCTGGCAGGGTAACTGACTCTTGAGTCACTGCAAGTGCCAGCTCACCAGGGTGAAGAAAGAAGGATTTGTCATCTGCAATAACAATTTCATCACTCATCACATTGTTCAATGCTTCTTGTACTTGGGCTTTTGGGCCGCTTAAATCGATGTAAGGCGCATGATGATCTTCAAACACTCGGAATTTATTACCCAGTCTAATATCAACGGTGACACCACTTATTTCTTCATAATCAGGCTGTGGGGATATTTTAATTTTGCCATCTAGCAAATGTTGGTAGATGTCTTTGTCACACAATCTCATAGAAATTAGCTCATTTATTACTGGGTTTTATTAAGGCCAAATGACCGTGTTTGTTTTATGTCGTGAGCTTACGCTATTTGCACACTTTTTAAGTAACAATATTTTGACGTTTGCCTGGCTAATTGTCGATAAACTTCACTTAATGCATGTTCTGGATTTGAGACTTGTAAAGGCTTACCGCTGTCAGCATGTTGGCGTATGTCAATATTGAGAGGTAATTTTCCAAGTAAAGGCAAATTGTACTTTTCAGATAACTTGTCACCTCCCTGTTCAGAAAATATCGCTTCTTTGTGACCACATTGACTACACAGATGGTAACTCATATTTTCCACTAACCCCAAGACAGGAATATTGACCTTATTAAACATAGCAATGCCTTTAATAGCATCTGCTAATGCTAAATCTTGTGGAGTAGTCACTACTACTGCACCACTCAATGGTACCTGCTGCGCCATAGTTAATTGAATATCACCGGTGCCAGGCGGCATATCTACAATCAGATAGTCGAGTTCAGGCCAAGCTGTTTCATTTATCAATTGATGTAGCGCCTTACTTGCCATTGGCCCGCGCCATACAGTGGCATCTTCAGCCGGTACAAAATATCCAATCGAACTGGCTACGACTCCATGTGCAGATATGGGTTCGACCTTTTTGTTGTCTTTACTGCTAGGTTTCGCCGTTGGATTACCTAACATAATGGGAATTGAGGGGCCATAAATGTCCGCGTCTAAGATGCCCACCTTTGCACCCTCTGCCATAAGTGCATAAGCTAAATTGACGCTAGTGGTCGACTTACCGACTCCTCCTTTACCAGAAGCCACGGCAATCACATTTTTGACTTTTGGGATTTTGGCTATTTTAGTTGGCGCCGATACTATCTGGGTATCAATGCTGATATCAAGCTTGGTATCTTCTGCTGAAATTATAATTTGTTTGATTAGTTCTTCATGCAGACTTTTGGACGCAAACGGTAAGGTTACTTTTACTGTTCCTTTTTTAACTTCAACCCAGCTTTCAACTGATACAATAGGCAACTCAAAAAAGCGGCTTATACATTCCACTATACTCAGTTGCTCTATATTTTTATTGTTTTTACTACCAAATAACATGTCTCACCTTAACTTTGTATAACACAAACGGAATTTCATAATGCAATGATGGCGTATTTTCGCTACTATTTGCGACCATTTTTTACAATTCAGTTAAACATAATTCACCATGCCAGAACAAATTCGCAAAATCCTTGTTACCAGTGCCCTTCCCTATGCCAATGGCTCTATTCATTTAGGCCATCTTTTAGAGCATATTCAAACCGATGTATGGACAAGATTTCAGCGAATGCGCGGCCATAGCTGTTACAGCGTCTGTGCGGACGATGCCCACGGCACGCCTGTTATGCTTAGGGCACAACAGCTCGGTATTACACCTGAAGAAATGGTGGCGCAAACCCGTGACGAACATCATCAAGATTTAATTGATTTTGGCATAAATTATGACAACTACCATGTCACTCACTCAGACGAAAACAAAGAACTTTGCGAGTTGGTGTACAACCGTTTAGATGACGCAGGTTATATCAGTAAGCGGGTTATTAGTCAGTTGTACGATCCTGAAAAAGAAATGTTCTTGCCAGATCGTTTTGTTCAAGGTACCTGTCCGAAGTGTGGCGCAGAAGACCAGAATGGCGACAGCTGTGATGTATGTAGTGCCACGTATGACCCTACTGAGTTAAAGAATCCTCGTTCAGTGGTATCAGGTGCAGAGCCAGTATTGCGTGATTCTGAGCATTACTTTTTCGACTTGCCTCAATTTCAAGATATGCTGCAAGACTGGTTACAAAGCGGCGCTGTGCAACCAGAAATTGCCAACAAACTTAAAGAATGGTTTGAAGAAGGCATGCAGCAATGGGATATCAGCCGTGATGCCCCTTACTTTGGTTTTGAGATCCCTAATGCTCCTGGCAAATTCTTTTATGTGTGGGTAGATGCCCCAGTTGGTTACATGGCCAGCTTTAAAAACCTCTGTGATAAAACAGACGGCTTGAATTTTGATGAGTATTGGAATAAAGATTCGGAAGCGGAGCTTTACCACTTTATTGGTAAAGACATTACCTATTTCCACTGTTTATTTTGGCCAGCCATGCTTGAAGGCGCAGGCTTCAGAAAACCTAGTGCTGTTAATGTACATGGTTTTGTGACTGTTAACGGTGCCAAAATGTCTAAATCAAAAGGCACTTTTATTAAAGGGCGCACCTATTTAGACCATCTGAATCCTGAATATTTACGTTATTACTTCGCATCTAAACTCAGTGATGCAGTATCAGATATTGATCTTAACTTTGAAGACTTCGCACAAAAAGTAAACTCAGATCTAGTCGGCAAAGTTGTAAACATCGCCAGTCGTTGCGCTAGCTTTATCACCAAGCGTTTTGACGGCAAGTTATCCAGTAACGTGCTGGAACCAGAACTAGTGGCAGAATTTCATCAAGCAGAAGCGAGCATCGCTCAGGCCTTTGAAAAACGTCAGTATAACAAAGCTATTCGTGAAATTATGGCATTGGCTGATAAAGCGAATCAGTTTATTGATACAAATGCACCATGGGTGACGATTAAAGACGAAACCAAACAGAAATTTACCCACGATGTATGTTCGTTAGGTATTAATTTGTTTCGCATTTTAGTGGTGTATTTAAAACCGGTGGTACCCATTTTGGCTAGTCAATCTGAAGCATTTTTAAACGATGAACTAAGCTGGAAAAGTTCACAAAGTGTGTTAACTGATCACCCTATCAATAAATTTAAAGCCCTGATGCAAAGGGTAGATATGGATAAAGTTAACGCTATGATTGATGATTCAAAAGAAAACTTAGAGCCAACCGTGCAGCAGGATCCCGATAGTCCATTGGCTAAAGATCCAATAGCTGAAACAATTAGTTTTGATGATTTTGCAAAAATTGATTTGCGTATTGCTCGTATTGTTAAGGCAGAACATGTAGAGAAAGCAGATAAGTTACTGCGTTTAGAGTTGGACTTAGGCGGTGAAACGCGTCAGGTGTTTGCTGGGATTAAATCAGCATATAAACCAGAAGACTTAGAAGGTAAGTTGACGGTAATGGTAGCTAATTTAGCGCCGCGCAAAATGCGTTTTGGCATGTCCGAAGGTATGGTACTAGCTGCTGGCCCTGGTGGGGAAGAGATATGGATATTGAATCCAGATGACGGTGCGCAGCCTGGAATGAAGGTAAAGTAACAGAAAACAAGTGAACCGCATCATTGAAACACAATATAGGAGCTATGATGCGGGCCAAATCCAATGAAAAAAATCGTAGCTATCTACGACTGTGATTTTTGAAAGAATTTAACAACGCCCTCCATGGGGAAGCTTCCCAGCTATAGGTAATTCTTTTGTGTCTTACCATTAAGTGCTCGTTTGTTTTCAGTATATTATTTATCTGATTATAGCCCTGCACATAAGCATAACGATGTAAATATTAGTGTGCTCCCTAGGACAAAATCGAAATTAATACCTTACTTTCTCAGGAAAGTTTTTCGTCCCAAACCTTAGATAGAAAAAACTGTCCGCATCCATCAAGGATGCAGACACTTACTTGGTGTAAACATACTCTAGACTACGCAGACTAGAAGTATCCTTTTATGCCAAGGCTTAGGTTTCTGCCGGGTCTTGGCGCTAAATTTTTCAGATAGGAAGTATGCACACGTGCTTCTGTATCAGTTAGATTGTTACCTTTAAAGTAGACCGCCATATTATAGGCTGGTATGTCGTAAGACACATTTAAATCAAGCATGGTGTAACCGTCGGTTGAAGACTCATATTCCTCAGTATGCTCTTGCGATTGATAACGAGTGATGTTCAAGTGCGCGCTCAACTGCGTGTTTTCATAACTCAGCTTAGTGCCAAAACGCATTGGCGACGTTTTTGGAAGATTACCACCATCTTTGAGTCTGGCTCGGACAAAATCAGCAAATACTTCAGTTTTAAACGCGCTGTTCACTTGCCATGCAATTTGTGCTTCAAAGCCATTTAACACTACGTCTTGTTGATTGAACACAAACAAGGGTAATTCGCTTCCTTCTTCATGTGAATCTTCATCATCCGAATGTTCTTCGTCTGAATGTTCTTCATCCGAATGTTCCTCTTCATCAGATTCCCCATGATCATGGGCTTCAACATGCACCACTAAACCACTGTCCTGCTGATACAAGTAGTTATCGATACTGTTATAGAAAACATTAAATATGAAGCCAACATCACCTTCTGTTTTACGGAACGTCAGATCAATATTATTCGAGGTTTCAAGTTCGATTGTCATATTCGACAATTCAATATGGGTTTCGTCGTCCTCTTCATGCAGTTCAAACAAAGCGCCTACTTCGTAAGTACCAGTACCTATGTGCGGACCAAACGAAAACAACTCTGCCGCAGAGGGTGCGCGCTCAGAACGGGAGACAGAAATACCAACATTGTACTCGGGAGCAAAACTCCAGACTGCACCAGCGGATAATGATATAGGCGTATAATTTTCATTAAACGCAAACGATTCGCCGCCATGTTCATCATCATGATCGTCATCGTGTTCATCATGATCGCCTTCATGTTCGTCATCGTGCTCGTCTTCATGCTCTCCTTCAGCGTGCAACTCAATATTGGATAGCAGAACATCATTGGCTTCCAAGGTTACCCGCTCGATACGTCCACCTAATTGCAATAAAACGTCACCAAAGTGTCGCTCTTCCATTAAAGCTAACGCCAGCATGCTAGTGTCTGATGGAGGAGTGAAAGCTTCTTCGCCTACGGCTGAGGATTCACTGTGTTTGTAATGCAGGCTTAACCCGCCGCGCCACTCTTGAAAAGGTTGGTGCAGAGCGTCTATTCGAAATTCCTGCGTTTGGTTTTCAAATACAGTACCCGCTTGTCCTTCTTCAATTTCGGCGTGTTCGTAGTCCGTTAAACCGGCACGTAACTTAATTTGATTGATAAAACTATTTTGCAGATCAAATTCACTTAAAAGCTGTACCCGTGTTTGTTTAAGATCGGCAAAAACATTCTCCTCTGAATGCTCTTCATCGTGATGCTCTTCTTCATGGTCTTCATCGTCATGGTCTTCACCTTCGTGTCCTTCTTCGCCATGTGAATGGCCAGGAATACCGTATTGCCGATCAAGTTTTTCAACTGACAAACCGACAAAGCCATCATCAAATAAGTAACTACCGCCAAAAGTGAAGCCGTATGACTCTTCGGAACTGTTTTCAACGGTATAGTTACCACCGTGTTCTTCGTGCTCGTCGTGATCATCATGGTCGTCGTGATCATCTTCATGAGATTCGGCTTCGACAGGTATTTCATAGTCGTCTGAGTCGCGTACAAAACCATCTGCATAAAATGCAAAGTTATCAGTGCCAGTAGTCAGATTAAATGATGCAAGTTTTTGGTCATCGACTGTGCTGGTTTGAACTAACCATTCGCCTCGTGTTTCGCTGTCGGTTGGTACACGGTTATCCACCACATTGACCACCCCACCAATAGCACCACTGCCATAAAATAAGGTGGCTGGACCACGTAAAACCTCTATCCGTGTAGCAGTGGATGCTTCACTAGCGACAGCATGGTCTGGGCCAATGCGTGATGCGTCGCTCACATCAAGACCATTTTGTGTAATCAATACTCTAGGCCCACTTAGCCCTCGAATGATTGGCGTACTGGCGACTTTGGCATGAAAGCTAGAGTGCACACCTACCAGACTATTCAAGGTTTCACCGATAGTTCCGCTTTGTTCACGACGCAATGCTTCTCCAGATAACACACTCACCGGCAAAGCCGATTCCATTGAGGATAAATGCAGCGGGGTTGAAACAATATCAACCACTTCAATGGGAGAATTTTTTAACATGAATGATATATTTTTCGTGCCAGAACTCGGAACTTCAATATCTTGATGCAGGTGGGCAAAGCCCGCTGCTGTTATATGCAGTTCGTTAACACCCGGACTCAACCCTTCAAACACAAATCGGCCGCTTGTATCAACAATGGCCTCAATGCTGGAGCCTTCTAGCTTTACTTTGGCGCCTGCAATCGGTTCTCCAAAACTATTTTTTACAACTCCCTCTATGGATTGCGCAAACGCACTAGCCGGCAGCAGTGCAGCAACAATGACCGCTAATGATGAAACTTTAAACATTTTCCTTCTCCACATTCGTTATGTTATAACATTTTACTTTTATTGACGTTATGTTATATTATAACAATAAGGTAATCAACCTAAGGGTTTGAAAGATTTGAAAATGACAAAGCTGCAAGTACTAAGTGATAAATTGGCTATAGGTTTTTCAATAGTATGTGTGGTGCATTGTTTGGTATTGCCAATACTGCTTATCTTACTGCCACCTTTTTCTGGATTATTTGCTTTAGATGACAAAATGTTTCACCAGTGGATGTTATACGCAGTTCTGCCTATCAGTATTGCGGCATTAATGATGGGCTACTTACATCACCGCAGTTATAAGGTTTTTCTAGTGGGCTCTATTGGACTTACGTTGATTATTATATCAACCACCTTAGGCCATGGTGTATTAGGCGAGACAGGTGAAGTTGTTGTATCCGTACTGGGCTCTATGATCATCGCTCATGGGCACTTTCGAAACTACCAATTAAGCCGCGTCAAACATGAAACTCAGTAAAATGTGCGGAATTGAAAGCTTAATCAATACTGTTCTAAACACACTAATTATAACGTTGAAAAGGGGTAGTAACGTGACAACAATACGAACGAGTGTCGGTGTTTTTTCAAGCATCTTTGCGGTTTCTTGTCTATCTATGGCCCATGCTCAACAAGCAAATTTAAGTGCACATGTGCATGGTGTGTCTGAACTTAATATTGTCATTGGGGGAAACAAACTCGAAATGCAATTACGATCGCCGGCAATCAATATCGTTGGCTTTGAACATAAAGCGAGCACAGAGCAACAAATTAGAAAGGTGAAACAATCAGAAGTAAAGTTGAATGACCACAAAGCACTTTTTTCATTTTCTTCAGGGGGCTGCAGACTTACTCAAGCTAAGATAGACCTGTCAGATTTAATCGAACACAAAACAACAGAAAAAGACGCTCACACTCACGATCACCACAAAAGCGACCTTGACCATAGTCATGAGCACGAGGATGAGGATGAGCATGGCGACCACAGTGAAATCGTCGCGCATTATTATTACGACTGTGAAGACATGGATGAGTTGTCGTCAATTTCCCTTGGTTTTTTTGATGTGTTTCCTGCCATGCAGCAGATTAATGGCATCTGGATAACAACATCGGAGCAAGGTGCGGCATCCCTTACCCGCAGTAATAAAACGATAACATTTTAGGCCACGTCATGAATAAGCTGGATGCAATCATTAACCAAGCAGAGCGACAATGTAAAGTTCATGGCACACGTTTGACCGATAAGCGAAAGCAGGTTTTAGCTGGCCTTTTGAAGTCTGGCAAAGCACTTTCTGCCTATGAATTGGTCGATTTCTGTAAGAAGGAATTTGGCGAAACGATACCTGCCATGACAGTCTATCGAATATTAGACTTTCTTGAAGAAGAAAATCTGGCACACAAGTTAAAGATAGCTAACAAGTACGTGGCCTGTTCGCACATACCTTGTGATCACAACCATCAACCGCAATTTTTAATTTGCACCAAATGTCAGAAAGTCGAAGAAATCAGCATTGACTTTTCCATTATTCAAGCACTTGAAAAAAATGTGAAACAAGCAGGATTTCAAGTGGTTAATTCGAAACTTGAAATGGATTGTGTCTGTGATGAATGCAAAGAAGCAGCAATCAAACCTGCCAATATAAGGTGCAAGCTGAAAGTATAAACCGCCAAAGATGACCAACTTCAATATGACTAACATCCACAACACGTAAACAAAGGAAGAAAAATGCTTACCAGAGATGCCAATTTATGAACTCAATGAAATTTTTTGCCGATAAGCTGGCCATAGGCTTGTCATTAACCTGTGCTATCCATTGCCTAGCATTACCATTTTTATTGATTGTGTTACCCAACTTTGCTGCGTTAAATTTGGATAATGAAGCGTTTCATGTATGGATGGTTATTGCCGTGATCCCTACTAGTATCTATGCGCTTTTTATGGGATGCAAGCAGCATAAAAGATACGAATTACTAAAATACGGATTGATTGGTTTAACCTCATTGGTTCTAGCAGTAGCACTGGGGGAAGAGGTAATCGGTGAACTATGGGAGAAGCTGCTCACTGTGGCTGGGGCCATGTTTGTTGCATACGGACATTATCGTAATTTTCAGTTGTGCCGAAATCAACAAAACTGTCAATGTGATGACCAAGAACATGATAATTCTCGTGTCTAGGCCCTAACATTAACGGCATATAAACACTTATTTAAGCGTATGCAAAGTGCTTGCAAACACAGACGATCGTATTTGCATATCTTTGACTAAAATTTGTATTTATCACAGAAAACAACCAAGCTTGCACGGAAACCAAGATCATGAAAAACCTTTTAAGTATGGCGCTAGTCGTTTTGACTTGCACGGCTTGTTCGGCAACAATCAATAGCCATCGCACCGCAAAATCAGTCCCGTTGGTTAAGCCGATTACTTTTGATGAAATGACCTTAGCCACCTGGAATGTTGAACACCTTAGCTTTCCTGCCGAACTGGGTTGCACCCCCCGTAGCCAAGCCGAAATTAATGCAATGAAAGCCTACGTAGACAGATTAGATGTTGATATTTTCGCTCTACAAGAGGTTGCTTCAAAACAAGCAATACAGCAAATTTTTGCCACTGATGAATGGCAAATTATTGTATCTGATAGAGCGCCAAGTCGAACGTACGCTTGCCGAGGCAGTGATAACCTGTCTACTCAACAAAAAGTGGCTTTTGCGGTTCGCAAACATATACCTATCTCAGCTAGCAAAAACTACGCTGATTTGGCTATAGACAGAGAAGGTTTACGTTATGGTTTGTCTGTGACTGTACCCACACCCAAGGGCGAGACAGAAATTCTTAATCTGCATCTTAAGAGCGGCTGCTTTGTGGATAACTATAGTCGAGCGGATTCAGAGGCCTGTCAGGTATTTGCCAAACAGGCACCGATTTTAGATGCATGGGTAGAAGCAAAAGAACGCGACCAACAGCCCTACATAATTCTTGGTGACTTCAACCATAGCTTAAGTGCACCTTATAATCAGCTTACCCAAGAGCTGTTTGTTAATACCAATGCCAGCGCCTCTACGTTGTTTAACACCACGGCCGACTTGATAGGTTGCCATCCTTACTATCCGGCGCCTATCGACCATGTTTTGGCGGGTGGTTTCCAGTCACCTTATGTCACGCTTCACTCGCAAACGCACAAGTTTGACAATATGAAAGTTGATGACATGTTGAGTGATCATTGTGCGGTCACACTGTCGATTAGCGCACAACCATTGCCTCTTTCGCCAGCAGTGAAATGGTTAACCACCAGCAAAGAATACCAATTTCTCACTCAGGATATTTATCAACAAGCTTCCAGCACACTAAAACAACTATCCCCACAAAAAGATAGCTGGGTGGTGGTAATGGATGTAGACGAAACCATTCTAGATAATAGCCCTTATCAGGTATCGCTGGATAAAACGGGGGCTAGCTATATCCCCGAGACGTGGGAAAACTGGGTAAAACAAGCCTCAGCTGGTTTAGTTCCGGGCACTGCTGACTTTATTCAAACGGTATTAGATAAGGGTTGCAAGTTGGCCCTTATCACCAACCGAGAAAAAGAGGTTGAGTCATACACATGGCAGAATTTACGCGCATTGGGTTTACCACTTACCCCAAGCAATACCTGCTTGTTAGGTAGAGCCGAAGCAGATAAGCGTGCTATTGACGGCAAATCTATGATAAATGACAAAGACTTACGCCGCCGACAAGTCGAAATGGGCAATGCACCTTGTTACCGCCCCCAAACACCATCTACAAGCACACAAGAATGGTCGCGATCGCAGCAAATATTGATGCACGTGGGCGATAATATTAAGGACTTTCCAAGCATGACTCAAGAAGATGCCGATATCGCTGATTTGTTGTTGCAGCAACCACGTATATTTATTTTATTGCCTAACCCAATGTATGGGTCGTGGTAACTAATTCTCTGTATTAAGATCTGGATAAGGATAAGGTGATGATGAATAGAAGACAATTTAATCAAGGTTTAGTCGCGATGGCGTTTGGAGGCTTAGCATCACATCTGCATGCCTCACAGTCTCGCTTGCAGACAACTGCTATGGCTCAAAATACCGCATACGGAAAACTGATACCTGATCCTAATGCGTTATTAGACTTACCCTCTGGTTTTAATTATCAGGTTATATCGCGACTGGGAGACAAGATGCATGATGACTTGGATGTGCCTGATCGTGCTGATGGTATGGGTTGTTTTTATCTTGATGATAAACGAGTAGTTTTAATCAGAAATCACGAAATCGCGGCCAATAAACTGATCAAAAAACATCATGGTGACAAGCAAGCTATGATGCTTGAGTTTGCCTATGACACCTTTGAGAATACTTATCCGTTGCCCGGCGGTACCAGTTCCATTGTCTACAACCTGCAATCAAAACGTGTTGAACAGCAGTTTATGTCGCTAATTGGCACGATCCGCAACTGTTCTGGTGGTGTTACGCCTTGGGAAACATGGCTGACGTGCGAAGAGTCGGTGGATAAAGCAGACAAGATGATCAGTAAAGACCATGGTTATGTGTTTGAAGTACCCGCCAATGCCACTAAGATGGTTAATGCCATCCCAATTAAAGCGATGGGCAGATTTAACCATGAAGCCGCTTGTGTTGACCCTCGAACGGGCATTGTTTATATGACCGAAGATAGAAACGATAGCCTGATTTATCGTTATATCCCCAATCAAAAAGCTAATTTACAGGCTGGTGGTCGCTTGCAAGCATTGGTGATAGCACAAAAACCTAAATTCGATACACGCAACTGGCATTCAGAATCTATGCTATTAAAACAAGAAATGGCCGTTGAATGGATTGAGTTGGATCATCCTGAAAGTCCGGATGATGACCTGAGGTTACGAGGTTTTAACGCAGGAGCAGCGCTATTTGCACGAGGCGAAGGCATACATTGGGGTGATAACGAACTATATTTTTGTTGCACTAATGGCGGTGCAAAAAAATTGGGACAAATTATGCGTTACGTGCCTTCTTTAGTCGAAGGTAGTCCAAGTGAAAACAAGCGTCCAGGCAAACTGAGTTTATTTGTTGAAAGTGAATATCCACAAGCTATGAATTTTGCAGATAATGTTACCGTAGCGCCTAATGGCCATTTAATTGTGTGTGAAGACCAATATACTGATCACACAGAAAATCATATTAAAGGGGTGACGCCAGATGGAAAAACCTATGATTTGGCGCGCGTAAGATTGCAAACCGAGCCTGCAGGTGCCTGTTTTTCGCCAGATGGGCGTACCTTGTTTGTTAACTTATATTCCCCGACTACTACTGTTGCCATAACGGGTCCTTGGGATAGTTTTATACTCTAACCACCTCAAGATGTCGGATTCAGCGGGAATTTAAAGCGGTTTAGGCGGGGCCTCCTAGGCGAGGCGGCTATTTTCAGACCTAGTGGTCTAAGTCAAAAATGGCCAACGACGTATAAATCGCTTTAAAACCCGCCCGTAGGGAACGGCTGGGGCACTCCACTTCTTCGTTACGCCAATTCAGAAGGTGGTCGACATTCAGTCATTGACGTGCCTTGAATTGAAGCGCCCCAGTCGTTCTAAAACGCGCATATTGAGGTGGTTTGGGTATATAGTTAACTTCAAGAAAAACTAATGCATACGGAAATTATCTGGCTGTTCATAAAACTTTTCTACCGTCAATAAATCCAAGCTGTATGCTGAGGTGCCTAATGGGTCTTCATATAAGTCTTTTTTGAGAATGCCCGAAATTGTGTATGGCATTTGAAAATCGGTTGCTGGCATGCCATCAGGAAGGGTCACATAAATCAGTTGATTAGGTGGTGGCGGAGGGTAATGGAGACAGGCTCCAAAGTAAGGAACTAAAAAAAAGCTAGTCATATTTATATTCTCTTGCACATCGATAGGCACTATAAACCCTGATATCGATATCGCTTTGTTGAGAAAGTTTTCAACGATATTAGTTGACTGCAACGTCGCTTGGTAGGCTTGATCTGTAGTCGCTTGCAGAGACAACACAACTTGATCCGTTAAGTCAGTGGGCAAGTTTTGCTGGTAACGACTTAATATTTGTTTTTCTTCTGTTGGTAACAGTTCGCTCCATCCAATGGTAATGAGAGGTACTGCAGAAAAACCTTGAGTATTGGCAGTGTTATTTGCCTCATAAAGTGGAGGTTCATCAATAACAATACGTTCGATATAGCGCCAAATCGTTTTTGAGTGCTGCCCTGCCCACACACCACACAGCAAAAATATAATTAGAATAATAATGGACTTAATCATGGGTCTCAGAATAATAATGATATAACATAACAATACTAAAGAATCCTATAAGCATACATCAATTAATTGGAAACCCATGGAAAAATTGACCTCACAAACACTGCCAATTCCCACTAACATTATTACGGGTTTTTTGGGTGCAGGAAAAACCACGCTTATCCAACATTTATTAACACTGAAACCTGCCAACGAAAGATGGGCTATTTTAGTCAATGAGTTTGGTGAAGTTGGCATTGATGGTGCATTTTTTAAAGGCCGTCCAGAAAACAATATTTATGTACGAGAAGTGCCCGGCGGTTGTATGTGTTGCACATCAGGTTTGCCCATGCAAATCGCGCTAAATCAATTAGTATCCTATGCCAAACCCCATCGGCTGATCATCGAGCCGACTGGCTTAGGTCATCCCAAAGAAGTGTTGGCCAGTTTACAGCAAGCTCATTATCAAGATACATTCTCTATCAACAGCACACTCACGCTGGTTGATGCACGCTTGGTCACAAAGGAACGTTATAGCCAACATCAAGTTTTTAGGGAACAGTTGGAAATTGCGGATCATATTATCGCAACTAAAGCGGATCTTTATGAGGAGAATGATCAGGCAAATCTAACCAAATATCTTACTCAATTAGATTTAGCCACAACACCACTTACAGTTTTGGATAACAACAAAATTGCGTTATCCATACTCTCTTCTAAAACGAAGTTTAAGCTGCCTGAGACTAACCATCATGAGCACGGCGTCAGTGCTGAATTAATGGATATAGAAGAAGAGTTATCAAACCATGGCAAAGTAAAAGTGAGTAATGCTAAAGATGACTTCTATTCTTGTGGCTGGGCATTTCGCCCCGACAAAGTGTTCGATTTCAGGCAAGTAATGAGTGAACTAACGACCTTGGATGTATATCGTTTAAAAGCCGTGATGATAACCGACAAAGGCATTTTTACCTTTAATAAGCTCGATGAAGTGATCAGTTGTAACGAACTAGATGAAAGTATGGACTCACGACTTGAGGTCATCACCACAGGACAGTTAGCACTTAACCAAATCGTCGATATCTTGGAAAATACACTTTTTGCAGAGAAGTAAGTGTCCAAAACCCATGGCATTTTTTTCAAAACACGCTGTGGGGTATCAATTTGCGAGTTGATTAGATTGAGCGCACTGTAATTTGGCGTTCTTCATCGACTGAACTTGCATCACTTAATCCGGTAATGTGCACTTTAATATGCTGCTCGCCAGTTTCCTTAGGAACGAAGTGTAACTTATAAACCCCACTGGATTTCGTCAATATAACCTCTGAATCTTTAAACAAATCGATATCTTTATCGCTACTAAACTGAAGTTTGACGTTAATAAATGAGTTGGGTATTTGATATGAGAATGCCAATACTGAGGGCGAACCGTTAGGTACAGATAAAAAACGGTCGTGAGTAATACTTAGTTTTGCAATGCTATGTTGATTTCTATCCATTTCATTGCGATCAAGCATTGAAAAACGTGGCCCAAATGGGCTAAATCCATAGCCACCTGAGCCATGTAAATCACAAGCGAATGCTGGCAATAACATGGCCGGAATGCACACCATAGCTATGATAAAAAAGCATTGTTTAATCGTCATTTAAATTCTCCAATTACGGTTCTTGATATGGAATAACTTGATGTAGTGTCATTGAATAGGCCGATAAGCCGGTTTCTGTTTCGATGATTTTAAGTGCCAAACGGCCTTCAAACCAAAACGGGTCGTATAAATTTTCTAGCTCAATTCCTTCATTCACAACAACATGAATAATTTGGTTAGGTGGAGGAGGTGGCATATGTAAACATGCACCAAAATACGGGACAATAAAAAATTCCGTCACCATTCTTTCATTTGCGCTCTCAAGAGGTACTATAAAGCCAGGTATACGGATGGACTTTCCATCATATTCGCTGACCACTGTGGTAGACACAAGCGCTTCTTGGAATCGTTTACCTTGGGCATCTAACTTCGTGTTTTTTTTGCAATAAATCCACCGAATCTTGATCCGAGCCATCTGCAATATCACTAAGAAAATCAGGTGGATTAAGCAGCGCGTCCAGATCATCTTTAGGGATTAAGGCTACCCAGTCAGTTGTTTGGAAGTTCTGATCTTTTTCTGGCAATTTGGCGTTGGCCAAAGAGATAAGCAAGGGAAGCAATAAAAAACACAGCCCTGCTTTGCCGATGTACGATTGCATAATCAAAATAAATTACTCAATATTTATATTGTGTAATGTTATAACATATCCATTACGGGTTAGCGAAGAAATGAACAGCATATGCAGTTAAACGAAAATTCCACGAGTGTGACGGATAGAGTAACGTCTCAGCCATTGTCGATCGAGGTTGAAAATCTACAACATGGTTATACTAGAGGCAGTATCGATTTGAAAATTGAGAACTGGCAAATACAGCATGGGGATCATGTGTTTTTGCATGGTGAATCAGGTTCGGGCAAAACCACTTTGTTGAATTTGATTGCAGGTATCTTGACTCCGCAAACAGGCGAAGTGAGACTATTGGGCCAAACTTTTTCTGGCCTTTCTGCCCGTAAACGAGATCAATTTAGAGCCCGGCATATAGGTGTGGTTTTCCAGCAGTTTAATTTGATCCCCTACTTAACCGTGCTGCAAAATATTATGGTCGCCGGGTACTTTGCTAAAAAGTCTGACGATATTGAACGCCGTGCTACGCAATTACTAACAGAGTTAAAGCTACCCACGAGTATTTTACAGCAGCAAGCCAGTCAACTCAGTGTTGGGCAACAACAAAGAGTTGCGATAGCCCGGGCTTTGATTAATCAACCTGAATTATTAATTGTAGATGAACCAACTTCTGCACTTGACGCAGGAGCAAGAGATACCTTCATGCGCATCCTATTAGATATTTGCCGGTCTAAGCTCACTACCCTACTTTTTGTTAGTCACGATATGAGCTTAAAGCACTATTTTTCGTCCAGTATTGATATTCATTCGCTGAAGCAGTCACAGGGGTCAACTGTATGTTGATGTCTTTGGCGGTAAGTAGCCTTAAAAATAGACGTAAATCGATTTTACTGACTTTTTTCAGTCTTCTGATCAGCATCAGTGTGTTACTTGGTGTGGAGCACATAAGACAACAAGCAAAAGAGAGTTTTAGTCGCACTGTATCCGGTGTTGATTTAATAGTAGGGGCGCCTAGTGGGCAGCTTAATTTGTTGCTTTACTCCGTTTTTAGAATGGGCAGTCCCACTAATAATATCAATTATGAAAGCTTTAAAGTTCTGCAAAATAATCAACAGGTAGAGTGGGCTATCCCAATATCATTAGGTGATTCGCATCATGGTTTTAGGGTGATTGGCACTACCCAAGACTACTTTACTCACTTTAGATATGGCAAAAAACAACCGCTAGAATTTGTACAGGGACAGGCTTTTTCTAGTCTTTTTGAGGTAGTCATAGGCATTGACGTGGCGAAAGAATACAACTACCAAGTGGGTGACGAAATAGTGGTCGCTCATGGTGTGGGTTCGGTCAGCTTTAAGCATCATGACGACACACCTTTTGTAGTCAGTGGCATACTTAAACCAACAGGCACACCCGTTGACAAATCATTACATGTGACTTTAGAAGCGATTGAAGCCATTCATTTATCTCCGGCTAAGCTCAGGCAACTTATAAACGATGTCGATGCCGTCGACTTGAGCCCAAACAATGTAACCGCGGTGATGTTAGGTTTAAAATCTAAGTTCGCTACTTTTACCTTGCAACGAAATATTAACAGTTATGCAGATGATCGGTTGATGGCTATCTTACCTGGAGTTGCCATGTCAGAACTATGGAGCATGATGGCAAACTTTGAAAACTTACTGCGCGTAATTAGCATCTTAGTGCTATTTGCTTCATTGTTTGGCTTGTCTACTATGCTGCTAGCATCGATGGATCAGAGAAAATCAGAAATTGCGGTATTACGGGTATTGGGTGCAGGACCGGGCGTGATTTTTTCTTTAGTACTGATTGAAGCATTAATTTTAGTGTGTTTTGCTATTGTTGCATCGGTGATTACCATTAGCCTAACCTTAGCTCTTTTGGGGGATTGGCTAGCATCAGAATATGGCCTTTTTCTCAGTGCTAATTTGTTGTCTATGGAAGCATTGATGGCAATTGGGATTATACTTATCGCGTCTATTATTACCTCGACCATTCCTGCTTTTGAAGCTTATAAGAATGCCCTGCATTCAACTTTATCCGCTAAAAGTTAAAATAACGCTCAGCGTAGTTAAAGTTATAAAGGCAAAACAGTTACGTGGTAATTCTTATAGATTTTACAGGGAACGACATCGACGTCATTACTGCAATTATTGGGATAATTTGCCACGCTCTAAATTGTTTAAAATCGCGCCAGACAGCAACATTCCGTATACAAACGTATATTGTTGCTGTCTTCCATAGATGAAGGTTCTTTATTGAGGTGTCATACTATCACTTTGGAAATCGATACTAGATGAGTGTTACATTTCATCAATCCTCACAAACTACAAGATAAGTAAATTGAGCCAAAGCAATTATTATCAACAGTGTTGAGAGCAACAAAAAATAAAATATAGCGAGTTTAAGTTTTTCTATAACAAGCTTATCAACATGGAATCTGAGGGTACAAGGGGCGTCAAGGTCAACCAATCTAATAAGTGAGCTATTGAGTAAACTGAATTGTTAATGAGGGTGAAAAAGTTTTATTACTCATCATTACTTCTTCGGAGTTTCAACTTGCATAATTCCTTTTCTGAAACTTGCACCCACTGTGGAAAATTTAGTTTTGGCTTTCCACTTAGGTTTGATCATCGACAACGGTATTTCTCGCTTTCTGGCCACTATCACGTACATGGTAGTTAATAGAGGTAAATATCGGTAACACCATTGGTTCCATTTTGAGGACGACCTAAGTTTTCGTTGCAAAAACAGCTCATTGAATAATAAATGTTTTACGTCCACTATTTCAAAGCCTAGTAGTTGCAACCAGTCTTTTACCCTAGAGCAGCTAAAAAAACGAGCCTCGTGCAATATGTTGCCTTGATTGATGGGTAAATATTTAAGTAAACCACATAAACTAAGGGGATTAAAACCTGTAATGACAAGATAACCATTAGGCATAATGGTTCTGTCGACTTCTCTTAATATCTGATGCGGATCTTTGGAAAAGTCTAATTCATGAGCTAAGAGAAATGCGTCTATGCTGTTTTCACACACGGGTAAATCATCGGAAGTGGCGACTAAGCTGGTATATGTTTGAGTATCGGATGTGATATTGATTTGATGTTTTATGGGGCAAGCTGCGAGTTCGATTTGGCTGCTTAAATGCCCTAGCCGTACTAAGTGATAGCCAAAAAATTTACGGCTTACTTCAGATATTTCATTTTCAATCAAACATTTAAGCTCATTACCTAAGGGCAAATCTTGCCATAGCTGTGGTTTAGTTGGGTGGTTTTTGATTAAAGCTGCTCTCATCAATTTATGGTACTCTAAAATTAAGATACTGTTAATACTAATGTTTATGAAAGGAGACAGAATATGTCTGTAAGCGTTTTTCCCATCAAGGCATTCAATGATAATTATATTTGGTGTTTGCGCAATCAGACTCACTGTACAGTTGTTGATCCGGGTGATGCTGAGCCTGTTATAGCTTTTTGCCACGACAACAAACTCAGTCTTTCAGCTATTATCATCACTCATCATCATTGGGATCATACCGGTGGCATTGACGCACTTTTAGACGCTTTTCCAAACATTCCTGTGTATGGCCCCCAAAATAAAGAGATTAAACAAATTACAGTTCGTCTATCACAGGGTGATGAATTAGAGCTGCCAAAACTAGGTGTTAAATTTTCAGTATTAGAAGTGCCTGGACACACTTTAGATCATATTGCTTATTATGGTGATATCGGTCTGTTTTGTGGAGACACATTATTCTCGGCGGGTTGTGGTCGATTATTTGAAGGGTCACCGCAACAAATGTTTATATCTTTAGCCAAGTTAACGGCACTTCCTGCGGATACTGAGGTCTTCTGTACTCACGAATACACCATGGCGAACATTGCATTTGCTGAGGCCGTTGAACCTAATAACCAAGCATTAATTGATTACAAACATTGGGCTAAGCAACAAAGAGCAGCAAATGCTCCAACATTGCCATCGAATATATATAGAGAGTTGGCGGTGAATCCGTTTTTACGTTGTCATAGCGCTGAACTAGTGACCAATGTAAGTAAAAGCAAAGGCTCACCGTTAGTATCTGAACTGGCAATTTTTACTTCATTAAGAAGCTGGAAAGATAATTTTTAATCGGTAGAATAAGTTAAATAATCTGCCGTTAAAGTAACTTTGTCGTGCCATACCTGCTCACAATACAAATAATTTTCAGCAGAAAATATTAAAAAGGAAAAACATTGCGTTTACACACTCTACTATCATTGGCCCTAATCGGGACTTTATCTGCTTGTAATGCCACAACAAATAGCGAACAAGCTAGTCAACTTGAACAAGAACACCAAATTGCTGAGCAAATATTAGTCTCGTGTGGACAACCTGAAAATCAAGCAGAAGAGCATTTTGATTGTGAATCAGCCGCATCAGGCACAATACCTATTACTCATCCAGTTGAAACAGTAGAAGTGGCTGTTGAGGTACCAGAAAAAATAGCTGAAGCCGCCGCTGATATAGAAGTTAAAGACGTATGGCAAAGAGTGCGGAGTCAGCTTAGATTTGAATTTGAAGATAACAATCGTATTGCAGCGCAGCGTAATTGGTATCTTAAACATCCCAATTATATGAAGCGTGTGGCTATAAGGGCCAAGCCTTTCTTGCACTTAATCGTTGAAAAAATGGAACAGCAAAATATGCCTTTAGAGCTGGTGCTGCTTCCCATTGTTGAGAGTGCTTTTGACCCGTTTGCTTATTCTCATGGACGTGCCGCTGGCATGTGGCAGTTTATCCCTTCTACAGGTAAACGTTTTGGTATGAAACAAACGTGGTGGTACGACGGCCGACGTGACGTAATGGCGTCGACTCAAGGCGCTATCGATTATTTGAATTACTTAGTTAATATGTTTGATGGTAATTGGTTACATGCATTGGCCGCATACAACAGCGGTGAAGGACGTGTACAACGATCGATCAGAAAAAATAAGAGAATGGGTAAGCCAACTGATTTTTGGAACTTGGATTTACCTAGAGAAACCCGTGCATACGTACCTAAACTCCTCGCGCTTGCCGATATTTTAGATAACAGCGATCAGTATAGTTTTGAATGGCCTGAGATTAACAATATCCCGTTGACTCAAGAAGTCACCATAGGCTCACAGATAGATTTAGCTTTAGCGGCAGAAATGGCCGGGCTCACAGTCAAAGAGTTACACGCTCTTAACCCCGGTTACAATCGCTGGGCTACCGATCCTAATGGGCCATATAACTTGTTACTGCCCATAGACAAGGTCGAAAAATTCTCTACTGAACTAGCCAAAACCGATAGCTCAGAGCGCTTAAATTGGGTCAGGCATAAAGTCAGAACTGGTGATAGTTTATTAAGACTAGCAAACAAATATCATACTAATACCGATATCATCAGCAAAGTGAACGAGTTAAAAAGTAATGTGATTATCGCGGGCAATTATCTGATCATTCCGGTTGCTCTAAAATCCTTAGACTCTTATTCATTATCTCAAGACCAGCGCTTGGCTAAAACCCAGTCTAAAAAAAGTGGTGCATATAAAATTAATCATACGGTTAAAAGTGGCGATACCTTTTGGGATCTTAGCCGAGAGTACAAAGTCAATTTACGGCAACTGGCGAAGTGGAATGGTATGGCACCAACAGATACGCTGCGCCCAGGTAAAAAATTAGTGGTGTGGGTTGATAACGTGAGCAAGGGGCAACGTAAAGATGCGGTTATGCGCACACTCACTTACACCGTGCGTAATGGTGATTCACTTGCGCGTATAGCCGGAAAATTTAATGTCAAAGTAAGTGACATACAAAAATGGAATCAAGCCAAGCTTAAAAAATACCTTCAGCCAGGGCAAAAGTTGAAAATTTTTGTTGATGTAACTCGCACCTAATATGCAAAAACGGCTATTTTATTAATGCTTAACTTTAGTTATTCCAAACTTAAATCTAGCCATGAAGGACCATGGATAATTCTTGATTTATTGATGCTTGCATTACTCATCATCAACTTAATCTGGCTACTATTTGATGGGTTATTTGCCACCCAAGCGTTTAAGTCTGTCTTAGCGTCTATATCGCCAGACTTAGTAACGGGTTATGCGCCAGTCCATGAAAACTTTGTACTCTATGACTTAGCTTTTGTGGTTGTTTTTCTGACTGAATTTTGTATTCGTTGGATAGCATCAGTCATGCGTAAAACCTATGTTCGCTGGTACTTTTTCCCCTTTATTCATTGGTACGATTTAATTGGTTGTATTCCTTTGGGTGGAGCAAGAATATTCCGGTTTTTACGGATATTTTCTATTTTTTACCGACTTCAAAAGTATGAAATTATCGATTTACGCAATACCGCAGTGTATCGATTTATTATTTTTTATTACGATGTGTTGGTTGAAGAACTCAGTGACCGAATTGTGGTTAAAGTATTATCTGATGCGCAAAAAGATATCGCTGCAGGTTCACCTTTAATAGAAGATATCAGCCAACAAGTTCTAGCCAGTCGTTTACCCATTTTAACCCAATGGTTATCCTCAGTAATGGTGCATATTGGTGAATCCATAGAACACGACGATCATGGTGAATCTGTTCGCAGTCACGTTCAAAAGAGTGTAGGTAAGGCGGTACGCGGTAATTCACAAGTATCCACCTTGAAATTGGTTCCTATGCTGGGTAGCACCATAGAAAAAACCTTAGAGAAGTCGGTCACCGATATCGTCACACAATCGATAATCAATCTATTAAAAGATATCACTCCAGATAAAATAGATGACTTTGTTGAGCATGGAATTGGCCGTTTCTCCAGCGAAGACCATATGCTCGACCAAGAAGTGTTATTAATTGTAAATGAATGTCTAGAGTTGGTTAAACAACATGTATCGCAGCAGCGTTGGAAAGACTCATTTGACAGTAAAGATCCTCAAGTGGATACATCATTAGATGAAATCACTTGAGATGAAAGTCCATCCTCCCATAGTATTGTTTGTCAGTCTTATCCTATGGGTTAAGTCATTTCTTACCGCTATTGCCAATGCCATCTATATTTTTTGCCCTGCTTTGGCATATTGGCGCCTCTGGAATATTGGTGGCTTTTGCAGACATCTGGGAGTTTAGGAAAGCCAAAACCACAATTGATCCTACCAAACCCAAAAAGACCAGTTATCTGGTATCAGGCGATATCTATCGTGTCACCAGAAACCCCATGTATTTGGGCATGCAACTCATAATTATTGCAGCCATTTTTAAATTTGGTAACGTCTACAGTTTCATCACCCTGCCCGCTTTTATCCTTTACATCACAGAATTTCAAACTAAATCTGAAGAACGCATCATCGAAATAATTTTTGGGGAAGAGTATGTTTTCTACAAGAAAAAGGTGAGGCGCTGGTTATAACTTAATTGATTGGTTTGTTTGAATAAACATTCATAAAAAATATAAAATCACTCATTAACCTCAATGAATAACAAAAATCCTCCATAGCATAATATTAATCTACGACTCAACTTCAATAAATCAAAACGAGTAAGCTCCAATAAGAATTGGAGCTTTTGCTGAAAATTTAACTGCGTCTCCAAGTTGTGCCATTGGCTGAGTCTTCAAGCACCACATTTAATGCGTTTAGCGCATCTCGTGCAGCATCAGCCGCAGCCCAGTCTTTGTTAGTCCGTGCATCGTTACGAGCTTTGATCAATGCTTCAATTTCAAAAACGTCATCCTGAACACCACCTGCGGAGCCTTGTAAAAAGTCATTCGGTGCTTGTTGTAAGATGCCTAGGATATCTGCCAATTTTATCATCACACCGGCTAAATCGGCAGCTTGCTGTTCATCAGATTTATTGATTTCTTTGGCCAAGTCGAACAATATTGCGAAAGCTTCAGGCGTATTAAAGTCATCATCCATAGCTTGATTAAAACGCGTTTGATAATCCCCCATCGAGACATCAACATCCATATTCGGCGTAACATCGCGCAAAGCGGTATACAAACGCTCTAGTGAAGCGCGAGCTTGTTGAATAAAACTATCTGAATAGCTTAACTGACTGCGGTACTGAGCAGACATTAAGAAATAACGTACAGTTTCGGCATCGTATACTTCTAAGACATCTCGCAAAGTAAAGAAATTACCAAGTGATTTAGACATTTTTTCTTGGTTTACTTGCACCATTCCGGTGTGCATCCAATAATTCACATAAGGTGTATCAAACGCGCAGCAAGATTGAGCCACTTCGTTTTCATGATGGGGAAAGGTCAAATCAGAACCACCTCCATGGATATCAAAATGTTCACCTAAATGTTTGTGATTCATAGCGGAACATTCGATATGCCAACCCGGTCGTCCATTGCCCCAAGGAGACTCCCAGAAAGGCTCACCCGGTTTAACTGATTTCCATAATACGAAGTCTAGTGGATCGCGCTTTTCAGCAGCCACTGCAACACGTGATCCAGAATTAAGCTGATCTAGGTCTTGTCGTCCTAGTCTTCCATAGTCGGCGTAGGTACTGACTTCGAACAGCACATCGCCACTGTCCGCCTGATAGGCATACCCTTTATCGATAAGGCGCTGAATTACGTTGATAATCTCAGGGATATGGGTGGTAACGCGCGGTTCAACATCAGGCTCAAGTAAACCGATAGCCGCAAAATCTTCATGCATACGCGCTATGGTTTTTTCAGTAAACTGATCTGGGGTTAAACCTTGCTCATTCGCTCTTGAGATAATTTTATCGTCTACATCGGTAATGTTACGAACATACTTCACTTCAAGTCCACGAGAGCGCATATAGCGCACCATTAAATCGAAACTCAAATAAGTACGGGCGTGCCCAACGTGACATACGTCATAAACAGTAATACCGCATACATACAACCCCACCTTACCTGCTTGCAATGGTTTAAATTGCTCTTTCTGACGGGTTAGGGTGTTGTATATATGTAACATTGAATCAAAATCCTCTGATGTATGAATAGTAACGAAAGTATTTAAAAACGGGATTCTATCACCGAGAAACCTATGCTGCATCAGCCAATCACTGTTAAGGCCTTAAAAAACATTCACTTTTAGGCTAGAATGTAAAAGTTATTTCTATATTGCTCAATTAAGGATTTATTTCATGGTTAAAATCCATACCAATTATGGTGTTATCACTCTAACTTTATTTGCCGACAAAGCCCCTATTACAGTTGCCAACTTTTTGGACTATGTAAAAGAAGGTTTTTACGACAACACAATTTTTCATCGGGTGATTGACGGTTTTATGGTCCAAGGCGGCGGATTTGAACCGGGCATGGATCAAAAAGAAAGCAAAGCGACAATCCAAAACGAAGCCAATAATGGTTTAGTCAATAACCTTGGCACAGTAGCCATGGCACGCACTAACGAACCTCATTCTGCTACCGCACAGTTTTTTATTAATGTCGGGGATAATAGCTTTTTAAACTTCAGAAGTGAAAGTACTGATGGTTGGGGATACTGCGTATTTGCAGAAGTTTCTGATGGTATGGATGTAGTTGAAAAAATTAGAGCTGTAGCGACTGGTAATTCTGGTTATCATCAAGATGTGCCTGTAGAAGATGTAGTTATTCAAAAAGCTGAAATAGTCGAATAACATACAAAAGGTTAATCAGTGGGATTAAAATCAATGATTTTAATCCCACTGATCCCGAATTTATTAGATAACAGATAAATCAATGACTCTGACCCCATCGAATTCACCGACTCCTTTTACATACTTTATTTCCGATTTACATTTATCTGCTGCCAGAGATGACATTAATCAATGTTTTTTTGAGTTTCTGCGTGAAAAAGCACCACAAGCTGACGCTTTATATGTATTAGGGGATTTGTTTGAGGTATGGATTGGCGACGACGATCAAAACAGTTTTACGTTGAGCATTGCTAAGGCATTTAGCACCTTACGACAATCTGGCGTGCCTATTTATTTTATTCATGGCAATCGAGACTTTTTAATCCGCCAGCGCTTTGCTACACAAGCAGGTTTTAAAATATTGCCAGAACAAGTGGTAATCGATTTATACGGCGAGCCAACTCTTATAATGCATGGCGATGAACTGTGTACTATGGACATCGAGTATCAAGCTTTTCGTAAAAAGGCTCGCAGTTGGTGGTGGCCAAGAATTATGTTGAGCTTACCTTTATCGACACGCCGCAAGCTCGCCAGCAAAGGTCGCGCTACCAGCAAACAGAAACAATCTAAGCTGAGCGCTGAAATCATGGATGTCACATCACAAGAAGTCATAACATGCATGCAAAAGTTTGCAGTCAAAAAGCTGATACACGGACATACTCATAGGCCTGCCATACACCGATTAGAAATTGACGGCCAGCCAGCTCAGCGAATAGTGTTAGGTGATTGGTATGATCAAGGCAGCGTTCTTAAAGTATCAGAAGAACATACAACGCTAAGCTCGCTTAATCTGCAGTCCGACTAACTTGATTATTAGCTGCTTTGACTATTAATAAGCTCATCGCTATCGCAATCAATAAAGCTGACAGAAGTAACACTTGCCACCAATAAATATGGATGTTTAGCGTATATCTAAGCATTGCTAACAATCCGAAATAACCGATAACTGAATACTGTACCCAAAGACTAAGCCATCTTGACATACGACTCTCCTCGATTGACCGCTGTGCATGTAGCGCGAAACTCAAACTGGCTATTGCCAGCACAGATACAAATACCCCGACCAACAAGAATGATATCCATATCCAAAACTCTGGCCAACCTATCACCTGTGCAGACTTAGCTGGACCAGACCACAACGCATCCCAACTGACGGCTAAAATCAAGCCAAGAGTCACCATTAGTTGTTTATCTTCACCTTGTTTTTTCGGTTGGGCGAATTCGGTTAATTCACTTTTCAAATAATAAAAAATACAAGTAAAAGCCAGTAAACCAATAATCGGTTCAATAGCAGGTTGCATCTTAATACTAAAATACGTCAACAGATAACCGAACATTGGGAAAATGGTATGTGTAACGGACACGCCCACAATCCACACGGATGCTAAGCGAATAGTTGACAATTGTTTTGCTCTAGCAGCTGTGGCAATGGCGACATCGAGACCAATGCCTAAGCCCATCAACAAACTGGCTAATACAAAGTCAAACAAGGGAAAGTCCACTAAGGCTGGTCCAACATACTGACATCAGTACTTAACTGTTTACGCCAATCAAGGCGCATGTCCCATTGGTAGCGATGCTCTTTCGCCAAAGGAGCTTGATTTTCATCTACTCGTTGTAAGACATTTTTCGCCGCAGTAATGGTCGCGTCGCGACCGAAGATATAACTCTGCTCTTTGACAATAGTTAAATAAGCTTTATTTAAATCTAAAGCACGTCTAGATGAAGGCGTGATCAAATCATAGACAGATCCAGCTTTGGCAACTTTATCCAAGTCCACATCACCATTTTTCTTAAACCAACGCTCAAGCATTTCTGTATTCTGACGGAACTCATCTCCCCCGCCCACTCGCTGAAAATAAGTGAGAAACTCACCAAGCTGTTCCCCCTTATTAGGAACGTCTTGCTGGTTTTTTAAGTTGATGTATCCCCAACCTGCTGCACCTTCAACCTTTCTGGGAAATGAAAACGTTTGATCGAAAGTAGCCCCGATTGTTTTATGACAACCACTGCAAAATGCGAGTTCTTGCCCGTGTTGTTGACGCAATTCACCATCTATATCTTCAATGTAAGCATTAAGCGTCCACCCCATATTACTGTTGACTCCTTTATCACCCAATAAATGAACTTGTGGCAAGTTTTCAAAATTCTTTTCTTTAGCTTCTAAATAATATTCAGATGCAAGTTCTGCCTTCGATTTGAAACTATGTTTTTTCATGTAGCGCACTTCTTTCATACGCTGGGCGTTGTAAATACTGCCATCATCATTTACACCGATGTAACGCACCGTATGTAAAAATTCGGTATATTCTGGATATAACAAATGTGCCAGCGTTTCTGTAGCGGCATCACCAACATAGTGTGTTCGGCGTTTAATCCGATTGGTTTCTGCTGAAAGTTTGCCATCGCCATCAATATCTTCACCTATGATCAGTTCAGATACAGGGGGAATACTGATTTCATTAGTTTCCTTAAATACCATTTCCAGCAACCCAAGATTAGCGAAGTACACGTCCTGTGAAAATAATTGATCTTTTTGCCTAAACACCTTAGGTAAGCGGATCATAGCGTCTCCAGTTGAGCCATTAGTCGGCCAAAAAGTGCTAGGGAAAGGCTTATAGTTAAATGCTACCCAATGACTGCCATCTTTTGCCATGCCTAATTCATCAAATGCCTGGCTAGGCTCTGCTAGATTTTTAATAGGTGTTATCTCGCCTTTCCAGTTCGGATCCTTAGAAAATCGTTCAATAAATGCAGTGTAATTGTCTTGTTTGATCCATTGTTTAATCGAGTCGTCAGATACCCCTTTTATCAGTTCGCTCCTATCCACAAATAAGTTCTTCCAATGATTTTTAGTGCCTAGCTCTGAAAACGCATATTCGCCTTGAAGCCCACCATCATTCATAGTGTTAGGTCGCATTTCATCGTACTTATATGACTGGTGACAAGCATAACAGGGGTTATTACTGCCATCTGTTTTGGTATAACACTGAGGCGGGATAACAGACTCAGCGTTGTATACTTCACTATGTTCTATATATGCTAGAGCTGGAATGACGTCTGTTTCAACATAAGGCGTATTAGTGGTTTGCATATTTGAAGCGAGCAAATGTTCAGATACACTGTTTTCGTTGCCACAACTTGCCAACAGCAATAAACAGCTTAATAGTATTAGTTTATGATACATGGCTTATTCTTTATAAATTAGATCAAATGAAGCCCTAAGCAGTCGTGCCTAAGGCTTGATTTATAGTCAGAGTGATTTATTCACCTTTGGGGTCGAACATCCACAAGGTATTATTTTCTTGGAAGCCATCTTCGCCTATGATAATCCGGCCATCACGCATAACAATGACATTATCTGGTTGAGATAATTGATTGACATCACAGCGTTCAGCACCGGTTAGTGTTGAGCGGTATGTTCCCCCCATAACAACAGGTTCAATACGCGCAAGGTCATAGTTTTCTTCTAGCTTGGCTCGATAAACACCGCCACAATCTTTCACTCTGGCAGATAACTGAATATCACCTTCATCATCAATCATAGTATTATCAATATCCGATATACCGATATACATAAAGGCTTCGGTTACGTTTTCATCTGCAATTGACTCAACACCACCCACAGCTTCTAACGCGCGATCATGATTAATACTGATACCTTCAAGTTTTCTCCATTCAGCAGTCGCACCTTTCATTTTTGCTGCTTGACGAGACTCCAAAAAAGCAGATCTATCGTCCATTGGCTGCCCTGCTGTAACAAAACTTCCGCCATTTTCAACTAGAGGATAAGTAGCATCTCCATCAGCCCATGCTTTTACGTCTGCTATAGTCATGTAGCTTGTTTTACCTTCCACATAATCATCAGTACCAATACCATCATATTCAGCAATCCAAGCTCCGATGGTAGCATTGTCACTTTTAGCTAACTCAACCCAAGTCACATCAAAGCCAGTTGTAGCAGGTTCTGTACTACCCACATCTTGCTTCAATTTAGCGCCATATAACGTACCAGAAGTTAAATCTTCAGCTGCATCTGCAATAAATTTGAATAAAACGCCGCCGGTATCATCTTGAGACGAATACATCGTTTTACGGTCAGGCATAACAGTCGAGTTTTCATGTTCATAACGCCCAACGGTGAAATGCTTCACTACTATAGGTGCATCACTTGTTGGTGCTGTTACTTCTGCAATATATCCGTAGCGATAAGGATTAGGGAAATCTGGAGCAGTCAGTGCTTCCATATTATCGGTGCTAGTATTGGCTGGATCATTCCAACTAGCATCGGTAGTGGAGTTGACGTCTGAACGAACAATCCATTCTTCGGAAGTAAGTGGCGTTCCCCATGGAGAAACCGAACCAAAACAGTTAGCGGCAGTTCCCTGAACTGAATCAAAATCAAGCATCATTGCTTCAGTGACAGACCAGCTACCTACGTTATCTTTTATAATTTTCATGCGGCTCATACCCCCTGGGTACGATTCCCAATTGGTAAACAAATAACCTTCATTTGCGCCAGTAGAAACAAAGCCGTTAAAATCTGGTGCATTGTTTTCAATAATTTTGTCGCCAGACATAATGCCATAATGGATCCCCAGTCCCTTAGCTAAACCTTTCGCCCCAAGTTCTGCAAAGACGTCATTTGTTTGACCAATCACCTGATATTCCCCTAAAGCGGTCATAACTGTTTGACGCTCAAATTCAGTTTCAGGGACCGGAGAATCTGCAATTTTGGAAGGTAAACGGTTAAAATTCACACCACTAAGTACACCAACCGTTCCTCTGTTATACACTTTACCGCTTGAATCCTCTTCTGAGTTTGCATCAGATGGATGCTGCACATTAAAGAACAAATCTCCTGCATCTGATAAAAAAGCACCTGTGACCTCTGCACCTCTAGGAACGGTAGCGAGTCGTGTTAGTAAAGGTACGGAACGTCCTGATTGACCATCAGCACCTACAGCTCCATTATCTCCTTGTTCGCCTACATTCCCAATTGGTCCTGTAGTACCATCATCACCTTCACAGGCAAATAGACCTATTGCTAACGAAAGTGCTATAGCAGATAACTTAAAGCTTCCTAAAATTTCTTTTGTCATTGTCCGATCTCAATTTTTTGGTGGTTTGAAATAAATTTCACTGTGGAATTAACCGAATACAAGGCAAGTTAATTAAAAAATTAATTATGGAGAAGAGAATTGACAGTTTCGTGATAAAAAAATGACATTATTTTGAAACAAATATGGCGATTTTATGACAAGCGAACAGAGTAATTTCCTGTGCTAACAGAAATCTGACTTTAGAATATTGAGTGTTGGGTACTGGAGATTTTAAGATTTAAGAAATTTATGAATCTAGTTTGGACTTGGAAAGTTTTGTTTTCGAGGATAATATGGATTTTTGTAGGGGCTAAAACTAAATTGCCACCTAGCTATGTAAAATAGCTAAGTGACTTAATACTTTTAAGGTTTTTTAAAAAACTTAAAGTGGTACAACTTTATTTGCGCAAGGACCTTTCTGACCTTCGCCAACTTCAAACTCAACAGCTTGGCCGTCAGTCAAAGTTGCGTATCCGCCACCAGCTTGAATTTCTGAATGGTGAACGAATAAATCTTTACTGCCATCTTCAGGAGCAATAAAACCGAAACCTTTATCTGCATTGAACCACTTAACTGTACCTTTACTCATTTTGAACTCTCTTCATTATAATAGTGAAAAATTTAGTTCCATCTGCGTTATCACTATCGCGCAAGTGGATATAGAATCTCGATACGTATACTAACAGCTTAATTACAAAATGTCGGATTAATTTGAACTTTATTGAATAAATTTCAAATTAAGAGCAAAAAACTCGTTTAATCAACCATTTGAAGACTTATAAATTCCGTAAAACTAACAAATTGCGGAATAAGTGCTTGCCTACTAAGATTACAAGTGTAATCTTAGTCTGTCGACTACAAACGTAATCAATGTAACTAACTATCAAGCGGCGTCATGATAACAGAAACAATAAAAACAGATATCACTAAAACAGAATTTGAAGTACTCGATGCATTATGGGAACAATACCCCGCCTCAGCCAACGAAATTATCCAACGCTTAAGTCAAAACAAACCATGGCATGAGAAAACCGTTAAAACCTTGATCAGTAGATTGGTTAAAAAACATGTTATCGACTTTGATAAGCAACAACGTAGTTATTTGTATTTTCCTTTAGTTGAACGCAGCACTTATATTCAAAAGGAAAGTAAAAGTTTAGTCAGTCGTTTGTTTGGTGGGAAGGTAGCACCATTAGTTGCAGGTTTTGCTAACTCAGACTCATTGTCCCAAGAAGATGTAGATGAGCTTAAATCCCTGATTAAAAAGTGGGAGCAAGACAATGACTAATTGGTTAATTGAGCAACAGATTGTCATCAGTTTTTTACTGTTAACGCTGATCACCCTTGAAGCAAAAGCCATGAAAAAATTTAGGAACCGAGGTGATTTACGCACTTTGGTTATTAGTCCCTTTATTATTGATTGCTAATAACCTACCCCAAGATGTCATTACAGTAGACGATCAATCTATCTATCGTTATATAGTTGAAATAGGCGCAGCAACAAACACTGTCAATATTGGCCTTAACTGGACATTGATATGGTTATCTGGATGCCTTGCTATTTTATCTCTTGCTGCAATTGCCCAGTGGAAAATTTACCGTATTGCACACTTTAGATCGCGTAAAGTGAAACTTGGTATAGCGCTACCCAATACATTGACAGTTGTCAAAAACAATCAATTATCAAGCCCAATACTGAGCGGTATATTCAAACCAACCTTACTTATCCCCGAGGGCTTCCACAGTCAATTCAGTGAGCGCCAACAACAGTTAATGATAAAAAACGAGCTAGTGCACTTTCACCGCGGTGATAACCTTTATAATTTATTTGCCTTATTGTTTGTGGCCGTATTTTGGTTCAACCCACTCTCTTAGTTGGCGTACCGTGCCTTTAGGCGTAGCCAAGAATTAGCATGCGACGCAGCCGTACTCAAACAATCAACTACCGAAGATCAAATCAGTTATAGCAAAGCACTAGTGCAATGCGCTGAACGTTCACTACACAGCTTTTCGATTTACTCACCCTATGGAGAAAAACACACTATGTTTAAACGTATCGCCAGTATTAAAAATCCAGCATAAATTAAACCCGCATTTATTGGCCTATCTATCGCATTAGGCAGCACATTGCTTGCCGGTGTCGCGTTAGCCAACTTAGCTGAAACGGCACACTCAGTCGACAGCTCCACAATGGCTTCACCCGTGCTCAGAATTGAGCCCAAATATCCAGTTGAGGCTGCACGAAATAAACAAGAAGGATCAATCATATTACAGTTTGATATTGATAAAGATGGTTCAACCGATAACATCCAAGTGATCGAATCATTCCCACAACAGGTCTTCGATAAAAACTCCATAACTGCCCTAAAACAATGGACATACAAACCAAGGATCCAAGGCGGTCAAGCGCAAAGGCAAACGGGTTTAACAGTGCAATTAGATTATAAAATGGATAATATCGATGAAGGTCAATCTGCTATGAATTCCAGTATAGAAAAAATCAAAGTCCAACATTAAATAACAAAAGGCCACATATATTGTGAAATACCTCATATTTGTGGCCTTGTTTCTTTGTGGATGCAGCCAAACCAAAGTCCATCTTTATTCCCGGTATTTATCCGATGCACAAATAGAAGAGATTAATAAAGAATTAGTTAAGGCTGATTTTATAGTTAAACCTAACCTCTTAGCATTCCCCAAATCTATAACCCAATTATCATTAACCTACTCACCACTTATTAATGACCGAAACGCAGTAAACAAAGTCATTAATGAATTGAGTGGTCTCGGGTGGGAAATACATCACACAAGTATGTTATTTATTGATAATCACTGGTACAAAGAAAACTCAATTGCGTTGATGTTACTTCCCCCATGGCTGGATCTGGATCTGGATCTGGATCCGCATACTCAAACTAATCAACAAGACTGGGCAAATAAATATACTAGCCAAAATTGTGATTTGGGTTTAGCCATTCATCTTGAACAAAATTGCCAATACCAAATAGTAACCGCCAAAAACTTACCGCTTAATCATGACTACGCGACTGGAAAATGGAGCATCAGTGTTTTGCCCTATTTAACCTGAACTCGGGTTAAGACATGCCGCGAAACACAAATTAACTCTAATAAAAACAGCAAGTTAGAAGTGTACAGTTGATTCATTCGGTCATTTAATGCATCCAGTGCTGATATTATTGTGTTTATCAAGACGAGCTTGTGAAGGAATAGCCAGCTATTGAGAGCAAGCTCAACGAAGATAAGCGCAATAATAGCGGTGCTGGACGGTATGGCTTATCCCGAGCTCAGGTTATTTAGAACTTCGAGCCAAAGACTCTGATTGGGGAGTCTTCTTTGAACTATCTACCCGTGTGCAAACCGACCAAATAGGTGAGGTGTATATATCAGAGTTAACACCAATCAATAATTATCTTATGTTTGCTGGTTGTACATTTGTGTACGGAATTCGTAAATAAAATCATGCCTTTTTAATACTGCTATCTATACATTGCGTTATTTTCACAATCATAAGTGGCTTGTTTTGGCTCAGAAAAAACACATTTTTACGATGGATCGCCAATAAAACAAGTTGAATAAAAGTGAGTGTAAACGTTGTGTAAAGTCAGCTTTCGTCACGACACAATACCTTAGACTACATGTTGTTTTTTCTAAGGTTTAAATATTCAGTGAAGTTCACTCTCTAATTATTAATTGTGGTTTTGCTTAGTGGTTGTGTGAATACCAGCAAAGTAGACAACAACCTCCGTAGTGCACTAGTGCCACAGAACTGGCAGTTCAGTGAAACTACATTGCCTATAACAGATAATTGGGTTGCTCAATTCAGTCAACCTCAGTTAAGTCTGCTAATTGATGAGGCGCTAAACAATAACCAAGCTCTGCGCCAAGAAGCCTACGACGTGCAAATAATTGAGCAACAATTAGTGCAAGCTGACGCAGATTTTTGGCCAGATTTAGACTTGAACCTAAATACTGGTCGCTCTAAGTCAACAGATAGCGTTATCAGCAATAGTAGTTCAATAGCCCTAGAAGCCAGTTATGAGTTAGATATTTGGGGCAAACTTTCAGCTGCTCAACAACAAGTTAATTTGAGGTATTTGGCTGCCAAAGCCCAGTATCAAAAGGATAGGCAAACACTAGTAGCGAACGTGGTCACACGTTGGTTTGATTGGATTGCGGCAAAGCAGCTATACCAATTATTTGAGCAAAGGGTTAATAATGCTAAGTAAAATCTAGACATTATAGAATCAGGCTATGAACAAGGTCTCAATGCTGCGCTAGATGTTTACCTGTCAAGAAATGAACTGAATACCGAATTATCAAACTTAGCCGAGCAAGAAGCCTCACAACTCCAGTCCCTTAGAAGTTTAGAGCGTTTGTTAGGCCGTTATCCTAACGCTAGTTTAACCTCCGAGCCTCTGGCATCACCGTTACTTACTGCTGACATTCCAATAGGCATGCCATCAGATATTATTAGTAGAAAACCAGCATTATTGGCCAGTTGGTATCAAGTATTAGCCCAAGATGCTGGATTGGCCTTTGCCCATAAACAGCGCTTTCCAAGTATAAACCTCAGATCATCAATCTCTGATAGTGCCGATGAACTATCAGATTTGTTATCGGGTTCGTCCCTAGCATGGTCATTATTGGGTGGTTTGACCGCCCCACTGTTTAGAGCCGGAGATCTAAACGCGAATGAAGAGATAGCGCGCTTACGACTTAAACAGCAAGAGCAAGTTTACTTGGATACTTTATACAATGCATTTTCCAATGTGGAGAATGCCATCACCTCAGAAAGTAGTTTAAAACAGCGTTTCCAAGCCACATTAGCCGCGCAGCAAAACGCTGAAGCGGCCCAAACATTAGCTTTTGAACAATATCAGCGGGGATTGGTGACTTATACGACTGCGCTTGAAGCACAAGGCCGTTCTTTCAATGCTCAAAGTGCTTTGATCCAAATTAAAAATCAATTACTCGCCAATCGCATTGACTTACATATTGCCCTAGGCCGTGATTTCGCTGATACCAAAAATCTACAAGATAACGAACAAGAGGATGTGTTAATCAATGAGTAAGGTAAAAAAGTGGTTAATTCCACTGGCTATATTAGTGTTTACCTTGGTTATCGCCAATATTATTTTTAACAATCCACCTGAAAGTAAAAGAGGTGGCCCCTCTGGCGCGTCACAATTAACCGTCGAAGTAACAGAACTCGCACCACAACAGTTTACTGTCATTATTGACACTTTTGGCACAGTGCATCCCAGAACTCAGAATGCGTTAGTCGCCCAAGTATCGGGGCAAATTAACTATGTTAGCCCACAATTTAGAAATGGTGGGTTCTTTGACAAAGGTGGTGTGTTACTTAAACTCGATCAACGAGATTATGATGCAGATGTGAAAATTGCTGAAGCAGGTTTACTTTCAGCCGAACAAGTACTGCTAGAAGAACAAGCCAATGCCAGACAAGCACAAACCGACTGGAAACGATTAGGTAATGGTCAGGCACCCATTGATTTAGTATTGCGTAAACCGCAACTGGCAGCGGCGCAGGCTAGCTTATTATCCGCCGAAGCAAAATTAACTATAGCTAAATTGGCTTTGGAAAGAACACAAATTACTGCACCTTATGACGGTAGGATACTTGAGCAACTCGTGGACTTTGGTCAAGTATTATCCAGCAACAGCCAAGTGGCAGAAATTTACTCAACGGACTCGGTAGAAATTCGTTTACCTATTAACAATAGTGATATTGGATTGGTTAATTTTCCAGAAGAATACCGCACCAGTAATAGCTTACAGTCGGTTATAGAAGCGCGTTTTACTTCTAGTTTAAGTAAAAGTCAAACTTGGCTTGGCAAAATCATTCGTACCGAAGGCGCTATTGACAGCAGCACCCAACAACTTTATATCGTCGCTCAAATTGAAGACCCCTATAATCCCAAATTACATCCTGGTCCGTCTATTAAGATAGGCCAATATGTGAATGCTCAAGTGCGAGGCAAAACCCTCGACGATGCCATTGTGATAAATAACAGTGCTATTTATCAAGGCAGTTATGTGTACGTGGTGGAAAAGGGCCTATTAAAAAGGCGAGATATCAGTATCCGTTGGCAGAACAGTCAAAACACGATTATTGAAAACGGCCTAAGCCCAGGTGAATTATTAGTGACCACACCTTTAGGTCAAGTAAGTTCTGGTACCCGCGTCAGTATTGCTGAAGAACAACAGCCCCAGCGTCAAGCTTCCCCCGAACAAGAAGCCAAATTACAACAAATGGCAAAAAAAATGGGGATCACCGTGGAAGAGCTTCGCGCTAAACGTTCAGCTAAAAAAGCAAGTTTTTCAGAAACCAACGCTCAAAGTAGCCACTAATGATCATTCCTTTAATCCCTACTCTATTAACTAAGACTGGAGAACTGACATGATTGCCTGGTTTGCCCGAAACCATGTGGCAGCTAATTTGCTGATGATCACTATATTATTTGCTGGAATTTATAGCCTTACCAGTCGCATTCCTCTTGGAGTGTTTCCATCATTTGAAAGTGACACCATTAATGTCTCAGTGACCTTATGGGGCGCCACTCCCAAAGATACCGAATTAGGTGTGGCTATTCTGGTGGAAGAAGCCGTACAAGATTTGGAAGGCATTGAACAAATCATCAGTGTCTCATCTGAAGGCTCTGCCAGAATTAGTATCGATGTAGACTCTGATTACGACCCCCGAGAAATGCTGGCGGATATAAAATCACGAGTAGACGCCATTAATAATTTTCCAGCCGATGCAGAAAATCCAGTTGTTTCCTTATCTCAACGGACACGTGAAGTGATTGCGGTCACTATTTCGGGTATTTATGGCGAAAAAGAAATCAACGAATTTGCCGAACACGTGCGCGATGACTTATTACGTATTCCCGGTATTACTCAAGTAGCATTATCTGGGGTACGTGATTACGAAATTGCCTTAGAAATTCCTCAAGACCGATTACGTCAATATGGTTTGACCTTGGCACAGGTATCTATTGCGGTAGCCAATTCAAGTAGTGATATTTCTGCGGGTAACATTAAAACCGACGGTGGCGATGTTTTAATTCGCTCCAAAGGCCAAGCTTATCGTAAAGACGAATTCGCCAACATTCCCATTAAAACCAACAGTGACGGTTCAATTTTACGCTTAAAAGATATTGCTGACATTCAGGATGGCTTTGAAGAATCCCCGATACGCACTCGTTTTAATGGCAAACAAGCCGCATTTATAGATGTCTACCGAATTGGTCAACAAAGTGCCGTGGAAGTAGCCGATAAAGTCAAAGAATATGTAAAAGACAAACAACCTTTGATGCCACAAGGTTACGAATTAAGTTATTGGGATGACGATTCACAAATCGTTAAAAATCGAATTGCGCCCCTTAGTGGCAGTGCACTGCAAGGCGGAATATTAGTTTTGCTGCTACTCACACTATTCTTACGCCCTGCTATCGCCTTTTGGGTGTTTATTGGCATCCCCGTGTCTTTTATGGGTGCGTTCTTAGCCATGCCTTTTTTCGGCGTGACCCTAAACATAATGAGTTTATTTGGATTCATTTTGGTGCTGGGGATAGTGGTGGACGATGCCATAGTCACGGGTGAAAATATCTACACCCATCTGCGAACTGCAGAATCTGGTGAAGAAGCGGCGATTAAAGGCACGCTAGAAGTAGCCACACCTGTCACCTTCGGTATTTTAACCACTGTTGCAGCCTTTCTGCCTTTTGCCTTTATTGAAGGAAACCGTGGTGCATTATTTGCACAAATTCCAGTGGTGGTTATCCCGGTATTAATATTTTCATTAATAGAATCAAAATTTGTTTTACCGTCGCACCTCAAACGCATTAAGTTACGTAACGAAAAGCCTGCAAAAGGTAACCGCTTAGCACAATGGCAACAAGGTTTTGCCGATGGTTTTGAACGTGCAATTCTGCGTTATTACCAACCTCTTTTAGCTTTCAGTTTACGTCATAAATTGGCCACCCTTGCGACCTTCGTTGGCACCTTTTCAATTATCTTGGCATTGCTTATGAGCGGCTGGACTAAATTTGTATTTTTCCCCCGTGTACCCAGTGAAACAGTCAGGGCAAGTTTAACCATGACTACTGGCACCACTTTCGAAGTCACCAATCAATATATAATTAAAATGTCTGATAAGGCCGAAGAGCTACGAGAAAAGTATATCGACGCAGATACAGGCCAAAGCGTTATCCTCAATGTATTAGAGTCTACAGGTGGGCGCGGTGGTTCCTTTAATGTAGGTTCAGTGCGGTTTGAAATTATACCGCCAGAGCAAAGAGAGTCCTCCATTACCTCTGCGGACTTAGTAAGTGAATGGCGAGAACTTATTGGCCCAATTCCGGGAGCCGAAAGTATTACCTATCGAGCTGAAATAGGACGTTCGTCAGACCCTATTGATGTGCAATTAAGTGGTAATTCACAAGTAACTTTACAAGAAATAGCTGACCAAATAAAAACGCGACTTGCCACCTACCCTACCGTATTTGAGATTGCCGATAGCCTATCTGACGGTAAAGAAGAATTACAAATTGAGTTGACCCAACAAGGTAAAGCATTGGGACTGACTCGGGTGAATGTGTCCAATCAGGTGCGTAATGCCTTTTTTGGTAGCCAAGTACAACGTATTCAGCGTGGCCGTGATGATGTAAGAGTCATGGTAAGATTGCCTATCAGTGAGCGCCGTTCTTTATCTGACTTACAAAACATACTAATACAAACCCCTTCAGATGGTTCGGTGCCTTTATCCCATGTGGCCACCCCGATCCCAGGTAAGAGCCCGTCACAAATAACACGCATCGATCGTTTTCGCACCGTTAGCGTGACGGCTTATGTAGAGAAGCTAAATACCAATATGACGGTGTTGCAGGCAGAATTAACTGAATTTGTGCAGCAACTGGTGAATCAATACCCAGGTGTGACGTGGAAAATGGAAGGTGAAGCCCGTGAACAACGAGAATCATTTTCTTCATTAGCCGTAGGTTTATTGATGGTTTTCTTTGCCATCTACTTACTACTGGCTATCCCGTTTAAATCCTATATTCAACCCATTATTGTGATGAGTGTGATCCCATTCAGCATGATAGGTGCTGTAATGGGGCATTGGTTAATGGGTATGGAACTGACCATTATGAGCATACTCGGCATGCTCGCTTTAGTTGGCGTGGTCGTAAACGATTCACTAGTGTTGGTAGACTTTATCAATAAAAAGCGTCTTGTAGGTGGCACATTAATGGATGCTGTGATGATAGCAGGCGCATCAAGATTTAGACCTATTATGCTCACCAGCTTAACCACGTTTTTTGGTTTAATGCCGTTACTGTTTGAAAAGTCGACTCAAGCACAATTTTTAATACCTATGGCGGTTTCACTGGGCTTTGGTATTTTGTTTGCGACTTTCATCACACTCATCTTGGTGCCAATCAACTATATGTTGGTGGAAAAACTCAAGGGAAACTCGCCAGATAGTTCGATGAATGCAGCTCAGTTATAACCAGCCTAATATTGATAAAACCAAAAACGGGTAAGTATGTAAAGTTTACACTTACCCGTTTATCGACTAAATGGTCGCCGCTAATTCAGCACCTTGTCTGATAGCTCTTTTTGCGTCGAGTTCTGACGCCACATCAGCGCCACCGATGAGATGGGTTGTGATGCCTCTATCCTTTAAACCTTGTTGTAACTCTCGAAGTGGTTCTTGACCCGCACATAAAATCACATTATCCACGTCCAATATTTGCGGTTTGTTGTTCACTTGGATATGTAAACCTTGATCGTCAATTTTTACATAGTCAACGCCTGCAATCATTTGCACCTGTTTCCGTTGTAAGGCCGACCGGTGGATCCAACCGGTCGTTTTACCTAACCCTTTACCTACTTTAGTAGTTTTACGTTGCAGTAAAAATATCTCTCTGGCTGGCTTCTCAATAGTTGCCTCGGTCAATCCGCCCGCTTGCTTGTATTCTTTATCAACTCCCCAACTTTTTAGCCATTGTTCAGGCTCATTGGTTAAAGAATGATCATCTACTAAGAATTCAGCTACATCAAAACCAATGCCCCCAGCCCCGATTATCGCTACCTTCTTACCAGCGGGTTTGTTGTCTCTAAGCACATCAAGATAATTCATAACTTTAGGATGCTGTATGCCGTCAATATTGACATTCCTTGGTTTGATACCTGTCGCAAGCACCACCTGTTCAAAGTGAGCATCGGCTAACGACGCAACACTTTGCTGACTTTCTAGGTGCAGATGCACACCTGTGACGTCTAGTCTTTTTTTGTAGTATCGTAAAGTTTCATAAAATTCTTCCTTGCCAGGGATACGTTTAGCATAATTAAACTGACCGCCAATTTCAGTGCTTTTTTCGAACAAATGTACCTCATGACCACGCTCAGCAGCGTAACAGCTGAAGGCAAGACCCGCCGGCCCTGCACCTACTACTGCTAGCTTTTTTTTGTGAGAAGTGATTGGGAAATTTAGCTCTGTTTCATAGCCGGCTCGCGGGTTCACCAAACAACTGGCACGCTTACGGGCAAAACCATGATCCAAACACGCTTGGTTACAAGCAATACAGGTATTAATCTCGTCACCTCGACCTTGCTGCGCCTTTCGTACAAAGTTTTCATCTGCCAAGAAGGGTCTGGCCATAGACACCATATCTGCTTGACCACTGGCTAATATTTTTTCAGCTATTTCTGGTGTATTGATCCTATTCGTCGCAATTAAAGGCACCGTTAACTCACCTTTCATACGCTCAGTTACCCATGTAAACGCACCTCTTGGCACCATAGTACCAATAGTTGGCACTCGCGTTTCATGCCAACCGATGCCGGTATTAATAAGCGTTGCCCCAGACTGCTCAATCAATTTCCCAAGAGCCACCACTTCATCCCAATTACTGCCACCCTCCACTAAGTCCAACATCGATAAACGGAAAATGATGATAAAATCTGTGCCTACTTTTTGCCTGACGGCATTGACTATTTCAACCGCAATTCGCGAGCGGTTTTCGAAACTGCCCCCCCATTCATCATCTCGTTGATTGGTACGAGGGCATAAAAATTGATTAATAAAGTAGCCTTCAGAGCCCATTATTTCCACACCATCGTATCCCGCTAGTTTGGCCATGGCGGCGCAAATGGCGTAATCGTTAATGGTGCTAACAATGCCTCTTTTTGAGATAGCTTTAGGTTTGAAAGGGTTGATAGGCGATTTGATAGCCGAAGGTGCAACCACAAATGGATGGTAGCCATAACGACCAGCATGTAATATTTGTAGACAGATTTTACCTTGGTGTTGATGCACCGCTTCGGTAATGACTTGATGTTCTTTAGCGTGTTTTGTGTTGCTCATCCGTGCAGCAAAAGGCAATAACCACCCCTGTCTATTAGGGCTAATCCCCCCCGTCACTATCAACCCTACTCCACCAGCAGCACGCTCTGCATAAAACGCCGCCAATTTTTCAAATCCATTTTTCTCTTCTTCTAAACCAAGATGCATTGAGCCCATCAACACACGATTAGGCAACTGAGTAAAACCAAGATCGAGACTTTGGAATAAATATGGGTAGTGAGGGTGTGTTTGCATAGTTTTGGTGACTTACCTTTTGGGATCTTGCCGTAATACTATCTCAAATTTTTTTTGCATAAATGAGAAAGTTACAAAAAATTACATTTGTAAATGTTCACCACGTCCGTTTTTAGATAGGATGCCGCATTATTTATTAATTAGTGTGAATACCTTTTTATGTCGTCAGGTACAAGTTGGACAAAGTCGTTGTTTGTTGGTTTATGGACCGCGCTTAATTTTAGTCGAAAACTATTTTTAAATATTATTTTCATTGTTATCTTTTTAGCCTTTATTTCGGTTTTCTTAAACAATGATAATCAAGTCACAGTTCCAGCAAATTCTGCATTAGTGCTGAAGTTATCCGGTAACGTAGTCATCGAGAAAGAATCTGTCGATCCTTTCACTGAATTTATGGAAGAAGCCTTTGAACAGGAAGACGATAACCCAGAAATATTACTACAAGATATATTGCTGACCATCGAAAACGCCAAACAAGATCGTCGAATCAAAGCTTTAGTTTTAGACTTGCACGGCTTAGGTAGTGCCGGTTTAGATAAGTTAGAACAAATTGCTGTGGCATTAGAAGCCTTTAAAGAAAGCGAAAAGCCTATATACGCTATTGGTGACTACTATACTCAAAACCAATATTACCTCGCCAGCCGTGCCGACCACCTATATCTGAACCCAATGGGCTTTATGATGTTTGAAGGTTATGGACGTTTCGGTATGTATTTCAAATCTGCTATCGAAAAGCTTAAAGCAGAAACTCACGTGTTTAAAGTGGGCACCTACAAATCAGCTGTTGAATCCTACATTCGTGACGACATGTCAGATGCTGCAAAAGAAGCAAACAAAGCTTGGTTAACGGCAATGTGGATACAATACAAAACCAGCGTTGCAGAAGCGCGAGGATTGGATGTCAGTCATTTTGATGAAGAGCTCGATGTGTTCTTAGAAAAGTTTGAACAGTCAGATGGTGACTTTGCACAATACGCGTTAGATTTTGGTTGGGTTGATGCACTTAAAACTCGCGAACAAGCTCTGCAAGAAATTGTTGCTGTGGTAGGTAAAGACGAAAGTGGCATGGGATTTAATGGAATCAGTTACAAAAACTACCTAAGAGTTATTAATCCTGTACTGCCAAATATACCTAACAATATTGATAAAGTTGCGATAGTTGTGGCAAAAGGTACTATTTTAAATGGCACTAAAAAAGCCGGACAAATTGGTGGTGACAGCACGGCTGAACTATTGCGTAAAGCAAGATATGACGACACCGTCAAATCAGTCGTATTGTATGTCGACTCTCCGGGTGGCAGTGCTTTTGCCTCTGAAATCATTCGTCAAGAAGTTGAAAATTTACAAGCTATAGGTAAACCTGTGGTTGCTGTTATGAGCACCTATGCTGCTTCTGGCGGATATTGGATTTCTGCTGGTGCAAACAGAATAATTGCTGCGCCAAGCACTATTACCGGCTCTATCGGTATATTCGGCATGTTTTTGACCTTTGAAAACACCCTAGATTATTTAGGTGTACATACCGATGGTGTCGGCACCACTGAATTTGCTGGTATGGGGATCACTAAAACCCTTAATCCCAAAGTCGCGGCCATTATGCAAAGAGGCATCGAGCATGGCTACGATCAATTTATCTCACTGGTTGCCGATAAGCGTGGTATGAGCAAAGACCAAGTAGACCAGATCGCCCAAGGCCGTGTTTGGATTGGAGAAACGGCCCTAGAATTAGGCTTAGTGGATGAGTTAGGTTATTTAGATGACGGGGTGAAAGCTGCTGCTGAGTTAGCTAACTTAGAATCCTACGATACCCAATATATCCAAAAAACATTGTCTAAAAGTGAGCTGTTCTGGAAAGAATTATTCCAAAACGTCAGCGTTTCTTTTGAAGGTGCTTTTGAAGTAGAAAAATCCAGTACTATTTTAAGTCTCGTTAAAGAATTAACAGCGGACATAGAAGCAGTAGCAACACTGAATGATCCTAAAGGTGTTTACGCTTACTGCCTAGCTTGCGAGTTGTAAAAGCCTTAACATTTCCAATTTATCAGTCTAAAGACTGAATAATAATGTCCCAATCATGTTTAACATGCTTGGGACATTTGCTTTGAAGCGAACGAAAACCAGAGGCTTATACTCTGCGCATCTCATATTTACTTCTTTGAAAATTCGTGAATGAAATTTACTGCGGGTAATATATTGTCTGAATGACTAAGAAGTTATAGATTTGAAGGTTTCCTGCGCATCAGCATAGGAAAAATAGAAAATGCTTTAATAAGTTTCGATATATAAAAACGCAAGCATTAAAATCTATTCCCTTACTGCTCCTCATTTAAAGCAGACAACAATTCCTTATCAAGACTTTTTGCCGACTCTTTAGCCTGAATGGCATATTTTTCTAAGGCAAAATCCTGTTTTGTTTGAGGCTGCTAGCTAGGTACTTCAAATAGATAGCCTGCTTGGTCGCTGGCCACAAATACCATGATGCAATGACCCGTTTCGATCATTTTATTCTTTTTAGGATCACCCGCCACAATCCGGATATATATGTGCATTCTGGTTTGCCTGTATGTACTTTTTGAGCATTGAGGGTAACCATCTGGCCTACCCAAATGGGGCTAGTAAATCGAATTCCGCTAATGGATACTGTGACAAAGCAATGCGCACTTCTAATCAGCGGCACGAGCATAAACGGCTTAATCCATTCACTTCATCACAACTTTTCCATGCACTTTTCCATGCACTTTTCCACCAAAGTTGACGTCAGTAGGCTCAGCTAAAAAGCTGAAAATCTTAAGAGCTACGTTGTTGTTGTTCTTGCATTGTTATACTAAAAAGGATTGGCATTAGCTGATTATTGTTTAAAATAGTTCTATTGTTAGTAACTTATCTTATGTGTAGACCATTTTTGTCATTCAATTCCCAACAATTAATTATTCAAAAAGTGGAGCAGTGTATTAAACATGCTTCATTGTATTTTGAGCATAGCTTCAAGTTGCCAAAAATAACCTTTAACCAAAGGGGGAAAATTGCAGGTTGTGCTCGACTGCAAACAAACGAGTTACGTTTTAATCCGGTTTTGCTGTCTGATAATATTAATGCATTCTTAGAGGAGGTGGTTCCCCATGAAGTCTGTCATTTACTCGCCTATAAACTTTTTGGTAAAGTACGCCCTCACGGTAAAGAGTGGCAAAGTCTAATGCTTGAACTTTTTGGCGTAAAAGGGCAAACCTACCATCACATGGATGTCACCAAAGTAAAAGGGAAAAGCTATACTTATCGATGTGGGTGTGGACCGATAGAGTTAGGTATAAGGAGACATAATAAAGTGCTTAAAGGCCAACAAACCTACATATGCAGGAAGTGTAGAGGCCCATTAAGGGCCGAAGTTTCTCGTTTACATAATATTTAAAACCAGCGCTTGGTAAACGCCTTATCTAATTCATCAAACGCTGTTCTTAATAGCCTGGCAAGCTCTTTATAATCAGGGTTAGCTTTGGCGGATTGCAACGCACAACCTTGGATTTGCATTTTATGATGAATGTCAAAATACCAACTTTTTAACGCAGGCGGCAGGCTTTGATTTGAACGGTGCCCTAGCCACATTAATCCTTGCAAAGGAAGCGACAGGAAGAATACGCCTGTGGCCAAAGCCTGAGGTAGCTTGTCATATCCTTGCAGATTAATTAATGCAACAACCGTTAACACGGCTAGAGCAGGCATCACTTTTATTGAAAATTTGGTTGCTGAGATAACCCTGCATTCAGGAAGCATGCCATACAACTGGTGTTGCATAGGCCATGTTTGCATATACTGCTGACCGTCTTTCACCATTGCTAAAATAGTTTGAGTCAACTTGGTTACTCCGTGATAAAACTTGTGTCTATTCTAGCGACTAAACCACACATTAGCTAACATCCTTAAATTATATAAAATCAACTATTGATACTCATAATTTTCACATAACGTTATCATTAGTGATTGAATATCTAATAGAAGAATTTTTTACTTATGGATCAATATGTTCTTGTTCTTAATTGCGGTAGTTCATCTATTAAGTTTGCGATTATCGAAGCCAAAACAGGAAGGTCTCCCCTGCATGGATTGGCAGAAAATCTTGGCACTGTTTCTAGCAAGCTTGGTTTCAGTTATCAACACAAACAGCATGATGGTGAATTGCCAGTCAATACTGACCATCAGCAAGCATTAGCTGTCATTGCTGATACTCTCAAACAGTTCGAACACTTAAGCCGACGGATTGTTGCAGTAGGACATAGAGTGGTTCATGGCGGTGAATATTTCACTCACTCAACCTTGATAGATGAGCAGGTTATACATGCCATTGAGAAAACATCACTGATGGCGCCGTTACATAATCCAGTCAACTTAACTGGTATCAACAGTGCTCAAAACGCGTTCCCACATCTGCCGCATATTGCTGTATTTGACACTGCATTTTTTCAGACTATGCCTAAACATGCTTATCTGTATGCCCTCCCCTATGAGCTTTACCAACAACATAATATTAGGCGCTACGGTTTTCATGGAACCAGCCATTATTATGTAGCACACGAGGCGGCCAAAGCCCTTAAAAAAGCGTTAGGAAATTGTAACTTAATCACGGCACACCTTGGTAATGGATGCAGCATAGCGGCTATCAGACAGGGTAAAGCCATTGACACAAGTTTAGGTTTCACCCCTTTAGAGGGTTTAATGATGGGTACACGCTGCGGTGATATTGATCCCAGCATACCTGCATACTTGATAGAACAACTAGGCTATTCAGCATCTGAGGTAAGCGAGTTGTTGAATAAAGAGTCTGGATTGTTAGGTATTTCAAAGCTTAGTAATGATTGCAGGACGCTTGAACAGCAAGCTAAAGAAGGTAACCTACAGGCTAAGCTGGCTCTCGATATGTTTATTTATCGCTTGGTCAAATATATTGGTGCGTATTTAGCGGTTGTAGGGACATTAGATGCATTGGTTTTTACTGGCGGTATTGGTGAAAACTCAGCTTATGTCAGAGAAAGTACTATCAGTCAGTTACAGCACCTAGGATTAGAGCTTGATGCGGAAAAAAACCTAGAAATGCGTTTCGGTCAGTCCGGACTCATTAGCCATAACAGTTCAAAACCAATCTTTGCCATTGCCACCAATGAAGAATGGGTAATTGCCAAAGATGCCATGTTATATGTACACTAGGAAGTTACTATGCCACGTCGAATAATGTTGATACCAGTAGGCACTAATGCGGGTTTAACCAGCGTTAGCCTTGGTTTGGTTAGGGTCATGCAGCAGCAGGGCCTAAAAGTTGATTTTTTCAAACCTGTTGGCCAGCCAAGGCAAGGAGACAACGAAGCAGAGAAGTCTACCACTATAGCGACTAACGTTGGACTATTAAAACCAGCTAAGCCTTTGTCCACAGCCTATGTTGAAGAAATGATCAGCCAAGACAAAATAGATATTTTGTTAGAGGAAATTATTGCACTGTTTGAACAACACGCTGGTAAAGTAGATATTGCCATCATCGAAGGTTTAGTGTCCACCCAAAGTCATCCCTATGCAGTGCGCTTGAACAGAGAGATTTGCAATGCCTTAGATGCGCAAATTGTATTGGTCAGTGCACCCGGAAGTTTGATGTTAAATCAACTGAATGACAAACTAGAAATTGTGGCTGACAGTTATGGGGGCCATAAAGGTAAAAAGGTCATCGGGTGTATTTTTAATAAGGTCAATGCACCTATTGATGACAATGGCCGTCTAAGTAGCGAATTAATTGAAAAACATGACAACAATCAAACGACTGATGTTGTCAATAAGTTATCCGGCTTGCCTATCTTCTCAAAATCTTTTGCCTTACTAGGCTCTGTTCCTTGGAACTTTGAGCTAATTGCCCCTCGTGTAATCGATGTATGTAAACACCTAAATGCACAGGTATTAAACGAAGGGGATTACCAACACAGAAGGCTGCGAAGTGTGCATTTTTGTGCCCGCGAAATCCATAATATGGTATCCATCCTTAAGCCCGGCGCGCTGTTAGTATTGTCCGGTGATAGAAGTGACGTATTAGTGTCTTCCTGTTTGGCCGCACAAAATGGTACCAAGATAGGCGCCCTGTTACTGACGGGAGGATATCAACCCGACCCACGTATTTGGGAGCTTTGTTCCCAAGCGTTAGAAACCGGTTTACCTGTTTTATTAACCCAAGAAAACACCTGGCAAACATCGCTCAATTTACATATGTTCAATCAAGAGGTTCCGGCCGACGACGAACAACGCATCAACCGCGTGATGGATCATACTGCGGCATGTATCGATTCTGATTGGGTAGCGTCAATCTCAAAGGACTCAAATAGAGCCTTAAGGCTTTCTCCTTCAGCATTTCGCTATAAATTAACCCAACAAGCAAAGCAAGCGAACAAAACTGTAGTGCTGCCTGAAGGCGAAGAGCCAAGAACCATCAAAGCCGCTGCCATTTGTGCCCAAAGAAATATCGCGAGGTGTATTTTGCTTGGTAACAAAACCGAGATATTAAGAGTGGCCCAACAACAAGGCGTGCTGTTACCTGATTCAGTTAAGATCATACAGCCTGAAGACATCCGCGATCAGTATGTAAAACCGATGGTTGAATTACGAAAACATAAAGGATTAACGGCAGTAGTAGCTAAAGAGCTTTTACTTGATAACGTGGTGCTTGGCACCATGATGTTGCAGCAAAATCATGTGGATGGATTAGTATCAGGTGCGGTGAATACCACAGCTAATACTATTCGCCCAGCATTGCAATTAATCAAAACTGCACCAGAGGCATCTTTAGTTTCCTCAATATTTTTTATGTTATTACCAGAACAAGTATTGGTGTATGGCGATTGTGCTATCAACCCCGACCCGAATGCTGAACAATTAGCTGATATTGCGATTCAATCAGCTGACTCAGCAGCGGCTTTTGGTATTGACCCCAAAGTGGCCATGATCAGTTACAGCACAGGTGATTCGGGAACCGGTACAGATGTTGAGAAAGTCAAATTGGCTACTAAAATAGCACAACAGAAACGTCCTGATTTATTAATAGATGGTCCTTTGCAATATGATGCGGCGGTGATGGAAAGTGTTGCGAAAAATAAAGCACCTAATAGCAAAGTAGCAGGTCATGCCACCGTGTTTATTTTTCCAGATCTGAATACAGGCAACACAACGTATAAGGCGGTGCAACGTAGCGCTAATTTGGTAAGCATTGGGCCAATGTTACAAGGTATGGGCAAACCTGTTAACGATTTAAGTCGCGGCGCACTGGTAGATGATATTGTATTCACCATTGCGTTGACAGCAATTCAGGCAACACAGCGAAAATAATGTATTGACTATAATTTAGTTACGCTCGGGATGTTGAAAGCGCACGACATGCCCACATAATAGTCCAGTAATATTAATTGAAAATTTGAGTCATCTAAAGTGGCTGTTAAAAAATATTTGGAGAGTTAAATGTCTGAAGTAAGACACGTTAAACTACTAATTTTGGGCTCTGGCCCTGCTGGTTACTCAGCAGCAGTATACGCTGCACGCGCGAATCTGAATCCGGTATTAATAACTGGAATTCAGCAAGGTGGACAATTAACCACCACAACTGAAGTAGAAAACTGGCCTGGCGATCCTGAAGGGTTAACAGGTCCTGATTTAATGGACAGAATGCAAAAGCATGCCGAAAAGTTTGATACTGAGATTATTTTTGATCACATCAACAAAACTGATTTGTCTAAGCGACCTTTCACATTAACCGGTGATCAAGCAACTTATACCTGTGATGCCCTAATTATCTGTACTGGTGCTTCTGCTAAATATCTTGGTATGGAGTCAGAGACAGCCTTTATGGGTAAAGGCGTATCAGCCTGTGCAACCTGTGATGGATTCTTTTACCGTAACCAGAAAGTAGCAGTAGTGGGCGGAGGCAATACAGCAGTTGAAGAGGCTCTGTATTTATCGAATATTGCTTCAGAAGTACATGTTATTCATAGACGTGATTCATTCCGCAGTGAAAAAATACTGGCTGACCGTTTAATGGAAAAAGCCAAAAAACGGCAATGTCACTTTACACCTAGACCGACAATTAGACGAAATTTTAGGTGATCAGATGGGTGTAACTGGCATTCGTATCAAAGAAACAAACTCTGATGTCACAGAAGAGCTGGATCTGATGGGGGTATTTATTGCAATCGGCCACCAACCGAATACAGCCATCTTTGAAGGTGAGTTAGATATGAAAGACGGCTATATTACAGTGCAAAGTGGCACCCAAGGTAATGCCACCCAGACCAGTGTTGAAGGTGTATTTGCGGCAGGTGATGTAAGCGATCATATATATCGTCAAGCCATTACCTCTGCTGGTACGGGTTGTATGGCAGCTTTGGATGCTGAAAAATTCTTAGACGCCCAAGAGTAACAATTAACTAGAATACAAAGGCCTCGACTTGAGGCCTTTTTTTATTCACTCTTGGCATAACAGACAACAATGATATTTCTATGCTAACGCTAACGAAGCTAAATCAACAACTTATATTTCCACCAACAGAAATAGCTCACACCGATCCAAATGGTTTGTTAGCATTTGGTGGAGACTTGAGTGCCAAGCGGCTACTTTTAGCCTATTCATCGGGTATATTTCCGTGGTTCAGTCATGATGAACCTATTATGTGGTGGTCTCCAGACCCACGAGGCATATTGCCCTTAGATAATTTCAAGTGCAGTAAAAGTCTAAAAAAGTTTGCTCGAACCTGCGAGTATCACATCACCATTAATACCGCCTTTAACCAAGTCATAGACATTTGTGCCACTATCCCTAGAAACGATTCTGGCACTTGGATAACTGATGACATGCTTAATGCCTACAAACATTTACACCAGCTTGGTCATGCACACTCTGTTGAAGTATGGAGCGAAGATGTCTTAGTGGGTGGCTTATACGGCATAATAGTGGGTAAAGTATTTTGCGGTGAGTCGATGTTTCACAAAGCCACTAATGCCTCTAAATTAGCGATGTTGTCTTTGGTTGGATTACTGAAATCCCAAGCGGCAGAATTTATTGACTGCCAGATGCAAAATCCTCATTTAGCCAGTTTAGGGTGTATTGAAGTGCCAAGAGCTCAATTTTTATCAATGTTGGCGGAGCAAAGCCAGCAAACATTTGAGTACGACGTTTGGCGACCTCAAACACTTAACATTTCGCAATGGTTATAATCTCATGGGCATGAAATTCGGCATATCTACACCCTTTACTTGTAGCTATCTACCAGAGCAAGATGAGCGCCTATTGATTTTTATGAGTGATACTGAGCCAACTATCACTGAGTATGACGTTTTAATTGGTGCCGGCTTCAGGCGCAGTGGAACACAAGTTTACAGACCCCATTGTGGCTCGTGTAACGCCTGTGAGTCTATTCGCCTTCCCGTTAATATGTTTACACCATCTAAAAGCCAAAAACGCACCATGAAGCGCAATCAGGACTTGGTGGTACGTATTAGTAATAGTGACAAGCCAGAATACTATCCATTGTACGAGTCATACATCAATCAACGTCATGCAGACGGAAGCATGTTCCCTGCGACCAAAGAGCAATATCAAGGATTTATCTTAAGCCCTTGGAATAAAGCTTTGTTTATTGAAATTTACGCAATTGACGAACACGCACATCAAGAGCTTATTGGTGTCGCTGTAACTGACAACCTCGCATCTTCTTTATCGGCTTTATACACGTTTTTCAAACCCGAAGAACAACATCGGTCGTTAGGAAACTTTGCTATTTTGCAACAAATTGAACTTGCTAGGTCACTTAATAAGGCTTTTTTATATTTGGGATATCAAATAGATACCTGTCAAAAAATGAGCTATAAACAGAATTTTTTACCTCATGAGCGTTTTTTTGACGATAAATGGCAACTAATTGCAAAAAAAGCTGGGTAAAGCTTTACACTCGCCAGCTTATTCGGCAAAATCTGCGCGGCATTTTTAGACACTTATTTTATTGATTAGAGGTAACAGAGTTAGATGGCGAAAGAAGACTGTATTGAAATGGAAGGCACTGTGTTGGATACCCTTCCAAATACTATGTTTCGTGTTGAATTGGAAAATGGTCATGTAGTTACTGCCCATATTTCAGGTAAAATGCGTAAAAACTATATTCGTATTTTAACTGGCGACAAAGTCACAGTAGAACTTACGCCCTATGACCTATCCAAAGGTCGCATTATCTATCGCGCAAGATAATAATCATCATTTTATCTTTGGGTTGATGAGGTAAATTACTTAGCTCAACTTTAGATTTTTAGAGATACAAAAAAAACCGATATTGAAAAATATCGGTTTTTTTATATCTGTCTATTTAACGTTAAAAAGTTTAAGAGTTGAGCACCTCTGTTTTTTCTTTGCTGTCAGTGAAAAATTTGAAGGTTAATTCGTTATCTTTCAAGCCAATTTTGACACTGCCTCCCTGACTCAAACGTCCGAATAATAACTCGTGTGCTAATTCTTTCTTAACATGCTGCTGGATAACACGAGCCATAGGACGTGCGCCCATGTTTTTATCATAACCTTTATCTGCTAGCCAATCCCGAGCTTGGTTGGTGACTTCTAATGACACGCCTTTGTTATCAAGCTGCACTTGCAGTTCAACAATAAATTTATCAACAACCTGTAAAATGACATCTCTACCAAGATGGTTAAACCAAACAGTTGCATCTAGCCTGTTTCTGAATTCAGGTGTGAAAATTTTCTTTATTTCAGACATGGCATCATGGCTATGGTCCTGCTGTTTAAAACCAATAGAGGTACGAATGGTTTCTTGTACACCAGCGTTAGTTGTCATCACTAGCACCACGTTTCTGAAGTCTACTTTGCGGCCGTTATTATCGGTTAATGTACCATGGTCCATAACTTGTAATAAGATGTTGTAGATATCACTGTGGGCCTTCTCTACTTCATCCAGCAATATCACTGAATACGGGTTTTTAATGACCGCATCTGTTAATAGCCCGCCTTGATCGAAGCCTACATATCCTGGAGGTGCCCCAATCAGACGACTTACCGCGTGACGTTCCATGTATTCAGACATATCGAATCGCAATAACTCTACGCCCATGACTTTAGCTAGCTGAGCGGTGACTTCCGTTTTACCCACACCAGTAGGCCCAGCAAACAGGAAGTTGCCAATAGGTTTAGTTTCGTTACCTAAACCAGAGCGTGACAAGCGAATAGCATCGGTTAAGGTGTCTATGGCCTGATCCTGACCAAATACCACCAATTTCAAGTCACGGTCTAAATGTTTCAGTACTTGCTTATCAGAAGCCGATACAGACTTTTCTGGAATCCGCGCGATTTTAGAGATGATCAGCTCAATATCACTGACACCAATGGTTTTTTACGCTTAGATGGAGGCAACAAACGTTGACTAGCACCCGCTTCATCGATCACATCAATCGCTTTATCGGGCAGATGACGTTCATTAATATACTTAGCCGATAACTCAGCAGCAGCTCGAATAGCTTTATGCGTAAAACGCACGCTATGATGAGCTTCATAACGAGATTTTAATCCCATCAGAATTTTAGTGGTATCGCTAACAGTAGGCTCAATCACATCGACTTTTTGGAAACGACGAGCTAAGGCGCGATCTTTTTCAAAAATACCTTGATATTCTTGATAGGTCGTTGACCCCATGCAGCGTAATTCGCCACTACTTAGCTTGGGTTTAAGCAAATTCGAGGCATCCATCACACCACCCGAAGCTGCACCTGCACCAATAATGGTATGAATTTCATCAATAAATAAAATTGCGTCGGGTTGAGCTGCTAACTCTTTTAATATGCCTTTAAGACGTTTCTCAAAATCACCGCGATATTTAGTACCCGCTAATAGGGCTCCCATATCCAGTGAAAAAACGATTGCCTCAGAAATCACCTCTGGCACTTCCTTATTCACTATGCGGTAAGCCAAACCTTCGGCGATAGCGGTTTTGCCGACACCGGCTTCACCTACCAATAGAGGGTTATTTTTGCGACGACGACATAATATTTGAATACTGCGCTCTAATTCGCTGTCACGACCGATCAGCGGATCGATTTTGCCGTCTTTGGCGCTTTGATTAAGATTGGTGCAGTATTTATCCAGCATAGACTCGGCTTCTTCTTGCTCGCTGGTTTCTTCTTCACTTTCTCTGTGCGCCGGAGATTCATCATCAATTTTGGAAACGCCATGTGAAATATAATTCACTACGTCCAAACGTGTCACGTCAGATTTTTTTAATATATATACGGCTTGAGACTCTTGTTCACTGAATATTGCTACTAACACATTAGCGCCAGTAACTTCCTCTTTACCTGATGACTGAACGTGAAAAACCGCACGTTGCAACACACGTTGAAAGCCAAGTGTGGGCTGTGTTTCTCGCTCATTACCCTGCTCGTCTAGCAACAGAGGAGTGGTGTCTTTAACAAAATCGGTAAGTTCTTGTTTAATGGACTCAATATTGGCACCACAGGCCTTTAACGCATCTTTAGCTGCATTATTATCTAGTAAGGCAAGTAAGAGATGCTCAACCGTCATGAACTCATGACGATGCTCTCTGGCAAAAATGAACGCTTCATTTAGCGTCTGCTCTAAATCTTTATTTAACATAAGAATGCCCTCTGACTACTAACCTATTCGAAGATGATACGTTTCTCAATCCAAACATCACGCTTGCTCAATGGTACACATGAGTGGATGTTGGTGCTCTTTGGCATATCGACTAACTTGCATCACCTTAGTTTCTGCAATTTCTGCAGTATATGTGCCACAAACAGCCCTACCGTGGTAGTGAACTGTAAGCATTATTTGTTGTGCTTTCTCGCCATCCACATTGAAATATCGCATGAGCACGTCAATTACAAAGTCCATCGGTGTGTAATCATCGTTATTCAATAACACTTTGTACATGGGTGGCGGTGCGGCTTTTTTCTTTACCGCGTCAATGTCTTTAAGACGCTCAATATCGATGATGTTATCTTTACTCATAGTTCACTTATTTAGCCCAAATATATTAAGATAATTTCCTGTGGTTACATCTATCGTCTATTTTACAGCAGCCTTACAATTTTAACGAAATGTCAAATTCACCTTGACAATAATAGGTTAAAAAAACTACATTTTAAATCGACTGTTGTATTGAGTAGTCAACACGTCATTCCCTAATCTTTAGTGTGGGGGCAAAGTTGTATTAGTTCAAGGGATTAAAAGGAAGCAGAAGTATGGCAATCGGAAAAGTGAAATGGTTCAATAACGCTAAGGGTTTTGGCTTTATTGTGCCTGATGATGGCGGCGATGATATCTTCGCACATTACTCAACAATACAGATGGAGGGCTACCGCTCTCTCAAAGCAGGCCAAGAAGTTAAATATGAAGTCCAGCAAGGCCCCAAGGGGTTACATGCAGAGAATATTGATTTTAATGGAGAGCCTGAAAGATAAATTTTTATCTAAAATAAAAAAAGCAGACATCAACGTCTGCTTTTTTGTTTGTGCTGAAATAACCAGCCTTATACTGAAAGCATCTATTAACTAGCTGCTAAAATATCATTCAATACAGCACTTGGGCACATTGCTTGAGTCAATAAGGCATCATTTGGGTAATAGTAACCACCAATATCAACGGCCTTACCTTGAGTCGCATCAATTTCTGCCATAATTTTGCTTTCGTTGGCTGACAAAGATTCGAATAAAGGTTTAAATTTCGCAACCAACTCCAAGTCATCAGTCTGATTAACCAATGCTTCTGCCCAATACATAGCTAAATAAAAATGACTACCTCGGTTATCCAGTTGACCCGCTTTGCGAAGTGGTGATTTACCTTCGGTCAGCAGTTTTTCTGTCGCATCATCTAAGGCTATGGCCAAAACTTTTGCTTTGCTGTTATCAGTTTTGATAGCTAAATCCTCAAGCGATACCGCTAAGGCTAGAAACTCACCAAGTGAATCCCACCGCAAATGACCTTCTTCAACAAATTGCTGAACATGCTTGGGTGCAGAACCACCGGCTCCCGTTTCGAACAAACCACCACCCGCCATAAGAGGTACAATAGACAGCATTTTAGCGCTGGTACCCAACTCTAGAATAGGAAACAAATCAGTTAAGTAATCCCGTAGCACGTTGCCCGTTACCGAAATGGTATCTAGGCCACGTATCGTACGTTCCATTGTGAAACGCATGGCGCGAACAGGAGACATAATAGATATATCTAAGCCTTTGATATCGTGCTCTTTAAGATATTCAGTCACTTTTAGAATCATTTGTGCATCGTGAGCTCTTTCGTCATCTAACCAGAAAACGGTTGGCATACCCGATTGACGAGCACGATTAACAGCCAACTTAACCCAATCACGAATGGGTGCGTCTTTGGCCTGACACATTCTCCAGATATCACCTTCTTCAACAGTGTGCTCGATTAGAACAGTACCATCTTGGTCGACTATCTGAACTTTACCGTCACCGGTCATCTCAAATGTTTTATCGTGCGAGCCATACTCTTCGGCTTTTTGCGCCATTAAACCAACGTTCGGCACAGTCCCCATTGTAGTCGGATCAAATGCACCATGAGTTTTACAGAAGTTAATTGTTTCTTGATAAATTGTGGCATAAGTACTTTCAGGTATCACCGCTTTAGTATCGTGTAATTTCCCATCTGGCCCCCACATTTTACCCGAACTTCTGATCATCGCTGGCATAGATGCATCAACTATCACGTCACTAGGTACATGTAAATTCGAAATACCTTTATCTGAATTAACCATAGCAATAGGAGGACGATCAGCATAACAAGCATTAATATCATGCTCGATTTCAGATCTTTGCGACTGTGGCAAAGTGGATATTTTGTCGTACACGCTGCCTAAACCGTTGTTTGGGTTAACGCCTAATTCATCAAACAAAGTTTGGTATTTATCAAACAAATCTTTATAAAATACTTTTACACAGTGACCAAAAACGATTGGATGAGATACTTTCATCATGGTCGCTTTTACGTGCAACGAAAATAAAACCCCAGTTTGCCTAGCGTCTTCAATTTGTTCTTCAAAGAATTCACATAACGCTTTTTTGCTCATGAACATGCCGTCAATCACTTCACCCGCTAGTAACTCTACTTCAGGTTTAAGTACGGTGACATTCCCAGACTTATCAGTGAATTCGATATTGACATAGCCTGCTTTAGTCACAGTGACCGACTTTTCGCCAGAGTAAAAGTCACCTTTACGCATATGTGCTACGTGAGTTTGAGAAGCTTGACTCCAAACTCCCATTGAATGTGGGTTGCGCTTAGCATAATTTTTAACTGCAACAGGTGCACGACGATCGGAATTGCCTTCACGTAGAACTGGGTTTACAGCACTACCGAGTACTTTCTCGTAACGAGCTAAAATATCTTTTTCTGCATCTGTTTGCGGGTCTTCAGGAAACTCAGGTAAAGCAAAGCCGTTACCTTGTAATTCTTTAATGGCTACTCTCAGCTGAGGTATAGAGGCACTCACGTTAGGCAGTTTAATAATGTTAGTTGATGCTTCTTGAGTCAAAGCACCTAATTCAGCTAAAGCATCTGGCACTTGTTGGTCTGCTGAAAGAAGATCACCGAATACTGACAAGATACGTGCTGCTAATGAAATATCAGTTAATTCAACTTCAATCCCTGCACTTGAAGTAAAGTTGCGAATAATGGGAAGCAGTGAATAAGTAGCAAGTGCGGGCGCTTCGTCCGTTTTAGTGTAGATAATCTTTGACTTGGAAATCGTCATTATAAGCCTCATGTTAATGGCAAAGCACTTACAACCCATAATTGTCGAGTTTTAAAACTCGCAAGATCACAACTTTATGACTTATGGGTTGGTGTTTTGTACCGAAATTAAAAAATGTCTATTTTGATCTATTCTAAACAGATCCTAGCCGAGTAGTCTGTAAATGATATATGGTCTGATCAATTAAGTACAAGTTTTGCTTGCAAAATTTCTGCTGTAAATCACACTTTCACTCAATAATGTTTACCAATTAATCAATTTTTGGTCTCACTCAGAAGTCAATAGTAGTTAAAAATGTCAAATCAAACTTACTTACAATCTAAAAGATCCAAAGCTAAACCTACAATTTTTTCTGATACAAAAACACGTATTATATTATTCAACAAACCTTTTGATGTCCTAACCCAGTTTACCGACCAAGCAGGTAGACAAACTCTAAAAGATTTTATTCCCATACCTGAGGTTTACGCCGCTGGGCGTTTAGACAAAGACAGCGAAGGGTTGTTAGTGTTAACTAATGACGGCAAGCTACAAAACAAACTCGCCTCACCTAAACATAAAACTGCTAAAACCTATTGGGTTCAGGTAGAGGGTATTCCTCAGCAGCAAGATATACAGCAACTATGCCAAGGGGTTAACTTAAAAGACGGCATGACATTACCCGCCAAGGTGAAGTTAATCGACGAGCCGTACTTATGGGATAGAAACCCGCCGGTGCGCTTTAGGCAAAATAAGCCGACTAGTTGGTTATCTATTACGATTTCTGAGGGAAGAAATCGGCAGGTTAGACGAATGACAGCACATGTTGGTTTTCCTACTTTAAGGTTAATTCGTTACAGCGTAGGTGATTGGAGTATTGATGGGATTAGGAATGGGGACTATTTGGAGGTTTGAGTGGGTTATCGATTAACTTTTATCAAATTCCAACTCTTTTAATCCAATAATTTGGTTTTTTATGATGACAAGCGACCGCTATAATCAGTATGACGTCAGTTCTGATTTAATAAATGATGGAATAAGAAAATCTGCTGAATAAGCATCGGTGAGTGAAACGCTAGATGCTTGCCAAACACGAGGAGTTAAAACCATTCGTGTTATTGATTTTTCTAGTTCATCTACAAATCTATGTCCTAATCCCGTATGTATTTTTTTATAGTATTTAAAAGTATCATCTAATTCATATTCAGCGATGTCTAAAAATTCAACGTCCATTTATTTGTACTTTTTAGTACTTCAGAAATTGATTTAGAGCTAACTTCGTTGTTTTCATAAGCTCTTACACGATCTTCTGCTTCTTTTGCCCAAATATTGTTTATTCCACTGTTTGGCGCATCTAGGCTTTCTAAAAGCTTTTCCACCCGCTCAACTCTTTTATTTGTTGAAAGAGACAATGCGTCGTCAACTATATTCTTAATTATTTGTGTCATGTGAACGCTCCTTTATTGAATTTATGCATATCACCGAAATGAGAAAAGTGTGTTAACAATTGTTTTTGAAGAGCTCGATGAGATCTTCAAATATGATAACTTTAAGGTATCTAAAATGAGCCTGAAATATGGGATAGAAACCCGCCAGTGCATTTTAGGTAAAACAAGACTATTAGTTGGTTATCTCTTACAATTTCAGAGAGGAGGAATAGGCAAGTTAGACGTGTGACGGCGCATGTTGGGTTTACTACTTAGCGGTTGATTTGTTATAGCGTTGGGGAATAGCGAGTATTTGGAGATTTGATTGTTTTAGGTTCTCACATTTGTATGTGAACCTAAAACAATCAAAAGCATGCGCTGACGCATACTGGCGTCCTGCGCGGCGTTCGCTTGCCAGTTTTGACTCGAATCCTTTCGAGCCAGTTACTTTTTTACAGCAGCTAAAAAAGAGTAACCAGAAAAAAGCTACTCGAGGGCAACGCTCTTCATCCGGTTATTTTGTGAATTAAGCAGGTCGTTTGCACTTGCTCCCGGCAAGCGGAAGCCGCCCTAAACAAACTCAGTTAGCATCCTTGCTAATTGCCCTACTGAATTCAAAAAAATAACCGGCGAGCCTTGAGTCGAGGGTAAATCAAAAGCATCGGCTTCGGCGACTAAGAGATTAAATAACTAAGGTTTGTTACAATGGCTGTCTTTGTAATATTAGGGATAGAAATCGTTCATTAAAAAAAGAGTGACAAAGTCTACCCTCCCCATGTCCCAATAACTTCTAAAAAGAATTAAAGCCCCGTCAAAACATCCATGTGTTCTGCGCTTAAGGTTGTCACACAGCCAAGAAAGGTCTGGTTTGCCTCTACTAATTGAGCCCCAAAAATTAATAATCTTTAAATACTTATACCGGCTTAGAATTTGGCATACTATAAATGATATATATACTTTTACGTATGTGGACGATATTTGAACATAAAAAATTAGATAAACAGCTTTCGAAGACTCCAGTTGAAATCCATAAGCGATATGAAAAATGGAAGGATATTGTTGAGTTATCTGGTCCTTCTGGTCTGAAGTTGATTCGTGGTTTTAACGATGAAGCTCTTTCAGGAAATCGGAAGGAATTTAGTTTTTCACGTCTAAATCAACAATATAGTGTCATTTACTCTGTAGAAAATGGGGAAATGATTGTTTAGGTGCTTGAAGTAACTCCCCATGACTATCGAAGGAGGTCGTAGTGAAAAATTTTAAAAAGCCAAAAACGTATTTCTGTATCGAGCGGAGAGTCTGTTCGGATTATACGAGAATTTCAAGAGCTCAGTCAAAATGAGCTAGCTAGGCTTGCCAATATCCCTCAACCCACCATTTCTGCAATCGAAAATGACCGTGTTAATCTCGGAATTGAACGAGCTGAATCTCTAGCAAGGGTTTTGAAATGTCATCCTGCAGTTCTCGTATTTCCTGGATGGGATGTTGAAAATGAGGACGCTAAGTAATCGGGTAGCTGAGGGCGTTGCACCAGGATAGTGAAACACCTAGGATAGTTAAGAACCCCCTATTGAGACACCCATTTTAACAAACCAGTAGCATAGCTTAATACAAGCTAGGAAGATGACTTGATGATTTTCAGAGCGTTTGATTTCACTGTTTAATTTAAACGTTTTTTCTGAGGTTGCTTAACACTCATTAAAAAATAATTTACAACAAATTGAACTTATATTGTTACTGCCCCTCTGAATATGCAGTTTTTAAGTGTGTTCTCATTTTTTAGCCTGATTTTTATCAGGCTTTTTTTTGTCTGTTATACGTATTAACAGTACCTCCTTAATTAGGATTGGAGTCATGATAATTCGATGCAATTCGTGAGTGGGTTATCAGTTCACATTGTTATGTGGGGCATTCCTTACGTCCAACGTGGAGTCCATGCAATTGTTTATGGTTGTTGAAAGTACATCCTCAAACGTCTCATTTAATAAGGAGTTGTGCGTATTCAGCGGTTTTTCAAACTTGCGAGCGGCTTGCTGTAAACGCTTAACTATTGTTATGTCTGTTGCTTTGTTAATTGCTATATAGCTAATGCGTTCGTTTTCTGGTGCTATTTCTTTATAGGTAATAGCGACGTCTGAACTTCCTCGCTCATTTAAGATATTTTGCACATTAACAGGATCGTCATATACTAAGTCAACTCGACCATTTTCTAATAAATTAACCATTAGTTCCGAATCAGAGACGAAATATAGGTTTTCTTGTTCTGAAAAGCCATGTGAGGTTTACTCCTTGTAACCTGCAGAACCTAAAACTATAGCGATCAATTTTTGCTTCGCTTGATGCATATTATTTACATGATTTTCTGGCTTGCTTGTTAAAGAAATAAATACTCTCGATAAATTACTTAACTTTATAAGCCAATGAAAATTATCATCCCGTTCAGGCGTTCTTATCATACTTAAAATCAATGTATTAGGATTATTGCTGGCGGTGGTAAAAGCACGTATCCAAGGCATAAACTCAACTTTAGCATCGAGTTGAGCTTCTTTTAAAATGGCTTGAAGGATCTCAATCGAAGGACCTTTGCTCTCACCGTTTTCATAATATTGAAGTAGGCGATTGTCATTGGCTACTGCCAGTAAATTAGTCTCTACACTTTTCTTTGCAATTGCGCACAGAGAGGCGCTAACACATAAAAAGAATACTAATGAATTTGTTGTAAAATGCATAATCCCCCCTTTTCTTGAACGCGCCGCAGAATAGACGTTACCTCAGTTCTTATCAATGATGAGACAAGCAAACTTCGCTGAAAGGCAAAAGTAATGACGAAGCCACCCATGTTAAGGAAATCTTGAAGTGAACTTTATAAAAACAATGGTATTTACCAATAACTAACAATACACGCACGTTTAGACTTGCGGGTTCAGAACGTTTGATTTTGCTGCTAACACTAACGCTCTATCTATATTGAGAAAAAAATTTTGGAAAATAATTAACAACAAATTGAACTTATGTTGATTCTCTCCCTCTGAGTATATTAGTTTTTATGTGTGTTCTTCTTTTTAAGCCTGTATTTTTATCAGGTCTTTTTTTTGCCCTTTTTTTACCGGTTAACTACCCGATTGTTGTTGTTCTACATCATCGATATTTTCCAATACAACAGCTCTTTGATTCGTTAGACTGCCGCGCTTTCAACTCAACCAGTAATAATATGCGCCTACTAAAAACTGCCATTCATCCTGATGCAGATCCCAACAGTTCTTTTATATTTAGCCGTCAAGCAGCGCGCGCTATTGTTTTAAATGGTGAAAACATTTTGATGCTTTATACCGAACGCTACCACGATTACACCCTGCCCGGTGGTGGTGTGGATGAGGGAGAAGATATTATCAAAGGACTCATTCGAGAACTCACAGAAGAAACTGGAGCTAAAGGAATAGCTGATATCGTACCTTTTGGGCGTTATGAAGAGTTTCGCCCCTGGTATAAAAATAACTTTAATACCATACACATGAATTCATATTGCTTTACTTGCAGCGTTCATGATGAATTAGGTAAGACTCAACTGGAAGATTATGAAATGCATAACGGCATGCGCCCCGTGTGGTTGAACATTCATGACGCAATTAAACACAATGAAAACACCATAAAAAATAGCGACAAAAAAGGATTGTCGATTGAACGAGAAACGTTTTTACTTAAAGTTATTATTGATGAGTTAATTTAAAAATTAGCAGTAGTTTTTCCTCAATGTTCATAGCTGCGAAGCTGCACAAGAAAAGCAAAGTAGCGATGTTTAAACATCACAAGATTATACATGCAAAGAAAAATCATAAGACATTTAATGGTAAAGAATACAACTTCATAAGAGACGATTTTTATAGTTTCGAAAATCTCAGCCCCACCTTTAGCAAACAAAATATAAACGATGCTCTAAATCAACCACGTCAGCTGTATCCTACTGGGACAAACTGCCCTTAGAACAGAATGTACCGAACACATTTATAAATAAAGTGAGGTATAACCTAAGGCTTTCTTTGTATTATGGAATTAACAAAACACATACGTTAATTATTCTAATAACCAGAAACTGCAGGCTTAAAAGCCGTAACGGTGTCACCGAAGCTGATGCCGATGGAGCTGAAACTTTTAATTTACTATCGACTCAAGGCCCGCTATCGAGCGACATTTTTTGCTGCAATAGGAAAAGGCATTTCGGGCAAAAGGGATTTAGTTTGAAAAATCCATCCCGCCCGTCGCGCGGGATGGCGGTAAGCGCAGTGTATGCTCTATTTTCATCACAGATAAAACATCAACCAACAAACCTTCAATCAAAGACTTTCATATACTCAAATCCAATGATTAAGCTAATGATTTCCCTCTAAAGAACTGATAAACTTCAAGTCTATTTTTCAGCCTCTAGCTTATATTCGAAATCTATGACAACAACTTCCCAAAGCAGCGATGATACTCGAGATAACAGCCAAATAAAAGTGGTAGTAGGTATGTCTGGAGGGGTCGATTCATCTGTCTCAGCTTATCTTCTCAAACAGCAAGGCTATCAAGTGGAAGGCCTGTTTATGAAGAATTGGGAAGAAGACGACAATGATGAATATTGCGCTGCTGCTGAAGATTTAAAAGATGCTCAAGCAGTATCAGATAAGTTGGGTATAACGCTGCACACCATTAACTTTGCAGCTGAGTATTGGGATAACGTGTTTGAGTACTTTTTAGAAGAGTACAAAGCAGGCCGTACCCCGAATCCAGACATCATGTGTAATAAAGAAATCAAATTTAAAGCCTTTCTTGAATTCGCAGCAGAGGAGTTAAGCGCAGACTATATTGCTACAGGCCATTATGTGCAGCGCTCAGACAAGACTAGCAACTGGCAGATGTTGCGCGGTTTGGATGACAACAAAGATCAAAGCTATTTTTTATACACTTTAGGTGAACAGCATATAGCTCAGACGCTTTTCCCCATTGGGCATTTAGAAAAGCCAAAGGTACGAGAAATAGCCTTAGAACAAGATTTAGTCACTCATGATAAAAAAGACAGCACCGGTATTTGTTTTATAGGTGAACGTAAATTCAAAGACTTTTTGGCACAATATTTACCTGCACAGCCAGGTGAGATTGAAACGGCTGAAGGTAAAATTATTGGCAAACACGAGGGATTGATGTACCACACATTAGGCCAGCGCAAAGGTCTGCTAATTGGTGGTATGAAAGAGTATGGCGAAGAGCCTTGGTATGTTGTAGATAAAGATATCGAGCGTAATGTGTTGATTGTAGGCCAAGGTGCCAATCACCCTCGCCTATACTCAAGGGGGTTGTTAGCGAATCAATTACACTGGGTTGATCGCAAGGGCCCGCAACAAGCAATCAGATGTTCGGTGAAAACCCGTTATCGCCAACAAGATATTCCATGCCAAATTACGCCCAATATTGATGGTACTCTATTGGTTGAATTTGATGAACCACAAAAAGCCGTTACCCCAGGACAATCAGCTGTTTTTTACCAAAACGAGATTTGTTTGGGTGGTGGCATAATTGAGAATTATATCCGTTAATGAGTACTAATAATTACCATCGATTTGATGAAAGTAACATCGCCTTAGCTGGCTTATGTCAAGCGGCAGCGTTAGTGAAAGAAGTAGCCCGTCGTAATCAATTTGATAGCCAGGCTTTAGTCACATCGCTAAATAGCATCGCTATTACAACTTCCGATAATACTGAACAAGTATTTGGTGATGTCAATCACTTGGCTCTGGGTTATCAAACCATACTGGCTCAGCTTAGTAACCAATCCACTAATAAAGATGTTGAAGTCACCCGCTATATCGCCAATCTGTTATCTATAGAGCGTAAACTCAGTTCAAGCAAAAAAACGATGGCCGCGCTAGGTGAACGTATTTCCAATATTCAAAGGCAGCAACTTCATTTAGAAATAACTGATAGCCAAATGTTGAGTAATTTAGCCAGTATTTATACTGATGTGGTGAGCCCCGTAGCCAGAAAAATCCAAGTAGCAGGCGATCCTGAAATATTGAAACGCCCTGACAACCAGCATCGAGTGCGAGCTATATTATTAGCCGGCTTGCGTGCAGCTGTTTTATGGCGACAACTGGGAGGCAAACGCCGACACATATTGTTTAGCCGCAAACAAATTTTAGATAGCGCACAACAGACTTTAAACAACATTAGCACACCAAATTAGGAGTATTTCATGAGCTTACCTGCACTATCTGCACTATCTGCTGTCTCCCCAGTAGACGGTCGTTATGGGAGTAAAACAGCTGAGTTAAGACCCATATTCAGCGAGTTTGGTTTACTAAAATACCGTGTGATTGTTGAGGTGCGGTGGCTACAAAAATTAGCCGCAACCGCAGACATCCAAGAGGTCCCTGCGCTAAGTTCACAAGCCAATACATTTTTAGACAATATTGTTAGTCACTTTTCTGAAGAAGATGCTCAGCGTATTAAAGATATTGAGCGGACCACTAATCACGATGTGAAAGCGGTAGAATACTTTTTAAAAGAAAAAGTAGCCGACACTCCCGAGCTTCAGGCTGTGAACGAGTTTATTCACTTTGCTTGCACATCAGAAGACATCAACAATCTGTCTCACGCGTTAATGTTAATTGAAGCCCGAAATGAAGTGATTTTGCCTTATTGCGATAAGTTGATTTCAGAGCTTAAACGTTTAGCCATAGAGCTGAAATCAGTGCCTATGATGGCGCGTACCCATGGACAACCAGCTTCGCCTACCACTATGGGTAAAGAGATGGCCAATGTGATGATCCGTTTGCAACGTCAGCGTGATCAAATTGCAAAGGTACAAATATTAGGTAAAATAAATGGCGCTGTAGGTAACTACAACGCTCACCTTAGCGCTTACCCTGAATTAGATTGGCATACCTTTGCAGAAGAGTTTGTGAATAGCCTAGGTATTACGTTGAATGCGTATACCACTCAAATCGAACCACATGATTATATTGCAGAGTTGTTTGATGCCATTGCTCGCTTCAACACTATCTTGCTAGATTTTAATAGAGATGTATGGGGCTATATCGCTCTGGGTCACTTTAAACAAAAAACCATTGCTGGCGAAATTGGTTCCTCTACCATGCCACATAAAGTCAATCCTATCGATTTTGAAAACTCAGAAGGTAATTTAGGCTTAGCCAACGCCATGTTTGGACATCTCGCTAGTAAACTACCGGTTTCTAGATGGCAGCGAGATTTAACTGATTCAACCGTACTTAGAAATCTAGGTGTGGGTGTAGGTTATTCTGTCATTGCATATCAATCATCGCTAAAAGGCATTAGCAAGTTAGAAGTCAATGAACAAAGTTTACGCAACGAGCTAGACAACAATTGGGAATTGTTAGCAGAGCCGGTGCAAACGGTTATGCGTCGTTATGGTATTGAAAAGCCTTACGAAAAACTTAAAGAGTTAACCCGTGGCAAAAAAATCAACCAACAAATCATGGCCGATTTTATAGATACCTTAGCTTTACCTGATTACGCCAAAGCACACCTAAAAACACTCACGCCAGCTAATTATATTGGCAGAGCCATCGAGTTTGTAGAGCAGTTAGAAAGCTAAAAGAGCGCCGCTACGCTTAACCAACACCAGCCCAAATTATTACCCGATATTATTGGAGTGAACTACACTTGGTATTCACTCCAATTTTTAAAGGGATTTAAAAATGTTTAAGGCGGCCTTACAGACGTGGATTTGGTCAGGCATAAATAAAGCTTCATCAGAAGATTTTAACCCGACCCGTATAACTAATATTATTGCTTTATTATGTATTTCTGTCTCCAGCCTGCACGTGCCAATCGTTCTATACTTTGTAGCGCAATCTGGTTATCAAGAATTACTGCTCATCATAGTATCCGCATCTTTATTAACTCTTGTACCGCTACTTAATCGGTTTAAAGCTTATTTAATTAGCAAGTTGTTTTTGATCATAGTTTTTGCCACATACATCTTGATATCTTGTCTGATACGCCAAGAAAACTTAAATATTCAGTATTTCTTTTTATTGGCGGTGGTTATCTGCCCATTTTTATTTAAGGAAACTGAAAGTGGCTTAATGTTTATCATTACCTTGTCATTCTTTTTGTTATTTGTGGGTTTCGAATTTTGGTTTTATTATTCATCCGTTAACACGCTTAGCTTCCATCAACAGATAGTAAAAGTCAGTTGCAGCATCTCATTTGCCCTATCCTGTTTACTCTGCGGATATCATATTCGACGCATCATTAATCATAATTGGCAAAAGCTCTCCATAGAGCGAGAACGCTCTGAAAGGTTGTTGTTAAATATTTTACCTAGCAGTATCGCCCAACGCTTAAAAAACTCACCCGACTTAATAGCAGACTACTTTGAACAAGCTAGTATCCTATTTGCTGACATTCAAGACTTTACTCCCTTATGCAAAGACCTTTCTCCAAGACAACTTGTTAACCTTTTAAATGAAGTATTTTGTGTATTTGATAGCATTACCAAAAAGTATGGTTTGGAAAAAATCAAAACCAATGGTGACGGCTATATGGTGGCAGGAGGATTGCCTATTATTAGTGCTTCCCATGCCGTTCAATGTTGTCTTTGCGCTTTAGATATGCAGGATGCATTTAAAGATATTTGTAAGAAACACAATTTACACACCGGTCTTCGTATCGGTATAGGTTGCGGTGAAGTGATTGCTGGTATCATTGGAAAAAGTAAATTCAGCTACGATCTTTGGGGTGAGGCTGTTAACTTGGCATCACGTATGGAAAGTCACGGCTTGTGTCATAAAATTCAAGTCACTGAATCAACTTACAACATCACCAAAAACTGCTTTTACTTTGATAAACGAGGCTCAATTCAGGCGAAAGGTCTTGGATGGATAAACACCTATTGGTTAGTCAGCAGAAAACATAAAATTGGGAACACATGTACTCGCAAAATAACATTGATATAAAAAAATTCCTTGCCCAATATTGGCAAAAAAAACCTTTAGTGATCAAACAGGGGTTCGACAACTTTATTGATCCTCTTGATGAACATGACTTAGCTGGATTAAGCCAAGAGCCCTCTATTGACTCAAGAATAGTTAGTCACACAGATAATGGCTGGCAAGTCAGTCACGGGCCATTTGAAGACGTGAATACACACTGTTTGGGGGCGTGGAGTTTGTTGGTGCAGTCTGTTGACCACTTTATTCCTGAAGCCGACGAACTCATGCGAGCCTTCGATTTTATTCCGCATTGGCGCATGGACGACCTAATGGTGAGCTTTTCAAACAAAGATGCAGGTGTCGGCCCTCATCTCGACCAATACGATGTATTTATCATTCAAGGCAAAGGTTCAAGACGCTGGCAAGTTGGCTTACCTGGGGATTTTGACACCGTTAATCTGCATAAAGACTTATCACAAATTTCTGGCTTCGAACCCATAATTGATCAAATTTTAGAGCCAGGTGACATTATCTACATTCCCGCCAATCATCCCCATAACGGAGTTGCATTGGAAGAATGCTTAAACTATTCAGTAGGATTCCGCGCACCATCTCAGCAAGAAATGCTGTCTTCATTGGCTGATTTTGCTATAGATAACAATTTATTTACCCAGCGGTATACAGATGAAGAAATCGCGCATCGTGAATTTAGCGGTGAAATAAAACACCGAGAAGTCTCAAGATTTAAACACATGCTGCAACAGTTATTAGAAACTGAGCAGTTTTCTAATTGGACGGCTCAGTTTTTAAGTCAAGGAAGTGAAAAGCAAGACTTGGATGAACAAGATATGCAAAATTTCAGTCATCAAGAAATTGAAGAAAAACTGAAAGCAGGCGAGCAGTTTATAAGATGTCCAGGGGTTAAAGCCGTTTTTGTTGAGCAACCACTCACTAATATTCAAGATTTTACGTTTTATCTGTATGGCGAACCCTATTCGGTGCCATTAGAAGACAAAGATTTAGTCATAGACTTTTTAAGTCGGCCCATTTTTCATCTAGAAAATACAAACTTAGACCAAAGTAGTATATTTTTCACTCAACTAGTCACTACAATGGTTAATACAGGGTATTGGTATCCTGATTAAATCTGGGAGCTGCCATATGGCGTTTTATGCAAAAAGCGTCGATTGGGAAAATCAGCGACACACACTTAAAAGAATCAGAGAAAAAGTATTTGTATGCCAATGGCGTATACCTGCCGAATACGAATTTGATCACCAAGATAGCGTTGCACGTCATGTGTTAGTGGTTAACGAACACAATCAAGAAGTAGCGACAGGTCGTATTACTCCCAAAGGAGAAATAGGACGCATCGCAGTTGAGCCTGAGTTTAGGTGCCCAGAAGTGTATCATTCACTCTTTAAGGCATTACTCGAAATTGCTAAACAACATGGTCTACAAGATGTGATTGTACAATGTGAGTTAGAAGGTGTGAGCTATTACCAACAACAAGGTTTCCGCTCTGTTGGAAGGGTATTTATGGATGCAGGTGTAGCGCGACAAAATATGTTGTGTGACCTCAAATATTTTACTCTAGAAAGAGTAGAACTTACCCACTAGGACAAAATTAGGTGTATTGACGTTTCACCTAATTTTGCCTTTGTGGATTGTCTATCAGAATCTCATACTAGTTTATAAATACTCGGCCAATATCTGTAAAGGATGCTTAGGTTTAAATTCCTCAAACCTCGCTACCTGACTTCGGCATGAGTAACCAGTAGCCACTATCTGTTCAGGCTGAAATTGACTAACCGCTTGCTTCCAGCTCAAGTTATATATACCTGTAGATTCTTCTATATGACTGGCTTCATGACCAAACGTACCTGCCATACCACAACACCCTACCGATACCGCAGCTAGATTTAATCCCGCTTTTGCGAAAATCTGTTGCCACTGCTTTTCACTTGTCGGCAGAGCCGTTTTTTCGCTGCAGTGACCAAATAGAGCATACTGCTGGGTTTTGTCTTGGCTGACTTTAGGTAGCTCAAATTGCAACAACCACTCGTGCACCAGTTGCACTTTAAATTCACCACGGCCTGCACCTAACACTTTGGTATATTCATCGCGATAACATAGCACCATAGACGGATCGACACCTATCAGCGGCAAACCTAAGTCATCTAACTGATTCAAAAAATCAGCCGACGTTTTAGCCGTTTTAGCAAACTCCTTTAAAAAACCTTTCACGTGTTGAGGTTTACCGTTTGGCATAAAGGGTAACAACACTGCTTCGTAGCCTAGTTTAGTAATTAATGTCACCAATGACTCCACCACTTGTGCGTCATAAAAACTGGTAAAGGGATCTTGCACAATACAGACTTTTTTAGCTAACTGCTCTGGACTTAACTGCTTCAAACCATCTAAATCAAAATGCATAGCAGCATTACCATTCAGTCTTTGATTTAATGTTGGCTGAGATAAAATAGGTGTATCGATATAACCTATCGTTTTACGTATAACGCTATTCACCCAGCCTTGGCGTAAGAAAAAATTGATAAACCCAGGCGCTTTAGCCATCAATGGCGCCATCTTTTCGATATTACCAACCAAGTGGTCTTTGGCTGGACGCATGTAACGTTGATAATACATACTTAAAAAGCGCGATCTGAATCCGGGCACATCAACACTGACAGGGCATTGGCTAGAGCAAGCTTTACAAGCTAAACACCCTTCCATCACCTCTAACACTTCGTGAGAAAAGTCATTATCGACCCTTTTGTCGGTGCTATTCCTGAAGCGCTCAAACCAACTTGGAGGATCTATATTATGTTCTAACGCAATCACATCAATGTTTTGATTAGACAATAGCCTCAGCCATTCACGCACCATGCCGGCCCTACCTTTAGGGCTATGGCGTCTATCACCAGTGATTTTAAAAGAGGGGCACATCGGAGAAGTCGTATCGTAATTAAAACATAGACCATTGCCGTTACAGCTCATGACAGCCTCAAAGGATGTCCTAACTTCGATGGGGATTTGTCTATCAAACTCCCCACGTTTTTTATCTGATACTGACACTAAAGATTCTGTTGACTCTATCGGTGTGCAGATTTTTCCAGGATTCATTTTATTATGAGGGTCAAACACCGTTTTTATTTTTCTTAGTTCAGCAAATAACTCTTTGCCAAAAAATTGCGGCCCATACTCACTGCGGTAACCTTTTCCATGTTCACCCCACATCAAACCACCGTATTTAGCCACGAGTGCCACCACTTGCTCTGAAATCTTTGGTACCATAGCCTCTTGTTCAGGGTCGCACATGTCCAATGCTGGACGCACATGTAATACACCTGCATCCACGTGACCAAACATGCCATATTTCAAACCATGTCCGTCTAATAAAGCACGAAACTCCATAATGAAATCAGCTAAATTTTCAGGGGGTACGGCGGTGTCCTCAACAAATGCAATTGGCTTTTTTGAGCCTTTGGTTTTGCCCAACAAGCCCACTGATTTTTTACGCATCGCATAAATTTTCTGAATATCGGCTTTGTCATAGGTAATTTGATAACCAATCACACCAAGGTTTTCTGCGACTTCTAAACTGGCGCTTAAGGTTGCAATTTTCTGTTCGATATCCGCTTGATCATTACTGTTGTATTCAACCATATTTAGGCCAAGTACCGTTTTACCCGCAACTTCGGTAATCAGACTTTCGACTGAGTGCCAAATAATGTCCTGTTTGGCCAAGTTAAGTACGTTACTGTCAACCGTTTCTACCGAGGTTGCGTTAGCTGCCACCATACTAGGTGCATGCCTTAACGCCGATTCAAACGAGTCATACTTTACGTTAACCAAGGCCTTAAACCTGGAGATAGGTGTGATGTTTACTTTTGCTTCTGCCACAAAGACCAGTGAGCCTTCAGAGCCAGTAATAACACGGCTTATATCTAACGATGTTAGATCTTCATTCAGCGTGTTTTCTAAATCATAGCCGGTTAAGAAGCGATTTAAACGAGGAAACTTTTCTAAAATTTGTTGCCGTTTTCCCAAACACGTGTCGAGCAACTGTTGGGTTATTTTCGCTATTGGAGTCACTTTCTGACTGAGTATTTTGGCATCATCCATCGTCATTGGTGCTGTGTTTAAAACCGTACCATCAGCCATGACAGATGTTAGCCCTAAAATGTGATCACTGGTCTTGCCGTACACCAAAGACCCCTGCCCTGAAGCGTCTGTACTTATCATGCCCCCAATAGTCGCCCTACTACTAGTGGACAAGTCCGGTGCAAAAAAGAATCCTAATGGTTTTAACACATCATTTAACTGATCTTTTACCACACCTGCTTGCACTCTTGCCCAGCTTTGCTCCGGATTCACTTCTAAAACTTGATTCATGTGACGTGACACATCTACAATAATACCACTGGTCAGTGATTGACCATTCGTGCCCGTCCCCCCCCCTCCTAGCAGAAAACTTTACGTCTTCATAAGAATTCGCAGTTTTACCAATCAGCGATAAATCCTCAATATTTTTCGGAAAAACAACGGCTTGAGGTAGCTTCTGATAAATAGAATTATCTGTAGATACCGCTAAGCGACTCGCATAACTGTATTCAATGTCACCAGAAAAAGTCGACTTGGCCAAATCGGTCAAAAAATCCTGATAGTTACTTTCAATAAGAGCTTGAGGGTCTAACGCTGGCAGCATAGGGATCATTCAGTAATTGATATATAAAATATAACGCTAATTATACCTAAAATGATCATCCCTGCTCTATATCACTTTGACATTAGCCCTAATGATTTTTCATATGCTATAAATAGTTTGTAACAACTGAAAATTTTTAGTTATGAATGAACCGATATATTCTTAAATTTTTGGACTTAACCTAAAATATTTAAGGTGATAAACATGAAGAAAAAATTACGTATTGCATTTGGCAGCCTACTGGCCATATTTGGCATAGTGTTTTTTATTCTGCCTGGTTCAATATTTATTTTATTAATAGGGTTAGTCATGCTCAGTTATGATGTACCTAAAGCGAGAGATTGGTTACGCACTTGCCAAAATGTGATGTCGAAGTCGGCACGTAAATTAGATAAATTAATTTTAGATAGAAAACTGAAGGTTTAAAAATATTAAGAAGCTGTTAAAAAGCCGCTTAAATGTTAATTTAAGCGGCTTTTTAAAATCTAGAGTGCTTTTTTACTTACCTTGTTTACCAAGATATAACCAAGTTTCGACAACTGTATCTGGGTTAAGTGAGACACTATCAATGCCTTGCTCAACCAGCCATTGTGCCAAATCTTCATGATCAGAAGGGCCTTGGCCGCAAATTCCGACGTATTTACCGCGCTTCTTAGCAGCTTGAATCGCCATCGATAATAGCGCCTTAACCGCAGGGTTACGTTCATCAAACAAATGTGCGATTAAGCCTGAATCTCGGTCTAGACCTAACGTTAACTGAGTCAAGTCGTTAGAGCCAATTGAAAAGCCATCAAACATATCCAGGAATTGGTCGGCCAAAAGTGCATTCGAAGGTAACTCACACATCATAATAACGCGTAAGCCGTTTTCGCCTTGCACGAGTCCTTCTTCTGCAAGTAACTCGATCACTTTTGCACCTTCTTCAAGGGTACGGATAAAGGGGATCATAATCTCAACATTGGTTAAGTCCATTTTATTACGAACCCGTTTTATCGCCTCACATTCCAAAGCAAAACATTCCCGAAAATCTTCTGAAATATAACGACTGGCACCGCGAAAACCTAGCATCGGGTTCTCTTCATCAGGTTCGTATTGATAACCACCCACAAGATTAAAGTATTCGTTGGACTTAAAGTCAGACATACGCACGATGACTTTTTCAGGTGAAAACGCCGCAGCAATAGTCGAGATACCTTCAACCAATTTTTCGATGTAAAACTCAACAGGCGAAGCATAGCCCGCTATTATGTCTGTGATTTCTTCTTTTAATTCTTGTGGTTGATTATCAAAATCGAGAAGTGCTTTAGGATGAACACCAATCATGCGGTTGATAATAAACTCAAGTCGCGCCAAACCAACGCCCGAGTGAGGTAAACGCGCAAAATCGAAAGCTCTGTCAGGGTTACCCACATTCATCATTACTTTAAGGGGGATTTCTGGCATTGAGTCTATACGTGATGTCACTACATCAAAGTCCAGTACATCACCGTAGATAAATCCGGTATCGCCTTCTGCACAAGAGACGGTGATCTTGTCACCATTCTCAATTGAAGCGGTAGCATTGCCACACCCTACAACCGCAGGGATACCCAGTTCTCTGGCAATAATAGCCGCATGACATGTTCGGCCGCCGCGGTTAGTCACAATAGCAGAAGCTTTTTTCATGATAGGTTCCCAGTCAGGATCGGTCATATCGGTGACCAACACATCTCCAGGTTGGATCTTGTCCATTTCTTCCACGCCGCTGAGTACTTTTGCCACACCAGCACCTATCTTGTGGCCAATCGCTCGGCCTTCACACACTACTTTGGCTTTGCCTTTAAGCATAAAACGTTCAATGACTTGAATATCTTCACGGCTGCGCACAGTCTCTGGACGTGCCTGTACTATGTAAAGTTTACCGTCTATGCCATCTTTGGCCCATTCAATATCCATTGGCCGTTTGTAATGTTTTTCAATAATGACAGCTTGTTTAGCTAACTCCATTATTTCGTCATCAGTAAGTGAGAATCTACGACTGTCTGTGGCATCAATATCCACAATCTCAACTTGTTTACCGTGCTCTAGGTCATCCGAATAAATCATCTTGGTGAGTTTACTACCAAGGTTTCTTCGCACTACCGCTGGGAAGCCTTTTGCCAAGGTCGGCTTGTGAACGTAAAATTCGTCAGGGTTAACAGCACCTTGTACCACCATTTCACCCAAACCATAAGATGAGGTGATAAAGACAACATCTTCAAAACCAGACTCTGTATCAATTGAGAACATCACACCGGAAGCAGAGCAATCACTGCGCACCATACGTTGAACACCTGCAGACAAGGCCACGCCTTTATGGTCGTATCCTTGATGTACTCGATAAGAAATAGCTCTGTCGTTAAACAGTGAAGCGAATACATGTTTAATTGCAACCATGACTGAGTCATAGCCTTTAACATTTAAAAAGGTTTCTTGTTGACCAGCAAACGAAGCATCAGGCATGTCTTCTGCTGTTGCTGAAGAGCGAACGGCAAACGAAGCTTCATCACCAGCCTCACCTTGTAAGGTTTTAAATGCGGTGCGTATATCGTTTTCCAACTCTGGAAGAAAGGGAGTGTCGATAATCCAATTACGAATGGTTTCGCCGGCTTTACCTAATGCTGCAATGTTTTCAACATCTAAGTCGTCCAACAACACATGAATACGCGCTTCTAAACCACTTTGTTCGAGAAATAAATTAAATGCATGAGCAGTGGTTGCGAATCCTCCAGGCACTTGCACCCCTGCATTAGCCAAATTTGAAATCATCTCGCCCAACGACGCGTTTTTGCCGCCAACGACTCCAACATCTCCCATTCCCAGTTGTTGGTACCACAAAACGTGTTCTTGCATTCTCGTTTTCTCCAAATGATTGTTTGGTTGTTTAAATATCATGTTATTTTAAGCAAATAGACTTAATAAAACTGTTAAAAACAGTATAAAAAGCAATATTCTTATAACGCCTTTACATTTATTGTGGTGATTTTAGAGTGTTGTTATCGTGAAAGTAAAATTTAATTGTTTTTCGTAATTAAATTACAACAATGTTAAGGAAATGTTTTGAGATCAGCCTATTATATTTCAGATGGAACGGCCATAACTGCAGAGGTGTTTGGCCACGCATTGCTCTCCCTGTTTACGATTGAGTTCAAACACATCACTGTTCCCTTTGTCGAAACATCGGAACAAGCAAAAGACGTGGTTCGAAAAATATCTGAAAGTTTTCAAGATGACGGTCAGAGACCTTTAGTGTTTTACACCATAGTCAATATCGAAGTCCGTAAGATCGTGTCAAAGTCAGTGGGCATTAACTACAACTTTTTGGATCAGTTTGTTGCGCCTCTAGAAAAAGTATTAGGTGTACCATCTAAGCCAGAAAAACATCGAACACATAGTATCCACGAAAAAACCTATGATATTCGCATTGAAGCCGTGAACTATGCGTTAGCCAATGATGATGGAGCAAACTTAAAAGATTATAACGAGGCTGATATCATTTTAGTGGGAGTATCTCGGTCGGGTAAAACCCCTACAAGTCTTTATCTGGCGCTGCAATATGGCATCAAAGCAGCAAACTACCCTTTTACAGAAGATGATATGGGTGACATTTTACGTTTACCTGCGCCCTTGCGTCGCTTCAAAGACAAATTATTTGGACTGACCATCCAAGCAGACCGATTACACCAAATTCGCTCAGAGCGACGGGCCAATAGTAAGTATGCATCGTTGCAGCAATGTCGCATGGAATTGCGTGAAGTAGAAAATTTATACCGAAAAGAGAAAATTCCATTTCTGAACAGCACACGGTTTTCGATTGAAGAAATTTCAGCCAAAATATTAGCTCAAACTGGTTTACAACGTAAGAAATATTAAATCTAAGCTCTAAGGAAAAGTTTTATGTTCAATCATTTTGAACCATCATTAATGACGTTTTTAAAAAATCTACAGGTCAATAATGACCGAGAATGGTTCAATGACCATAAACAACAATATGAAGACGACGTTCGCACACCTGCCTTGGCTTTTATAGAACAAATGGAACAGTGGATCCCACTTATCTCACCCCACTATGAAGCTAGTGCTAAAAAAGTCGGTGGTTCGCTGATGCGTATCTATCGAGACGTTAGATTCTCAAAAAACAAATCACCTTTCAAAACCAATGTAGGCATTCAGTTTCGTCATGAGGTGGGCAAGGATGTTCACGCTCCAGGTTTTTATTTACATATTGCAGCTGGCGAGATTTTTTTAGGGGTAGGCACTTGGCAACCGGATAGAGATTCATTGGCTGCTATTCGAGATCATATGGTGACCAAGCCGGGTCCTTATTTAGATGCAATTGAACATGAACCCTTTACCGAATTTTACCAACTTGGAGGCACTAAGCTAATCAGGCCTCCAAAAGGTTATGACAAAGACCATTCATTAATTGAAGAAATAAAGCGCAAAGATTTTATTGCTCTGTGCCCGTTACAAGAAAGCGATTTGTATCAACCAGATTTTTGCAAGATGGTGGCCAGTCGTTTTGGACGCGCCCAACCATTTCAAAAGTTTATTTGCGAGGCATTAGGGCTTAGATTCTAATGTATTCGTTGGGATTTTGGCTTTTGCTCTTCCACCAGTAGTTTTATTAGCACGACCTTCATCTATGGCCTTTTCAGCGCGCCGACGTCTGGCTTCTTTAGGATCGGCAATCAGGGGGCGATAGATTTCAATTCTGTCGCCTTTTTTGGGTAGGTCGGTCAATTTACAAGTGCGATTCCAAATGCCGACTTTTAATATTTCAAGGTTGATATCAGGAAAGCGTTTCACAATCCCCGAAGCCAAAATAGCTTGTTCAACCGTTGTACCTTGTTCAACCACCACTTCGAGCAACGCTTGTTTTTCGGGAGTCCCATATACCACCTCAAGGGATATTTGTTGGTCTGTCATATGCTCTAAGTAACCTCTAGCCTTTAGCCGTAAACCTGTTTTGCGCGCTCAGTAAAAGCGACCACCATATTAGCAGCAATCGAGTTAAAAACCCGCCCAAAAGCCATTTCGATAATTTTACTCGAAAATGCAAAATCCAAATTTAACTCAATTTTACAGCCTGTCTCGCTGAGCGACGTAATTGTCCAACCACCTGTGAGTCGTGAAAAAGGGCCATCAACCAAGTTCATATGGATAAATTCGCCACGTTTTAAAGTATTGTGAGTGGTAAACCATTGCTTAACGCCTGCCTTTGAAATAAGCAGCGATGCTCTCATATTGTCATTATCTTGTTGCAATATCTTGGTTTCAGCACATCCTGGAATAAATTCTGGATACAGCTCTACATCATTAATTAAATCAAACATGGATTCAGCGCTAAAGGCAACTAAAGCGCTGCGACATACATTGGCCATTTATTCTCCAAAATTGGTAAAGCTTTAAATATTACCGAATAACATAAGTCATTTAGGGTGTGTCGATCCATTAGTTTTTGAATAGTTTGGATTTTTTGTTGTACCACTTCATACAATCTCTATAATACAGTTTATGAATAAAAAGAAGTCAAAATCAACAGATAACACCATCGCGCTTAATAAAAAAGCTCGTCACGAATACAATCTTGAAGACAAACTCGAATGTGGTATGTCCTTGCAAGGTTGGGAAGTGAAAAGCATTCGCTCTGGTAAAGTTAATATTTCGGAAAGTTACGTCGCCATAGACAAAGGTGAAGCCTTTCTAATTGGTTCAACCATTCAACCGCTAAATCAGGCGTCGAGTCACGTTGTATGTGAGCCTACACGTAAGCGTAAACTGTTGCTCAAAAAACGAGAGTTAGATAAGTTAATAGGCTCCGTTGAACGCCAAGGTTATTCAATTATTGCCACCGCCATGTATTGGAAGAAAAACTGGGTGAAAGTTGAAGTTTACTTAGGCAAAGGTAAACACGAACATGATAAGCGAGACGCTGTTAAGGACCGCGATTGGGCACGTGATAAAGAACGTATGATGAAACACAGCGTTTAGATAATAAACTAACAACCAAAGTATCGGCTATTAATCTAAAGTTAGATTGGTTAATCTTTATCACATCTAGTTTTACAGCACTGATTAGCATGACAAAGTCGATAGGTATATGGCGGTCCTGGGCTCTTGTAGCTGGCATGATGATAGGTTCGGGTATTTTCACTTTACCCGCTTTACTTGCTCCTTATGGCAGTTATAGCTTTATAGGCTGGGGTGTGACCGGCTTTGGAGCCCTCTGTTTAGCGTTAAGTTATAGTTATTTATCTTCACGCAAACCTGGTTTAGGTGGTCCATACTTCTACGTTTCTGAAGCTTTTGGTGCAATTCCTGCCGCAATTGTTTGTTGGGGCTACTGGATTTCTTTAGTCTCCTCAATAGCAGCTATTTCCCTATCGTTTGCAGGTTACAGTCAAAGATTCTTACCGGTGCTTAGTGATGAGCCACTGTATAGCACTTATTTTGCTTTCGTTATTATTCTGTTTTTTACCGTAATCAATGTACGTGGTGTTCGCGAAGCCAGTGCGGTTCAACTTTTTACCACCATCGTAAAAATCATTCCGTTAGTATTAGTGGGCTTTATCGGCATCATGTTTGGCGAAGTAACGCACATTCCAGCCATTAACCCTGATGACAGCTCTCTGTTCCATATGGTGGGTGCATTATGTTTATTGATTATGTGGGGATTTATCGGGGTTGAATCAGCCACACTGCCATCAGAAGACACCATTAATCCTGAAAAAACCATAGCTCGCGCGTCAATTTTAGGCACGTTAACGGCGCTGACTGTTTATGTGATAGCTATGTTTGGAATTATGTCGATTATGTCTTTAGCAGAATTACAAAACTCTACGTCGCCTTTCACCGATGCAGCCCAATTAATCATGGGGGATACTGGCGCCATCATCATTACCATCGGTGCCTTATTTGCTATCGGTGGCACCTTAAACGTATGTATCATGATTGCAGGTACTATGATGCTAGCGGGAGCAAGAGACAAAATATTTCCCACGTACTTTAGCCAGCAAAGTGCTGACGGAACGCCTACCAGAGCAATATTTTTTTCCTGTGTTTTAGCGATTATATTATTATTTTTTAATACCAGTGAATCACTGATCAATAGTTTTGAAAACTTACTTATTCTTGCCACCTTTGCAGCATTAGTCGTTTATTTAGGTACTGGGCTAGCGAGTATTAAGCTTCAGTTACAGGATCATAAGCGGGGTGAGCAACTCAGTTATGCAAGATTATGTATAGCGCTACTTGCCACTTTATTTTCTTTGTTAGCCATCATCGGTGCTTGGGTTTTGTACCAATAATTTTTAAGGATATTTATGTTTAGTAAAGCAATAGTTAGAACACCATGTAAAGCAATGTTAGAGGGCCTAACTGAAGCGGAGATGGGTTTACCTGACTACGACTTGGCATGCGAACAACATCAAGGCTATATTTCAGCACTAAAAGAGTGTGGTTTACAGGTGACTATTCTGCCACCGCTAGAAAGTTACCCTGACTCGTGTTTTGTTGAAGACGTAGCCTTGTTGACTTCAAAGTGCGCCATTCTTACCCACCCAGGTGCGCCAAGCCGCCGTGGCGAAGTACCACATATAGTCAAAGCAGTAGAACAATCTTATCCTAGCTTCGAGCACATCAATTTCCCCGGCACTGTTGAAGCTGGCGATATCATGATGGTAGGAAATCATTTTTATATCGGTTTATCGGCCCGAACTAATGCTCAAGGTGTTGAGCAACTTATCGATATACTTGGAAAATACGACCTAACGGGTTCAATGGTCGAAATGTCAGAGTTATTACATTTAAAAACAGGCGTAAGTTATTTAGAAAACAACAATTTACTGACCTTTGGTGAAATGCACCACAACCCTATTTTCAATCAATTCAAGCGTATTGAAATAGCAAAACAAGAAAGTTATGCCGCCAATAGTGTATGGATAAACGGTACCATCTTAGTGCCCAAAGGCTTTCCCAATGCCCTAAATGCCATCCAACAACTTGGTCACCCAACAATAGAGCTACCGATGTCCGAGTTTCAAAAGTTAGACGGTGGATTAAGCTGTCTCTCGCTGCGTTTTTGATTGCAACCGTCACTTAATCAGCGCCTAACTCATAATGGTCAAACAAATATGTAACTAACACTGCGGCATCTTTTTAGATGCAAGTAGTGTTTAACGCAAAGTAAAGGAATTGCTAGCCGTTGACACTTATCAAGTATAAACGGCTCACTTATATGCTAGCGACTCAGACAAAAATAATACCGCTCTGCAAAGGCTTTGTAGCGCCACCATAACTATGAAATTTCATGCTTGTGTTGTCTTTTATAACGCTTAGTCAGTTTTACTCCACGCACTTGATCAGTAATTAAAGCCCATAACGGCGACGCAGATAATTGAGGCGACTTACCCGCCCCAATGCGACGTAATTGCTGTTTAACCATTGCCATAGTAGCTAGACCGCTAAGAGTTTTGTCTTTCCAATTCACCACAGGTATATGACCTAGCACCGTTGGGTCATTTTTCCATTGATTAGGTAAATCTGGCGTTAACGCAAGCGAACTAGCCATTCCCACCAACTCCACTCCACTATCAACAACCTGCTTAGCGACTTCATAGCGGCGTACGCCTCCTGTGGTCATAATAGGTAGTGATACAGTTCTAGCAATTTTAGTCGCGAACTCTAAAAAGTAGGCTTCTCTTGCTAACGTTCTGTCATCTGCACTACGACCCTGCATAGCAGGCGCCTCGTAACTGCCACCCGATAATTCCACTACATCAATGTTCAACTCAGCGAGCATTTTCACGACTTGTTCAGCATCCGCAATATCAAAACCGCCACGTTGAAAGTCTGCTGAATTAAGCTTCACCGCGACTGCAAAACTCGCGGAACAAGCCGCCTTTACCGATTTAACCACATCAATCAATAAGCGGGCGCGGTTTTCAAGACTACCTCCCCACTTATCTTGGCGTTTATTGGTCAGTGGTGATAAAAATTGGGCCAGCAAATAACCATGGGCAGCATGTATTTCAACACCGTCAAAGCCCGCTTGCTCAGCCCGGGTTGCAGTTATAGTAAATCGTTGAATAACATCTTTAATTTCGGACTCATCCATTGGTTTAGGAGTAGAAAACAACGACGAATGTTTACCCATATTCAACGCCACATCAGAGGGAGAAAGCACCTTACCCCCCATTTTCTTAAACACTTGGCGGCCAGGATGATTGATTTGCATCCATACTTTTGTAGCATTCGCTTTTGACAACGTTGCCAAGTCAATAAAAGAAGTTAAATCTGTATCCTGCTCTAAAACCACTCCCCCTGGCCCAGTCATGGCCAAGTGATCAATCATCACATTACCGGTAATGATTAGCCCAACCCCGCCATCGGCCCAAGATTTATAAAGGCGTTTAAGCGCATTACCTGGCAGATGTTCAGACGTCGCCAAATTTTCTTCCATGGCAGCTTTAACTAAGCGATTTTTTAGTACTTGGCCGTTAGGTAATGTAAACGGGGTGAAAATTGAGGATGTCATATGAGAGTCTGTTAAAGCTGCATAATTTGTAACCAATATATTGGGCTAGATACAACCCACACAAGGTTTGTATCAAGATTTGCATAAACAATGTATTCACAACTCACTAGCCTATGCTAGAATAACCCTGTTGGTAGTTTGCAACCAACAACTTGGGGCTGATTTTGGATTCGACAGGACTCTAGAAGCTTTAGGTGCATGCAGAGGAGCGGTTTGCCTCTATAAAAGCCGCATTTAAATAGTCGCAAACGACGAAAACTACGCACTAGCCGCTTAATACCCGGCAGTGCCCTTCCACTCATACTCTTTCTGCTAGTAGAGGTTCGGAAGGTCATCCCAGCAGGATAGCGAGGGAACCTTGTCTAAGGGTGAACCGCGAAATAGTATTAGGCCAGCTGCAACGAAATCCTGTTTGTCGGAGTTCCACGTAGTTAAATAAAAGACAAAATAAGCATGTAGTACCGACGGTTGACGTGTTCTGGACGCGGGTTCAAGTCCCGCCAGCTCCACCAAAAAATAAAAAAGGCTTATCGAAAGATAAGCCTTTTTTTTGCGTAAATTATATTTGCGTAAGAAAATACGAAAATCACGACCTAAAGTATATCCATCTGGTTATTTTCAAACTCAGTGTTAGCTAACACTCCTAAGATTGGGCATTGGGCCAATACATCCATACTTGCATTGTATGTACTGCTTTTTACTGATGTTATCCCTAGTAATGTATCAAAAAGATTATCGTGAGAAATAGATTGCGCAGTCATAGACTTTATACATGCTGGGTTTTTATCAAGCATTGCGGATCCTTGCCAATAAATCATGGGTACGTGGGTTTGTTCACTCGGCGCAAACGCATAGGGTAAACCGTGCAGATAGACACCTTTTTCGCCAAGTGATTCGCCGTGATCAGAGATATACAGCATAGAAGTTTCAATATCCTTGGTTTGCTCTAATAGTGTTAACTTTTCGATTATCTTGCTCAATACATAATCGGTATAGACGATGGTATTATCATATGTGTTGATGAGTTCTTGTTGAGTGCAGTTTTGAATATCACTGCGTTGGCAATCTGGTGTAAAGGGCCTTTTATTTTGTGGAAAACGCCTAAAATAAGTGGGCCCATGGGAGCCCATCATATGTAAAACAATGAGGGTATTGTGGTGAGTGAGATGATCGAGTTTATCTCCAAGTGGACTTAATAAAGCTTCATCCACACAATATTCTCCGTCACAAAACTGATTTTTAATCTCTGGGGATAGTTCAATACTTTTCACTCGGGCACACACACCTTTGCAACTGCCGTTGTTATTATCAATCCATAACACGTCGCTTCCCGCTAATTGGATGATGTCTAATACATTCTGTTGTGAGTCTGCGGTCTGTTGGTCGTAACTGCGTCGGTCTAATCTAGAAAACATGCAAGGAACGGATACCGCTGTTGCAGTGCCACAGGATGCAACGTTTGAGAACGACATTACCTCTTTTGCTTGGGTGTATTGGTTGGTAGGTGTGGCGTAACCATTAAGCGAAAAATTTTGTGCCCTTGCAGTTTCACCCAACACTAAAACAGTTACCTTGGTTGCTCCCGTTGAGTCAGAAAGACTGGGGGTAGTATCTAATAATTGAAAATCTCTATGAGGTGAAAAATAGCTTCGCTTGACGAATTTGACCGATGAGTCGAGCAATTTATAAGGCGTGACATACGTAATTAAGTCAGAATTATTTCTGCCAACTGCGGCATAGTTAACATAAAAACTCCCTACAATCGGCACAATCACTAGTAGACATAAACCAATCAACCATAGTCTTGATAGTATGTTTTGCCCTATAGATAATTGACGTATCGGTGCCCAATAGATTAACAATGAAGGGAGCACACCAAACAAAATCAAAAAACTAATCAAATAAATATTTAAGTACGATAATGCCTCAGTCGAGTCTGTTTCAATGGCGTTTTGCACCATCGTATAATCAAAAACGATACCGTAATTGGATATGGCGTAGAAAATAATTGAAGACACAAAAACAGTCATTATCAATACCGGTTTTAATAAATAACCGATAGCCATAAAACTATTAATAAATATAAATAAACTCAGCAGAAACACCGGTACTGACAGCAAAAACAATAAGCTGTAATCATCTGACGAAGTGATCACCGATGCAGCTTTAAGTAAAAAAGGGGCATTGAGTACCAATGCAACATATGCACAGCTTAAAACAATCAGCAAGTTGCTTGATATGCTTATCTTTTTAAAAGAATTAAGCCAACTTTTTGAGATGGTAAAAGTAGTGTGATAATTAGAAATGAATAACATTGTTCTCTCAAGAAGTTGACTTGAGAGAACTTTAACGGGGCTAACTTAAGTAACGCTTAAAGCTTTTAGATTATTTCTCATTCAATACCCATATCTATACTCAGGCAAATTTTCAACATCTGGTATGCAACTATCTAAGCGACTTTCAGAATTTAATAAAACCCAATCTACTCTGTGGGCAAACCCTAGATGAATCACTTTGTTTTTATCAAAACAATCGCTAACCAATTCATAATCAATAATCACATATCTCTTAGGTTGCGCTTTTTGCCATTTCCAAGCAGCGGCTAGTTGTTGTAGATCATCGGTATGATAGCCAAAATGCGTCATTCGAAATGGCGAAAACAAAATAAACTGTTCGGAGAAGTCCACCAGAGCCACTTCTGCATCAGCTTCGATAATGTTACTGACTTCTCGATATATGTTTTTCGGTGTTCTGGCTTCATTCAGCAAATCATACCCCATGGTGCTGTAAGCCACCCACACCACTGTGATAAAAATCGGCCAACTTTGCCACTTGTTGCCTTCCAAGCGCAAAGCACAACTCAGTAATCCTGCGCCACCCACAATGAGAAAAAATAACCAAGGAACAACATTGTATTTATCACTCAAGCGAACAGCAAAGTTGGCCTCTGCAAACCCTGCGATTGCAAAAACAAAAAATCCTAGGGATAACAATGCAACGGTTGCCCAGACAAGATTGATAAGCACCTTACTTTTTAATAACTGAGCAAAATAGGGGGCGCTGATCAATGCCAGCATTGGCAATGCTGGCAATACATACACCCCGCGTTTCCCTGCGCTCATACTAAAAAACACTATCACTAAGACAATCCAACCAAGGGGTAATATAATCCTAGCATCGGTTTGTTTAATGGCCTTCCACCAAGGCTTAATTAACCAAGGTAAAGCCAGACTCAGGGGTAGCCAAAAGCCCGGAATAACAGAACTTAAGTAGTACCAAAAAGGTTTAATGTGATGCCACGAATTGGCATACCGTGTGACTGTTTGCCGAAACAAAATATTGTCACGATACACTTCATATAAAGAGTTTTGACTTTGATCTACCCACCACAGCATAGGTAAAAACCACAGTGATATAGCAAACAACATAACCAGCGGCCCAAGATACCAAAGCCACTGCCGAGTGATAATCGGCGCCTGAGCATATTGCTTAGCAGATAGCCGCAACACAAAGTAAGGTATTAACATCAGAAGCGGTAAAAAGCCCACTCCTTTGGTTATCACTCCGATACCCATAAAAAACCAGGCTAAGAGGTACCAACGCCATTTACCGTCAACCAGGGTAAACCTGAGCAACCCGTAACAGCCTAAAGTGATCCACGCACACACCATCGCATCAATCTGCGCTGTTTTGGCTTGCAACATAAACTGAAGACTAAACGTCAGCAGCAGCCCTGCAATAAAACCGATTTGGGTTGACCATAATTTGCGTCCAATGTCATAGACTAAAAATACAGTGAGTAAGCCACTTAAGGCTGAAGGGATTAAAAAGGCAAAATTAATCGAATCGGTTAGCCAATAAAATAATGCAATAGACCACATGAAGATGGGTGGTTTGTCAGGGTACAACTCCTGTGCTCTAGCAGGGAAAAACCATTGACCGGTATCAACCATCTCCTTTGCTATTAGGGCAAATCTTGGTTCGTCGGCAGGCCAAGGATCACGTAAACCAATACCAATTAATATCAAACTAGCCGCAATCGACATCAACCAAAATAGAGCATGACGATGCTCAGATGTGACATTATAAAAATACTCACCCCAGTGATTCTTTGGGTTCATTTACTGATTGCCTCATCTTGTTGAATATTTTTAAGGTCGGCAAGTTCGCTGCCGTCAATTAAACTATCGGCTCTATATTGTTTGTAGAGTCTGACACTCAACAGACTTGAAATAACAAATAACACAATACTTAAGACAACTTTCCAAATCGATAAAACAATTACCCCCTTGCCCATCAAAGCAAAGATGGCCATTTGTGGAAGATACCCAATCATGGAGCCCATCACAAAGGACAACCCACTGACATGGCTGACACCTGCCACAAGGTTGGTGACTAAATTGTTTCCAATCGGCAACAGCCTAATAACAATAGTTTTTGTGAAGGGACTTTTTGCCAGGAATCGGTCGATAGCGGATATTTTTTGTGGGTAACGCTTTTTAATCTGTTGTCTGACTGCAAATCGTGCAAAATACATACTTAAGATACAACCGAATCCAGCGGCTAAGGTCGATAGCAATGCGCCATTGATGAACCCAAACGCATAGCCCCCAAAAAAAGCTAACAATTGTCTTGGGCTGCCTAATGCAGTAGCAGCCGCTCCGAGTCCTAGAAACAGCAACATACCAGTCACACCATTGTCCCTAATGTGGGCATCTATCCAATTTTCGTTGAAAGACTGAAATAGGACATGATTACTTACTATGGCCCCACCAAGCAAACAACCCAGCAATAACATCATGGCTCTTTTAAACCATTTAAAGCGGATAACCGCCAGTAAACGTTCACTCACGAGCATCAATCACTTCGCTAGCTTTATAGCGCCGTTGCAGCCACATTACACCTAACATATCAATCAAACCCACACCTAAACGCCCTAACATATTGTATTTCGATTGCCCAAACTGACGATTTCTATGACTCACTTCCACTACCACAATAGTGCCATTGAGCCGTTTAACCAAGGCTGGAAGAAAGCGATGCATATGATCAAAGTAAGGTAGCGCTAAAAAGGTTTTACGAGGAAAAATTTTCAGACCACAGCCAGTATCCGGCGTGTCATCTCCAAGTAATTTAATGCGAACTCGGTTCGCAATTCTGGACTGAAAGCGTTTCCAAGGTGTGTCTTTACGTTTTTTGCGATAACCCGCTATGCAAAAATCTGAACCTTTGGGGAGTTTTAGTGCTGCTGCCAATAACAACGGAATATCGGCAGGATCATTTTGTCCATCTGCATCCAAGGTGACAATTAAGTCACCTGCAGCTTTTAATACACCAGTGCGAATTGCACCACTTTGCCCAACAGAAAAAGTATGTTTGTATGGCCGTAACTTTGTTGAACCCTCGACTCGCATATTAATCGCTTCTGCGTAGGTTTCATCATCGCTACCATCGTCAATGTAAAGGATCTCGAATGTTGCTAAACCTTGAAGCACAGTGATAATTTCATCTACCAAAGGTTTGACGTTTTGTTGTTCATTCTTGGCGGGGATAACGATAGACAACATCAAGCAAACACTCATTATTATTTTATAAAACAATAGACTATTCTAATTATCTTAAGGTTTTATTAAGATACAGTACATTATGATGGCTTTTTACACCCGTCAAGCAAACCAATTATGTTTAACTCACCCAACTCTTCACCCAACTATTAACAAAAATTCAAAGCGTAAAAACAGATTAAAATAGCTTTATATTATTAGACGTTAACTTCCTGATTAGTTGAATACCGGTCTTAGGTCTTTAATACCTTTAATACCTGACTTTTCCCTGAGCATATGCCCCTTAAGTTGAACAGCAACAGCTATTTTGTTGCGAACGTTATTATTAATTACAAACCGGTTTCACGTATTAACATTCCCTAAAAGCACGAAACACTGAAAGACTTCATAGCATAAAAAATCACCAATGCATGTTAAATAATGTGCAGTGTTTATGATTTAATTAATAACCTTTTTTGTGTTATTTGCCATTCATAAGAATAAACACATAAAGGGAGTATTGCCCTAAGCATCCATTCATATTTAATCTAACCTAGATTACTTTTTTATTGGCACATCAAATTATTTTTAATGGTTTATTTAGAAGATATGTCTTGTTTAATAATCAACCATTCAACTGATGTGGTTAAAAGTAAAATATGGTAGTAACAGTTCGGCGGGTTCAACGAGAGTCGATAGTTAGAGCCCTAATTAAATTTTACGCATTAATAATTATGCATTGGATATAATACAAAAAACAATTAATGACTTTAATCATAATCAATAATCTCTTAACCAACCTTAACAATAAATATTAATAAGCATCTATCGTATCGTATCAAAGCGTTAGAATACCTAATCAAAGCTTCTTTAAAATCAATAAAAAAGCATTAAAACTTAATTAAAACAATAAGTAATTAGGATTTAATTTTTATGCTGCACGCTAGATATCAACATAATAAGGGTATCTTTTCTACAGCTTTATTGAACGTTCAATTAACCAAATTTGATTTTAACTGAACGATCAATTAACATTAACTCGGTTGGCATATTATTCCCACACATTAAGAACGTTTATTAAAATACATTGAACAGGAACTTTTATGAAACCTAATTTGCCTATGAAGCAAAGCGTTATCGCACTATCTGTGTTATCAGTATTATCAGCAATATCTGTCACTTCTCTGCCCGCAATGGCACAAGTTAGTAAAGAACAACAAGCAGATACAAAAAAAGAAGCAATAGAAACTATTCAAGTTACCGGCCGCAGTGTTTCTTACGCAAACAGCACCATCTCCTCTGAAATGAAAAAACAGCAAACCCCAATGACCAGCGCGCTATCCATTATCGATAACTTGCCTGGAGTATTGGTTAACGAAGGCGACCCATTTGGATCAGACGAATGGTCAACCAGCATCTCGATGCGTGGTTTTCAACTGGACTTGGCATCTCAGCAGATTGGCATGACCGTAGATGGCATTTCCAATGGTAACTCTAACTACGGTGGTGGTACCAAAGCCAGCCGTTATATCGATACCGAAAATTTACGAAGCATTGAAGTATCTCAGGGTACAGCTGACATAAGCTCTCGTTCTAACGAAGCGTTAGGCGGCACACTTGACTTTACAACAATACGTCCAGGTTTGGATGAAAAACTGACTGTCAGTACTACACTTGGTGAGTACAACGCACGGAAATTCTACACACGTTACGATACCGGCGAGATTGCAAAAGACACATTCGCATGGGTCTCTATATCAACCCAGCAAAATGATGACTATATGGGCGGTTCAGTCACTAACTCGCGAGATCATGCAGAGGGTAAAATAATCAGCCGTATTGGCGAAGTCGCTTTAACCGGTTATTTAAGCTACGACGATGCCGAAGAGTATACATATCAGCGTGTTTACGGCCTTGGACAATATGCGCAAGAGCCTAACTGGGATGGTCTAATCAAAAACTTTACGGGCGTGCCTTACCAAGATCAAGTACTGCGCGAAACCTGGGGTACTGAACGTGAAAACCTATTTGGTTATTTGCAAGCAGACTTCATGGTGAGTGAAGTGGAGGTGAGCACCAACATTTACTACCATAAAAATGAAGGTATGGGTAAATGGATGCCGTATTATATAGCCGACGTCACCAATGACGGCGCAGGTAATCCGCACTCTGAACTAGACTCTGCAACCACAGCTTATAGCGGCTCATCATTGGGCAGTATTTATTTTGTTAATCGTGACGGTCAGTCTTTATCACCTAACGAAGGTTGTGTCAGCTCTATCGGTTATCCTTATGGCGGTGGTGGAGCAGAAGTCGATCCGGGTTGTTATGATCAAGGGGCAATGCCTGTCAGCTCAAATCGTCATAGTAACTACAACAAAGATCGTTTCGGTGTCAACACCGACTTAGTCTGGAAAACCTCAATTGCGGGTATGCCAAATACTGTACGCGGTGGTTTCTGGTATGAAGATTATCAGCGCGATGAAAACCGCAGCTGGCATAAAACCATTGACGCGGCTACCAGCCCTCGTTATGAAAGCAATCCTTACTGGGTCCAGTATAGCCGCGAGTTTCCAGTCGAAACCCTGATGTACTACATTGAAGATGAGATAGATGCTGGTTTTGCTAAATTTCGTCTGGGTGCCAAGAAATTCAACGTTGACGTCACTAAGGAAGATCAGTTTACGCCCGCAAATGACTTAAACGTGTCATCTGACTCAGACGCCCTAATATCAGCCGGATTTGTTGCCCCTTTACCTTTGAAAGGTTTGGAAGTATTCGGCGGTTATGCTGAAAACTTTGCAGCAATAAAAGACGGGGTATTAGAGCGTGACGATACAGACGTTAGCCAAATAGAACCTGAAACAGCGGATAACATTGACCTTGGTCTACGTTATTCAACCCCTGGTTTCAACGCTAGCATTACTTACTACAACATTAAGTTTGAAAACCGTATTACATTTGTTAGTAATGAAAGTGTCAATGGTATCGACTTCTTAGAAGCAGCAGCCGGCGGATACATCAATGACGGAGGTGTTGAGTCAGATGGTATCGAAGCATCGCTAGACTATAATATTACAGATAATCTGGGCATCTATGTTTCATATACCAAGAATGACTCTACGTATACAGACGAAGCATTCCTAGGCAACACCGTACTCGGAAGTGCTCAGGATATGGCCGTAGTGAGCTTTGATTATACCAAAGGTGATTTTTATGCTGGTTTTAGCTCCAAATATGTTGGTGAGCGCTTCTTAGACCAAGCCAATACTCAGGAAACTGACGCTTATGTAGTGAGTGATTTGTACGTAGGTAGAACGGCATACGAATTTGGTGGAGCCATTGACAGTATGGAACTTAGCTTCACTATAAACAATGTCTTTGATAAAGATTACATTGGTACCATTGCACCTAACGCAGGTTGGATTGGTGCTCCGCGAACTGCGGCATTGAATGTTAAGTTTGTCATGTAAAAAAATGTGAGAAAGCCACATGCGGTTATTACCGCATGTGGCTATTTTATAAGTACAACAAAGCAAAAACACACTTGTTAGATTATGAGCGATTTTTGCATTGCTGTTTACTACAGCTACCTAGACTGTTGCACCAAGTCGTATTTTATTTGGTTCGTGCTAACATCAAAATATAATCATTCCCATTTTTAGTCGCCTTGTCGACGATGAGCCTGACGTTATTATTTTATAGGACATAACGTCTATGGCAATACCAAAGATATGCCGGTACTGCAGGGTATATATCGCATACGAGGTGCAAAACCTGGTTTTAAAAGTGAAAAACGTTGAGTTAAGTATCATTTTGATGATCTTGATTTCAGTACTATCTATGCTGATAAGCACTATCAAAACAAAAAAGTCTCTAGCCAAATGATGCATGATTTCTGAGGTGAGCCTGATAATTCGCCACGCAGAATCAGGGGGAATGGCATTTACACCTCCTATTAACAATGAGGAGACAATGCAGGTCAGCATCTAATTTCAGCTGACCTTCGTTGGAATCGGGACCACATTATTCACCGCACTCGTGAAGAAGATATCAACGTTCGCGAACCGAAGAACAGGAGTCCTTTGAGCGTTCAAGTCGAGTTAAACGACAATATGATTGCTGATAAAAAATGTCAATGGCAATGGCAAAAACATAAAATAAATACATACACAACAGTGATATGACATAGCTTAAAGATAATACTAGCTGGGAGCCTTAGGTTGTTTCCCCCATATACCTGCAACATTTTTTTCGTTTATTAAGAGACATAAAGTGAGTGGTATTCTGTTAATGAGTGGTAATGATATATGGCATTAACAAGTGGTTTTACTCATTAGGGTGAAGTCAGTTACTATGATGAAGATTTAGATTATCCCTATGGGCAGTCACCTCGTCTGATATTTTTATTTGTCATCATCAAAGATTAGAAAAAGAAGGTCTTGTTGTCACCTCAGGGCCTTATGATGAGGCTGGTGACGTGCTTAACGCACATCGCGTTCAAGCTATTGTTATCAATGCTGGAACCTTACTAATAAACTAACCACGAGAGAAAGGAATGCCAAAAGTAGGAATGGGGTCATTGCGTCGTCAACAATTGATTGATGCAACAATTCAAGTTGTTGCTGAGGTCGGTTTAAAAGGGGCAACAATTAGTCTTATCTCTAAACGTGCAGGAATGTCGTCCGGCATTATTAGCCACTATTTTGGTAGCAAACAATCGTTGATTGAAGCTTCTGTTCAATATCTGCTTTCTCAACTTAAAATATCGGATTCACCGGATACCCCTTATGACCGGCTAATGAAAATTGTTGATCTGAATTTCTCAAGCGTACAACAGGCAGACGCAAGCACTAAGACATGGTTAAGTTTTTGGGGCCAGTCTATGCATGATCCGGAGCTGTACCGCCTACAAGAGATCAATAAACGCCGTCTTGTCAGTAATCTACGCTACAGCTTCAAACAATTATTAGATTCTAAAACGGCCTACGACGCAGCGGAGGTGACCGCTGCATTAATCGATGGCTTTTGGTTGCGTTGCGCACTGAGTCGCGCCAATCAAGAAAAGTTTAACCAAGCCAAAGAATACTGTAAAAAATATATTAATGAAGTGCTTGAACAGCACACTCATCCATAAATTATTACTACCCAAAATCTGAGTTATCGTTGCATTCAACATTAACCAGAAACGCTATCTGTGTTTTGTTAAAGACAACAGTGCTCCCCTGCTTTACGTTATTAATATCAACGTCGAAGCATATTGACTCAGTAGTTTTGTTTCGAGCATGCATCAAATACTTTGATCAGCGCTGCGGTTTTAAAAAGGGGGTTAAGAACTAACGAATAATGCTGATGAAATAAAGTTTCGCTCTTGTGTGCTTCACTTATGCTTGGGTTAAAAAGTACAATAACTCTTAGCATAAAAGCGCTTTGTTTATTATCTAATAAATTTAAAAGGTTAGTAAATTGATATCCAAAAAAGTACGTGAATTATTCGTATCTCTCATGGAGGCCGCCAGTGGCAACAGTACATCATTGGTTAACTTTGACCCTGAAACTGAAATTTATAGCGGCTCGTTCAACACAACACTGCTTGATAAATTCGTTCATGAGGGTGTGTTTGAAGTGGTGGATAGTGACGGTGATTTTACAAATTTGTTGATGAATCACAGAGATGACTTTTTAAGCGGTTTTGCATCTGGCGTTAACGAAGCAAAATTAGGTAGGGATCAATATTACGCCGATTATAATGCCAACCCTTTTGCTTTTTCGGTAGGTTATGAACACTTTTTGTATATGAATAAAAAGCCCAAAAAACTTGAGGGCTATGCATGTCATGGGTTTTAGAAGAAGATAAGTGAAAGGCGGAAAATTAAAAACAAGGTAGCCAAAAGTCATTCAGTAACTTGGCGAAATGCTGTGAATAACGAGTTATAGCTTCTAATGTTTGAATAGTTATTGGTTTTGATTAGGTACTTTTATTAACTCTGAATTCAGTTGTTTGATATCGAAAGGCATATGCCCCATTGCATCAAGTGTTACATTGTGAAGAGCATTGGAAATAAGACGGTTAACGATATTCCAATTATCTTTCAATTCACAGGTACTTGCAATTTGACAATCTCCCCCATCCAACTTAGCACACTCTGTTAGAGCTATTGGTCCGTCAATGGCTTCGATCACTTCTGCGATGGATGTTTGATCCGGTTGGCGACTCAGTTTATAGCCACCATGAGGGCCTCTAACTGATTTGACTAAATTACTTTTAGTCAGTGCACGCATCAATTTACGTATGGTCGGTAGAGGCAAGTGAGTCAACTCACACAAGCCGCTTAGCGTAATTAGCTCATCAAGATTACGCATTTTAAATACCACTAACAGCGCATAATCTGCCATGCGGCTAATTCTTATCATCAAAGACTCTCTCGAAAAAAATATATAATACAATCATTAACATAAAAAATAGTATACCTCAATGGTATGACTTATTTACCCCATTATCACTCAGTAGTGAATAGCCCAGATAGCTCCAGTTCGGCAAAGCCGCAAAAATGAAACATAACCAGATTGAATTTAACTCTAATTATCAAACCACTATAAATCGTAATTCTAACCATTATAAGACTCAATACAGCACCGGATGTATACTGATTTAGTATTGTATTGATTGTTAGAAGTTTAAAGGCTAACATACATTACTAAATTAGTATTCTTTATGGTGCTTGAGTTTCATACAATACATTCGAGATCAAAAAGTGGCTATGTGACTCCACACTATTTACTTTGCAAATCTACAAAAGAGAGTTAATCATTATGAGCGAAAGCAGTGTTATTGATGAGCGTATTAATTCCAGCTATGAAGCGGGTTTTATTACCGATGTTGAAATGCAAACATTTGATCCTGGGTTAAATGAAAATGTCATACGAAAAATATCAGCCAAAAAAAATGAACCAGAATACATGCTGAAATGGCGTTTAAAAGCCTACCAAAAATGGCTAGAGATGGAGCGTCCCGAATGGGCGCAAGTCAATTACCCTGAAATTGACTTTGATGCCATTGCCTACTATTCAAGTCCAAAAAGTCAGGATGATGCACCTAAAAGCTTGGCCGAGGTCGACCCAGAACTTCTGCGTACATACGAAAAACTAGGTATTCCATTACATGAACAAGAAATGCTGGCTGGTGTTGCCGTTGATATAGTATTTGATAGTGTTTCTATTATCACCACCTTCAAGGAAAAGCTTGCTGAGTCAGGCGTAATTTTCTGTTCACTTTCAGAAGCGATAATCGAACATCCTGAATTAATCAAAAAATACTTGGGCTCAGTGGTCCCCGTAAGAGATAATTATTATGCCGCTTTAAACTGTGCAGTATTTAGTGACGGTTCGTTTGTCTATATACCTAAAGGGGTTAGGTGTCCGATGGAGTTGTCGACCTACTTCCGGATCAATGAGATGAACACGGGTCAATTTGAACGCACCCTCATTATTGCTGACGAGGGTAGCTATGTTAGCTATCTTGAAGGCTGTACCGCGCCATCGCGAGACGAAAATCAACTGCACGGAGCAGTCGTCGAATTGGTTGCATTAAAAGGTGCACAAATTAAATATTCAACCGTTCAAAACTGGTACCCCGGCGATGAAAACGGTAAAGGGGGTATCTATAACTTTGTTACCAAACGCGGTATCTGCCATACCGACGCAAAAATATCATGGACTCAAGTAGAAACAGGCTCCGCCATCACCTGGAAGTACCCAAGCGTAGTATTAATGGGTGATAATAGTGTAGGTGAATTTTATTCAGTTGCCTTAACCCGAAACGCACAACAAGCGGATACTGGGACCAAGATGATCCATCTGGGTCGTAATACTCGCAGTACCATTATCTCAAAAGGCATTTCAGCTGGCAAAGGGTCTAATACCTATCGGGGATTAGTCAATATGTCACCAAAAGCAGAAGGTGCACGTAATTTCACCCAATGCGATTCACTCTTAATTGGTGATAAATGTGCTGCAAATACCTTTCCATACATTGTTAGCAAAAATCCAACTGCGATTGTCGAACATGAAGCGACAACATCAAAAGTCAGTGATGATCAGTTATTCCTGTGCCAACAACGCGGTATCGATCCTGAAAAAGCGGTATCCATGATTGTTAATGGTTTTTGTAAATCTGTTTTCAAAGAGTTGCCAATGGAGTTTGCTGTTGAAGCCGGAAAACTATTAGAGATCAGCTTAGAGGGTGCGGTTGGATAACGCGCTGCGAAGGATCAACAAAGTTTCATGAAACAGACATCAGTTGTATTACCACACTGATAAAAACTTGATTAAAAGATAATAAGGTCAATAGATGCTAAACGTTGCAAATTTAAGAGCCAAGATTGATGGAAAAGAGATCCTCAAAGGATTAAATATTGAGGTTAAACCTGGTGAAGTCCACGCCATTATGGGACCGAATGGGAGCGGCAAAAGCACGCTATCCAATGTACTAGCAGGTCGTGATAACTATGAAGCGACCGATGGAACCGTCATGTTTGAAGGCAAAGACTTATTATCGCTTGTGCCTGAAGATCGTGCACGGGAAGGCATTTTTCTTGCCTTTCAGTACCCAGTTGAAATACCTGGGGTCAGCAATCTTGAGTTTTTAAAAACATCCCTTGAATGTCTACATACTCATCAAAACAAGCCTCTTTTGAGTGCTGTTGAGTTTATGAAGCTGGCACGTGAGAAATGTCGACTGGTCGATTTAGATACTGACTTCCTGAAGCGTGGTGTGAATGAAGGTTTTTCAGGTGGCGAGAAAAAGCGTAATGAAATTATGCAGATGCTGATGCTAGAGCCAAAGCTATGTTTACTTGATGAGACTGACTCAGGTTTAGATATCGATGCACTTAAAGTAGTGGCTGATGGTATCAATCAGTTACGCAGTCCCGAACGTTCCTTTATTTTGATTACTCATTATCAAAGGTTGTTAGATTACGTGCAACCTGATTTTGTGCATGTATTGGCCGACGGGAAAATCATTAAATCTGGTGGAAGTGAGCTGGCGTTAGAGTTAGAAGAAAAAGGCTACAGTTGGTTAGAAAGTGGAACTGAGCAATCAGCAAATCCACTTAAGGTTTAGCCATGAATAACCTACAGCAAATAACGACTGACTTTAGCAACGAGCAAATATCTCAAAAAAATCCGTGGTTACGAGGTATTCGTGATGCAGCTTGTGAACGTTTAAGAGCGCTGCAATTACCGACCCAAAAAACCGAAGATTGGAAATATCTGAAGCTTGAAAAATTGTTAGCTGATGATCAACTTGACGCACAAAGCATGCAAGTAAACTATTCAAAAAGTATCGACGATATTGATGAACTACTTGCGCAGTCTTTAATAAAGGACCTTGATGCGTATCGTTTAGTTTTTGTCAATGGCGTGTTTGTGAGTGAACTATCTCACCTTGATAGTAACCCTTACAGCACTTTGTTCTCTGAGGCTAATACCGCTCAGCAGCAACTCATTATTGAACACCTAGATACCAGTCATAACTATTACCATGACTACTTTTCTAGCCTTAACAGCGCGCAACTTGAAGATGGTTTACTTATCCATATTCCAGAGCATTGTGAGGTCGACAAGCCCTTTTACATCGTAAACCTAACACAAGGTGATCAGCCAAAAACAAACATGATGCGATTATTAATTATTGCTGAAACCGGCAGTAAAGCCACAATAATCGAGCATGAAGACGCACCACTCAAACACACGGCAATGGTTAATACCGTGATTGAATGTTTTGTAAACGACAAGGCGCATATTACCCATAGCCGACTGCAACTTGATGAGAGTGTCACGAGCATATGCAGTCATCGCGTAAAACAAGGTCATCATAGCACTTATCAACAACATCAAATTAGCCTTGCATCTAAATTGAAACGTAATGATCTTACGGTGTCCTTGCAGGGGGAGTATGCGAGTAATGATATTCGAGGCAGTTTTTACGGTCGCCATCAACAAACCATTGATAACCATATTTGTATGCAACATATTGCGCCAAATTGCAGCAGCAATGAGGTATTTCGAGGTTTAGTCGATGACCAAGCCAATGCTGTCTTCAATGGCCGCATTCATATTCATCCAAACGCTCAAAAAACATTGGCCGAGCTCAGTAACAAAAACTTATTACTCTCAAGCACTGCCACCATCAATACTAAACCTGAACTAGAGATTTATGCTGATGATGTGAGATGTTCACACGGTGCCACAGTTGGTCAAATCAATAGTGAGGCATTATTTTATTTACAATCTAGGGGGATTCCAAGGGTCGAAGCTAAACGTCTATTAAGCCTGGCTTTTATTGCCGAAATAGTCGAACAACTACCACAGAATAGTGTGCGAGAGTTTGTTACACAGCGTTCATCTAGCTTACTTTCCTCATTACACCACAAAGGAGAAAAGTAACGATGTCCTCTATAGATGCAGTTGAGCAAGACAACACGTTTAATATTGCAAAAGTTCGGCAAGATTTCCCCATACTGGATCAAAAGGTTAAAGGTAAACCTTTAATCTATTTGGATAACGCGGCAACCACTCAAAAGCCACAGATTGTCATCGATGCTATCAGCCAATTTTATAATATGAATAACGCTAATGTGCATCGAGGTGCTCACACTCTGAGTGATAATGCTACTGAGCTGTTTGAAAATGCACGTAGTAAAGTGCAAGGTTTTATTAATGCAAAACATGCTCATGAAATAGTGTGGACAAGAGGCACAACAGAAGCCATCAATACAATTGCCAGTGGATTAGCGCAAAGCTTTTTAAAGCCAGGTGATGAAATTATTATTTCAGCAATGGAACACCATGCCAACATTGTGCCTTGGCAAGTGGCAGCAAAGCGAAGCGGTGCCAAACTTGTGGTGGCTCCGATAAATGAAAAAGGCGAGCTGAATTTTTCAATTTATAAGACGTTACTCAATAAAAATACCGCAGTTGTTGCTATGACACATGTCTCCAACACGCTTGGTACGATAAATCAGGTTAAAGAAATCGTGCAATTTGCACAGCAAGTTAATGCCATAACAGTGATAGATGGCGCACAAGCCATTGGTCATGGCTTTGTTGATGTCCAGGACCTGAATTGTGATTTTTACGTCTTCTCAGGACATAAGTTATTTGGCCCTACGGGTATCGGTGTGTTGTATGGCAAAGAAGTTCAATTAGAGCAACTACCCCCGTTTCAAACCGGCGGAGAGATGATCAAAACAGTCACATTTCAGCAGGCAACTTGGAATGAATTGCCCTACAAATTTGAAGCCGGCACGCCGAATATTGCTGGTGCAATAGGACTCGCAGCAGCCATCGATTATGTAAACAGCATTGACCGAGTAGGTGCGATAGCACACGAACAGCGATTAACTAATTATTGCTCAGAGTTAGCCAATAGTATGGATGATATTCATATTTACGGCACTGCAGAAAATAAGACCGCTATTTTTTCTTTTCTCATGGGTGATGCACATCCAAGTGATGTAGGTACTTTGCTCAATCAACAAGGTATTGCTGTACGAACAGGCCATCATTGCACGATGCCGTTAATGAATGAACTGGGCATTTCAGGCACGGTACGCGCATCGTTTTCTATGTATAACACCGAAGAAGAAGTGGCAATGTTATTTGCAGCTTTAACTAAAGTGAGAACATTCCTTTAACTAAAAATCACATTAAAAATGGGTAATATTATGACTGTAATGACTTTTGAACCAAGTAAGCCTCGTGTGTCTTTAAGTGATAGTGCGCGTACTTTTTTGACTCAAAAAATAAAAATTAAGCACGCAGTTGGATTGTGCTTTTCAGTAAAAAAAAGTGGCTGCAATGGTTTTAAATATGTGTTGGATTTTATTGACAACCCCAGCACAGAAGAACACCTAGTCATCATTAATGATGATGAATTAAAACTCTACGTCACTCAAGAAGCCTTACCCTATGTAAATGGTACTGAGATTGACTGCGTCACTGAGGGATTGAACAAAGTGATTAAGTTTATTAATCCGAATAGCTCAGCAGAATGTGGTTGTGGTGAAAGCTTTTCAGTCTGATGGTTTAACTCAATATACTGGAAAAATGTTATGCAAAAGCAAATAATAGTTGTGAATAAAGATTGTCCAGCGCTACTGGTGCCAGACGGCATTCCTATCACCATTAAAAAAGATACCTTTGTCACTCTGACACAATCATTAGGTGGAGCATATACCGTTCTTGTTAACGGTAATATGGCTCGGGTTGATGGCACTGATGCCGATGCTCTTGGGTTTGAACCCATCATTTTAGAATTTGAGGACTCAGGCGATGAAACGGTGATTGAAAGTAATGTATGGAAAGCGATATCTGCTGTTTACGATCCAGAAATGCCAGTTAGCATTGTTGATTTAGGTTTAATATATGGCTGTAAAATTGAGGGCAATACAGTATTGATTTCCATGACGTTAACGGCTCCTGCTTGTGGTATGGGTCCTGTATTGGTAGATGATGTTAAATATAAAGTTGGGCTAGTGCCTAATGTAGATAACGTGAAGGTCGACCTTGTACTTGATCCGCCATGGAGTCGAGAAATGATGACCGAAGAAGCACAATTAGAGATGGGGTTATTCTGATGAATAACCTGCCTATCACCCACTTTTCAGACAGCCCCTTTGGCACTAAAATCAAGTCTGAAGACATCGCAGAGACTCTTTGCTTCTTTGATGATTGGGAAGATCGTTACCGTTATATAATAGACCTTGGTAAGGAACTTCCTACCCTACCCGTGTCATTTAAAACTGACGAAAATCTTATAGTCGGCTGTCAAAGTCAAGTATGGCTAGTATGCGAATACGATGCAAAAAATAATCTTCTTTTAATGGCGGTCGACAGCGAAGCCCAAATTGTTAAAGGGCTAGCAGGTATCGTTCTCAGTGCATTTAATAAAAAAACACCTCAGGAAGTAACTGATTTTAATATCGAAGCATTTTTTACCGATATTGATTTATTCAGTCATTTGAGTTCGATGCGAGGTAATGGTTTGCGCGCAATGGTCAAAAAAATATTATATCTCGCAAAGCGATGTTAGCTAAACAACATTTCAATTTGTCATTAACAATGATTAATCAACAACTTATAGGGAGTAGTAGATGCATATCGTCAACAAAATTGAAGAGCCATACATCGATAATGCCGTTGTTATTTTTATGCAAGGTTAGCCCGAACAACCTCAAAGTGTATCCACTACTATCCCAGTAAAAATCTTAATAGCTTGTGGTGAAGATAGCTAAATCAAACGACGTTATACCTGCTCCTGTGCAAATAAATCAATCGCACAATTCTTCAATTATTAGACAAATCGCACACATCCAATTAGGAATAATCACATGAGCATCAATCAGACAATTCAAGATATGATTATAAATGAAATTACTGACGCACAGGTCACAGTTAATAATGTGGGAAATGGGCATTTCAGCCTAGTTGTCACCGCTCAAGCGTTTGTTGGGAAAAACATGTTAGCTAAACACAAGTTAGTGCTATCTGCCATCGCGCCACTGATGACAGGACCTAGCGCCCCCGTCCATGCCATTGACAACTTAAAAACGATGTTACCTACACCCTAATTAAGATCATCACACTTTACCAATGTAAAATACTAACCAGTCATTTTTTGGCCTCAAGACATGTCAAATCGGCTAAAATTCATTAGTAATACGTAGAGTATTAGTAGGGCTTACAAATATTATGAACAACATAAAACAATCAAAATATGTGGCTGGAGAAAAGCTGCGAAATGCTGACAAGTTGGCTTTTATTCCAGTAAAAATAGTCACTAGTGAGAAAGAAACCACATTAAAAAAGCCTAGCTGGTTAAAAATAAAACTGCCAAGTAATACAGCGAAAGTAGATCAAATTAAACAAGCTATGCGTAAGCATAATCTAAGCTCAGTTTGCGAAGAAGCTTCATGTCCTAATTTGCACGAATGTTTTAATCACGGAACCGCTACATTTATGATCTTAGGAGCTATTTGTACGCGCCGCTGCCCGTTCTGTGATGTAGCACATGGCAGACCTTTACCAGTCAGTGCTGAGGAGCCGCAAAAATTAGCAGCCACAATACGGGATATGAAATTAAAGTATGTGGTCATTACATCAGTCGACAGGGATGACCTTCGTGATGGTGGTGCTCAACACTTTGTAGACTGCATTAATGCGATACGTAAGGAGGTACCCAACATAAAAATAGAAATTTTGGTTCCTGACTTTAAAGGCCGTATGGACAAAGCACTCGATATATTAAGTACAGCACCACCAGACGTATTTAATCATAACCTTGAAACTGCTCCACATATGTACCGTGAAGTTCGTCCTGGGGCTAATTATAAAAATTCACTGGAGTTGTTACGACGCTTTAAAGTCATGCATCCACAAGTAGCCACAAAATCAGGCCTGATGCTTGGTCTTGGTGAGACGATTCAAGAGATTACCGACGTATTACAAGACTTGCGTGAGCATAATGTAGAAATGCTTACGTTAGGGCAATACTTGCAACCCAGTAAGCATCATCTGGCAGTGAAACGTTATGTTACACCAGCCGAATTTGAGCAACTGGGTGTTACAGCAAAAGAACTAGGCTTTACCCATGCTGCATCAGGCCCATTGGTTCGTTCTAGCTACCATGCAGACCTACAAGCTGCAGGTAAAGAAATAAAATAATCAGACTACAGGATAAGTTATGCAAAGAAAATTTAACCCCGAAAAAGTCATCGATGTCGTCCACTGGAACGATACGCTTTTTTCCTTTAAAACGACGCGTAGTCAAAGTCTTCGCTTTAGAAACGGGGAATATATCATCATTGGCTTAGAGCAAGAGGAGAAGAGACCAATCTTGCGCGCTTATAGTATCGTTAGTGCAAACCATGAGGATTATTTAGAGTTTTTTAGCATTAAAGTGGAAGGCGGTGCCTTCACATCTAAGTTGCAACACTTAGCGATTGGTGATGAAGTCATTATCGGTAGTAAACCAACCGGAACACTGGTTATCGACGATCTTCGCGATGGTAGAAATTTGCTATTGATCGGTACTGGAACAGGACTGGCTCCTTTTTTAAGTATTATCAAAGACCCTGAAACCTATGAACGATTTGAAAAGGTTGTTTTGTTTCATGGTGTTAGGTTTATCGATGAATTGTCGTACAACAAAATAATCACCGAAGATCTTCCAAAGCACGAGTATCTAGGTGAAATGATTACTGATCAGCTTATTTACTATCCGAGTGTCACTCGAGAACCATATAAAAATCAGGGTCGAATTACTGATTTAATGAAAACAGGAAAGTTATATCACGATATTGGCATACCCGAGCTTGACCCAGAATTTGATCGCGTCATGTTGTGTGGTAGCCCATCCATGTTGAAAGAGACGTGCGCCATTATTGATGAAATAGGCTTTAAAGAGAGTCCTAAAAAGGGTGTGCAAGGAGACTACGTGGTTGAAAGAGCTTTTGTTGAAAAATAGAAAGCATCATAGATAGCAGCAAGGCAACTTCATTTAAGCCTTATGCTGTTAATGTTGCATGGGCCGCTCGTATTTCTTTAATTATGTAATGATGATGCCCATCAAATTACCTGGTCAGGTGACTTTTCTGATGAACAAATTGAGCGTCATGATCGATATCAACAGTATTATCGAAAAATGAAGCGATGCTCTCATCACTCAATACTATTCGATAAAAGATATCAACAGCAGCGTCAACAGCGGCTTGTCCCCCAATATCTTCAAATAAATTGATGTTCATCATTTATTACCTTTTTAATATATGTAACAAATTGAGAGTAGCTGTCTTTTCGAAAATAAAATATAGATAATATTACTAGTTTTTGATTATCCCTAAATTACAAAAACTTGAAATATAGAAAATTTAAAAATTATGAACGAGTTTTAAAATAATGCATGGATTATTCATTACTCTCAAGAAGACCAACAGATGTTGCGCGAGCGTATTAAAGCTTCAAACTGTCCCCCCCTTAAAACCCGCGATTTTCTATACTTAGATTTCTCCCAAATCACGTATGTTTATAACTAGGAAAAATCAAAGCGTAAACTCTATAAAAATTCGACGAATTAATATTTGAAACTCAGCCCTGGCTTATAAGCTGACAGGTTAGTTTGAGCAAACTGTAGTAGTTGGATCTGACTTAGCCGAACGGGTGCTTTGCCCAAGAAAGCGGCCGTAGCTATTTATTGTGGTTTAGTCCGGTTTGAGCGATCAGCGGTCGTTGGAGTCATATGGTTTTAAAGCCGCATTAAGCGGAAAATTATAGTTGGCTAAAATGTTTGAGGAACGAAAATCAGCAAACAGTTTTAAGTCCTGTTAATTTGCTTGTTAGCACTCGTTTTGTAACTTTGACCATACCGATATAATTTTTTGTAAGCTTAATTCAGCGTCCCCTACAACTTTTGGAGGGATATCTCGACCTTTGAAATTTCCCATTTGAGCTAAAAAACTATCTTTGAACCGATCAATTTCAGTTCTTAGCTCGGTAAACACAAGTGAATCAATGCACTGATTTAATCGCGCGAACCTTATTGTTAACCCTAAAAGTGATTGACTAGCTAGTTTAGGGGAAGTCGACTTAAAATTATAATATTTTCGAATGAGCCCTTCATTTTCTCCGTGAAATGCAAGAATAAGGTCATTTCTTTGATATTGAGGAAAATTTTCTTTAATTTTTGCAACATAATACAATCGATGATCTATTTCAGATAATAATTCCATCGTATTTTGAGTATTTGTTCGGCTCTCTTGGTAGGACAAAAGGTAAGTCTTATATACCCACGGGACTAAAGTAAGGAAAATCGCGCTGAATAATGCTATTCCGAATGTGCTGTTCAAAAACTTACTTATTGATGAATGATTCTGCATTGGAATATTCCTAGAGTGCTAACGCTTAATATAACCAGAAAATACGAAGCGATTGGGCGTAGCCCAGCGAGTAATTTTCTGGTTGATGTTTTTGTTAGCTGCCGCATTGCGTGCTGCTGTTTGAATTGATTGATGAACTAACAAACTGTGACTGCCTTGTGTAAATGTAAATGCTGCATTATCCCTTGCCTTAACTTTGTCAGTGTTCGATGATTTATATTGCCAGAACTTACTGGTTACGTGAACTGATATTACCGACCGTGATGAGCTAAAAAGCTAACCGCCATGCACTCCACTTTTAGATAACCAACTGAGAATAGGCTTTGGCATGCTAACGCCCAAATAACAGGCTAAAAATAGTGGGCTAAAATTGAGCGGAGCGAACAGCCCGCTGTTTTTAGTCCTTGTTGATTTGCTTGTTAGGCATATTGCCACACCACTGCTGGGATGTCTTTGGCAATAACCTCCGATACTATATTTTGACTCCAAACACGAATATGTTGAGCTTTACCGCGAATATCTTTATACCAAGGATAAGTTGTATTTACAAAATCGAAATAGCGAGACCTTTCGATAATTTGTATTAAACCTCCGTCATCGCGTATTTCATACTCATCAAATGATGAATGTGACTCTTCCATTTGTTGCCACATTATAGGGGCAAGGAAAGTGATTTTGGCTAATCTCTTTGCAGTATCGTGATCGGCATATTCACCTTCGACAAGAAAAATATTCAATTCATCGCAATCTTCATTTTTATTGTAGCCAAATGAAACATTGTGAAAATAAAAATTATCTGATGATTCGCTCAGTATCGTATTCATATGCCTAACGCTTAACATATGGGGATTTTAGGAGCGCTTTTTCAGCGAGTAAAATTCCCACCATGATGTTTTTGTTATATTTCATTTCCATACGCCATTTTAAAGCACCAAAAATAATAACGCTGAAGAAGCCTTTCCTTACGGTCTATTTTCAACATACTAAGTAAGATGCGCCTAAAATCATTTTCAGGTAATCGAAAAATCTTAGAAAGTGAAATACAACAAAGTAAACAGCCAGCAAAAGCACCGATAATTAATAGCGTGAACAAGAAAATATAGGCAAAGATAGCTACACCTGCATCTTGTTGTTTATCTAAATCAGCCGTATCCAAGCCTAGAATGTGGCCGAATGATATTAGAACTTTCCAGCCTAGATATAAAAACAAACCAGCCCACATTGGAACAGATAATCGACAATACATTTCGATGATAAAGGACTTCATAGTACCCATGAAATATAACGCTTACATAAGCGGAAAAATATAGTTGGCTAAAATGTTGAACGGAGTGAAAACAGCCAACTGTATTTTTTCCGTTTAATGTTCTTGTTATATTTATTTTATTCGTTCTTCGACCAATTCTTTCCTCTTGCTTATCGCTTGCTCACTAACCTGCATAGCAACTCCATAAGCAAATTTTCCAATAGATTTTTTGGTCGGGTTATTTATTATACGGTCTACGGTTTCACTTCCTTCTGTCGAGTTGATTATTCCATTGATATAACCCGGCAAGTATCCTAACTGAAGTTCTTTTTCAATTTGGTTAAAAGAATTTCTATAAAAGAATAATTTCCATTCACTCTGTTTAGCTTCCAATCTTACTTGTTCACTTTGGAGCCTAGTTATTTCTTTGTGTTGCTCTGTTATTTGTGCGCCAAAATAACTTAATGCAATAACAATAATGGAAGGAACAACTGTCCAAAACTGAGGTTTTTTCAAAAAAGGTAATTTTATATATTCGATTTCAGCTTTTAGTTTCTTTATCTCTGAAGATAGTTTTTCTAGCTCTAATGTATCCTTATCCACGTAGCCTCCTTAATAAATATAACGCTTTAAACAGCGGAAAGCCCGAGCGCTTTGGCCGTTGTTTGGCCTGCGAGGGATTTTCCGTTGATTTAACTTGTTAGTGCCCACGGTACACGCAAGCACTTGATTAATTTTTATAACTGACACGCAACTCCACAACCTGCTGAAGTTAAATATTAAATTTACCAGCGGTAGTGAAGTTGATATGTGTGATGTAAATGTGATGACCAACTTCCTTTTAATGGTGTGACTAATTGCCCCACACTGCCGAGCTAAAAACTTACCAGTTTGCGTACCCAATTACCAGTAGCCAACATTAATAACGGAAAGGGCTACTAACGCCTCGTTAAGAGGCAATAAAATAGTTGGCTAAAATTAGCGACGAAGGAGCAAAAGCCAACTGTTTTTTGTCCTTTTAAACGACTTGTTATGCGGTGTTAAAGCGCCTTTCTCTCAACTCATTTTCTAGTGTACGAGAAGTTGAAAGAATTGCATCGATAGACGTTGCAATAGTTTGAAGATCAAACTCCTCACCTCGAAATTTAAAAACATTTCGGGTTGGATCAAACCAACGCATTAATCCTGATTCAGCAGGGCCAACGATTGTATTAGCAGGCCCAATTATATCGCTTACAATAACTCTATTTGTATTATTATTTCTCCAATGATCTAGACGTTCATCGTAATGCTCTAAGTGATCACGTAATGTCCTTTGTTTTAAAGGATTTGAATCATCTAAATCATACTCTTCCTTCAAAACTCTTCCTCTTACAACTTTGTCGTTCTGTTGTAAGCGTTGTTCATATTCTTCATCGGTTTCTTTCTTTTTTTGTCTGAACTGTGGAGGCCAGATAATTCTAGATACGTTACTAGCATGTGTTAAAAAACTATGAATTTGTCTAAATACTTCAGAATGATAGAAACTAGATTCTTCTTTTTCTAAGTCACGGTTATTAGTTTGTTGTAATGCATGGTTCAAGTACTTGATTGCAGCAAGACCAAACTCACACTGTTTTTTTACCTCGCTAATATAAACACCCTTTAAAAAATCATCCATCTATCAGGTTACTCCATTGTGAAACCGCATAACGCCCCATTAAGAGGCAAATAATGGTTGGCTAAAATAAGCGACGAAGGAGCAATAGCCAACTGTTATTTGTCTTGCTTGAATGGCTTATAGTTCGACCAAGCCACTTAATCTAACAAAGTAACTTACTATTATATTAGGTGGAACATGCTTCTGTTGGTTACGAATATTTAATGGCAAACATTAAATGTTTCTAACAAGACGTTCGAGCCAACAGAGCAACTCATTTCAAAACGCATACTCAGGGATTGCCGACCACGACTATCTATAAGACCTGCGAGAAACGAGATTTAAGCACATTCCATCTGTAACATTACTCGGAGGAGCTGCAAAATGAAAGCATATAATATTAATGATTTCGCTGCTTTAATCGGCATTGATTGGGCAGATACAAAACATGACATATGTGAATATCCTATCAACACACAAAAGTACCATTATTGTATTATTAAGAGTAAACCTGAAGCGTTTCATGACTGGGCAATGAGCCTTAAACAGCGCTACCCAAATCAACAAATTGCCGTGGCTTGCGAACTAAAAAAAGGTCCTCTTATTTATGCCTTAGCAAAATATAGCCACCTAACCTTATTTACCATTAACCCGTCATCCGTGGCTAATTACCGTAAAGCTTTTACGCCAAGTAACGCGAAAGATGACCCTTCTGATGCACTCATTCAAGTCGAAATACTTACACTGCATATGGACAAGCTCACCGTCATTGAACCCGAGTCAGCGGCTATGCGCTCACTTGCACAGTTAGTTGAGTACCGTCGGAGCTTAGTTCAAGATAGCGTGGATTTATCCAATAAAATAACCGCCACCTTAAAGAATTATTATCCTCAAGCACTTGAATGGTTTAAAGAAAAAGACACCTTCATCTTCTGTGACTTTATCAGTAAATGGCCATCACTTACCAAAGTTAAAAGAGTAAAAAAACAAACACTCTTAGACTTTTTCAACAGCCATAACTCACATTATTCTCAGGTAAATGATGCACGTATCTTAAGCATCAAAAGTGCTATGCCATTAACCGAAGACATCGGCGTGATAGAACCGAACCAACTATTAGTTGAAGTGCTCATTGCACAATACAGAGTCTTACTAAAGGGAATTGAGTCGTTAGATAAAGCCATAAAACTGGCCTACAAGTCGCACGATGACAAGGTGATTTTTGACAGTTTCCCAGGTGCTGGCCCTCAACTAGCCCCAAGATTATTAGTGGCCTTTGGGAGTAATAGAGAGCGTTATAAAGATGCGAGTGAACTGCAAAAGTATGCCGGTATTGCGCCTGTCATTGAGCGAAGCGGAAAGAAAATGTGGACACATTGGCGCTATAGTTGTCCGACCTTTTTAAGGCAAACCTTTGTGGAATGGGCTGGTTTTTCGATACGTTATTCATTTTGGGCTAAGGCTTATTATGAACAACAAAAGAGCAAAGGAAAACCACATAACAGCATCATCAGATCGCTAGCTTTCAAGTGGATTAGGATACTATTTAGGTGCTGGAAAACAAGTATGCCATACGATGAGTCAAAATACTTAGAGGCCCTAAAACGAAGAGGCTCGCCTCTATTAAAATTTGCGGTAAATAGCTAATTTATACTTGTTGTCCACCTCAGGGCGTGTTGTTAGGTGTATAGTTGCACAAAAGTAATCGATAGCATTGCTATGGAAAATGACAGATAAATTAGCATCCCGAACCAGTAATAACCTGGTGATTCTGAACGCTTTGAACTAACCCCCTTTACCTCGACCTCACCAGCATTGAAAGCATATAAACAATAAGTCAGCGACAATAGTGATAATGACACTAAAAATATTTGCGCTACAAAATCACCATAACCTTCTAATTTTGGTGCTAAAATAGCCGCACTGATTGTTGCAACGCATCCTATAATGAAAACAGTTTTTAGTAGACGCGAATACTTCAATTCAAATACACCTAACAGTTTAGTCGACGACATAATGTCGTGTTTAAACACCCCATTATGTCGTCTATAGTTCAGGCCATATTTTTACTCGGCCTCTACGTATCTCTTTTATAAACGTTTTCTTCCAACCAAGCAAAAAATAATTGCGGAAATCCCCCTAAATGTCAACGATCTGCTCTTATTGGACAAATTGGTAATAACTGCATATATGTGGCTATATAAGCGTTAATTAGTGGTACTAGCCACATCGATGTAACTGCCTGATAATTATTAGTAAATTTTTCGATATCGACGTTTGGTAACAAGACTTCAATTATTATAATTGTAAGGTGGTCAGCGACTAAGGCTTTGGGTAACGTCAGCAAAGAGCGAATTGCAGACAGATTGGAAATTGTCTGTTAGTCTGGATTAAGGTCAGTTTTCGACCCAAAGCGGACTAAATGAGTAAGCAGGCCGAGCGGTAAACTTGATGACATATTATACGTTTCAGCGAACCTGACCCCGCAGGTTTAAAATTAATCAATTAAATTAGCTTCAGGATGATCGACACCATATGGCAAGGATAGGTAATTTTACAGCGCCAATCATTCGTGAAATATCACATCGAGCAGGCTGCCATTGCAGTAATCCTAGTTGTCGGCGTTTAACTTACGGCCCAAAAGAAAGTAGCCGGGGCTCTGTGAATTTGGGGGTGGCTGCACATATAACAGCAGCATCAGTAAAAGGACCTAGATTCGACAAACAACAAACTGAAATCGATCGAAAGAGTCCCAATAATGGAATTTGGTTATGCCAGCAGTGTTCTGTTTTGATTGATAAAGATCCCGACGCATATCCTGTCGATACTTTGATTGATTGGAAGGCGCGAGCCGAAAAAGCAGCCCTAAAGGGAACTCAGAATCCCGGAACATTTGCCTCGGGTGAAGCCAACTCAGACGTTGTTGGCTTTGTATTACGCTACCTCAAGCCGTCACAATATTGGAAGTATAAGGATTTACCTGCCCCCCCAGGTCATCGCTACAGAGAATCACTTAAATTTGGGGAGCTAGGCAACAAAAAAATAGAATAATACACAATCCCATGCTACCCATTTGTTTAAGTGCCAGTTTTGGGCCTTATCCTGATAGTTGTTTATTCATGCTTTCATTGGAAAATAAGGGTACAGGAGTTGAACCACATGCATCGTTGCAAATTTCGATGCAAAATGCTCCAATTTGGAAGCTCGAAACTACCAGTAACGATAGAATTAATTTGTTAACCACCGTCAAACAAGGAGGAAGAGTTGGGATTGCAGGGTTCTCGGTGAAAGACTTTATGCCCGGCGAACATTTTGCTCTAAGTGTCTTCTCGACTTCAGCAGGTCCTTTTAATGTGGATCAATATACATACAGTCGAAACGAGCACTCAATACCTTTCTTAGCTGATATGAAGTTTGGTAAACCCCAAATTGCGAAATTTGCACCAGATGATCCGCAATATGACCCTAAATTTGAAAGAGCGCATTATCCTTTCGGCTAGACTTGCGGGGTGAGGTACGTTGAAAAGTGAAAGTTATCTAACAATTAACAGAACATCCATGTTAATTAATATCAAAGCAACCTAAAACTCACTGTCGGCGAAGCCGATGCTTTTGATTTACCCTCGCATCGATGTTCGCCAATTATTTTTGAGATTTAGTGGGTCAATTTACATGGATGTAAATTGAGTCGCAGAGTTCTGGGAGCACATTGCGACGACCTGCTAAATCTCAAAAATAATTGGATGAAGAACATAGTTTGGCGAGCGGCCTTTCTTGGTTACTTCTTTTGGCTGTAGAAAAGAAGTGATTGGTTCGAAGGGATTCGAAACAAAACCGTCAAGGATGACGGTAAGCGTAGCGCATGCTTTGTGAGCAAAGCGATTCCGGCTCAAAAGCCAACCGGAATGACGGAATGACGGTGTAAATCACAATCAGACCGCAAACTCTTGAACTATCGGGGTCAGAACAAAGTTAAATCATCCTGAGAAAGGAACCTCGGGGTTAGGTCTTTGATTTATGAAAAAACAACCTATATCGCGAAGGTATTCCCTTTAATGGATGACTATCTATGACTGAAAGCCTCCCTTTATTAGCAATCTTTTGCCGTTCTATTGGAAAACTCGAAACGCCCGCTTTTGTTTAGATTATCAGTTAGCTGTCGGTCGCGCTGAGCACCAGATTACTCTGCTAAGCTGCGACAGCTAGCGGATAATCACCAATGGAGAATATCGCGGGAGGTTATCTGTAGTGTGTCGTTACTATGGGGATTTTGTTATTGGGTCGCTGGATTGTGACTTGCTCTTTGGAACTATCGGGGTCAGGAACTATCGGGGTCAGAACAAAGTTAAATTATTCATGATGTAATTGGAAAAAGCTCAATCGTACTAATGTCAGCAATGTCAGCAATGTCAGATGAAGCCGCCGTCAAATAGTTTAAGCCCAAGGACCGCTGATCGCACATTTATGTCGTTCAACCCGTTAAGTCATTGGGTCCGCTTTGGGCGTATAGCCGAAGTAATAATCAAAGGTACACGATGACCGCTTTTGCACTGATACAACAGACGGCTTCAAGCGATCTCTAGCCGTAATTCCTCAATAAGGTAAATAGGAGGTTTAGATCAATAGCGAATTTTCAATGTTATTGTTACCCGATTGATGCTCAAGTTGCACCGCACAAAACAAAAATGTTTTAATATCGGATTTTGTAGCGTGATTAAACAACAAGGTAGTCTTCGATTGTTAGTGTTTGAAAAAATTAGCCATTATTACCAAAACCGCTGTGTGTTCGATGATTTCTGCATCGAGATTAACGAGCCTAGGGTCCTTATTAGTGGCCCAAACGGCAGTGGCAAAACCACTTTATTAATGCTGGCTGCAGGTCTCATTACGCCAGATGCAGGTAAGGTGAGTTTCAATCAACAGTCGGTGTTAACGACAGAAAGTAAAAAGCATATAGGTATTAGTGCATCTAAGGTGGCCTTACCCGGGTTTTTGACTGTGGCTGAATTATTGGATTTTCATCAGCGTCAATTTAATTGTGAACCAAACGAGCATTGGCTCACACAATTTGGCTTAAAGCAGTATTGGCATACTAAAGTCGATAACTTGTCTTTAGGTAATTATAAAAAGCTCAGTTTGCTCACTGCAGTGATGCATCAACCAAAGTTGTTATTACTTGATGAGCCAGCTAACGGTTTGGATGACAAAGCGCGATTAGCGCTTAATTTACTGCTGAGCGACTATCCAGGGCAGGTCATTATTGCCAGTCATGAAGCGATTGCAGCCGAACATCAGCAAGTAAGACAAATTCAATTGCAACGCAGTGAGCCAGATCCCGTATGAATTACTGGCAGTTTAGGCTCAGGCTCTATAACGAATCACTCAAACAGTGGTTAGACAGCATCAAGCAATTAAGTATGGGTATCGTTGCCTTGTTTCCTCTTGCTTTGCCGGCGCTGATTTTTTTACCTTTTGTAGCGTGGGGCATACTGGCGGATGCCAGCAGTGAAAACACCCTGTATTTAAATACTTTATGGTGCTATTTATTATTTATCTATAGTTGGATGTTGATACAGCGCTATGGCGTATTGGCCACCCAGCATCGTTATTATGTTGATAGTTTAGCGGTGACTGACGTTAAACGCCGGTGGTGTGAAACAGGTTTAATTGTATACAGCGCTAATATTTTTCTGCTCGGGCCGCTGTGCCTAATGTTATTGATGATATATGGAGCAGCAGACCGGTTTCTCACTCTTCCCTTTTCACATATTATTCAACAGCTAGCGCCTATTTTTGGGCTTCTGGCTTTAGTCAGTTATTACAGTGTTAGTGCAGTACGTGTGCCCAAATTACCGTGGTTGAGCTTGTTGATATTACCCTTAGGGGCTATTTCGATGGCGGATGAATTCGCTAAAACACAGTGGTTGGTGTTGTGGTGTGTGGCGATCATAATTGAGCGCCAGTTACCTATGCCTTCTTTTAGTTTGGGTAACTGGCCTAAAGGGCTATTCAGATTGCAACTACAAGCAGATTTACAGAATCCTCGTTCTGAAGGATTACGTTTTGTTGGTTTGTTATTAATGACAATCATGTTGGGTATTATGTTCAACGGTGTAAAACATGAAGCGCAGAGTTATGTTGCTGGGTTTCTCAGTTTTTGTGCCGCTTTGCTGATGGCAAGCAGCTTGTTCGATTCGCAAGCTTTACAGCGTTTATATCAACCCTATTTTACCAGCTTGCCCATTTCTAGGTCTGAATTGCAAAGCTATTGTTTGTTGTATGTTGCAGTCAAAGCATTGCCCGGCTTATTGTTGCTTAGTTATTTTGACTTGTTTTCGGCTATGCATTGGGCATTGTGGTTAATGTTTTATGTAACGAGTCTAGTGGGTATTTTGTACCGACCGAAATGGTTTTTTATATCACCGATTATAAGTGCGATCGTGGTATTTTTAATGATGAACTTGGCGCACTGAATGCTCATAACGGTTTTTGTTTGTTAATTTCGAATTGTGAGTTCAATCAATACAAAACACAGTCAACACAAGCGACTGGTAGCTCAAAAAAAACGGCGACCTTTAGCACTTCCCTTTAGCACTTACCCATACGAATATGACGTTTAGATTGTGAGTTCAAGTGGTCATTCATCGACGCTAGTTTTCAATCCAAAAATGATCGTTCTGTAAATTATAGAGTGATGTGAAAACACTCCGATCACTCGCCTTTAGCCAGCTGTTGCAATATGCTGCAATCTGGACTGCTGTCACCACGGCAACTGGTTGCTAGTTCAGTTAACACTTGCTGCATATGTTGCAGCTCAGCAATTTTTGTCTCAATTTCGGCCAGATGTTGCTCAGCCATCTGCTTCACTGCTCGACTTTCCCGCTGGGGATCCTGCCACAGACTTAGTAACGATTTAATCTCGTGTAACGAGAAACCTAGATTGCGTGCCTGTCGAATAAACTTTAGCTGATTAAGCTGTTCGCTATTATACAACCGATACCCAGCCTCGGTCCGTGGTGGCCTTTGCAGTAAGCTGGACTCTTCATAGTGGCGGATCATTTTAGCGGTCAAACCACTCGCTTTGGCCGCGTTACCTATAGTGAGTAATGTATTCATATTACCTCTCTTAAAACTTTTACGTTGCAAGCGTAATGCATTAGTAACAACCAGTACGCTGCTGACAGCCATCGCTCCACCAGCGATAATTGGATTTAAATATCCTAACGCTGCCAATGGGATCCCGACGCTGTTAAAGGCAAACGCCCAGAATAAGTTCTGCTGAATATTTCGATAGGTGGCTGATGCCAGGGATATTGCTGCTGACACCAATGCAGGATCACCTCGCATTAAGGTAATAGCTGCAGCGCTTATGGCAACTTCTGTACCTGTCGCCATCGCAATGCCTAAATCGGCCTGAGCAAGCGCAGGCGCATCGTTAATCCCATCTCCAACCATAGCCACTTGATAACCTTGTTGCTGGTAGCTTGCAATAGCTGCCGCTTTATCTTGAGGTAATACTTCCGCTTGATAGTCGTCTAGTCCCAATTCACTGGCTACCTGCTGCGCACTTGCTGCAGAGTCACCGGTTAACATTGCGACTTTGATACCTCTATGTTTTAGCGCATCTACAGCGTGTTTTGCCTGTTCTTTAATTTTGTCTGCAAAACACAACAGCCCCAACAGCTCAATGTTTTCGCCTTGTTTACTTGCCAACCAAGAGACCGTTGCACCTTGGGTGGTTATTTGCTGCAAAGGTAATGTGAGTCCCAATTCTTGCATCCAGCGACTACTTCCGAGTAACAACTGCTTGCCATTTTCTTCGCCTTGAACCCCTTTACCAGCAATGACTTTAAAGTGTTTTATGTCAGGCAATTTAGTAGCGTCTTGTTGTGCCCTTTTTACGACGGCTTTAGCCAAAGGGTGTTCACTATTTTGTTGTAAGCCGTATGCCAGCGTGAGTAATGCTGGTTCATCGATTTGAAACGCGGTTAACTGAATCAATTCAGGCTTACCTTCAGTTAAGGTGCCTGTTTTATCAAAGACAACCATATCAGTTTGTTTTGCCTGCTCTAGTGCTCGCGCATCTTTTACGAGTATGCCGTGGCGTGCAGCTGTGCCAGTACCAGCCATAATGGCAGCAGGTGTGGCTAAACCCAGAGCACAAGGGCACGCAATAACAAGCACGGCAACGGCATGCAAAATACCTTGAGTCCAATCTCCGCTTATCATTCCCCAGCCGAGAAGGGTCAACAGTGCAATAACCAGCACTAATGGTACAAACACACTGCTGATTTTGTCGACTAAGGCCTGAACAGGCGCTTTGGCCCCTTGAGCTTGTTCGACCATGTGGATAATTTTTGCGAGTGTCGATTCCGCACCAACAGCGGTGGCTGTCAACTCCAGCACCCCATCAAGATTAATTGAACCACCCGTGACCTTATCACCGATAGATTTGAGCAGAGGCATGCTTTCACCACTAATCAGCGCTTCATCTACATGGCTGTCACCCTTGATAACTTTGCCATCAACCGGGATACGTTCACCTGGTAAGACTTTGACTTTTTCATCCCGTTGCAGCTCTATTGCAGCAACTGATTGCCAGTTTTCATTACGCCATACGTTGGCGGTAGTCGGTTTTAAACTTTCCAATGCCCGCAACGCGTCTGTGGTGTGACGTTTGGCGCGCTGTTCTAACAGCTTTCCCAACAGCACTAAAGTCAACACGGCGGCACTACTTTCGAAATATAAATGCGGCGCACCGTGCTCGCCATCAAAGCTATACCAAAGATACAACGATAAACCGTAAGCGGCACTGGTACCGATTGCGACCAGTAAATCCATATTACTGGTGCCAGCCTTTAGGGCATTAAAACCAGCACGATAAAAGCGTGCGCCAAAATAAAATTGTACCGGTGTTGCCAATAACCATTGCCATAGAGAAGGCATCACCCAGTTGATACCAAACAACATACCCAGCATCGGTAAAACCAGTGGCAATGTCAGCAAGGACGCGCCAATAACTGGCCAATTGTCACTGCGGAAAAATGCCATTGTTTGGTTATGTGTTTCAGCTTGTTCAGCCAAGCTCTGCTGTGAAACAAGCTGATAACCTGCGTTTTTCACAGCTTCACCGAGCATGCTCTCATTAAGGCTGGCCTCACTCATTTTACTTAGCAGCGTTATATTCACCTGCTCTGTTGCAAGGTTAACATTTGCTGTTATCACCCCAGCCACATTAAGTAACGCTTTTTCTACTCGACCGGCACAGCTCGCACAAGTCATGCCTGTTAATTGATATTGACGTGTTTCAGTACTAACTTGATAACCCGCTCCAGTTATTGCCTTTACGAGTTCATTAACACTGGGATTGCCCTCAACTGTTACGGTTTCAGTTGCCAAATTAACACTGGCCTGCTCAACGTTCTCAACTTTGAGCAACGCTTTCTCAATACGACCAGCACATGACGAACATGTCATACCTTGAACGGCGAGTTGCATAGAAGATTGCATTACCTTCTCCTGTTTATATCAGTAAGTGATGAGGCAAGGTTAAACCTTACCACGCTGGTAAGGTCAAGTAAGGTTTGATAATAAATGTCAAAATAGCGTTTGTTGGTTAAAACCATCTGATGATGGCCGTTCCTTAGATACAGACAAAATGACAATAGGCTGGAGGCTCTTTATAAGCTGAAGGCTCTTTATAAGCTGAAGGCTCTTTTCAGGCTGAAGGCTCTCAATCCGCTGAAGGCTCTTGGCTAAGAGCTTTGATTATGAATAAGGTTAACTTCGCGTTGGGGAAAGGGAATGTCTATGCCCTGCTTTTTGAATGCGTCATAAATTGCCAGATTGGCGGCATACTTAAACTCGAAATACTGATAAGTTGGCGCTAAAAATCTAACGCCTATATTGATACTGCTATCTGCAAATTCGTCGATGCCTATAATGGGTCCACGGGCAGTACTTATTCCTTCAATGCCCTTAAGAGCCTCTTCAACAATAGCAATAACTTGGTGTGGATCAGATTTATAAGCAACGCCTACGCATAATTCCACTAGCTTCTCTTCCTTTGAATTATGCATGATTTCGCCCACCACAAGCCGATTGGGGATCTGAATACGCACGTCATCTTCATCTAACAATATGGTGTAGGCCAGATGCACACTTTCGACTAAACCGGTTTGCCCCTGTACGCTAAGAGTATCGCCAACAACAAAGGGCCGAGTGATAATAATGGTAAATCCTGCGGCGTAGTTGGCGAGCATGCCCTGCAAAGCCAAACCTGCACCCAGAGACAGCGCACCGACAACAGCAATTAAAGGCGTAACGTTAATACCCAGCCTACTCAAAACCATCATAATGACAAAGACCAAAATGACAAGATGTGCAGAGTTGCCAACAAAACGACTCAGCGTAACATCGATATTTTTGCCAATCATCAGACCTTCAATGGCTTTACCAAGCTTTTTAGCAATTACATAACCGACAGCCAAAATTATCAATGTGATAAGGATTTGTAGGCCGTTGTCAATAAGATACTGAGTGATGACGTTAGAGATAACCTGTAGTTTTTCGATTTCTTGATCCACAGAGCAATGTTCCATATTGAAAGGGGTAAACCCCAAAGATTATTGACGTTCCTTGTGGATCGTCTGAGACGCGTAACTGATCATTTAAGAAAGCTCAGTTGCACGTTTTATCATCTATTTAAGCTTTATTAACTAAACACTGACTTAGTTTATTTTTGCTTACCCATATTTTAGGCTCAAGTTGATATCTAGAAATAGTAAACACTATCTGAGTTCTAAGCAACGAGTTACAGTCTCTTTACTTGGGTTGCAACCATCACGTTTAAGGAATTGCATATTCTCTGAACTCTGTCATGAAGCCAATCCTCACATCACAAACCAAACATGTAATCCTTAGGGATGGGATCCATTTTGTGGAAGACTTTCCACATACTTTATATTTCAATATTTCAATATTTCAACACATCGGCAATTGTCACTTTAGAATAATAAAGTTGATCATTATTTTAAGTTGGACAGTTTAGTCATATTTTCATTATTCTTATGATAGCTATTATAATCAAAATAAGATGAATATTTAAACACACCTTACTAATAAATTATTGGTCTTAGTACTCATTGTGCAGATAGTATTTTCGCATAACTCTATGGCCGGATTAATCGGCCATAGAGACTGGAATGGGGATGATATTAACGGTTTTATAGCGACTAGCGCTTTACCTAGTATTGAAACGTCAGTAACCAAGTTGGACTTTAGCGGAGAATGGATGTGCACCGCGATTGGACGAGAATCAGCCCATACAAATGAGATTGACAATACAGCAAGCGCAGGTAACGGGGTGTTAGATACATTACTGACATTCTCCACTAGCAACACTAGTAATTGTGGTGTGTGGGATACTGTTAATTTTGATACTGAAAATCTATTTTTCGAAGATTCTAATGGCCCTTGGAACGTTGGTCTTGATTCTTTTAGAGCTAACAATAGTGTCGGTTTTAAATTTTTTAGACTCACTAAGAATACTACCCTTAATAATTTAGCCGATAATGGCAGCTTATCTTTTTTTGTTGGCTATATTATTGTTGGCTTTTACGATAACCATCTCAGCAATTCTGATGGTGACTATGGCGATATAATTATTGCCATGGGAGCAACATCTGGAAGTTTAGCTTTATTCGCTGTAGGACTATTCGCACTAGTGTTCATGAAACAAAAACAGTGCAACATTAATAATATCGGGTTACTAGAATGACTGCTTGCATCGCAGGCCTGTTAATAAATCATTGCCCGTCCTAAGTTAGACGTAACCCAGTTGCGTTCAGGTAATATGACTACTGCGTACAAATATCGCACGAAAGACAACTGGAACCCCATTATGCTTGGCATGTAGTTCAGCAAAAGCGAGAGAGAGTGCAGCCAATCTTGACGAAAAACGATAGCGCTGTATTAGAAAAAAAAGCGGGTATTATAGGTACCAAATCTGCTCGATTAGATGCCAAGTAGAACTTGATATTTGAACTATAAAACCACCAAGATATTCATTATAAAACAGCCTGGTGACAGTTCTGGATGCAGGTCATAGTATGCATTACGTCATATAACTAGCGGGAATTTATTCCCGCCCAAAAAACATAATACTAATGACTCATTTCATTCCCAAAAATCACAACCAATCAGGATGTGTATCAAAACTAGCACTGTCGATATTTTTCACTAAGTTACCCCAGTGATACGTAAGAGGTAGCTCGCTATTGAAAAAATACTTCATGGCTTGAATTTTTCCGTGATAGAACTTTTCATCGTCACTATGAGGAGCTTTGCCTAGTTGCTTTGTAGCTATCTCAGCTTGTCTAAGCCATAACCAAGCAATAGTAAGGTGGCCAAACATATTCAGATAACTAACAGAGTTAGAGAAAACCAAATCAAGGTTCTGGGTCTTGGAAGCCCCCATTACACTGGTTGTCACTTCCTTGAGGTTATCCACCGCATGTTGTAACGCAACAGCATATGTCTGTAAACTTTCAGTCAACTTTACACTTTCGGCAGTGAGCTGTATTTCAGCTAAGAATGCTTGGTAACCTTTAAAATCGTTCATCGGTACTTTTCGGCAAAGTAGGTCTAACGACTGGATCCCAGTAGTCCCCTCATGAATTGGGTTAAGACGATTGTCACGATAAAACATCTCGACGGGGTGTTCGTTAACATAACCGTGTCCACCTAGTACTTGAATGGCTAAATCGTTGGATTTAGGTCCCCATTCTGATGGCCAACTTTTTATGATAGGCGTTAAAAAGTCCAATATGGTGGATGCGTGTTTACGCTCACTTTCGGTAGGTGCGGTTTTTTCATCCTCAGAAAGTTGATGCCCGTATAAACACAATGCATATGCACCTTCAGAATACGCTTTTTGAGTTAGCAGCATTCGCCTCACATCTGGATGTTCAATAATATTGACTGGAGGTGCTAACGGGTCTTTTGCAGAGAGCAAGCGCCCTTGAGGACGCCCTTTGGCGTAATCCAAAGAGTATTGAAACCCAGTTAATGCGGTAAGAGCGGCACCGGTACCCACTAAAATTCGGGCTTCGTTCATCATATGGAACATGTACATCAAGCCTTTGTTTTCTTCGCCTACCAAGTAAGCTTCAGCACCATTTTGTTCTCCAAAACTTAATGCCGTTGACGTCTGCCCTCGCCCACCCATTTTATGAAACAAACCGGCCAAAGCGACTTCGTTGCGATCTCCAATTTTGCCATCATCACCGACCAAATACTTAGGCACAATAAACAACGAAATGCCTTTTACGCCTTTCGGTGCGCCTTTCACTCTAGCTAGCACTAAATGCACAATATTTTCAGATAGATCATGATCACCACCTGATATCCAAATTTTATTACCTTTGACTCGATAAGTGCCGTCTTCTTCTTTAGTGGCAGAGGTTGTTAGATCACCTAGACCAGAACCCGCTCCAGGCTCTGTCATTGCCATGGTGCCAAAAAAACGTCCTTGGCGTTGTGGGGTGACCCATTTGTTTATTTGTTCCGGCGTACCGTAAGCTTCAATCAAATTAGAATTGGCATGCGTCAGTGAAAGATAACCAATACTAGTGCTTGCCGCCGCGGCTATGTAAGCAGATGCCCCACTCGCTGCAATTTGTGGAAGTTGCATCCCGCCCATGGCGTAATCAGTTGTCGGGGCTGTTAGACCTGCTTCAATAACCGCATCGAGACCTTCTTTAATCTCCGGAATAATATGGACTTTTTTACCGTCAAATGTCGGCTGGTTACTGTCTACCTTTAAACGAATAGGGACATAATATTTTTCGGCAATGGCCTGTGCAATATCGATTGCAGCATCAAAAGATTCACGATCATGGTCTTGGTAACGCTCGCGAGTAGTTAAAGATTCAACATCAAACATCTCATATAAAAAGAATTCAATATCTCGACGACTTAAAATCGGTGCTGGCATTTATAGCTCCTATAAAGGTTGAAACAGTAAAAATATAGATAAGTTAAATAAGTAGGCTTTAACACCACATAGTTGTACACAATACATCGCAAAATCACCGCAGACTATCACCATTTTTAATACTTCGATGCCCCTTTAACCGCATGTTTAGATGCGTGATTGGCAGCTAAACATCCGGTGAAAGAGGCATCTAGACACATTAAAAACATTAAAACTATAGACCCTACAAGCAGACTATATGGACATCAAGAGAGGAACTGCAATTCATTAGGTGGCATCAGTAATTATCAGTGCTAGTTCATTATATTGATTTATGCCCTATCACCTAGATGGGTATTTACGTGGGTCACAATGTCGTTGACTATGCTGGGTATCAATTCAACAGGGAAATCATGCCCCATTCCAGGGTAAATTTTGAGTTTTGCGTTGGGTATAGCATCTGCTGTGGCTTTACCGCCTGCTACATTGACTAATCCATCACGGTCACCGTGAATAACTAAACTCGGGATATTTAGCTTAGATAATTCACCTTCTCTATTACCCGCGGACATTATTGCCAGCATTTGCCGGATTGTGCCTTTCGCTGTAATCCCTCGCTGCAACATGCTTTCGACGTATTGCTGCAAATAAGTTTCGGAAGATGGATAATCGGGACTGCCAATCACTTGCCATTTTTTGATGTGGGAATGCATCTGGTCTTCATGCTCTTTTGAGACCGGTTTTTGTAACAGCGTTTCGCGAATGTTTTTGTCTATCCCGGGTAGCTGTTTATATCCGGTTGTAGACATGATGGAAGTTAAGGTTTTGACTTTTTGTGGATGATGGATTGCCATCAACTGCGCTATCATTCCGCCCATTGACGCACCCACCACATGGACTTCAGATAGCTTAAGTGCATCTAATAATGCAATGATATCTTGCATCATATCTTCGAGTTGATAAGGCGTTTTTATCGAAAATCCTAATTTTAACTTCGTTATGACCCAACCCATATTGGGGATAGGTAAATGGTCAAGTTGCTGGGAGCGCCCCACATCACGATTATCAACAAGTAAAACGTGAAAATTGGCGGCAACAAATGCATCAACCATTGCCCGAGGCCAGCCAGTTAACGGTGTACTTAAACCATGAATGAGCAACAGTGTTGGGCGTAATGCATTGCCATGCAGTTGATACGCAATATCAACACCGTTTACTTTAATGACATGCTCACACATTGAATGGTCATCCATTATGTCTTGGCTCATGCATTGACCATCGCCGACATCATAGCTTCGCGCATTTTACCTTGAATGGGCGTTGGCTTTTGTGTCTCACGGTCGACAAATACATGGGTCAAACAACCCACTGCTGAAGCTGTGTCTTGGTCCTGCTTAAAAATACCAACCGAGTAATCCACGGAGCTTTTTCCAAGACGATCAACTCTGAAAGCGCCAATCAATTTCTCAGGGTAAGCGACAGAACTTATATAGTTACAACTAGATTTCACAATAAAACCAATTTGGGTGCTCGTCATTGGGTTGAACCCCGCCTGCTCGATTAAAAACTGATTCACAACCGTGTCAAAATAAGAGTAATAGTTAATGTTATTCACATGGCCGAACATGTCGTTATCCATCCACCTAGTGGTGATCGGAAAGAAAAAAGAAAATCGGTTTTAGACTCAGTACTCATTTAATCCGTTCCTTGATGTGCTTGACGATAGATTTGTTTGACGTCATCTAAAGTCACTGGTTTTGGATTATTTACCAGCAAACGTGTTTGTAACATCGCGTCATTAGCTAAAGTATTAATATCAGTCTCGCCAACGCCCATTGCAGCTAAACTCACTGGCAATTTAAGTTGTTTTATCAAACTCGTGATAAAATCAATCAGTGCCTTGGCAATCTGTTGGTTGCTGCCATCGAGGCTAATGGTGTCGCTGATACTTGGCGCAAGTTCAGCATATAAGTCAGCACAATGGCTGAGGTTGAAATTCATCACCTGAACCAGCACAAGTGCATTACTTAATCCGTGTGGGATGTGAAAGTGCCCTCCCAATGGATAAGCCAAAGCATGAACGGCTGCAACAGGCGAATTGGCAAAGGCTTGCCCTGCTAAACATGCCCCAAACAACATGGCTTGACGCGCTTCAACGTTGCTCCCATTGAGCGTTGCTTCAACAATATTACTTGATAACAACGTCAGCGCTTGTTTAGCCAACAGATCAGAGTATGGGTTTTTCTTTATGGCGCTGGTATAGGCTTCAATGGCATGCACCATTGCATCAATTCCAGTTGCTGCGGTGACATGAGACGGCAAACCCAAGGTTAAACTAGCATCTAGCAAGGCAATGTCTGGTAAAAGTATAGCTGAAACAACCCCCGCTTTAGTGGTTTCACCCGTAGTTACAATCGCGATAGGCGTCACTTCAGAGCCCGTTCCAGCTGTTGTAGGTATCAGTATAAGCGGTAAGCGTTTTCCTCGAATTGCATCGACACCATAAATATCAGCCAGCTGTTCATCTGAGTTGGCCAGCAGAGCCACTAATTTTGCCGTATCCAATGAGCTGCCACCGCCAAATCCAATGACGCCGTCAACTCCCAGCTCCTTTGCATAAGTCACCGCAGACAAAACGATATGTTCAGGCGGATCAGCCACCACTTGATCAAAGCAAAAATATTCTTTACCAGCATTTTTAAACGCAGTATCTAATGGTTGCATTAAACCAACATCCACAATGCCTTGATCAGTAATTATCAAGGGCTTCGAAATATCAAGTGTCGAACAAATGTCGGCAATACGTTGAATCGCGCCTATTTCACTAATAATGGATTTGGTGGTCGAAAAAATAAATGGTTTCATGGGTACCTACCTATACATAAATCGTTTGTCGTCTAAATTGGCTGTAGGTAGTGTATCTTTTTTTCTGACTAATAATATTGAGTATGTTGCCAATCTGTTTTGCTATTTCGTTTTGGTATTGCAGGCAGCGAAGGTAAGTTATAACCGGGGTTAAATTTGTCGGTCTTAATTTATTGTAATAATTTCATATTTGCATCTTCATCTCGCATATTCATAGTCGGTTGCTTGACCTTCTGGCTAAAGATATTCCACTTAAAAATCTTTGGGTGAGTTTCATAATTATATTCCTTAAATATTTGTTTACTCTCATTCCGTTTTTCGGCTTCCCAGTACTTTTTTGTAAATGACGGCCAACGTGTAATACCCGTAATAAAATAGCGGATATCACCTCAAACAAATGTTGTGTTGTAAATCCGTCTCAGAAGTATCAAGAAACCTTAAGCTGCATAATCCATCAAATCGCTTATTCAGCGCTTGTCGCTGATGGTGCTCCAGAGGCTCGACGCTTAGTAATTTGTGCCCTGCGATACTCAGTAAAGGCTCGATATTCCGGGGGGCTCAAGGCATCATCTTTATTCACATCGAATGCCTCCAACTTACCAGTTTTAAATGGTCTGCGAAGCCATCTAGGCATTTCATTTGGAGTCAATGTACCGCTAAAGTCATCATCCAAGGCACCAAAAAACTGTGCAATCTGGAAGTGAAGGCTATCGTGCACAGGCTTTTCTGAGGTGCCGTTTTCCCAGCGGAAAAAGAATCCGCCGTACAGCATTTCGTCATGAGATTGCAGCCCCCAGGGCACTTGGCGCGTCGCGTCAGGGTTCGCAAGGTTTGCAGCACTGTTGTCATACACACTACTGTGCACTAGTCTGGCACCTGCCGGCACTTTTAACGGCTGTGCCAGTGAGTAGGTGTGTTGCCAGTTGAAATCATAACGCGGCACATGCAGCAATGGCTCAATCGTGCCGTCGGGCAGGTGCACGTCAAATCGTGTTTCTACTCCACGAAAGTGCGCGTGTGGAAACAAACTATAAATAATAGCCGGTTGCTCAAACTCGAAATACGCACGCTCCTCATGGCGTGACTCTCCAGGCGGGATCCGTAAATCATACCCAATCACCACTTGCTGACGAAGGCTGAAAGTAGGCGCCGCATCGTGGAAGTACAAGGCGATTTTGGATTCGTCGGTCGCCTCGCGTCCGAAGGCCGTATAATGTACTTGCAGGTGGATTTGACCGCCTGCCTTAACTAGCACCCCAGTACCTTCTGGATAGACATACGACTCAGCACCTGGCGCATAACCCATCAGGTAGTTTTTAAATACCGCATCCAAACGCTGTTCGCCAAGTGGAATGTCTTGCTCACTGGTGCCAATGAGTACGTGGTGAACCGCTTTTGTTTCGCCCGGCTGAATGCTGACAGCCCGCACCCACACATCATGATCGAGTGGGTTGGTAATAGCTGGATATTGATACTCGATAATACCTGTTGCAGGCACTGTAAACGCGGGCGCCGTTACCACTAGATCTGGCTCCCCCAAGGGCCAGCTTTTCTCAAGCGGCTTCACAGCCAACAGCGGATCATCTCCATCCCCTCGAGGCGAGCCGGCTTCAATCCAATGTACCAGTGTTTTTCGCTCCTCCACAGTCAGGCCCCGCGCAGCGTGAATGTCTGCCAAACTTGTATCCACTTCCCAGGGAGGCATGCGACGTGTGCGGACCACTTCACGTATCATTGGCGAAAAACCTCTAATCATTTCATAGCTCGTCATTGCCCAGGGTCCAATGCCGTTTGGCAGGTGACATGCAACGCAGCGTTTTTCTAAGATAGGCGCAATGGTGTCTCCATAACTGATTTGAGCATGTGCAAGCTGTTGTTCACGCTCTGGGAAATTAATGATGCAGCCAAACGCCTGACGTTTTGGCTTAGCCACCGGTTGCCCAGCAATAACCGCCGCAAGGGCATCAACCAGATAGTTCTGTTTGGCATCGTTACGTTGTGTTTCGTAACCCACTCGATCGTTCACAGGCCCGCGGTAAACCACGCGCCAGTCGCTGGTATCAATGACCAACACTTCACCGCTTCGGTCAAACTCAAGCGCCTCTCCAATCAACTGCGTATCGTCAACCAAAACGGGAAAATCGATACCAAATTCAGCTACTTCATGACGAATACTCTTGTACGTATCCTGCAAGCTTGAATTGATCAGCATGAACTCGACGTTATCACCGAACTTTGCCCGAATATCTCGCAGGTCTGGCAACAGATTACGTACAATAGGACAACCGTTCATCGTCACCATCAGCACCACCGCTTTCGCGTCCTTATGATAATAAAGCTCATGCGAAGAATGCTGTTGATCAAGCAAACGGAAATTGTCGACACGGTTTGACACAGCAGACACGCTACCAATAGAAAGAATGATACAAGCAATACATAAAACAATCAGGCGCATAAAGGGCTTCTAATAAATATTTTAATTGTACAAACAATAAACGATGCACCGCCTCTATTCAACATTCAGCGGGTATCGAGCTTGTTGATTTGAGTATGCCGATTATCTTGGGCAACTGCAGCCAAGGTATTGATGAATAAACTAGGTAGTTATTGGCCAACACGTGCTTTGCGAAACCCTTTTTTAAACCCCGATTTAAAAGCCTTATTGAGTAAATCCACATAATGTTCAGCCGTTACGGCATTCGGGGTTTCCAGCACGGTTTGCTCACTGGCGTCTAGCACCTGATAACATCCCTGATTTGTGTTCACCCGATAAGGGCTTAACTCTTCATCGTTCATAAAACGGCTCCTTAGCGATCAAGCCTAAACCTTCAGGCTGAAAGCTGATTATATCTTTTACAATTTTTTAGCGATGATTTCAACAGGCGCAATAAGGTCTGCTTTTATATTTTTGACCATATTCTGAAGTTTTATAGCGGTATTTTCCTACATTAAGATATGCAGCCCTAGTGGTGGAAGCCCTTCTTTAGCCTCTGCTTTTACGCGTAATTGCTTAAAGAAGTCCAGTGCAAAGTGACGGCGATTGTTTTCTTGGAAAACCTCAAAACCGGCCTGCTGTAAAGCTTGTATATAGTGATAAGGAGTCGATAATTTACTGGTAATGCTATCTGCCGCCCATGGAACGGGATACGTTAACTCTCCATCTTTTTGACGCATAATGTCATAAATACCCAAAACGGCCCCAGGTTTTAATACTCTGCATATCTCGGAAAATAACGATACTTTATCATCAATATTCATGCCCACATGAAGCATGTAACCACCATCAAATGAATTATCTTGATAAGGCATAGACAATGCATTGCCTTGCACAAGGCACACTTCACTACCAAGCTTTAACCACTGACATAAAGCATTACCGGTTTCTATATATTCAGCGGTTAAGTCAATACCTGCGACATGGTGTTGGTGTTTATACCCGTCACCCTTGAAGCTGCAGTGTTGTTGACTGCTCTCACTCGCCCCAATCACTTAGTACTCCTAAGCTCATGGGGCTGAGTTCCTTTGCCGCCTAACTGCAACCTCAATGGCTTTGGGTATAGATGCCACATTGCGTGTAGCTCCTCCTAACCCGCAACCAACGTCTAGCAAGTCACTGGATTTAGTAAAGTTGAGTTGTTTGAGCAGATGCTCAGTTGCCAAGCGTCCGCCAACATGTAATTCATCAACAGCAGCAAGATCTTCAAAGCTAACCATTACACGGTTACCAACTGTAGCTGTTTGACCAATTAGTGGCTTCAGAACAAAGAATGAGGGGCGTCAATGCCCCAAATTGAACCGTTTTCGTCTAAATCAGTGACGCTTTTAAGGCCAATTGTACTTAAAACGTTGTCGTAGAAAGTGTGAGCCTTGTTAAAGTCTTTAGTGCCAACAGTTAATGTGTGAATATGCTTATTATATGTGCTCCGTCAATTATGAATCAATGTATCTTTTATCGATTTGCCGCAAATTTAAAGCAGTTCGTTTCGATGGATGCACCTTATATAGTTTTCATATAAAGATAATCCCATTAAATATAAACCAATATTTACCACACAGTAACAATTGACATAGCAAAATTGAGTGAAAACCTTATAACCAAACCGTCTTAAACCTTAAACCAAACGGGCTGCTAAATAGTCCACTAAGAATCTTATTTTTGGAGATAAGTGACGATTTTGTGGATAGACCGCCCATATGCCTTCGTCTGGTTCACGGTAATTGTCTAGTAAGGAAATCAAGTCGCCACTTTGTAAGTGTTCTTGAACGTAGTAATCAGGCAATTGCACTATCCCTAAGTTTTTCAACGCCGCATCTACCAGACCATACCCACTGTTGTAACGTAACCTGCCTGTCACGCGGATATTTTTTTCTTTACCCGCATCCCTAAAACGCCAATAATCAAGAGTGCCCATCAGGCAACTATGGCTATTCAGTTCGGAGAAAGAATGCGGTATGCCATACTTGTTCAGGTAAGCTGGGGATGCACATACATAGTTTGTGCGCTTACCTAGCTTTTTTGCCATCATCGTTGAATCATTTAATTTTCCAAGCCGAATCGCTAAATCATAACCTTCTTCAACTAAACCAACTTGCTGATTACTTAAAAAAGCAGCAACTTCAACATCGTTATGTTGCAGCATAAAATCATTTATCAGCGGTAATATCTGTTGCTCCCCAAAAGTTACCGGTGCTGTCAGTTTGATCTTACCTTGAGGCTTTGATTGCAAGTTAGTGATAGCTCGCTCGGCCGCATCAAGTCCGTCGAGAACGCTACGGCAATGCTGATAATACACTCGCCCCTCTTCTGTTAACGAGACTTTACGTGTCGTGCGATAAAACAATTTGATATTAAGCCGTTTTTCTAAGGCACTGATTTGACGGCTCACCTGCGCTGTTGAAATGGCCATTTTCTTTGAGGCTTTGGTGAAACTTTCATTTTCTGCCACGTAAACAAACTCGCTAATACCTTCCCACCTCATCTTTATTACCCACACGTAATAGTCATTTACCAAAAACGCATATTATCATTGTAAGAGAAACAAATATAATGACTGTCATTGAAACGAACATGCTGTGAATAAATGAAAACAGCGTGAATAGATTAAAGGTAGTAAACATGAGTTGGTTATTTTTGATTTTAGGTGTTGCAGCCGAAGCCATGTCTCATGTGGCATTAAAAGAAACAGAGGGTTTCACTAAGCCACTTCCCAGTGCTTTTGTGTTGTTAGGACACTTAGCCGCGTTTATGTTTTTAGGGCAAGCAATGAAGGGCATGCCCATTGGCATCGTGCATGCGTTGTGGGCAGGGCTAGCCATCATCACAGTGACGTTGTTGTCTACGGTTATCTACCGGCAACATCTTGAGTTAACGACATGGATTGGCATGGGGCTGGTAGCTATTGGGATCGCCATGATCAACCTTTCAAACGGACACAGTCACTAGTTTCATAGTCAAAAATATAATCAATGTAGCAAACGTCTCATTCGCTAAAATTATTATTAACTAAAAGTGAGAAATAAAATGTCAGATAAATTTATCAAATCAAAAGCCGCCATTGCTTGGGGACCAAATCAGCCTTTATCTATCGAAGAAGTCGATGTCATGTTGCCTCGTCGTGGTGAAGTGCTCGTAAAGGTTGTAGCCTCTGGGGTATGTCATACCGATGCCTTTACTTTATCGGGGGATGATCCCGAAGGTATATTCCCGGTTATTTTAGGCCACGAAGGTGGCGGTATAGTGGAGCAAATCGGAGAAGGCGTGACCAGTGTGCAAGTTGGCGATCATGTTATCCCTTTATACACACCTGAATGTGGCGAATGTAAATTCTGTTTATCGGGAAAAACCAATCTTTGCCAGAAAATTCGTGAAACCCAAGGCAAGGGATTAATGCCAGACGGCACAACCCGCTTTTATAAAGACGGCCAGCCAATTTTTCACTATATGGGCTGTTCAACTTTCTCTGAGTATACGGTTTTACCCGAAATTTCATTAGCAAAAGTGAATAAAGAAGCCCCACTTGAAGAGGTTTGCCTGCTGGGATGCGGTGTTACCACCGGTATAGGAGCGGTAATGAATACAGCAAAAGTAGAAGAAGGTGCCACGGTTGCTATCTTTGGTCTAGGCGGTATTGGGCTTTCGGCTGTGATTGGTGCAACGATGGCTAAAGCCAGTCGAATTATTGCTATCGATATTAACGAAAGTAAATTCGAGTTGGCAAAAAAATTAGGTGCTACGGACTTTATTAATCCGAAAGATTACGACAAACCAATCCAAGATGTCATTGTTGATATGACGGATGGCGGTGTTGATTACTCGTTTGAGTGTATTGGTAATGTGAACCTAATGCGTTCTGCCTTAGAGTGTTGTCATAAAGGCTGGGGCGAATCAGTTATCATTGGCGTTGCGGGTGCCGGACAAGAAATATCCACTCGTCCATTTCAATTAGTGACAGGTCGTGTATGGCGTGGCTCTGCATTTGGGGGCGTTAAAGGTCGTTCTGAACTGCCAGATTACGTTGAGCGTTACTTACAAGGTGAGTTCAAATTAAGTGACTTCATTACTCACACAATGGGCCTTGACCACATCAACGACGCATTTGAATTGATGCATAAGGGCGAAAGTATCCGTACTGTCATTCATTTTGATAAGTGATTCCAATCCATCTTAAGTCGTATACCGCTGCCCCTTTCCCGCAAGGAAAGAGGGGCAGAATACTGAGGTCTCAGAATGACAATTGAAAATCTAACCATAAATAAAAGTTTTGGCGGTTGGCATAAGCAATACAGCCATCATTCCACAACATTAAACTGCAAGATGCAATTTGCTATCTACCTGCCACCACAAGCATCGAACGGGAACAAAATACCGGTACTGTATTGGCTTTCTGGCTTAACCTGTACCGATGAAAACTTCATGCAAAAATCGGGAGCACTGCGCATAGCTGCAGAATTAGGTATAGCCATTGTAGCACCCGACACCAGTCCCCGTGGGGCAGAGGTGGCAGATGACGAAGGCTATGATTTGGGACAAGGTGCGAGCTTTTATGTTAACGCTACTCAAGCACCTTGGAACCGTCACTACCAGATGTACGACTATGTAGTTCAAGAGCTACCTAAACTAATTGAATCAACATTTCCGGTGTCGGCTAAACGGGCGATTGCAGGACATTCGATGGGAGGCCACGGAGCGCTGACGATAGCAATGCTAAACCCACAGCGCTACAGCTCGGTTTCAGCATTTAGTCCCATTAGCAACCCGATGAACTGCCCATGGGGTCAAAGAACCTTTTCAGCTTACTTGGGTAAAGATAAAGCAAGTTGGCGCAATTATGATGCGAGTGCACTCATGCAACAGGCGACGCAGTTTGTTCCGGCTAAAGTTGACCAAGGTGCCTCTGATGATTTTATGATAGAGCAGCTAAAGCCTGAGATGTTATCGGCGGCGGCCCAAGTCAGTGGCTACCCACTGGATTTGACTCTTCACGATGGTTATGACCATAGCTATTACTTTATTAGCAGCTTTATTGAAGATCACCTGCGCTTTCATGCAGAGCACTTTAACAAATAACAACATGCATGCCTTCGAGTGACCCGAAGGCAGTTTTGTATTGGGTTGAGACTTGTTTACGCGTTATTGATGTCTATAAAGCATCGCTCACAGGCAATGATGATGGTTACAAATAAGCCCAATGTATTTCAGCTGTTTTTATTCTACTTAGCTCTGTTGTTTCATGTGTTTTTCCATAGACCACGTTTGATACGCTGCTAGGAGTGATTGTTGTGAAAACCCAGCATGATATATTATGAGAGGCTTGATAAACGTTTAGCAGCAGTCCAGAATTCAACGGACCTCGCCAAAGTGATAAAGAAATGGGAAGTCACGACACAGTAGGAACAGTAGTTTTATGAGCATAGAAAAAAAGAATTCAGCAAGCGTTCAAAAGAACTTTAAGAATGTCCCCTTTGATCCTGATCACTGTATCCAAGTGCGGGGGGCACGGGTTCATAACTTGAAAAATATTGACGTCGACTTACCTCGCAATGCACTTGTAGTTTTTACTGGTATATCTGGTTCTGGAAAGTCGTCGCTTGCCTTTGGCACGTTGTTTGCCGAATCACAACGTCGCTATCTGGATTCAGTATCGCCTTATGCCCGTCGATTGATTGATCAAGTTGATGAGCCAGACGTTGACGCAATAGAGGGCCTACCACCAGCAGTCGCCCTTCAACAACAACGAGGCACACCATCGGTACGTTCTTCTGTTGGGAGTGTCACGACGATTTCCAATGCCTTACGCATGCTCTATTCTCGTGCTGGGAAATATCCCCGCGGTCAGGACATACTCTACGCTGATGCATTCTCTGCCAATACACCACAAGGTGCGTGTCCTCGATGCCATGGTATTGGCCGGGTGTTTGAAGTGACTGAAAAATTGCTGGTTCCAGATGATACAAAAACAATCCGAGAGCGAGCCATCGCGGCATGGCCACCCGCATGGCAAGGTCAAAATCTTAGCCGCATACTTGTTTCACTTGGTTACGATATTGACAAACCTTGGAAGATGCTGCCGAAAAAAACCCGGGATTGGATCTTGTTTACCGACGAGACACCTGTTGTAGCAGTTTACCCAGAATACAATTTTGCACAAATTAGCGAGGCAATCGAAAGAGGTGAAGCACCTCATTATATGGGTACGTTTTCGAGCGCCAGACGTTTCATCCTGCAATCATTTACCACAACACAAAGCCCGAGGACCAAAAAGCGCGTTTCCCAGTTTATGCAGATTTCCAAGTGCTCGGACTGCAATGGCAAGAAACTGAAACAAGCATCGCTTGCGGTGAAGTTTGCTGGACTCGATATTGGTGAGCTATCGCAATTGACACTAACCGAACTCGCTCGATTATTGGGCGATGCTACCAATATAAATCCAACAGATAGCGACCTGCACCCAGAAAAAGCCATCGTCGCGCAACGGATTGCTCGCGATATTCTTGCCCGTGTCGAAGCACTCACTAAACTTGGATTGGGCTATCTGTCACTGGAACGCAGCACGCCCACTTTGTCGCCAGGTGAACTACAACGTTTGCGTCTAGCAACACAAATCCGCTCGCAACTGTTCGGTGTGGTCTATGTTCTCGACGAACCGTCAGCAGGTTTGCACCCCGCCGACACACAAGCATTACTGGGCGCGCTGGATGAACTCATATTAGCTGGCAATTCCTTATTTGTAGTTGAGCATGATGTTAGCGTTATTCGACATGCTGACTGGATTGTAGACGTAGGACCAGACGCAGGAACCCACGGTGGTGAAGTGATATACAGCGGTCCGATAGACGGCTTGCGCAAAGTGACTCAATCACACACCCGTCGATTTCTTTTTACAGCTGATGCTGCAGTGAAACCTGAGCAGCGACAGCCGTCCGGTTGGCTGAAGTTAGCGGGGATAGAACGAAATAATCTTCGAGGGCTCAATGTTGAATTTCCACTGGGCGTAATGACGACTGTCACTGGTGTGTCAGGTTCGGGCAAATCGAGCCTTGTGAGTCAGGCACTTGTAGAACTCGTTTACGATGCACTGGGACAGAAAAAGACTGTCGAGGATCCCAATGGTGAGGTCGAGTTATTGGAACGGGAGCTAGAGACATCTACGGTTGGCCTGATTGTTGACGGGATGCAGCACCTGCGAAGACTGGTCACAGTTGATCAGAAGGCGATTGGTCGCACTCCTCGCTCAAATCTTGCCACCTACACAAGTTTGTTTGATCATGTGCGTAAATTGTTCGCCTCGACTCGCCAGTCCAAAGCACGGCGTTACGATGTTGGACGTTTTTCATTTAACGTTGTAAAGGGCCGCTGCTCGAATTGCGAAGGAGTCGGTTTTGTTAGTGTAGAGTTACTGTTTCTTCCCAGCGTTTATTCACCTTGTCCGGTGTGTCGAGGTCAGCGTTACAACGACAAGACGCTTGAAATCACCTTCAGGGATAAAAATATCGCTGAAGTGCTCAACTTAACCGTAGAATCCGCACACGACTTCTTTAAAAATGAACCTCCAATATTACGAGCATTAGACGCGTTACTGCAAGTTGGACTCGGCTATCTGCGACTCGGACAACCAGCAACTGAATTGTCGGGCGGCGAAGCACAACGCATCAAACTCGCAACCGAACTTCAGCGGACACAACGCGGCGATACCCTTTACGTTCTCGATGAACCAACCAACGGTTTACACCCAGCAGACGTGTCAATGTTGATGTCACAATTGAATGGACTAATTGATGCAGGCAACACCGTCATCATGGTCGAACACGATATGCAAGTTGCCAGCAGTAGCGACTGGGTTATTGACATCGGCCCTGGTGCTGGTGATGAAGGCGGACTTGTTGTTGCCCAAGGTCCACCTGCGAAAGTAGCAACATCAAGGACTAGCCGAACAGCTCCTTTTTTATTGGCATAGTGTTCACCCTCAAATAATCTGATGATAAGGATGTATCTAAATTGGGTACAATCCTTGGAGAACTTTCATGGTTGTACTTTCATGGTAAATAAATTCAAAATTACGATTCGAATTAGCCAAGGTTTACATGACTTGAACACTTCATTTAGAGAGTTCGCCACAGAATCAGTCATTAAAAAAATGACTGATACCAACGTTGAACACAATGCTACAAGTTGTCCTAGCCGGCAAAGTAGTCACAGCAACTATAGTCAATGGCAGCAATAAAATGGGAAATAACCTTGTGCCTGCGATGATATTTTTAAGTTTTTGTATCTAGCAAAGTAATAAATCATAATGGGAACACGCAAACACAGCGCGCCTCATATTTGAGCTGTTAGTGTTACCATCAAACATTCAATTTCAATTTAAGGAAAGCGTTAATGAAAAACGATTCATCATCTAAACCTAGGTATTATTTAGGTGCATCTTTTATTATGTTTTTAGGATTAACCTACAATATTATTGAACAAGATTTGTTTGGATCAGGCGTATTTTTAATTTCATCCACCGTATTTTTATCATTAGGCATCATTAAAAAAACGTGCGATCGCAAAAGATAGTCCAGTGAATTAAAGTACTGCAAAAAAAGCTTTAAACACAAAAAAACAGCTGGTGATGATTTACGTAGGTACATATTTCTGCCAATTAAATTCACCTGCTTACGCGGGCATTAAAATCGTTTGGCGCCAGTGGCGGCCATCAACTGCAGCCATACGAGGCCAGAGATTTAAAGCAAAATAAATAGAAATGCACGGTTATTAGCATCAAATAAGAATTCAAACATTTTAAAGCCGTGACAATATACTCTACAGTCCGTAAAGTTAATTTTTGAATAGAGTATTTATCAGTGTGCGAAATACTATTTTCTTGATAAAAAAACATTTACGTCCCTACCTGCTCCATAAATGTCTATTTTTTGTATTTGTGTGTTTTTTTTTAACATCTTGCAGCGATTCATTTCAGCTTAAATCTCCCCCCATTGCTCATCATGGCGTGCTCGACCTTTCTCATTGGAGTTTTGAAGAAGACGGTGTTGTTAAACTTAACGGTGAATGGGACTTTCATTGGAAGCAGTTATTGGCACCGCACGAACTGCCCTTATCAAATACCACCAAACAACAAGACTTTGTGACATTACCGAGTTCATGGAACGGGTACAAAGTTAATGATGAAGAACTCAGCGGTGATGGTTATGCCACCTACCATCTACGAATCATCATAAACGAACTCCACAACAAACTGATGTTCAGAACCAGCTGGATGGGCACCTCTTACAATTTATTTGTCAACGGGGAACTGATTGCAACCAATGGCATAGTGGCAACAACGCGCGAAACTATGAAGCCTCAATACTTACCTCTTATTGCCAGCTACACCCCTGTAGTTGATACAATGGACGTTGTGTTACAGGTCGCTAATTTTTACCATACAATAGGGGGGGCTTGGTATCCTATTGAAATAGGATTAGAGCCACAGGTAACAAAGTTAAGAGAGAGTCACCTTTCCGTTGACCTGTTTTTATGCGGCGCTATTTTTATTATGGGCATATATTATTTAAGTCTTTATTTATATCGCAGGAAAGAAAAATCATCACTCATGTTCTCAATCTTTTGCCTACTGATGGCATTTCGCTCACTTTTAACTAGCGAACTTTATCTATCTGCTATTTTCCCAAACATAGGCTGGAGCTTATTGATCCAATTGGATTATCTGAGCTTTTATCTGGGGGTTCTATTTTTTGCAACATTCATCCATCTGCTATTCCCTCAATTATATTCTAAAAAACTTTTCGATAGCTTCATTGCTATATGTATTTTGTTCTCTGTCACCGTTGTTGTTTTCCCCGTCAATATGTTTACCCAATATATCCCTACATTTCGAATTCTTACTCTCATCTTTGGTATATACACAACTTACATTCTCATCATAGCTGTTTTAAGAAAAATACCAGGGGCTAAAACACTTTTGATAGGCGGAGTTTTTCTTCTTCTGTCGATAATTAGCGACGTAACTTATCAACAAGGTCTACTCGATTATTATTTTTTCTTTAGTTCAGACCTTGGATATATTGTTTTCATTTGTTCTCAGTCTTTTATTCTCATGATGAGATACACCAATGCATTTAACGAGTCAGAACGCTTATTAGCTTCGGTTAATCGAGCTGAAAACGCAACCCTTGCCAAGTCGCAATTTTTGGCAAAAATGAGCCATGAAATACGTACACCTTTGAATGGTATAATCGGTGTTGTGCAACTATTGGCGAAAACAAAGCTTACACAACTTCAGAAAGGTTACCTGAAAATAGTCGATGACTCCGGTGCGTTACTATTGAATATTATCAATGACATTCTGGATTTATCTAAAGTCGAAGCCGGCAAAATGACCCTAGAAAAAAGATCGTTTAACCTAGAAACTTTAACCGAAGGTGCCTTATTACTCTATCGGGCACAGGCCAGCCAAAAGTCGATAGAACTATCTCTAGAGTATGATGCGAATTTAGCCAAATATTTTATTGGTGATGCTATCCGCCTTAATCAGGTGCTACTTAACCTAACCCATAATGCCATTAAGTTTACTGATCAGGGCGCAGTTACCATTCAAATTACCGGCACTACTTTAACGCCAACACACACTGGGATAGAAATAAGAGTCAAGGACAGTGGTATTGGTATTTCACCCGATGTTTTAGAAACGCTGTTTGATTCATTTAAACAAGCTGACGAATCGACAACACGAAAATATGGTGGCACAGGGTTAGGCTTGGCTATCAGCAAACAAATTATCGAACTGATGGGCGGCAATATAAGCGCACAAAGCGAGCTACAGATTGGATCCACTTTTGTAGTTTCATTGAACCTAAAGCGTGATGAAGACAACCACGAAGAAGTATCTGTTGTTGATGTTAATGAAGACAAAGCTACAATACCTGAAGCTAAATTATCAGGCTACATTCTGGTAGTAGACGATAGCGATATAAATCGAATTATTGCCCAATTCATGCTTGAAGGTTTCGGGCTCACCGTAGCTACTGCTGAAAATGGACAACAAGCATTAGAGCAATTTCAGAAACATACCTTCGATATGATACTCATGGATTGCGAAATGCCAATAATGGACGGTTATGAGGCGTCAAGAACCATTCGAGATATGCAATCAGGTGAAGCGCGCGCCCCTATTGTTGCGCTAACTGCAAATGCATACCAAGAAAACCGAAAAAAATGCGAGCAAGCAGGTATGGACGATTTTCTTAGCAAGCCAATAATGGAAGAAGCGCTATTAGACATTTTAAAAAAATGGCTGAAGCCCTAATAATCTGACGTCGGGCTCAGACCATACTTTACCTAGTTGCTAACCATTAACTAGAGAGCCAATTTTGGAACTCGTCGCTATCGGTTTCCCGTTTGTTAATTGGAGATAACACCCACATCACTGTCACTTATACCTCTTTTGAAATCCAATACGGCTCAGGTTGCATGGCTTTTTGACTCATCTTTATGTTCTGTAAATGCAGTTTCAAATGTTCATTCAAGCTCGCAATCACTCACACTTTGTATAGTGTCTTAACTTTAGGGTGCTAACGCTCAACACTTGCATTTTTCTAAGCAAAAATCGGCTTTTTATTTTTTACTAGGGGCCAAAATAATTGTTCGGCCCACTCTGCTCTTTGCATACCCTCCACGCCATAACTCTGTGAGTACTAGCGAGTAATTTTAGCCGTGCCAAACAATACAAAAATATTGCCGTAGTTTCCTTTGTAGTTAGTTGCTGGGTCGCTTTTACGTAACCCGTGGTGGCCGCGGTGCGTGGAAGGCGTGGATATAATTCGCACTGGCAGCCCTATCATTAATAGAGACGTTTACGGTGCCATACATATCAAGAGCATGACGGATTTTACGCTGTGGTTAGAGGAAAAAATGAGTTTAGGGCAATTGTTAAAAAGTTAACTGCAGGATGCCTATTTAATGAGGATGAGGCTTATTTATCCAACATGCTTTATGTTTAGATAAAAACTTAGCCCTGCATAAACACGGTTATAAAATTCAATACTCTTCGATATTCTAGTAAAACATGCCAGAAATTTTGGCTCTAGCATGTTAATGATCAATCTATTTACACTATTGAGTATCACGACTTATAACTCAGGGCTTCAATCAATACCCAATGAGGCAGCCGCTTTAGCAACATATTTATTAGTTTGCATCCAGCCAGCTTTTAGTTCTTCTACATTAGCTTGGTCTTCAAGTGCATCTCAGCTGGTTAACAAGTTTTCTGGAGTTTATTGATTGATGATAAGTAAGTACCGTCAGTTTCTTTAATGATTGCTCTGGCGTATCACCCTGTCCTGCAGCCTAACTTTATGGATTAGTGATAGTCATAGTTAACCACTTTGCAGTCAGTGCAGGCTTGTCTATCGAATCAATTTCGATAGTAATATCCCACGTCAGCAAAAATTGCCCAGGTCTTTTTTCAAGTACATTGGCTAATACCATATGACCCCGAATTTTACAGTTGACGTTTACAGGATGTAAAAACCGAATCTTGTCAAAACCATAATTTAATCCCATCAGGGTATTTTCAATATTCACCCCAGCGTCGTGGGCCACAACAGACAACAATGATAGAGATAAAAATCCATGGGCGATAGTGCTGCCAAAAGGTGTCTGCTTTGCCTTAACGGGGTCAATATGAATAAACTGATGATCGTGGGTAGCATCGGCAAATATATCGATTTGCTCTTGAGTAATAGTAAACCAGCGTGACACACCGGTTTTTTTGCCAATATAGTCCGTTAAGTTTTGTGCTTGCATTGTAATTGTCATGAAAAGTCCTGTATCCGTCTGATTAACGAAATGCTTAAAGCAAATTTTGATAGTGGGCTTTTTAACCCTCGCGTGTCGATTTAACTCAGCCTAAGCCAGTAGTTTTTTGCCCAACTTTCCAAATTTTAGTTGGCACTTTAAAATGAGCAATCCAATCTGAAAGGAACAACTCTAGACTATAATAGTCAATTTCTTTAATACTTTTAACGTAGGCGACAGCCCTATGCAATTATCCCGATAAATAAACGAATCATTTAATGTGACTGTCCCCCCTCTTTATAATATTTAACCTGAACTCGGGTTAGGACGTGATGAGACCTTAGAAGTAATTGCAATAAAACAATATGTTAGATGGTGCCAATTGGTTTACAAAGACATTGAACGCATCCAGTGCTGCTATTATCGCGTTTATCGAGGCGAACTTGAGAGGAATTGCCCGCTATTGTGAGCAAGCTAAACGAATATAGGCGCGATAATAGTGATACTGGACGGTATAGCTTATTCCGAGCTTAGGTTACTTATGAAGGCAAACATAAAAATGCTCACGTTGTGTTAACAAGATTTACTCGTTATTCTCGTCCAATAAAGACATTTAGAGTCATCACTATGAAACCATTAATTACGTCGATTGCCACACTTATCCTTACGCTTAATAGCGCTTTTGTTAGCGCCGAAAAGAGTGTGTTATTTATTGGAAATAGTTTTACATATGGCTACGGCTCTGCCGCCAAGTTCTATGAAGCAGACTCGGTAACCGATCTAAACAATGAAGGTATCGGTGGGGTACCTGCTCTTTTTAAGTCTTTCACTGAACAAGCGGGTCTTGATTATGATGTTTCCCTAGAAACTAGGAGCGGCAGTGCACTCGACTTTCATCTAAAAAATAAGTTAGCCGTCATTGGTACAAAACCTTGGGACCAGGTCGTGATGCATGGCTTTAGTACCTTGGACAGCAACAAGCATGGTGATCCAGCATTGCTTGTTGAGACCACAGTAAAAATGTCAACATTCTTGCAGAAGCTGAATCCAAACGTAGAAGTATTCCTTACCGCAACCTGGTCCCGTGCAGATTTGGTTTATCAGGCAGACCGTCATTGGTCAGGCACACCCATAGAAAAAATGGCGTTAGACATTCGTTCAGGATACGACAAAGCCGCAGCAGCAGCTCCCTCTGTTAAAGCCGTGAATGGTGTGGGTGAGGCATGGTCTCGCGCAATGGCATTAGGCATTGCCGATACTAATCCGTACGACGGTATCGAATTTGGAAAAGTTAGTTTATGGTCTTGGGATTATTACCATGCCAGCGACTATGGTTACTATCTTCAGGCTTTGGTGGTATTTGGTAATTTGACAGGACTAGATCCACGTTCGTTGGGTGCAAATGAGTGCTCTGGTTTCGAGCTTGGCATGTCACGCCATGAAGTCAACATGCTGCAACAAGCTGCATTTGAGCAGCTAGTGAGCGAAAAAAAGGTGAAGGCTGCGCCCTTAATATTGCCGAAATCGATTTATCCAAAACATTGCGTTTTAAGTAAATCAGAATGACAGTGACATCCAGATTAATTCAAGCCGTGATTACAGCAAAATATTTTGGACGAATTTATGTCATCTATTGATAATGTATTAACAGCCTATTGTCTCCGATTAAAGAGACAATAAACACTTCAACAACCTTTAAAAAGAATGACGCTGTGAATACAATTAATACATTTATGTATCAAGGTTTGCTTTGAAACTTTCTAACAAGTTGTTGGCTATAAGTAAACTCATCTTATTGTAAATAGTAATGAGCCATAATGTGTTGTTCAGCGTATGTGTGTGACATTCAAAAAATAGTTTAGGGATATAATTTATGAATAAATCTATAAAAACATTTGCTTTAGTAGGGTTGTTCGCAACTATTGCAGTTATTGTATACATTGCAGGCAAATTAGCCTTATCTGACTCCCCTCTGGGTGCCTTGGTGCCGGTTGGATTGTTACTGTTGATTGTCGTAGCTTATATTCGGTTCAACGATAAAAAAGGATAGTTTTTTAAGTATTGAGTTTTTATATCTCTGTATAATAAAATTATCTGTAAATTTAGTTTTGCAAATCGGGTAAATTAATTGCAGTAAAAGTTTATTGATTAATATATATATTATTCTTCGCATTGCTTATGTCTGCCCTGTATTTTTGATAAATATTTACCCCAGTGTCGAAAAATAAATTTTACCGTTATAAAATCAATTATAAATGTCACCAAAAATATTAAACGATTAACCTCATCCCTTTGATTAGATCTGAAAAATCAAGGCTGAGCCCAAGCATTTTAAGTTATAATATATATATCAGCGCGCAAAACGTTGTTATTACTCAAAAATTCAAATATCAAATTATGTAAAATAATTGTAAGTAAAAGTGAACCCTCTATTAATTTCGTGCGTAGACTTAGGGCTACTGATAATTATTTCAAGTAGAAAACATCATTTTAAATTCACAAAATAGAGAAATCACATGATGATTAATAACATCTTTAATAAAGGGAAAGGCTTTTCGTTAAGTCTTGCCAGTTTTAAAGTGAAAACAGTTCTAACTTTATTGTTCTTGTTTTTGCTACCTACCTTTGCACATGCTGCAGCTAATCTTAAATCCGACGATTTTGTCGGTATCTCATTCTGGTTAATATCTATGGCGCTTATGGCGTCTACAGTCTTTTTCCTTTGGGAAACACAAAGTGTAACGGCAAAATGGAAGACATCACTAGTTGTCTCGGCACTAGTAACCTTTATTGCTGCGGTTCATTACTTTTATATGCGTGATGTGTGGGTTGCTACGCAATCAACACCAACAGTATATAGATATATAGACTGGCTACTAACAGTACCGTTGCTAATGATCGAGTTCTACCTCATTTTGCGTGCTATAGGTGTAGCATCTTCAGGGATCTTCTGGCGTCTATTGATAGGTACACTGGTAATGTTGATACCTGGCTACATGGCTGAATCAGGGTATTTAAATATTACAGTAGGATTCGTGATTGGTATGTTGGGTTGGTTTTACATACTCTACGAAATCTTTCTTGGAGAAGCCGGTAAAGCAGCTGAAGCAACTGCAAGCGATGCTGTGAAGTTTGCTTATAAAGCGATGCGTTGGATTGTAACTGTAGGTTGGGCAATTTATCCAATTGGCTATGTCTTCGGTTATATGACTGGAAGTACTGACGGCGCTGCAAATCAAGAAGTATTAAACATAGTGTACAACTTAGCCGATTTAGTTAACAAAATCGCCTTTGGTTTGTTGATTTGGTACGCTGCAACTAGCGAAAGCCAAGCGTTAACAGAAAAATAAACTCGAATAATTACGTATAATAATTATTGTACTTGTGGGTTTGCAATTTCGTTAAGAGGTTGCAAACTCAATTACACTCACGAGTAATATTTATGATTCAAACCGAAGTAAATATGCAATGCCAATCTTTATTCTTATTGAAGCAGTGTGAAGAAGACATGCTTTTTCGATTAAAAGGCAATGAACCTTCATGTTTTCATTTGGCAAGTGGTGGAGGTAGAACCCGCGCAAAATTGTGTATTGAAGCAGGATTAGCACTTCAGCTACCTGAAAAAACGATCGTTGCTTTGGCCTGTGCCATTGAGTTACTTCACAATGCCTCACTCGTTCATGACGACCTGCAAGATGCTGATATCACTCGTAGAGGACGTCAATCTGTATGGAAAAAATTCGGCAAGTCTCACGCAGTTTGTGCAGGTGATCTGATGATTTCCGCGGCTTTTGGTTCGTTAGCTAATGTAGAATCTTATAGTTCATTACCTTCCCTATTGATTCAGATTCAAGAGGCTGTTTCGCTAACAGTTAGAGGACAGTCCAGAGACCTTGATACTCAGACAACAATAACTGAGCACGAGTACGAAGACATAGCCGCAATGAAGTCAGGTCCGTTAATCCAGCTGACATTAACTTTGCCACTCATCGCTGCTGGCTACGATGACCATATCAAAACAGTTAATGAGGCACTTAACAAGTTCTCAATCGCCTATCAGATACTTGATGACCTAGATGATTGGCAACAAGACCTACAAAGAGAGCAGCTTAATATAGTGAATCTACTGGTATCCCGGTATTCTTTAGTAGAATCCATAACTATTGCTCGCAATCGTGTTCATTATTTATTGAACCGTTGTCAAAGAGAACTTAACGCACTCCCCTCTAACTGCGCAGCATCAGTTATTACCGCTACTCACAACCTATTAGCAAAAGCCAAGGTAGACTTAAATGAATAAAGCCGTTGTTATCGGAGCTGGATTCGGTGGAATAGCCTCTGCACTTCGCTTAAGAGCTAAAGGTTATGAGGTTGTGATTATTGATCAACGTGAAAAGCTCGGAGGACGGGCTCAACAATTTAATATAAAAGGATTTATTTTTGATGCGGGGCCAACGGTAGTCACTGCGCCATTTTTATTTGAAGAGCTATTTTCATTGTTTAATAAACAGATGAAGGATTATATACAACTCGTGCCCGTGGAGCCTTGGTACCGTTTTGTTTATCCCGACGGTAGTCATTTCGACTACGGTGGCACAATAGAAGAGACTCTAGCTCGTATAGCTGAAATTGAGCCTGAAGATCAAGCCGGATATCGTTCGTTGTTAGCACAATCCGAAGCTATATTTGATGTTGGATTTACTCAGTTATCGGATAAGCCTTTTCATAAATTTTCTACTATGATTGCCCAAGTGCCGGCACTCATCCGACTCAAATGCTATCGCACTGTTTGGCAAATGGTTTGCGCACACTTAAAAAGTGATAAATTGCGTCAAGCTTTTTCAATTCAGCCCTTGTTAGTAGGTGGTAATCCATTTGCAACAACCAGCATTTATAGTCTTATTCACTATTTAGAGCGAAAGTGGGGAGTTCACTTTGCAATGGGAGGCACAGGTGCCTTAGTTGATGGCTTAGCCAAACTAATGAAAGAACAAGGTATTGAAATAAAACTCAACACCACAGTAAATAAATTAAGTATCGACAATAACCGTATTACTGAGGTACACACCGACACACACTCTTTTTCATGCGACAAATTAGTATCAAACATAGATCCCAAGTATCTGTATCGACATCTTGTACCAAGCCATAATCAAACTCTTAGTGCAAAAATTAAAACCAAACATGCCAAATTATCGATGGGGCTTTTTGTTTTATATTTTGGCACTTCAAAACAATACCCAGACATAGTGCATCACACCATTTGGTTAGGAAAACGCTACAAAGCTCTTTTAAGCGATATTTTTGATAAAAAAGTATTGGCCGATGATTTTTCTTTGTATCTACATCGACCTACAGCCACCGACCCCAACATGGCACCCAAAGGATGTGACTCCTTCTACGTACTGGCACCCGTTCCTAATAACTTGTCAGAAATAGACTGGCCTAAACAAGAAAAAGACTATGGAGACAAGATTATCAAAGCATTGGAACAAACCATCATGCCTGAACTTTCGTCACATATAGTTCACCGTTTTGCTAAAACACCAAAAGACTTCGAGCAAGACTACTGCAGTGTTGAGGGAAGCGGATTTTCGATTGCTCCAACCTTCCAGCAGTCAGCTTGGTTTCGATTTCATAATAAAGCCGAAGGCCCTGAAAATTTATATCTGTGCGGTGCTGGAACACATCCAGGAGCAGGCTTACCAGGCGTATTATCTTCAGCAAAAGTAATAGATCGACTTATTGATAAAGTTCAAACCTAAACAATGAATGATGACCCAACAGAGCTATTAAAAAAGCATGGCAAGACATTCAACTTTGCACGCCTGTTTTTAGGCTCAGAAACCGGTCTTGCAGCAGCGCGTTTGTATCGATTTTGTCGAATAGTCGACGATATAGCTGATGAAAGTCCAGACCCTGAAATGGCCAAGGTAAAGCTTAATGAACTGAAGGAGTCGATAACACAGAACACGACTGAACATCCTGTGGTGAATGACTTCCTTAGGTTATGTGAAGAGCACCAGATTGAAAGAAAACATGGCATCACGCTGATTGATGGTGTCAGCCAGGATCTCAATCTTGTTGCTTTACCTTCTCTGGAAACATTAATTCAATATGCTTATCGAGTGGCAGGTGTAGTTGGTTTGATGATGGCCCCAATATTGGGCGCCAAAAAAGTAGGATATGCCTTTGCTGTTGATTTAGGGATCGGTATGCAACTCACTAATATTGCTAGAGACGTACTAGAAGATGCTCAAATGGGACGTCGATATCTGCCTGGTGAATGGGTCAACACTCTATCAACATCACAAATTGCGTTGGCAAGTACTGAACACAGAGAACAGATACAAGATGCTATAAAGGTTTTATTGAAGCTGGCTGAAGAATATTATCAAAGCGGACTGGCGGGACTCTACTATCTGCCTCCCCGCAACAGGCGAGCAATTGCTGTGGCCGCCTATGTCTATCGGGATATTGGTAGAAAATTATTGAAAAATGATTGCGATTACTGGCACGGTAGAGTGGTTGTATCAAAACCAAAAAAAATATTCTTAGCATGCCAAGCACTTTGGCATTTAAGTACAGCCGCTATTGCACGCAATGAAACTGCTCATCAAAACGAATTGCATAGTCATCTGCATTATGACATTTTGAACAAGTAACCAGCGCAATGTCCTATGACTATGATTTAATCATCATTGGAGCCGGAGCTGCTGGTCTGTCTCTACTTTTAGCCCTCGATGAGACAAAATATACTCAATCAGTCAAAATTATTGAACGTAGTTCTGGCCCTCAGAACGACCGAATTTGGAGCTTTTGGAATAACAATTCAGTTCCAGATTACCTCAAAGAAATCATTACACGCGAGTGGCAAACATGGGCTATTTCAACAGACGACAGTAGTTTTTCTATGTCCCATACGTATCATCGATACTGCTCCATTAGGTCTGAATCGCTGATGAAATTAGCACTTGAGCGGATCCAAATAAAAACCCACTTTGATATTGAATTTGATAGTGACGTTATGTCTGTGGATTCAGTTAATGACCATGCATTGGTGACAACTCAGCGCAGCCATTTAACAGCTCGATGGGTTATTGATACACGCCCTCCACCATTAAAAACAGATCATAATGGACTCCTTCAGTGCTTTTACGGTGAAGAGATTGTTACCGAAGGTGAGGTGTTTAATCCTTCTTCTGTCAAACTAATGCAACAATTGGCAAGCTCAGAACTGGGAATAGAATTTATATATATTTTGCCTTTCAGTGCCAATCACGCCTTAGTTGAGTTTACCTGTTTCAGTCCGATTGCCTTAGAGCGCTCAGTTTTGCAGGCACGCCTTAAAACTAGAATGCAGGAAATAGTAGGCTCACAGAAATATAAGGTTGAGCGAAAGGAGTGCGCAATGTTGCCCATGTATAATGTTAATGAAAATACCAATAACAAAAACCGACATATTATCTATGCTGGGATAGCGGGTGGCGCAATGAGAGCCTCGACTGGATACAGTTTTCTAGCATGCCAAAGGTGGGCTAAGCAGTGTGCTTCTGAGTTAAAATCTAGACAGTCATTATCTGCATCAACTCCACTATCATTATTCACACCCATCAGCAGCGTTTACCGAAAGATGGATAGACTGATGTTAACTGTTTTAAGAAATGACATGGGCATCGGTGTGACTATTTTTGTGCAGATGTTTAAAAAAGTTAAACCAGCACGTTTTGCGCGTTTTATGACAGAACAAGCGACTATTATTGATTTCATGTGTGTTATATGGGCTATGCCAAAATTTGCATTCTTGCGCGCTTTATTTTCCCGAGGGAAATGGAGTGGCAGAGTTGAGTAAATTACACTACTCCCAGTTTTATATAGGCGTTTGCACCCTAGCGGCCCTTGCCACAATGGCCAATATAAATATGGCTTCGGACAACTTAATCATTGTATTAGCACTAGCTGTAACTTTTTTAGGGCTGCCTCATGGCGCTTTAGACTTTGCTGTTGCAAAATCATTAAACCTTGTGACGTCTGTCTCAACAGCTATTCGATTTGTGACCATTTATAGCGTCGTAGCAGCAACATCTATCAGTTTTTGGATTTGGGTGCCTGATATAGCGTTAGTGTTGTTTTTGTGTATATCGGCGTTTCACTTTTCTGCTGACTGGCGCGCCACTATGCCACTTTTTTCACGAGTGGGCTTGGCTTGCACTTTACTATGTGGCCCTTCGGTTTTATATTCTGCGACACTTACCGATCTCTTCACTGCCTTACTATTGACAACCCAAGCGGCTAATTGGGTAATTCAAGGTATGCAGATAACGTTTTATATTGGGCTATGTGTTTTTTTATATTTCATTATTCAGTTACCGATACACAAAAAAAGTTTAAGTGTATGGCAATACTCTGAGTGGCTGACTCTACTTTTGAGTAGTATTATTTTGAATCCGCTACTTCATTTTGGGCTCTACTTTTGTTTGTTACATTCACCGAAGCACCTTCAGGATGTTGGGGTGAAACTACATGTGAGCGTAAAACGTGCAATCGCTATTAGCCTACCGTTTGTAATACTAACGATTGTCTTAGCGGCAGGTTTGTATGAATTGTTCGCTTCTAGCAATTTAAGTGCTGACTTGCTTCGCTGGATTTTTATTGGACTGTTCGGTTTAACTATGTCGCATATGTTGTTGATTCACTTATGGCACGGCGCAGACTGAAATAATTTACTGAGGAAGATTATGCATTGTATGTTCAAATACCTTTGGAAACCATGCTGCAAAGATATCGGGTTTTTTTAAAAGCTGCTGTAAAACTTCCTTTTCACTCCACCAACGCACTTCCATGACTTCATCAGAGTTTTGCTGCCAATGAACACTGTCCACTTCAGTTACCAGTATTTTATCTAACTCATGCTCAATCATATTATTGTCAAGCTGATACTTATACTGGATTTGACCTATGCTCGACATACTTAAAAACGCACTGATACCCAGTTCTTCGGATACGCGTCGCCTTGCCGCATCTTGTATATTTTCGTCTGGCAAGGGATGTGAACAACAGGTGTTAGCCCAAAGCCCGCCGCTGTGATATTTATGCAGAGCACGTCTTTGAAGTAGATATTCTACATGAAGATTGTTACGACGAATTATCATCAGAGAAAATGCTAAGTGCAGATCACCACGAAGATGAGCCAACATTTTTTCTGCGTAGCCTGTAATTTTGCCTGTGTTGTCAACGAGGGCAACTAGTATTTCTGAAGATTCATTTTTCATAAAATTAAAACAGCGTTCGACCCAAAAAAGATCAATGTTTGTAAGCCTTATATGAAATATGCACTGTTTTAGAACACATTGAAAAAATATGACTAAAGGTGACTTCAAATGAACAGGTTATCTATTTACCTTAGTTCTTAACCAAACTACTAGTCCGGCTATAACAAATATAAACGGTAATAAAAACAAGATGACCATAACTTGCCTTGTCTGTTTACTGGTTAAATTTAAACGTTCAACTTTTATCTCTTTTGCGCTGATAAATGTTTTGTAGTCTAACTCTGCTAACCAGTTAACTAGGTTTACACCCATCTGAGCGTTACTGTATTGGTTGATATAAACGTTGCTTAAAAAGTCTGTATCGGTGAACACTATCAATCGGGTATCTGATAATTTATTAGCTTGTTGTGCTGCATTTTTCTCTTCAATCACTACGTAAGCAAATGGCACCGGCCCAGTTGTATCTGTGTTTGGATCAAATTGAATATCCAAGGTTCTGTTAGTTTCTGCCCAGCTATTTTCTGTTGATGCTGTTGAAACTATGACCGCGTGCTTGATGCTTGCACGACGCTGGGGTAAAACACGAATAGAACGAGGACGCACGTAAAAGGTGTAGTCCAAACCTTCAGTTAATGCCTTATGCCGCCCATAATTTTTAGTCGCAGGGCTGCCGACATCATCACCAATATGGTTGGTAAAATCGACCACAATGTCAGACTGAACATCTAGCCCCCATTGATTAAGAATGGCGTTTAAGCTCGGATTTTGATTAAGTTGGTCTTTGCTCAACGGCTTGTCTGGACTGGTAATCACAGTGTGCTCGATTAAAAATAATGCATCACCACCCTTGGTTAAATAATCACTAATAAGGGTTTCTTCACTTAGCGTTAAGGCATTTTTGGGGCCAGCAATAATCAACACATCACAATCTGCAGGAATTGACTGACTGATACCCAACATCAGCGTTTTACTGGTAATGTTGTTGTCGCTTAACAATTGTTTGAACTTAGATAAACCAGCATATTCCTGACTTGAACTCGAATACTCGCCATGCCCCGTCAGAAAATAAACTGTTCTTGGGGCGCGGCTGACACTGGCTATTGCGTTGGTTAGTTTTTCTTTCAGACAACGCACTCAAGCTAAAATCAACATCTTTACGGTTATCGCCAGATTGAACAATCACTTTTCGCTCATCAGCATTGATTGCATTACCAAATTTTGCAGCGTATGCAATTTGTTCAATCGGATCAATAATGTCGGTCTTAATGACACCAGCAGACACCCTTTCATATTCTTTGAAAAGGTCGAGTAAGTATTTAGGCGGCATGCCCACATGAAATGCTGTTAACTGCACCTCATTGGTTATTGTGCTGATGTACTCGATGGTATTGTTAGATAAGGTATGTTGTTTATTTTGAGTGACATCCCATCTCACGTTCGAGTTATTGGCCAAATAATGACTGACGCTAATAAACCCCACACTGACTGTCACGATGCAAGAAACGATGGTCAACTTCTTCCATCGTTTGAAGCTAAAAAGCGTTATCCTTCTAGCTGAATTAGTTTGCCCAAAACTATGCTTGATTATCAAACTCAGTAACACTAAAAATGCAATGCCACCCAGAGCGGTAAGTGCAATTGCAAAATAACTAAATTGTTGTTCGACGTAAAAAAGCGATAATCCAAGGGTAAGACTTAAGAGTGCAAAACCGCAAAACAACGGCAAAAGATTACGATTATTCATTATTGCCACAACCTATTATCGATACTCAGTCGTGTTAGTACTAAACACAATAAAATACCCGCTAGATAATAAACCACATCACTGGGGGTAATAATGCCTAATGCGAAGTTTTCTAAGTGTGTATGAGTACTCATCTGGATAAGGAAGTGCTCGCCAGAGCCACCCACATATTGAGTGAAACTGGTAGCAAAGTAGAGTGAAAATAAAATTAGATAAGACACCATAGCCGCAATTATTTGGTTCGATGTCCAAGACGAGGCCAGTAAACCAACGGCGATAAAAAAGGCACCTTCTAGCCAAATCCCAAGATAACCCGATAATATGCTGGATGGGTCGGGCTCACCAAAGTATTCAACAATAAAGTAGTAACTAAGGGTTAGACAAATTAACAATGTGAAAAAAATAAGCATACTAAAATATTTACCCAACACAATCATGGTGTGAGTTAAGGGCGAGGTCAGTAAAAATTCCATTGTGCCATTGGATTTTTCTTCAGAAAATAAGCGCATAGTTAACAACGGGATAAAAAACACCAACATAAACTCCATTAGTTGAAACACATCCCGTAGCGACACTTCACGATTTTGATCGATGATTAGAAAAAAGAAAATATTAAACAAAGACAACATCACAATCAAAATAACATAAGCAATCGGCGAACTAAAAAAGCTGTGTAATTCCTTTTTGGTTAAAGCGAAAATTTTATTCATCCGACACCTTAAGTCTTGTTGATTCTGGGGTTTGTGAGGTGTTCTCTGATACCTGAGGTTGGTGGTGATTTATAAAAACCTGCTCTAATGTCAAAGGCTGAAATTGGCTGGTATCTTTGTTTCTCAATAATTTACTTAGATAATCATCAAGCACTATTCGTCCCGACTTAATCATGATGACACGCTGAGCGACTTGCTCTATTTCAGTCAAGGTGTGAGTGCTTAACAATACCGTTCTTTGGTCTCGTTGATTTTTGATCAAGGCCAAGACTTGTTGAATTTGCATCGGATCAAGTCCGCTCGTAGGTTCGTCCAAAATCAGCAGCTTAGGCTCGTGAATAATAGCTTGAGCGATGCCAACACGTTGTTTATAACCTTTAGATAATGTGGCAATAGTTTTTTGTTTAACCTGCTCGAGGTCACATTCTTCGAGTACTTTAGCCAGCTGAATTAATCGTTTGTTTTTGGGTACACCTTTTATTTCAGCTGCAAACTTTAGGTAATACTGCACTGTCATATCGCCATACAGCGGCGGCTTCTCTGGCAAATAACCGATTTTCTGCCGAATGGTCAATGAATGTTTACTCATATCATCACCATCAATGGTGACTGTGCCAGATGACGGGGTAATAAATGAGGTCAAAATACGCATTAAGGTGGTTTTACCAGCACCATTTTTTCCTAAAAGGCCGACAATATCCCCTCTGTTCATTTCAAAGGAAACCTTGTCTAATGCTTGAAATGAACCGAAGTTTTTACTGATGTGTTTAACAATCAACAATGAAAGTGCCCTCCCAAATGAATTCTAGATTATTCTATCGAATTCTCAATTTAAACCTTTTACTACTCAGGCTCACAACCAATGAATAGTCTGCTGCTTGAGTACCTTAATTGTAAAGAGCTTATAGAAAAAGTTAACTCTCACGCAAAGGTTAATTAACTTTTCTTTGTTTGAATTGGGTATGATGTTTAAAATAATTTAAAAGTCTCCAAAATGGTATGGTCTAGTTAATGAAAAGTTTTTTATTTATGTTGTTAGCTTTCCTACTTATAGGATTTTGGAGCAGCGCAAGAGCATCATCCAATCAATATATTGGCTCAGATAGTTGTCAAAGTTGTCATCAGGCTGAACACCAACAATGGCAAACTTCTGATCATCATAAAGCAATGCAATTGCCCAACGATGCAACAGTCTTGGGTGACTTTGGTAACAAAACCGTTGAATTTCATAACATCACCACTCTTTTTTTATTGAAAACAAACGGTACTTTATTAAGACACTAAATAAACAAGGACAAATACAAACCTTCCCAGTTATCTACACGTTTGGTTTTGACCCGCTGCAGCAATATATTTTGGACACTGGCAATGGCCATATGCAGGCGTTTAATATCGCTTGGGATACTCGAACAAAAACCAATGGAGGACAGCGTTGGTTTCATCTGCAACCCAACGAGCCTATTACCAGTGAACATCCGTTTTTTTGGCAACGCCACTTTCAAAACTGGAATAGCCGTTGTGCGGAATGTCATACCACAGGTTATGAAAAAAATTATCAGATAGACACAAATAGTTATGCCACACAATTTGCTGAAGCAACAGTAGGTTGTGAGAGTTGCCATGGTCCGGCTGCATTGCATCAAACTCAGGCTAAAAGTGATAAATTTGATCGCAACAAAGGGTTTACACAATCACTTGCAAAACCGCCAGTATGGGGGTTTTCCCCAAAAGACCCCATCGCTAATTTAGTCAGTGATGGGAACAGCCAATACATGCAGCAGTGCGCCGACTGCCATTCACGGCGCTTACCGATTTCTGATAAAACTCAAAATGTCAGCAAACGTCCAGCTGGCTATCACGATTTGAATACACTGAGTCTAATGTCATCTGAATTGTATTTTGATGATGGCCAAATCAAAGATGAAGTGTTTGTGATGGGCTCATTTTTACAAAGTAAAATGGCCAAAGCAGGTGTAACCTGCTCCAACTGCCACAATCCCCATACGGGTAAATTAAAATTTTCAGGCAACCAAACGTGTACTCAGTGTCATAATGCGACTACTTATGACTTGCCAGAGCACCATCAACATAAAATGGATACCCCGGGTGCTCAGTGTGTAAATTGTCACATGCCAGCTCGTACTTACATGCAAGTAGACGATAGGCGTGACCATAGTTTTGTGATACCCAACGCTGAAGTATCTGCTGCCATCAACTCACCCAATGCCTGTCTAGACTGCCATCAAACGGAAGGATTGTCATGGATAACAACCCAGCTTACAGCCTGGCGTAGTGGCAAAGCTAAGCCTACCCTGCAGCAAGCAACAAAAGAGCATTGGTCAAACATACATTTACTGCCTGAAGCCGAGCGGTTGTCCTTTGCCAAACAAAAACAGCTAGAAACGTCTCCCATGGTTGCTGCAAAATTACTAGAGATCATCAATCGGCAACCTAGCCAAGCTTCAGTCTCATTGGCTATCGAGCAACTCAGCTCAGAACAGCCTTTAATAAGGCGCGCTGCAATCGACGTGTTACGCAATTTGCCCCCTAATAAGGGTTACCAGTATTTATATCCTATGTTGAAAGATCCCGTGAAATCAGTGCGTTTTCATGCCACGTCATTATTGGCCTCTTGGTTATCACAAATGCCAGATACCTTGTTACCAGAGTTAGCCTTTGCCTTAAACGAATACAAAACCTCCTTGTTGCTTACCGCAGACTTTCCTAGCTCGCAACTCAGTCTTGCTCAGTTAGCCTTAGCAACGGGAGACGCAATATTAGCCCAAAAACATTTTGAACAGGCGCTAATTATCGCTCCAAACTTACCTGTGGCCATGTTGTCGTTTGCCGATTTTTGGCGGCAAACCAATAACCAAACAAAAGAACTCGCACTATTAGAAAAAGCCATGGTTTTGCATCCTGATTTTGCCGACGTATTACATCAATATGGTTTGTATTGGGTACGTAAAAAAGAATATTATAAAGCTACAGAATGGTTGGTCAAAGCCACTGAACTGGAAGATGCTCAGCCATATTATGCCTATGTCGCGGCGACGGCTTTAGACTCCATTCAACGCACAAGCCAAGCAATTGACTTGTTATCAGCGGCCAATAAACGCTGGCCACAACAAACAGACTTGCTGTATTCCCTTGCACTTTATGCTGATAAAACGAAAGATAAGGCAGCAATGAAAATCTCATTAGACGAGTTACAAGTCTTAATGCCCAATAACCCTCAGGTTCAACAATGGTTGCAAAAATATGGTCAATAGCATCATTCTTCCCAAAATCATGCAAATAGGCGCAGACGCTCTGAACATGTTGCCCGATACGCTAGTCAGTTTAGGCTGCTGTTTTCCTTGTATTATTACCGATAAGACCATGCTTGAACTTGGATACATGGCCAAAGTCGAGACCCTATTAATCCAACAAAACATACAGTTTGGCCTATTTGCCGAAACGATGCCCGAGCCCAATGATACTTCGATACTCGCAGCTGTCGAGATGGTCAAAAAAAACCATTATGATTGCCTCATTGCTTTAGGCGGAGGCAGTGCAATTGATAGTGCAAAAGCAATTGCCTTATTGGCATCTCACGGTGGCAAAATGAGTGACTATAAAGTCCCCTACCAAGTGGACGAAATCAGTTTACCAGTAGTGGCTATCCCCACTACTGCTGGCACAGGATCTGAAGCAACTAGAGTCACAGTGATATCTGATTCAGCCACTGATGAAAAAATGCTGTGTATGGGTTCAGGTTTAATTCCTGCTGCAGCAATTATCGACTATCAATTTACTTTGAGCTTACCCAGTAGAATTGCAGCAGATACGGGGATTGACGCACTCACCCATGCAATTGAAGCCTACGTGAGTCGCAAAGCGAATCTATTTAGCGATCAACAAGCGATTGCTGCTATGAAACTGATTGCGCCCAATTTGATTAAGGTGTGTCAAGAACCTGATAATCTTGCAGCTAAAGAGGAGATGATGTTGGGTGCTACGTTAGCGGGCATTGCATTTTCGAATGCCTCAGTAGGCTTAGTTCATGGTATGAGCCGACCTATAGGCGTGCATTTTCATGTCCCACACGGCATGAGTAATGCTATGTTATTACCTACTATTACTGAATACTCTCTGCCTGGTGCACCACTAAAGTATGCCGAATGTGCGATGCATATGGGACTGATTGCTAATATTGAAGATGAAACATTGGCCCATCAAACACTTATCAGCGCACTCAAACACATAAATAAGACCCTAGAGGTGCCCACACTCGCTGAGTTTGGCGTTGTGAAATCTGAATATGAGGGCTTATTGGTAAATATGGCTGAACAAGCTTTGGCATCGGGCTCTCCAAATAACAATCCTAAGACTCCCGTTTTAAACGATATCATTAAGTTATATAAAAAAGTCTGGGCATAACTCGTATGAATAGACATAATTTGCTTTTAGCTTAATGTAAATGACGATCCTATCATTCTATTTGCTGCATTTTTTTTGTAAAGCAGTTAGGCTAATAACAAAATACTAACAATAAAAATTAGGACTTTAGATGAATTTAGCAAGCCTCGACATCGCCATTTTTGTGGTTTACGTAATAGGGCTTTTGGCCCTTGCCTTATATATATCCAGAGCAGAAAAAAATCACGAAAGAGATACCAAGGATTACTTTTTAGCCAGTAAATCCCTGCCTTGGTGGGCTATAGGTGCATCACTTATTGCAGCGAACATCTCAGCTGAGCAAATCATTGGTATGTCCGGTTCAGGCTACATACTGGGGTTAGGTATTGCCTCATATGAATGGATGGCGGCGATCACTTTGATCATAGTGGGTAAATACTTTTTGCCTATATTCCTCAAAAATGAAATTTATACGATGCCCCAGTATTTACAGCAGCGTTTTGATGGCCGAGTCAAAACCATTATGGCGGTCTTCTGGTTAGCGGTGTATGTGTTTGTTAATTTGACCGCGGTTTTATGGTTAGGTGGCTTGGCCATTACTACCATTACTGGCGTTGACTTAGCTTACGGTATGATATTTCTTGGTTTATTTTCTATTGCTTATTCATCTTACGGCGGCTTAAAAGCCGTTGCCTACACCGATATCATCCAAGTGGTGTTGTTAGTATTTGGTGGGCTAGTGTTAACTTATATCAGCTTAGATTTAGTCTCAGATGGTAATGGTGTAATAGCAGGGTTCTCGATATTGACAGAATTGGCACCCGAAAAATTTGACATGATATTTGCTGCTGATAGCCCCCACTATATTAGTCTTCCGGGTTTGTCTGTTTTGATTGGTGGCATGTGGGTGATGAACATTTCTTATTGGGGTTTTAATCAATACATAATTCAGCGTGCATTAGCCGCTAAAGACTTGGCCGAAGCACAGAAAGGTATCGCTTTTGCAGCCTACTTGAAAATCTTAGTGCCATTCTTTGTGGTGGTTCCAGGCATAGCAGCATCGGTGTTATTTACTGATTTGGACCGAGCTGATGAAGCTTATCCAAGTTTAATGAACCTGATGCCGGTTGGATTAAAAGGTTTAGTGTTTGCAGCATTGTTCGCAGCAATAGTTTCTTCATTAGCCTCTATGTGCAACAGTATATCTACTATTTTTACTATGGATATTTACTCCCACTTCAAAAAGGATAAAAGCCAAAGTCACTATGTGAAAGTAGGTCGTATTGTGAGTATTGTAGCGCTAATTATTGCGATGATATGCGCCAGACCTTTGCTAGGACAATTTGAACAAGCGTTTCAATACATACAAGAATTCACAGGTTTCTTTACGCCTGGTATAGTGGTTATTTTCTTATTAGGCATGTTCTGGAAAACCATGAATTCAGTCGGTGCTATTACTGCGGCGGTAGGTTCAGCCGCGTTATCCATATTATTTAAAGTGACCTTACCCGCTTTACCCTTTATGGACAGAGTCGGTGTAGTATTTTTAGCCTGCATCGCTCTAGCAGTATTTGCATCTCTGGCAACCCGCAAAAATTATGTGGCTGGAGGCACAGGTGTCGTTTCGCTGGATAAAGTGAACTTCGATACTTCTGGCTCGTTTAACATTCTTGGCATAGGAGTAGTGGTTATTCTAGCCGCGTTGTACGCTACTTGGTGGTAAAACACGGTCGATAATTATCTATAATAAAAGTGGGAGTGCTTTAGTTAAACGTATAATTTGATTAAATAGTGCGTTTGGTGCACTCCCATTGGTTTACATGGCAGTGATAAGGTAAAAATGAAAAAGTATTTTAGTGTTTGGTTGGCTTTCACAACGAGTATGTTTGCCCAAGCCGTGTCTGCACAATCCTTAGATTGGCAAAACCCTGAAGTGTTTAGAATAAACAAAGAGCCCGCTCGGAGCTTTTTTTATAGTTATGACAATGCGCAAGCCGCGTTTTCTAAAACACCTTGGGATCAGGCCAATCATATATTGCTCAATGGCCAGTGGAAGTTTAATTGGGTGGACTCTGTTAAGAAAAAACCCAATGATTTTTACCAAACCAATTTTGACGATAGTCAATGGGGTCAAATTGCAGTGCCTGCTAACTGGGAAGTGAACGGTTACGGCACGCCTTTTTATCATTCTCACCAATGTTTTAAAGCCAATGTAGTGCCACCCGAAATGCCCGCTCATTACAATCCTGTAGGAAGTTATCGAAAAACATTTAACCTGCCGGACGACTGGAATGAAAAGCAAGTATTTGTTCACTTTGGTGCAGTAAAGTCAGCCTTTTATTTATGGGTGAATGGTCAAAAAGTAGGGTATTCACAAGATTCAAAAACTGCTGCTGAGTTTGATATCAGTACTTACCTGCAAGTAGGCGAAAACCAATTGGCTTTACAGGTATATCGTTATTCTGACGGCTCTTATTTCGAATGTCAGGATATGTGGCGAGTCAGTGGTATTGAGCGTGATGTATATTTGTTTGCTACTCCCAAGTTACATATAAAAGACTTCCATGCTTACACTACCCTCACCGACAATTACAGCAAAGGAGAGTTACAGCTCAGTGCTCTGATTGACAATAACCTAAACCGAACAGTCAGTGGGTATCAGTTAAAACTACAGTTGTTTGACCACCAGCAAAAAATACTGTTCGAAAAAAATCTAAATATTGAAAAGCTCTCAGAAAATAAAGTTGCCGTGATTAAATACATCACTAGCATCGACACACCTAATCTATGGAGCGCTGAAGCCCCCTATTTATATGACTTAAAGCTCACTTTATTAGATAGCCAAGGCAAAGACATCGAACATATCGGTCATAACATCGGCTTTCGTTCTACTGAGCTTAAAAATGGCAATATATTGATTAATGGTGAACCCGTGTTGTTTAAAGGGGTTAATCGCCATGAGCATGATCCGGTCACCGCCCACGTGGTGACGCGCGAATTAATGCTCAAAGATGTGCAGTTGATGAAACAGTTCAACATAAATGCTGTGCGCATGGCCCATTATCCCAACGACCCCTATATGTATTATTTAGCTGACTTGTATGGTCTGTATGTAATGGACGAGGCCAATACTGAGTCCCATGGAGTGGGCGCGGCTAATCAAGGCCCATACAACCCTGATACACACCTAGTCAACAAACCAGAATGGGCCGCAGCCTATATTGACAGGGTAAGTAACATGTATCACGCCACTAAAAACAATCCTTCTGTGGTGATGCGTTCACTAGGCAATGAATCTGGTGATGGTCCAAATTTAGAAGCCACCTATGACTGGTTAAAACAACAAGAGCCAAATAGCCCTGTTATCTCTGAACAAGCACAAATGCGCCGTCACACCGATGCTTATGGCCAAATGTATGCCCCTATTAGTGATATTGAGCGATATGCTAAGCGCAAGTTTGATACAACTCGTCCAGTTATTTTAATTGAATACGAGCATGCCATGGGTAACTCCCTTGGAAACTTTAAAGAATACTGGGACAACTTTGAAAAGTATCCTTCTTTGCAGGGAGGTTTTATTTGGGATTGGGTAGACCAAACATTTGCTATGAAGACCCTCGATGGAACACCTTATTGGGGTTATGGTGGTGATTTAGAGCCTGATGCTACCGTTTCGTCTTTGAGTTTTTCAGCCAACGGCTTAGTATTTGCCGATCGCACACCCTACCCTTATCTTTGGGAAGTTAAGAACGTTCAGCAAAATATTGGTTTTAGCAGCGATGATATTGAGACAGGTGTGCTCAATGTCATTAACAAAAATTATTTTGTTAATTTGCAGGGCCAAAGTTTGAGCTGGCAGCTTTTAGCTGAGGGTAACCAAGTTGCACAAGGACAAGGTTTACCATTAAGTGCCAAGCCACAGAAAAGCCAGCAACTTCAATTAGATTATGGGATACAACGGCAACCAGGCGTTGAATATTTTCTTGATGTGCAAGTGACAAGTGATAAAACTAATGGCGTAATCCATCAGGGACATATTACCGCTTGGTCACAATTAGCTTTGCCGATAGTCTCAATACCTGCAGATAAACAACCCGAAGTTAGACTCGCAGTCAGCGATAAAAAACAGGCATACCGTTTTAAAGGTCAAGATTTTAGTTTAAGTATCGATAAAACAACTGGGTTAATAAGCTCAATGGAATATTTTGGCGACGAATTATTAAAGGCGTCACCAAGACCCGACTTTTGGCGCGCTCCTACTGATAATGACTTACCTATTAAGGATTACGGAGACAAAATTGCCCCATGGCAAAAAGCAGGCAAAGACACTGCGCTAGTGTCGATAAAGCTCACAAAAGAGTCTAATTATCAGGCAAAAGTTGAAGTTGAACATTACATTAGTGCAATAGAGAGCCGTTACTTCACCACTTATCATGTGTTTGGAAATGGAAAAGTAAAAGTGGAGGTGTACTTTTATGCCGCACCACACAAAAAACAATCTGACATTCCGCGCTTGGGCACTTTATTTGAGTTAGACAAACAGTACTCGCAAGTTACCTGGTATGGTCGTGGCCCACACGAAAACTATATGGACAGAAAAACATCAGCACATGTCGGTCAATATCAAAGTAACGTGGCAGATTTGTATGTTCCGTATGTGCGCCCCCAAGAAAATGGTTATCGCAGCGATGTGCGTAATGTGTCATTTCATAATCAAGATGGTAAAGGCATTACCTTTAAAGGTGCTCCGCTAATTGGTTTTGGTGCCCAGTATTATGATACTGCCGACTATCACGCCACAGCCGCACAAGTGAAAGCCAAAAACATTCACCCTCATGAACTACCAAAAAAACAAAGGATCTTTGTGAATATAGATTATATGCAACGTGGTGTAGGTGGCACTAATACTTGGGGAGCTGAACCATTAGCTGACTATATTATTCCGTATTTGGATTATCAGTATTCTTATTCGTTTGAACCTTACAAGCAGTAAGCTGGGATAGTCATCATGAACATGACAGAATTGAGCAACACTTTCTGGCAACAGGGATACCTTGTTATAGAAGGTTTATTTTCAGCAGAAAACATGGATAAGCTACAAAGTATAATTCTAGGGCACTATGGTTTAAATCCCGAATATGAACATGAAGCGGCGTTCTTATCAAAATCAGCTACTGAAGTAATTCCTTGGTTTCCACAGTTGTCTGGTAAACAAGGTTTTGATGAGATTGAGCATTGCAATCAAATGGAGACACTGACGGAAGCTATCTTAGGAAAGGGTTGGAAATCACTATATTGCATGACCATGTTTTCAAAAAAAGGGACCAAAGGACAAGCTTGGCACCAAGACTGTCTACCGGACGATCCTCAACAATTTAACCTTAACCGTCTTGTTTACACCATGGACATTAATGCTCATGTAGGTGGCGAGCTATTAGTGATGCCGGGCAGTCATCGACTAGGTAAATTGCCAGCAGGCGAAGTCAATGAAGATTTTTCCGAGCAAGTCATATTGGCTCCTCAAAAAGGCACTTTGGTCATGATACACGGCCATACATGGCATCGTGTTTTACCTGTCAAAGGTGAATATCGTTTATCCACCAATTACAGAGCAATACCACAAAACACGCCTGAAGATATCACCGACATTTGTGTTTATCGCAACATGCTTTATCAATTTTCGACATCTAAAGTATTGGAAGACAGACAAGTCTAAAATTTGCGTGCCCAAATATAAGGTTTCTAAAGCACTCTCAAATGTGGAGTACTAAGGCGATCTTTGGTGTTTCACAAAATCAATAAAATCTTGTTCAGGCAGTGGATGGCTAAAGTAAAAACCTTGTATTTCATCACAACCCATTGAGGCGAGAAGTTCCAGCTGTTCAGGCCCTTCAACACCCTCTGCTATCACCTTTAATTCTAGGTTACGTCCTAATTCGATAATAGTGCGTACAATCGACTGGTCTGCTGCTTGATGTTCAATATCTTGTATAAAAGATTGGTCAATTTTGAGTTTGTCTATATTAAATTTACGAAGATAACTGAGTGACGAATAACCTGTACCAAAATCATCAATGGCCAAGTGCACGCCCAGTTTTTTGAGTTGTGCTAAGGTTTCAATCGCCTCATTTTCATTATATATAATGACACCTTCGGTCACTTCTAATTCTAAATTTTTTGCTTTGAGTCCAGTATCTTTTAAAACTTTGGTAACTTTACTCAAGAAGTCTTTGCGGCCAAATTGAAGCGGTGAAATATTGACGGCTATGACTAAATCATTCCAGCCTAAACTCACTAGATTTTTAGCTTTTTGACATGCAGTGTACAAGATCCAATCGCCCAATTTATCAATAAGTCCTGCACGTTCAGCCAAAGGGATAAATTCACTAGGAGAGATCCATTGACCGTTTCTCTGCCAGCGAATAAGAACCTCAGCCCCAATGATTTTTTCACTAGAAAGTGACATCTGAGGCTGAAAATATAACTCAAACTGAGCCATTTCAATTGCTATACGCATATCTTCAATTAATTGTTGTTCATAATATAACTTTTCGCCTAATTGAAGATTAAACAACACGTGAGTTTTATCTCCACTACTGGCCGATTTATCTAATGCTGCAAGTGAATTTTTGTGTAGTTGTGAATAATTACTGCCATGATCGGGGTAGTTGGCAAATCCGAAATCAAGTTGCACTTGGTATTGGCAATGGAAAATCGTTGAGGCTATTTTTTGATCTATTTGATCAACAAAATTGTCTACCTGCTTGTTGCTTAAATCACCGCTGCAGATTAGGGCGAAACTTTTTTCGCCTACATAAAAAATTCGACAACCAGCGTTGTCTATGGTCGACAATATATTCTCTAAAGAGGTAGCAACTTCTCTAACGACTGTCGATGCCACCGTTACACCTTGCCCAGAAATCAACTGACTAAATGAGCGGATCTCAATGAGTCCAAGTGTGAATTTTTGCTCGGCTTTACACAACTGAGTAACCGTTTTTTCTAACTCATAATGGTTGAGAAGGCCCGTTTGTAAGTGATGACTTGCTCTATATTGTAATTCTAGTTCGAATTTTTTACGTTCGGTAATATCAGTTAGGTGCATATCCCATTGCCGTTGATCTTCCAACCAATGCAAGTCACATTGAAAGTACAACTGTGCAATTTGATATTCAAACTGTTTAGAATCAGCTTTACCCTCAACTAGAATTTCTTTTTGATGCACTTTAATATCTTTGGCCAACAACAACTTAGCGTTGCCTATACCTAGATTCAACCTTTTGAGTAAGTTATCAGTGGCCGGATTACAATAGGTCACGGTATTTTGGTTATCCAGACTGATGACTGGGTTGGGATTTCGAGTCGAAAAAAGTGAAAGCCTTTGGTTATTAACCGCAGTGGAAAGATAAGCTTTTAATGCTTTAGCGACTATATAAGCCAATATTAAGGAGGCTAAACCATATAAAGTAACAAATAGTCGCACTAACTCAAGACCATTTGTAATAACGTGTTCTGATTGTTCTACTTTATCTGCTGTAAGGCTAATTAATTGCTGAATTTGCGGACTTGTTGCTCGTCGTACATCACTAATAATGCGCAATTGTTGGCGGGCCAAAGCCCAATCAGTTTCGGACCCCGTTATATTTAGCACAAACTCATCGGCGAGTAGGTTTAACTCTTTCAAGCTTGTCTGTGTGATTTGAAGAGGTGGGATATCGCCAAATCTAACCACCAACTCTTCGAAAACGCGCTGAGCTTGTTGATTAGCTTCAGAATAACCAAGCTCAAAATTTTGCTGCTGCTCAGTAGCGTAGAATTCGTACAAAAAGCGTTCTTTTTCTATCAAACTATTATTTAATTTACGCAGCAAATCATAAGCAGGAATTTGTTGGGAAATAAGCTCAACAGTTTTTTTGGCGATATAATCGCCCTTATAAAAGACCACACCACTAACCACAATCCCTAAAACTAGCACAATGGCAAAAATAACGTTAATGAGTCTGTGAGAGAGCTGGTTGACAATGTTAATCGACAATTCAAAAACCTATTTAGGTATCATTTATATAAAGGTGGTTGCTAGGACAACATTACAACAAAAAGATATGTATATGTTCTCCACAACCACGTTAAGTTTCTAACGAGAAGGAGGCATGCCGCCCATTCCTCCAGGCCCACCCGGTGGCATCATGCCTTTCATATTACTCATCATTTTTTTCATGCCGCCGCCCGACATTTTTTTCATCATTTTTTGCATCTGAGTAAATTGTTTTAGCAATCTGTTGACGTCTTGAATTTGTGTACCTGATCCGGCTGCTATGCGGCGTTTACGCCCACCTTTTATTACGTCAGGGCGGGTGCGTTCGCCAGGCGTCATTGAATTGATGATCGATTCCATTTGCACAAAAGATTTATCGTTCGCTTTTTCTTTAATTTGCGCTGTCATGTTGCCCATACCTGGCATTTTATCCATCATCGACATCATGCCGCCCATGTTACGCATTTGCTCCAGTTGTTCTTTGAAGTCCTGTAAATCGAAGCCTTTACCTTTCTGTACCTTTTGAGCTAGTTTCTGCGCTTTATCTTTATCAACTTTGCGCTCAACTTCTTCAATCAAGGTGAGAACATCACCCATCCCCAAAATACGCGAGGCAATACGCTCTGGATGAAATGCCTCGAGAGCATCAAGTTTTTCGCCCATACCGATAAATTTAATCGGTTTTCCAGTAATATGCCTGACCGATAACGCCGCTCCGCCACGAGCATCACCATCGGCTTTGGTTAGAATTACGCCGGTTAAAGGTAATGAATCGTTAAATGCTTTGGCTGTATTCGCTGCATCTTGCCCCGTCATGGCGTCAACTACAAACAACGTTTCAATGGGGTTAATAGCTTTGTGTAATGCTTGGATTTCTCCCATCATTTCACCATCAACGTGTAGGCGACCAGCGGTATCCACTAGCAATACGTCAAAGAAATGTTTACGAGCAAAATCTATTGCAGCATTAGCAATATCAATCGGTTTTTGATCCTCTGATGAAGGAAAAAACTCAACATCGACTTCTTTCGCTAATGTTTCTAGCTGTTTGATTGCAGCAGGACGATATACATCAACACTGACAACCAGTACTTTTTTCTTTTCGCGCTGCTTCAATAGCGCAGCTAACTTACCCACACTGGTAGTTTTACCCGCTCCTTGCAAACCAGCCATTAATACGACTGCTGGAGGTTGTGCAGCTAAATTCAGTGATTCGTTGACCTGCCCCATTACCGACTCTAGCTCGGATTGGACAATTTTTATAAAAACCTGACCAGGATTTAGGCTTTTGCTGACTTCGGTGCCTACTGCACGCTCTTTTACTTGGCCAATAAAATCTCTTACGACAGGTAAGGCAACATCAGCTTCAAGTAATGCCATACGCACTTCACGTAAGGTATCTTTGATATTATCTTCGGTGAGTCGCCCTTTTCCGCTAAGATTTTTAAGGGTTTTGCCTAAGCGTTCGCTAAGATTTTCAAACATATACTGTGTTACCTACAAATTTCTATGAGATTATTATATAGAAGATGCAAGCAGATAAGAATGCTCAAGGGCATATCAACATAGAGATTTTGTAAGTTAATGCTTAAAACTGAGTTGAGCTATGTAATGTATTGAGAATTAGTGTTATTTTTATGCTTACTACGTTGTCACTTTGTGTATGGAAAATTCAGTAAACAAAATGTTTATCTCAAACCTTGCCAATATTATTTCAAGAAATTTATCATGCTAATGGATGCCATTTGTTTTGTTTTTTATATGCTGGCGTCAGGCGTCATAGTTACCGGTATGTTTCAAGAAAAAGGGCCCAACAAATTTGCCGCTATAATGTGTGTTCTAATAGCTATGGGGTTACACATCGCTATTTTAAGAAGCGGCATACTTGTTGCGCCTGAGATGGGACAGAACATGAGTATGCTAAATGTAGCCTCATTAGTGGGTTGGATAATTAGCGTTACTATGCTGGTGGCGTCGTTTAGATTACCTAATACGATTTTGCTACCCGTGGTGTACAGTTTTACTGGCCTGATCGTACTTTTGAGCGGTTTGATTCCCAGTGCTCATCTCATACAAATTAATGTGAAGCCTAATTTATTAATCCATATTAGTTTAGCTCTGTTTGCTTATGCATGCTTAGCCATCGCTTCTTTGTATGCAGTGCAATTGTCTTATATAAATTTTCGCTTAAAGGAAAAGAACGCATCGATGCTGCATTCCTCTTTACCTCCTTTGATGGCGGTAGAAAATATTCTATTTAAATTATTGTTAGTGGGCACAGTTTTACTGACATTATCATTAATCAGTGGATTTATGTTTTTGGATAACATGTTTGCCAAAGAACAGGCCCATAAAACCATTCTGTCTCTTTTAGCATGGGGACTGTACAGCGTTGTTGTGATAGGCCATTTGTTGTTTGGATGGCGTGGTAAACCGGTGATATGGTCAACTATTATTGGTGGGGTATTACTCACTCTGGCCTATTTTGGCAGCCGCTTTGTTAGGGAAGTGATACTTAACGCTTGAATAGCATCTAAATAGCCCTTAAAGTGCGAGTTCTTTATTACCATAGGATTTCCATAGTTGGAAGACATCGCCACCAGCAGCTTATTCATAATTCTCGGTGTTTTGATTTTACTCTCTGCATACTTTTCAAGCTCAGAAACTGGCATGATGTCGATTAATCGATATCGTCTCAAACATCTTGAGAATGAAGGTCATAAAGGTGCAATCAGAGTACAAAAACTGTTACAACGCCCAGATAGGCTGATTGGATTAATTCTAATCGGTAACAATCTTGTCAATATTGCTGCCTCATCTATCGCCACCATTATTTGTATGCGTTTGTTCGGTCATCTAGGTCTTGGTGTCGCGACTGCCATAACAACACTTTCTTTGACCCTAGTCATTTTGATTTTTGCAGAAGTCACGCCAAAAACGCTCGCAGCTTTATATCCAGAAAGAATATCATTTCCTAGCTCGATTATTTTATTGCCGCTACTGACGCTGCTTTACCCATTAGTGTATTTGGTTAATGGTATATGTAACGGTTTATTAGCGCTTATTCGAGTGCGACATAACGGTGACGATGGTAATAGTCTTAGCCGCGAAGAGCTGCGAACGGTGGTGCATGAAGCAGGCGCGATGATCCCGAAGAAGCACCAAGATATGTTAATGGGTATTCTCGATCTCGAAAACGTCACGGCTGAAGATATCATGGTGCCGCGCAGCGATATTGTCTCTATTGACATTAATGACGAATGGAAAGATATCCAAAAACAATTAGTTAACTCACAGCACACCAGGGTTTTGTTGTATCGAGATAGCATAGATGATGCTGTAGGTTTTGTTCATGTGCGTGACGCATTGAGGTTGTTATCTAAAGATCAGTTCACCAAAGCCACATTACTCAGAGCTGTTCGCGAAATCTATTTCACACCTGAGTCCACTCCATTACATACTTTGATGTATAAATTTCAAGAGGAAAAAGAACGTATTGGTTTAGTGGTAGATGAATACGGCGATATTCAAGGCTTAGTCACGTTAGAAGATATATTGGAAGAAATTATCGGTGACTTTACTACCAGCTTTTTGCCTGATCACAGTAAAGAAGCCAATGTTCAACCAGACGGTAGCGTGTTAATTGATGGAAGTGCCAATATACGTGAGCTCAACAAGGAATTGGATTGGAAATTTCCTACAGAAGGGCCTAAAACCTTGAACGGGTTAATATTAGAGTATTTAGAAGATATTCCAGAAGCCAATATCAGTGTACGTCTTGCAGGTTATCCGATCGAAGTACTGGAGATGAAAGACAATATGGTTAAAACGGTGCGCGTAATACCTGAGTTTTATCGAAGCGAAGATCAAAGCTCATCAGATTAGTTCGAACCTTGCTTTTTTCTCGGTTACTTTTAATTTTATTTTTTAAAAATTCTATTTATTGTTAAAGATTGACAGGCGCTAGTATATACCATGAAGCTCATCATCGTGAATCAGTTGCGGTTCATTTACATGGTATTCCAACGCCTATTTCAAAACAGCGGGCAGAATTTTTCTGATCATATTTAAGATATCAGTAAATTATTCAGTCTTCTTAAGGCTCATCATTTGTATTTATCTATATTTAAACAGGGTGATAAATCCTTTCTATTTTGCCCCCGCCAACAGCGAGATCGTAATCAACGATCACCATACTGGATGTATCAAATAGCATGGACTGTTTGTCGATGTGCACTTCTTCTAGAAAGTAACTCACAAATGGCATATGACTGACAATCAAAATAACCCGAGGTTGTGATTCGTCGTTAAATAAAACGTTAACGAAGTCATGAGCATTTTTAGTGTCGCCTTCGGGTATAACGTATTCACAGACTTGTTTCTCTGTCACCACAACCTGCTTACTGAGTTGCTGATACGTTTGTTGTGCACGAACATATGTACTTACTAAGGCAATATCGACCGGACTATCCACGCCTAAGTAATTATTTAACCATTTACCAGCAGTTCTCGCCTGTTTTTCACCTATGCTGGTTAAGCTTCGCGTGCTGTCCTGCACTCGAAACCTTTCAGCTTCGCCATGACGCATGATAATTAACTTCATAATTCTCGCGGAATTCATATTTAAAACATTAATGCTTGTTGTGTCTAATATAACAAAAATATAATTAAAAATACTGCACCATTAAAAAATTAAGTTTATGCTTAAAATGTCTTTCAACTTAGGGAAAGAGAATTTTGCTAAAAAGTGCCTACGACATTCGTCAATTTAACCACATTGAATTGGCTAATGGGCTGCGAATATTATTAATCCAAGACCCAAATTGTGCAAAAAGTGCCTGTTCTGTGACTTTCAACGTGGGCCATTTCAATGATGACAAAGATTGCCACGGCATAAGTCACTTATTGGAGCACATGCTGTTTTTGGGAAATGAAGAGTTTGCTGAAGTCAACGCGTTTAATGATTTCATTGCCACCCACGGAGGCAGTATTAATGCGTTAACAGGTACCGAATACAGCAGCTATTTTTATGAAATTGCAGCTGAATATGAGCAACAAGCTTTAGCCCATCTATATGCCATGCTCAGTAAGCCTAGTTTCTGTGAGGCGCTTATTGAAAAAGAAATCAATGCTATCGATGCAGAATTTTTATTAAAACAAAAAGATGATTTGAGGCGTCTTTATCAAGTACATAAAGAAACATGCAACCCAGCACATCCTTTTAGCCAGTTTTCGGTGGGTAATCATCAAACATTCAAGCCTTTCACACCTTTGCAACTCAAACAAAAATTACAACGGCTATTTGAGCGTTTTTACCAACCTCAAAATGCCTGTTTATGCCTAATCAGTCAGCAACCACTGTCTGTCATCGAAGAGTCTGTGCGTCAACAGTTTAGCAATTGGCAATCAAAAGGTAAGTTTACGAGCGAACCGCTGCCTTCACTTTACCTTGAGCATAATTTAGGTGTGCAGATTAATATTTTACCTTTGCAAAAAGCGCGAAGGATGATTTTAACTTTTGCGCTTCCCCAGCAGCATACTCATTACAGAAGTAAACCTTTAAATGTTTTAAGCCATATTTTAGGTGATGAAGGTGAAGGGGGTTTATTACATTTCTATAAAACGAAAAACTGGGCCACAAGTTTGAGTGCAGGTGGCGGTATAGAAGGCAGTACTTTTAAAGATTTCAACATAAACCTTCAACTAACAGACGAAGGTATTCAATATGCCGACCAAGTAATTACAGCGCTTTTCTCATATATCCATTTAATAAAAGAAAACAGTATTGAAACTTGGAGAATCGAAGAAACCGCCACTCTTAATCAACTCATGTGGGATTTTCCTGATCAGGCCAAGCCGATTGATGAAGCTTGCCACTATAGCCAGGCAATGTTTGAATACCCGCCACAGCACATAATTGCAGGTGACTACCTACTGGATAAGCCAGCAGTGGATATTGTTTTAGAAATGTTAGGTTTTTTCTACCCCAAAAATATGCGTATTAAAACGGTTAATCCATGTGTCAAAACCACTCATAAAGCCAAGTGGTATGATACGCCTTACAGTGCTGAACCCATTAAACCAGCACGCTTGAATTCTTTTCTGAGTGGAAATTGGAAGTCGAACTTTGCATTACCACAAGCCAATCAGTTTTTACCCCCTTGCAAACCAGTTAAACCCATTTCAGTTGAATTTGTTTTACCCGTACACATTATTAATGAGAATGGATTAGACATTTGGTATGGACAAGATGATAAGTTTCATCAGCCCAAGGGTGATTGTTTCTTAACCTTTGATTGCCAAACAGTGAATGAAGGTATTCAGCTCACAACAGCTAAAATGTTATGGGTTGCATTGTTAAATGAAAAGCTCAAACAAAAGTACTATCAGGCCAATCTGGCTGGCATGCATTTTCACTTCTATCCTCATCAAGGTGGTTTTTCTCTACAAACTAATGGGTTTAGTGCAAACCAGTTAGAATTTTGCACCAATCTTTTGACCCAAATTGTGGCCAATAAAGATTTTTCTAGTAGCTTTTCACAAGTAAAAGCAAAACAATATCAGAGGCTCTCTAGCGCTTTATTAAATAAACCCATCAACCGTCTTTTTTCAAAACTTTCAGTGCTAATGCAGCAACAGAACCACGCGCCATCAGAGATGTCTCACATCATGCAGAACTTAACGCCCGATGATATTGGAGTTGCCAAAGAAAAGTTACTCAGTCAATTTTATTTAGAAGGATTGATGTATGGTGATTGGAGCGCAGAAGAAGCATACAAATTCAGTGCTGATATCAAAAAATTCAGAATGAAGCATAACACATGTGACAAAGTCTATAGAGGTGTAACAGATATTAGACACAGCAAAGCTATTTCCTATCAAGTAGAGTGCCAACATAAAGATCCTGCTGTTGTTATATACTTTCAAGCCCCAGACGCTAGTCTCAAAAATGTGGCACTTACCATACTTGCAGAACAATTAATTGCGACCCCATTTTTTAATCAACTGCGCACCGAGCAACAACTAGGATACTTAGTAGGCAGTGGCTACATTCCCTACAATCAGCATCCAGGAATAGGCTTTTATATTCAGTCACCGCATCACCCTGCTGAGTACCTTATTGAAGCCATTCATCTGTTTCTGCAGCAAATCATCGAAAACATTAACCAGTTCAGGCATGTATGGGACTCACTCAAAAAGGGTGTAATGAAACAATTGATGGAGAAAGACACTAACCTAAGTATGAAAAGTCAAAGATTATGGATGGCTATTGGTAATCAAGACAAGACATTTACATATAGCGCTCAAATGACCCAAACAATTTTAGATATTGATTTTTCGCAGCTCAAAGCCTACCTAATTGCACTCGTATCGCGACAAGGTTTTGGAGAAGCCATTTTATACAGCTCAGGGCAATACGGCTCAATTTCTTACAAAACCGAAGTGATAACGGATATTCAACGTTTTAAATCCAGCAGCCAATATCTTTGATAATTGAGTAAATTAGCTAAAAAAACAGCAAACAGTCACATTTATTATTAAGACTCCTATTTTAACAAGATTAATACTTGTAGCAGGCCTATAAATTAGGCATATTTAAAGCTCTGAGATATGGAAATTCCAACGATTAAATCTAAATATAATAAGGTAGACCACTACCATTGGGTGAGAATTGCATATTTTTTATTTATCAACATTCCGCAGTTTTTTATTGTCTATGTTACTGGGGCTTTTTTTGGTCCCTTATTCCCATGCAGCAAACAATGTATTTGTTAAGTATTCTAAATCTGAAGGCTTAGTACAAAACACCGTAACCAATAGCCTAGAAGATGCTGACGGGTTTATGTGGTTTTCTACTTTTGAAGGCTTGAGCCGTTTTGATGGTTATGACTTCAAAAATTATAGACACTCTAGAAAAGATCCCCATTCATTGCCAGACAACTTCACTAAAAAACTACTCTTGGACTCCAATCAAAATCTATGGGTTGCCACCAAAAATGGACTGGCTAAATACAATCCATTAAAAGATAATTTTACAAATTATAATAAAGATAATAGTGAGTTAAAGAACAATGAAATCTTTACTATTGCCCTTAATCAAGATGGAAAATTATTAGTTTCCACTGCTGAAAATCTTTATCTTTATGATGGTCTAGCTGATTCGTTTTTGCCTTTCACAGTAAATGGTGAAAGCCTGCCTGCAGACATTAAAGTAATCTTTAGTGAGCAAGATAAAACATGGTTGGGCACTTTAGCGAACGGTATTTTTATTCTTGAACATTCCTCGAATACATTATTTAGTTTGAAAAAAGCGAATCCATGGAATCTTAATATAAATGCTAACTACTTAATGGACTTTAAAAAAATTGAAGATAACTATTGGCTTGGGACTGACATTGGGGCTTATATTGTTGATGCTAAGCTTACTTCCATTCAGCTTTTAAATACTCAAAGCACCCCATCCATCATTGGTAACGTAATAAGAAGTATACTACAAAATCAAAATGGTAATATTTGGCTTGGTACCGAAACAGGGATCAACATTTTAAACTCTAAAAATGAACTTTTAATCGCATATGATGCCCAGAACAGTATGAATTTTGGGTTAGAAAGCTCCTATATTTTAAGTCTATATAAAGATTCAAATGATTCAATTTGGCTAGGCACCTTTGCAGGGGGATTATATAGATATAACGCTGATGGCTCAGAAATAAAGCTTTTTAACGAAGAGCGTACTAAAATTCCTGACGTGTCTCAAATTTCTGAACTGTCACTGTCTGGAAGGTCTGGACAGTCTGGACAGTCTGGACTGCCTGGAAACATAATTTGGGGAATATCTGAAGATACTAAGGGCAAAATATGGATAGGCACTCAATCCAACGGACTAAGCCAACTTAACCCTAAGAACTATGTTTTTCGAACATTTTTGAGCGAATTTGAACACAGTATATGGGCTGTAAAAGTTGATGAATTAGATCAAATTTGGATTGCCAGCTCTGGTGGACTTTTTATTTATAAACAATCAAGCGAAACGGAATTAACCTTAGTTAAAATTCTTTTCCCTGAAATAAATATTGATAAGTTAAACTATTTTTTTGGCCGTATGTGGCTGCGAACTGAAAATGGCATAGTTAATTGGATTGATCCAATTAACTTACAAATCAATGAGATTGATTTAGCCGGCAGTAAAATAAATTACATTGAACCCCTTTATGTGGACCTCGATAAAAATCTTTGGCTCAATACCAATTTAGGCATGGTGTTATATAACCTTGACAGTACAATGGTTAAGCAACTAATCATAGAACTGGAGACATCTGTTAGGGGCTTTAATTCTGTAATAGAAGTCGATAATGGCTTTTGGTTGTCATCTCTAACTCAAGGCATCATTAAACTTGAAAAATCATCCTACAGTGTAGCCAAAAGACTAAGTAACGAAAATGGCTTAGCAAGCAATCAGATCCTCAAGTCCATTAAAATTAAAGATAGTATTTGGATATCACACGTATATGGTGGAATAGATGAAATCTCACTTGAAACAGGTGAGGTCTTACAAAACATTGCTTCTTCAAGGCTGGGATTCAACGAGTTAAACGAAGATTCGGGGTTACTTTCTACAGAAGGTAAGATATTTTTTGGCGGTACTGATGGTTTGTTAATGTTCGATCCAGACAAACTATCTATTGCAGTCATGCTAAGCCTATCGAATTTGTCGGCAGAAAAATTGTCTATTGAACTTAAAAAACAGAAACTAAATGACAACCAAGTCAAAAAAAGTAAAGCGGCTACTATTACCCAACTACGCTTATTTAACCTACCGATCTCTGTTCACTCAGATAATTCACCACTTGTAAAACCGATCAATTTATCAAATAGTATCGATTTGCCAAATGAATCGTCGATGTTAAGCATTAAGTTTGCACAACTGAACCCAGTTAACCCAGAGGCAGTTAAATATCGCTACAAGATGCTAGGATTGTCAGAACAATGGATAGAGACTGATATCGAATCGTTGCGACGTGCTCAGTTTTCATACTTAGAATTTGGCAGTTATGAATTTGTTGTACAGAGTAAAGATCCATTAGCGCCTTGGTCCGAGCCAAAATCGCTGCAAATCAACATCGCTCCACCATTCTGGCTAGAACAAAACGCCATAATTTTATATGCAATACTGAGCGTTCTGATTTTACTTTATTGGTTTAAACAAGTTCGCTCAAGAAATGCAATACGCCGCTCCATACTTGAAAATGAAGAGCGATTAAAGCTGACGCTTTGGAGCAGTGGTGACGAACTCTGGGATTGGGATATTTATCAGGGACAAGTGTTTCGTTCTAACACTTGGGGTACCTTAGACTTCCCCCAAGATGATATTAGAGTCAACAGCTCTTACGAAGCCAATATCCATCCTAACGATATTCAACGTGTACAACAGTCTTTAAATGAACATCTCAGCGAAAAAACGGAACATTACGAAATCACTTATCGCGCTAAAACATACAAAGGTGACTGGTTGTGGGTGCTTGACCGAGGCAAGGTAGTAGCCCGAGACAGCAATCATCAACCACAAAGGATGACTGGCACATTAAAAAATATCAGCCATTTAAAAGAGGCTGAGGAGCAGCTTAAATTATTTAAGCGTTCTATCGAAACCATATCAGATGGTGTATTTATCACCGACACCTCGTTCAAATTTATTTCAGTGAATAATTCCTATTGTAAATACACGGGCGAAACCCGTGAACAAGCCTTAGCCAGTTATTTAACCTTTCACCAGTATCCCGGCGCTTTCACCGAAGAAGTCAAAAAATCATTGCAGCAAAAAGGCAATTGGTCTGGTGAAGTAGAGTCTCGCCGTGGAGCCGGCGAAAAATATGAGATGGATTTAAATGTTGATGCTATCACTGATGAGGATGGCAAAATCAGTCATTATGTGGGGGTTTTCTCAGACATCACTTCTCGTAAAGTCACAGAAAAAGAGCTGCTCAAATTATCAAATACCGACCCCTTAACCGATTTACCTAACCGGTCATTCTTTCAAGCGAGCCATAGCAACATTGTGCGCAGGGATACTCAACATGCATTGATATGTATGGACATGGACAATTTCAAAAAAATCAACGACTCGTTGGGCCACCAAACAGGCGATGTACTGATTAAACAAATCGCTAAGCGACTCCAAAAAATGGCCGGAACGAAAGCCACGTGTTACCGATTAGGTGGTGATGAGTTCAGTATATTGATTGATAATTCCACAGACATTCACCATATCACTCACTTTGCGCAAACCATATTAGATAATATGGCAAGACCTTTTATTATTAACAAACAGGAATTTGTACTGGGCGCCAGTTTAGGTATTGCCTTCTATCCGGAAGACGGCAGAAACCCACAAGAACTCCTAAAAAATGCAGACACAGCCATGTATTTTGCTAAAAATGCAGGGGGCAATAAGTACCAATTCTTCAGCGGTGAGATGAACCAAAATGCAGTGCGCCAATTACAAATAGAAAATCTCATAAGGCATGGCTTAAAAGAAGATTTATTTACGGTTTTTTATCAACCTAAAGTCGACATCGCCAGTGGTAAATTAGTTAGCATGGAAGCCCTAGTACGTTACGAACACCCTGAAAAAGGCTTAGTCAGCCCGGCTCAATTTATCCCCTTAGCCGAGCAGACTGGACAAATCATTGAAATTGGTGAAGTAGTTCTCAGAAAGGCTTGTGAAGACACGAAACGCTGGGTTGATGCAGGTCTGTTTACTGGACGTGTTGCCGTGAATATTGCAGCCAGGCAATTTGAAATCCCAGATTTAGATGAACGTATTATGAGTATTTTACAAAAATCGGGCTTGTCTGCCCTACATTTAGAATGTGAAATAACCGAAGGCACCTTGATGCAAAGTCCTGAAAATGCCCTAAGAATGATGCAGCGCCTGCGTGAGCGTGGCATACACTTAGCATTGGATGACTTTGGCACAGGCTACTCATCACTTGCATATTTGAAACGTTTTCCGATCAACACCTTAAAAATTGATAAAGCCTTTATCGACGACATAGCCACTAGCGCCGAAGACCGACATATGGCACAAGCCATTATTACCATCGCCCATAATCTTGGCTTAAAAGTAGTGGCTGAAGGGGTGGAACATGAGAATCAACTATCAATCTTGCGACGTTATAAATGTGAAATGTTGCAGGGCTACCTTTACAGTAAACCTTTAAACGCTGTCAGATTTGAACGTTTACTCAAAGAAAATCATGAACTGCAAAAAGTCATTCAAAACTCCAGTATATAGATTTATTTTGACTCACCTCACATTAGAGAACAGCCTTTTATTCGTAATTAATATGATTCGTTTATTTTAAGTGTCAAATTATCGACACTTAAAAGGCATAATGTTGCAGGGAGGCCTGTGAAACAAACCATTAATTGCCGTCAATTTGCAGGTTGAATCTAAGAAAACCAAAAACACTAAATTAAAACCAAATTATTCATTTAATTCATTATTTGCTAACCCCGCCATATATTGCATGCAGGTTATTTAACCACTCGGAACGCCCACTTACCCTATACATTAGCGGTAAATATACTTTACCTATGAATCTTGGCACACTTCTCGCTTATAAGATTGTGACCGACAAAATAATGTCGGCAAAAAACGTCAATAAAATAACGAGGAAATGAACGATGTTAAAATCTTATGCAGTAGCACTAGTATTAGCCACCACTACTCCAGTAGCCCTTAAATCAGAGGAAACTGTACAAGCACCTGTCAAGAGTCAGGCTGCCACTACAACAACTGCAGATACGAGTAAAAACGGTGTGAAGAATGGCAAGAATTGGTAGATAGTAGTAGATAATATCAATTCATTATCTGGCAATAGGAAATGTTTGTGTTAAAGACAGCTGTCGGCCAATAATGACTAGCCATAGCTTTAGGATAAAGCATCTAATTCAGAAATGTGTAACTGAATTGACTTAAAAACCTAAAGAGAAGGATCTCTTTTGTTTATGCCCTGAATAAAGTGTTACCGAGTCTTCTTGCTCTGAGTAATTTTATTCTTTGTCTAGACCTGAATAACGGATATATAGTTGGACCAAATAACAAACCTGCCAAAGCCCACCTCCTAGCAGCTAGGCCTGTTTTAAAAGACTGCACATAATACATCAAACTAAAAAGCACCGAACTTATAAAAAACAATATCATCTTAGACATTCCCGCATTAAGTTAATACCATTTAAAACCATACAACTGGCCAACGAATTAATAAAACCAGATAATTTTAATACTCTGTTTTATCAAAATACAACGCATATAAAAAAGCCCAACCTTGGTATATGAAAGTTGGGCTGGGTATAACAGGGTTGCTGCTTAGATTGACTTTATTAGTAGAAAGAACGCCCTTCCTCTGCCATCTTTTTCAAGCTATCTGCTGGCGTAAATTTATTCCCAAGTAAGCCTTGGTAATGCTCTAACCTAGCAACTACATTCGCAATGCCTAGGGTATGCATATAACGGAAAGGCCCACCCAGGAAAGGTGGAAAACCGATACCAAATATAGCACCAATATCTCCATCACGTGCATTGCGCACCACGCCTTCATCCAAGCACATAGCAGCTTCATTCAACATCAACAATACACAACGTTCAGCTATTTGTTCATGACTCATTTTGCTTGCTGGCGTAATACCTAATAATGTATATATCGACGAGTCTACTTCTTTGCCAAGTTTCTTACCGGAGTAATCATAAAATCCACGTTTGTTTTTCTTACCTTTTCGATCATCCGCCAAAATCTTGTCGAATCCAGGATTAGATGCAAAACGGTCGCCAAACTGAGCCTCCAAAATAGGACCAATCTTAGCACCCACATCAATGCCTACTTCGTCTAACAATTTAACCGGCCCTACTGGAAAGCCAAACTTCACCAAAGATCTATCGATGTGAGCAATAGGCTCTCCACTGAGGAGCACTTCTGCAGCCTCGTTCATATAAGGTGCTAAAATACGGTTTACGTAAAAACCGGCACCGTCTTTCACAACGATCGGGGTTTTACCTTGCTTCTTGGCCAACTCAACAGTGGTTGAAATAGTTAGATCAGACGTTTTGTCGTGAGCAATCACCTCAGCTAGAGGCATTTTATCCACTGGAGAGAAGTAGTGCAGACCTATCACTTGTTCTGGTCTTTTGGCTTTCGCTGCAATTTGTGTAATTGGGATTGAAGACGTGTTGGAGGCGAAAATAGTATGCTCGGCACAGTTTGCTTCAATCTCTGCAACCATATTCTGTTTCAACGTTAAGTCTTCAAATACCGCTTCAATCACTACATCAGCATCACTAAAACCAGCGTAGTCAACAGAGCCTGTTAATAACGCCATTTGTTTTTGCATGTCTGATTTATGCATAAAACCGCGTTTTACTTTTTTATTCAGAATATCAAAGCTGTACTTAATGGCGTTGGCAATACCTTCAGAGCGAATATCTTTAATACGTGCTGGTAATCCCGCTTTAGTCGCGGTAACAAACGCAATGCCGCCGCCCATCAGTCCACCACCTAATACCCCCACTTTCTTTAATGATGCTGGTTTTACACCTTCAACACCGGTTTCTTTTTTCATGTCGGTGGTGGCAAAAAATAAGCTTCTAAGGGCAGCAGATTCAGGACTCATGACCAAGTGGCCAAAATGTTTGGCTTCAACTTCTAAGCCCTTTTTAAAACCTTTGCTCAATCCTGTTTCGATACAATCGATGATGAGCTCAGGTGAAGGGTAATTTCCTTGTGTTTTACTAGCGGTTTGTTTGCGCGCTTGCTTAAACATCAGATTTCGACCCACAGAGGTATTCTCTAAAAATCTACCCATTAGATCTAGCTTAGGACCATTGCGTTTAGGTTTAGGCTTTTTCGCCATTTCAATGGCCACATCTAGTAGGATAGATTGGGGTACCATGTGATCAACAATGCCGTAATTTTTAGCTTGCTTTGCTCGAATTGAAGCACCTGTCAGCATCATTTTCATAGCTTGTTGCACACTGATCAGTTTAGGTAAGCGTTGCGTGCCACCGCTGCCAGGCAATAGTCCTAACTGTACTTCAGGCAAACCCAACTGAGTTTTTGCATCGTCGCTACAGACACGATAATGACAGGCCAACGCTAGTTCTAAACCACCACCTAAAGCAGGGCCATGAATAGCAGCAACAAAAGTCACAGGCATATCTTCGATACGTTGAAACATATCTTGACCGCCTTTAGCGATGCTCGTTGCGTCTTCGGCAGTTTCACAGGCAGCTAACATACTGATATCGGCACCCGCCACAAAGGAATTGTCTTTACCGCTGATGACCACTACACCCTTAATGCTACTGTTTGCATTAATTTGCTGCAGCACGGATTCTATTTGTTCGGCGAACTCCACTTTGAGGGTATTCATACTTTCGCCGGGCACATCCATCGTTAAAATGGCGACGCCGTCTTCACGCACATCGAGAGTAAAGGCAGTTTTAATTTCACTTTCTAAATCTGTTGCTTGATTATCTGTTGTCATATTTTCCACGCTTTCCAAACTTTCCACATTCTTCTCCTTAATCCGTTTCAACTATCATAGCTGCAGCTAAACCACCTGCAGCACAAGCCGTAAGCAAACCAGCGCCACCGCCTCGGCGATTCAATTCATTTAACATTTGCGTAATCATACGCGTGCCAGTGGCGGCAAATGGATGTCCGTAGGCTAGAGAGCTGCCCATGACATTAAATTTATTCATATCAATTTCACCCGTCGCTTTACTACGGCCTAGCTTTTCTTGAGCGAATTTATCGCTAGCGAACATTTTTATGTTGGCTAAGGTTTGCGCTGCGAATGCCTCATGCATTTCAATCAATGTAAGGTCATTAAGGGTCATGCCAGCTCTATCTAGTGCCATAGGTGTGGCATAAGAAGGTCCCATTAACATGTCTTGACGCACATCGATAGCTGCCCAAGCGTAACTTTTAATATATCCGAGCGGGGTATAGCCTAATTCTTTAGCACGACTTTCTGTCATCATCAATATCGCAGAGCCACCATCGGTAAGAGGTGTCGCATTGGCCGCGGTTACTGTGCCATGCTTTTTATCAAACACAGGGCGCAGTTTGGTATAACCTTCAATCTTAGAATCAAAACGAATATTATTATCTTTTTCTAATGCACCTTTAAAAGGTTCTGCATAAGCGGTCATGACTTCATTGGCTAACTTACCCTCGTTCCAGCTTTTTGCAGCTAGGGTATGCGAGCGATGAGCCAAAGCATCTTGATCTTGACGACTAATATTATGAGACTTAGCCATTTGTTCGGCTGTTTGTCCCATAGATAAACCTGTGGAGTATTCGGCTACTGCTGGCGGTACAGGCATTAAGTCTTTAAGGCCTAATTTTTTAAGCACTTGCCATTTTTGCCCAACGGTTTTAGTTTTTGTTAAATCTGTTAAGGCTCTGGCTAATTTTTTGGAAACGCCTATCGGTGAGACAGATGTTGAATCAGCCCCCCCTGCCACACCAACACTGATATTACCGGCCATCATCGACTCAGCAATATTCACGGTAGATTGAAAACTGGTAGCACAGGCTCTAGATACACTATAGGCATCGGTGTGAACATTCATGCCAGTACCTAATACTATCTCACGGGCAATATTGGGTGCTTCGGGCATTTGCACAACTTGGCCATAGACCAATTGCTCAATAATCATAGGGTCAACGTTATTACGCACTAACATTTCGTTGACCACCATTTTGCCTAAATCAACAGCTGGCACGCCATGAAAGTAAGTGGCCATTTTGGCAAACGGCGTTCTTAGGCCGGCAACAATAGCGATCCTATCGCCTTCTCTTGTTTTGACTATCTGCTTAGCTATCATATTATGCCCTTATAAATATTCAAACCCAGTGGTCTGACCTGTAAATTTAATTGATTGTACCTAGTTACGATTATGAGTTCAAGGCACCCCTCAATCCTGTGTTTAATGCAACTAAAGATTCTGTGTATTTAGTGTCGAAATCAGCGCGCCTTAAAGGTTAGATGGCATATTTAGATTTCCCAAATTTACTTATTACATTGTAAACAATTGAGCGCTCAGTGTTGGCAAAAATATTAATATATCCCGAGACAACATTTATTAAAGCTTTGTAACATTGTTTTTCCATAGGGGAACCTTATATCGGGTAACATAGTCAGTATTCTGGTTGTGGTACTTTGTTCTTTACATAGCCCACTCCAATATTGATTCGACTTAATTTAAAAGTTTGAACATTCGTAAATTAGAAGGAAGAAATTACCACTATGGCAGCCGCACAATTTAAACAGTTACAAGCATATCTAGACAGTCAAGTGGTGGGTCAACAAACACTGACGCAAAATATTTTAGTGGCGCTTTTAGCGGATGGACACCTGTTGGTGGAAGGCCCTCCTGGTTTAGCAAAAACGCGTGCGGTTAATGCACTAGCCAATGGCTTAGAAGGCGATTTCCATCGTGTTCAGTTTACGCCTGACTTACTACCCGCCGATTTAACCGGAACAGACATTTATCGTCCAGAAAACGGTAGTTTCGTATTTCAAAAAGGGCCTCTTTTTCATAATTTAGTATTAGCCGATGAAATCAATCGTGCCCCTGCTAAGGTTCAGTCTGCTTTACTCGAAGCGATGGCAGAAAGACAAATCACCGTGGGCAATACGACTTATGCTCTGCCAGAACTATTTTTGGTAATGGCCACACAAAACCCTATTGAACAAGAAGGTACGTATCCATTACCTGAAGCCCAGCTCGACCGATTTTTAATGCATTTAGAAATTGATTATCCAGGCGCTGAAACTGAACTAGAGATATTGCGCTTAACCCGTAACGAAGCAATGCATGCAAAGGCGGTTAGCCCTCCTAGCTTAAGCCAATCCGATATTTTAAATGCTCGCCAGGACGTACTGAAAATTCACTTAGATGAGGCTTTAGAACAATACATCGTTCAGTTGATTATTGCCACACGCCAACCAGAGCGCTACGACGCTAACCTAGCAAATTGGATAGAATTTGGAGCCAGTCCTCGCGCCACTATCGCATTAGATAAATGTGCTCGTGCACATGCATGGCTAATGGGCAGAGATTTTGTTGGGCCTGACAACATACAAGCTGTGTTTCATAACGTGTTACGCCACAGGCTATTACTCAGTTATGAAGCAGAAGCAGAAGGGGTCAACAGTAATCAAGTGTTGGACAAAATTATGCAGCTAGTGCCTGTTCCTTAGACTTCTTAGGTTAAGGAAACAGTATGCAAGACATTTCAAAATGGTTAACTAAATGCCAAAGCGACGGAGTGAACCTGGGGATAAAAGAACTTATCCACTACCAAGGTAAAACGGCGTTATTAAACTTGTCACCACGTAAAACGGTGCAAGCTAAACTTGCTGGGGCTTATTTAGCAAAAACCAAAGGCCGTGGCATGGAGTTTGACGAAGCCCGCCATTATCAGGCTGGTGACGATATTCGGGCTATAGATTGGCGCGTGACCGCTCGTACCGGTAAAACTCATACTAAGCTGTACCGTGAAGAAAAAGAACGCCCAGTGTTTGTGCTCACTGACTTATCTTCAAGTATGCAGTTTGGCACACAATTTTTATTCAAGTCAGTGCAGGCGGCTCACTTAAGTGCCCTCATTGCATGGTCAGCCAGAAAGCGCGGTGATCGTATTGGTGGTTTGGTATTTAATCAACATCAGCACCTTGAATGTAAACCCTATACCCGTCAAAAAGCGGTGTTGTCATTATTAAACAGCATGATAAAAGTTCAACAAGGAGCGCAACAAGAGGCACAAACAAACAACCAAGAGCAGATTACGCTTGGAAATGCATGTGCGAGGTTGCGTAGGCTTGCTCACCCGGGAAGTTTAATTTTTATACTAAGCGACTTTAGCCAACTAGACGAACTGGCTAAACAACATATTGCTCAGCTAAGTAAACATTGTGAAGTGATTGCTTACCCTATTACCGATCCTTTTGAACATCAGTTGCCACATGTTAAAATGAGTCAAAGGGTAACGTTGAGTGATGGACACAATAGACAACAAATAGTGTTAGGCGAAAAAGACACAGAAATACAGTACAGCAACCAACATCAGGCTCGTTTTGATAATATTGAAAACACACTTAAACAATGTAAAGCACAGGTGATTCAAATTGACGCTGGCCACCCCCTAGAATTACAGCTTGATCGTTTTTCTGGGAGTAAAAACAGATGAATCCACTACAAAACTTAAAGGACATTCGCACACCTGCTTCAATAGAAATTTGGCCACCTGCCTATGGATGGTGGTTACTCGCATGCTTATTGTTAGTCGGTATTTGCATACTATCGATTTGGCTAGTTAAGATGCGAAAAGTAAGCTTGGCTAAACGCCAAGCTTTGAAAGCACTGCAACAGATAGATGCCTCACATCTAGACTCGGTACCACAACTTAATCAATTATTGAAACGTTTGGCAATGACCTATTTCCCCAACCAGAACGTGCAACAGATGCACGGTGCACAATGGACAATATTTTTAATCCAGACACTTCCTAGCAAAAAAGCTGAGGGTGTTTCTGAAACGTTTGAGTTGATGCAACAAGCGTTATATCAACCACACACCTCAGAAAAACCCTGAATTTTCAAGTTACTATAAATCTGTCGAAACATGGATTAAGTACGCCCTGCCCCCAAAGCAAAATATTTTTTCCCAATTGGAGCAAAACAATGCTTGAATTTGAATGGATATGGGCATTTTTTCTATTACCCTTGCCACTATTGGCATTATTACTACCAAGCAAAAAACAAGGTCAAGAAGCAGCATTGCGTGTGCCAAGTCTCACCACAGGCATAGAAGCAAAGAGTCAACGCAAAGGTACCAAAAAGCTGAGTCTATTATTGGCAACTTTGGCATGGGTTGCCCTCGTATCTGCTACAGCTAGACCACAGTGGTTAGGCGAGCCAGTGAGTATTCCAGCCGAAGGGCGAGACTTAATGATAGCGGTTGATTTATCTGGCAGTATGAAAATTGATGACATGCAGGTTAATGGTCGTCAAGTAGACCGACTTAAAATGATTAAGTTTGTACTCAGTGATTTTATCAAACGCAGAGTGGGCGACAGATTAGGTTTAATCTTGTTTGCTGATACCGCCTATTTGCAAGCACCGTTGACTTACGATAGAGAAACAGTAGAACAACTACTAAACGAATCCTTAATAGGTTTAGTCGGTGAGCAAACGGCCATTGGTGATGCCATTGGACTAGCGATTAAACGCTTTGAAGCACGGAAAGAGTCGAATAAAGTATTGGTGTTATTAACAGACGGTCAAAATACAGCGGGAAATATCACCCCTGAACAGGCAAATGAATTAGCCATCAACAATGGTGTGACTGTTTACACTATAGGTGTGGGTGCTGACAAAATGTTGGTTCAAAGCTTTTTTGGTAATAGGCAAGTTAATCCCTCGCAGGACTTGGATGAAGGTATGTTAACGGAAATTGCTACGTCAACTGGCGGGCGATATTTTAGGGCAAGGGATGCTGAGTCACTTAAACAAATCTATGCCACACTCGATGAACTTGAACCCATTGCCAGAGAAAGTAAACAAATGCGGCCTTTACAAGCCCTGTACTTTTACCCTCTAAGCTTAGCTTTATTGATCACAATTTTGATGGGGTTATTTCCTCTGATTAAACAGTTTTTGTTAAGTGGACGACGAAAAGAACATAAAGACGTGCAAAAAGAAGAGCAAAAAATAAAACCACAAGAAACGCGAAAGGAGGCAACAAAATGATTGAGTCTTTTTCTGCCTTAAATGCATTCCATTTTATCCGGCCTCATTGGTTATGGGCGATAATTCCACTGTTGATAATTGTCGCGCTAATACGCTATGTGCACAAACAACGGTCGGGATGGCAATCTGTACTTGCGAGTCACTTGTATCAACATTTGATCACCACAGCAGGTATCAAAAAAGTCCGCCCGCCTCTATTTTTATTGGGATTTTGCTGGGTGCTAGCCACTGTTGCACTAGCAGGTCCAACCTGGGAAAGATTACCGCAACCGGTTTATCAGCTAAATACAGGCAAAGTGGTATTGATTGACATGTCATTATCTATGCGCGCGACTGATGTGAAACCTGACCGACTCACTCGTGCCAAGTATAAAGCCATCGATTTAGTCAATGCGATAACCGAAGGAGAGACCGGTCTAGTGGCTTATGCTGGCGACGCGTTCACTATCAGTCCGTTAAGTTCAGATGCGCAAAATCTCACTACCTTGATCCCAAGTCTTACTCCAGAAATAATGCCCGTAGTCGGCAGTGATCCTGCTTTGGGTTTGCAGGCAGCTATAGAATTACTCACCAATGCAGGGTATCAGCAAGGTGAAATTTTTTGGATAACCGACGGTGTTGCCAATCAACAGATGAAAGAGATCAATGAAATATTCAATGACTCAATGTTCCGCTTATCTGTGCTTGCCGTGGGTACAGAAGAAGGTGCCCCGATTCAGCTAGTGAATGGTGAGTTATTAAAAGATAGTCGTGGCGCAATTGTAGTCCCAAAACTTACGGTTAATAATTTAAAGTCACTTAGTCGCAGTAGCGGTGGTCGCTATGCACCGATGCAATCTGACGATAGCGATATCAATTATTTAATTGAACAAAGTCTGATTGAACAAGACCCAACTAAAGATGAGGAAGCTAAACAAGAAAAGTTTGGCGATAAGTGGCAAGAGATTGGACCTTATTTGTTGTTACTTATATTGCCCTTTGCAGCATACAGCTTTAGACGCGGTATTGTGACGCTTGTATTGATTGGTGTATTAATGCCCGCGTATTCTCCACAGGCCCGAGCTGATTGGTGGCAGGATATGTGGAAAACACCTGATCAGCAGGCTATGCAAGCTTATAAGAAAAACCAGTATGAGCAAGCTGCCAACACGTTTAACGATAATTTATGGCAAGGCACTGCTCACTATAAAAATGCAGACTATCAAGCAGCCTTAGAGTCTTTTTCCCATGTTGAACCCACTGATAAAAACTATGCCGATGCCACATACAATGCAGGTAATGCATTGGCACAACTGGGTGAAATAGATCAAGCGATTGCCGCATATGACAAAGTGTTAGAACAACAACCACAACATGAAGAAGCGTTAGCAAATAAAACATTGCTGGAAAAGCTTAAAGAACAACAGAAACAACAGCAAGACCAGTCTGGTGAGCAGCCCGAAGATCAGGAAGATGGCCAGCAAGACGGTGAGAAACAAGACGAACAACAAGATGGACAAAAAAGCGATCAGCAACAAAAAGGTGAACAGTCTCAAGATCCTCAGCAAGGCGATAACTCAGAACAAAGTGAGTCTGAGTCACAAGAGTCTGAACAACAAAGTCAAGCAGAACAAGAAAAGCAAGAAGCAGAACAACAACAAGCCGACCAAGCTGAGGCTGAGAAACGAAAATCAGAGCAAGAGCAACAAGCTCAAGCCATGCAGCAAGGCGAAGAAGAGCTGACCGATGAGCAACGAGAGCAAATGCAACGTATGCAAAACCTGCTTAATCGGGTGCCAGACGATCCTGCATTTTTGTTAAAACGTAAAATGCAAATTGAGTCACAACAGCGAAAAAGAGAAAGATTGCCAACAAATATACAGGGGAACTGGTAGTAGTGAATATGTCTAAAATGCCCAAATTAATCGTTTACCTAGGATTATTTATCCTAACGAGTATGGCACATGCACAATCGATTGAAGTGAGTGCATCTGTTGATAAAAACCCGGTTATGGTGGATGAATCGTTTATTCTGTCTGTCATAGCTAATGGAGAGGTAGATAAAGGCGCATTTGATTCCTCATTCTTAATGAAGGACTTTGTTGTGGGTCGCACCTCTATCAGTTCGCAAACCAAAATGATTAATTTTGATACCACTAGAACCACCACTTGGTCAACGGTTCTCATCCCCAAAAACCAAGGCCGTTTCACTATACCCGCCTTTAACATTGATGGCTCCATGACAAGACAGTTAGAGGTCTTAGTGGTACCTGCCACGGCCAGTTCTGCATCAAGTGCTCGCGATCTGTTCATCACCACCAACGTCGATGTGAAAGAGGCTTATCTGCAGCAACAAATTCGCTACACGGTTAAATTGCATTTAGGTAAAGACTTGCAAAGAGGCAGTCTATCTGGTCCTACATTAGAAAATGCTGACATTAGGCAGATAGGTAAAGATAAGGAATATAACGAAGTAGTTGATGGCCGCCGTTACCGCATTATCGAGCGTTCCTTTGCCATTATTGCACAGCAAAGTGGTTCTTTTACCATCGAAGGACCTTTGTTTGAAGGTGAAGTAATTGATAACTCACGACAGAGCTTTGGTTTTTTTAACCGCAGCAAAGCAGTCAACAGAGTGGGGCCTAGTCAGAGTATTACTGTACTGCCTATCCCCAGTAATTATGATCAGCATTGGCTACCCAGTGAATTTGTGCAATTAGACGATGAATGGCAAGGCAATACTAGCGAGTTTGTGGCTGGTGAACCGATCACTCGTACGATTACATTAACCGCAATTGGAGTGGTCGAAGAGCAACTACCTGAAATTACCAGTCGATATCCAAACTCGGTAAAGACTTACCCAGATCAAGCAGAAACAACTACAGTTGAAAAAGATGATACGTTAATTGCTCAGCGCAAAGAAAGTATTGCGATTATACCCAGTCAAGCTGGCCAGCTGATTATTCCAGAAGTTAGGATCCCCTGGTTCAATACCATCACTCAAAAAACTGAATTCGCGGTGTTAGCAGAAAAAATATTACAAATATTGCCAGCCATAACACAACCTACTAGTGCTATTCCAACTAGCCCTGTTATTCAAACACCCCCTGAAATTAAGCCACAAACAGCGATGCCAAATGACTTAAACAATCAGAACATTAATATGCCTCAATACTGGATTTGGTTAACAGCCAGTTTATTAGTGTTATGGCTACTTACTTTAGTTTTTTGGTACAAACACGTTATGTCATTAAAAGCGAAGACTAAAAAACCAGCTTACTCACCTGCTAAAAACACGCAAAATGAACAGCTTTTATGGAAAAACCTTGAAAAAGCGTTAAATAAAAACGCCTCTCTTGAAACCCAAAAATACTTGGCACTTTGGCTTGGAAATTTCGTTCAAGACAAACAAGCACCTTTAGCTCAAAGTTTAAAAGTCATTAACAGTCAATCACTAAACCAGGAAGTTAATACCTTTTTAGCCTCACGGTATGCAAAAAATCAAAGCTCGTGGGAAAGTACAGCCTTACATCAAATATTGTGTGAAATTCGTAAAGACGGAAGTATTAACCAACATTCGAAACATGAATTGTCACCGCTGTACCCTATTTCTTAAAATCAGGTTGCCAACTTTGACTAGTTTTTGTTTATTTTATCCCTATTGAATACCAATCTTCGGTATCCATAGCGTTGCAGAATAACTTTGTTGGGTATGCAACAAAACACAAGCTAAAGCTATGGTGGAATTAAAAATGTTTTCGCGAAAGAAAAATAGTCAGGCCTCGGTCTTTAGTGACATGGCAAATAAACAAAAACGTTATGAAGTGTTAGTGCTAGCACTGCATACTGACATATTCCGTTATGCATGCTGGCTTGTGAAAAACAAAACAGTAGCAGAGGACATAGTACAGGAGACTTTTCTTCGTGCTTGGAAATCCTTAGATTCACTCAAAGATGAAAAAGCCGCGAAATCTTGGTTAATTACCATATTGCGCCGAGAAAATGCGAGGCGTTTTGAACGCAAACAATTTGACTTAGTAGATATAGACGATGTGTCGGTGATTGACGATCAGCTTAGTAATGAAGTTGAAATGGAACATAAAGAACTACGTGCCATTATGGCGTCGTTGAGTGAAGAGTACAGAGAACCACTGATGTTACAAATAGTATTTGGCTATAGCGGTGATGAAATTGCCCAACAGCTTAATTTAAACAAAAATACCGTTATGACGCGATTATTTAGAGCACGTAATCAAGTCAAAGAAGCATTAGACAAAGCGAATGATAATAGGGGGCTTAAAAATGGATGAATTAGAGTTTCGTCGTACCTTATATGCTGACCCCAATTGTACAGATGATGTGGTATTAGCTGCCATTGCAGACGACCCAAAAAAACAAGCGTTCTACAAGGAACTTAAGCAACTCGATAAAAAAATGCAGCACGCCAGCCAAGTGAAAGTGCCAGATGACTTGGTGCACAAATTGATTATGCGTCAAACGATGCAATCCCATAAGACGAATAAAGCACGGCACCGTATACAACTAGCTATGGCAGCGTCGGTTGCTTTTGTGGTGGGAGTGAGTTTTACCATGTGGCAACAGAACAATTTGTTGGACTTATCGAAACAAGCCATCGCACATGTACACTATGAAGGGGCTTATGCACTTGATGCCCAAGAAAATATATCGCTACAGCAGGTCAACGCTAAGTTAGCCCAGTTTGGTGGAGAGTTTTCAGCGGATATCGGGCGCGTTTATTACGCAAACTTTTGTGATTTCGAGAATGTTAGAAGTCTGCATATGGTGCTTGAAGGAGAAAATGGAAAAGTATCGGTGTTTGTTGTACCCCATGATGACAGTTATTTAGCAGAAGGTTCATCCCGTGATACAAGATACATTAGCCAAGCTATAGATTTGAAACGAGCAAGCATTATTGTAGTGGGTGAAGAAGGAGCTAATATCACTAAAATGAAACAACAACTGAACCAAAATATACGCTTCTCAGCCTAATCCTATATATAAAACAGCAATGCTCCTGAGTTCGCTTTATTTAAAGCTAAAGCAAAATATGCTTCCCAAAAGGAAGCATTTTTTATCCCTGATAATACATAGTGATATGCTCTATACCACCATCATCATAAGACTCACCTTGAGTTGTAAAACCCAGGGAACGGTAAAATGAGCACACTTCTAATTGCGAAGACAAAGCAATACGTGTTTTGCAAAAGTTAACATGGATGTCATTCAACATTATATTCATTAAGCGCTTACCCTGCCCTCTGCCCCTAACACTTTTATCCAGTACTACCCGTTCGATTTTGATCTCGTCAGTACCATCACATTGCCTGTACCTTGCATAGACCGTAAGCTTGCCTGACGAGTCAAAATCTAAAAAATGTATTGCCACCTGATCATAATCATCAAGATCGCTATAAATACTATTTTGTTCGACAATAAATACCTGCTGACGCAGTTTCGCCAAGGCATATAGTTCATCTTTACTTAGTTCTTCAAACGTTTTGCGATACATACAACCACTTGTTATTAGGAGCTAATTAGTCTTCCAGTGTCTGCTTATGATAACATAATTGTAACTAATACTTATTCCTCCCTCACTCAAAGGAAGCTTAATGGAACCTTACACATACGTATCTCTTGGCCTGTATTTTTTGGTCATGCTTGGCATTGGTTTATATTCGTTCAAGCAATCTAGTACTGACGTTGAAGGTTATATGTTGGGTGGTCGAAGTTTAAGCCCCAAAGTCACTGCGTTGTCCGCTGGCGCTTCAGACATGAGTGGCTGGATGTTAATGGGCTTGCCTGGCGCGATGTATGTGTCCGGTATTTCCAGTGCGTGGATTGCTGTAGGCCTAGTGATTGGAGCTTATCTAAATTATTTATGGGTTGCACCGCGACTCAGGGTATATACCGAGCTCGCAAAAAATGCTCTGACTATTCCTGATTATTTTGCAAACCGCTTCAACGATAATAGCCATAGTTTAAGGCTAATTTCCTCTGTTGTAATTGTGATTTTTTTCACCTTGTATACTTCATCTGGCGTTGTAGCCGGAGGTAAATTATTTGAGTCTTCATTTGGTTTAAGTTATGAAATGGGCTTGTATGTAACTGCCGGTGTTGTGGTTGCTTATACATTACTCGGCGGATTTATGGCCGTAAGTATTACCGATTTTGTGCAAGGCTGTATTATGTTTGTGTCGTTGGTATTAGTGCCGGTCGTAGTACTTTTTGATCTTGGAGGGTTCAGCGGTGCAGCATCGCAACTAGCTACATATGATGCTGATTTTTTGAATCTATTTCTCGATGCTTCCACAGGTCAAGCCATGTCAGTGGTCGGCATAATATCCCTGCTGTCTTGGGGCTTGGGCTATTTTGGTCAGCCACATATTATTGTGCGTTTTATGGCGATCCGCTCTGTAAAAGACATCAAAACAGCACGAAAAATAGGTATTAGTTGGATGGTAGTATCTATCGTGGGCTCACTGGCAAAGGCATACTCGGTCTTGCTTATGTGACTAAAACTCAGGGTGACATGCAAGATCCAGAGACTATATTTATTTATCTGTCACAAATACTGTTTCATCCATTAATAAGTGGTTTCTTATTGGGAGCGATCTTGGCTGCCATTATGAGTACTATTTCTTCACAATTATTGGTCACATCAAGCTCGTTAACCGGTGATTTCTATCAAGCATTTTTTCGTAAAGAAGCCAGCCAAAAAGAGCTGATCACCGCAGGCAGAGTCTCAGTTGCATTGGTTGCTTTGGTTTCTATTTACCTCGCTTATGATCGTGACAGCACTATATTAAACTTAGTCAGCAATGCTTGGGCGGGTTTTGGAGCGGCCTTTGGTCCAGTTGTATTAATCAGTCTATTCTGGAAAAGGATGACACGCTTATCTGCTATTTTAGGCATGCTATCTGGTGCGATTACCGTTTTAATCTGGATTTATGCACCGCTAACCATCAATGGAATGGCCTTAAGTGACTGGCTGTATGAGATAGTGCCTGGGTTTATTGTATGTAGTTTGACCATCATCACGTTCAGCTTGTTAGGTAAGCAAGATGATCAACTGGTCTCGGATACCTTCGATAAAGTGCAGCACACACTAGAACAACTAGATTGAACATTGAGACTATCACAGCTATTTATTTCTGACTTATCACCAGTTTAAATAGTGCTGTGATAGTACAAATAAGAATATAATTTAAAGTCGAATTTTGTTATTGTTCTATGCTTAGATTTATTTAATATAAACAACCAAATTTGTGTGAGAAATCCATGTCTAACTCAATCCCTACTGTGACCCATTTAAAGCAACTCGAAGCCGAAAGTATTCATATTTTCCGGGAAGTGGCGGCTGAATTCGACAATCCAGTGATGTTATATTCTGTGGGTAAAGATTCTTCAGTGTTATTACATCTAGCTCGAAAAGCCTTTGCTCCAGGCAAAATCCCCTTTCCTTTGCTGCATGTAGATACCACCTGGAAATTTCAAGAAATGATTGCATTTCGTGACGAAATAGCCAAAAAGCATGATCTCAACCTACTGGTACATATCAATCCGGAAGGCGTGAAGATGAATGTGGGTCCCTTCAGCCATGGTAGCTCTAAACATACCGATATAATGAAAACTCAAGGCTTGAAACAAGCATTGAATCACTATAAATTTGATGCTGCGTTTGGTGGCGCAAGACGCGATGAAGAGAAATCTCGGGCCAAAGAGCGTGTTTATTCATTTCGTGATGAAAACCACAGATGGGATCCTAAAAACCAACGTCCAGAATTATGGAACATTTATAACGCACAAATTAATAAAGGCGAAAGTATTCGGGTCTTCCCTATGTCCAACTGGACTGAACTAGATATATGGCAATATATCTACATGGAAAACATCGAAATTCCTTCATTATATTTGGCAAAACCTCGTCCAGTAGTTAAGCGCGACGGTGTGTACTTTATGGTTGACGATGATCGTATGCCAATGGAAGAAGGTGAGTCCCCTGAAATGCGTTCAGTACGTTTTAGGACTCTAGGGTGTTACCCCCTTACAGGTGCTGTTGAGTCTACTGCCGCAACCTTGCCAGAAGTGATTCAAGAGATGTTGCTTACCAAAACGTCTGAGCGTCAAGGGCGTGTGATTGACCATGATTCTTCAGGTTCAATGGAGAAGAAAAAAATGGAAGGATATTTTTAATGGTGACTAACATATTATGGCATCAGCATGATGTAGATAAGGCTCGCAGAGCACAAGCAAAAAAACAGAAACCTTGTGTCTTATGGCTAACAGGTTTAAGTGGTTCAGGTAAATCCACAGTGGCTAATTTATTAGAAAAAAAATTAGCTGAAAATGGCAAACATACCTATTTGCTAGATGGCGATAACGTGCGTCATGGCTTATGTGGGGATTTGACCTTCAGTGATAAAGACAGAGTCGAAAACATTAGACGTATTGGTGAAGTGTCTAAGCTTTTTGTGGATGCAGGCATCATAGTCCTGACCGCTTTTATATCGCCGTTCAGAACTGAAAGAGACTTTTGCCGTCGTTTATTAGCTGATGGTGAATTTGTCGAAATATTTGTTGATACGCCAATAGAAGAATGTGAAAAACGTGACCCCAAAGGCCTATACCAAAAAGCCCGACAAGGTGACATTAAAGACTTTACCGGTATCGATTCACCTTACGAAGCACCTGAGAACGCAGAAATAACCTTAGCGTTTTCTGGGCAAACCGCCGAACAATCAGCCGAACAACTTTTTGATTTACTTAAACAAAAAGGGATTGTGGCTTAATGTTAGAGCAACCACTTATTCAAAATATCATCGATATAAGTCACCTTGCCGGTGACAAAATCATGAATATCTATCAAAATGATTTTACCATCTATGAAAAATCAGATAAAAGCCCGTTAACTGAAGCTGATTTAGCCGCGCACAACTGCATTGTTGAAGGCTTAAGTAAAGTATCAGATTTTCCTATTCTGTCTGAAGAGTCTGCCGATATTTCTTGGCAAGAACGCAGCAGTTGGGACACCTATTGGTTAGTTGACCCACTTGATGGCACCAAAGAGTTCATTAAGAAAAACGGTGAATTCACGGTGAATATTGCACTAATTAAAGACGGTGTACCGATATTTGGTGTCGTTTATGCGCCGGTTTTGAAACAAACCTATGTCGGTGTTTTAGGCCAAGGTGCTTATAAAATAACCGCAGGTGTCAAAACCGAGATATCTCCCAAAGCGTGGACCAAAGGCGAAACCTGGAAGATAGTCGGTAGCCGTTCTCATCAAAGCCCAGAGATACAAGCCTTGTTAGACTCTTTAGAAGGTGAGACTGAGCTGGTCGCTATGGGCAGCTCCCTTAAGTTATGCCTTGTAGCAGAAGGTGCCGCGCATCTTTATCCGCGCTTAGGCCCTACCTGTGAATGGGATACTGGCGCTGCGCAAGCTGTTGTCGAAGCAGCTGGCGGTAAGGTCACCATAATTGAAGATGCAACTGATGCCCTAAAAACAGATGTTGAACCTCTTAGATACAATCAAAAAGATTCCGTTTTAAATCCTTATTTCTTGGTGAGTTGCTAATTATGAATAGCGAAAATACATTATTACAGTCCGATATATTGGGCTATCTAGACCAACATGAAAAGAAAGACATGCTGCGATTTTTAACTTGCGGCAGTGTTGATGATGGTAAAAGTACCTTAATTGGTCGTTTGTTACATGACTCCAAAATGATTTTTGAAGATCAACTTGCCGCTATCACCAAAGACAGTAAAAAAATGGGTACAACTGGTGACAAGGTTGATTTAGCCCTACTGGTTGATGGTTTGCAGTCTGAACGCGAGCAAGGCATTACCATCGATGTGGCATACCGCTATTACTCGACCGATAAACGTAAATTTATCATTGCAGACACCCCAGGGCATGAGCAGTACACCCGCAACATGGTGACAGGCGCCTCTAATTGTGATGTGGCAATTATCCTGATTGATGCCCGCGCAGGCGTGAAAACTCAAACCCGTCGCCACTCATTCTTAGTTTCTTTGTTAGGCATCAAACACGTTATTGTGGCCGTTAACAAAATGGACTTAAAAGACTACAGCGAAACAGTTTATGAAGAAATCAAAGCAGACTACCTGCAGTTCTCTAAACAGCTAGAGATCCCTGACATTCAGTTTATTCCTTTGTCGGCTTTAGATGGTGATAATGTGGTTAACGTCAGCGAAAACACACCATGGTACCAGGGTGAAACATTGATGACCATGTTAGAGCAAGTCGAAATTAATGACGATATCAATGCCGACGATTTTCGTTTCCCCGTGCAATACGTTAACCGTCCGAATCTAAACTTCAGGGGTTTTGCAGGTACAGTAGTGTCTGGTCAGATTAAGCCCGGCGACCGTATCACTGCCCTGCCCTCAGGTAAGCAATCTAGAGTGAAAGCGCTGGTTAATTTTGAAGGTGAGCAAGAAAGAGTCTATGCCCCTCTTACCACAACCATCACACTAGAAGACGAAATTGATATTTCTCGTGGCGATATGATAGTCAAAAGCGACAACCTGCCTCTTCACAGTAACACTTATAGAACAAATTTAGTGTGGATGGATGAAGAGCCGATGATGCCTAATAAGCAATATGGATTTAAGTTTGCGACCAAGTTTGTACCCGGTAGTGTCACCGAGGTGGAATATCAAATTGATGTAAACTCGATGGAACACAAGAATACAGTGCGTCTGGCGTTAAATGAAATTGCTGTGGGTAAAATCAAACTCACTCAGCCTGTTGCATGTGACCCTTATACCAAAAATCGATCTACGGGTGCTTTTATCATTATTGATAGAGTCACGAATGGAACAGTGGGTGCGGGTATGATCATCGACGTTGCAGAAGATATGAGTGCGGGTCAATTTTCTGAATTTGAATTAGAATTTAATGATTTAGTCAGAAAACATTTCCCTCATTGGAATGCGACCGATATCAGAAAATTGTAATCCTTAGTCATACTTAAAAAGAATAAGACAATATGGATATTAATCAGTATCTGGTATTAGCCATTTTTGCCAGTACTATATTGGCGCTTATTACCACCAACAAGCGCCCGTCTTCGATCTTTGCAGCTTCACTGTTGGCCTTAATTATTACTCAACAGTTAGTGATTGGTGACGTTATTAATAACTTCACCAATCAAGGTTTAATCACTCTAGTATTACTACTACTCGTCAGTTCAGCAGTAGATAAAACATCATTAATTAAACGTTTAGGTAGAACGTTAGTCACAGCAAGCTTTAATGCCAGTTACTGGCGTCTATTTGGTTTGACCTTTTTCTCTTCTGCACTTTTAAATAATACCGCAATAGTGGCAAGTTTAATTGGTCCGGTAAAACAAAACCAATATCACCACGCCTCTCGACTACTCATCCCACTGTCGTATTCGGCTATTTTGGGTGGTACCGTGACCCTGATTGGTACCTCTACCAACTTAATTGTTGATAGTTTCTTAATTGAGCATGGTCATCCGGGGTTCAATTTTTGGGATTTCACACTGTATGGTTTGGTAGCAGGTTTGAGTTGCGGTTTGTTGATGTTTTTGATGACGCCACTATTACCAGAAATCGCCAATAAAAGTTCTGAATATAATAGCTATTTTATTGAAGCTGACGTAGATGAAGACTGTGAGTTAATTGGTAAGAGTGTCGAAGAAAATCACCTAAGAAATTTACCTGAGTTGTTTTTGATTGAAATAGCGAGAGGTGGAAAACTAATCAGCCCCGTTACACCTGATGTTGTAATTCAGTCTGGCGACAAATTAATATTTTCTGGCAATATTCAACATGTCGGCAACTTAGACCATATTATAGGCTTAAAACTCTTTGCTGAGTCTAACGGTTTAGAGCGTGAAAACCTCACAGAAGTGATCATTTCTAACCGTGCACAAATTATCGGTCAAACATTAAAGGCGCTAGGCTTTAGGGCATTATTTGATGCAGCAGTAGTTGCGATAAGACGCGACGGAGAATCATTATCTGGCAAACTGGGCGAAATAAAGCTGCAATCGGGTGACTTTTTGTTGCTCGCTACAGGCCCAGACTTTATGCAAAGGCATAACCTCACCAAAAACTTTTTTATTCTGTCTGAAAAAAAGATGGAAACTAAACTGAGTCGTACTCAGGATTGGATTACGCTAGGAGGTTTTCTATTCACCGTAGCCTTGGCAGCGACTTCAATATTAAATTTAGCGACAGGCTTACTGTTTTTTATCGCCATATTGGTAATAGCGAGAGTAACCACCAATAACGAAATCAAACGAAATATCCCCCTTAATTTAATCGTGGTAATCGTTGGCGCACTGAGCCTTGCCACTGCTCTAGAAAAATCAGGTGTAATACACCAGATTATGCAATTGATTGGTCCATGGGCCACCAGTGTCAGCCCCATATGGGCACTTGTAATGGTGTACGTACTCACTCTAATACTCACCGAACTGGTCACCAACAACGCAGCCGCCGCGCTAATGTTCCCTCTTGCCTATGGACTCGTGCAAACCCTAGGCGTTCCAATTATGCCATTTGCACTGGCAGTCGCTTTTGCCGCAAGCGCTAGCTTTATCTCACCCTATGGCTACCAAACCAATCTATTGGTCTTTAGTGCCAGTAACTATAAATTTAAACATTTTATTAAGTTTGGACTACCGATATCGATTTGTTACTCAACTATTGTGTTGACGTTACTGAAGTATTCATTCGGACTGTAAGCTTAAAGCTAAAGTGACTCAGGCGATTTTATTAAATGCAGTCGAGTGACTCGGCACCCTAAATCATTAAAGTGCACTAGTCAGCAATATGAATATCGAATTCTGGCATGACTTGTATGACTTTTTCTACCGTGTACGAATTAGCTGCGGCAAATAATGCTTTTTATACTTATCGGGAAACCTTCGGATAATGTTACCGAAATAGCAAAGCGCTTGTGATATTTATCTTTGCCTATGTTCGAGTTTTCTTGAGTGAGTGTGATCCCTTTGGTACTAATGCCTCTTAAATCACAAAACTTGCGAATATAAAAAGCGGCACATAAAGTTACGCTCGCAGCATAATAATCAAATGGTTCTGGATATGACTAATCCCCACCTGCCGATACACTCCGATAACTGATGAACTGGTGTTTACCAAAGTTTGCCCTTCAAGCAGAGTAATGTCTATATTCATATCAAAACGTATGTTGTTAGTCAAATCAAAGAGTATTCGGCTGATGATGAAACCGAAATGGCCATTCTTCAAGCATGACGATCAAGCCAAATTAGGGTTTGCTAACGTAAAGTATTGATGCGGCCTCTGTATATAGTTTTTCTACTTCGCAAGCTTTACAACATAGTTTACTATGCCCCCACAAAATTTCAGATAATAATACTAGGCAAATATGTCCGCCAACGCACTGTATACCGATCTTTCAGCCTATTACGATTTAATGTGTGTCGATATCGATTACCAAACTCAAAGTAACTGTATTCACAGATTACACCAACTCTTTGGTAACGACGGCAGTACCTATCTTGATTTAGGCTGTGGAACGGGTCCACATGTCCGCCATTTTATTGATTTAGGTTATCACAGCTGTGGTCTTGATATTAATCAACCAATGTTAGATATAGCCACAGTACGTTGTCCAGAAGCGGAGTTCTCTTTGCAAAACATGAGTGAATTTAATATGTCTGAGCCATTCGATTTGATTACTTGTTTCTTGTATTCCATACATTACAACGATGGCATTGAGAAGTTAAAGAAATGTATCGCTAGTGTTTATCAAGCTTTAAAAACAGATGGAATTTTCTGTTTTAACGTGGTCGATAAAACAAAAATCGACAACAATCTATTTGTAAAACATACTGCTAAACAAGACGACAGCGTGTTCACTTTTAGCTCTGGATGGCATTACCGTGGCAATGGCAATAAACAGTCGCTTAAACTCAGCATTGAGAAAACAAACACTGGGCAAACCCAGGTGTGGAATGACGAACATCAAATGGTTGCGTTCAGTTTTGATGAGTTAGAGGACCTGTTGAAATCCTACTTTGAAGTCCATATCTTTGAGCATGATTACGAGAGACTCATCCCTTATGCTAATGACTCTGGGAACGCCATTTTTACATGCATAAAAGTTTAACCATTGCTTTTATCATAAAGGCTAAAATTGAAAATATCTATTTGATTCTAATCATATTCTGAAGGAAGATAAAATTCATTGTAATGTTGGATCTTTATACAGCTAAGAGCCGACACTGATTGCACCAAACTCTTTAATCGAGTGGATTTTTAAGGAACCAGCAACAAGCTTACAAGTACATTTACCACATGCATGTTTAGAGTATTTAAATCATGGTGTCACGATACTAAGTTACACCGCCATTATCATGATAAAACTCAACCTAAACAGAGAAATAACGATCATTTACACTCCACTATTTAGGAGCTTGGCAGCTATTAAAAGATTTAAAATGCACTGTAGCAAATGCTTTCATTCTTTCCACCAAAGATATGTTAATAGCGATTGATGACATTGATAAACCAACTAATACAAACAATCATATTTTTTTCATAGAACCTTAATATCTTCTTTGTATGCAAAACACTACTTGCAATATAAAATTTATCGACTCAGCGCTCTAGCACTAAGAACATACTTTAGGCACTGTAACGGCGGGATTTCAATGGCGCTAACAACAAGTAAAAAATCCATGCAAACCAAGACACAAAAATTACGGCTAGGATCCATGCCAGTTTTTCACCTCCGCTAGTACGATCAGAAACGCCGATAGCGAGAATGGGAATTATCCAAAAGAAGAAAAAGACCATACCACATAAGAAAGTAAACATTTTAATACTCCATTTAAGCCAACGTTGGTTAAAATCTAGTTGGTATGAAGATACAGAGCAAAGACTGTTCCACAATTAAAGATTAGTATTATCAATAGGATAGTATTTATAGCGTAATTGGGAGTCAGCGGCTTTCGCTAAATAATTACAGTTTTCACCAATCGTTTTTAACTTCTGACTACTTCACTCACCATAACAAATCCAGCAAATTAGGCCTCCATTATAATCCAATCAAAAATTAAAAGTTATTCGACAATATCTATAAAGGTCGATGGTTAAGAAAAAGACTTATGAAACCAATTAAAAAAAGTTCTTTACGGGGGAAGACAAGCGCTAAGTATAAATGGCAAACTAAATATTGGCTAAAATTAGTGAGCACTCGCACTTATCAGCTGTTTAATTCTCATGGATTTACTTATAAGTGTCTCTCCCCCGCGCAGTACGAAATAATTAACTATAAAAGGCCTCAACCGTTCCTTTTAGAGTAACCAGCAGCGGTTGTCCTCGACGATCCAACGCTTTGGGAGAAGGGATTTTTACCCAACCTTCACTGATGCAATATTCTTCAACATTGGTCCGCTCTTTACCATTAAATAGAATACCAACGTTGTGCTCGAAAATTTCTTCCACGTAATGTGGGCTTCGAGAATTGCTCGAAAGGCGATCTGGTAAAGCGGGCGGCGATTTAGTATCGTTCATAATGTTGACCTGAATTAAATAAAAGTGCGCTATTGTAGACAAAATAGATTTAGCGCTCAAGAACTGCTGAAGGGTTTAGAGGTATTGTTTAGTCAGTTATGAATTGTGTCTATCTGATTAATAGTCTTTCAAATCCAATAATCGTCTAAAAGTCGATTTAACTTAATATTCCCCAAGACATATAACACCCAAATAATTATTGTCTAAAATGTCGAAACCGAAAATATCCAACAGATTATTATTCTTATTTATTAGCCTAATATAATTATTCCAACAATAATATTAAGTCACTGAAAAAGTTCGCGATCTTTTCTTATTTATTATATGACTATTTATCAATAATCTGAACAGGCTGAATAAAATTCATTATTCCTAAATAAATTCAACCATCTATCTATGTAAAACCAAGTACGAATGTTGCTCCACCACTTGTTAACGTTGAGCGTTATTGCTTCTTTACTAATCGAATAGTGAATAAAGCAGGTAAACTCCCGTTAAAATTAAAATACAAGGAACCATTGCTACATTAATACCCATATTACCCTCCATGTGAATGTGACTTCATTAGTCATATAACGCCTGTGCTACTCTCCGCGCTGTGGCATAGCCACGCATTGCCGCACTTGTTAAATCTTGATCTCGTCATACAGCAGACTTTACTCATCCAGCAAACCCACTTCCCTCTATCGCTTCACCCAAGCGAATCAAACGACTATCGAGAACTGCTGCCTGACGATGAACTACCACTTGCTTATAAACCGCGTCAGTGATCATATCCAAAAAAGCGCAGGTATTAGGGTAACGTGCAATAAAGGCAATATCCCATACCTCTTCCAAGGGGCCGATGACCAAGCACTCCGGCTCGCCACGCCAAATGATTTCACCGCCAACACGCTTAAAAATTGCGCCACTTTCTTCGCCATAATTTTTATAGGCCTGGGCGCCGCTGGCATTTCGATCATCGGGATATTGAGCCACATCGCGTAAACGAATCAGGTTCAACATCATAATGGGCGTATCTCTGGGTAAGTTTTTAAACATATCAAGTTGTTGTCGGGTGGGATCAATACTATTGCTCATAGGTGTTCCTTATTATCAGTATTTCTTCAAAAATGGCACTAGCCGGCACCATGCTTAACGCTTAACATGCGGGGATTTTAGAACGTTTTTCCGCGAGTGAAATTCCCACCATGATGCACTTTTTATATGCTGCTTATGTTACATCCAAACATAAAAGATGTAATTGCCACAACATAAAATCCCATAGTTTCTATTTCCGTTGTACTTTATCTAAGGCTCGTAACATTTCAACTAATGGCCTTTATACTTTCTAAACAGGTTGGACACGTATTTTGATTCATCATTCAATTGGCAAAAATAATTAGGATTAGAGTCTCGTTTGAAAAAGAAATAATGCCGCAGCCAGATATTTCATAACTTGCCAATACCTCTAAAACCAATGCAATATTTCTGTATTCCAATATTCTAATATTCTAATATTCTAATCCTTCATAAGATTAACTAAGGCATCAAAGATACAATATGTATAAACGCCTAGCATAAACAATCGAGCAAGTTGGACGCTTTTTGCGCATTGTTTTGCAAAAACTGGCCTGCTTGCTGAGTCAGATTTGATGCGTTTCTCATAAATACTAACGCACACGTACTCTTTTTATAACACTACCTGCGGAATATATTATGTCCTCACTTGAGCAAGAATATTTAGGTGTAATCAATTAGCAAGGTTGACTAGGTTTTTTATCTAAACAAAAATCAAATCAAATTGAGTTTGAGTTTTTAATGGTTGATTGATGATGTTTTTTGGTAATTCTAACCAATTCCAGTTATTAATTACGTCTTCAGCAGCTTCAGCAAAATATTTTTTTGTTAATACTATTATCCTTACGTCTTTAATTTAATTTTGTGGTGTTACGACATATTCAATCGTTGCACAGCCTTCAATAGACTTTCGCGCAGCCTTTATTGGATATCTAGCAGGAAATCGATTTAACTGGCTCCAACTTCGAAGATTCTATTTCATTATCAGTAACTGATAAGTCCGAATACTCAACTTCCATTATTGTTGATGCACATTCACTAAAAATAAGTGTGCTGATTAAAATACCAGTATTACTTTTCATATTCGTAAATTACTTTTATTTATAACGCACTAATAAGGGGCTAAAAAGGGGCTAAAAAATATTTTCTGAAATATTTAGGAACGAAAACAGCAAACTGTTTTTAGACGCACTTGATTGGCTTGTATGGATAATAACCCCACCTAAATTACTGACTACTTCCAGTTTACAGTAAAGTGAGACTCAGGCTTTAGCAGCAACTAAAACTTTCTTTTGCATTAGTTCGATTGAATTATGGCTCCTCAATTGATAGACCGATAACAATAATGAACCCTGCAAAAGAATCCAAGCACAACACTCGAATAGTCTACTGGATCTCGATGACTCGGTTATCAACCCGCATTATGCAAGCAAGAATTATCTTATTATGAATACTAAAATGAATCAAAGTATTAACGTCGGTGTTGATACGGGTAAATTTCAACTCGAAATTTACATTCGTCCTCTGGATATTTATTTCACAGTTACCAATGACGATAAAGGCATTAATGAAGCCATCAAAGAAGTCAAAAAACACAAACCAGAACAGGTTATCTTAAATTCTATGTTAAGAGATGGGGTGATGTGGGAAGCCCCAAAGGCTGCAAACTAACTATTGACGCCATAGTCTGTTGTTATATGACGCTTACGATTCAGATATTATTTGAATAAATTTTCCAGCTAACTCTGACAATGTATCTTCAGTGATTATCTCAACGTTATTTTGATCAGCCACGTTTCCATGATTAATTAACACTGTTCTTGGATAACCGTGTCCACCAAATTGAGTAGTCATTTTTTCATGTTCGGCACCAATAAAATGACCTTTTAACAATTGGACATTAACTTGAAGTACATCTATTCCATGAGATTTCATTTTCTGTGCAAAGCTACCGATATGTCGCTTTTGCCTTTCTGTGCAATCTGGGCACCATGCTGTTACTACATTCACAATAAAAGTGTTACCAGAAGCCATGCGACGGTTAACTTCGACTGGCTCTACGATTTGAAGAAGGCTAGCTGACTGAGTTTTGTCATTTGGGCTAGGTTTTATTCCCATATTTATTTCATCCTCTCAATTGTTCAGGCACATGACGCTTAACATATGGGGCGCGGCCTATTCGCATCCCAGTCATAATTTTTTGTTAACTGTAAATTACTTATTAGGAGCGGTTTATCAAACTTGAAATAATTAGACAATATTAAAAGAAAACAAAAAATATAAGCCTAGACCAATCTACAGCTTGTTCACTATAAAATAGAACTACATGAAAAAGAATATACTTGTAGCAATTAAAGTACCTATAAAATTATGGAACATACTTGGATTTCCTTATATTACTTAATGAATTACGCAGACACTCATTCGAATTAATTGTGCACTTCTAGAGGGTTTCAACAAGGAAACAATGAAACGGGTGATGGTTTACTCAGCAAAAGATAGGAATTATGGTGTAAGCCTGTATTATCCAGTTTTTCATTCATAATCTAACAATAGCAGCGAGTAGTTTGAATAATGTGGTTGAATGGAGAACAAGTAAACGAATCCGCGATAGTCGCATATCGAAAGTCATTAAAACACGCTTGCCCCGAGCATATTGTGATTGACGGCCTTTTCAACCCATCGAAACTCGATGCGGTAGTCAAAGCGTTGCAACAACCCTGTGCTTGGCAAACTCAAAAACATACTTATTCTGCGTTATATGTTGATAACACCCAGTGGCAAGAAGCCGACAACGAACAACGCTTTGTACATCGAGATGTGTGGCAACGTAATGCCATAAGCACAAAGACCACAGTAAACAATAACCTCCATTCAAACATAGCCCAGGCATTTCTATCCTTCCTGCGAGGGGACGAGTTTATGTCTGTGTTATCACGTATTTTTAAAGTGTCACTCACGGATATGAATGTGGCTGAGCCTGAAATAAATACCAACTATTTTCGCTTAGGCCCTAACGACTTTGTTGCCGAACACGCTGATGATTCCCCCGGAAGAGAAGTCTGTATGCTGTTGTATTTAAACAAAGACTGGCACAGAAATGCCGGTGGGGAGCTGGTATTTGTAGGTAAGAATGATGAGCCAATTCAGATTGCACCGCTGCATAATCGCTGCGTGCTTTTTAATCCCTCCTCAGAAGGCTCAGAACACTGGGTGAGATCATTAACCTCAGAATATGCAAGTCAGTTTCGTTATAACGTAACGAGTTGGTACTGGTCTGAATAGTAAGTTCATCTGAAAATTATTGTACGTTTCAAATAAAGGGCGCAGCTTTTTCGCGTCACTACCATAGTTTGTTTGTTAGGAACGCTTACCACAATTTTTCCCATGAATTGTGGCTAGTAATCCCATACATGAGGTTCAATATCTTTGCAGCTGAATGTCTTAACACCAAACTGAAACTCTGCAAGCATATCAATTATTTCAGCACTAGCCTCAACGACCATTTTATAGATATCCTCTGGTACTTTGACATAGATCGAAGTGCATGGCATAACACCTCCAACTTTTAATGGTGATATAAAACTATTTTCAAAATCACCATAACGACCAAGAGAAGCAATCATTACCATGTTGTCCTAGGACTAAACGAGCATGTTCAATCGCGTCATTTTCCAGGGACTTCTAAAAACACCTCAAAACTGAATATTTTACACAACCACACAATAATTTTTTGCATCTTGGTATCTGAGTATTGGCTCTGTTGTTGATTTCATAATTGAATATCTAACGCCTTGCATCAGCCGCCCACCTGAGGCATATCGGAAAGAGGGTAGACTGGATACAATCTTGCACGAACGCCGAGAACTAGTGCTCTCGGTTCTTCCCCAGCTTTGTCTGTAGCGAAAAGGTATACGGGGAGCTGAATATTCCGCCTAAAATGATGCTGAGAAAGCCGAAAATATACGCTTTAGTGTTTGCTACTTCACGCCAAATAACCCAACTAGCAAGCAGCAACAAGTGAATAATAAAATCGATATCAAATTGGCTGCGCCATCCAAACTCAAACAAGTCCGCTATTGCTACGGCAGGCCGGTTTAGGCCCTGACCTAGTGATGCAATAACGGTGACTGTTTATATCGTCACTGATGAGAGAACCAAAAACACTTTAAGAATTTTCATTGAATCGCGTCTCGTGAGTAAGCATCTGCTTAGTGAACAATATTAATAACACGCAAAAGCACATATTTAAAAACAGACTTTTTCCGTTTAAAATTAAACTCCATTTTAGACAGAGAGAGTAAATTATTACTACACATAAGATTGTTAAAAAAGTAAAAACTTTCCATTGAGGAAATACGGTAATTATTCGTGATCTTACATATATATGTAGGTTTGAGCATATTACTGAATATAAATACAAGTTTAGTAATAGCCTTAATTGAACTCATTTTTTTAGTAGTAAATATAAAAATAGAAAAGGAGTGTCGGAGCCACTAAATATTAAAATCGGCATAGTCGATGCTTTTGCCTTACTCTCGCATGTATGTTCGCCAATTATTTCTGATATTTAGTAGGTCAATTTGCATGAATGCAAAGTGAGTCACAGAGTGCCGGGAGAACAATGTGACGATCTGCTAAATATCAGAAAAATTTAGATGAAGAACACAGGTTGTCGAGCGGGCTTTTTTGCTTACTTTTTTTGCCTGCAGAAAAAAATTAAGTCGCACAGCATGTTTCTGATAGAAGCCTGCTACGGATGGCAGTAAGCGCTAGTGCATTGGAAAAGAATTGCTTAAACCGCCGTTTTAGAAGATCCCTCCACTGCCCCATTTATCTCAGCCATTTCCTCAACAGTCAAGTCACGCCACTGGCCAACCTTCAACCCAGCCAATCTCACAGACATGATACGTGTGCGCTTAAGTTTCACCACTTCATAACCCAAATATTCACACATCCGGCGAATTTGCCTATTTAACCCTTGAGTCAACACGATACGAAACACCATTTTGCTTTGCATGGTCACTTCACAGGCTTTAGTTACTGTATCTAAGATAGGAATACCGTTGGCCATCCTCTTAATAAAGTGTTCAGTTAAAGGCCGGTTAACGGTGACCACATATTCTTTGTCATGGGCATTTTCAGCCCGCAAAATTTTATTCACAATATCGCCGTCGCTAGTCAAAAAAATCAATCCTTCAGAGGGTTTATCTAAGCGCCCGATAGGAAAAATTCTTTGTTTATGACCTATAGCATCCACAATATTACCTTTGACATGCAGCTCCGTGGTACAGGTAATCCCCTCAGGCTTATGATACGCAATATACACGCGGTCTGCTTTGTCTGAATCACTAGCCTGAATTAGTTGCCCGTCAACGGTCACCACATCACCTGGCGCTACTTTAGTGCCTAATTCAGGGACGGTGTCGTTTATCCTGACTCTTTGTTGTTCAATTAGTTTGTCAGCTTCACGACGAGAGCTAAAACCTGAATCGCTAATAAACTTATTTAGGCGTATCAATGTACTTTTATCTTGCATATATCAACCCATAAACAACGGTTCAATTCTCTTAAGTAACTTAATATCACTGTTACTTAAGCAGCCTACTTTAATCCAATCTTTCAGTAACGACGTCAAATCTAGACTATCTCCGGATTGTAATTTCTGTGCCATCAATTGCAGTTGAATAGATTGACGTTTCTCTGCGTCTTGTTTAGGTGAGTCCTGTTGTGCCACTATTTCCATCTTTATGGTTAAATCAGGTCTGTCTGTATTCTCAGTCAGTTCACGAAAACATTGTTGCCACTGCTTGCTTAAGGTCGCCACACCATCTGGTATTTCACTATCCGTTTGCCACATTTTTAATGCACTAAACAAATCTTGATACGCTTGACCTTTTGCAGATTTAACCAGCTCAGATAATTTTAACTGTTGCTGTACAACAAGTGTTTGCACACGCTGCTCTAATACTCGGCGCTCAGGTATCGGCAAAACGGCTATCGCATCAATGGCAGTTTGTTTATCTTGCAAAGCACTTTGCACGCTGGCCTTATCACTTGCAGTACCGAGCAAAGTTTCAAGCTGTGTAACATGCTCTTTAACTATTACCATTTGCTCTTTAAGTTGTGATTTTTCAAGTTGATTTGCTTCCGCTTTTTTGGCAAATATACTGTCATTAATCTTTCTAAAAGCAGGCCATAATTCAGCTTCTGCTTTTTTACCTGCATGCTCGATAGCTTTCCAAGTTTGTTGTAATTTCTTCGCTTGTTCTATCGCTTCATTCACCGACTCAAGCTCTAACAGCTTTTCAGCTTTTGTTAACAATGCTTGTTTTTGTTCGGCGTTGTTTTGATAGAACGCTGACACCTTACCCCTGAGTGGATTAAGTAGCTGTTGATAATTGTCGTACAAATCATTGCGCTGCTTAAAGTCCACCTCACCAATGTTTTTCCATTTCTGTTGCACACTTCTTAAGCTTTTTGTCAGTTCGGCAACACTGCCATCTGTCTCATCTAAGGCTTTAATCTCAGCCAAAATTTGTTGTTTTGCCAACATATTTTGTTCACGCTGCTGTTGCTGCTTATCATAAAATTCACGGCATGGTGCAAAGGCTTTTTCAATCGCGATTTCAAAGGCTTTATTTAAAGCTTGGTCAGACTCAGTATCTGTTTTACCTAAGCTATTCCATTGATATCGAAAGGACTTAATGGCTGTAGACTGAGCGTCAACCTCTAAGGGATACGCAATTAAAGCTTCCATTTCATTTAACAGCGCAGGTTTACGTGGAGCAGCAATATAGTCCTGCCAATCCTTTAAGTTTTCAATTTGCTCTTTGACGGTAATGAAGGTGCGTTCAAGTTGCCCTTGTTGTTTCTCAGGTAAAACCGTGAACCAGTTTTGTACTTTTTGGTACATCACCATTGCCACTTTAAACTTACCCTGGTTAATCAAGTTTTCGACGGCTCTTAGTTTATTTCTGCAACGAGAAACTTCACCATCCAGTTGGCTTTTTAAGGCTTTTATTGCCTGTTGCCAAAGTTTGAAACGTTCATTCCACTGCTGTGATAAGTTAACAGGCATATGTGCCTGATAATTAGCAACTGTATTACGCCATTCTTGTCTTTGTTCTCTGAGGTATGCTTCAGCAGCTTCGATTTGGCTGGCATCGTTGGGTAATTCTAGGCCAGTAAACTTTTCTAACAAGTCCATGCCCAACTTAATTGCTTGTTGAAACTGCGGTAGATTCGTTAATGTATTTAAACTTGACAACAATTGATTATTGAGTTGTTCTAAACGTCGATGGTCAACTTGATTCTTGGCAGGTAACTGGTTAGTCAGTCCTTGTAATTGCTCAATGTGTTGATTCAATTTTCGTACAAAATCGTCTACTTCAGATTGACTAATTTCACTGATCCGACTGGTCAGTTGTATAGACAGTGCTGCCAAACTTTGCTCAATCTCAACCGACAATGTAAGCATTCTTTGATTTAAGGCTAACCCGTCCTGCTCTGCTTGCCACCGCGGTTTTAATACTTCAATGTTGCGTTCAACCCGCGAGCATATTTCAGCGTATTTTTGTCCAATTTCGGCCCGTTTAAGCTCAGGCAAACAATCAAAACGTGCTGCAAGTAGGGTGTACTGATGGGTAAGCTCTGTTAGCTGCTGTTGAATGAGTAATAAATCGCCGCGGTCTTTCAAAGCAAGTATACGAGACAACACCATTTTCACTTGTTGTTCAACCTCAATCGGCTCTTGTTCAGCCATCAACCAGCCTTGGAGTGTTTTATTGGCTAGCTCTTTTAAGACGCTTGAAGCTGTCTTTTTCTGTATCTTGTTGAGTAACTTTCTAGACTGGGCACCGTCGGTAAAGGTGTATAAAATTGACGTTTGTAGGCTTTCATTTTGAGTTTCAAACAATAACTTTTCTTGCAACTGTGACTTGTCTGCTTTTTGCAGTAAGCTCATAGCAAGTTCAGTATCTTGTTGAATCCATTGCTGCGTAAGTAGCTTTTCAATTAAACGTATGTCGCGAATTTCAACAATAAATTTTCTTTTTTCTTGTTCTGTTAAAACTTCATTTTGGCCATCTAACAAGATGTTTTCAACAAATTGTTGGGATTTTTTCTGGACTCTATCGTTTGTGGCAATTTCTGACATTTTGTACCAAAGTACAAAACTATCGAGTTTATCTAAAGCCGCTAGGCTAACGCCGACATCGGAGTCGTTAAAAGCCAATTCGTGCAACACTGTTTTGTGTTTCGGGTCTTGCTTATTCAGATTTTCTATTGCTTGAATACGTACCTGAGGGTCGGGATTTTGATGTTTGGAACGAAAAATGTGCTTAAAGATCATCCTGTTTAAACCGCGCTATTGTTTGAATGTTATTAGAGTTTTGCTTAAGTTCTTGCTGAAGAGATTCGCGACTACGATGCACAATTTCACCGTCTGCACCTATTGTCATGTGCTGATCAGACTTAAGAACTTTTGCTTGATATATCATTACCGCTTGCATCGAAGTGTCTCGTTGCTGCTCAGTCAGCGGTGAACCGTCTAACCATTTACCTGTTTCAACTGCTTGCAGCAATTTTTGATAAACGCCCTCAGACATCGAAGTTAATAACGCAGTATTATCCATTTTTAATCAAACCTTTTTAATATTATCAACCGCACTCGGTTAACTATGTACCAAACAAAACCAATCACTGACAAGCCTATAGCTAGATTATATTGCAACCCCTCGGGTGCTGCCCCGCCCCAGTACATAAAACCAAAACCTGCCACAAATAACAACATAGCTAGCATCGATTGTGTTTGAATTTTTTGACTTTTCAGATATCTATTTAGGTTTTGCTTGCGTGAGATATCTTCAGCATTGACCGCACCTAAAGTAAAACCACAATGCTGACAGCTTTGTGCTTTATCTGATATTTTTTTACTGCAAGAAGGGCAATCTATTAAAGCCATATCTATATCTCCAAACTTACTTCACTAAAACTTGAGTTAAAACAGAAAAGCGCAGCAAATAGCCGCGCTTTAAAAATATTTCTAAAACTATTTATGTTCTTTATTAAACTTAACCCAATACTCGGCAACTGATTCTTTCATTTCTTTGCGCAATAAGAAAATACCAAACAGGTTAGGCAAGGTCATTACCACTATGGCCACAGCAGACAAAGTCCACACAAGCGTGGTGTCCGAAACTGCAGCCCACACAAATCCTGCCACATATACAACGCGATAAGGCATCACTGAGCGCGGCCCGAGCAAATAGGTCATGGCTCTATCACCGTAATAAGACCAAGCTATGGCCGTAGAAAACGCAAAAAGCAATAATCCAATTGATACTATATATTTACCGGATTCACCAAAGAAGCCTTTAGTGAATGCTAAAGCAGTAAGACTCGCAGAATGGATTAACGACTCACCTCTCACGATAATATTGTTTTTAAGCAAGCTACCATCTACTACTTTTAATGTACCTGTGTAGTTGTCATCTGGATCACCTAGCGAGAAAACCACATTATCAGCAAATGAACGGGCATTAAAAATCGTGAAACCTTTACTAACAGCCTTGCCATTAACAACTTGTATCTCACCGGTGAATTGGGTAACGCCATGGCCTTCTACATCATTGATGTAGGTATAAAGTGTTTGTCTATCTGATTCGTTCGACTCCATATAATCCCCCGCCAGTATGTACATATCTGTGCGATCGAAGGTATTAAGATGTTTTTCTTTCCAGACACCAGACGAGAGGATAACTAAACCGGTAATAGTACAAATAATAATAGTATCGATAAACGGTTCAAGAATAGACACCATGCCTTCTGCAACCGGCTCATCAGTTTTTGCAGCAGCGTGGGCTATTGGGGCAGAGCCTTGCCCTGCTTCATTTGAAAACAATCCACGATTGACCCCTTTATTAAAAGCATAAGCGATGGTAGCGCCTAAAAAGCCACCAGTAGCAGCAGATCCAGTAAACATGTCTGAAAATATTGCAGCAAAAGCAGGACCAACATTTTCTATGTTGGCAAAAATAACGGTAAAAGCACCGATAATATAAATTAAAGCCATAAGCGGTACTATCTTTGAAGTAACCGCAGCAATCCGCGTGATACCACCTAAGATAACTAAAGCCAAAAGTATACCCAGCACACTACCAACTATTAATGGATCAAATCCAAACGTTGCTTCAATACTGGTGGCAATACTATTACTTTGCGGAAGATTACCGGTACCAAAAGAACTGATAACGGTCGCAATAGCAAAGGCCACCGCTAACCATTTCATGTTTAAACGTTTATCCATGTAATACATGGGGCCACCAGCCATAGTACCATCTGGTGTTTTATCACGATATTTGTGGGACAGCGTCACTTCGACAAACTTAGTGGTCATACCAAAAAAAGCCGTTGCCCACATCCAAAATAAGGCCGCTGGCCCACCTAAAAACAGAGCAAAGGCTACGCCACCAATATTACCTGTCCCAACCGTTCCCGACAGCGCGGTAGTAAGGGCTCTGAAGTGTGTGGTATCACCTGGCGCATCGGCTTTATCATATTTACCTGTAACTACTTTCCATGCGTGTTTGAAGTAACGCACCTGTGGAAATTTTAAGTATATTGTGAAAAATAAGCCTGTACCTAGTAACACGTAAGGGAACCACCAAGCGCCCCCCAACATGCCGTCCATCGATTTCAGTAAATTATGAAAAGCTTCCAACTGTTTTCCCCTTAATTATTATTGTATTTATTATGAGTATTATTATTTTTATAAAGATCTTTCTAGCCAAAATTCTCAACTTACAGAGAGTTTCAACTTACAGAGAGTTTCAACTTACGGAGAGTCTCAACTTACAATGAGTCTTAACTAACGAAGAATATCAACTACTGCGCGCATGGCAATCAATACATCTTCGCCTAGCTGCTTACAACGAGCTGGTGACCAGCCATAAGCGGTGTCTGGCAAATCAACATTGTCTTTAAATGGCATTTCTAGGGTATAAGACAAACAATCGAACTCATGCCCGATCGCATTAGCAGCAACTGTTAAGTTAGCTTTCCCTGGCTCGTCTTTATCATAGCCATGCTCATCTTGAAATTCCGGAGTAGCAATCAATAAGGCTGCTTTAAACGACTCTTCAAGATTTTTTAAACGTTCATCGTAATTTGGATTACCCTCACACCCCGCAACAAAGTTATATGGTAAGGCTTCATCACCGTGCACATCTAATAACATATCAACACCCACAGATTGCATTTTCTGTTTGACCAAAAATACTTCTGGGCTGTCTTCCATGCTAGGCGTTTGCCATTCACGGTTTAAGTTCACACCTCTGGCGTTAGTGCGTAAATGGCCACGCACTGACCCATCGGGATTCATATTAGGCACAACATAAAACACAGCTTTTTCGAGCAGCAAACGTGATAATCCGTCGTCTTGGTCCAACAAACGCTCCAAAAACCCTTCAATAAGCCACTCGGCCATGGTTTCGCCGGGATGTTGCCGAGCCGTCACCCAAATCGATTTTCTGCCTTCTTCGGGTTGTCCTACCACCAGCAAAGACATATCCCGGCCATCTAGTGTTTTACCTAAAGACTCTTGACGACAATCAGCTGATATTTGCGCCCAACTGAGCAGGTCCAAGTGTCGTTCGTAACTATACGGGGCAAAATAGGCATAATAGATATGTTCAAATTCAGGAGTATGCGCAATGGTTAAGGTATCACCATCAAACTCGCAATTTACACGAAACCATTCTTGCCTATCATAAGACGCAACAGCATGGTAGTTCTGCCAGCCACCAGGGTAAGCTGACTTTTCGAGGTCGATTATGGTTATTTGATGGGTAATAAAACTTTGGGTTTCTAGCTTAAAATGAAACCACTGGTAAAATTCAGATTGGTTGTCTTTTCGGATACTTAGTTGAATGTTCAATGGATCTTCTGCGCGGATAACTTGGATATTACCGCTATCAAAATTGCTGCTGATTCTCACTTTTTGGTCCCATGGAAATTTGACAACAGTAATTTATCACAGTCATTCTAAAAAAGGACTAGATAAGGAAGTTTTATACCGAAAAAATCTGTCTTAGTCTTAATCCCAAGGCAGTTGAATAACCATACGACTTGGATAACACTTTTTGGCGCTCATCCAAAATATAGTAAGTGGGGTAACCTTGAATTTGAAACTGGCGCTTTAGCCCTTCGTGTCCTAACAAAATTTGGCTCGATATATTGTGTTTTTCAGCAAAGTCTTGAACCGCTTCTACGTTTGAATAGTCTAGAGCAATTCTTATAATATTCAGCTTTTCAGTATCGAGATACTCCAGGTTTCCAATACTAAGAGAGCAGACTTTACACCAAGGCGCAAAAAAATAAATCAAGGTAGGTTTGTCAGATTTTATTAAAGTGCTAATTTTCCCATCAAGCCCTACCAATAATTGAGTGTCGAGAACCAGACTACTTTCAACATCGAGCATATCCCGTGATTGCCAGACATTCACTGCATAAACAATGGCACATATAACCACAATATCTCGGATCCAAATATGCCATTTAATCTGTTTCATTTTGTCGATACTTTTACTCAAAACCAAGATCTCTTGTTACCTTTTAATAAAAACCCGCCGAAGCGGGTTTTGATTAAATTAATTGTCGAATCATTGCCACATTACTATTATTTAGTCGGCAAAGACTCAGGCAGTGTGGGATATACCAAGCCGGACATATTTTGCAATACTTTCATTACCTGACAACTGTAACCAAATTCATTGTCATACCACACATATAAAGTGGCTCTATTGCCTGCTACGATGGTTGCTTGAGAATCAACAACAGAAGGTGCACGTGTACCCACTAAGTCAGTTGAAACAATTTCCTTTGAAGCAGTGAAATTAATCTGATGTTGCAACGGGGAAAATAAAGAAACATCGCGTAAATATTCATTGATAGCCACTTTATCGGTTGCTTCACCAAGATGTAAGTTCAATATTGCCAAAGATACATTAGGAGTAGGCACACGGATAGAACTACCTGTCAGTTTACCCTCCAATTTAGGATAGGCTTTAGCAACGGCTGTAGCAGCACCTGTTTCTGTGATAACCATATTTAACGGGGCACTGCGTCCTCGGCGATCACCTTTATGAAAATTATCAATTAAGTTTTGATCATTAGTATACGAATGCACGGTTTCAACATGTCCACTTTCAATCACATATTTTTCATCTAGTGCTTTTAATACCGGTGTGATGGCGTTAGTGGTACAACTGGCTGCAGACAAAATTAAATCAGTTGATAATATGTCTTTGTCATTTACGCCGTATACAATATTTTTAATACCACCTTTACCAGGCGCAGTTAACAATACCTTTTTGACGCCATTAGACTGTAAATGCTGACTTAACCCTTCTTCGTCACGCCACATTCCCGTGTTATCGACAACGATTGCCTGATCAATCCCATATTTGTTATAATCTACCTCAGATGGGCTATTGGCATAGATAACTTGGATATAAGAGCCGTTGGCTTTAATGGCATTTTTTTCTATATCGATAGTGATACTGCCATTAAAAGGTCCATGCACTGAATCACGACGCAGTAAACTTGCACGTTTCTCTAAGTCACCTTCTTTACCACCGCGAACCACAATCGCTTTTAGTCGTAATTTATTGTTAGTGCCTTGCCTTTCAATCAGTAATCTGGCTAATAACCGACCTATTCTGCCAAATCCATACAACACCACATCTTGAGGTTTTTGATCATCTTTAACATTTACTATGTCTTTTAATTGAACACATAAATAGTCTTCAATCGATACATCTGCAAAGGCAGGGTCATAATGATAACTGAACGCCAATTTGCCTAAATCGATATTAGCAGGAGCAAGTTCCATTTTATTTAAAGCTTCAAGCAATGGCCAACTTTCTCTAAGGCGTAGTTTTTGCTTTTCTTTGAGCCTTACTGTTCGGTGAGCCTTAATAATTTCTATCGCACTAGCACCTAATAAAGGGCGTCCATAGACTGATATTTCAATCGCTCTATTTCTATATAATTTACCCAAAATAGGTTGCATTTGCTCAGCAAATTCTTGTCTTTCTTGCCAACTACCTAATAGTTCCTGCTCTAACTGTTGATTCATAATATTAAGTCTTACTACCTAAGTAATTAAATCGCTGTAAAGACCCTGATAATAGATATCACTGGCCCATGAAAGAATGCGTTTTCTCAATTCGCGGCGTATTCTAAAGAAGGAAAGCGATAGAGCCAAATTGTTTGAAATTTACAGTTTTTTGTGAAATTCAATCAAAAAGAAGAATATGTAGGTGATTTTTTAACAGTTTTTAAAAAATATAATGAACTAACAAATAAAAGGGGCCCAAATGAGATAAATAATATCACTCAAGTAACAAATCGCAGATAATCATCATCAATAAATGAAAGTAACTTTCACTAAAAACATTAAAATTAACTAAACTATTGTAAAAGAAAATATAAAACAGCCTGAGATAAATTAGACTCAGGCAAAAGATGACATTTTAAAATATCTCTTATGGCACTTTATTATATAGATATGCCAAGTTCCATTTATATAATGGAGTGAAATACCTAGCAATTGCGACAATATTAGTTGTAGCAACCATCGCAGATTTTTTGTGGTGTCCAAATGCCCAATCAGCTTTCAAAGAGGCTCTCAAATCTGGAGTACTTCTCACTGAAGTTGCCAGTGGTGTTTTGCCTGATTATGAAGCGAAAAACCTCGAGAGATGCTCAATTGAAGTTGTTTAGTTCTAGCAACGCATTCTCACGCTATCAGGCTTTAATAGACTTAATTTATATTGCAAATACAAACTGCCTTCCTATGCCAAAACATTGTTACGGGGTACTGCAGCTGATATTGCTATAGGAACACCATATGATGAGCAAAATCGACGTTTATGTGACCAATCTGTAGCTACACTGACCAAACTATTGCAACTCACCCCCTCTTTTTCCACTTCGAAGGAAGCGATATAAAATGACGAACAGATTAACGAAATAATACAACTAACCCATTAAAGATTACGACGATTAACCCTAGTTGTGATGGGACCGAAAAAATAGATTTTGTTGAAAAAAATGTGTCACTTCTTGATGATCCATAGCAATTTCATGCTCTTTTAACCAACTAATAGCGGAATTAAGATCGTTTAAGAAAGCAAAATTTATACCTGCATGTTCGTAGGCCTTAGTCAGCTGGTTCATTATAGTGTTAGTTATATCTGAGTCTTGGATCACCACTGCCAGACACCGCATTCCCATAGATTTCCGAATGAGGGTCTGTTTCACGAAGATATTATAAGCAGAGGGTGGCATGAGGCTCTCGCCAAATAGACAACTAATAAATCCCCAAGGTTCCGACAAATTTAATTGTTGAATGTTTTGCCCCATTTCCTTGGACCCATTCACTAGGGTTTCATCGTTCCACGGGCCTCTAGCAGCAAACATAATTGTTTGTTGGGAACGACCCGCTACATATTCACCATGTTCCTGCAAATTAGTCATCTTATTAATTCTGAATCAAGAAATTTAAGTCTCATAAAACTCTCGTCATAACCTTTGCAAATTGGTGCGGGCAACCATTGCGTAAAGCCCTAAATTTGAATCTCTATTTCTATATGAAATTGATATAATATTACATAATACATTAACTTTATTTACAAACACATGAATTGTATCAGTACAGATCAGTCCTCAACGGTGCACTTAAACACACAAATACTGCTAAATGCCTGCATATGCACTTCTCGAATCAGAACATTAGGTTGTTCAGACCATCTGGCATATCTAGTATCCAGCATGATTTGCCAAGCTGTACTGGCGCCTAAATTGGGTAAATGAAAACGTACGTCGTGCTCGCTGGCATTAAATACCAACAACCAATGTTCGTGGTGTGATTGACCTTCGCTATAGGGTCCGCAAAGCTCTACAGCAAAGGATTGATTATCATGATTTTGCCAATCATCTTCTAGCTTGCGCTCGCCGTCTGGTCGATACCAATTAATTTTATCCACATTGTGACCTAACGAATAGCGATCATCCCTTAAATTAAGGTGGTTGAGAATTTCACTACTTTTTCGCAGCGCGATCGCATGTTGGCAAAAAGTTAAGAAGTCTTGTTTAGGTTGGTTTAATGTCCAATCAAGCCAGCTGATTTCATTGTCTTGACAATAGGCATTGTTGTTACCTTGTTGGGTTCGACTGAGTTCGTCTCCTCCAAGCATATGAGGAATGCCTTGGGACAACATCAAAGTGGCAAACAGGTTACGTTTTTGCCGTTCGCGCATGGCGAGTATTTTAGCATCTGTGGTTGGGCCTTCAACACCGTAGTTAGCCGACAAATTATGCCCGTGGCCATCTCGGTTTTGTTCGCCATTAACTTCGTTATGCCTTTGAGCGTAACTCACCAGATCGTGTAAAGTAAAACCGTCGTGATAACTGATGTTGTTGACCGACGTGAGAATTGAACGATCTTCTTTAGGAAACACATCACGTGAACCTAATAAACGCGTCGCAAAATCGCTGACAAGACCTTTATCGCCTCGCCAATATGCGCGCACTGTATCCCGATATTTGTCATTGCATTCTAACCAGTTAGACGGAAACTGCCCAAGGCGATAACCGCCATGACCGATGTCCCAAGGCTCAGCAATCAGTTTGGCATTAATCAACACCGGATCTTGACGGATAGTACGAAAAAACCCAGACAGATTTGAAAATTCATAGGGGTCACGACCTAGACTGGCCGCCAAGTCAAAACGAAAACCATCCACACCCATTTCTGTGGTCCAATAACGCAGTGCATCCATCACCATTTTGAGTATATAAGGAAACGCAGTATTCACACTATTGCCACAGCCTGAATTATTCACATATTTATTGTAATCGACAGCGCCATACTCGTTTCGGTCGAATAAATAACATGAAGAATTATCAAATCCTTTAAATGACAACATCTGGCCGTCGATGCCTCCCTCGGCAGTGTGGTTATAAACCACATCCAAAATCACTTCAATACCCGCTTCATGTAGAGTGTTGGTCATAGTTTTAAATTCAGCTATGCTATCGACAACTACATACCTAGGATCAGGACAAAAGTAATTAACAGGATTATACCCCCAATAATTTGTCAGGCCTTTATTGGTTATATAAGGTTCTGGCATAAATGCCGCCACTGGCATTAACTGGATAGCGGTAATACCTAATGATTTTAAATGGCTGATTATTGCAGGTTGACACACACCTAAAAACTTACCTTTATATCGGTCAGGCACATCCGGATGCAGCTGAGTTAAGCCTTTAACGTGCGCCTCGTAAATGACAGTTTGATCGAGTGGTGTCTTGGGTTTTGAGAATTGTTGACCTTGTTTTAAGTTAGCATCAGAGTTTTGCACAATGCCCTTGGGGATCATAAATTGGCTGTCACCTTCGTACTGCGTCTTATTCCACACAGCAGGCCTGTTTAAGGCTTTGGCATAAGGGTCGATGAGTAATTTTTGATGATCGAATGTCATCCCAATTTGCTGATGACTTTCTCCAATGACTCGATACCCGTACAGTTGCCCAGGTTGAATATTACTAAGCTGGCAATGCCAAATCTTTCCCGTTTTTGCGGGCATAGCAATGACTTCTAACTGTTCTTCAGTATTTTTATCAAACAAACATAACTCAACACCATCGGCATTCGGGCAATGTACCGCAAAATTACACCCCCACTGGCCCATAGTGGCACCAAGAGGATGAGGTTGCCCATCTGCAACATAAAAGTTGGACATTGCTTAGCCCTTAAATAAAATAAACAAACATGCCAAAGGGGGCAGATTAACGCTGACAGAATAAGGTTGGTCGTTCCAAGGCTCGGTGACCGCATACATTTTTTTATTCGTTTTGCTGGCGCTTCCCCAATACTTTTTATCATCTGAGTTCAAAATAAGTTGATACTCACCTCCACTCTGCACCCCTAACTTAAAGTTTTCGTGAACCACGGGAGTGAAATTAATCAACACATAAATTTTTTGCTTGGCATCAGTGGACTTACGCAATATAGACAAAATACTTTGATCAGCATTGCCATGATCAATCCATTCAAAGCCATCAGGACTGTGATCTAATTCATATAGTGCAGGATATTTGCGGTACGCCTTGTTCAAGTCACGATACAAGTTCTGGATACCTTGATGTTTTTCGAACTCAAGCAAATGCCAATTAACCGAGCTGTCATGATTCCATTCAGCAGCTTGACCTATTTCATTCCCCATAAAGTTAAGTTTTTTACCAGGATGAGCATACATAAATCCAGTATAAGTACGTAAGTTAGCCGCTTGTTGCCATTCGTCACCTGGCATCTTACGAAGTAACGAGCCTTTACCGTGAACCACTTCGTCATGAGAAATAGGCAGCACAAAACTTTCGTCAAATGCATACACCATAGAAAAAGTGATTTCGTTGTGGTGGTAACGACGGTATGACGGATCTTTAGCAATATAATGCAACGAATCGTGCATCCAGCCCATATTCCATTTAAACCCAAAGCCTAAACCACCTTCAGATACTGGCCGTGAAACTTTAGGAAACGAAGTAGACTCCTCAGCGATAGTCATGGCATGGGGAAATTTTTCGTATACTTCTGTGTTCATCCATTGCAGAAAACTAATGGCTTCGTAATTGTGGTTACCACCGTCTACGTTGGGGATCCATTCCCCCTCTTCTCGGGAATAATCCAAGTACAACATAGAAGCCACAGCATCAACACGTAGCCCATCAATATGATATTTGTCTATCCAAAACAACGCATTGGCCACCAAAAATTGACGCACCGTATCCTTACCAAAATCGTAAATGCACGAATTCCAATCTGGATGCCAACCTTTGCGAGGGTCCTCATATTCGTAAACATGGGTGCCATCAAACCTTGCCAACCCATGACCATCCTCGGGGAAATGAGCAGGCACCCAATCAATAATCACACTTATATCATTTTGGTGACATTGGTCGACAAAAAACTTGAAGTCATCGGGCGTACCAAACCGACTACTAGGTGCAAACAAACCAACCGGTTGATAGCCCCAAGAGCCGTCAAAAGGAAACTCAGAAACAGGTAACATTTCAATGTGGGTATAACCCATATCTTTAATGTAGGGAATTAATTGTGCTGCTAATTCTCGATAACTCAAGTAGGTTTCCCCAGAATCAGCCGCTGGTCGTTTCCATGACGCTAAGTGCAATTCATAAATACTCATCGGCTGATGGTATTTATCTTTCTTAGCCTTTTTAAGCCATGCTTTATCTTTCCATTGATATAGTTCGTGGTCGAAAACGATAGAAGTGTGTGAAGGATATTGCTCAGCATAAAAGCCGACTGGATCTGCTTTGTGAGGCAAGTCATTACCCGCAGCATCCTTAAGTTGGTATTTGTATTTGGCCCCAGCTTCTATGCCCGGCACAACTAATACCCAATAACCAAAATCGGTTTTTTGCATAGGTAAACATGAGCCATCCCAATAATTAAACTCACCAATCAGGGAAACAGCAGTGGCATTGGGTGCAAACACCGCAAAACGAGTTGCTTGAATGGGTGCTTCTAATTCCACATCCAGCTCAATAAGTTGTGCACCTAGTTGTTGATATACGTTTTGTGCATTGTGATCGATAAAATGTACCGCATGATAAGCTTGATCTTGAAACTGATAAGGATCAACAACCTGATATTGCCCTTGTTTATTGGTTACATCAAATGCGTAAAACTGCGGCGCTTGTTTAACCTCAAACTCACCTCGAAATAAATGACTGCCATTTACCTTTTTTAAAATACCGAGCAGCTTACCCGACGCTAAGTCAATGACATTGACTTCTTCAGCATTAGGCAACCAAGTTGTGACAGTGAAAACCGAGTTTGAGGTCTGATAATGAGCACCCAGATGAGCGAAAGGAAAAGTGCATTTGGCTTGTTTTAGTGCTTGTTCGAGCTGCATTTTGTCGCCTTGGTGGGGGCTCACAGAATAAGTGAGCCACTTTCTATTTTACTTAGAGGCCTGTAGTCGTGCCTCGGTTAAATTTGCCGCTAGTTGATTTAATGAACTGTCATTAAAAATGTCTTGCAAATTGCGTGTTAACTTACGTTGCCAGTTCGGATATTCTTTAAACGTACCAGGAATATTAACTGGTTTATCCATTTCTAACCAATCTTCTAACTGTAAGCTTAACAGCGCACTTGAACCACCGGCCATATGTAGCTGCATTCCAAAGTTTAACGCTTTACTCATATCCACATTATGCACGTCACGACCCACCTCGTCATTAATCGAATGATGGCCATGTAAAGTATCTAAAATGGACTGCTTGTTTTCATGTCTACTGGTATATAAAGTACTTAAAATTTCTTCAGTGGGATACAACCCCAATTCTTTACCTAATACCAAATCATCACAATGCCAGTAACCCGTTAAGGTAGGCATATCATGGGTGGTGAGGGTCGACATAGATTGTTCAGGATAATGAGCAGGCGAGAAAAACCCGCCGTCTGGTGCTTGTTCAAAAAAGAACACCCGATAAGAATACACGCCATTGTCTGCTAATTTAGTCCTTATTTCATCAGGTACAGTACCTAAGTCTTCACCAATCACCAAACTTTGGTGCCTGTGACTTTCTAACGCTAAAATAGCCAATAGATCATCCACCGGATAATACACATAGCCGCCTTCTTTGGCACTATCACCCTTGACCACCCACCATAATCTCAATAATGCCATCACGTGATCAATTCGTAACGCACCAGTGGCCCGCATATTGGCATCAAATAATTCAATAATAGGCTGATACTGTTGTTCGTAGAGTTTTTCAGGATCCATGGGGGGCAACCCCCAAGTTTGTCCTAATGGGCCTAATATATCTGGAGGAGCGCCTACGCTTGCGTCTGTGCAGTACAGTTCTTTATTGCCCCAAATTTCTGCGCTACCTTCACTGACACCCACCGCCAAATCGCGGTATAAGCCAATCAACATATCATTTTTTTTGTGCCACTAGATTGACTTGCTCAAGTTGCAATGACGCATGCCATTGTAGCCATAAGAAAAACTTGACTCGTTTAGCATTTTTCTTTGTGAAAGTTTTCACTGCTGGGTTATGAAAATCTGAAAATTCTTTTGGAAAAACAGGCCAACCCCAAGAAGGCTTTTCTTGTGTAGCGAGGCTCTCTTGCAACGCGTCGTATACGGCCAAAGTCTGCAAGCTATCACCCCCTTCAGCTACAAAGGCTTTAAATACCTTATTCAATTTAGTGTTTTTAGACAGATATTGGCTATTTTGATATTCAAACACTGATTCTAATGCCTGTAATTTTAGCGCCGTAACTGTCTCATAATCAACTAAATTAGAGGCCCTGACCTGCTGCAGTTTATACTGAAAACTGACGTCATTCACTATGCTCTGAGTACTGGCTTGCTGATAACCATCCAGAGCAGTCACATCAATATATATAAAGTTTAACCAGCGCCGAGAAGAAGGTCCATATGGACTGCAAGCATTAGCATTAGCCGGATACAAAGCATGAATCGGATTTAGTCCAACAAACTGCGCACCTTGTTTGGCCAACATTTCAACTAAAAAGGATAAGTCAGAAAAATCCCCCACTCCCCAATTGTGCTCACTGCGCAAACAGTACAGCTGAACACTTAATCCCCAGACCTTTTGACCTTGAGTCAGTGTCTCAGGTTTAAAGCACGAAGACGGAGCAATAATAAGTCGCATACTACCCAGCTCATCGTCATCTATCACCAAGGACAAAGTGTGGTATCCCAATGGTAATGTAATCGGAATATCGATGAGATATTCCTGAAACTCAATGTCTTCGATATGCACTACATTTGCCAATTGGCCATCGATGGGTACAAACTGATGCTGTATGACTTCACCTAGCTCTGTATTTATCTGAGCCACATATTCGTCTGTTACTAGTTCGATGGGAAGACGCACTACAATTTGCAAATGTTCTTCGATGCGGAAAACTTGCACAGGGTTCAGTACAGATAACCAGGTCTTATTGCTATTGTCTTGAACTTGTTTTAGTAACAGTTCTGGCTTATCAACCTGATATCCCATTGCTGAAAGCAGCTTAGTTTTTGTTTCAGACGCTATAGTTGTGGGGCGACCCCAAGCATCGTTATAGTTAGATTCAATTCCACGATATTCCACCAACTGTTCAAGTAACGAAGTCGTCATTAAAATTTAATTCCTATGCAATTTGACCAGGGCCCATTGACCTTTCATATTTACCCCAATATTAGAGGAAATAGATAACAATAATGTATCGCTATTTGTATCCGCTATTATCAGCGAAAACACTTCGTTGTTGATAATGAATACGTTTGCAATGACCATATTGTAATTTAATAACATATTACCGTGAATATTTTGCCTTATTCAGCTATTTAGTCCATAATTTTGTAATTAAATTTCAGAAGGGTGTTATCACCTTTCGTAATTACCTTATTTTAACAACCAGTTAAAAAAGCTTAGGAGATTAAAGATGACAACAAAAGTAGGTATCAATGGCTTCGGCCGAATCGGTCGATTTGTACTCCGTGCTGCATTTGAACGCAACGACATTGACATAGTCGGGATTAACGACTTGCTAGATGCAGATTATATGGCGTATATGCTTAAATATGATTCTACACATGGCAAGTTTAACGGTACTGTTGAAGTGGCAGACGGTCAATTAGTTGTCAATGGTAAAACTATCCGAGTAACTTCGCAGCGCGATCCAGCAGACTTAGCCTGGGATGCGATTGGTGCAGAAGTAGTAGTTGATGCGACTGGTTTATTTTTGACGGATGAAACTGCACGTAAACACATTCAAGCAGGTGCTAAAAAAGTCGTACTTTCTGCACCGTCTAAAGATGCAACGCCGATGTTTGTTATGGGTGTTAACCATAATGAGTATGCAGGACAAGACATCGTATCCAATGCATCATGTACTACTAACTGCTTAGCGCCTTTAGCAAAAGTACTGAACGATAATTTTGGTATTGTTGATGGCTTGATGACAACAGTACATGCGACTACCGCAACACAAAAAACAGTTGATAGCCCATCGGCTAAAGATTGGCGTGGTGGTCGTGGTGCGTCTCAAAATATTATTCCTTCATCTACTGGTGCAGCTAAAGCAGTAGGTAAAGTTATCCCTGAGCTTAATGGCAAGTTAACCGGAATGGCTTTTCGCGTGCCAACAGCTGATGTCTCAGTGGTAGACTTGACCGTAAATTTAGCCAAACCAGCCACGTATGCTGAAATTTGTGCAGCTATGAAAGCCGCTTCTGAAGGTGATATGAAAGGTGTTTTGGGTTACACCGAAGATGCGGTGGTTTCACAAGACTTCATTGGTGATGTTCGCACCTCAATATTTGATGCCACAGCCGGTATTGCATTAACGGATACATTTGTAAAATTAGTGGCTTGGTATGACAACGAAATCGGCTACTCAAATAAAGTACTAGATCTGGTTGCCCACATCAGCAAATAAATACTTTGACACATTAACTCTCAATAGAGAGTTAATGTGGTTACACAAATATGTTAAAAAGGCGTCTATCTAAGTCGCCTTTTTTGATTCACCACAGAGAACTCACATGCTACCGACTGATTCAACAACCATCATAACTCGAGATAACATTCAGCTTTTACATATTGAGAACGCGTTTGCCTACGCTGAAATATCTTTATTTGGTGGACATATTTTAAGTTTCAAACCCAAACATGACCACAGAGAACGTTTGTGGGTAAGCCAACACGCTTTTTTCGACGCTAAAAAACCAATTCGAGGTGGTATACCTGTTTGCTGGCCTTGGTTTGGTCCTCATAAATCCAAGACTAATCTAGCAGCGCACGGTTATGTGCGCACCCAAACATGGCAAATTATCAGTTGCGAAGAAACAAGAACGGGCACAACCGTTACCCTAAAACCACACACTAGCAAAGGCGATGGATTTGAAGGTGACGTGCAACTCGTTTTAGTGGTGCATGTTGAACAACAGTTAACGATACAATTGTGTACCACCAACCTTGGTGATACTCCTTTAACCTATAACAGCGCGTTACATAGTTACTTTGCTATTTCTGATATAAAGCAATGTGAGTTGTTAGGTTTGTCTAAAAAATACTCAGATAAAACTCGTGGTTATCAAATATTGGATACACCCCAAGCATACAAGTTCAACGAAGAAACAGACAGAGTACATCAGGAGCAGCCAAAAACCTTGACGATTGCAGATGGTGAAATTAAGACTGATATAATGTCATCAGGCCACGACAGCATAGTTGTATGGAACCCATGGCAAGAAAAATCTATTAGTATGGGGGATATGTCAGATGATGGTTATCTTACGATGTTATGTGTTGAAACAGCAATAACCCAAGGTCAAGACGTGGCGCCTAACACCACTCATGTGCTGCAGCAAATCATTCAATAGTCGCGTTTCGACAATTAAAATTAACCATATTATTTTTTACGTTGCCTCAACATGATTAGCCTAGTTTTTATTTGACTTATATCTAAGGCTTTGATGTAAGAAACCGACACTTGTGTTTTACAAGCCTGCGCGTCTTGTAGACTTATAATCTAGTCCTCGTTCATTAAGGTTTTAATTGTCAATAATTTTTGCTGATTTGCTTCGGTAACTTCCGCTGCCAATCTTAAGACCTATTCCATTAGATCGTTAAGTACTTAAACCTCATTCACCAGTCCCCTCTGTTTTGCTTTCTCATCTCGGCAGTACTCACCATGGAAGAGTGACAATATTTAGCCTTAGATGGGGTAGATACCGCAGAAATAGATTATTGTGTCAGCCAACACTAATTGCAAAACAATCCTAAATTTAAGCAAATTGAATTTACCCCAAAGTTGCCTAAATTCAGTGGTAGAATTTAAATTACCAACCTTCAGCCAAGCTTGGTTAATTGACGAATTTAACGATTACTTAAGATCACAGCCGCAAATGATAAAAAATTTAAACTACAGTGTAGTTTTCCCGAGCCTGAGTTGATTTTACAAAAACTTAAATAACAACACGTCTTAAGTAATCCCTTCCAGAGCGGTCGACTGCGTGTTTTTATTTTGGTCTGATTTCATCTAAAATCACACTAAACGCGGTTAATCGACTGATTATTTTACGCTGTAATTAACTTTGAACGTTGCTTTAAGGGGCTTTAAGCGCCTTTGATCATCGCTGCTTTGTAGATACTTTTAAGCGGACGAGCAAAAATTTCCATGACCATGGGTTCAAAGAACTCTATTGCCAAGGTGTCATATTCGGGATCAAAAGCAGGGCAATCGTATTTTTCAATAAATTCCTCGGTTGCAGTAAAATACTCATGTCCTCGAAATTGTTCACGCATGTCAGGGTCGAGTCCAATATGATGAAAGAAGTTCTTCCCCTGAAAAATACCATGATGTTGCACAATCCAGTGCAACTCTTCTGATACAAAAGGCTTAATAATTGCGGCAGCAATATCGGGGTGATTATATGCCCCTAGAGTATCACCAATGTCGTGAAGCAAGGCCATGACAACATAATCCACTGCTCGTCCATCACGGTATGCTCGAGTCGCAGTTTGTAAACAGTGGGTAAGCCGGTCTACCGGGAAACCACCATAATCGCCATCTAGCAGGCGAAGGTGCTCAAGTACACGCTGCCCACCGTTTGCAGCAAATGGGGTCTGTTCTTTTATAATAATTGCCCAGTCTTCTGCTGTACTTTGTGCCATATCGCTAAACGCGGCATGCTTGCTTGTAGCTTTGTCCATTTACTTTCTCCAAACGAATAGATTTAGAATACTAGCACTACTATTTATAGAAACAAGCGTTGCAGCCTCATCTGTTTTTCTGGAATGAATCTTAAATAGCTAGGTTATTACGTCTCGATTTTTTGGTGCTGTTATTAAATGTATGTAGCTATGATTGAGAGGATAATTAATTTTTCAGGCTGTACAACTATCAAGTATTGAGCGACATTCTTGCCAATTATTATATGAAGAGCTGCAAGCTAAGAGGAAAAGTGAGTTGCTCTATGTAACGGCGTCAATAAACGCAATAAATCACACTCTTTATAACAATAACAATAACAATAACAATAACAATAACTTTAAATGTTTGTTTTAGGTTGTTCAAGCATATTGACAGCAAGCCACTAACAGCCATAGCAGCACCAATAAACATTTGGAAAAGTTCAATTTTTTTGCAATAAAAAAGGAGCCTTTCGGCTCCTTTTTTAACAGTTAGACATGAGTCAACTGATTATTCATTACCTTCAGCAGCTTCTGGAGCAGCCGGTTTCTCAGTCAAATCTTTGATACTCAAACGTATACGATTCTGACGGTCAATTTCAACAACCTTAACGTCTAGCACTTGGCCTTCTTCTAAGAAGTCAGAAACCTTATTAACACGTTCGTGAGCGATTTGTGAAATATGTACTAGGCCTTCTTTACCAGGTAAAATTTCAACAAACGCACCAAAATCAACGATACGCGTTACTTTACCAGAGTAAGTTTTACCCGACTCCACTTCAGCAGTGACTTGCTCAATCTTAGCAATAGCAATTTGCGCTTTAGCTAGTTCAGTTGCAAAAATCTTAACCGTACCGTCATCTTCGATTTCGATATTACATTCAGATGCTTCAGTAATAGCACGGATCATCGCGCCACCTTTACCAATTACGTCACGAATTTTGTCTTTATCTACTTTCATTTTATAGATGCGCGGAGCGAACTCAGACATCTCTTCACGGTGACCAGAAATCGCTTGGTCCATCACGCCTAGAATATGCAAACGCGCTTCTTTAGCTTGTTTTAAAGCAACCTGCATGATTTCTTGAGTGATACCTTCGATTTTGATATCCATTTGTAAAGCAGTAATACCATTAGTAGTACCTGCCACTTTAAAGTCCATATCGCCTAAGTGATCTTCATCACCCAAAATGTCAGATAGAACCACAAAGTTTTCGTCATCTTTCACTAAGCCCATTGCAATACCCGCAACAGAAGCTTTAATAGGAACACCCGCATCCATCAATGCTAAAGACGTACCACAAACAGACGCCATTGAAGACGAACCATTTGATTCAGTGATTTCAGACACAACACGTACCACATATGGGAAATCTTGCTCAGACGGCATAACCGCTTGAATCCCACGTTTAGCTAGACGACCATGGCCGATTTCGCGACGCTTAGGAGAACCCACAAAACCAGTCTCGCCTACACAGTAAGGAGGAAAGTTGTAATGTAACATGAAGCGACTGTCTGTTTTACCACTAAGACCGTCAATCATCTGCGCGTCACGCTCTGTACCAAGGGTGGCAGCAACGATTGCTTGAGTTTCACCACGAGTGAACAAAGCAGAACCGTGAGTACGTGGCAACAAACCAGTGGCAACGTTAAGGGCACGGATCATCGCAGGATCACGACCATCAATACGAGGCTGACCAGCAAGAATACGTGAACGTACTACGTCACTTTCAAGGGTATGCATCATTTCAGATACTTCTTTGGCGTTTTGCTCTGCATCGCCAGCAACGATAGTTTCGACTGTTTGACTAGTCAAAGCGTTGATTGCGTCTTTACGCTCCATCTTGTCAGAGATCTGGTAGGCTTCTGTCATGCCAGCTTCAGCTAATTCTTTTACTTTGGTTTTAAGCGCAGTGTTTTCTGGAACGCCTTGCCAATTCCACGAAGGTGTATTCACCTCAGCAGCAAATTCAGCTATTGCACCGATAACGGTTTGTAATTGCTCGTGACCATACATAACAGCACCAAGCATCACTTCTTCAGATAAAATATCAGCTTCAGATTCAACCATCAATACTGCGTTTTTAGTACCAGCAACCACTAGGTCTAACTGACTAGCTTCAAGTTCAGAAGTACGGGTATTTAATACATATTTCTCATCAGTGTAACCCACGCGCGCCGCACCGATAGGACCATTAAATGGCATACCAGAGATAGCTAGAGCGGCAGACGCACCGATAAGAGAAATAATGTCAGTTGGGATTTCAGGGTTAGCTGAAACAACAGTGATGATAATTTGCACTTCGTTCATAAACCCATTTGGGAATAAAGGACGAATTGGACGGTCAATCAAACGAGACGTGAGTGTTTCGTATTCAGAAGGACGGCCTTCACGCTTGAAGAATCCACCAGGAATTTTACCAGCAGCGTAAGTTTTTTCTTGATAGTTAACTGTCAATGGGAAGAAGTCTTGACCAGGCTTAGTATCTTTTTTACCAACAACAGAAACCAATACACAAGTATCATCCATACTTGCCATTACAGCTGCGGTGGCTTGACGAGCGATTACGCCCGTTTCTAGAGTAACAGTATGCTGACCATACTGAAAAGTTTTAGTGATAGGAGTCATTTTTTTCCTTTAAATAATTTTCAAATTGTCCCACTTAGGACAATACTCTTTTTGCTTTCTATATATATCGCTTTCAAATGCGGCGCATAGTGTATACCCAAATAACTTCAAAATACACATTTCAGGATGAATTTTAAGGGATTAAAAGATGGTGAAAATTTGTTAATTGGGTTTGAATCAAAAATAGCCATCACAGGGCCTGACGGCTGGAGTAAATTCCTTTAAGAACCACTGGAAAGGTTCATAAATCATACATTTAATTGATCTGGGTATAATTGTTTTTTTTGAAAAACAGTCTATGGAATGGGAGTATGATTATGGGTTTTTACGTTCGTCTACAGATAAGAAAATTTACTTTCAGTGACAACTTTAATTATATACCCCGTGGACAAATGGAAACAATCGTAGCTAATTGCCACATATTTGCTAATTATTAATAAATCACTAACATGGACTCTTAGATTAGTGTCTTAACCACTATCATTTTCTTTAATTTCAGGCTGCCCCCAAGCAAGTCTTCATCACACACAATATCAGTGTTGATAAATTTTTTATTTTTGTATGTCAAACATCAAATAGGCATACCTGCCCGTGACCTCGGCGATAATTTTGTATACTTCAATCCAAGCCTTCCAGACCTCTGACATAAAATTATTGCCTATGTCTTTTTTTAAGGCATACAATATCGCGTTGCCTATTGTGGGGTATAGTCATTGACACTGACGCGATAGCCTAATAGCGTTTGGTTAATTCCTGCAAAATCCCTACCAAGCCATTAATATCATCTAGACTTTTACAGCAACATTAATGTTGCCGTTACAGCTGCGGACAGTATTTTAGCGAAACTCTGCTGTACCAATAATTGTTGTCGACGGTGTTGGGCAAAAGAGGCTTCCTACTAATACAAATTTCACGCAACTTTGGGCTCTCTCATTGAGCCTCGACAACATTGAGCATTGTTATGAACTGAGTATAAGAAAGATGCCTAAATTTATGAGCTATCAATATTTCACTTCAGGAGAAAGATATTACATATCAAGCATTATTAAATAATAAAACACCTAATTTCACCTACTGACTTTTGTTAACTTGAACTCACAATAAAAGGACCGCCATAAAAACAAGTCGAATAAATGCATTTCATTGCACTTTTTATGATCAGTTTCAGTCAATATATTGAGGGTTTTACAAGCAGCCGGCTATCTTTCCAACCAAAGCCGAAAACTGGCATCTACGTTTTCTTTGGTACACTATTCTACATAAACAGTTAGAGTCGCTTAAGAAAGAAAGTTTGTTATGCTCCAACCTAGTAAAAACATTTACCTTCAAAACTCTCAACACAATTTGTCTAAATCATGAGGTCTTCAATTTGCGACTGGCTGCACATTAAACATCCCTAGGGCAGATGATTTTCTGTAGTTCGACAAGGTTTGTCATTTTTATGAAGATCACTTTGTTATATTTAACTACGATAATTTACAAAACTTATATTCTAGATTGATTATTTAACTAATGAAACTTCCAGTTATCTGAAGATTCAGATTGCTCCACCATCGATGGCGAAATAAATAACGCATCCGATTTTTCAGGTGGCGAAGGCCTCTCAATTGAAAAGTTACCGGCGAGAGTTTGCCAAAATCACAAACATTGCACTTGCGGATCTCGTGCTCGTCGAAAAGCGAGGTGGTCTCAATCAAGCCACTGCAATTGGGGCATAAATCGTGACTGGGCTCATTGTATAATTTTGGGGTAGCATGAACTAGGTTGAACTGTTCTCCCTCATAGCCTTTTATTGAATTTAATGAAGTTTTGGGAGTCAGCTTAAAGTTCGTTATAGCCCCCTTGTTCTCGAGATAGAAACCTTGATCGGCACAGATTGAATTAGTCTCTGCTAAGCTACAAAAACGCGATGCCAAGTTAACTGTGTCCCCCATCGCTGTGCAGTGACGAAACTCTTTGCATGGAAAGTAACCCAGCGAAGCAAATCCCGTTTGAACGCCAATGCAAATATTAAATGAGCTTCGCCAATTCTTCTTGTAGAACATGTCTTTCTTCTCTCTCATCTCAAGAATTTTATAAGCCGCATCAATAAACCTTTTTTGACTGTCTTTGGCATCGCAAAAAGCCATCAGCCCATCGCCTAGGTAGGCGCCAACTTTGACATCGTGAACGGTGAGAATGAGACTAGTTTCTGTTAAAAAATCAGCCATTATGTCAATAACATTCTGGTAATCTAAGCGGGATTTTTTATAACTTGAATCTTGGATATCGACAAAAATGCAGGTAATCTCTTGGCGAATGCGTCTCATTTTATGACCTCCAGACAATTTTGTGCGCTGCTGCGCTGGAAGTTACAACTACACGAATTACTCAGACTGCCGAATCCATCCTGAAGAATTAATGTTTTCCTTTAATCCATTATCTTTAACCAAGTAAAATGAAAATAGCACTACTAAAGAATTAATAAGTACTCTTTAAAACACTGCATCATATGCGCCAAAATAAAAAACTATTTATTTTTCATGGTTTAAGTGTTTTTAATAAAATTACTTTACTCATTATTGTAAAAAAAGCTGACACAAATCACCACGGTTTATCAATTGAGTAAAGGTATAATAAAATGTCATTTCTCAAACTAATGACATAACCATCCTAAAAATACAGCCACTGCAATTTCCATTTTTAAAATTTCAAAAAAAATAGGCTTATTTTGGGGCAAATGGCACGACGTCATTTGAGCGAAATATGAAACAGCTTTATCTGGCCTTTGTGTAAAGTCGGGCGCCAAATGTGCAGGTGGTTCTTGATAAAAAGAGTCGCAGGCTGAAGTGATTCAAGTCAAAAACGCTCATGCGGACGCCTTTCGGGAAAATGGCGCGAAACCTGCCTTTAAATCTTATTAAACTCCACACGAACAAAAACATTGATTGATAAATCAATGTTTTTGTTCGCACTTTAAAGATAACCCCCCATATGCACCACAATCATTTTAATCAACTTGCCCCCATCTCAACTCTGGTTAAACTACTTCTTCTTATAAAATATTAAGGGATGTTATGAAGTTTATTCTTAGTTTAATGGTTTGCTTTACGTTGATGGCTTGCCAGTCAACAGTGGTCGACGCTAAAAACACAGCAAACGCAGCAGAATCAGTAGGATTTTCATCACAACGCCTAGATAGAATTGCTCCCGCCATGCAACGTTATATCGACCAAGGAAAGCTAGCAGGCACCCTCACTTTAGTCGCCCGAAATGGCAAGATTGTTTACTTAAATGCTCAAGGTATGCAAGATAAAGAAGCTGGCATTGCCATGACTGAAGACACCATTTTCAGAATTTATTCAATGACTAAACCGGTGACTGCAGTAGCTGCTATGACCCTTTGGGAACAAGGCAAATTTCATATGTTTGACCCCATTGCTAAGTACTTACCTGAACTTGCCAATATGAAAGTCTATGTCAGTGGATCAGGTGATGACATGATAGTAGAAGATGCTAAGTCACCTATCCGTATTATTGACCTGTTTATGCATACGTCTGGTTTTAGCTACGGTTTTAGCAATAGTGAAGTCGACAAGCTGTATCAAAAAATGCTGTCTAAACCTGACGAGTTGAATCGCGATAATATATTAACTAAATTTGCCGAATTACCTCTGACTCATCAACCTGGCACTGCTTGGAATTATGGTGTTTCTACCGATATAATTGGCTTCTTAGTTGAAAAACTCAGTGGTAAAAAACTGGGAGAATACATGCAAGAAACGATATTTAGCCCCCTGGGAATGAAGGACACAGGTTTTTATGTACCTGCGGATAAAGTTGACAGACTCACGCAAATCTATACTGCTGACAAAACAGGTCAAACTATCGTCATGGAAAAGGAACCCGTGGGTGATTTTATGAGCGACCCCAAAATCCATAATGCGGGTGGCGGTTTAGTCTCTACCATGCAAGATTATTTTACCTTTGCACAAATGATGCTTAATGGAGGCGAAATTAATGGTGTGAGGATCTTAGGCAGGAAAACGGTTGAATATATGAGCAGTAACCATTTGCCCAAAAATTTAATACCTTACAGTAAAACGTCTCAAGGTGAGGGATATGGTCTTGCGATGTCCGTCACAGTAGATCCTGAAATGACTGGTTTTATGACGTCTAAAGGAGACTTTGGTTGGGGTGGTGCAGCATCAACTTACTTTAGAGTCGACCCAGAAGAGCAAATTTTGATGATCTCCATGGCGCAATTTGTACCTATTGGTTTTCACCGTTATCACGATGATTTTAGAAATTTAGTTTATCAAGCGTTGATAGATTAAATAATTATTAACATACGCTTTTTCATAAGTGCAAATTGATGGTTAAGCGACCCAATATTAATACTTTTTAGTATTTTGTTGTTGATGTTTTTACAAGAAACACCAAGCCCACTTAAAGTGGGCTTTTTTATAATAGTCAGAGGGTTTTGCATATCAATAGCAAATATGTGGTACCGGACCATGCCATAAAAATTATCAGTCTAGCTTTTCAGACATTAGCGACGTAAACTTTTATTTTATAACAAACCATCACTTCATCACTTACTTTTTTAAATATAGCTATATCTTGAGGCGTTCAATAAAACACTTTTTAAAAATCGTGGATATCCGTTAAACGCTCATTAAAAGATATTTTGCTGGTATTTAGCTAATATGTTTTATGTATCGAAGTAACCACACTGCAAAATATCGGCTGAAATTAGTTTATAACATCAGCCCACTAAGTGAATGTGACTAAAACTGAATAGCTTGATAGTTCTGAATAAAAGAAAACGCAGCTGCAGCTGGCACTGGCACTGGCACTGGACGACAAAATTAATAGCCTTGAAGCACGTCGCAACCGTTGTCAGGAAGATATTTAGCCTGCTCCTTTGCTTCCACTCCTTCAGCAACAAAGCGTAAACCTAAATCGTGACTTAGTGATATTGCGGTTTTACAAATTTTGGTGTCATCAATATCTTTCTCTAAGTTGTCAATAAAAGACTTACCTAGCTTGTGAGTTTGTATAGGCAGGTTTTTTAAATATGATAGCGCTGTCAACATTGTACTTATGACCAATAACTTCAACTCAGCCACAAACAGTTTGTCCTCGATTTGCTTGGCAGATAAATTAAGAGCCATTTTAATGTGCACTTCATAGACACTCAACCACTCACTTCATTGTATGAATGGGGTTTCAATGACCCAGCCCCCTAATTCATAAATTAATCCTCTCTCTTGTGCAAGGGCAATAAATTTTTCAGGCGACATAAATCCTAATGTTGAGTTATTCCAGCGTATTAGCGCTTCAACCCAAAACTGTTTTGTACTACCTAAATATATTTGAGGTTGATATGGTTATGACGTTGATAAAAAAACGCCATTCGAACAGCCAGAGCATAAACCGGCACAGGCCCCTTCTCCTTCTATACCTTTGCAAGTAATAGGTTCACAAAATCAGCTTGCCGCTTTTGATGAGCCTGCGATTAGTTCCCATACTGACTCCGTCGCCAAACCTTCTTATATTGTTTATCTGTTAAAAGAAACCACTACTCTAGGATTAAGCCTCTTATCTCCAATCACTAAGTTTGTTTCGCCATTACTGAATCTATACCAACACTATCAAGCCAAAGGCTAAGGGCCAATATTTGTATTTATGCTAATTGGCATTGCTCTTTTAGTGAGTGGTTTTGGTTATTTAGCTCAGTTACTTGTCGGCGAACTAGGTGCTGGCAGCAAATCTTTGTTGCTGTTGGTGATCGCTATTGGCGTCACCTTCGGCGGTGTATATTTAGCTAAACGTCAACAATACCCTGAAATTAGCTCTGCTATTGTCAGCTTAAGGCTATTACTGAATTTTGTGACGGTTTATGTGGCGGGAAGTTTTTATCAACTATTGCCAGACTGGATGGTGCTACTCAGTTATATTGTTATTGCTTGAACGGGTTTTATTTTAGCTAATAAATTAGATACAAAAATTGTCAGTGCATTGGCGGTTATCGGCGGTGAGGCTGTTCCGCTGATTTCACAATTGGATCAACTAGGCACCAGTTACTAACTAATTGGTTTAGGTTTTGCTCGCTAGCCTATACCAAGCCACGGATAAAAACTGGCAATGGCTGGGGTTTGTAAGCGTATTGATTGCTTATGGTTGTATAGAATTCCTCTTACTAACTGGCACTACCACACACATTTTAGGTTTTTTTAGCCAAGGCTTTTATTGTGCGTATTTGCTATATCTCTGTACATTACTGAACAAACAAAGTGCACACTCAAAAAGCAACATAATACTCACAGTCATAACGATTTTCGCTAATATTGATATGCTTTACCAATCAAATTTCACTAGTGAGTGAATATTACCTGCAATTGCCACCGTCAACGCTGTACTCAATGCTTTCTTATTACTCCAAGCTAAAACACAAAAACTCTATACCACCAGCTTGTATACTATGCTTGCTAGCGCATGGTTGTTAGTTGCAATAATCAGTAGCCTTGCACCTGATTATTGGGGCTTTGCCATTGGGCTGGAAGGACTATTTATTTTGCATATTGCCCTCAAAGAGAACTACTTTTCAGTACGAATTGAAGCATTTGGTCTTTTAATTTTTGCGATATTACACGCAGTTTTGCAATGTTTCCCTATTTCCCCGCCCCTGCACTGTTATCTTTAAAATGCACGTTAGTGGTTGCAAGTATTGGGGCGTTAATCTTCTGCTCAAGAAAGCTGTTGAGTCGTTTCTCCAGTGATATTAATCGGGAAGTAAAATTTAGTCACTTACTCAGACCAGCAGAATCAATTTGGATAAACATATTTGTGCTTTCACTGCTATGGGTTCAACTTGGCGTGTGGTCAGCCATGGCAATATTGCCATTACAAGTCATGTTGTTAACCAAAAGCTATCGTAGTGTGTGTAATACCACAGAGATAATGGTTTATGTAGCTGGCGCAGCTATATTCGCCATTTGTTTATTGGGCATAAACGAAGTGCAATCACTATCATTTAGAGAGTTACCCAACTATGCAAAAGTTGCCCTCTTATTAGCATTTGTCGAATGTTGGTTATTTGCTGAATATTACCGACGTATAGGCCGAGTGGGTGTTTTGGCTAAATTGGCTGAACAATTAAGACTGGGGTTTTACCTGATCATCCCCTTGGCATTCTTACCCTCAGTCCTGAAGCACTACATGGAACTTTCTGCTTTGGCTCTTTGGTGCTCTGCAATTATTGCTTATGGACTTGGGCGTGGAGTTAAACACCCTTTTATTCGCAAAGAAGCTTTCATTATTTTTGCAAGTGCCGCACTGTATAATCTAGTCTTTTATGTGGATGTTTATCACAGCTAACTTTTATTAACTTGCTTATCTACCTTATTTGGCCTAGGTATATTGAGTTATTTCTTACAAAGTACGTGCAAGCGCCATGTATCTTTATTAGACAAAAAGATTGCATCAATAAGCCTTTACTTTAAGGCAGCATGTATTGCATTTTATATAGGGCAATGGACTGATTTTTATATAGCCGGCGCATTAATTAACGGCTATATTTTTGTTTCAGCATTATGTTCACGGTTGCATCCAACGTTACTTGGAAACCGCACCACGTTCGGTTAACTTTGTTACTTTAGTTTACTCTGTTATTGGCTTGGCATCATCGCAGCAGGCAGTTTTAACATCATAAGCAGCAGCTTTGGGGGTTTATTAAGCTTAGTGATATCACTGACATTTTTAATGAAAGCAAAAGCGCTTAACAGACTGAATTTAAAGTTATTCACTGACAGCCAAACCGGCTATACCGTTCAGCATTTATTATTAGCAATCAGTGCTGCATTTTTATTAAGTGAATGGGAGCTGGCATTACTCATTAGCTTATGGCTAATACTGCAAGGCAGTTATCTATTCTTCACCCATAAACACAGTAAATTTATGGCAAAACTAGCCTTGGCGTTTATTTTTTTCGGACTCCTAAAGCTGGGTTTTATCGATACGACAAACATTTTGTTATGGCAAAAAGTCGCCCTAATGATTGGTATCGGTATATTTATGCTTGGGGCCGCGTTTACTCATCAAAAACAGCTTTCACAAGCAACTATATACCACCAATAATACTATCGGAGATTGGATTACAGAAAATTAAGCCTTATGAAAATCAATAAGGCTCAAATAAAACGCTCACAGTGTGCAAATCAAAAAGTCGAGTTGGGTAAAATTGACGATGCCGCAGCCGTAATGTTTTTTGCTCTGGCATACATTAAGTTTAACAATCTATACACTAAAAACAGCATCAAGCTATAAGTAAAAAGTATGGTCGAATTCATACTAAAAGCTGATTATTTTACGAAAGTTGGCCAGAAATAATCAAACAAAAAATGCCATGGTTCAACTATATTTTTGTTGCTATAGTATTTTAATTCGAAGTTTTAGGAACTCAATGAGATATGCTAAAGATGCCAATTTTAATTTTTGGGTTATTGATGTTTACGAGCTCAATGCTTATTGCAGAGCCACTTAGATTTGCGCAAATTACAAATTCCCCAGATCAAATTGTTGGTGCTGCAGTTCTTAAGGTTATTTATGCCAAAGCCGGTGTTCCTATCGAAATCATTCCTTTATCTGGCAAAAGGGCTCTCTTAGAATCTAGTCAAGGTCGATTGGATGGCGAAGTCCATCGTATATTGGAAATTGGTTCCATTTATCCAAGTCTGATTAAAGTCCCTACTGCAACTAATTATATCAAACAGACAATATTTTCTAAAAATAAAGAAGCTATCGTTGATGGCTGTGAGTCACTCAGAGGAAAGTTAGTAGGAAGAGCCCGAGGAGTAAGGCATGCAGAAATATGCACTCAAGGTATCGACAATGTGGCTGTTTTTCCTGACAGTAATAGTCTAATGAAGTCGTTAGATAGAGATATTGTAGACTATGCTATTACGTCTAATTTAAATGGCTTAGTTCAGTTGGAAAAACTGGGTATTAGCTCAGTTATTGCTTTAAAGCCAACCCTGGGAAAGAGACTACTTTTCCATTATTTACACAAAAAAGCATGAATACTTAATACCTGAGCTTGAAAGTATCATCTCTGCAATGACAAAGTCTGGTGAGCTCGACTTGATTAGGCAACAACAAATACAAAACATTTTAGCCCATACTCATAAATGAAATGAGGGTGATAATATTTCATTTATCCCATAATTTTTTCGGCTCAATACATAATATTTGGAGTCAAAACTTACAAAATTTTTCTTATCCCCCTCATCCCCCTTTTTGTGTTTAATGACATAAGCAGCTTATGGCTAAAAGAAAACACTCATTCATCTACGAGTCACTGGTAACGGTCTGGATTTTTAACTCTTTTTCTCATTCTTGTTCTTTTGTGAGAATTGACACGAAAGAAGCATAACTGTTGAGTACTGATTGATAACATTGCTCGAGTTTTTCTATCTCTGGTATTTTAGCTAGCTGCTCCATAGATGAAAACAACTGATGCAAATCGACCGCCCCTAAGTCGCCTGCAGAACCTTTTAATGAATGCGTAAGCTTAATAACGGCATCGAAATTTTTCTCTGTAATGGCCTGACCCAATGACTCAATTTTGTGCGGCGAGCTGTTCATAAAGATCTGGCATATTTTGTACAATAACGCTTCATTATTCATCAACCGCGTCAGTGCTGCCTGTTTATCCCACTCCAATATTTTAGAAGTGACAAGCATTCCACTCTCATCTTGCAATTGGCAGTCTGCATCATTGATAGGCGATTCATTCGTCGAGAGCTGTAATGATCTATCCAAGGGAGCCTGATACACAGTTAATATCCACTCAATAATTTTTGAAACAAGCAAATCGTGGTTGATAGGTTTAATGGTGAAATCGTCCATACCCGCCTCTAAACATTTTTCTCGTTCACCCAACATCGCATTGGCCGTCATGGCAATAATCGGGATAGTACTATATTGATCCCCCGGTATTCCCATACGGATCTGATGACTAGTATCGTAACCGTTTAAAACAGGCATTTGGCAGTCCATTAAAATGCAATGAAAAACGCGGTTTTGCTGTATTGATTGTTGTAATATATCCAAGGCTTCCTGACCATCCATAGCTTGCTCTATCTCTATGGGTAAGCTAGATAACATGCCCTTAGCGACTTCAAGATTAATTTTATTATCATCCACAACTAAGATCCGGGCACCTGTTATTTTGGATAAATTTTCAGCAGACGTTTTAAAATCGGCTTCTTTACTCAATTGATGCAAGTCATTCTTTTTATTCGTCACTCCCACTGCTGTTGCAAAGCCTTTTTGTAATAAGTCAGTTAACAACATTGGTTTATCAAGGCTCGCCGCGACTATATTATTAAGTGAAATTTTTATATCGGCACTTTTTTTAAGTAAAAAAACTTCGGGCGATTGTGTAGTGTTGCTGTCCCATTGTGACCATTTACGGTCTAAAATTGTGAGCTGAGGATATTGCTGGTCAATGATAATAAAATCAGGTTTCATTTCAGGAAACACATTATTTTCAGAGCTAAACCATTTTTCATAAGGCTTAGGTTCTAAGACGTCACCTGAGCAAGATTGAACCATACGTTGAATACTTTGATACACTTCGCTGTGTGGCACTAAAATTAAACACAATTTAGCCTTCAGGCTAGTTTCTTCAAGTTTTTGTTTACAATCAATCTGTGGCACCGTGATAGAAAAGCTAAATGTACTACCTTTATCTTTTTCTGAGCTAAAATCGATTTCTCCATTAAGCAAACTGACAAGTTGCTGACAAATAGCCAGTCCTAAACCAGCGCCATCATACTTAAACGCTGTCGCTGTATATTCTTGCGCAAAAGCAGTAAAAAGTTTGTGTTTGTTATTTTCGGTAATCCCCACACCAGAGTCACTCACAGAACAATGTAATATCAATTGTCCATCATCACAAAATTGACATGATGCTGAGACTTTAACAAAACCATTTTCAGTAAACTTAATCGCATTGATGATCAAATTACTGAGAATTTGTGAAAAACGGTGCGCATCGCTGACGAGAGATTCGCAATGTAAGTCTGTTACATCGACAATAAATTCCAAGCCTTTTTCTTGCGCTTTAATGGCCATGGTACAACATAAATTTTGAATGAGGTCGATCGGATTAAAAGCTTGAAAATCCACATCTAACTTACCCGCTTCAATTTTAGATAGATCTAATACGTCATTAATCAGAGCAGACAAGTTATCCACACTCACATCAGTCATCTCTAAGTAACGTTTTTGGTTATCTGATAGACTTTCATCCTTAATCAACTTTAAGGTGCCAATAATACCGTTTAATGGGGTACGAATTTCAGGGCTAATATTTGAAATAAAAGTACTTTTGGAATGGCTGTTTTTTTTCAGTTCTTTTGTTTTATTGGCTACTTTTTGTTCTAAATCTGCATTTTCCTGTTTAATCTTCATTTCTGCTATATGTTCATTGGTTATATCTCGGACAATAATTGCTACACCCTGAACATCAGATGCAAAGTCAGTAATGGCTGAAAAAGATAAGGACAGAAACACCGAATTTTGATCTTTAGTTATAGTCACGTCTGCATTTTGCTGAGTATTACTTCGGGATAGTTTATCAATAATATCCAACACTTGAATATTCTGGAAAAGACCAAGTTCAGCCATTGTTTTACCTTTGGCATACTCTTCATTATATCCAAATAATAGATCGGCGGCCCGGTTCCAACTGATCACCACGGCTTCTTTCGTTATACCTATTATTGCATCATGAGAGCCACCCACTATAGCCGCTGATTGAGCTTTGGCTTCAGATAATTGCTGGGTTCTTTTCATACTTCGATTAAATACACTGAGTACGAATAACAATATGGCTGTGACAGCCACTAAAAATGAATAAACACTGGTTCTACGTCTCATTTCTAAATTGTTTACATCACTTTGGAACTCGATCAATCTAGCTAATAAATATCCCTGATCTATACCTCCTGAAATCACTATTTTTTGAGTCAAAGCAAAATAAGAAGTTTGCTGATCTTCAATGTCTAATATCCGAGTAAAATCATTAGAAAGATACTCTAGTGTCTGAAAACTTGTATCCCACGTTTTTGTAGGGGCGAGATCTCGACTGAAATTATGGGTGTCTTTAGGAGTGATTAAAAAATATCCCTCATGATCTGTAAGCATCAACTCAATAGGAGGAACTACCATACTTTCTAACGAATTCAGCAGTGGTTCGGCATGAATATTAACAATCAAAAAACCAAATCGTTGTCCTAACTCATCAAATATAGGTAAAGATAGGCGCAACATCGGGTTGTAAGGAAATTCTATCTTGCCAAACTCTCTGTTCAGAGAAATACTCGACATATAGATTTCTCTATCAGATAATTGTGCACTAGAGTCAAAATAATCACGGCCACTTTTACTCTGTAAATTCCGGTCCTCAATAACCTTTATTTCCCCTCCTATACGATCGGCTCTAACCAGTTCCATACCTTGTTCTGTGATAGCAATAATACGTAATTGTTGATATACAATATTATTCTGTAAAAAAGCCACAAAAATGGTTTCTAAGCGTTTTTTCCATTGAGAATAAGACGTCCGCTCTAAGGATTCAATTCCTGCACTATTTAATGAGCGAGGCAAGCCTGAGACCGGTGGAGTGGTATGTAAAAAACGTAAATCATTACGATATTCAGATAATCTTTCCTGAATTTGGCTCTCAATTTGTTCGCCCGTATCCTCTAAGGTAGTTTTTACCTCTGTCATAACAGATGCAGATAAGCGAGACTCAAACACAAGAACAGATACCGTTACCACAACAAAAACGACTAGCAGAGAAAAAGGTAAAAAGTGCTGCAGTACTTTAATTTTAAATCGAAGAAAAATGAGATCTAATTGAAACATCTACAGATCGTCCTCTGCAATAAAAATCAACCACACCAGCTATGACTTGGTTACATAAGTCGAAAAACGATTCCTACCAAGTTGCTTAGCAACATACAGAGCTTCGTCAGTCTTAGCTAAGGTATTAACTAATGAGGTATTTTTACTTCTACTTATAGTGTGAATACCAATGCTAACAGTGACGACTTTAAATTCCGACAGCTTGTGTTCAATAGCCAAATCGTTCACCATTTTAAGCATTAAATTTGCAATTTTTTCAACTCCTTTATGGTCTGTATCCGGTAATAAACATAAAAATTCTTCTCCACCATAACGTATCGCCATATCTGTGGGCCGTTGTAAACTATCTTTTATCGCACGTGCTAAACGTTTAAGACATTCATCCCCCTCTAAATGACCATAGGTATCGTTATAACCTTTGAACCAGTCTACATCTATCATCATTAAGCTCAGAGGCTGATTAGAGCGATTGACATGTGATGTGAATTTTTCCATCACATCTTCGAGTAGATGCCGGTTATATAGTCCAGTCAAGCCGTCAACAAACGATATTCTGCGTAATAAGTCGGATTGTAACTTAAGGGTTAAGTGAGATTTGATTCTGTTACGAAGCGTTACGCCGTTGACGGGTTTAGCCACAAAATCAACACACCCAGCTTCCCAACAGCGGTTTTGATCATCCTGATCATGCATCGACGTTATAAAAATAATGGGTATATGCTGTGTTTGAGTATTAATTTTTAGGGTTATACAGGTTTCAAGACCAGAAATACCATCCATCACGACATCAAGCAGAATAAGGTCTGGCGGCTGAACATCACAAAATTTTAAAGCGCTTTCACCGGAGTGCACTATTTTAGTTTGATATAAGCCTGAGAGTAGATCCTCAATTACCATCGCATTAATAGGGTCATCTTCAACAATCAATATCAGTGATTCAGCTAATGACAACTTTTGCTCGACAATATATTGATTCAACTTATCCTCCCGTTATTCTAATAGTTAGGCGAGTAATAATTTAAGCATACTCTTTTATCGTCACATGAGGATAAAATTTATAAGTGCTTTTAACGTTACTCAATAAGCGCGTTAAACTATTTACCTACAAAAAACATTTTTAATATCAAAACCGTTATATTTAATTTTACCCTGCCCTCAATTAAATGCCCTTTTGCTAATCGATTGAAGCAGTCACGATAGACGGAGATTAAAGCCCGAGTATTTAGTCAACTTTAAACACAAAGGATTAAGAATTCTCTACACCGCAAGGTTATGAACTCACATACCTAAGTATCATCTCACAGGTTTTTTAATCGGTTCAGATAGTTTTTAATGATTATTAACGTAGCAATGGCTGCAAATAATCTAAAAAACGAGGAACTTAACCATGTTGAAAATTGTTAAAACTTCTATCGCCATCGCAACCGCTTCTTTACTTTTTGCTAGCAACGCTCAAGCCGACGTTAGCGATGCTTTACAAAATATCTGCACTATCGTGAAAGCAGATGACAAAGGCGAACTACGCAAAAAAATGAAACGTGTTCAGTCTGACTTTAGAATGAAGTTAAAAGATTACTACACAGGTGTTACTTGTGGTGGTAACAGCCTTATCCGTACCGCTATGCTTAACGATGCAGTGGAAACAGGTACCTTAATGGTTAAGAAAATGCCAAAGGGTGACTTAAGCTCACCAGAACAAGATGGCAAAACAGTATTGATATGGGCTTCTGAAAACGGCTTAGATGCATCACCTATTGTTGCGGCTCTTAACGACAGAATATAAGCAATGTACTTTGCATCCGGTCGCCATACTCTATGAGTCGGTAACCAGTTATTAAAATGAATTGTTCTTGAACGAACTTGGCGACGGCCATTGGAATGTTCAACATGGAAGGTGAGTTGCTTATCCTGCTCACCTTTAAAAAGGGCCTCTTTTGAGGCCGTTTTTTTATCTGAATACAAATCAATTTTTGCCCTCTGTGCAGCGAAGCGCTTTTTTACACCACAGAGGAAAAAAAACATCTATTGTTTAGCGTTTTGAAGCACATTTTCTCTTTGTAGCTTAGCGGACTGCGCCAAACGCTATGAGTTCCCTGTGAAGAGCGTATTATGTGGATTTCAGAAAATTATCTATTTCTGCATTCACTTCGTTGGGCAATTCATGTTGTAACCAATGACTGGCATCAGGAAAGCGTTTAATCCGCACGTCAGGCACATATTCCTCGACACCATCGACAGTCTCTTTAACAAAGGCTTGGTCTTGTTCGCCCCATAATATTAATGTTGGGCAAGTGATGCGAATGTTAGGAATTTTCATTTGTGTTGCTGCTACCACAGGTCCATTTCCAGCACCCATTTCTTTCTCAGAAGGAGCTAACTGCGGCATAGCTCGGTAATATTGCAACATACCATTAACAGCACCAGGCTGAGCCCATACCTTTTCATAAACCTTGCGTTGTGTGTTACTCAATGTGCCTTCGCGCATTCCAATGAGGATCTTGTCTTTGAGATATTTGTAGTTGTTATTTGATACCTTTTCAACACCATTAGGCGCGATTAAATCGTGTATATATTCACTTTTTTGCCGTTGCTCAGCATTATGGATCATTTCCCGTGTAAAAGTACTGGGGTGAGCAGCATTGAGTATCACCAATCTATCGATAAGTTGCGGGAAAAAGGCGGTAAGCGGCCATGCAATAACGCCCCCCCAGTCGTGTGCCACTAAGATTATCTTCTGTTGCGGTGCCACACATTGGATAAACTTGGCTATAAACTGAATTAGGTTGGGCACTTCGAAAAAAGTGTTTTCTTGTGGCTTGCCACTTAAGTTATAACCAGGCAAGTCAGGCGCGATCACTCGATAATTATTGGCAAAATAATCAAGTTGTGCATGCCATGTACCCCAGAATTCTGGAAAGCCGTGTAAAAAAATAATAGTCTGCCGTGGCGACTGACTAACATTATCTTCGCCTGCTTCAACATAATGCACATTAACGTTTTCAATGTCGATTGTGTGATGTTTCATTATTCTGTTCACCTTTCAAATTAATCCGCTTAATTAAAAAAGGCGGACATTTTTATATGTCCGCCTTTTTATATTTCCCAACCTAGCTTCTTATTATTTTTTACCGAAGCCTAAACTATGTTGAACTGCTCTTCTTCCATATTCATTAGATTATCAGCACCAGATTCCATGGCAGAAACTAAAGAACGGGTACGAGTTAATAAACGGTCAAAATAAAACTTAGTGGTATGTAACTTCGCTTGGTAGAACTCTGGATCACTTGTGCCTTCATCAAGTTTTTGCTGAGCAACAACAGCCATTTGAAGCCAAAAATAGCCAACCACTACATAACCTGAATACATCAGATAATCGACAGACGCAGCACCTAATTCAGCAGGGTTTTTAGCTGCTCGATGCATAATATCTTCAGTAATCTGATGCCATTCATCGATATGTGTATCGATACTGTTAGACCAAGCATTAAACTGACTTTTATCACGAATACTTTTACAGTATTCTTTCACTTCGTTAGTGAATACTGTAAGCAATTTACCATTAGAACCCACTACTTTTCTGGCCAATAAATCAATCGCCTGAATACCTGTGGTGCCTTCGTACATAGTACAAATACGAGTATCACGGGCGAGTTGTTCCATGCCCCATTCTCTGATAAAGCCATGCCCACCAAATACCTGCATACCGTAGCTAGTCGTTTCTTGGGCTGTTTCAGTTAAGAATGCCTTCACAATCGGAGTTAACAATGCAAGTTTAGATTCTGCAAGTTGTTTAGCACCTTCATCTTGATTAGCCTGTGAAATATCAACTAATTTCATGGCGTATACAGCTAATGCTCTATTACCTTCTGCGAAAGCTTTTTGAGTCAATAACATGCGGCGTACGTCAGGATGGTTAATAATCGGATCTGCAGGGCCGTCAGGGTTTTTAACGCCAGTCATGGCTCTAAACTGTAAACGGTCTTTGGCGTAAGCTAAAGCGCCTTGAAACGCAGCTTCAGAGGCAGACAAACCCTCTAGACCCGTTCCAATTCGTGCCGTATTCATAAAAGTGAACATGCAGTTAAGTCCACGATTTTCAGTACCGACAAGGTAACCCTTAGCATCATCAAAATTGATCACACAAGTTGCCGAGCCTTTGATACCCATTTTGTGTTCAATAGAGCCACAAGTGACACCGTTTCTGTCTAACTTTTCGCCTTCAGGGCCTGCATGGAATTTAGGTACTACAAACAACGAGATACCTTTAGTGCCACTTGGCGCATCGGGTAAACGTGCAATTACGATATGCACAATGTTATCCGACATATCATGCTCACCTGCAGAGATGAAAATTTTGGTGCCAGTTAAGCTATAACTTCCATCATCATTCTTTACTGCTTTACATTTCAGCATACCTAGGTCAGAGCCACAATGAGATTCAGTCAAACACATAGTGCCTGTCCAGTGACCACCAATTAGGTTATTCAAAAACATTTTTTGCTGCTCATGCGTGCCATGCTCTTTTAAGGTTTCGATACAACCTTGACTGAGCCCGGGGTACATAGCCCAAGAGTGATTCGCCGAGGAAAACCACTCTGCCATCACACTGCCTAAAGAGTAAGGTAAATTCTGCCCACCTAGTTCTTCTGGGTGTGTCATACCTGTCCAGCCACCATCAACATATTGTTTGTAAGCTTCTTTGAAACCTGCAGGAGTGGTCACTACGCCGTCTTCCCATTTACAGCCTTCTTCATCACCGTTGGCATTAATTGGCGCTAACACATTTTCGGCGAATTTAGCGGCTTCTGAAAAAATGGCTTCGACCATATCAGGCGTAGCATCTGTAAATCCCAAATCGGCATAATGTTTTTTAAAACCTAATAATTCGTTCATCACGAATAAGGCTTCTTTTTGTGGGGCTTTAAAATATTGCATAACGTACCTCTTAAATCTCTTTCTTAATCGTTTGCTTTTTGTTGCTTGTAGCTCATATCGAACGGCTAGAAGCTCTCAGCATCTTTTAATAAACTTCAAATAAACCTGCAGCACCCATTCCGCCACCGATACACATGGTGCACACAACAAATTTAGCACCACGGCGCTTACCTTCAATCAGTGCATGACCAACCATACGTGCGCCACTCATTCCGTAAGGATGACCTACAGAAATAGCGCCACCGTTTACATTTAAAATACTGTCATCAATACCTAACTTGTCACGGCAATATAAAACTTGTACCGCAAAGGCTTCGTTCAGCTCCCACAATCCAATATCATTCATCGTTAAGCCGTGCTGCTTGAGTAATTTTGGAATAGCGAAAACCGGACCAATACCCATTTCATCAGGTTCACAACCTGCCACAGCAATACCGCGATAAGCACCTAATGGTGTCAAGTTTTGTTGTTCAGCTAACTTGCTGCTCATTATTACACTGGCAGATGCGCCGTCAGATAACTGACTAGCATTACCTGCAGTGATAACACCACCTTCGATAACAGGCTTTAAATTTTGTAAACCTTCTAATGTGGTTTCAGCACGGTTGCCTTCATCTTTACTCAAAGTCACTTCTTGAAAGCTTTCAACTTTCGTTTCGCGGTCAATGATTACTTTGGTTGCAGTTACGGGCACAATTTCATCATCAAATTTACCTGCAGCCTGAGCCGCTGCCGTGCGCATTTGGCTGCGATAAGCATATTCGTCTTGCACATCACGACTAATACCATAACGAGCAGCGACCACTTCAGCTGTTTGTAACATTGGCATATAGATATTTTTATGCATTTTAGCCAGGGCTGGGTCAACGATACGATGAGTATTCATTGCCTTGTTTTGCACTAAACTAATCGAATCAAGTCCACCAGCAACCATTACTGGCACGTTGTCTGTAATGATGTGTTTTGCCGCTGTAGCAATTGCATACATTCCTGAGCTACATTGGCGGTCAAGAGTCATACCTGACACTGACGTGGGTAAACCACCAGCTAAACCAGCCATACGTCCTATATTCATGCCGCCACTACCTTGAGTTAAGGCACTGCCCATGATCACATCATCTACACTGGCAGGATCAATACCAGACTTCCTTACTGCTTCACGGATAGCATGGCCACCTAAACTTGGCGCTTCCAGGTTATTAAACGCGCCTTTATAGGCACGGCCGATGGGAGTTCTAGCGGTTGATACAATGACTGCTTCTTTCATAATATTCTCTTTAATACATTCTATAATTCGTTAATGGTAAGACAATGTCCGGTGACTAAAGGTCAGAGAAACGTTTGCCTTGCTCAGCTAATTTTTTCAATAATGGAGCAGGTTCAAACCAGTTTTTACCATGTTCACCCAACTCATCGCGATATTTGCACATTGCGTCATATACTGTTTTCAAACCTATTTCATCAGCGTACTGCATTGGTCCTCCGCGATAAACAGGGAAGCCATAGCCATACACATAAATCACATCTATATCGCTCGACTTGGCAGCAATACCTTCTTCTAAAATCAACGCACCTTCATTGATCATTGGAAAGATAATGCGTTCAATGATTTCTTGATCGCTGATATCACGTTGCGCTACACCTAAATCTGCAGCAACCTGCTTCGCTAACTCAAGTACACTTGGATCAGGAATGGGTTTACGGCTACCCGCTTCGTACAAGTACACACCTTTACCGACTTTTAATCCTACTCTGCCCTGCTCTACTAGCTTGTCAGCTAAGATGCAGTAGCTTGGGTCGTGCTTGATAAATTCGCGGCGTGATTCACGCACAAAGGCACCAATATCTTGACCAGCCATATCACCCATTGTGAAAGGCCCCATAGGCAGACCAAAGTCATAAATGACTTTATCGATGTGCTCCGGTGTGCCCCCTTCAAGCATCATGCGGTTGGCTTCACGGCCATATCCTTCAATCATACGATTGCCGACAAAACCAAAACAAACTCCAACTAATACAGCAACCTTGTTTATTTTCTTAGCCATCTTCATAGTGGTTTTAATGACTTCAGGAGAGGTTTTGCTGGTTTTAACTACCTCAAGCAACTTCATCACGTTAGCTGGACTAAAGAAATGTAACCCAATCACATCTTCAGGGCGTTTAGTGGCTTCACCGATTTCATCAATGTCTAACGTAGAGGTGTTAGAGGCTAAAATAGCGCCAGGCTTACACACTGCATCCAAAGCCTTAAATACTTCTTGTTTAACCGACATTTTTTCAAATACCGCTTCAATCACAAGGTCCACATTGCACAATGCTGCGTATTCTGTGGAGCCAGTTAACAGTCCCATTCTGTCTTCGACTTGCTGTGCAGTGAGCTTGCCTTTTTTAGCTGAGTTTTCGTAGTTCTTACGAATGAGCGCCAAACCCTTATCTAAAGCATCTTGTTTAAGCTCAAGCATGATCACAGGAATACCTGCGTTCGCAAAGTTCATAGCGATGCCGCCACCCATGGTGCCTGCACCAATAATGCCCACTTGTTTGATATCTCTTACTGGTGTTTCTTTATCAAAATCTTTGACATGAGATGCTGCACGTTCAGCAAAGAAGAAATGCTGCTGCGCGCGCGCTTCTTTAGAACGCATACATTCCATAAACAATTCGCCTTCGCGAATTAAACCCTGAGCAAAAGGTAATTCGACCGATGCTTCTACAGCTTGGATACACCGTTCAGGTGCAAAGAAACCTCTGGCCTTGGTCGCTAAACCTTGACGATATTGGGCAAATAATTCCTTTGGTGCACTACTAACATCAATTTTCACATCGCAGGTTTTACGTACTTTGCTGCCATCAGCAATCACTTTTTCGCAAAACGCCAATGCACTTGTAAGCAATGTTTCTGGACTATCGACCACAACATCAAATACACCAGGTAACTTATCAGCAGCAACTGGGCGACCAGAAACAATCATGTCTAGTGCTTGCTGTACACCTGCCAATCGGGGCAAACGTTGTGTTCCGCCGGCACCAGGTAAAATACCTAGGTTAACTTCAGGCAATCCGACTTTGTTAGACGCGAACGTCAATCTGTAATGACAAGATAAAGCTACTTCCAGACCGCCGCCAAATGCGGGACCATTCAAAACTGCAACTACTGGCTTGGGTGAATTTTCAATTACATCTAATACTGCTGGCAAATTAGGCTCTAAATCACCACCTGAAAATTCGCTGATATCAGCTCCGCCCGAAAACAAACTCTGCTTCGAAGAAATAACTATCACTTGAACCGACTCATCAGCAATAGCCGCATTTAAATGCTTGATAAGTCCAACACGTACAGATTTAGACAATGCATTTACAGGGGGATTCTGCATCCATAACACCGCAACTTTATTTGCAGATGGAGTTTCAATTAGTTCGTAGTTTACCGCGTCACTATTGACTGTTTTTGATTCGACTTGACTCATGTAGACCTCTTACCAGCTTAATATTTGTGAAGGATATTAGGCTACCCTTCCCAATCATTCTAATTTATTGGTTTTATACTGCAGAATAAGCAGCCTTTATTGGTGTAGCTAACCTAAGCACTGCTTCTATTCACTAAATGGATGATCTTGCATTAGTCTGAGCAAGTTGACTTTTCACAGTACTTTTGGTGTTCTACAATACGAATATTTTACAACTTCGTTACATTGAGAGACACCATTGCAATTTTTGACTACTCCTGAACATTGTTTTGAACAAATAACAGACTTTTGTTACCCCCCTCAATTTTTGCAGGTTGATGACTTTGAAGGCGGCTCCTTAAAACTTCATTATGTAGATGAAGGTCCAAGGGATGCCAATATAGTTTTAATGCTGCACGGTGAACCTAGTTGGTCATACTTGTATCGCAAGATGATAAATCCATTAGTTTCAGAAGGTTATAGAGTAATAGCTCCAGATTTAATTGGCTTTGGAAAGTCTGATAAACCAACTGAAAGAAGCGACTATACCTATCAGCGACATCTTGATTGGGTACGCCAAGTCATTATTCAATTAGACCTAAAAGATATAACGTTAGTTTGTCAGGATTGGGGCGGATTATTGGGGTTACGCTTAGTAGCAGAACATCCTGATGTGTTTTCACGTGTTTTGGCAGCCAACACAATGCTCCCTACTGGCGACCATTCACCCAACGAAGCATTCTTAAATTGGCAAACGTTTTCGCAACAGGTAGAAGTGTTTCCAGTAGCTGGGGTTATAAAAGGAGCCACTGTTACGTCACTCAGTCCTGATGTACTTGACGCCTATAACGCACCTTTTCCTGATGAAACTTATAAGGCAGGTGTTAGACAGTTTCCTTTGCTGGTTCCAACCACACCAGAAGATCCAGCAAGCGAAGCCAACAGACAAGCTTGGCAAATACTGCAACAATTTAATAAGCCTTTTATCACCGCTTTCAGCGATTCAGATCCTGTTACGGCCGGTGGAGACAAGATCATGCAAAAATTGATCCCAGGCTGTAAAGGTCAAGCGCATACGACCATTGAAAAAGGAGGTCACTTTTTACAAGAAGATCAAGGTGAAAAACTAGCTGAAGTATTACTAAACTTTATGAATGCCAATCCTTTATAAGCGCGTTTTATAAAGAGTTTAAATAAATAACTGATTTAAATTTTCAAATAAAAAGAATAGGAACAATTTAGTGGATGAATTATTAGATTTTACCGGAAAAGTAGCATTGATTACCGGAGCAGGAGGCGGTTTTGGTCGATTGTTAGCTCAAGGGCTGGCTAAACGTGGATGTAAATTGGTGATAAGTGATATCAACCAACAAAACTTAGATGAGACGCTTGCTTCATTACCCGATCAGGACAACGCAATGTCGATGTTGTGTGATGTTTCCAAAGAGCACGATTGCAAAAATATGGTCGACAAAGCCTTAGAAAAGTTTGGCCGAGTGGACATTGGCGTCAACAATGCTGGCATTGCCCACGATTTAACTCCCTTACATAAATTGACTGAAGATACCCTACATAGCCAATTTAACGTCAACGTGAATGGCGTGCTGTTTGGTATGAAATATCAAATTGAGGCGATGCTGAAACAAGGCGAAGGCCATGTGTTAAATATCAGTTCTCTAGCGGGTTTAGGCGGTGCGCCAAAAGGCGGCGCTTATGCAGCAGCTAAACATGCAGTAGTAGGTTTAACCAGAACGGCAGCAGTGGAATATGCAAGAAAAGGCGTCCGCTGCAATGCAATTTGCCCCTTCTATAGTCCCACCGCTATTTTAGGTGAATATGCATCAGAAGAAGGTCAAGCTCAATTGGCCAGAGGTACACCTATGAAACGTTTATCTACCCCCCAAGAAGTAGTGAATGCCATGTTATTGATTTTGTCTCCGGGTAATTCGTATATGACGGGGCAGACTATCGCCATCGATGGCGGCGTGACTGCTTGGTAGTAAATAGCCACAAGCTACAAAAAATTTTAAACCACAGAATACAAAAATAGTGCCGAGTGCCGAATGTAAAGTACCGCGACCAGAGAAAAAGACAACTTAGTTCTTTTACCATTTTCTCTGCTCAGCTAGACCTCAGTGCGCAGCATGCGGAGTCAACTGTGGTGAGACAGCATTTGTATTTAAAGACATTAGTTAATTTAAAGGAAAAATATGCAAGCTTTGATGATGAACTCCCAATTGATGATTTCTTCAATATTACGCCATGCAGACAAGAACTTTCCAGATTCGGAAATTGTGTCTGTAACAGCAGATAACCCAAGACATAGACATACTTACAAGGACTTTGCTAATCGTAGTCGTCAGTTGGCCAATGCTTTAGCCGAACTAGGTGCTAAATTTGGTGATCGCATCGGCACCTTAGCTTGGAACGATTACCGTCATCTCGAACTTTATTATGGGGTATCTGGCAGTGGCATGGTGTGTCATACCATCAATCCTAAATTGTTCCCTGAGCAAGTTAACTACATTATCAATCATGCAGAAGACAGGTTTATCTTTGTTGATTTGTTGGTCGTACCTTTACTCGAAGCACTACAAGATCATCTTCCTAAGGTTGAGGGTTATATCATTTTAACCGATGAAGCCCACATGCCTAAAACAACGTTACCTAACGTATTCTGTTACGAAACACTTTTAAGTAAGCAGTCCACTTCCTTTGATTGGCCTGAATTCGATGAAAATACTGCCAGCGCCATGTGTTATACCTCTGGTACTACGGGCAACCCTAAAGGTGTGGTGTATAGCCACCGTTCTACACTTCTGCATGCATTAGGCGGCAGCATGCCAGACGTAGTCGCAGCTTCTTATAAAGAAACCACTTTACCCATAGTGCCTATGTTCCATGTTAATGCCTGGGGCGCACCTTATGCAGCATTAATGGCAGGTTCAAAAATGGTGATGCCAGGGCCTAAAATGGCCGATGGTGAATCACTACAAAATCTGATTGAAACCGAAAAAGTCACGTTTAGTTCTGGTGTACCTACCATATGGTTAGCTTTATTGGACTACCTAGATAAAACAGGTAAAACCATACCCACCCTTACACGCGCTAGCGTTGGTGGCGCGGCTTGCCCTAGGATCATTATCGAAAGATTTAAACATCAACATGATGTAGAAGTTATCCAAGGCTGGGGTATGACCGAAACCAGCCCACTTGGCACTATTTACTGCAAAAAATCCGGCATGGAAGATTTATCTGAAGAAGAAGAGATCGACTTACAATGTTTACAAGGTCGAGGTGTATTTGGTATAGAAATGCGTATCGTTGACGATAGTAATCGTGAATTACCATGGGATGGTGTCGCCTTTGGGGCTCTTAAAGTGCGAGGCCCTTGGGTTTGCAGTGGTTATTACGGTTTATCTCAAGTACCTGGCTCAGAAGGATGCCCTGTAGATGAACTTGGCTGGTTTGATACAGGTGATGTCGCCACTATTAACCCACAAGGTTATTTACAAATTACTGACCGTACCAAAGATGTGATTAAAACTGGTGGTGAATGGGTAAGTTCCATAGAAATTGAAAATGCAGCAGTGAATCATCCAGACGTAGCCGAAGCTGCAGCGATTGGACGTTATCATCCGAAATGGACAGAACGCCCACTACTAGTAGTGGTCCGTCAAGCAGGAGCAAGTTTAACCACCGATGAGCTGTTAAAGTATTTAAGCAACACTCTGCATAAAATATCGATGCCTGACGATGTGGTGTTTGTTGACGAATTGCCGCATACCGCCACAGGCAAACTCAATAAATTAGCTTTGAGAAAAAGCTTAGCGGATTATCAGTTTCCTATCATCGCTTAAACACATTGAGTTCAGATAAAGGCGCATTAGCGCCTTTTTTTATAAGCGTTTCTAGCACTCAACTCATTATCAATACACATTTATTAACCATTTCAAGATTGCATTTTTTGATATTTTATCTAGTGTGCATCGGTTATAGCCATTTTGGCTCACTATAAAAGATACTTTCAGGGAACTACATGAAGCTTAAACATCTATGTTTATGGCTTATGTTAAGTATGACTGCTTCAGTCAACAGCTATGCCAAAGAAACTGCTTACCGATTATCCACATTTATAAAACCTAGTTTTCAACAAATCACACTGAAGGTTGACCCAGATAGCCCCGTATTTAGTGGTGAAACAGCCATTACGATTGATGTTACAAAGGCCACTGATACGATTGGTTTTTACCAAAAAGAGCTGAATATCCAACAAGCTTATTTGAGTAAAGGTGATACCCGTATACCACTTACGGTTACGTCCCATGAATACGAAATTCAACACGCCAAAGCCAACCAAAATATTACAGCTAATCGCTACACTTTGCATATTGTGTTTGATGGAAAATTTAATACCACATCAGATGGCATGTATTTGTCAAAGTTTGAGGGGCTGAACTATATTTTTACGCAATTTGAAGATATGTACGCGAGACGAGCTTTTCCAAGCTTTGATGAGCCTGGGTTTAAAATTCCTTATCAAGTAACGATCATGTCCCCTGAAAAACATACCGTTTTATCGAATACTTTAGTGAAAAAACGCACACTAAAAGACGGTTGGCAGACAGTAGAATTTAATAAAACCAAACCAATGCCTTCTTATTTAGTGGCCTTAGCGGTGGGAGAATTAGACTCCTATGACATTCTAAGTTTAAGCGTACCAAGTAAAATATACACACCTAAGGGGCAGGCTCAGCGAACCAAATTTGCTGCCAAAAACACAGCTGGAATTTTACAAAACCTAGAACGTTATTTTGGTACACCTTATCCATATGAAAAACTAGATTTTATAGCCGTACCTAATTTTACTTTTGGCGCGATGGAGAACGCTGGCTTAGTGACCTATCGCAGTAGTTTATTATTACTTGAAGACGAACCCCGCTTAGCCGAACAAAGCAGCACGTTAAACGTGATTGCCCACGAATTAGCCCATATGTGGTACGGCAACTTAGTCACCATGGCATGGTGGGATGACTTATGGCTTAACGAAGCGTTCGCTTCGTGGATGGCCAGTAAAGTGATGATGGACCTGTACCCGGAGCAAAACTTTATAGGACGATTAGTACAAGAAGGTGCATTTGGTGCTGACGCAAGCCCAACAGTAAGGCCGGTTAAGAAAGTGGTGAAGAGCCAAACGGATGTAATGGACGGACTCGGCTTGAATTACAGTAAAGGTGAGTCTATTTTGCAACTTATCGAGTCTATGGTGGGCGAAAAATCCTTTCAAAAAGGCATACAAATGTACATGAAAAACAACGCTTGGCAAAATGCTCAGGCCGATGACCTATGGAAAGTATTATTCACTGTAGCCGATTTCGATGTACCTGCCATGATGAAAACTTACCTAGAGCAGCCGAGCTATCCATTAATTGAGTTTGCTGCAAATGGAGAGGTTAGCCAGTCTCGATATCATCTAGAAGGTGCAAAAGTCGAACCACAAACTTGGATTGTGCCTCTTGCTATTCGTTACAAGAAAAATGGTAAAGTATCCCGCACTAATTTGTTCCTAAATGAGGCCAAAACAACCGTTAGTGAACTTGCTGAGGCAGATTGGATTTTCCCCAACGAAAACGCCATGGGTTATATGCGCTGGAAAGTGTCAACTAAGCAAATCTCAGCCTTACTTAAGGATATGTCACTATTAAATGTACGAGAGAAAAAATCCCTACTGTATAATATTGAAGCATTGTTCTCTGCAGGTGAAATTGAGTTAGACGAAATGATGGCGGCCATGGATGCCTTAGTTGACGACAGCGACCCGATGATTGGTAGTGCCGTTGTGGCTACGATGAATGACTTTCTATATCTGGTAGATGTCAATAATGAGGCGATGTTCGGTCAATTTGTTACTAAAAAACTCACGCCTTGGTTCGAACGTTTAGGTGTAGTCGACCAACCCGACGACTCAACCGATACAACGCGTTTACGGGGCTCGGTGTACGGTATGTTAAGTCGCTATGCAAACACGCCTCAGGTAGAACAGGTCAGTACTGAGCTCGCTAATAAATACTTGGCTGACCTCACAAGCGTGCCAAGGAGTATCGCCACCAGAGCATTAAGAAATATGGCTCGTTTTAGTGAGCAAGACTGGTTTACTAAGCTCAAAGATTATTACATCAGTCATTCGGATGCGAGCACGCGAGGCACAATTAGCCGAGCGATGATATTCATCAATGAGAATAAAATCGAGAAAACCTTAGACTTTGCTTTGTCGGAACATGTTAGTCCTGCTAATACGATTAATACTGTGTATACAGCAATGAGTGGATTGGATGATCACACTATGTTTTATGCTTGGATGGACAGAAACTTTACAGCATTATCCAAGAAAATGCCCGCCTATCACATGGCCAGAATGCCAGAGTACTTCTCAACCTCTTGTGATGCAGACAATATCAAACTCGCCGAAAAGTTCTTTGCAGATAAAAAAGCAAACTTTGAGGGTATGGCTCGCAGCTATGATATAGCCATCTATTCAGCCAAGCAGTGTGTATCGACAAAGGAAGCCAACCAAGATAGTTTTAACCGTTACTTGAAGCAAGTAACTGAAGCTTAATGGTTTGAGGACCCATGACTTCAAAAATAAGAACCGACATTTTGTCGGTTTTTTGATATCCATTATTTGATTCAACAAATTTACACCTCTTATTAAGAATCATTTGCATTTAGATTAATATTTACTTATTATCCTGCCCAGACAAATTATTTCCTTTTAACGTTTTATCCTTGACGCATCTATAGGTAGTTTATTCATGAAAAAGAACATTCTAGCATCCACCATTGCCCTTACATTATTGGCAAATAGTGCCATTGCACATTCTCCAAAAACCGCAGACGAAACCGTCACTATTTACGGTAGCGCAACAAGTGCACAAGCAGCTACGGGCGCTGCTCAATATATTGGTGAGGAGGAACTGGCTAAATTTGTTTACAGCGACATTCAAAGAGTTATTCGTCAAATTCCAGGTGTATCAGTACAAGTTGAAGACGGCTACGGTTTGCGACCAAACATCAGTATTCGAGGTGTGGCAACAGAGCGTAGTGGCAGAATCACCCTACTTGAAGATAATATCCTGATTGCACCGGCTCCTTACTCTGCTCCGTCAGCGTATTATTTCCCTACTATTGGCAGAATGAGTGCCATCGAAGTAGTGAAAGGCCCTGCAGCGATTACTCAAGGGCCTTACACTATTGGTGGCGCATTGAATATGGTGTCTACACCTATTCCAGAAACACGTGGCGGGCAAGTCACATTAGAAGCAGCACAAGATGCAACCTATCGCTTACATGCTAATTTTGGCGACAAACTCGATAACGGTTTTGGATATCTAATAGAGGCGCACCAATGGCAGTCTGATGGTTTTCAAGATATAGACCGAAGTGACATCAATACAGGTTTAGACGTAACCGATTTCACTGCAAAGCTAGCCTATGCGCCCACAAATTCAGCGCACAGTGTTGAGCTAAAGTTACAAATGACTGAGCAAGGCTCCGAACAGAGTTATTTGGGGTTAACAGATGTTGATTTCAACCAAAAGAGTACTAGACGTTATGGCTTGTCTGAACTTGATAATATTTCAACTGAACATAGCCAAGTCATTTTACGATATGGTTTTGAAATCAACTCTAATTTGAACTTCACAGCAACAGCCTATAATAATGAACATGAGCGCAATTGGTTTAAAACTGAAGGCATTGATTTTGATGGCAGTGATAACGCGCAAGACTTTTCTCGCAATAGTTGGGCAAATGTTATTTCCGCATTGAATAATAATGAAAGCCTCAATGGTATTAGCACCACCCAGCTGCAGGGTATATTAGATGGCGATATTGATACTGCCCAGGGTAGTATTCAATTACGCTCTAATGCTCGTGAATATTACTCACGCGGCGTTCAGTTTGGTTTGTATTGGGATCAAACAATAGGTGAGGTCAAACATCAGTTAGAAGTGGGTTTAAGAGTGCATGAAGACGAAGAAGATCGTTTACAGCGTAACAGTACTTACCAACAAGTTAACGGTAAGTTGCAACTTAATGATTTCGGTGAATTAGGCAATGCCGGAAACAGAATACAAGAAGCACAAGCTTTAGCATTACATGTATACGATCGTATCGAATTTGGCGATTGGGTGTTAACACCGGGTGTACGTTTTGAAGATATTCAACAAAAACGTACCCGTTTTAATGACGGCGAAACACGTACTTTTCGGGATGACCGTGAAAATGATACTCAGGTTGTTTTACCCGGCTTAGGTGCCTTGTACAAAATGGATGACAACTGGACATTAGTAGCAGGCGCCCATAAAGGATTTACCGCCCCAAGCAACTCACCCAACGTTAGAGAAGAAAAAGCTATTAACTATGAACTTGGTTTTCGCTTTGCCAACAATACCTTAAATGCAGAAGCCATTTATTTCCTAAGTGATTACGACAACCTTTTAGGTGAATGTACTGCTTCATCTGGCAGTAATTGTGAAATTGGCGACGCCTTTAATGGGGATGCCGCAACGGTACAAGGTATTGAATTTATACTGAAAACCGCACTCACTGAATTTAATGGCATCAGAGTTCCATTGAGTATCACCTACACATATATCAACAGTGAATTTGATACCGATATTGCCGACACTGCCTTTTTTGGTGATGTTAGTGCAGGTGACTCAATTCCGTATATCCCAGAAAACCAAGGCCAAATATCCCTTGGTTTAGAAGCGAATAATTGGTCAGTATATGCAAACGCAGTATATGTAGATGAAGTCTGTGTTCGCGCATCCTGTGCGGTGTTTGAGAAAACCGATAGCAGCCTTACACTCGACATCAGTGGTAACTATCAAGTGTCTAATGAATTAAAATTATTTGCACGTATCGAAAACTTAACTGACCAACAAGATATTGTCAGTAGACAACCTTACGGAGCCCGCCCCAATAAAACACGTACGTTCTCCGTAGGAGCGCAATATAGTTTTTAATCCAGCAAACGCATAACGTCGAGCATAAAAGAACATCATATCGATAAGTAAAAACCCAGTATTTACTGGGTTTTTAGCTATACAAATTAAAGTTATTCCGCACTGCGCTCCAACATATGTGCAACGAGAATCACAAATTAGCCAAATCAATGAACATATATGTGTTTATGATCCTTACAACCGTATCTAAAGTGTTATATGAAATTACAATGTGTTTCTTTTGCCCACTTCGTTGTGGGCTTATTTTATCTAAAATTAAGTCGCCCTTATTTTTTAGAGTCGCAGATACCGTGAGGAAAAACACCTACGAATAGGTTCGGAGCCAACTGTTAATTATTATCAAGTAGCTATCGACTAAAGTTTCCAGTTTTTAATCCGTTATAATGGGGATTTTCCATTTCTTTCAACAAGTTAACTCTATCAATAAAAAAACGCATAAAACCTATTTTCATATGCCTTTTAAAGCTTTCAAAAATAGAGTTGTATTCCTATAATTTTTAGCCTGAGACTAGTGTTTACATAGTCTGCAGATAGATACAGTATTTTTAAAATTTATTCTTTTAGCGACTCACCGCAGATACTTATCAATCACCCTTTCACGGTATGATTTTGCATGGAATGCAAAAAATGAAGAACAAATCAGAATATTTAGCAGACCTATTTATCGGCCAATCCATTAATTTTGTCGATGTTATTCAGCGTATACAAAAAATAGCGGAATTTCCGGTGCCTGTTTTTGTCTATGGTGAAACCGGCACAGGCAAAGAACTCTGTGCCCAAGCTATTCATAAGTTAAGCAATCGAAGTAGTAAGCCATTTGTGGCTATAAATTGCGGTTCAATCCCGGATACTTTAATCGAAAATGAACTGTTTGGGCATGTTAAAGGCGCATACACTGATGCTCAGTCAACCAGCGGAGGCGTGATTGCGCATGCCAATGGCGGCACCTTGTTTCTAGATGAAATAGACACACTTTCTCCAAAAGGCCAAGTTAGTTTACTTAGGTTTATTCAAGAAAAAGAATATAAACCTTTGGCCACTGATCAGTCCTTTCATTCTGACGTTAGAATAATCAGTACCACTAATGCCGATATCCAATCAAAAATTAACAGCGGTGAGTTTCGGCAAGATTTGTATTTTCGACTAAATATAATGGATGTACATCTTCCACCACTTAGAGCGAGAGGTCGGGACGTTGAATTATTAGCAAACTACTTTATTCACAAACACTGTAATGTACACCACATCCCTGAAAAAACGATTCATCCGGATGCAATTGAAAATCTTCATAAATATCCTTGGCCTGGCAATGTTAGAGAGCTTGAGCATGCTTTGTTAAAAGAAATCTTATTGGCTGAAACAACAACGTTGTATCTCAATAATATTGAATCTCAGCATTTCAAGCAGCAACATGATTTACCGCAAATGAAAGCAATTTTTGATTTGAGTTTTAGGGATGCAAAAGAAAAAACAGTCATGAAATTTGGAAAAACTACTTGGATAATATAATGAAAAAAACGGCTGAAAATTTAACAAAAGCGGCAGAATTAGCAGGTACTGAAAGAAGAACATTTGGAAAACTGCTTAAAAAAACATGGGCTCATTCGAGGTTATTACGCTAGTTTTTTTTGTTAATTCTCGATTATCCTTATACCTCACCTTTGAGCACTCTTTCGAGCACGCTTTCACTTAGAGTTAATATTAACTCGGTAGTATCTTTATCTGTTTAGTATTTTCTCCTAACTGCTAAAAATATATTTTGGTGATGTTTATTTGATAAAGCAGTTTAACTAACCACGTCAACATTTAGCCAGAAGTACATCGAAGCTTCTTGCGTCATAGCGAAGTAAGAGCGAAATATTATAAGGAAAACGATATAACATCCGCCAATCAACGAGCCATTGCCCATGCTTAACTTTTGCCGAAAGAGTTTTCGTGGAGCAAAGAATTGGCCAAAGCTATTTTAATTTATCTAAGTTGATCTAAGTTAATCTAATTCTATTTACCACAGGTATAAATTTGAAGTTCCCAATGTATACTTTATACCAGCTTAATTGCGATTTTTTTTTGCCTATTAAACACTATAATCTCCGAGTCTTTGTTTAAGTTGATGTGAATACAATGATGAAAACTATTGGACTAATCGGTAGCATGTGATGGAAGTCTACAGCTAGCTACTATCAATTATTTAACCAAGGTTAAACAGCAATTAGGTGGTTTACATTCTGCTAAACTAGTATTAGTGAGCCTAGACTTCGCAGAAATAGAAGCTTTGCATCATCAGGGTGATTGGCAGAAAACGGCAAGTATTTTAAGCGATTCCGCTAAATCGCTTGAGGCTGCAGGAGCGGTTTTTTTTTCTAATTTGCACCAACACTATGCACAAGATGGCATCACAGGTGTCTGATGCTGTCAGTATCTCCCTGCTGCATATTGCTGATGCAACAGGGTTTTTACAAAACTAGATTGAACGTTAAATTTGCCATTAATGTGTTGATTCCCATTGATTTCGAACAAGGGGTTATTCATCACGTTATTTACCAAGAATTATGCTTGGCATCGTGGACAAAAACTCCTACAGTCAACTTTTACATGTCATTCAAAACTTGATGCAAAGAGGCGCTCAAGAGTTCATTTTAGCCTGCATAAAGATAGGTTTATCAGTGCATGAAAACGACACTACAAGCACACTTTATGACACTACCCGTATCCATGCATTAGTAGCAGCAGAATCAAAAAAATTCCATTTTATTTCTTTTTCATTTCAATAAGTTAAGATTTAAATAAACGTTTATTTAAATCTTATCATTGAAAAACATTTTGTCAGCTACATATATATTTGGTCGACGCCGCAAGGGTTGACATACAAACATAGGACTTGTTTGTGATGCACTAACTAAATTTAGTTAATGCACCCACAATGGGTTGGTGATAGGAAATCCATACCAAAAATGCCGCCGACTTTAGGGGCAACTTAAACTTTATATTGCTTAATTTACAAGGATATACATAATGCGTAACATCGACTTATCTCCACTTTACCGTTCTTTTATTGGTTTTGACCACCTAGCTTCAATGATTGATACGGCTTCTAAAAATGAAAAACAAACGGCCTACCCTCCATACAATATTGAGTTATTAGCCGAGGATAAATACCGAATTACCATGGCTGTTGCAGGATTTTCTAAAGATGAAGTGAGCATCGAAGTGCAAGAAAACACCTTACAGGTAATAGGTACTAAGGCAGTAAAAGAAAACAATGATTCTTCCGGTAAAGAAGAGCGGAAATTTCTACACAAGGGTATATCAGAGCGTAGCTTTGAGCGTAAATTCCAATTAGGAGACCACGTTAAAGTATTGGCTGCTGACTTAGAAAATGGTTTATTACATGTTGATTTAGAGCGTGTAGTACCAGAATCGAAGAAGCCCAGAAAAATAGAGATTGGCAGTAAGCTTATCGAAAATAACGAATAAGCTTCAAAACACTCCCTGTACAAATGTGTGAAAATAACGGCGCCTAGTGAGCGCCGTTATTTTGAATAATAAATTTACCTAGCGGTATAAAATTAAGATGTTCACTACTGATAACGTGAACAGTGAGGCAAAAGTCAACAATATTCCTGACGCTCTCTGCCAACTTGATCCCGAGTGGCGACGCATACCAAAGGCATGTAAAAACCGTCCAGATAACAGCGCACTACCGGCTAAGTGTAAAACAATAGGATGACTAAGGTTTACTTCGGCAATAAAAAGCAAGATAAGCACAATAGGCGTGTATTCACTAAAATTTCCGTGGGCACGGATCACTTGTTGGAAGTGGTGGTCGCCTCCATCGCCAAGAGGGATTTTTTTCTCTAAGCGCCCTTTAACAACCAATGCCGAATAATAGAAAAACAAGATTCCCAACAGCCCTGCATAAAAAGCAGTAATTGGTGTGTGCATGCAATATCTCCAAAAAAAAGTTTGCAAAAAAAACCCACTAAACGCGGGCTTCAATCAATATTATAAAGGTGTAACTTAACCTAATAGTGTCGCAAGTTGCTTGCTTACCGCTTCAACTGCTTGGGTTCCATCAAGCTTATGGTAAGCACAGCCACCTGTGTTGGCTAGCTCAGTGTAATAATGCACTAGAGGTTTAGTCTGATCATGATAAATACCCAGGCGCTTGCGCACTGTTTGTTCTTGATCATCAGGTCGAATAGCCAATTCTTCACCGGTTTCATCATCTTTACCTGCAACCTTAGGCGGGTTGTAGCTTAAATGATAAACGCGACCAGAACCTGGGTGTACTCTTCGTCCACTCATTCGCTCAACAATTACTTCATCAGCCACATCAAACTCAATCACATGATCGACTTTAATATCTGCGTCTTTCATCGCGTCAGCTTGAGGAATAGTACGAGGAAAACCATCAAGTAAAAAACCGTTAGCACAATCAGCTTGAGTGATACGCTCTTTTACCAGACCAATAATGAGTTCATCAGAAACTAATTTACCTTCATCCATTACACGCTTCGCCGCTAAACCAAGTTCAGTACCAGCTTTAATCGCTGCGCGTAACATGTCTCCAGTCGATATTTGTGGGATACCAAATTTACCCATTAAAAATTGGGCTTGTGTACCCTTACCCGCACCAGGAGCACCAAGAAGAATAATGCGCATGCTGTGTCCTCTGAATAATAAGTTAAATTAAAAAATTAAAGCCGCAACCTTACACATTCGACTTTAATGTTACAAGAATATTAAGCCCTGCATATGCGACAAAGGTCTTAATAAACCCACTTTTACCTATTTAAAACAAAAACGGGCATCTAAGCCCGTTTTTAGTTAGCAAACTACTGCTATTTATTGTTTATTTTGCCAAGCTAGCTAGTAGCTTGTTTAAATTCTGCACAAAGCTTGCTGGGTCTTTTAAACTACCTTGTTCAGATAGCGCCGCTTGGTCGAACAACACGCCTGTCCATTGTGCAAACTGCTCCTCATCATGCACATCAGCTAATAGTTTAACTAGCTCGTGTTCAGGGTTTAGTTCAAAGTGATACTGCGCTTCAGGTACTGGCTGACCTGCGGCTTGCATCAGTTTAATCATTTGCGTGGTCATACCTTGCTCGTCAGCAACAATACAAGCTGGAGAATTAGTAAGGCGATGAGTGAATTTAACATCTTTCACCTTGTCACCTAACGCAGCTTTTACACGTTCAGCTAGGCCTTCAACTTGCTTTTCTGCTTCTTCTAGGGCTTTTTTACTCTCTTCGTCCTCTAAGTCACCTAAATCTAATGCACCATGGGTGATAGATTGAAAGGATTTTTCAGCAAAATCAGTCAGGTGAGACATTAGCCATTCGTCTACACGGTCGGACATTAACAACACTTCAATACCTTTCTTACGGAAGATTTCTAGGTGTGGGCTAGACTTAGCAGCCTGATAACTATCAGCTGTGATGTAGTAGATTTTTTCTTGCTTTTCTTGCATACGACTAATGTAATCAGCAAGCGAGACTGTTTGTGCTTCAGAATCAGTATGGGTTGAGGCAAAACGCATCAAACCAGCAATTTTTTCTTTATTGGCGAAGTCTTCAGCAGGGCCTTCTTTTAATGCATTACCAAACTCAGCCCAAAATACTTGATACTTTTCAGCATCATTTTTGGCAATTTTTTCAAGCATCTGTAATACGCGTTTAGTACAACCTTGGCGCATAGCTTGCGTCACTTTATTGTCTTGTAAAATTTCACGAGACACATTCAGTGGTAAATCATTTGAGTCCAACAAACCTTTCACAAAACGCAGGTAGGTTGGCAACATTTGTTCTGCGTCATCCATAATAAATACGCGTTGCACATACAGTTTAAGCCCGTGTTTATGATCACGGTTCCACATATCAAAAGGTGCTTTGCTTGGAATATACAGTAAACTAGTGTATTCAGTTTTGCCTTCAACTTTATTATGTGACCAAGTCATTGGATCACTGAAGTCGTGGGATATGTGCTTGTAGAATTCTTTGTATTCGTCTTCGCTTACTTCAGACTTATCACGCGTCCAAAGTGCAGTCGCTTTGTTCACTGATTCCCAAAACCCCGGTACGGCAGGTATTTTAGTATCATCAGGACCATCACGCTCAGGCTCTTCTTCCTTAAACATTTTTACTGGAATGCTGATGTGATCAGAATATTTACTGACGATTGAACGTAAACGCCAATCATCTAAAAATTCTTTTTCTTCTTCTTTTAAATGAAGCGTAATTTCGGTACCGCGCTCAGCTTTTTCAATATCGGCAATTGTAAACTCACCTTCACCTGCAGACTCCCACTGTGCACCTTGCGCTTTGTCATCGCCTGCAGCACGGGTGCAAACTGTGACTTTATCAGCAACAATAAAAGCGGAGTAAAAACCAACACCGAATTGACCAATAAGCTGTGAATCTTTGGCATCGTCACCAGATAATTTACCAAAAAATTCTTTGGTACCTGACTTAGCGATAGTACCAAGGTGTTCAATCACATCGGCTTTATTCATACCTATACCGTTGTCGGTAATAGTTATAGTGCCAGCGTCTTTATCGATACTGAGTTTGACCTGCAAATCCCCATCACCCTCGTAAAGACTGTCGTTAGACAGAGCTTTAAAGCGTAATTTGTCTGCAGCATCAGCCGCGTTGGATACTAATTCACGTAAGAAAATTTCTTTGTTTGAGTAAAGCGAATGGATCATCAACTGAAGTAATTGTTTTACTTCAGTTTGAAATCCATGAGTTTCTTGATGGGCTGATTCAGCCATAGCCAAGTGTCTCCTGAGTTGTGGTTACATAAAAGATGACTAGTAAATGAGGTTGCTTAGTTTGTTTTCAAGGATGATTTCTTAATTTGTTTTAATTTGACTATTAAACAAGCTTCAGTGATTTACAATATAATAGTCGTGTTCAGCCATTGTGGCTGCAATAAAGTTAGTGAGGTTTCATGCCAATAGAGTTAAACGAGTTGCAAACTGCCATCTGGATTTATGATATTGAGCACTTCAGTATTGTTTGGGCAAATCAGGCAGCTCTGAAATTATGAGATTCCCCGTCTGTAGTAACCCTAAAAGAAAGAGACTTAAAAACAGGATTATCTGCAGCAGTAAAAAACACCCTCATTCAATATCAGCAAGCATTTAAACAAAATCAAGTGATTCAAGAAAATTGGTCTTTCACCCCAAAAGGCGAAGATACCCAAGCATTTTGCCAATTTTCTGGTTATATATTAGCTGATGGCAGAATGGCTATGTTGGTTGAAGCAACAACAGCTAATATGCAGCACATAAGTGCACCGTTTAGCGCCACAACTATCGTTTCTAGTTATTCAATTAGCGGCGAGTTTATAAGTGGCAACCCACCTTTCATTAAAAATTTTGGACATCAAGTGACACATTTAGAGACGTTAATGTGCGATCCAAACATACTACAAAATATCTTTAAAAGTATTAATCAAGGAATACGTTTTGAAGCAGATGTGTTGATGAATACACCACAAGGTGAAACTTGGTATCACCTGTTTGCTGACAATTCGCAACATCAGGAAGGCAGCACCACTATATTACTGCATCATTATGATATCCATGAACGCAAGACTACTGAGCAAGTCTTACAACAGCAAGCTTCGACTGACCCTCTTACCGGCTTATTTAATCGACGCGGCCTAACCCATGCGTTACAAAACAGTGTGGAAGCGAATACTCTCCTTACCTTGTTATATATCGACTTAGACGGTTTTAAGATGGTAAACGACTCTTTGGGACATGGTACCGGCGACATCATTTTGTGTGAAGTCGCCAACAGACTGCGAAAAAATAGTTTACCCACAGCAACACTGTGTAGGTTCGGTGGGGATGAATTTTTTTTGTCGTTTACGAAGACTTACCAGAACAGGAGTTAGTTGATTTATTGAACCAAATAATTGAGTCTATTTCAATGCCCTACCTAGACACTCAGCAAAACCCAATATTGTTATCTGCTAGCATAGGTTTGTCGCATTTTCCTGATAACGCTAATGATATTGAACATTTGATCATGTGCGCAGATGCTGCCATGTATGAAGCCAAAAAATCAGGTAAAAAAAGATGGAACGAATATCAATTTTGCATGGAAAAAAGCTTAAAACGCCTTAGTGATCTAGCACAAAATTTATCTTTAGCTGAAAGAAACAATGAATTGTCCCTACATTATCAACCCATAATTGATATAACCACCGATCAAATTACCTCTTTTGAAGCATTACTGCGATGGTATAATCCAGACCTGGGTAATACCAACCCGCAAGAGGTGATTGACGTGGCAGAAAAAACGGGACTGATCCGTGATATTGAAAATTGGGTCCTCAACCGTGCCCTGAAAGACCTACTCACTTTCAAACAAATAATTGGTCAACATATCACTATGGCCGTCAATATTTCAGGCTTACATATATCAGAGCCAAATCTTGGTAATTATGTCTTCTCGCTATTGAAACGCTATAATTTGCAACCTGCGGATCTAACTATTGAGCTGACAGAAAGCGTATTATTGACCTATATTGATGCCGCTGAATCTCCTGCCAATCAAATGACCAAACAAGGGATTAAGTTGAGTATTGATGATTTCGGAACTGGTTATTCTTCTTTAGCCTATTTACATGCCATACCCGCCTCTGTTGTAAAAGTTGATAGGGCATTTTTAAATCAAACAGAAAATAATACTGTTGCCCTAGAGTGCATTCAAACACTGCTGAGTTCACTGAACATGAAAAGTTTAATTGAAGGTATTGAAACAAAAGGTCAGGCATCACTGTTACACAGTCTTGGATTCAACTTACAACAAGGGTATTTCCATGGCAGACCAGAACCACTGGATTATTATCTATCTGAGTTTCTAACTAAGTAACGCTTAAATGTCTCTGCGACCATTAAAAGCGTGAGTGAGAGTATTACCATCAATAAATTCTAACTCACCACCGACAGGGACTCCATGAGCTATACGGCTAGCTTTGATAGTTTGTGTCTTACACATTTGCGCGATGTAATGTGCGGTCGCTTCACCCTCAACAGTTGGATTGGTTGCTAAAATCACTTCTGTAATATCGTCGTTCTCAAGTATCTGCGATAACTGCTCTAAACCAATTTCCGCCGGACCAATCCCATCTATTGGCGATAAATGCCCCATCAATACAAAATAACGGCCTTTAAACTCTGATGTTTGCTCAACTGCCAACATATCTTGCGGCGATTCCACAATACATAAAGTTTGGTTTTCTTGACGCTTGGGGTTAGCGCAAATTTCACATAACTTGTTTTCACAAAAGGTACGGCATTGCTCACAATGTTTAACGTGTTCCATAGCATTGTGCAACACATGACTTAACTGCAGCGCCCCTTGACGATTTCGCTCTAACAGATGAAACGCCATACGTTGAGCACTCTTTGGCCCTACTCCTGGCAGTATTTTAAATGCATCAATCAATTCTTTAATTAAGGGGCTAAACTGCATCCATCACCTACATCTCTGGTTTATTATTATTTTGTGGTTATTTAAGCTAGTAGCTAAAGCCTTAAAAAGGCATCTTAAAGCCAGGAGGTAAAGGCATACCGCCAGTTACGTCGGCCATTTTTTCTTTGGTGGTTTCTTGTACACGTCTAACGCCGTCATTAAAGGCCGCGGCAACCAAATCTTCGATCATTTCTTTATCTTCTTCCATCAGGCTGGAATCGATATCAACTCTACGTACGGCATGACTGCACGTCATTGTAACTTTAACCAAACCCGCACCAGACTCACCAGTGACTTCTGTTTTGGCTAACTCTTCTTGATTTTTCTGCATGCGCTCTTGCATTTGTTGCGCTTGCTTCATCATGTTACCCATTCCACCTTTCATCATAATCTGTCTCTCTTTAAAAAAATCTAATTTTAGTAGGCTATCTTGCTCGAATACTTTGTTCGTCGACCTTGGCAGCAAATTGTTTTTGTAACAATTGGATGCCGGGATCACTCTTCACTACTTCCCTCGCGTATTCATGACGCACTTGGTTAACTTTTAATTGCAAAGCATAAGGAGTGTTAATGGGTCGCCCTAGCTCGATTTCAAGCTCAATCGGACTATTAAGTGCTAAACACAGCGCCTCTTTAAGCTGTTGCTGTGCGGTTTCAGAAATAAGATGTACTTTAGTCTCTAAAAGAATCAATTTGACTGTGTTGCCTTGCTGATTAAAAGAAGAGTGCAAGGCCAATTGTTTTGTTAAAGCCGTTACTTGAATATCTTCAATTAATTGACTCCAGCCATCAATTTGTAAAGCTTTTAAGACTTTTTGTTTATTCGGTAAAAAAGCAGAAATCTCTTGGGTGACTTCACCAACATTTTCTTCGTCTAAATGAGCACTAGAATCGAAGTATTCTGCTTCCTGAAGCGTTTTTTCTACTGAGAAAGGGCTGCTGACCAAGGGTGAAAGCACGTGTGTAAACTCAGCTGAAGGCATCGGTGCAACTACCGCTGTAGATTGTGACTCGTTTTCGACCGGCCAAGGCGGTGAGTTATCTATTACATGGCCTGCGCTAAGAGGTGTTACTTGCAGTTGAGATACTGGAGCAGATGCTGCAGGTATATCCTGACTTTGCCTATCGTCATAAGTAGCAGCAGGCTGATTTGCAGCTTCTTGGTTTTGCTTGCGGATCGCGGCTAAATTAAATGGCTTGGCACTTTCAGACTTTTTTACTCGTTCAGCCCCTTCCCCCCCATCACGTTGTCTTTGTTTAAGCTTATTGCGAAGTGCTATTAAATCAGCTGTCGAGGTAGTAGGTTTTGTACCGGTAAGCTGCTCAGTAGGCTGCGTATGCATCCCAGGATTTTCATTGTTGATTGGCTCATGCTCAACATCAAATGCTTGATGCGGGCGCTCGTCCAATGCAACAGGCTGGTATTGTTCGTAATCGTTCGGCTGATGATGACCAAAGTCTGCTGCTTGCGCCATTATATCTTGCTGTTGAGCAAATAAGTCAATGTCTGATGCTGTTGTTAGAACATCATCAAACTCATCAGTTTGTTCTTGTCGGGATAAGGGCGAAATTTCGGGTGAAATCTCGGGTAATATTTCAGATAAAGACTCAGTACTGACGTCTTGTTGCACAGGCGACTGGTTTTCAGCTATCACCGCAGCTACAGAACTGTTTTGCTCCAAACGCTCCGCAACAGGTTCAAGTAAAGGCTGGTTTTGATGTACCACATCATCAGCAACATGGGCGGTAGGCTTAGTCACTACCGAGGCTGAGTTAACATGGTCGCTTGTTTGACTTGTTTCCTGAATGGCAGCTTGTTGTGACCGCCCATCAACCTTTGGAGTTAAAGCAACAATATCTAGCGCTTCCATTTTCACATTATCAGGGCAGAAGGCCAACATACGCAACAAGGTCATTTCTAGACCTGTTCTAGCATCAGCTGCATGGGGTAAGTCTTTTTTACCTGTTAGGGCAATTTGATATAGTAATTGAATCTGTTCAGCAGGCACAGATTTAGCCAATTGAAAAATAGCTCTGGCTGAAATTGTTTCTAATTTACATGCGTCAGGCACAAATTGGGTTAAGGCAATTTGGTGTAACAAGCTCATAATTTCAGCCAGCACCAAGCCATAGTCTGGTGCTTGATTAGCCATAAACTCGACTTGTTGCATAACCGCCGCACTATCTTTTTGTACGATAGCGTGAACTAACTTAAGCACCTGATTTTTGTCCATCAAGCCCAGCATATCTGTGACAATCTGCAAACTCACTACACCGTTGCCTTGGGCAATGGCTTGGTCGGTCAGACTTAACGCATCACGCATACTACCTTGGGCAGCTCTAGCTAATTGGTTAAGCGCTTCTTTATCAAACACAATGCCTTCTTCGCCCAGTACAAAATCTAATTGCTGGCTGATTTGTGTGCGAGACAAGGCCTTAAGATTAAATTGTAAACAGCGGGATAAAATCGTTACTGGTAGTTTTTGTGGGTCAGTCGTCGCCAATAAGAATTTTACATGAGGCGGTGGCTCTTCAAGGGTTTTCAACAAAGCATTAAAACTATGCTTTGACAACATGTGGACTTCATCGATCAAATAAACTTTGAAGCGACCACGGCTGGGTTTGTATTGCACGTTGTCAAGCAACTCGCGGGTATCTTCCACCTTAGTTCGTGATGCGGCATCTATTTCAAGCAAATCAATAAAGTTGCCATTTTCGATTTCTTTACAGGTACTACATTGTCCACAAGGTTTAGCACTTAAACCTTGTTCACAATTTAAACTTTTTGAAAAAATACGGGCGATAGTGGTTTTGCCAACACCTCGCGTACCGGTAAATAAATAAGCATGATGCAATCTATTGTTATCAAGCGCATTAGAAATGGCGGTAACGACATGTTCTTGCCCAACTAACTCGCCAAAACGGTTAGGTCGCCATTTCCTTGCTAAAACTTGATAACTCATTTACGTTTTTACTCGCCGTCGAATTCGCAAATAGAAAAACTGGTAACGCCACAATCGGTGAGCTTTTGCTCGCCACCGAGTGCAGGTAAAGAAATAACAAAACCAGCGTGTTCAACTACACCGCCTAGGCGCCTGATCAAATTAGCTGTGGCAACCATAGTACCGCCAGTTGCCAATAAATCATCTAACATCAATACTTTTTCACCAGGCTTAACGGCATCTCGGTGGATTTCTAAGCTATCTGTACCGTATTCAAGTTCGTAACTTTCGCTAATCACTTCCCGTGGAAGTTTGTTTGGCTTACGCACAGGAATAAATCCTATACCTAACTCTATAGCCAGAGGTGCACCAAACAAAAATCCACGAGCTTCGGTACCCGCGACTTTATCAAAACCCATTGGCGCATAATGCTTCAATAAGAGTTCGATCGAGGCTGAGTAGGCTTTGTGATCTTCTAAAACGGAGGTCACATCACGAAACATGATCCCAGGTTTTGGGTAATTAGGAACGGTTTTAATAACCGATTTTATATATTCGGCGGACACGAATTTTCCCGTAATTTAATAAATTAGATGAGTAGAGTTGTTGCGGGTGTTAAAGGTAAAAAACGAACCAACCCACTATGACGAACATTAATGGCAACGCTAGCAGCACACCTAAGGCTGAAATCAGGTAACCCCAATTAAACGGGTCGTGTGAACTGTTATCTTCTTGCATTATTGCACTCCAGACTTCAAGGGTATGTACCCTTATTAAACAACTAAAATGAAGGCGCAGATGTTAATCCAAAGTTTAATAAATTGATAGCCCTAAAAAGCTAAACCAGTGATGTCTATTCCTCTGTAGGGAATAATATCTGTTGTAATAATAACTGTTTTAGTACTTGTTGCAACGATTCAGTAATTTGCTTTACGTCTAATTGCGGCATGGATTCAATCATAATTTTACTTAACGAATCAACTGTTACTACTCCTTGTTGCATAATAGTGTTTAGCAAATGTGCAGACACCGCATTAAGCAACGTAAAGTTCACTTCATCGGAGGCATCCCGGTAAATCACTAGATACACAACTTCGCTAGCCTGCGAGGGAATAAAATCGACACTTATTTGGTGAACAGGATATTGGTAACTGACTAAACTTGCTAAGTCAGACATTTGAACCTGGGTTATCGGTGAATGTCCATCCCATGCAGTAACGCTTTGATTCGACGTACGCACACTGACATCCAACTCCAACCATTCGTAATGTGCTAATTCACCCATAAATATAGGGTCAGACTCACAGAGTTGGTACTCGCTACTTAAGTATTCTACAAATTCTTTACTAATATCAATGAAATAAGGAGAATTACATTGATGTTCAATAAAAAAGTTTCGAGCCAAAAATTTCCATTGTTGTTCATCATACAGACTCTGCAATACAGGGAACCCAGAACTTAGAAAGCCCAAAATATTGTTAAAAAACAACTCTCGATAAATTTTTAAACGTCTTTCTTCGATACCACCAGCAAACGGTTTAGCCTCAGAATTTTTTATATGCTGAATAAAATCATGCTGGATAACTTGAAAAGGCTTCATTAAGCTTTAATTTTTTTAAGATGCGGGGGAGACACTTGCTGCTGTACACGCAGTTGAATAGTTCTTATTCTTTCCATTTCCACTAACAATTCTGTGATTGGCGGTATATTAAAGTCTCTTTCTAATAACGTCGGAAAAACCCCGTGAATTTCATAAGCTTTTTGAAGTAATCGCCAAACCGGTTCGATGACATCGGCACCGTGAGTATCAATTTTTAAGTCTTCAGCTTCGTCATAATGTCCTGCAATGTGACCATAGACAATTTTACCCGTGGGCATCGCAGCCAAAAAGCCCTCGGCATCGTAACCGTGATTAATAGAATTAACATAAATATTATTCACGTCTAACAACATCAAACAACCTGAGTCGTTAAGCACCGATAATGTGAATTCTTGTTCGGTCATCTCTTGTCCAGGTGCGGCATAATAAGATACATTTTCTAACAGCAATGGCCGCTCGATAATATCTTGCACTTGTTTAACCCGCTCGACTACATGTTTGACTGCTTCTTCAGTAAAGGGGATCGGCATAAGATCATATAGATGACCCTGACCAGAACAATAACTTAAATGCTCACTGTAATATAAAATATTATGTCTATCTAAAAACGTTTTGACGTTTTTACAAAGTTTGATATCAAGAGGATCAGGGCTACCGATCGACAAAGACAAGCCATGGCTGACAAAATTACAGGCAGAGGTAAATTGGTTAAGGTGTTTCTGATATTTTCCGCCAAGGGGTATCCAATTTTCGGGGGCTACTTCCCAAAAATCAACCGAGCTGGGGATGTCAGGTAATAGCTGGTCGAGCATTTCTCGGCGAAGACCTAAGCCCACTCCTGAAAGATGTTTATTCATCATTAGATTGGTCACCCTGCACTTTTTCTAAAATAAAGGCCGACATTAGCCGGCCTTTATTTTAGAAAGTCTTGGTTACTTATTAAGCTTGGCCGCCGCATTTACCTTCACCACATTTGCCTTCCTTCATGACTTTAGATGCTTTTTCGACCTTATCACCGCCGCATTTACCTTCGCCACATTTGCCTTCTTTCATGGCTTTGGCTGCTTTTTCAGCTTTATCACCGCCGCATTTACCTTCTTTCATGGTTTTGGCTGCTTTTTCGACTTTATCACCACCGCATTTACCTTCACCACATTTGCCTTCTTTCATGGTTTTGGCTGCTTTTTCGGTTTTATCTCCGCCGCACTTACCTTCACCACATTTGCCTTCTTTCATGGTTTTGGCTGCTTTTTCGGCTTTATCTCCACCGCATTTGCCTTCTGTGACACTTTGCATGTAGCCAGATTCTAAAGAATGAACGCTAAACGGGTTAGTGTTGGCTTGGACACTGATAGAAGCAAGAGAGCCGATAACAACTGCACCCAGTGCAGTAGCGATAGCTGTTTTTTTAATTTTTTGCATATTAAGTTTCCTTGGAAATTATTAGTCAATCAAAAAACGATTATTAAATGTAGTTGTCTAGTTTCAATCCAGAAGACCTAGACGCACTAATTATTATTTCAGATATTTTCAAGAACAAATACTTTCTCGATGATCCACTCGACTATACAACTGTAAAGCTTATCAAAACTAGGCGCTGTATTTTATTAACAGGGGGCGACTATCAAACCGCGTCTTCGTTTTCTTCACCCGTTCGGATTCTGATAACTCGCTCTACGTCATACACAAATATCTTTCCATCACCTATTTTTCCTGTTTGCGCGGTGTTCATAATAGCTTCAATACAACGATCTACTTGTTCATTCGACACAATCAATTCGATTTTAACCTTAGGTAGAAAATCAACATTGTATTCAGCGCCACGATATAATTCAGTATGACCTTTTTGCCGGCCAAAACCTTTAACCTCGGTGACAGTCATGCCACTTACGCCCACTTCTGACAATGCTTCACGCACATCGTCCATTTTAAATGGTTTAATTACCGCTTCAATTTTTTTCATTTCATGTCTCAATTAGTGTGGCTTATTAATTTAAAGAATGTCTAATCATATATGGTTGGAATAGGAACACGTTTATGTTGCGTTTTTTCAAAAATAGCGACCAGTTTTTCAGCAATATCAACAGCGACTACTCTACCTTCTAAAAAGTCATCAATCTGGTCATAACTCATTCCTAAAGCCTGTTCATCCGATTTTTGTGGTGCTAATGTTTCTAAATCAGCTGTTGGCGCTTTATAAATAATATTTTGTGGCGCACCTAAAAATTCAGCTATTTGTCTTATTTGGCGTTTATTTAAACCAAACAGAGGTGCAAGATCACATGCTCCATCACCATACTTAGTATAAAAACCAGTAACATTTTCTGCAGAATGGTCCGTCCCTAAAACTAAAGCATCAAGTATGCCGGCCACTTGATACTGTATCACCATGCGGGTGCGCGCCTTAACGTTACCTTTGACAAAGTCGCACTTACTTTCACTACCCGTAAGCAACCCAGCAGTATCAAGAGCTAAACGAGTTTGTTGATCTATCGCATCTGCACCAGGTTGTATATTCACTGCAAGATTTTGACTTGGTTGAATAAAGTCGATTGAAGCTTGAGCATCGGCCTCATCTGCTTGCACATTATATGGCAACCTGACCGCAATAAACTGATAGTTTCGGGCGTATTCTTTATTTAATTGGTTGACTGAGATTTGAGCCAACTTTCCTAAAGCACAAGAATCAATGCCTCCACTTATACCTAAAACTAAATTTGTCATCCCGCTATTAATAAGCTGAGTTTTAATAAAATCAACTCTACGCTCAACTTCATAATTAACATCGATTTTAGGTAAAACCCGCATTTGTTCTATCACAGTACTCGTTTGCATTATTTACCTCGATAATGTTATGCCAGTCAAAAAATTAAGCTAGTGTGTTGTTTTCAGTCATGATTACTGTCTAAGGGTTATGACTTGAAAGGAAACTTCAGTCTAACATTAGCAACATGTGTATGTTAATCCTAACCATTGATAATTATTTCATACTTTAAAAGTGCAAATATAGTTTATCTTATAGTTAATAATCATTGGAGTAAAAAACGTGAAACAACAAAAAGGTGTGACACTGGTTGAGTTAATGGTCACTGTCTCCATTGTTGCGATAATACTGACATTTGTTGGCCCAAGTATTCAAAGTATCTTAATAAAAAATCGGATTGTCGCAGAAATCAACGAAATCAGCTCATTGATTCAGTATGCCAGACACCATGCGATAGACGAACAAGCGCTGGTAGTAGTATGCCCATCTACAGATTATTCTGTATGTTCAAAAGACTGGAACAATCCTAAAATAGTATTTATAGATGAAGACAACAACGCTATTCGAGGCGCTACAGAAACGTTACTCGTCACTATAAGTGCAACATCTGCAACTAGTTTGATGACCAACACAACCGATACCATTAAGTTTACTGGAACCGGTGAAGCAAATGAAACGACTGAAATATTACTTTGTCACAAGGATGGGAAAGCAGAAAATGCGCGCTCTTTGTCTGTAACCTTACAAGGAAGGGTTAAAATGAGTACTGACAGTGACAAAAATGGCATCAACGAAAATTTATCAGGTACCGAGCTCTCTTGTTAATTGTCACCCCAAAGTTAAATATAATCATAGATTCGGATTATATTTAACTGTCTGTCCATAGCCACTTAAATCAAAACATTTAGCCACGACCAAAGAAACCAACGACCTGATATTTTGTGCAATCTAATATACTTTAAAGAAGCTATAAAAAAACGCTCTAATTGTCATATTATGTTCCTATTATTGTTCCATTATTTTCAGATCCGCGATTAACGGACACCATAAAATACGTTCCTAGACCAAAAAAGGTATAAATATGCGATTACTACACACTATGTTGCGGGTCGGTAACCTTCAAACCTCAATTGATTTTTACACCAAACTGATGGGTATGAAACTGCTTAGGCAAGCTGACAACAAAGAGTACCAATATACGTTAGCCTTTATTGGATATGGTGAGGAGTCTGATACAACCGTGTTGGAGCTTACTTATAATTGGGGAAAAGATCAGTACAATATCGGTGAAGCCTATGGGCATATCGCTATCGGAGTTGATGATATCTATGCCTTGTGTGAATTTATTCAGCAACAAGGTGGTGATGTGTACCGCAAACCAGGGCCCGTAAAAGACGGCGAGTCAGTGATCGCATTTGTTCGTGATCCAGACGGCTATGCAACTGAATTAATAGAAATCAAATAAGTGAATAATATGAAACCTTACCTTTTAGGACTACTAATGATCGCCTTTACGAGTCAAGTGATTGCTTCGAAACCTTTGGTAATTGCACATCGAGGTGCCCCGGGTTACTTACCAGAACATACCCTTGAGTCGGTGACTTTAGCCTACGCGTTAGGCGCTGACTTTATTGAACAAGACTTAGTTGTTACCAAAGATTTAAAATTAATAGTATTGCATGATATTCACCTTGAAACGGTGACGAATGTAGAGCAAGTATTTCCCATTAGAAAACGTGAAGATGGACGTTATTATGCCTTAGATTTTACCTTGACAGAATTGAAGACTCTCAACGTACATGAACGTCAAGATGCAAACGGTAATCAAGTTTTCCCTAATCGTTATAATGGAAAAGGCACCTTTCAAATTGCCACTTTTGAAGAACAAATAGAATTAATACAGCAACTCAATCGTCAGTTAAATAAAAACACGGGCCTTTATCCAGAGATAAAGTCACCTGCATGGCACAAGGAGCAAGGGGTAGATATAAGCCAGCTGGTGATGGCGGTGTTGAGAAAACATCAACTAGATGACCCAAATAAGGCTATATATTTACAGTGTTTTGACTTTGCCGAAACTCAAAGGTTACGAAATGACCTCAACGCAAAAGTAAAACTCATACAACTTATTGCCGAAAACGATTGGTTAGAATCACCCACCGACTATGATGTTTTAAAAACTCAAGCAGGATTGAAAGCGATAGCTAAAGTTGCACAAGGGGTCGGCCCTTGGATACCACAACTTGTTGACCTCAAAACTATGCAGCCTACGGCATTTGTTGACCAGGCACATATTGCTGGTCTAAAAGTTCATCCTTATACTTTTCGCAAAGACGCACTGCCAGAGAACATCAACACTCAACAAACACTACAACTATTGTTTAAGGATTTAAAAGTGGATGGTTTGTTCACGGATTTTACCGATACTGTGGTGACTTATCTTGCGGAATAAATGACATTTATTGAAGGCTGTTGTTAAACAAAGAAATACGCCTAGGTGATATAAGTAACAATGACGCATTTACTGGTCTACGGAGTTCGATGGCTTAGTTTCTGTCAAACAGAACAGACTATTCACTTATGTCAAAGTCGCCAATCAGCATCCATTTCCCATTAAAGATCACTTCAACCTTGTGTGACCCTGCGTACAAAGTACGTGTGGTCATAAGTTTTAGTGTCACTTTTTTGGAAAATTTAAGCGACTAATTAGCTCTTAGTTCAACAGCTTAAGCTCAAATACACTTGGATTAGCTTTACCAATGACCTTAATAAAGTGAATAGCTAAATCAACCATTATGGCCACCGTTTTATTGGCTTGATTAACCAGTTCAAAACTAACTTGAACTCTGCCTCCCATTTTGGCGTTTTCTGGTGTTGTGTAGGCATTTTCAATTTTAATGTCAGCATTGTCACCATACCCCAGAGCCTGCAATGCACCTTTCTCACCACGTTTACGCGCTACGCAGTACATGCTTCACTAACCACACTCTGTCGTCAGGTGCATTTTCAAGCCAATTTTTAGCTATGCCTGCTAAAAGTTCAGGATGGTCCTTACCAATATCATTGAGGTTATTGGCCACCGAACGCCTAACGTATAACTCGGTATCGTCTTTCAGTTATTATAATAATACGATAACAGCTGACGGGCCATGAATAAACTCAGGTAAACAAGAAGCCCATAGTAAACGAGGCCGAGTACCTTCGGATACTAGGCGCCTAACATGTAGGTTTGAATCTGTGGCCCATTTTGATAATAAAGCTAAACACTTAACTGGGTAACGTTAAATAAAAGGTCGAATACCAAACTCAGAGGTAAATCGTTGAGTTAATAGATAATGAGCCTGCATCAAGGTATCAAAGTCATCTGAGCCATTTTCAGTCAGATAGATGATGTGTGGCATAAATATAAATGACGCCAAGCTATTTTTTTCATCATGCTCAACAGGTGAATCCAAAGATGCCAGCAAAATAGCCATAGCCTGCTTAAAATCTTCAAGAAAAAACGCCTTCGATGCAGCAGCAATTTTTCGGCAATGCTCTATAAGTTCTAAGCGGTCATAACCTTGCTACATATGTCTAACAAATCCGTATGAATCAAACGCAGGATACACATCACATATCATCTTACTAATTTTTTCAGCTACATCTATCGTATATTTATTTTTAAGTAGTTATGCTATTTTTATGAATACTGCTGCTTAATTAAATCCGCACAGCGCTCTGCAATCATGATAGTGGGGGCATTGGTATTCCCACCAACAAGTGTCGGCATAACTGAGGCATCAACCACTCTTAGGCCTTTAACTCCTTTTACTTGCAACTCCGAGTCTACAACTGTCATAACATCGCCTATATCACCCATTTTACAAGTACCGACTGGATGATAAATGGTTTCAGATTTTTTGCGGATAAAGGCTAATATTTGCTCATCACTTTGGGCTTCTGGACCAGGTCCGACTTCCCAAGATTGATATTGCCTAAATGATGGTGCTCCCAAAATTTTTCTGGCACGGCGCACACCGTCAATCATCACTTTTTGGTCATCGGGATGCTCAAGGTAGTGAGGATCAATCATGGCAGGATCGTTGGGCTTATTCGAACGTAATTTAATTTCACCTCGGCTTTTGGGATACAGACCACAGACATGCACTCCATAGCCGTAACCAAACGCTGTTGCACGCCCGTGATTCAGCAAAATCGCTGGTAAGAAGTGATATTGAATATCGGGAATATCGGCTGCACTTTGGGTTTTATCAAAACCACCCGCTTCAGCAACATTACTGGTAAAAATGCCTTTTCGATTAAACAAGTAGTTGAATGCGTTTTTGACATAACGTGGAATAAGAGCAAGTGAGATCGAATAACTATTTCGGTTTTTGCAGCGGTGTTGGACTATGGCGTCAAGGTGATCTTGTAAGTTTTGTCCTACCCCTGGTAAATCTGCTTTTAATTCAATACCTTTTTCAGTTAGATGCTCTTTCGGGCCAATACCAGACAACATGAGTACTTGTGGTGAGTTAATCGCACCAGCACATAGCAGCACCTCTTTACTAGCAGTGAGTTCAATAGATTGGCCATCGAGTTGCAGTTTTACCCCAGTCGCTACGCCATCGTTGATTTGAATTTTCTCAACCAAAGCTTTAGTCAACACCGTTAAATTAGGTCGTGTTAATGCCGGTGTTAAATACCCCTTAGCTGTAGAACAACGTTGACCATTTTCCTGAGTAACCTGATAAAAGCCCAATCCTTCTCGGTCAGCACTATTAAAGTCAGTGACTTTTGATAGGCCAATTTCTTCAGCTGCTTCAACAAAAGAGTCTGATAGAGGGTTAGTGTGACATAAGTCGCTGACACTAAGATAACCGTCTGCACCATGCAGTTCGCTCTCACCGTGCTGTTGTTTTTCTGATTTTTTAAAATAAGGTAACACGGTTTCCCAGTCCCATCCTTTGGCCCCCATATCACTCCATCGGTCATAATCCTCAGGCACACCACGTATGTAACACATAGCATTGAGTGAGCTTGAACCACCTAAGACTTTACCTCTAGGCCAAAAAAGCTTGCGATTATTCAATTGGGATTGAGGCTCAGTATCATATTCCCAACCTAAATTGGTCATCCTAGAAAGAAAGGCCAGACCGAATGGAATATGAATAAAAGGACTTTTATCTTTACCACCCGCTTCAATTAAACATACACTAAACTGATTATTTTCAGTTAAACGTGCGGCTAAAGTTGCGCCTGCCGAACCGGCGCCTATGATAATAAAGTCGAATTGTGTTTGAGAAGGTTTTTGCATAAAATCGGTTACTTATTTGAAGTAAATATATTAGGACTTGTTACTTAATAGTTAGCCGTTGAAACAGGAATGTCAACGGCAACAACATTAAGCAAACTCATCTGATGTCATACCAGTGATTGTATCAAGAAAGCTATCTTAGTGTTACTTTCTTGTAAACTTGAACATCGTCCAACAAAATAACTTTATACAATAAAATTCAATTAGTTATAAAATGTAGGATGAATATAGCGTTATCATAAATATCTATGGGGAAGCATTAGTTTGGGTTCAGAATCTATCAAAATATCACTTCGCAGGTTTTTTGCTAAGTATCTTATTCACTTTAAAAGACTGACCCACGTAGATTACTCAGTGGATGATATTAGTCAATTAATTCAGCCTCACTTGCCGCTTTCATTTCCTATTTCTGTGCCTCGAGGTGAAGGACGTTTTACCCTCTCAAAAGTCAACATTTCAATGCCCATCAACGCCACTTACATTCAAGCAGAAGTGTTAGGCGGCATTGAAGTCACCTATATTGCCAACCCAATTTACCGTGCTCATGTTATGTTAGTAGTGCAAGCCATACCCTTATACGATCACACCACAAAAAACGTGTTACTTACTGCTATACGCATCACTGGTATTCGTATGTTAAACGATGAATATTCAATTTTAAAAGATACCTCTAGCCTGATTAATCAATTTGTCCCAAGCCCAGTATTGTCTATGATGACGGGTACCATGAAAACCGCCTTTAATATTATGACAGGTACCACGACTTCTGAAGTCAATAGCTATTTGCAAATGTATCTAAGTGGAAGTAAACAAAAGGTATTGGATTACCACAAACCACAAATTGAAAACATTATCATTAAACTAGCTGCTAGTGAGGAGATGCAATATAGCTTAGACATAGACGACTTTGAAGAAGGTTTATTTATCCAATATGGCAAAGAGGTGGTAGTTGAAGATAATCATTTAAGGTTTAAATTCTAACCGCTTTTTTATTTGCGGCTACTCCATAAATTCTGATTTCCCTGAACAAAAAAGTATTCATTAGGCTCCCAAAAATAAGGAATAAGTGGTTTATTATTTCCAACCCCATAATTATGGGATAATTTTTCCATCACTTCAGCCAATCGTTTGGGATCAATTTTGATTAGTTTTCTTCGTGCAGCTTGAAAATGTAAGTTCTGCGATTTTTTAATAACATCCGTTATGCCGTAAGGCAAAAACATCATCTTTTTGGTTACAAGCCTGCAAATAGCTTGGGTAGGCTCTGGAGGATTTAACCTTGAGACTATTGCATATTCATAAAAGTCTAATTCATTTCCGTCCTGATCTTGGGCGATATATGTGATACCAAATCCTAGCGGAAACCGACCTACTATACTCATAAACACATCAGACACCTCAGGGCTTATGGCCTTCTTAATTGCAAGTTGGGCTATGAGCATTGAAGCAGTAGGTAAATTTTTACGTTGGTAATCACGCTTAGTAGAAAAAATGACTGAAGAGTAAATTTGCGGAATTTTTATAATTTCACTGGTGCCTCGTTTTGATGAATTAGCATCCAGCACTAAGCCTAATTGAAACTTAAGTCGCTTTTGTTCTGCCTCATCAAACGCTGTAATTTCTTGCTCTTTTTCAGCACCAGCTTGCTGGCAACCTAAACCATTTTTAAGGTAATCAAGCGTGTGTTGATAATTTAAAGCAAGCATTTCTGCACGTTCCTGATTTTCTAACAATCGAAACCTGTCTTTATTACCTTCTTCGCCTTCTAACAGCTGAATTAATGATGGATGTTGCAGGCCAACATCTTGAAAAATCGCAGCCAGCATAATAGGTAAAATAACAGCTTGTGTATAACATTCAAAATTAGTTGTATCTGGCTCATAACGCTTATCGGCATCGTAATCCTTCATCATATAGGCGTTTTTTATGACATCATCAGTCACCAACTTATCTAATAATCTTAAACCCAAAACAGCTTTATATGCAGGCTTTAAACGATGATGTAACTCAGCAAGTTTTTTGTCATTCTCAGGGGAGAAAAGCACCAATGTAGTCAGAAATTTTGCACTTTTAAGTTGCGTGCTTTCATAATCCTCACCTTCACTCAAAGACAATATGTCTAGACATACGTCAATGGCATTGTTCAACCTTCTTATTCTTAAATCCTGCTGACTTAAATGTTCAACCAGGTACTTTTTATACAAATACTCCAACCGTTGCTCTAACAACCTTGCACTTTTGCCAGACTCAGTTTGTAGCGATAACTTTACTTCGCGTATCTGAGCTTTCAGTTGCGTTAATTTTTGTTTATTGACAGGCTCGCTTCTAAAATAATCGGCCGCTTGTTAGTAAAGAGAAGGCCTTTCAAATTTTACACCCGAGATGGCATTAACCAATATATCGATCGAGACTGTATAACTAGAATTATTGTTTTTATCGAGCATGTTTATTCATAATATAATTCAAAAAAATTCATCTAATGATGTTAATTATTTAAATGGTTCATTATCCGCAATTGATGTGTCCTCTTCATTCATTTTTTCGCCTATATCATCAGTATTAAGACTAGGATCATCGATACATTTTTCAAGCATATCAAACGCTTCCAGACAATATTGGGCTAATGGTTCTAAGCTATCAATATTATTGTTACAGCAAACAAGACCGATGTTAGCTTGTCCATTATAAGTCACCATTGTAATGTTCACTCCGCCACCAGGGGTAATGGTTGAAATAGGGTAAGTAGCAAGCAGTTGGCTATCTTTGAAGTACATTATTTCAGAGGGTCCAGGCATATTTGAGACCAAAATATTAGCGATGGGTTTAACCCAATTCGACAAACCTAACATTTCGAACATGATAGCGTAGGCCTGAATTAATAAGGTGTAATAACTAAATGATGCTGGATGCGATGCCTTTGCAGCTTTTTTGACTTTCCGATGATTTTCAATAATCTCTCTGAGTCTGAGATAAGGATCAACATGCCCATGGGCTAACTGCACGGGTACTATGGCAATTTTATTACCGTAGGTTGTCTCACCAGGTTTGCGAAGGTTAATCGGCATATTAGTGAATAGCGCTTTTTCAAACGTCTGTCCATAGTCTGTGAGCTGCCTGTGTACAGCGATATCAAACACACATAACATCACCTCATTGGCTGACGCTCTTAAACGTTTACTTAGCGTTTTAACGCGATCAAAATCGATATCCAATGTCGCCACAGCTCGACCTTTTTTTACCTGCCCTGTTAGCACAGTTTTTGTGCCGGTAAAAGGCAACGGCATATAGTCTTTATTAATTCTTAGTAGCTTGAGCAATAATCTAAACCAAATCCAAATTAAATCTTTTACGGCTATGACAAACCCACACAGTCCGCCAAATACGGCTTTGAACCAGGGTGTTTTATCACGTTTTCTTTGGGTTCGGTCCATTGACCAAACAGGTACAAACCCCTGAGTAATCGGACTCTGACTATAACCAGCCTGAAACCAACGGATTAAGGTACTACCATCGCCACACATATGGTGAATTTTGATATACAAAGCGAACTGCTTGGAATTGTTGTCTTTTATTAAATGGAATTGCCAAAGCGGTTTATCTCTATCTAGCCAAGGCTCATGCAGACTAGCCACAAATTTATGTAAAGCAGTCTTATCATTCAAGTCAGCAATAGTATGCAGTTGCACATGGTAATGCATATCTATCCGCTCAACCGCTACAAACTTAAGCGGGTAACCCATCAAGGTACTGACTCGACAGTTGAAAGGGGCGCTAGCTTGTTCAGAAGATCGCAATTCTGCTAATAACTTATCCACATAATCGCTTGAGGCATTGGCTGGCATTTTCAGCAGTTGCAAACTTGCAACATGTTTTGGATTGTCTTCAGACTCAGTAATCCAAAAGGTCTTATCTAAAAACGTTAGTTTTTTACTCAAAACGTTATCCTTTTATGCTGATACACAACACGTTTTAGTTCATTATGCATCATTGGTGAATTCGTGATTGACTATCGCTTCTTGCAGATGATGTAACTCACCTGACTCTATATTGATGTGAGGTAATAACGCGAATAAAATTGCTGACAAACTTTTATATAAATATTCATCACCATTGATATCGTGACCTTTTAAAGCGTAATAATTTCCCGCCTGACTAAAGACTAATCCGATGATCTCGACCATTTGATTACACTGGCCAGCAGAAGCAGTAATAGTACCTTGAACTACAAACTGCGCCAAAAGCTCAGTAACGCAACGTTCTTGAGCGGCCATCAACCTGATAAATCCTTTGGCCACAATAGGGTATTTATCAGTTAAATCGGTAGGGTTTCGATATAAAAAACGAAACAAATGATTCTTTTCAATAATCAGGTAGAGATAATAAAAAAAATCTTCAATGCTAAGAGAAGTATCTATTTGTTTGCTCGGAGCATCAATAATGCCGCGCAACTGATCTTGATAAATATCAAATAAGGCACCCACTATGACTTCCTTACCTTTAAAATGATAATACAAATTTCCAGGACTGATATCTAATTCCATTGCAATCTCGACACTGCTAACGTTGTTTTCGCCTTTTTGATTAAAGATATCAAGGGAAGTTATTAATATACGTTCAGCCGTTTTCATTTTATGATTACCAATAAATGTGATGGAACATGTCAATCTTAACGATAGATTGACATACTGTTTATATCTAGTGCAAGTATTTGAAAATAAAGCTTTTGCTTCTTTAATAATATGAAAAGACTAAAGTATTAACCGAGGTAGAAAATGATAAGAGTGTTGTTCAACAAAAAGGGTGGTGTGGGGAAGTCAAGTTTGACTGTAAACCTTGCCGCTATTTCTGCTACTCAGGGATACCGCACCCTCCTCATTGATCTAGATACGCAGTGCAATAGCACCGCCTATCTGAATGTTACTGATATGCCCAAAGAAAGCAGCATAGCTGATCTATTTGAACAAACCATTACCTTTCATCTGCATCGTCGCCCTGCCACTGATTTCTGTCATCCAACACAAGTTAAGGGTCTAGATATTATTGCAGGTTCAGAACGTTTAACGGAGTTAGAAAGCGAATTAGACAGCAGGCATAAAATTTATAAACTACGAGAAGCATTAGATTCACTGAAAGGCACCTATCAGCACATATTTATTGATACCGCACCAGCACTTAATTTTTATAGTATGTCAGCGTTAATTGCTGCACAACGATGTTTGATACCGATTGATTGCGACGACTTCGCTAGGCAAGGGTTGTATAGTTTGCAACGGAAAATTGCAGAAATAAAAGAGGATCATAACGAGGGTTTGCAAATAGAAGGCATCATTGCCAATCAATATATGACTAATGCAAACTTACCCAAACAAATTGTGAATGAATTAATAGCAGAAGGGTTTCCGGTGTTATCAGAGTACATCGGTCAGTCGGTTAAGATGCGCGAGTCACATCAAGCTAAAAAACCACTAATTTTACTCGCCCCTAAACACAAGCTAACTCAGTCTCTGGTAAGTATATTTAATTTGTTAGATAAAAGTGAGTGAATAATAACAGGCTTTCAAGTGCTGTTATTGACCAATATTTTTTATTGATAACTTAAATGGACCAGGCTGCTTATCTGCAAGCATAAAGCCTATTTGTGTAACCTCAGCAAATGATAGAGCCGGAGCACGGCTCACAAGACGTCCTCGGAATTGAGCAATAAAATCATCCTCTTTAAAAGACAAAGTTTGCCATGTATCAAGGGGAGTAGAAAATGTTGCAACATATGCCACCCCATCAAACCCCTTATCGGTTCTGAGGCGAAGCTGATAACTTCGCCCATCACCATTCACGTCTATCGATATAGGCGTATTGCCGCTTATAAGGGAGACTGGGCCTACACGCCTAACCGAGGCAAACCCGCCATTATTTTTTAGAGAAAGTTCACCCTCAAAATAAGCAACATTATCCACGACCCGTAGATTCGACTGCGATAACCCACCCATTACACTATCGTTAACCCGATACCAGTAATTAAGTTCTTCAGCACTGGAAAAATCGACTTTCCACTGGGCCGATACATTGGCACATTTCATAATAAACAAGACAATTAAGATTATTTTCATAATAGTAATACGTCAGGAATAAAAAATTAGATTAACTTTCAACGTTCACTTTGCATGATGAGCCGATGTGTTACATAAACACTAGGTACAACTGCATAAAACCTGCACCCATGCCTAATAAGGCTCCCGTTACAATCAACTTCCATTCATCGGCTTCGTAAGCTGGGCGAAGCACGCCTTCAAATTCTTCAGGCGATAAAGCCTCCATGCGTTGACACAAGTCATCACCAATTCGTAATGCTTTATTAGTATATTCGTAGGCATACGCCAAGTACTTTTCTGAGTCATTAAAAATGCGCTGAGTAGCGAGTTCTTTCATTTTATAGTAAGAGTCTGAGCCAACCCCTAAGGCAAAATAAGGCTGTGCGATGGCAACATAACGTTCAATAGCATCATTCACATGTAATTCAATCAACTCCAATAATTGCCCAGAGCCTGAACCATGTACCGCGATCTCCATGATGTTTTTTGAGGTCATTAATTTAGACTCAATAATATCTGAGTAGACCCGTGACACTTCTTTCTGACGCTTTAAAAACATGCCTTGGATGGTAAACCCCATAAACTTAATTGGATGTTTGGGTTCAAAAATAATCTTCAACGCGATCCAGTTTGTGGCATAACCTACTATCAAGCCGCCCACTGGTAAAACCCACCAAGTAGGATAAAACATCCAAACTAGCATGGTAGGCAAACCAAATAAAAAACCAAAATAAAAGCCTGATTTTTCTATAAATGGAAATTCTTTCTCGCCAGACTTCAAGAAAATCTCGTTGATAAGTTCGGGAGCATTAACTAATTGCCCAACCACTAATTCTTTTATGTCGACTATTTCTTCAATATTGTACTTAAAGTCATTCACCATCTTAGTCACAACATTAGGAATGTCGGCTTCGACTCGCGCGTACACAAGATTTTTACCATGCACAGGCAAGGATGCCCACAACTGAGGTGCAGACTCCTTCATTACATCATTAATAATAGTTCGTATAGTTTGCTTGAGGCGTCTTTCAATGGCCTTAGTTAGCTCAATGGGATCAATACGGTCTGCTAGCTCTTTGACGCTGAGCAATTTTCCCAATACTAATTCAACTTCAATCTCAGCCATTTCTCGGCGCTTAGCGGGTATTAAACCTTGCCAACCTAAAAAAGGTTTGATGCCTATAAATTCAAGGGGATAAAACATCATTTTGACGGCTAAAAAGTTAGTCGACCATCCCACCATAGCACTAATGATTGGAATAGATAACAGAGGAAAATGAGTGATAATTTGATCGATTAATTGCATAAAATTCAGTCGCGCCTAGTCAATAATATTTTTTTGTATGTATGAATTCATATGCTAACTCATGTCAGACTAACTATTGAAATTAGAATGATCAAACTAAACTACCATAAGTTAATAATCATCTGTATAAAACTCTTTTTAAATACAACTAGTTAACCGACATTGCAAATTTATGGTGACGGCTGTAATTGATTATCTTTAATTTTGGGTAGCATTTTCTAATTAATTACGGTTATATCTGGTCAGACTAGTAAATTGAGAAACTTGTATGTCAAATAAATTTCTTTCTGAATTACAAGACATCATGACACAAGCCGCTTCATATGAAGAGTACCTAGAAGCAGCAAAAGCTCATGACGAATTGTCTGGCGCCCAAGAATGGAAAGCCAAAGATCCATGCAAGGACTATGACTACCGGCTTATTCGTAAACGAGTACAGCGTATTAAACAAGCCAGAGTTAGCGGTGACGCTGCAGGCTTAATGTATATTTTACATGAAGGCTTACATGGCAACTTAGGTAATATTGCTTCGGCGGCATTGAATCAACACGCTAAGTTTGGCACTAAACACCTGATCGAAGAGTTTATTCTAGAAGTCTGCGGCGCTTTGGATTACATCTATCAAGCCGACGAAAATGAAATCGACTTTTACGAAAAACTATCCTTTTTTGAAGAAACAGCACAGGCTTTCGGTCGTAGCTGCTTGATGTTAAGTGGTGGTGCGGGTCTTGGCTTTTTTCATTGTGGTGTTATCAAATCATTAGTAGAGCATGATTTACTACCTAAAGTCATCTCAGGTGCCAGCGCAGGCGCAATCATTGCGGCACTAGTGGGTACGCGCACTAATGAAGAACTATTAGAAGTTATGCAACCCCAGAGCATTCAACATAAATTTAAGCAATGGCGTTTATGGCAAGGGTTTGGCAAAGACAGCTTGCTGGATAGTAGTAACCTAGAAAATGCGTTAATTGAGCTGTTTGATTTAACCACTTTTGAAGAAGCCTTCAAAAAGACCGGTCGTCATATGACAATCACCGTATCTCCGGCTGATTTGCATCAACATTCACGCTTGTTAAATGCTAAAACCTCGCCAAACGCTATCATTACTCAGGCCGTCATAGCTTCAACGGCTATTCCAATATTATTTAAGCCGGTGCAATTAAAAGCCAAAAACAGAGCGGGTGAGATAGTCCCTTATATTCCCAACCGTCGTTTTGCTGACGGCTCGATTATGGCAGACTTACCTTTTGAGCGTTTAGCCCGTCTATATGGTGTGAATCATAGTATTGTGAGTCAAACAAACTTGATTGCCGTTCCCTTCTTAGCCCGTGACAAAAGGGATACCACCGGCTTGATAGGATTAACTTGGCGCTATGCTGCAAAAGTTGCCAAAGTAAATAGTATTTTTGCTTTTGATATACTTGAAAATCTTATTAGTCATCGTGCTGCTAGATTAGGTATTCACAAAGTGCGTTCTGTTATTGATCAACAATATGTTGGCGATATCAATATATTACCCAGCGCAACGTTTGCTAATCTTAAACATATCGCTTCAAACCCTAGTTTAGAAAGTATCCAAGAGCTTATCCACAATGGTGAACGAGCCACTTGGCCCCAGCTTGATTTAATAAAGCGAAATACCATGATTAGTAAAACGCTCAGAGGTTACCTAACCCAGTTAAAAGAAAGGGAAGCGAGGTTACTTAGTCAGCACAATGGATTACGAGTAGTTAATAGTTAAGAGTAATGACGGCACTACGCTGATTTAATTTGGTTTGCTAATTAAAGTCATTTGTCTTGTTTGTAAATACTTAAATGACTATTTCACTACCATTAACAGTTTTGGCAGCGAACTAGCCTCCCCTACTACAGTAGTTATAAAGCTTAGTAAAATGGTCAACCGAGTTAAGTATTGTGTCTACATTAACTCGGTAGCGCCGCAATTAGCTTGTTGTTTAATACGGTTTGTCGGTCACCGCCCCCGTAGAAGCAGAGCTGACTGTTCTGGCATATTTTGCTAGCAGCCCTCGAGTATATTTAGGTGCAGGCTGTTGCCAGTTCTGCTTCCTTCTAGCCATTTCTTGAGCATCTATATTTAGCGTCATCAGGCGACTTTGCGCATCAATGGTAATGCTATCACCATTTTCTACTAGCGCGATGGCCCCACCCTCGTAGGCTTCAGGTGTGATATGCCCGACCACAAAACCTCTACTGCCACCTGAAAAGCGACCATCAGTGATCAGCGCCACGTCGTTGCCTAAACCTTTACCCATGATAGCCGAAGTAGGACTTAACATCTCGCGCATACCAGGCCCGCCTTTTGGGCCTTCGTAACGAATGACAACCACATCACCAGCTACCACTTGACCATCTATAATAGCGGCAAAACCTTGCTCTTCTGAATCATACACCTTAGCTGTGCCAGTAAAACTTAATCCTTCTTTGCCAGTGATTTTTGAAACAGCACCTTCTGGGGCTAAATTGCCATTCAAAATAACCAAATGGCTGTCTTTTTTAATGGGCTTATCAAAAGGTAAAATAATGTTCTGACCTTCAGGGTAATCCGCTACGCTGGCTAAATTTTCAGCCATGGTTTTACCGGTGACGGTCATACAATCACCGTGCAACATGCCCGCATCTAGTAAACGCTTCATCAGTGGTTGAATACCACCAATTTCAATTAATTCAGACATCAGGTATTGGCCGCTTGGACGCAAGTCAGCAATCACCGGTGTTTTCTCACCAATGCGCACAAAATCATCCAGAGTCACTTCAACGCCAATGGCATCGGCCATCGCAATTAAGTGCAGCACAGCATTGGTAGAGCCACCTAAGGTAATGGTCAGCGTAATCGCATTCTCGAAGGCTTTTTTAGTCATGATGTCAGACGGCTTAATATCATGTTCAAGCAAGTACACAATAGCTTTACCGGCATCGATACAGTCTTGCTTTTTATTATCTGAGACCGCATTTTGCGCAGAGCTATTTGGCATGCTCATGCCCAAAGCTTCAATCGCAGAGGCTAGGGTATTTGCTGTATACATACCACCACAAGATCCGGCACCTGGGATCGCCGTTTTTTCAATGTGTTCCAATTGAGTGATGGGGATATCACCCGCAGCATAGCTGCCTACAGCTTCGAATACCGACACAATATCAGTGTGATTTTCGCCAGGTAAAATCGTACCACCATAGACAAAAATTGCAGGACGATTCAAGCGTGCTAAACCCATCAAACAACCCGGCATGTTTTTATCACAGCCACCAATGGCAATAATACCATCGTGCCCCATACCGGCTGATACTGCCTCGATAGAATCACATATGACTTCCCGGGATACCAAAGAATACTTCATACCCTCGGTGCCCATAGAAATACCGTCAGATACGGTAATAGTGTTATAAATAACGCTTTTAGCACCTGCGCTATCTACACCTTTACCTACCTCTTCTGCCAAAGTGTTAATATGCATGTTACAAGGCGTCACCATTGACCATGTTGAAGCAATGCCCACCTGCGATTTTTTGAAATCCTCGTCGCTAAACCCTACGGCCCTTAGCATTGAGCGACTGGGTGCCTGAGCGGCACCATCTACAATTTTTTGTGAATATTTGCGCGGTTTATGTGTATTCATATCTTTATCTACTTTTTCAACATCAATAAATGCACTATAGAATTGTATACTCAAATAGACAATCTAAGCGTATGAATTTATTGGTCTTATTTAGAAGATTTTCGAAGATGAGTTGTTAGCTAGCCGGCATGAAAATTTAAATAAACAAGAACCGGAAATTTGCAAGGACCAGAATCAATAAAAATTAAGATGAACATTGAGTAAATTTGTAGGCATCACCAATACATAAAACGTTGACAATTATTATTCCGTTTGTCTTTCACTAATAGCTCGGCAACTGAACTGGTAGCTGCTCTTAAGCTATTCCTACTTTTTAATCCGCATCGATATGAAGATGGTTTTACTCACCCATTCCGCGTCTGGATCTGATTCCAGTCCAATTTGATAGTCCAAACGGTTAATACCAAAACTTGTGTTTAACTTGCCATCAATGTCAGACAACATAAAACTCACAGCTTTTGTTATGTTCTTAATAGTCAGATCACCCAGCACCTTATAACCGCCTTCAGTTATTGAAACTTCGGTGCTTAAAAATTTTCCGGTTGCGTGGTTCTCGACATCAAACCAGTCGAACTCAGGTAAGGTGCTGTCGTAGATACTATCTCCAGTTTTGGCAGAGCTCATGTAAAATGTTGCCGTGATATTAGGATTGTTCTGCGGTGGCAATATGAGTGTGGCCTCCCAGCGCTCAAACTTACCTTCGAAATTCATTCCTGCATGCTGGCCAGAGAAAGACACGGTACCTGATTGATGACTGCTTTTAATCTCTGCGTGGGCGTTTAAAATACCTAAACACCAATACATAACAATCGTAAATGGTATAAACATTCGCAGCAATGTTGTTCTGTTCATAAACGTTTTGTTCAAAGAAACCTTCATTATTTATTCCACCACATTCGGCTAATTAAATTTATATTATGTTTTTTCTTGTGCCAAAAGAACGCACCAACATGACCGGCAATCAAAGTGCCAAGTACAGTTGCCGTTATCCAGTGCACATTATTGGCTAACGTTTCGATAGTTTTATTTCTTGCCACACCAGGGATATGTGGCCACTTGATCCAGTCCACAAACACAAACGTGGGTAAACCAAACGGACTAGCCGACACCATTAACCATCCAGACAAAGGCATTGTAACCAGTGCTACATAGAGAAATATATGTCCCAACTTAGCTTTGAACACCTGTTGGGGGTTAAGACTATCTGGTAGGGCCGGAGCGTGAGTAAACACCCTTGTTACTATCCTCAGAATCAAAGCCCAAAGCATTACCACACCCGAGGCTTTATGTATTTGAAAAAGCCGGTATTGGTCAGCCTTGCTAATATCTGCATTGACCATGAAAAGGCCGCTTGCAAACATAAATAATAAAGCTAGTGCAATAGACCAATGCAGCACAATACTAAGGCTGTGGTAGCGTTGTGATGAGGGTGTCATCTTTTTTATTCTTCGCTTAGCTACTTATCAGAATATGCGAATTCACCTTCAATCAAAACCTCTACATTGTCACCTATACTTGGTATATATTTACCCATACCAAATTCTGAACGGACGATATTAGTACTCGCAGAAAAACCCAAAGTCGGTTTACCCGTAAATGGCTGTTTTGTCATGGCACCATTTAACACTACGTCTAAAGAAATCACTTTGGTCACCCCTAAAAAGGTTAGATTGCCTTTCATCACAGCCGTTTTTTCAGTAATCATATCAACAGATGTTGACGCAAATTTAATGTTTGCAAACGTTTTAGCATTAAACCAATCTTTTTCAGTGGCTAAAATATTATTGAAGTCTTTTTCAGCAGCATTGGGGTAAGCAGTTTGTATGGACATAGGGTTAATACTGGCTGTTACTTGACTTTTTGATATATCACTTGCGTCGTAATTAATAGCAGCATCGAATTCTGTAAACCGAGCAACATAATTAGACAGACCTAAATGAGACACCTTCCAGACAATCGATGCATGGCTTAAATCTACCTTATATTCACCTGCTGGCATGTCATTAAAGGTACTTTTTGCAAACGCCCATGAAAGACAGCTCGATAAACCTAAAACAAAAATGATGGTACTTATTTTGACTAATTTCATACTAGTACTCCTTAAAATTCATTGGATATTTCTTAATTACGAAATGTTCTTAACAAAAGATTTAATCTAGGCAAGATATTTATTGAATCGAAAAAACTTGCCCAACCTTCACAGCTATACCACTAGTCATAATTAAAAATATAAGCAACGGTCACAATATCGACATCATCACTATTCTTGATTAAGTGCTAATTTTGAAATTAGCACTTAATCAATGTCACATTAAACTTTTGAATCTACTAAGTCACTATACATAGCTCAAAAGTAATTCAAAATTATAGACTTATAACATTCACACCCAGATCACATCCGAACGTAATTTTCTAGCAAATTGTAGCCAGTATAGATTGCCCTATTTCAATATAGACATTGGCATCTTCACTGCCTTTGACTTTAAGGTGATCGGCAAAGCCAAGTCGAGCACTCATGGCAAACCAAAATACAGCACTGATGAAGCTAACGACACGCCATAGAGTCGACTTTGCCCATTTAAGCGCAAAAGTGATAGAGACTATGTAGAGTACGAAACCGGCTAATTTAGATGATGCCCAACCATTCACAAAAGGATACAAGTTAAGGGGATTAACAGAAACCAAATAAATAAACGTTAAAACAAACAAGGTATACAAAATGTGTGGTCCAATTTTCAGGAGCTTGTTATTGACCTTGTCAGAGCCTTTCATTGTTAACACAAAATTAATAATGAAAAAGATAAAAGTAAGTGTAATTATCGTCAGGTGGGCGTGCTTAACTATCATGTACATGTTGTTGTTCCCTAGAGTTTTATATTTATAACTATTACTTAAATCATCAGTAGATAGTTTGCTTAAGCCAGCCAGAATCATATTAAATTTGAAACCTGTGGCATCAGAGCGGTTGGTATATAGCATCAGTAGCTTACACGAAGATAGCTACTTTTTAGTTAACGCCGTAAGGAGTTTATTACTTTAAGAAGTGCATATTTAATTTGTTAAAAATGGGGCGGGGATATTTTACATCCTTCCCCTGTGCTATTTGTCGTGTTCATGACTAATAATAAAGTGTTTTGTATCTGCACACACCATAAAAATTCTAACACGATTATTCTAAGTCTAATCAATAGTATAAACATTGCACATTACAGTAGCATTATTCTCATGCAGACTAATCCGAATTTTTAACACATTAGCAATCTATTATTTTTTGGAGTGACGCTTGCGTGTTGTTTGGCGTTTTTTCTATTGCTTAACTTTATCTATCCAAACAGAAATAATTATTGCCTCTATCAAACCAACAAATACAACAACAATCGCGACGCCTGTCCAAAAATAGAGCGGTTCATAAGCACAAGGTAAGCCTATCTGAATTCCGCATTTATTCACAACAAACTACTACTTACTTAACAATAAACACGGGTTGTTTTGCATGGAAAAGTAACAGGGTTGCAAATAAAAAAATGAAAAAAAAAGCCACTAAACTTAGCGGCTTTATTAACAATAGTAAAATTGAAGGGGTCTAAAATCTCACTTGTTAATCTTCACTCTCTGATTCGGGTTTATCAGCTGCAGGTTTAACTGTGTCAGGTTTAGCCGCTTCAGACTCAGCTGTTTCAGATTTATCTGCGGCAAGCTTAGCTACTGCTGGCTTAGCGGCTGCTGGCTTAGCTGCTGCCGGCTTAGCGGCTGCCGGCTTAGCTGCTGCTGGCTTAACTGCTGTTTTTGTAGAAGTGGCTTTGGCCGCTGTTTTAGTCGCAGTTTTGGCGGGAGTTTTTGTTGCAGTTGTCGTTGTTTTTTTCTCAGCTGCTTTTTGTTGAGCTAATTTAGCGACGACTTCAATAAGAGTATCAACACGTTGTGATAACATATCAACTTGCTGATCACGACTTTCGTTACCAAAACCAAGCTTAGCTCTTAGTGCTGAAATTTTGTCCTTTAACATTTTTTTGGCCTCTATTTTTGCTTGTAATTGCGTTTCTACCGACTCACCTTTTACTAGTAAGTCATTTAAAAATGCGGATCCATCAACAAATAATTGGTCAAACTTATTGGCCGCATTTTCACGCCCACTGTCATAAGTACCAACTCCAGCTAACCAAGTTTTATGTACTAAATCTATAGTTTTTTTAGCCGTATTCAAATTGATTCTCCTAATATCTTAGCTCACGCCAATACAAGATAAAAAATTAAATACCCAACTTTAAACTAGAACTTGTGATTCTATGATTGCGTTGGGTATCAAAACAATTATTTTGCAGCTAGTTTTGCAACAGCGTCAGTTAGTGCATCAATCTTTGCTGACAACTCTTCAACTTTCTGATCATCAGATGTGTTACCTAGACCAAGTTTTTTACGTACTTCTGCAACACGCGTTTCAACTTTGTCTTTTACTTGAAACTTATCTTTGGCTTCAGTTTCAATTTTAGAACCTTTTACGACTAGTTCATCGAACATTTTGCTCGCATCTACACTGATTTTTTCGTAACGGCCTTGTGCTTCATCAAAACTTTTACCATATGCACCCAATCCTGCAAGCCATATTTTACGTGCAAATTCTTCTGCTTCGTTCACTTTACCTTTTATAGAATCTAATTTAGTCATGGGTCTTTCCTCGTTTAAATAATCGGATTGTCTGGATTAAAGGCAATGTTAAAGAAACGAATTAGAAACTGCATACTAATTGAACAAATAAATTGATTTTTTTAGAAATGAATCACATATCGTTGAAATACATATGATTTTATTATGAATAAATGCGGCTGATGAAATGACCAGCCGAATTATAGTTTTATGGAAGACTAGTCTACCAATCCTTTTGGCATATCAGCGCGTAATTCTTGCCAGATTTTACCACTTTCGATGCCATAGTCTCTGATCACCAAAGGAACATTTTCGTAATCGCCTTTAACAGCAAGTTCGAGTAATTGCTTATAATAACTGCGTGTTAAATCCCTAGATTTTTGATTCGAAAAATAATAACCACCAATGCGTGAATACAATCCTCTAAAACCATTCATCATTAATACATACACGGGGTTACCAGAAGCAAAAGCCAAGTCGTGATTTAGTTGATAATCGCATTGAGCAAAAGTTTTACCATCATCAGGAACATCACTATACCCCTGTAATAATTCGATGGTTTTATCTTGTTGTTGACGAATAGCACCGCGAATAAACACAGCGCTTAAATTAGTTCTCGCGGCTAACAAGTGGTCAACAAGCTCAGGGATACCATCTTCGTCGAGTCGAGCTAAGGTTTCTAATATATTTAATCCCGAGGTCTCCCAGAAATTATTAACCTTAGTAGGCTTACCATGTTTGATAGTCAACCAACCATCACGCGCTAAGCGTTGCAACACTTCACGCAAAGTCGTTCGAGTGACACCAATTAGTTCAGATAATTCACGCTCTGCGGGAAGAATTGTACCGGGGGGGAAGCGACCACTCCAGATAGATTCCACTATATATTCTTCAGCGAATCCTGCCGGACTTTGTGCCTTGTATATCATCAACCACTCACTTCGTTATTATTGTTTTTGTACTTATTATAGACTGATTGTACCAGATGAATTTTACTGGTAACAACGAAACTTTGAATTGTTAACAAAGTATTGTAGAAAAGCAGATAAATTTCACTTAAATATGTGCTAACTATAGGATTTTGAGTTTATTATTGAGTACAATCTGAAAAACGTTGATTCAATAATTATAATATTCAGCAAGGAATTTTGCTTATGCAAATGTCGGTACCTCAAGCAGTAGCAGCCAACTTTTTGGGCAAAGCCCCAAGTTGGTATAAACAGGCTATTGTCGCATTTCTTATCATCAACCCCATTTTATTTATATTTAATCCTTACATAGCAGGCTGGGCGTTAGTACTAGAATTTATTTTCACTTTAGCGATGGCATTAAAATGTTATCCGTTACAACCGGGCGGTCTCTTGCTGATGCAAGCGATGTTTATCGGTATGACAACACCAGAACATATGAAACATGAAATGGTGGTGAATATTGAGGTCATCCTACTCTTGGTATTTATGGTGGCCGGTATCTACTTTATGAAGGGATTATTACTGTATCTCTTCACTAAACTTTTGATAAAACTTAAGAATAAAATTGCACTATCTATAGCCTTTGCTGCAGCATGTGCATTTTTGTCGGCATTCTTAGATGCGCTAACAGTTGTGGCAGTTATTATTACGGTAGGTTTAGGTTTTTATTCTATCTACCATAAAGTGGCATCAGGTAAAGACTTTCATTCTGAACACGATCACTCCCACGATGATGACGTGCCTAACCGTAATGATTTAGAAGACTTTAGGGCTTTTTTACGTAACCTGATGATGCATGCTGGTGTAGGTACCGCATTGGGTGGCGTAATGACGATGGTCGGCGAGCCACAAAACCTTATCATTGCAGATAAAGCGGGCTGGGACTTTATAGAGTTTTTCATTCGTATGTCTCCTATCACCATTCCGGTATTTTTTGCAGGATTAGCCACTACTTTTATTGTTGAGAAATTTTCACTCTTTAGTTATGGCGCAGAATTACCGCCGGTAGTTAGGCAAATATTGACTGATTATGACAAAAACGTCGAAGCTAACTTAACCACACAAGATAAAGTTAGATTAGTGGTACAAGGTTTGATTGCCGTTTGGTTAGTTGTAGGTTTAGCAGGGCATTTAGCCGCAGTTGGATTAATTGGGTTGTCTATTATTGTTTTGACTACTTCTATGGGTGGTGTAATTGACGAGCACTCTATAGGCAAGGCTTTCGAAGAGGCGTTACCCTTTACTGCGTTGTTATGTGTGTTTTTTGGTATCGTGGCAGTAATCATCGACCAAGGTCTGTTTAGTCCTGTGATTAACTGGGTATTAACCTTTGAAGGTAAAACACAGTTAGTGATGTTTTATTTAGCCAATGGTTTGTTATCTATGGTCAGTGACAACGTATTTGTTGGTTCGGTATATATCACCGAAGTGACCGCAGCACTGAATAGTGGAGCCATCTCCCGTGACCAATTTGATTTATTGGCAGTTGCCATTAATACCGGTACTAACCTTCCAAGCATTGCCACACCTAACGGTCAGGCCGCTTTCTTGTTCTTACTAACGTCAGCTATAGCACCACTACTCAGATTGTCTTATGGCACTATGGTGTATATGGCATTGCCTTACACTGTGGTATTGACACTCGTTGGCTTGGCTGCGACTTACTTCGGATTATACGACTTAACACAGTGGTTGTATGACATGCACTTTATTGAGCATCACTCTGGAATGATACCCGGTAGTGTAGCTATACCCCACTAAATGAGTGATGCAACTTTGCTAAATAAACTATCATCATTATCTACTGATAAACGGGCGTGGGGACTATTATTTGTCTCTGCGCTATGCTTAGAAATTGCCGCGTTGTATTTCCAACATGTTACAGATTTACGCCCTTGCATTATGTGCATTTACCAACGAACTGCCGTATTTGGGGTAATGTTTGCGGCAATACCGGCGATGCTAGTCAATAATCTATACCCTCGATTAATGGGTTATATCGGTTGGGGAGTATCCGCTATTTGGGGTTTACTTATAGCCATCGAACATGTTGATATTCAAACTGCGGCCAACCCATTTTTTGCTAGCTGCGAGTTTGTGCCTAACTTTCCAAGTTGGGCACCGTTACATCAATGGTTGCCCAATATTTTCGGTGCCACAGGTGATTGCGGTGATATAAACTGGTCATTTATGGATATATCTATGCCGCAATGGATGATTGTGATCTTTGCAATTTATTCAGTGATTTGGGCTGTCATGTTGGCTAGTCGAGTATTGGATAAACGTAGTCTGTGATGCTAAGCACCGATTAACAGGTTCACTATTGTTTCAAACCAACGGTTGTGGGCTTGAATAAACATTAAATGCGATTGCAGAACCAGTCGAAGATTGTGACGATTTTACAAAACCAAGTAAGCAGATATCACAACCTTTGGCTAAATCGATGGCTAAACCAGATGGAGCACCCATAGCAACAATATTACGAATATTCACTATGGCTGCTTTCTGTACCAGTTCAAAACTGGCTCTTGAGCTTAACACCACACCTAGAACTAACTCATCCGAATGACTATCAACTGCCAACATGTCCAAGTTGGCGCCTATTAGTTTATCAAAAGCATTATGTCTGCCCGCATCTTCACGCGCATCTAAAACTTGTAAACGTTGTTCAGTTTGGTCTGTTCGAACAGCTACATCAAATAGCAACACCATGATTACCGCCCGTTTGCCTGAATATCACTTGTATGTCTCTTAATTGCTGTGTCAGTGAGTAAATAGGGGTAATCACGAGCAAGGGGATTAGGCATCTCTGGTGAAGTATTGAGGTAATTGATCAAAAATAATTTCGATGCTTTGCTGGCCACATACTCCACACGCTCAATTCATCACTTCAACGCGTTGATATGCAGCGAGTTCAAAATTTGCCCCTGCAGCCAAATTGACTTGCTCTCGATTGGTGGACTGGGACTTAAAGCATCCCGTGCCTATATGTTTAATAGAGGAAGTTGTTGTGATGTCCTCGATGGCTCCACTTGAGTATAGTCAGCCTCTACCCAACTTTAGATCTACACAAGGGTGCGCAGAGTAGTCAATAATAATTTTGAAGGCGAGTTCGGAGCAGCAGATAACCTTATTTCTAATGTTCTTCCGTCACCACCACATCGTTACAGGCAATATTCTCTGGGATTGCGCCAAGCTCGCCAGAGCGAGAAATTTTAACTACCAAATACTGTTTAATAGATTGCAATAAAGAAGACTATTACAAATAAGAATGACGCCTAAACTACTTTAGGCGATTAAAAGGGCAAAGATGTGATCCCTAAAATAAATATCCAACCTGCAAAAAACAACTTTAAATTTTTGGCTGAGAAATATAATACCAATTGCTTGGCTAAAATACCGCCTACTATGGCACCTGCACCGGCAAAGAGTACCACTGGCCAATATATGGCTTGAGTAATGAAGATATGAAACACAATCCCTCCCCATACCGTCAATGCACTCAATATAACCGCGCTAGCAATGGCAAAAGTCACATTGAAGCGACGAATTATTAAATACACAGCCACCAACTCTCCTACCCCTATGGATAACCACGCAGTAATACCACCGCCGACTAAAGCAATAGTCGGCAAAGCAATATAATCAATTAGAGATAGCTTTGTATTGAAGTCTTGATTACGCAACAAAAATACTGTGGCAAAAATGGCTAATGCTAAGCCAATTGAAAAAACCCCAAAACCGGTATGCAAACTGTTGGGATCACTAAAATGAGCAAAAAATTGAGGGCTAATTTGCACCATCCACAGACCTAACAAAGAGCATGGGACCGTTAACAATAGAGTCTTACCTAGAGGCCGCCAATATAAAGACTGCGGCTGATTATTGGCTCTAATCTGTTTATAAAACGTCCACCACGTCACAGCTCCAGCGGTCATACCGCAACACTGAATGGCAAAACTGGTAGCCACAGAACTGGCAACTGAAAACTCCAGTTGATTGAAAAAGGCACAAAAACAACGCCCCCACCTGCCCCCGTGGCATTTGCAAAAATAGCACCCAAGAGACCTAAAAAGGCAAATCCTGCGTATTCTTGTATTAGGCTAAGTGGTTGTGTTTGCCAGAATAAGATGATTAACCACACAAACAGCAAAAATATCCGAATATGCTTAGCTGACATTTTTAAAAACATAAGAATTGCATGACCTATACTGAAAAATAAAAAGCGGACTTTGCCAGAATTTAACAATTGAAACAAAGAAAAGATCATCAAATGGTTAAACTAAAACATAAACATGAATCGGTTATCTTAACCCTTCAACCTAATCGCTCCGCTAATTGGCAGCAAAATAAGATCATTATAATGGTGATGGCTGCTTTTGTAATGATCATTGCCATCGCTTGGAGCGCAGTGGGCGTTTGGATAATCCTACCCTTTGCTGGTTTTGAAGCAGGGCTATTGGCGTTTTTAATGTACCGCGTGTCTTATTCGACTTATCAAAAGCAAATAATTACCATTCATTTAGATACTGTCACCTTTCAAGCTGGTGTTTATTATCCCAAACGTTTTCATTCATTTAATAGAGATAAACTCTTCGTCAAAACAATTGAGGCACAAAGCGAGTTCGAACAAACTCATATCACTTTAGATGATGGACATCAGGCGATTGTCATTGGTCAATTCTTAAATCAACCAGATAGAGTAGCTACCTTAGATCACCTAAAAAAAGCCAAACTTCACATCCATATTGAAAAGTGGTGGAAAACCAGATAATCAATGTCTTAACATGGCTAACCGACATTTATATTAAGAGCAATTGGAATGGTGGCCTAGAGCGATCTATAAACAGAAAATTTCATTCGTTTTTGTTTGTTTATGCCTTGATTATCTATGCTGACAGACAAAAAAAAGGCGAGTGTAGGCTCTTTAATCAGTCAAATTAACCTGGTGATTCAGGATATGAATGAATCTTTGAATGAAGACCACATGGCTCCCAATCTATAATGCAGTGATTTATTATTCATGGGATTAAGCTCTAACCTTAAAGGTTTCAGCAATATAGCTGTAGTTGTTATACCAAAACAAGTCTTCGCTTCACCAAAGACAAAAATTTTATATATCCTGTGAGAAATAGTCATCAATTACGTTCGACAAAACCTGTTTATGAATAAAGAATCAATCTAGGCTTTTTGCTAACTATCGACTATTTTATTCAATAAAAGTTTACTCGGTTAGCTTATACACTTTATGATTCAATTATTTCCAGAATTGAGTGAGTTCGTTATTTTCATTTAAGTCATTGGTGTGGCTCAGCTTAATTAAACAAGGCATTAAATAATTGGAGTAAACCTTTATTTAAACTTCAAAAAAGGATTATTCTGTCTGTTTAGAATTATTATCAATTAACCGTTGTGTATGTCCCTGAGAGTAAAAAGTTGAGCCCATCTCAGACATAATAAAGTGATTGCTCTGAGTCACCACTAACCTTGCATCCTTTAAAAAATCGACTAACTGTGCTTCCGGCATATCTTCAGACTTGTATATAGCAGCCTGCTGTTTTGCTTGTCCCCACTCCACAAACTGAGACAATTTAGCGGTTTGTTGTATTAAAGTACTAAGACGATTGTCTTTATCAATATATTGCTGCAGTGCTTTGCTGTTGTCAGCCTCCCCTGCAACCAGCAACGCTCCATCTTGTATTGTCACCCTGACTTCAGATCCAAGATCAAAATTTTCAGCTAAATGTGCGACTTCTCTGTTGAGCTTTTCTTGATTGAACTTATAATAGTTCTTAACTAAGTTCAGATCGATATCTACTTCGCCTTTTTCAAATAGTTGTAAAGTCTCTTCAAACGCACCTCGATTTAAACCACTTTCAAGCACGTCAAGCCCACCGCTAACATCCTTTTTATTGCCTTTAGCAAGATCTTGAAGCACATCATCAGCTTTATTATTGTCACCAATGTAACTAAAGAGTGATAGTGGGTTACTAGTAATTTGCATGTTTACGACTGATAGAGACAATTATTCGAGGTGAAGCAACTTACACGCCAGTATGGCTGGTGTCTAAAACGCATATAATTCATAACGATACAGGTTTTAGGTAAAATATATTCTGATATTCATCGGTAAATTTAACCTTTTTAAGGCAACAACTTGCCAGGTTTCTACGTTGTCATTGAGTCCCTAAAAGATACAGGTTCAGCATTATGGAAAAGACTTCGGTGAAATTGCAGCTTATAATAAATATTGCAAACAGGATTTTACAGAGACCGTTATAACGGGTAGATTTTTCACTCAATGGTTTTTATAACGTTATCTTTTAAATGGAATTAATATGTCACGGATACTTATTATTGGTTTGCTATTAGCAAACATTTTTCACTCCTCATTTTTTGCTCAAAACATCCTGAAGTATAAAGATATCTCCAACCTACAAAACTGCTACAGCAAAGTATTTGAGGAGTATGACACTTGGTTTGGCATGCTTAAAAAAAGTAATCAGCGCAAAACTAAAACACCAGAGGAATTGGAAATTAGACTCAACAAACTGCCAGTGTTTTTTCCTAAAACAGACTTATACAAATACAAATACAAATACAAATAGTCTATGGACTACATTCTATTTAAATGACAAGTGGGTAACTTGTTAGGATGGGTACATTATCAAGCCCAAAGGACACAAAAGCCTGCCAATTTTAATATATAATCCTAGGGGCAATAGTCGTTATAGCGCTATGGTTTTGGCTCAATGTTTAACCGTCTCTTTTCTGTTGCTGAAAATGGTTTTGCCGTTATAGGCACTCAATATCGAGGCGCATTTGATAAGGAAGTCGTACTTGGAAACTACGATGAATTTGGCGGTACAGACGTGGAAGATGTCGTCAAATTGTTGAGTCTCATTCCAAACATTGACGGTGTAGACTCCAATAGATTGAGCATTTATGGCTCTAGCCGGGGTGGAATGCAGACGTTCATTGCATTACAAGAAATACCTAGGGTTAAAACCGTTGCAGTTAATGCAATCACCACAGATTTACTACGAGTAATTAAAATTTAGACCTGCTATGGAAGGAGTCTATATAATTAGGATACCCAACTATGCCAGCAACAAAGTGGCTGAATTAGAAAAACGTTCAGTATTAAAATAGGCGCACAAACTCGATATAAACGTCCCGATTTATTACAACATGGAGGCCAATATAAAAGGGTATCCGTTGAAAATTCCAAATGGCTTGCCGAACTGCTAACAAAATTAGTCCACCCACATAAACTCAGCATATATGAAGATGAAGGTCGTGGTTGGGGTCTTAAATCAAAACCAATAGCGATAAAAGAACTCACCGATTGGTTTCAGCAACACTTGTAGATTTTTATGATAACTGCGCTTATGATTTACTTAACAAAAAACTAAAGGTGATATATGAAACTCGCACTCAGCACTTTATTCGGCTTTGTCCTCACGTTCAACGTATATGCAGAGACACTGAGGTTGTCAGAGCCCGTCACACAGGACGCCCAAAGTGAAACCTTCGGAGTAAAACTTGATAATTCACTGCCTAAGCTTAGTATGAAAAATTTACTCACAGACTCCTCTTCACACCTGGCGAAACCATTTCAAGTAGAAGCTAGGATAGCCAAAGTATGCCAAAAGAAAGGGTGTTTTTTTATCGCACAACAAGACCAACATATTTTGCGGGTTTCGTTTCGTGATTATAGTTTTTTTATACCCACAGACAGCAGCGGCAAAACCGTCATGCTTGCAGGTGAACTGGTACAAAAAGAAGTCAGCCCAGAACAAGCAGCCCACTTTAAAGCCGATTTAAGAAGCGAAACTGATATGGTAAAACTTGGTGTGGTGTATGAAATTGTGGCTGATAGTGTGAAAATCCCGCGGAGTGAGTAAGAGTCAGACTCTAAGACCTGCGATTATTTCGAATAGTAGAATGAGTATCATCGGGCACAGCCAACTCTGGTAGTGCCCTATTTAAGGCTGACTTAACTAAAACGTCAGTACATTAATTTCCAAGTTATTTAACTTATTTTTAAGGCCGGTGTGATACAGCGCTTCAATCGCTTGGGCTCCTGAGTATTCAGCCACTGAAACCTTGTCATGCATATGAATCGCAAAACTATGCCAAGCCTTTGCATAACGTTCAGCAAACCCGGCGTGCCCCCACTCACCTGAGCGCTTTTTCACTTGGCTTGGTGCAAAGAAGAACTCACTGTCTAAGTGACCGTCTGGCTTATCTTGTTGCGCATCCACATCGGTTGAGCCGATTAAGACCAACTTATCGAGATTGTCTGTAAACTGTTTTTGAAATTTCAGTAGCAAACTCTTGTTACCTGCAAAATCCAGCACCCAGCTAGTTTTATCTTGACCAAGTTCGGCAATGTCGTCATAACTGAGTACATGATCGTAACAGTCTAAATCTTGGGTAAAAGCTTTGTTACTGGCAGATGTCAGACCAATCACTTGATAGTCTAATCCCCGCTCCTTTTTATGTTTCATCAATAAGTGAGCGGCACCATAAGCTGTTTTACTCGAGGCACTGGTCAATATCACTTGTTTAACGGGCTGCTCAGAAGCGACTAAACCTTCGCCGACATAATCATCCAACACAAAAGAAGTCATAAAAAGAGGCCGATAATTTAACTGCCATGCTTCTCTGTCAACTTGATAACCGGGGTCGGTGGCACAGCGCACATAGTTGTCATAAACGGGTGAAATACTTTTACGCTTGTCACCGATATCAAAAAAGTGAGTGGGCGAGGTTTTACCTGCAGTGATCACTAAATGCGAAGCCATAGGCAAATACCCATAGACCTTTTCGCCTACTTTTACTTCAGGATGATTTGACTCAAGCACGGTGGCAAAACCCCACATAGGTACAATGCCCCAAGTGTCATTAGCTGGGAAAAAACCCCAGTAACCCATCTTATCGCCAAACACAGAATATGTGACGTTATTTGCTGAAAACCCAAAAGAGTCAATTTCAAGTAACACCTCATCAGTGCTTAGTTGGTTACTGTCTAACTCTTTTGTGACAATTTTGGTGTTAGCCACATTAGATTTTTCAATCCAAACTTCGGTTGTATTATATTTTTTGCTCATTATGTTTCGCCCTAAAGTGAATTTATTCTGATAGATTACATCAACAACTCAGTATAAGTTTTTAAAGTGTTGTTAAGGCATCACAAATTTGAATGCTGTGAAATAAACTAAGATGATTTCCTCAGAGGCAAAAAATACTATGCAAGACACTCCCCCTAAGTTTGACATTATAATATTTGGTGCCACCAGCTTTGTTGGGCAAATACTAACGCGATACATGCTGGCTCAATTTTCCGTTGAAGGCGAACTTAAATGGGCTATTGCCGGGCGCTCACAAAGCAAACTAAACGAATTGAAATTATCGTTGGGTATCGCGGGGGAAGCACTTGATATTATAGTCGCTGATGCCGCGGATGAAGACAGTCTTCACTCGCTTTGTAGTGCCACCCGAGTAGTAATTTCCACTGTCGGTCCTTATGCTTTATATGGTGAGCCACTAGTAAAAACCTGCGTGGCGTTAGGCACCGACTATTGTGATTTGACGGGTGAAGTGCATTGGATAGCCAAAATGTTAGAGCGTTATGAAGACCTGGCTAAAATAAGCGGTGCCCGTATTGTAAATAGTTGTGGTTTTGACTCTGTACCCTCTGATTTAGGTGTGTATTTTTTACAACAACATGCGAAACAAAAGTTTGGTGAAACTTGCAGTAGTATCAAAATGCGCGTCAAGAAGATGAAGGGGGCAGCATCAGGCGGCACAGTAGCTAGCATGACCAATATATTTAAAGAAGTGGCCAGTAACCCTGCCCTGCGTAAGGTTTTAGCTAACCCATATGCGATTTGCCCGCCAAATCACGGTAACAAATTACGTCAAAACAATATGAATCGTCCACAATATGATAACGACTTTAACAGCTGGGTGGCTCCTTTTGTGATGGCGGTCATTAACACCCGCATTGTGCACAGAAGTAATGCATTGATAGCAGGTGGCTACAGCCCACATTTTGAATACAACGAAGCCATGTTGACTGGGAAGGGCCTAATCGGCAGTGGTATAGCGGCAGGCGTAGGTGTGGGATTAGGTAGCTTTGCTATGGCTGCCGTTATACCGCCTACTCGCTGGGCAATGGAACGATTTATGTTACCAAAACCCGGTGAAGGCCCAAGCCTAGATGCTCAAGAAAAAGGGTTTTACGATTTACGTTTTTACGGCAAAACTGATAGTGGCCAAGAAATTCGCTGTAAAGTGACAGGAGACCAAGATCCAGGTTATGGCTCTACCGCTAAAATGTTAGGTCAAGCCGCTACATGTTTAGTGCAAGATATCAGTAAAAAAAATGTGTCTGGTGGGTTCTGGACACCCGCTAGTATTTTTGGAACTAAATTAATAACACGTTTAGAAAATCATGCGGGGTTAACCTTTGAGCTTATCGAATAATAAAAAAGGACGGTAAAAAAACATGCGGTGATGACAATTCAATCGATTACATTCTAATACTTTAGTCTAGTAAGCTGAGACAGTATTCGATTGAAGAGTCATCCTTAGCTCATGTTTTTAATAGAGTTTATCAATTTTTAGTGGGTGAACGCTAATTAGCCATAAATTAAAATAAATGTTCCGTTCATGACCTTAGTAGTACTATCACCATATTAAAAACCCTTCATCGGATACAATATGAAACGTTGGTTATCTAGATACCTGTCTTTGTTAACACTGATTCCTGTTGCTGTTTTACTGATATTTATCACAGCAAATATTTTTCGTGCTTACCACGACCTCGAGCAGGCAAATAAAACAATTTCTAATGTTAGGTTAGTCACTATTACCAGTCAACTTGTACATGAATTGCAAAAAGAGCGGGGCATGTCTGCAGGTTTTATTGGTTCAAAAGGCAGTGAGTTTGTTTCTGAACTCAAAAATCAAAGGACGTTAACTGACAAAGAAGTCAACAGCCTAAAAAGTTTTATGGTCGATATCGATTATCAGCAACAGATCAACAAAACGATGCAACAACTTTTCAACGACCTAGGTCAATTACAAATCATCCGGCAACAAGTAGATGCTTTAAGTATCACTTTGCCAAAAGCACTGCGCTATTACACTGCTAATAATCTGCTTCTTTTAGATTTGAATGGACATTTGGCATCCGAGCTAGAAGAAACCACATCAGCCGAAAGATTTCTTATTTTATATAATATCGCTTATGCCAAAGAACAAGCAGGTATTGAACGTGCTGTGCTTAATAGTGTATTTGCTAGCGAAGAATTCACTCCAGCATTAATGACTCGCTTTATTGAATTGCTCACAAAACAACAAACCTACATTAAATCGGCTTACACCGTCGCTTCGTCAGATTTCAAAGAAGTATTAAACCGATTTGTTGAATCGAAAGAAAGTCGTGATGTACAAGGCTACAGAGATATTGCTAAAAACAATATGAACGGATTCAACGTAGAGCCGAATGACTGGTTCAAAGCCGCAACAGCTCGTATCGATAAACTTAAGATTACAGAACAAACACTGCTTGATGAAGCTAATTTATATGCTCAAGGTAATGTCAGCAATCGACTTTTTGTTATCGTATCTGAATCTTTAGTGTTGATTTTAATGTTAGCCGTCGCTTATGCGGTCTTTAGCACGGTCAGATTAAGAGCGTTACAGTCTTTTGAAATTAATAGATTTATGAACAAAGTAAATTTAGAAAAAGACCTAACAGACAAAGTCGAACTAATCACCGAAGATGAACTAGGTATAATAGCTAAGTTAATCAATATTACTTTTACTAATATCCGAACTGACTTTATCAGTTTTCAGGAAAACGCTGATCAAATTGGTGAAGCAACCGAGCAAGCAGCTTGCGCAACAGAACAAAGCAAAGTCAACCTGAAACGACTTCAATTAGAGATATCTAGTATAGCCAGTGCCACAGAAGAGATGAGCGCAAGCATAAAATCTGTGACGGAGCATATGTTGGTCGCATCAGATGGCGCAGAAACCGCAGCAAAAGAAACAGTAAACGGCGAAGAAGCAGTCAAAATCTCGATGCAAGGTATATCCCAAACAGCGGTAGAAGTCGCCCGAGTAGGTACCACAATTACCGAGTTGAACAGCAGAGTAAGCGATATTTTAGGCATGGTAGACGTGATTAAATCAGTTGCTGATCAAACTAACCTACTGGCATTAAATGCAGCCATAGAAGCAGCCAGAGCAGGTGAACAAGGAAGAGGATTTGCAGTTGTAGCAGATGAAGTGCGCACACTTGCCAAACGAACACAACAATCGACCCAAGAAATATCAGATGTAGTCGACGTCTTAAAAAACAGCTCCCAAAAAGCATTTTCTAGCATTGAAAGTGGTAACCAGCAAGCCAAAGAAGCGGTTACAAATGCTCAACAAATTTCTGCTGTATTAGCAAAAATTGTCCAGAGCATTAAGTCTGTGGACGATGTAACCGGAGTGATAGAAAGTTCAACACGAGAACAGAGCTTGGTCATCCAAAGTATTAGCAAAAACGTCGCAATTATCGATGGCCAAGCCAGAGAAACGGTGGTGGGTGCAGAACAGTTATCCGCTTCTAGTCTGCAACTTTCGCAAATCACCCTTGAAATGAAAGCAAGGATCCAAGCTTATAAGGTTTAGCGGCTTGCAAAAGAGCATTAAGCAAAAATAATGTTTATATAGCGAAGCTGACTATGTAAGCAGGTATCGAGCGAAACATCGCCAACGAACCATTTCAATTCAGAACGGGGACGGCTGCTGGGTTACTTTACCGGGTAAATCAGCGGTCTGCATCATCACCCAAACATTAAAGTAAACCATTATTATCAATGGTTTATTTTAATGTTTGTCAGTTTCACCCTCCTGAAATAGAACATTCTAACTTTATTTTAATCATCCGTTATCTACTCTATTGTTGTTATGTTGTCTCAGTTTCACACTCTCAGTGGTTAGTTTTTCAAACTAGCCACAGTCGGTTATGTCAAGACTACATTTCACCCACCTATAGCCATTGTATAGATCAAGGTTAGGGTTTAATCTCATTATTCACCTCAAACACATTATAAATGTTTAAAATATAATTATAATTCGATACCTAGATCCACAAAGATGTGTCTGATATATAGATTAATAAAAGCTAAGGATATTGTATGAGCCAACCTAAGATTGCCTAGTAAAGTAACTACCGCAGGTTTGTATTATGGCTACTCACTTTGGCCTATATATTTAGTTTTATTGATCGCCAAATCATGGGTGCCTTATCTCCCAGTATCAAGGCCGACCTGGGTTTCGAAGATTGGCAACTTGGCCTTCTCAAAGGTTTTGGGTTCGCTTTACTCTACACCACTGTTGGCATCCCAATAGCTTGGCTAGCAGACCGCTATAGCCGTATTAAAATCATCAGTATTTCAGTCTTTTTTTGGAGCTTGTTTACCGCGTTTACAGGCATGGCTAATAGCTTTACAAGCATGCTTATTGCCAGAACAGGTGTTGGTATTGGCGAAGCTGGCGGTTCGCCTCCTTCTCACTCTATAATTTCAGATTTATACCCAAAGGAAAAACGCGCAAGTGCACTAGGTGTTTACTCGTTAGGTATTCCAATTGGTATCGCATTTTCCTATATCCTAGCTGGAATATTAGTTGAAACGCTTGGTTGGCGAGGCACTCTTATTGCGTTGGGCGTGGCGGGAGTCGTTTTAGCGTTAATTATTGCGCTGGCAGTACGCGAACCAAAACGCGGACAAATGGAGGGTGATAACATTGTCTTAGAGCCTGTAAGCATTGGAAAATCGATCAAAACATTAGCTAAAATTCCGAGCTGGTGGGCTATGTGCATGGGTATCGCCTGGGTCAGTTTTGGAGGCTATGCTGTGGCGAACTGGGGAGTCGATTATATTGTTCGTTTTCTCCCAGAATATGCACCAGGCGTTGGTAATGGGAAGTTTCGTTGGTTGATGTTAATGCTTGGCTCGATTCACCTTGTTGGTTATGGCGCAGGCACCTACTATGGCGCCGTAATCACCGAGAAATTAGCTAAAAAAAATATCAGCGCATATGGTTGGTTGCCCGGCGCTGTGCTTATAATCGGCGTGCCCGCTCTAATTGGGGCATTTTGGGTGCAGAACATATATCTGCACTTAGCTCTGATTACTGTATATCTCATTTCTGCCGGCGTATATTTAGGCCCTAGTTTTGCTGCAGCACAAACACTTGCACCGATTAACATGCGAGCAATGTCTACCGCATTATTCTTTTTAATATTAAATCTAATAGCGCTGGGTGGAGGCCCAAGCTATATTGGTCTCTTAAGCTCTGCATTAACAGGACACTATGGAGAAGTGCATGCGTTACGTCTTGCGATTACATCATAAGTTGTGCCCTACATTATCTCTATCATTGCATTCTTTTGGGCTGCCAAAACGCTGCCTAAAGATTGGGCTGAGGCTGAAGAACGCAACAACAAAATGATGAGAGAGAGTAAATTTTCATCCACTTTAGTCAAATAACGCTTTAGACCTGCAATAAATATCGAACAAAACAAGACTGCAACCTTAAAGAAGTTAGCGGTCTTTTTACTTTTAATCCGCTAAGCCTCAACCAAAAGTTGGCATGCAATGTGAGATATTTGAAAACAGGTGAAGGCTGGCAATACTTGGCAATCGTAATGGACTCATTTGGTCGTCGCATTGTTGGTTGGAGCACGTCAAAACGTATAACGACTTGCTTAATTGAACAAACTTTTTTGAAAGCCCATCACTTACGACAGCCTCCAAAGGGTTTAGTATTTCATAGTGATATTTGGAGTAAACACTCTAGATAATTATTAAAGCGGTTGCATTCGTCGAGCGGCGATCAATCACTCATTGAGTATGAACATTCCTTTAGAGAGTGTCGGTTGGACTTGACCAAAACAGTCGTTGCATATTGTCTTGTAGATATAAAGTAATGCACACTTTTCACATCTAACTTGGCCTAGAGTTTTATAAAATAAACATTGAACACAAAGTTAAAGCTAAATCGGGGGCAGTTTTTGTTGACTGCTTAATGATTAAATCTCATCCTGAATTACCCATTGTTCTATCACGACTCATTACTGGCAGCCTATCAGGTGTTATTTGTCTTGAACTTTTTTGTATCTCAATTTAGCACTGTTTCAGAATTTATAAATTTTCTGTATCCATTAAACTTTACCCATCAAATAAAATTAGTATTGTCTTATTCTAGGTTTGTTGTATAGGTCAGGAATTGCGTTTATCCTGACTAGACTGAAGCAGATAAAAATTGGAATACGTGCATGTATGAGATTGACACTGATTATTTGATCGTTGGAACGGGCGCACTTAGCTTGTCTTTTGCGGATTCGTTGCTTGAATATAGTGATGCACATATCACTTTTGTTGATCAGCATCCAAAACCAGGTGGACACTGGAATGTCGCTTATCCCTTTGTGACACTGCATCAGCCTAGTGCGACTTATGGTATCAACTCAATGAGTTTGGGTGATGATCTTATCGACACAGACGGTCCCAATAAAGGTTATTACAAGCTCGCCACGGGAACTCAAGTACTCAGTTATTTTGAACAAGCAATGCAACAACGCTTCATTCCAAGTGGACGCGTTAGTTACTTCCCGATGTCAAAGTATCAAGAAGGTACTAATGGCGAACACACCATTGTGTCAAGTATTTCAGGTAAGAAAACCCGCGTAAATGTTCGCCGTAAAGTGGTTGATGGCAGTGCTTGGACCGCCTCTGTTCCTGCCACTCACAAACGCAAGTTTGAAATCGCTGATGGCGTGCGTTTGACCACACCTGGCAAACTGCCCGAAGCTTGGATAACCGATGCGAAGCCCCCTGGGCATTATGTCATAATGGGCGGTGGTAAAACTGCCATGGATGTGGGCGTTTGGCTGATGAATATGGGTGTTGAAGCGTCCAGTATAAGCTGGGTTCGCCCTCGTGAAACCTGGTTGATCAACCGTGCTTCTACCCAGCCTGGTTCACAATTCGCAGGCAACAGTATTGGTTGGCAGCTAGAACAAATGCGTATTGGCGCAACTGCCACTAGCGGTGATGAAATCTTCCTGCATTTGGAAAAACATGGTCATATGTTCCGACTTGACCAAAGTAGCCTACCCAGCAAGTTTCATTATCCGACAATCTCTGAAGGCGAAGTCGATTTACTGCGGCAAATCAAACATATAATTAAAATTGGACGGGTTAGCTTAATTGAACCTGGCTTTTTACACGGGCTGGATGGCGACGCAGAGGTACCTGTTGATTCGTTGTTCATTGATTGCACTGCAACCGCCGCTAAGCGTTCAGCTGTTAAGCCAATCTGGGAAGGTAATCGAATAACACCTGCCATCTTGCAAGTACCCTTGGTCTCACTGAGCGCATCAATCGCTGGATTTATCGAAGCAACATTTGAAAGCAATGAGGAAAAGAACGCCCTCGCTATGCCGATACAAATGACGGATACACCTGGGGATTATCCGCAGGCGATGTTGGGCAATGTGATGAACCGAATGCTTTGGTCGAAGAACCCTGCAATCATGAATTTCCTCAACTCTGCTCGACTTGATCCTGCACAAAGAATGAAGCATGCAATGGCTAATGTAAGCGAGAGCGTACGACATGACGCGGGGCAAATCCGTAACGCAACTATTGCCGCCTTACCAAATTTACAGAAGTTAGCAGCAAAAAATCATGCGGCAGAGAATAAAATACCTGACTGAGTTAGCGCGGCTTCGCAAGTAGTTGTTGATGCTATTCGCCACGCTGTGGCAACATTCAGGGTAAAACTCACTAAAATATTCTATTGCATGTTCCCAATGAAACTTACAAATAGAATTGTATTGAACCATAGTTACTTAAAAGCGTTTTATGAGTTTTGTGTATTTTAGTCTGCCTTAGAAATGGCAGGCAACTGTTCGGATTTCTCTATCGCAGCAATATTGGCAAAAGGTTGTGGTTTGGAAATATAGTAACCTTGTGCGTAATCAACCTGAATCTCTTTCAACATATCCAAAATTGATTTTGTTTCAACAAATTCAGCAATAGTTTCTAAACCCATAACGTGACCAATCTCATTAATCGACTTGACCATTGCCTGTTTTATCGGATCCTTATCGATATCTCTAATAAAGACACCATCAATTTTGAGTTTGTCGACCGGTAATTCTTTTAGGTACTCGTAAGAGGATAGACCCGTGCCAAAATCATCCAGCGCAAACATAAAGCCTTTATCGCGCAATCTCATCATGAATTTTTTTGCAGCGTGCAAGTTTGAGATAATTGCCGTCTCAGTTATTTCAAAACAGATATGATTGGGTTGAATTTTAAATTCATCAGTTTTCTTTAGCAAGAATTGGAGAAAATCTGCATTGCCCATTGAGGTACCCGACAAGTTAATCGAACACTGTCCGATAATTGGTGCGTCCTTTTTCATTTTATTTAACATAGAAAAAGCACGATTAACTACCCACTTATCAATGCTGCTGGATAAATGATAACGTTCCGCAGCGGGTAAAAAAACAGCTGGAGAAATAATTTCATCTTGCTCATTTCTGAACCTAATTAATAATTCTATGTGCAACTCATTGCTTTTATTCAGTGGACTTATCGTTTGGTAATAAAGTTCGAACTGGTTTGCTTCGATCGCCTTTGGAATTTGATTGGCCCAGAACATCTGTCCTCTCCTTTTTGCCAATTGTTCACTATTGGCTTCATGAGCCTGCACACGATTTCCGCCGAGATCCTTGGCTAGATAACAGGCGGTATCAACCTCTGACAAGAGCGTTCCGTAGTCAACTGAGAGCTCATTAATTTCGACAACACCTATGCTACTACCGATACGGAATACATGATTGCCCCAAGGAAAGCGGAATGCTTCAATGGCTTTAACCAAAACGTTGGCGGCACGCAGACCGGCAGCCATTGAGCAAAGTTCGAACAGAATGCCAAATTCATCACCGCCGAGTCTGGCTATCGTATCACGTGAGCGTATATGTTTTTGTAACTCCTTAGTTATCTGTATCAAGAGTTGATCGCCAGCCGCATGCCCATAAGTATCATTGATTATTTTGAAATGGTCCAAGTCTATGTAACAAAGTACGTGTTGCTTTTTTTCGTTCTTTGCCGTTTCCAGCGTTCGTGTCACCCGTCGCTCAAATTCCCAACGATTGACCAGCTCTGTAAGCTCATCATGTGTCGCTTGGTAGGATAGCTTCGCCGATAAATCTTGAGCTTCGGTAACATCCTCACAGGCCAGCATTATCTCGGAACGTTCACTATCGTTGTTATTATACTTAATGGCTTGTGCCGTTTCGCGCAACCAGATTATATTGCCATTTTTGTGAGTATTGCGAAGTGTCAGTTGCCTCCTTGTACCCGGCAAACTGGTACACTGTTGAATCATTTTTTTGGCATCTCCGAGATCATCCGACATCACTAGTTTAAAAATCGACGAACCTAGCAGTTCATCCGATGAAAAACCAAATTGAGAAGCACCGCGTCGGTTAAGAGACAGAATTTTGCCATCTTGGTCAATAGTAAAAAGTATTAACGGATTGTCTTCGTATAAAGCACGAAAGCGCTCCTCGGTTTTGCGAACTGACATTTCCGTTTGCTTTCGCTTGCTAATTTCTTTATTTAATTGAACTTCCACCACATCACGCCTGATTAAAGCTTCTCGGAACACTTCGAGTACATGGTTAACGATACCTAATTCGTCTTTTCTTTCCCCCCTCGGTATTGGGATATTAGTGTTTCCATCAGCAAGACCACTCAAACTGGAAATTATGATCTTTATGTCACTAAGAAATATCTGGGAAAGTTTAAAACTGGCGACAATGATAAAAAACAGCGTAGCGCCTAGGGCCATAAAAAGATGATTGCGAATGTTATCGAGATTTTTCCTCGCATTAATCACCGAGTATTCGGTTATTATCTGTGAGTTATCAATGAAATTAAGGAATTGAGTATTGGCTTTATCATATGACTCATTCGCACGTAGCATAAATCTCACGATTAAATCAATCTTGACTGAAGACATCAATACCGTGGAACCCATTTGGTCTCAATAGGCTTCAAGTTCGGATTTTAAATTAGAATAGAGCAACGTTTGATGCTGAAGTAGGTCTAAACTGGCTTTCATTTTTTCGAAGTCATTTATAATGCTATTCAATATGGAAATGTGCTCCCGACCAATCGCATAAAACTCTTCTTCGGAAAGATTCTCTTTAAGCGCAGATGCCAACAGGCTGATGAAACGAACATGGTTAGTAGAAAAATCAGAAAATAGTCTGGATAGTGTCTGCATCTTTGGAATATGTTCACGTTCGATCTGTACCAGTAATGCGTATTCTGATTTCTGCTCAGTGAGAAAGGTAAGACTCAATGGTATTAACAGCAGTATTGCAATTGCCGGTAATAACAGAAATTTGAATCGAATGGATAAATTGGATAGCCAGTTCATTTTAAAGTTTGCATTTCGAAATTTAGCATAATCAATTATCCATAGGCCGTTGCTGTATTAATAACCCGCGACCGTAAGCAGTCTTTGCCAATCTGTAGGTCGAATAGTCGCAATATACTTGAATGAATTGCCTTGTGGTTTAAAGACAATAGCCACACCCTCAGGCTTGGGCCAGATCCTTGCAGCTTCTTGTAGATTGGCGGTATGTGCAGACAAAACATCATTGGTTCCAATAGTATCGGGGAATCTTGATAGCATTTTCTTAAGCGCTTGGGCCTGGTGAATTATCGTCGCTTGGTCTGCAGTAATAGTATGTTTTAAGTCATTATTGACCTCGGTGCGACCAAATGCACGAGTCGCAGTATCAATAGAACGGCAATAAGGGCTGCTGACGATAGTACCAATCTTGATATCCAGTCGCCTTATGGTATTACCTACCCAAGTCATTTCTTTGCGCCCTTCTTCCGATAATAAACGTTGGGTCGAACAATTTTTTAAATTTATTCGATCCGTATCATAAGTATCGTGATTAGTTTTGCCATGCCGAAAATACAAAATATAGCCGCCTTGCCTTAACTCAGAGATCAAATTGGTGTCATTAAATATATTTTGTAGACCAGAAATTTCTGGTTCCTCTGCGGCGATGAGTAATGTCGAAAAGGTTACTATCAGGTATACATGCAAGCATTGTATAAAATTGATTTTCATTGTTTTAAACCGACTCTTTCTAAAATATGCTAGCACAGTAATTATTTAATACCAGTTTGAGGCTTTCGTATATTAAGAACAAAATAAGTAATAGTTACAATTGGTAAAAATACCTAACTTGTCATTTTTAACCATTTCACTGTAAACTTTATCGACATGCAAAATTATATTTCCACGACCTATTCGCGGCCTAAATGATGAGTGGCCCTTGCGAAAAAGTGACTAATACTCCACACGACTGCGCGCTCGCTATGACTCAGGGATATAAACTTTTATTCTATTAGGCGTATTTTTTTACTTATTAAAATGCGCCGGCAGCCTGTTGAAAAATACGACTACCTGTCCAAATATAAACAGTGAAACATTGCTACTTCATAGAGGCTTGGCATGTTTAGCTAAACATACTAATGAACTTAAATAGTCATTGAAACAGTGCAAAAACGATCAGTAAAAAACAAAATTATAGGTTTACTATTAGATGAGTTTGTCTTTATATCAGGCTTCCTTAGCGTCTAATATTATATTTCCCTTTTAGACCCAAATGTATGCTCCAGATAAATCCACTGAGGGCTAACCATAAAGCAGCAATAGCAAAGATCACATTTTGAATATTATTGAAGCTGCCGTTATTACCGTAATCCATAAAATGCAGCATAAAGAAAATATCCGCAAAACGTTTATGTTCATCACTATGCCCAATAATCCTTCCTGAGTTGGCCTCAACATAGACAATGGTATCAATCACATCATCAAAATATATTTGCCAAGCCGAGTTTTGCTGCTTAGGGTAATCTGGAATAAATGAGTCCACCATTATAACATTAGATATTTTTCCTGGCCCATTATAAGAAATCTCAGCGATTTTGGCTGCCACCTGCTCATCAATTAAAAACTCTTTGCCCGTGTAAGCATCCACTAGTGTATATTTATTTTTAAAACGTGGATAAAGTGCTTGCACATGTGTCAGTTGATAAAAAGGCTGGCCCAACATTTTTATTAGCTCAATCGACACACTCGGCTGATATTTTAACAACACAATTGAAGGGTCAACCAGACGCTCGCGATCTAATCGGATTTCTACGTTGATGTGGGCCTTATACGTTCGACCAAAGGCTTTAGTAGTGTCCATTAAGTTGAAGTAAATACCACTAACTAACCACACTAAAAATTGTATACCAACCACAATAGATGCCCAAATATGAAGTTTTCTAACCCACTTCATTAGAAGACACCTCGTGACTTATTCTTATTGGATACGGCTTTTTTTTAAATGGTTTTATAACTAAAAACAAGGTCATTACCAGCCCTACCCCCCCCCCTAAAATAGCAAAGAAAGTCACAACAAATAGTAGCCAGTTATCAATATCCTCTGCATCTCCGTAATCCATAATATGGAAGCGAAACATCCAGTCAAATAAACGCCAAAAGGTATGACGTTTACCGACAAGTTCTCCGGTTGATTGAGAAACATAAATAGAGGGTGCAACCAAAAACATCGAAGTTAATACGCCAAGCAGGCAATGCGCGAGGGCTTAGTTCAAAGGGGGGATTGTCAGTAATTAGTTCCACACTTTTCACCTTGCCTAATGTTGAATAATAATAGGCGGCTTCAATGGCTTTCGACTCTGGTATCGGTGAAAGTAATTCTCCAGAGCGAGCATCCAGTAAAAACTGCACAGGTACGTTTTCAGTGTTGATCACGAAACGATAAACTGTTTGCTGTAAAAATGTCGCTAGTCGTATATTTTCAGCATTGGGGTATTCGTTAAACAAGGTACTTAAGGAATACTGAATGTCATGTGGTTCGATCTTATCTTGGTGATTAACCACTAGGCTATCGCCATGAATATAATCGATGTCAAAAAAGACCATATATGCACCGGTCGCCGACCAAATAACAAATTGAATACCGATAAAAAGCATGAGCCATTTATGGATCTTACGGCTCGCTTTTAGTACTTTTTTTCCGTTAGTATATTGTTTCAATTTTATTTTTATAGTCACACGTATTGATTCTTATCTTGGATTCAAATAATAAGTGCATGACTTGAACGAGTAGAAAAGACGGTCAGCTAAATATATGCTAATCGCTTTTTCTCAGGCAAGAAATGCAACAATGAAAACATATAAACAACGATGCCAGATTTATGCTTTAAGTAAAACAGGTATGAGCCAAAATAAAATTGCCAAACAGCTAAAGGTTAGTCAATCAACTATTAATAGGGCGTTTCCCGTAATACAGGCAAACGAGGCTATCGTTTTAAGCAAGCTCAAACACCGACAGACATACGACGATTAGCCACTTATAAAGCCATTAAAATGACAACAGGACTCATTGCATTAATTGAGTCAAAACTTACTGCGAAATGGAGTCCAGATTAAGTGTCTGGGTGGCTTAGGGAGGACCAGAGCATCGATATTAGTTATGAAACAATTTATCAGCACATTTATTCCAACATTTATATAGGAAAGGTAAAGCTTATCAATCATGCAGTAAGAATAAAGAAGCAGGCAGAGGGTTTATTAAGACCGTATAAGTATCGATGAGCGTCCACACGTTGTTGATGATAAAAGTAGAATCTGCCTATAACTGAATGTACTTATTTATTATTTTCCATCTGCCACAGCTTCATAAATATAATTTAGCTACAGAAAATCACTAAGATAACCACAGTAATAAGTAGTTATCTTTATAACTGCATGCTCTGCCCAGAAAAATAAACCATCCCTAAATAAGTAAAAATCAGATTTTTCACTTTGTCTAAATTTTCAACCTCAATACTCAAAACTGACCGCAGCTAAGTGATATTTTGACGGTTAGATTACTGCTTAATGGTGAGTTGATTATTAATGGTGAAAGCTCCGTCAGTCTCTCGGACAAGTTTAAGCGCCGCATCTATTTGAACCTGGGTATCTACAATACCCACCAGGCGAACATCGCCTTTGCGTGTGGATACATTGATATCAAGTGTCTCAATCCCAGGGATCGTCAATAATGCTAACTGAACCTTTTGACTCACTTCACTATCGGGAACGCTTGAACTCTTTGACGCGGTGGGTATCAAGACGTGCAGAGCTTCGGAGGGCTTGCTGCAACCCATTAATAGCATAATAGCGACTACTGCTAAACTCCATCGCAGCTTTAGAAAAATATTGATCATGTGTTTACCTTTAGTATTAAGTGAGCGTGCCCTGCATAGATTTTTAACTTAACAAAAATTAAGGGGTGACGGTTATTAATGTTATATTTGAGCACATTTCTGATGGTCAGAATTTCTTGTGCACATCGCTCCTTGAGGACCTGTATCGCATTGTTATTGACAAGGATTAAGGTCTCTGGTAAACATCCCCCCCTTACTGGTGCGTCATGGCGAATATTGACCTTGTCATCGCCCCTCTTTTTTGGCAACAAAACTAAGCGTTTAACGCTTTTTATGGAGCATAATTATTGTATCTTCTTACCTTGAGCAATAGAAGATAAACACTCTCTCACATGAACATATTCTACACGTAAAAATCTAACTTTTCTGGGCTTCATTATTTAAAATACTTTATGAATGTGGTGTGATTTTCTAATCGCTATTTTATATTTTTTGGAAAATATCCATCAGATACTCGAATTAAGTGAACCAAACGCGCAACAAACATCTCCTTAAAATCACACTCTGCCGTGGTCCTCCAAAACAATCAATTTGATTAAGTTACTTTTGTCATTCATTATTATCTCGCTTAAAATCACTCGAGCTTTGGTGATCCATATATAACCTAATCTTTGGTTACAAGAATACATTCGCTTTAGAATAAAGCAGCTAGCTGAATGAACCCAGCGCCAGTGGTCGAATATACTGTCGCCTGCCCTTCGCAACACAGTACGGTAAAGCACATTGAAACGAAGGGCTGTGGTTATGAAAAACAAAATGCCTAAGATGAAAGCATTTAACTTTTTATTGAGCTTATAACTACGCTCAACCTTGTCCTACTTGCCCTTACTATAGTGTTCTTTTATTGCCATCTTAGGTGTACGGTCTGAACGAAATACTCCCCAATTTTTTTCAGCAATACCGTCGGGCTTATCTTCGCCCCCTTTCCACTTTTCGTCGAAAGCTTCAAAATAGTAAGACACAATATGATTGTCGACTAGCCATTGTCTGTATGCGTCATAAAATACTTTTTGGGCGATTTCGCTAGCCTCACCTATAATTAAACTTTCGTCACCATTACTTGTAATAGCACTAGTTGCCCAGCCTGATTCACCTAACACAATCTGCTTAGTCGGGTGTAATGCTCGGATATCAAAAAAGGTTTTCTCGGTCCATGGCAACGCATTCTCGAGGGGTTGAGAATTCCACATAGCATAAGCATGCAAAACGATATAATCCAGTGCTTGCGCTATTTCTTGGCTCCATGGTTTGTTCCAAAAATTATAGTCATCGGCTAGTGTTACCGGCACTTCCGTCTCTGTCTTCACTCTTTTAACCCACCCTAAATACTTTGGGTAATCAGATTTTTCCAGCTTATGCGCTGACCAGTCGACAAAAATTTCATTGCCTAGATTGACTGTCACCACAATGTCTTTGTATTCATTGGCTAAACGAATAACGTCTGAAATTTGCTGCTGATTTTCTTCGTCAGTCTGAGTAGAAGATAGCCAAGCGCCTTGCATTACCTTGACAGGCAAATTGTGTTTTTTGATCGTTTTCAATACTTGTTCACTGGCTGCATCAGCAGCGTACATTCGGATAAGATTCCAAGATACATCGTTATCAGCAGTCAATAACAGCATGTCTTGAAGAATATCTTTCTCAGACGAAACACTCTTTTTCCCAGGACTCTCACCGTCACGATATGAACCATAAGATATGCCAATACCAATCCATCTATCATTTATCATGGGTTCAAATACTGACTTTATATCTGCAGAATCATGTTTTTTTTTGGTCATACTGTTCACCTGAAAATGAAAGCCCGTTAATACTAATAGCATGCTGATAAAAGATAATAATTTCATATCACATTCCCATAATTAGGCGGCTTTATTGCTGTTGACTGTAGTTAATCGAAACTGGGGTATAGGTATCAAGACATTTACGCTGTAACGGACTTTTATAAGGTCTATAAGGCTGAGGGGTTGGCTAAAAGCCATTTTATGTCACTAAAAACAGCGGTAAGTCAGGCATTAAGTGACTTAATCTAAAATGAAGAATGAAAAATGAAAAATGCTTGAACCACACAACATAAATTCGTTGCTGATATTATATATTCGGTGGCTTAGCTGATTAAGGATCCTAGTATAATAGCCCTAATGCGCCACTTAAATAGAGGTTTTACTACTAGCGTGGTAAAAATAAAACGGTTCTTTAATGAAAATACCGGAAGATAGCTTCGCCCCATACGACAAGTAAAAAGCTAAGTGCAATAAATACTGCTGATGATCCTAAGTCTTTAGCTCGGCCGATTAAAGCATGGTGCTCTAGTGTGACACTATCGGCCAAAGCCTCCAGAGCCGAATTGACTATTTCAGCAAAAAGCACAAACATAATTGAACCAAATAAAAGCAGCCAATGGTTTGCGGAATCCGCCAATAAAAATGTCAAAGGAATAAGCATAATCGCCATGACGAGTTCTTGACGAAAGGCGGACTCATGTGTCCAAGCTGCTCTAAATCCATAGTAAGAACAAATAGTAGCCTTGAAGATCCGTTTTATACCGATACCATTTTGTTTGTTAGTGAATGTTGGCACTGCATCTCCAATTTTTTATTATAACTAAAAGGATTGTTTGATTTGTAATCGCCATTCCCATACATCGACATTTTCTGATGTTACAAAGGGCTTAGCAATATCCATATGGATAACACTCTTATGACTTGAACGAGATGAATAGAGCCTTACACCAATACCAACACTACTGAGTATTGAGTCAGTTTCATTGAACTTGGCTTGTTCCCCTGACCATGCTTTACCCATATCAGCAAAAGCGACAAAACCCACGTCGAGAATCTTTAAAATGTTGTAGTCAGTATAAAGTCGCGCTTCAATTGAACCTGCCATCAGGTGGTCGCCATGTTGATATTGCAAAGGGTAACCTCTCACCCCGCTATCATCGCCTATCGAAATAGGCATATCTAGCAATGTGTTATTGGAAGCACTGGCAGACACCCGAGCATAAAAACCGAGAAGATCGGTATAACGTTTAAAATATTCAATGTTACCAGCCAACAAAAAGTGGTCGGGGTTCTGTGTATTAAAATCACTTTCACCTGCAAGTGATAGCAGCATTAATCCGTCGTTGATTTCAAAACCTTTACTGGACACCAGAGAAAAGTGGTAACCCACATCACTTCCCAATGCCACATCATTCAGCTCAAAACCTAATTTGAATTCATGATGCCAACCTAGGTTGATGTCCTCAGTTTGGTTAATCAAGTAAATATCGAACATGGTTTTGAATTCGCGCTCTAGGTATTCAATGCCAATCCAAGGATATTGATAGTCTCGCTTACGAGGTAAAAACAAGGTATCTGCATCTGCTAATATATTGTTGGGTTCGAATAGCAAATATTCATCGACATAACCGATTTTAATTCGAGTAGTATTATTATCCTCAGCTCTTAATTGCCACCCAGTGGCTAACGCATAGCGATGGCTTTGCACATCAAAACTATTTCGCGTCAGTCCATTTTGGAAAATATCCATCGTTTTTTCATCAGAAAAATAAGAAGCATTGAACATACTCTCTGAACGAAAGTGATAAAAAGGTTTGTCGAATTCTAAGTATGTACGTTGCCCATCGTCATTGTCTAAAAAGTCCACCATAACTGTTGAAAATGGAATCAAAGGGAAAGCAGACTTGAGAGTGAACTGATAACCACTGCGCTGTTCGTCACTATTATATTTTACTCTAGCGCGGATACCTGAACCTAACACATTGTCTTCTTTTAACCCAAGGGAGAGTTTATTTTCACCTCCTTTACGTCCAAAACTGACCGTTGGAATAAGTGACCAATTGTCCCATGTTTGTATCTCTACATCGGCAGGCTCATTGATGTTGCAGGATTGCTTAAAGGTAATTTTAGCATCACGTATGTAGGCTTGACTGCGGATTATCCTCTCTGCTTCAAGCAAGTCATCCTCGTCTAAAATGTCACCTTCTTTAAAAGGTAAACGCTCTTTAATCACATCCTCTTTAGTATTCACATGCATCCAATTAGCTAAGGTATGAATAGCCATTGAATCTTGATCAGATTCATCAAAAATAGCGCTGGTTGTTATGTTTATTTTGCCTATTTGGCGTTTTACATCAGAATTAGTTACGGCTGTTGTTGCAGTTCCATCGAGCGCTTTACACCCAAGTTGGTCATTCAAAGGTTGAATTTCATTAGCCTGTGAAAAACCGGTGAACAATGTTAGTAAGATCCCCCTTACAAGCATCGTTATTGGTTCGTAATTGATGAAAACCATTGTTAAGGCAACCTGTATGCCTTGTTTTCATATGCTTGAACAGGCCATACAGAATGTGCCAACGCTTTATGCGCTAAGTCACTATCGAGTCCACTGGGAATGAGTTGTTTGTTTGAGTAGACAAACCCTAAAGGTTCACGTTCTTTTTGAAGTATGACAACTCGGTCATCTTGCATATAAGCAAAGTTGTTTCCAAACTGCATCATGGCTCGACCTTCATTTTGGGCACACTCAGCCCTGGTTAAATCTCGTCCTATAGCTGGGTGGCTTGTTTCAACCCCCATCAGTGACAGCATGGTCGGAAGCATATCGATTTGGCTGGCGACTTGAGTGATGATTTGGGGTTCAATACCTCCCCCAAGAACTAAGCCAGGAATATGGAATTTATCAATGGGCACGAGCTCGTTGCCGTATACCCGGTCACTGTGATCAGCGATGATAAGAAATACGGTGTCTTGCCAGTAATCTGATTGTTTGGCTTTTTCTATAAATTGACCCAGCGCAAAGTCAGCGTATTTGACAGCATTGGCAACGGTATTTTTGGGTTGTTCTGCTAGCTCTATTCGACCATCAGGAAACTCAAAGGGTGAATGATTGGTAGAAGTAAAAACTAAGCTAAAAAATGGTTGCTGAGTAGTCGATAAGTGACTAAAGGTTTGATGTGCTTTATTGAGCAAGTCCTCATCAGATACTCCCCATGACCCAGTAAATTTAGGGTCTACATAGTCTTGCTGTTCAATAATCTTATTGAAACCGTTGTTACTAAAAAACCGCTTCATGTTATCGAAGTGTGCCTCGCCGCCGTAAATAAATGACGTGTCATAACCCTGTTGTGCCAACAATTGGCCAATAGTGAAAAAGTTGTTTTGACTACCTCCAAGCTTTACAACACTTCGAGCGGGGGTCGGCAAAAAACCTGTAATAACCGCTTCAATACCTCTGACTGAACGGGTACCTGTGGCATAAAGGTTATCGAACCAGATTCCTTGCTCTGCTAATTTATCAATATTAGGGGTCAGGTTTTGTCCGCCAAGTTTACCTACAAAGTCAGCCCCTAAGCTTTCTTGTAAAATAATGACCAAGCTCTTTTTACCATGAGGCGGTGAAACCAGCTCACTGCGCTGAGTGTGCAAAGTAGTAACATGACTATCAAAAAAATCACTCTCTGGAAGCAGCATGCCCTGATAAATGGATCCTAAAACCGTCTCTGTATGCATTTTGCCATAAATAGGCTTACCACCTTGCTCATGTTTGATTTTTTCATAGAGTGCGTAAACGACTGAATAAGCTGAACTAAGGGGTAATGTATTCACAAGAGAGTCCGACGAAAAAACCACTGTGCTGGGGTTAACAGGTCGATGCCCAAATGTAGAACGGGCGCTGCCAACACACAACAATACGCCAAGCATCGCAAGCAATGGTGCGCTCCAGCTATAGGTAGGTGCCGTTTTTTGCTCCAAAAAGCATAAGAATTTCGAGAATTTCCATAGCAGCAGGGCCGTAGCCGTTATTGCTAAGAATAATTGCATTGGCACTGCTTTGAGTAGCATCGACATGACTTCTTGAGGATAGGCAAGATATTCGATAAGCAATATGTTGGGGCGAAAATCATATTGCTCGATGAAATTGGGCGTGATGAACTCGATAAATATCAGCAGCCCAGCAATCAACACAAAATAATACCGTAGCAATGGCATAATAACGTTGAAACCACGATGATGAATAGAGATTAAGGGGATGATTAGCACGGGTATCACTACAAGCTGTGCGAGCAGTACCACATCAAATCTGACACCTTGTAATAAAACCCACCAAAAGCCATCGACTTCTGTTACTCGCTCAAGCTGCCATAGCGTTAACGCTATGCGAGAGAGACTTAAAAATACTAATCCACAGGCAACAAAACCAAGAATAGGATAGATCCAACGAAGATGACCACGAGCCACAATAACTGCCTTAATATTGCTGAAGTGGTAGCAGTATGTCACACCAAACTTAAATTATTCTTAAGAATGTTATATATATGTTAATTTAAAGATTTATGCGCAATAAACTCGCTTACGAACATAAGCGGTTGAACAATCTAGATATTATTGAATATCTAGCTTAATAATGACTTTGCAACAACTGAAAATCATCCCAGTTCCACCAAATAATGATAATGATCACTACGACAGCGACTTAATCTAAATTCAATGGCTTTATTGTCTAAAGAGTGGGTAATTCTAGTAACTTCGAGCAAAGGATCCCCTTCCTGTATGCCTAACATCTGGGCATCTTTTTTTGTGGCAAGCACGGCTTTAATAATGTCTCTGGTGTCACGAACTGTAAGGTTAAATTGAGTTTGATAAAAGTGGTAAAGGGTATGAGGAACGTCTGGCTTTTTTTCTAATATAGCAAAATACTTGTGTGGCAAAAAGATGGTTTCAGCCATGCAAAACTGGTCATTTAAAATTCGCCTCCGACTCAGCACTATCACTTTCGCAGTAGAGTCTAATTCTAAGGCCTCAGCAACCTGTTTTGTTGCCACTTGTGTTTCCACTGATAATAATTCAGCTTTGGGTAATTCAGGGGTTTTCCCGTCTGCGATTAAAGGAAAAAATCGATACAAACTATGATGCCCAGTATGTTCAGATACAAAGGTCCCAATACCTTGCTTACGGTTCAGAATTTTTGCAACGGTTAGGCTGTTTAAGGCTTTACGAACCGTACCTTGGCTCACATTCAGCTCACTCGCTAATTGAAACTCATTAGGTAACATATCACCGGGCTTCCAACGTTGCTCGACAATGAGTTGGGTCACATGCTCTTCAACTTGTTTGTATAAGGGCTGGAAAGCAAGCCCTGGGCGGCTAAGTTTATTATCAAAACGATTTTTATTCATTAATGTGAACAGTAAGTTAACATTTGCTTAGGGTATTATTAACTATCGCTCTTATACAAGATATTAAATAAATATTATCCCAAAAAAATATAGACCTAAGTAGTTTACACAAAGCGGAAATACTCAGAAACAATGCGTGTAACATTGATACCCATTGATTATTCTCATCGATTGACAAAAATTTAACACTACTATAACTTATGTCTTATATAAGATTAATTATGTGCTTTTTATTCATACTTTACTCATTCGCTAGCAGAAATGCACCGAAATCAGTACCTGAAGAATAAAGTGGTGCGTTTAGAAAACTATCAGAGGTTACCTTTGCCCGTTCTTTCACCCTTACTTTCACCCGTGCTACCAGTTGTTCCAGAACTTAACCTATCAGCTCCCGATTGGAACACTGTGTCCCAAGTGAACGTGACAGGTGCGGCTTATCTTGCCGATGATGCTTCGATGATGCTGCCCACTTCGGTTGGCTTGCTTCAGGTAAGTTTTCATTCATGTGGGTTACGCCTTAGAATAGCAGGTAGGTCTAATGCCGATTATGAAATGCTACTGCAAGAGCCTGAAAAACTGCCTTGTAGTCTAATTCACTCGGAACACAGCACGACTATTATCTCAGATAATTATGAACTAAGCGTTCAACACACTCCTTTTTCATTTGCGCTCAATTGTAATGGGAAAAGTGTTCAAAAAACCCCAAATGATGGGCATTTTGTGCGTCAATACCGTATGCCACCTCTAGCAAAAACGTCGCAAGGTTGGCTGTTTAGTCTAGATTTAGGCGCAGAAGAAGCGGTGTATGGGTTAGGTGAAAAATGGTCGAGCTTGAATAAACGAGGTCAATTTATTCGCTCCTATAATCATGACGCTCTTGGGGTTAATGCCGAAGTCTCTTATAAAAACACACCTTTTGCTTGGAGCCCATCTGGCTGGGGCGTATTTGTACATACACCTGCCCCCGTGACTCACGCTGTTGGATATGCACCTTGGTCGCAAAGAGCTTATGGCTTATTGATAGAAGATGACGCATTAGATATCTTTATATTCAAAGGTAAAAATGGGGCTGAGATGATCCATCAATATACCGAGCTAACGGGTAAAGCTCCGGTACCGCCAGTGTGGAGTTTGGGGGTTATTTTGTCTAAAGCCTATTACAAAGATGTACCCGAACTAATGGCTACCGCAAAAGCGGTGCGTGAACACAATATGCCCTGCGATGTGATCACTTTAGATGGACGCGCATGGCAAGATACCGATACGCGCTTCGCCTTCGAATGGGATCCAAAGAGATTTGCCAACCACCCGCCCAGTAAAGTCATCGCTGAGTTAAAAGCCATGGACTTTAAAGTGTGTATTTGGGAATACCCTTTAGTATCGGTACAAAATCCCTTGTTTGAAAAAATGGCTAATAAAGGCTGGTTACTTAAAGATAAACGCAGCGGCGAAGCCTACCGTTATCAATGGGATATGAGTGCCTTTGCAGAAGTGCTTACGCCATTGCCTGAGTCAGGCATAGTCGATTTCACCCACCCCGACGCTTTTGCCTTTTGGCTTGAATCACACAAACCGTTATTCGACCTAGGCATAGACATGATCAAAGCCGACTTTGGCGAGCAAGTAGAAGACGACAACATGCTAGCCCACAATGGTGACTCTGGGCATCGATTACACAATGTGTATAGCCTGTTGTATAACCGCTGTGTGTATCAAGCAGCTGATAAATATTGTCAAACTGGTGCCTTCTTATTTAGCCGCAGCGCTTGGATAGGCTCGCAACGTTATCCCAGTCAGTGGGGCGGCGACCCTCAGGCAGATTGGGGTGGTTTAATTGGTAGCATTCGAGGTGCATTGTCTTGGGGAATGTCTGGCGCACCATATTTTGCCACTGACGTGGGCGGCTTTTACAAAGACACCCGCGATTCAGAGTTATTTGTACGTTGGTCTCAAACTGCAATATTTTCTGCCCACATACGCTTGCATGGTATAGGGCAAAGAGAGCCTTGGAGTTATAGTCCAGAAGCAGAAAATGCCGTTAACCAAGCTTTAAAATTGCGTTATCAACTTATTCCTTATATTCAAACTACGATGCAACAAGCCAGCGAAACTGGTTTGCCTGTAATGCGCGCTATGGCCTTAGCCTTTCCCGACGATAGATTAGCCAGAGGTTTTGAAATACAGTTTATGTTTGGTGATAATATGTTGGTGGTACCTTGTACTCAAGTCGGTGGCGAGGTGGAGTTTTATTTACCTCAAGGCCAATGGTTGAGATTCCCTGAACAACAAGTTTTTTCTGGGGGCAGGGTTCATAAACTAACTTTAACGCTAGATGAAATCGCCGTATTTGTTCCTGCCGGGCATTCAGTGCCTATTGGCCCTGATGTGTTGCATACAGAACAATTAGAGCAGCCTACCATCGGCCAGCAAATCAGTCATTACTGGCCAACTAAAATGCAATCTCGCAATGATTAAGCTGCAACAAACATTGTTTGCAATCAACACTCCCTTGGGCAAGTTGAACTTCGGCATTGCAAATATAGCCAAAAACGTAGCCGGAGGATTACTTGCACTTATGTTGGGCATGATACTGGCGCAGGTGTTTTTTCGCTATGTACTCAACGATTCGTTAGCGTGGACTGAAGAACTGGCTAAATTTGCTATGGTTTGGGTTGCGTGTTTAGTCGCACCTTGGGCGTATCGTGAACACTTAAATGTGTCAATTCAAATGTTTGCTGATGCATTGCCTGCACTGCTACGCAGAATAACTGAACTTCTGATCACCTTATTAGTGATGGTTATTTGCGGCATATTTTTTATGCAGAGTCTAGAATTTTGGCAAACAGGGCTAAGTATTAATGCGTCGTCTGTGCCCGTTAAATTGGCTTATTTTTATAGCTGCGCGCCTTTTGCATTTGGCTCAATTTGTTTAGTTGGCTTAGAAAAACTTATTGAGCAATTATGCTTGCCCTTAGATCATTGCTTCGCACCACAGCAGGATGCCACCTAATATGTCGTTAAGTTATTTTTGGGTATTTATTTTATTGTTAACCGCCGGTGCACCGGTCATTTTTGCACTGTTAATTGGCCCCGGTGTCAGCTTAATTTTAGACGGTAAGGAAGTGTTCTTCTCTGCCCTGTTAAATAGGCTTTATTCGGGCATGAATTCTTTTCCTTTGATGGCGGTACCGTTTTTTATACTTGCTGGCGAACTGATGAATCAGGGTGGTATCACTCAATCTATTGTCCGCTTTAGTCAAACGTTGATAGGCCACTATCGAGGTGGGTTAGCGCAGGTGAATATTTTATCTTCCGTATTATTTGCTGGTTTATCTGGTTCAGCAGTAGCAGACACTTCAGCCCTTGGTAAAATGCTTATTCCCGCCATGGAGCAAAATGGTTATAGCAGACGTTTTGCTGCAGCGGTGACTGCCGCGTCATCAGTCATTGGCCCTATTATCCCCCCCTCTGGCATTATGATTTTGTATGCGTTTATTATGAACGTATCTGTCGCTGGCATGTTTTTGGCCGGTATAGTGCCAGGCATTTTGATTTGCGCGGGTTTGATGTTAATGACCAGCCATATTGCCAAAAAACGTAATTACCCCATTGCTAATGCAAAAGCCACGTGGCATGAGCGTGGCAGTGCACTTAAAAGCTCTTTTTTACCACTGTTAACACCCGTTATTTTGTTGGGCGGCATAGTGCTAGGCGTATTTACCCCCACCGAAGCCGCCGCAGTAGCAGCAGGTTACGCACTGATTATCACCTTGTTTGTGACACACACTCTCAAATTTAATAAGTTGCCTTCTATATTAGTCAATGCCGCGGTGCAGTCTGGTACCATTTTATTATTGGTCGGCTCAGCGGTTACTTTTGCTTGGATCATTACGGTATCTGGCATGGCCGATACACTCGCCTCAGAAATAATGGGGATCACCGACAATGTGTTGTTACTACTGCTAATCATCAACTTATTTTTATTTGCCATAGGCATGTTCTTAGATGCAGGACCCGCCATCTTAATTTTAGGCCCTGTACTCGCTCCTATATTTATCACTCTGGGCATAGACCCGTTGCATTTTGCAGTGATCATGTGCGTGAATTTAACGGTGGGGCTGGCCACACCACCTATGGGTTTAGTGTTGTTTGTTGCTGCTGCGGTGTCAGGTGAAAAAACTGAAAATATAGCCTTAGAAATGCTGCCATTTTTAGCAGTAGAGGCAGCAGTCATTTTTTTGATTACTTACTTCCCTGCTCTCACTATGACCTTACCTACGTTTTTTGGATTCGCTTAACATGACATCAAAACGCATCGTTTTACTGGTTATTTATGGCCTGATTACCATTGGCTGCTTAGTTGGGATCTTTCGAGCTAACGTCACTCAAGCAGAATTTACCATTAAAGCGTCGATTCAAGCCTCCACTCAGGATGAAGACTATGTGGGCTTATTAGCATTCAAAAAGTACGTTGAAAAAAGCAGTAGCGGACGTGTACAAGTACAGCTATATGCCTCAGGGCAATTTTGCGGCAGCGTACCCGAATGTATTGGCAGTTTACAGTCAGGCGTTCTAGAAATGTTCCCCAGTACAGCTGGCGGCACAGGTAATTTTTTTGCACCCGCACAAGTATTGGATTTACCTTATGTGTTTACTAGTGACGCACAGGCTGAATGTGTTTTAGATGGGCCCATCTTAGATAAAATGCGAGAGACTGTTCTTAGCCAAGGATTAAATATTCGTTTAATTGGAGTATCTAATACCGGAGGTTGGCGTAACTTTGCCACCACCAATAAACCGATCCGCAGTCCAGCAGATTTAAAAGGCCAAAAAATTCGTACTACCCCTGCCGATATTCAGCAAGAATTAGTCCGTCAGTTAGGGGCTAATCCTACTCCTATTTCTTGGGCTGAACTCTACACGGCTTTAGCTACGGGTGTAGTCGAAGGTAGTAAAAATGGGATCCAAGATATTATTGGCGCTAAATTAGAAGAGCACCTTAAATACATCATTCTTGATGGGCACTCATACATGGCCACACTTTGGTGGTTTTCTGAGCCCGTATGGAAAACCTTACCAGCAGATATCCAGCAAATTATACTAGAGGGATTCGCGAAACAAAAAGCAGCAGCCAGTGAATTAGTCGCTACTCAGGAAAGCAATTCTTATAAAATCTTTGAGCAAGCAGGCGGCACTATTTACCGCCCTTCTATCACAGAGAAACAAGCTTTTAAAGACGCCTCGGTCAACATGCGCCAGTGGTTTATCACTAATTTTGGACAAGAATGGTTGGATTTGTTGGAAACATCGGTTAAAGAATGTGACGCTATTCTCAATGAAGACATGTATACAAACGGATATAATTAACCTCTTAGCAACAAAATGATTGCATATTTTTTACTTAGAGGTTAAATTTTCTATTCCTTCTGTCTTATATAAGACAGAAGAGTAAATCCACACTTTATACAATAATGGATGTAATCATCTAATAATACATAAACCGTCACTTCAAGCAGTTGAAACACTATTTCACTGGCGCGGTTACATAACTAGATCAAGAAAAAATCTTGGGAGAACACGATGCAACTTAAACCCAGTAACTTACACACCAGTATTACCAAAGCGCTTGCACTGTCTGCTTGTATGACTATTGGCCTAAGCGCCAATGCACAAGACGTGCAGAAGAAAGAAAAGCAAGGTTTTGAAACAATCACGGTTACCGCGCAAAAGCGTGTTGAAAACTTAAATGAAGTGCCCATTGCAGTATCTGTTCTCAGAGAAGATCAAATCAACTCTGCGTTTTCCGCAAATATTGAAGGCCTTCAGGCGTTAGTACCTTCAGTTAGTTTTAGGAAAGGTAACACTACCCGTAACTCAGCTATTACGATTCGAGGTGTAGGCACAATTTCATTTAGTGTGGCTGCTGAACCCAGCGTATCGACCGTAGTTGATGGTGTGGTGCTAGGGCGTTCTGGACAAGCATTCGTAGATTTATATGACCTTGAGCGTATTGAAGTATTACGTGGACCACAAGGTACACTTTTTGGTAAAAACGCATCCGCAGGTGTGGTTAACATCACCACTAAACGCCCATCAGATGAGTTTGGAGGCAGCTTTGAAGCGACTCTATTTCAAGATAACGAATACCGTTTAAAAACTAGTGTAACAGGCCCACTCAACGATAATGTTAGTGGTAGTTTAACGGTGCTAAAATCGCAATTTGATGGTTACATTAATAATGTATACAACAACGAAACGGTTAATGGATACGATAAAGAAGGTGTCCGCGCCATGCTTGATATCGAGGCGGCTGGTGAAACCGATGTCTTGTTTATCTTTGAAAATATGAATTCAAATGACAGCTGTTGCGCAGATTTAGAGCTCGCGCCAAGTAACCGTCATGTTTCTGAAGCCTCCCCAAATAGCTCAGGCAATGGCGATTTAGACTTAGAACAGAGACAAATAGACCATGACTTTGAAACGCGTACTCTAGATGAAACCACAGCATTTTCTATTCAAGTAGACAAAGAGCTGGGCGACCATCAATTAACATCAATTACCGCATGGCGCGGTTGGAACAATACTGAATTCCGTGAAGGTGATTTTACATCCACAGCTGGTGATTCCATTTTACCTGTATTTGGTGTGCCATTTCAATTACATGATATTGGCGCTCAGGAATGGGACCAAATATCTCAAGAATTGCGCATTGCCTCGCCTACTGATGGAGCCCTTGATTACCAAGCAGGATTTTTCTGGTGGAACCAAAAGTCTGAACGTAATTTTACTCGAGATGCGAGCTGTCAAAATAATGCAGGTATTTTTGATGAAGCACTTGGCAGAAATGTCGGTGGTCAATTTGATTCAGCCATTTCAGGTTATTTAGACAACAATAATATTAATAATGCCCCATCTCCAGCCGACATAGCCAACTTCATTGCCTCTGAAAATTTGAGTTGTAATGCCAATGATATAGTCAGCGCCACAGCCTTTATGAAAACTGAATTTGCTAACTGGGCACTGTTCGCCGATGGTAAATACCATATCAGTGATGATTTTAGATTATTGTTTGGTGTACGTTACACCGATGATGAAGTCAATTATTCTCACAATCGCAGAAGCAACGATCAATACAGCCGGACCGGTGTAGGTGTGCGTAGTGCTGACACTGATTTCGATGGCTCAACTGATGAATCAAATGTATCAGGGAAATTTGGCGCTCAGTTTGATATCAACGACGATAGCATGGTTTACGCCACATATTCACAAGGCTATAAAGGCCCAGCTTTTAATGTATTTTACAACATGGCTCCTAACGATACTTTACCCATATCGAAAGAAACATCTGATGCCTATGAACTCGGTTATAAATATGCCAGCCGTAACTTAATTTTTAACGCCGCGATATTCCGTACTGAAATAGATGGCTTCCAAGCCAACAACTCCGAACTGCTGGACGGTGTAACCATTAGCCGCCTAACTAACGCTGGATCTGTTATAACCCAAGGCATTGAATTTGATTTTATGTGGCAGGCAACAGAACAACTCACGCTGACAGGTGGAATGTCTAGTGTAGATGCAGAAGTCGATCAGTTTTTATGTCCTGACGGTACAACAACCAGTTGCGATGTTGTATCAGGAACAGACTTGCCCTATTCCCCTGACTTAAAATACTCAGTAACAGGCGAATATGTGTGGGAATTAGATGATATGGAAATTTATCTAAATGGCTCATATGTATACACGGACGAACTATTTGTAGGAGCCCCTGGCGGCTCAGCCGATACAGTCAACCCACCCGTCGACCTTTTGCCTGATTACGCAGTACTTAACGCAAGCTTAGCTTTCTCATTCAATGATGATGACTACCGTATCTCTATCATCGGCAAAAACCTAACCGACGAAAGTTATGTCACCACTTATAGTGGCGACAACTTCCGCTATCAGATCCCACGAGATGCTGATCGTTACTTTGGTGTGCAGTTACGCGCCAAGTTCTAACATAGCTTATTACATAACTTTAGTGTGTGTTGGCGCTCTACTTCATACGAATTTAGAGCGCCTTTTTTATGATTACTGATAAACTTAGCTAGAGGTGACCACCATTATGGAGATACCGATGAATCGATCAGTAAATGTTTCAGGCGCGCAGACAAAGCATTTTACCAAGCCAAAAAACAAGGTCGAAATCAGCTAGTCCCTTAAAATCAAACAACACCAGTATATTTATGGAGTATTAGAGCAACTTAAAATGCAGTTTGTGCCAACTTATTGTGATGGGTACCGAGAGATTCAGCATAAAAGCCACCAACATTAATGTATAAAAAGCTTCTACGGACATTATGTGATGCTGAACATAAGCAATATCCATCACCACAAATGCTAATTCCACCCTACCCAACATACCAAAGCCAATCATCCAACTTGCGGGCCAGTCAAAATTACCAGTATAACGTGCAGCTAAAGCTGCAGAGAGAACTTGACCAATGAATAAACCTACGAACAGCATCAGGGCTTCGGGTAACACGGACAAGAAAGTATCAAGATCAAATAAAAGTTTACTGCCTAAAGCCACAAAAATTACGGGTCCAATCCACGAGAATGCTACATTGTCGATTATCTCCCTGGCTTGTTGGTAATAATCTCTGTCTTCATCTTTGTGAAAATCAAAATATTCCCGATGAATGATGAGCCCAGCCATATAGGCACCTACCGCCGGATGAAAGCCAAACTCATGTGCTAAAAGTCCCACTAATACGGCAATCAGTAACAAAGACAAAACCGTGTAATCACCTTTTGCCATTGCCAATACTTCTCGTAAATTGAATTTACCCAACAATGGGATCTTTTGCGTAAAACCCTGACTTGCGGGAAATAGCCATCCACCAATCGCAGTCACAAGAGCAAAAAACGCCACTGCTTTACCTAAAACAAGTAAAATTCCGTCCATAGAAACGGAGGCTTCGCCAGTAGCAATAGGCACCAGAATAGCCGCTAATGCCAGTGAAGCGATGTCATCAAGTACTGCAGAGGTCATGATCCCTGTTGCCGCAAGTGTGTTATTTAGCCCTTCGCTTTTAAGTGAAACCATCGTTAAGGATACGGCTATCGCCATCATTACCAAACCACAAAAAATTGAGGTGTTAGCGTCACCCCAAAAGACGTTGGCCATGTTGTAACCTATTATAAAAGGAGTAATAGCCCCGAATAATGCAATGCCCCAACTACGCTTTATTCCCTGCAAAAAATTAGCAGTATTCTCATAAAATCCCAAAGCAAACATGATAATAATGATCCACAACTCAGCGAAATCAATGATAAATATGGGTAAAATTTCGAGTGAAAATCTCACGTTTACAAAAAAGCACCACAAAATATATACCACAACACTGGGGTCAAGCGTGTTTTATGTGCTAGGTAAGACGCAAAAAAAACGGTTGTCCAGATAAGAGCCAGAACTGCTGCGTCGTGCATAATAATCTCCAGTGACTGGATTCAAAATGTATTCCACTGAATTATTATTATATTGATGCTGATCAGCTCAAGTCTCATTAGCATGGGGTGATGATCATCGCAGGCTTTTACTGGATTGAAATAGGATAAAACTTACTAGGGAGTCATCCACTCGATGGGAAAATTATCTTTGACTAGCTGATTAATACTGACATTCAAAATATTGTATTGCTCGCCGACATTTTCGGCAAATTTTGAGGGTAAATAACTACGCGCAATTACCATTGAATCCGGGTATTTGTTTTTAAGCCATAAAGACGTTCTAAAATTATCTTCGACTGAATCAGTACATAAAATGATAATAGGTTGAGTGTTAGTCAAATCCACTTTGGAACGCAATTGTTGCCATACTTCTGGATGGGAAATATTACCCTCAAATATTTCTCTGTGACAAAAATTGGCTAATTGCCGTTGTTCATCCACTACCTGAATACGGCGTTTGGCATCGATGCCAATAATCGCAATAGTATCAATTTCTTGTTGTGCATAATGTTGCAGTTCTTCAAGTATGGTTTGACCAAATAGGCCAAAACCAGCGATCACCACCACATCCTTGGGCACCGTTTGTATAAAGTGTGAAATCAAATGTTGCTGCACCAAAGCCGACGCTGCCAACTGGTAGGCATTAAAATTAATACACTGCTGGGCTACCAAAGAGTCAGCCATGGACCGCATAAAACGAATACTATTGCAGTGAATAATGATTTTGCCTGCTAATGAAGGTTGTAACTCCAAAATTTTATGGGCAGCTTCATAATTTTGAAAATTATCTTTGCCAAGCAACAATACTTTTTTAGCCTTATGCAGAAATAATTTAGATAAAAAATAGCTGCGGGTAATATCGCCGGTGATCACCGTAGCATGGTAGCGGCGTTTTAATTCTTCTTCTCGTATAGGTGAAATCTCATCACATATAATCAGCAATGCGACCTTGGGCTGTAACAACCTAAGTTGTTTTAAATAAGTAATAGTCAACTCGTCTGAGCCAGAGACCACTATATGATTACTGATCCGCCGAAAATGCCATTTATAGGGGGAGATAGTTTTAATTACCGCTTCGATAATGGTGGATGCGGCCAACATAGGTGAGCCAAAATAACTTAGCCACAGCATCAATCGGGCAACTAAGGGGCCGTCGACAGGTGTGCCTAGATCTAATCCCCCCATAACAAATAAACCTAAGCTGTAATAGGCTTTAGTCAGCATATCAGCGGTTTGAACATCTGGCCGCTCTGATAACGACACCCCCATCATCAAAGCTAGAAAAGCACAAAGAAAAAAGACAACAGCAGCAGACCATCGCCAACTATAATTCAGTGTTAATAAAGACATACTGCTCACCTTTAAGTTTAAAGAAATGAGTCAACGCATTGCCCCATATTCAGATTCAAAGCCATAGAAAAGTCATTACATAAACCACCATAAACATCACTTGATTTTATTCATTATTATCAGCGACATAATTTGACTCTAGTCATGTCTGACATCATAGAGCAGTGGAGCATATGTGAATAATAATGATAAAATCGGCTTGCAGGTTTTTAGCATAGCAGTGCTATATTGAGATACCAATACCAGATCCAAGTTCAACTTAAGGAAAAAGTTATAGATAATGATTATGCTACTTTAGCATAGATATAAATTAGATAGACATAGGAAGAATGCAGCTGACAACATCCATAAATATATGGGTATGTGTTTCGGCATTGATATCATGAATATTAGATTTTGATGGCTAAATGTAAGGTAAGCTTAGTAAGATCAAACCTGCTATCCATAAAGTTTCTAATACTAAGAGTAAAATGGGTTTTAGCCCAACTTGTAGCAACTGGCCCAGATTCGATTTCATACCAATGGCTGCAATTGAAATCACTAAGGCGAAACGTGAAATATCTGTAGCGCCTTGGGTCACTACTTCTGGTAAATCCACTAAACTGTTAAGTGTCATTAACAACACAAAAGCAACTAAAAATGCAGGGATACCCGGCGGTTTTGCATCTGATGTTTTATCTAGGTTCATCCTCAATACCAACAATATACACACCACTACCGGCATTAAAAATGCCACCCGGACTAACTTAGTTAACGTGGCTAGATCACCGGTTTCTTCGGACACTGAATAACCTGCTCCGACTACCTGAGCCACATCATGGATGGTGCCACCTAAAAAAATACTTGTATGAGTTGGAGTCAGATTAAGCAGATCAGCCAGTATTGGGTAGATTACCATGGCTATTGTGGACAATGCTGTGACAACAACAATTGTCAGTAGGGTGTCGCGGTCCTTATCTTTACTATCGGGTAACACCGCGGCAATGGCCATGGCAGCAGAAGCCCCACATATACCCACAGAGCCTCCCGTTAATACTCCAAAACGTTTTTGCAAGCCAAGTGCTTTAGCTAAAATAATGCCAAGCCCAATAGTGCTGACAATTGCCACTATTAATAGCAGCGCAGTTTGCCATCCCAGCGCAGCCAAATCACCAAACGCGATACGTAATCCTAACAACCCAACACCAATCCGCAAAATATGACAGGCAGTAAACTCGATGCCTTCTTTACATTTTGTACCTTCATGCAAAAACGACATGGCGATGCCTAACAACAATGCAAACAACATGGCTGGCGCGCCATAGTGTTCGCTCAAGAACAATGCGGCTAAACCCACAATGACAGAAATTAAAACACCTGGCAGCTTAGTTTTTATATGCAATTTATTGACTCATGTGGTCTGTAGGTTGTCGGAGATAACCGTTAATACTCGTTTAATCGATGGCTAAAGCAACCAACACTTGGCGCTTTCGCTCACCAGAAAAGGGGCGTCTTCCGTGCATAGCCATATAATTGTCGACCAAGGCCACATCACCGTCTTGCCAAGGTAAATCAAAAGTATACTTTTCAGACAATTTCACAGCCAATTGCAATCCTTCAACAGGGATATCAGCACCATCTCCAAAGGTAATAGCGCTAGAAGGGTTTTCGCGAACACCTTTCCACCCCATAAATGCAGCAATCAATTGGTTATAAAAAACTTGTTTATTGTTACCCATGTCGATCACAGCAGGTAATATAGGTGTAGTAGCACGTAAACTACCATCGGCTAGCCACTCCCAACTGTACCCCAATTCAGCTAATTTTTGTTCGGCTTGAGTATCATTTTGTACGCTTAACGTGCTCTTCCAGCTGCGCCCTTGTCCTGAGTTAGGATCATCTTCTGCAGGCATCTGAGTGGTGTATTTAAGCCCTTTTTTCACAAAGTCAGCCGCCAAATCTGGCATTTGTTTCGCTAAATCTTCAAACAACATATCAGACCGACATAGAGGTGTTTCACCACCTTTTTCGGCCGCACTTTTACAAAAGAAAAATAACTTGCTCGGTGAAATAGGTGTTTGCGCCATTTCATGATGTAGAAATATTTCAACATCCTTGGGCGCTTCATTGGCGGTAAATACTCGTTCGGTGTAATTTATCCTGACGGCATTCGACAATGATTCTTTGTAAGTGAAATTCGGATAACCAAAAGAATGTGAGAATTCATCGAATGTTTCAGCTGAGTCGACAGGAAATCCTCTGAATAAGATTGCTCCCGACTCACGTAACTTAGATTCTAGTTCGGGCAAGTTTGATTTAATCCAGTCAGCACATTCCTGTTGTGTTGTTAGTGAACCATCGTTGACCACAACACTAGGGAAAACTGAATCACCGCAGTCCAATTGATGTGGTACTTTCACATAATTAATAGTTTGCATAAATAGGCCCCTCTCTAATCGTATATGGGGTGAAAAGTATTGAAGGCACCTTCACAGAAGTTACCCGGATCATTAAATCGTCTATTACTGTTAAGCGCTGAAATCTCATCCATCTCTTGCGAAGTCAGTTCGAAATCAAAAATATCTAAATTTTCTTTTAAACGCTCTGGACGCGATGTTTTTGGAATAATAGCATTACCCCTTTGAACACCCCATCGAAGTACTACCTGTGCAGCAGTTTTGCCTAATCTTTGTGCTGCTTGTTTAACTACGGTCTGTTCTAATACAGATTCCGCTGCACCAGCCATGTCTAACTCTAAGTAAGATAATGCACCAAGTGGTGAGAAAGCAGTAACGTCAAGGTCGTACTGAGCCGCTAATCGCATCAAACTCTCTTGGGTTAAATAAGGATGCGATTCTACTTGTAATACCGAAGGCTTAATTTGGGCATAAGACATCAAATCATGTAACAACCCAGTGTTGTAGTTACATATACCAATCTGCTTGACTAAGCCTTTTTCGTATAAGGACTCCATAGCTTGCCATGTTTCAAACAAGGGTACAGGCGCTAACTCCATTTTTCCGACAGCCGGGTCAGTTATCCACTCAGGTGGATAACGATCTTCAAAATCGACAAAAGGTTGAGCAATAGGAAAATGAATCAAATATAAATCGAGATAGTCCAACTGCAAGTCAGCCAAGGTTTTTTCTAAAGCCAGCTTAACATGCTCTTTTGCATGATAGGTGTTCCACAACTTAGATGTGATCCACAAATCTGCACGAGTACAGAGCCCATCATCAATAGCGCGTTTAATACCCTCACCTACTTGCACCTCGTTACCGTAATCGCAAGCACTATCTAAATGACGATACCCAGCTTTAATCGCGTTGTAGACTGCATCGGCACAGATATCTTGAGGTATTTTCCAAAGACCAAAACCGACCTTTGGCATCTCTTTATGACTATTTGGCATTTATTTGTTCCAATTAAAAAGCGTAATTTAGATTTTATGTCTTATATAAGACATAAGTTAAGTGAATGCTTAAACTTTGTCAAACTTGCTCTGGAGATAAAAGGACTTTTAGAGTTAAAACTGGAACCTTTTGAGCACAACCTCTCCCCAAACTGCATGGATGCAGAAAGCAAAAGAACACAGAAGCAATTATCATTAACAAGCCACCCATAATAAAATATTGAATCTAGACTAACATTCAACAGCAATTTTCTGGGTGTAAAAGGGTTCAAATTGAGTAGGTTATGAGGCAGAAAATTAACTTAGAGCTAATTGCTGGAAATAAGAGACGTTTCACTGATTTGTAGACACAGCTATGCCTTGTTGATTATAAGTTAACTGGTTTATTGCGGTTATGCGCAGCGCAGCAAGGTTTTCGCTTTACCCATACCTCGAATTCGTTGATGCCCGGTGTGCTCTTTAAATTGATTCATCATTTGCTCTGCTCCGGCAGCATAACAAAAGTGTTTTTCAAACTCAGTGGTGAGGGTGAGCCATTGTTCGTCTGATAAGCCTAATCTTTGCAGTATGGCTTGCTGTTGCTGGTCAATATGCCCTGCTTTGTCATCTCGGATGACTCTTCCTGTGATATCGACTAGCTCACAGTAGTCTTTAAGGGAAAAGGGTATACCTTTGGGCATATCTTGTCTGGGGTTGCCGACAAAAGGCATCAACACATTTTTAATAGATGGCTGTTTTATCGATTCTAAACGTTTTTGAATGCCTGTGTATTTTGATGTTTCAGGCGTATCCGCTATCTTGGCTCGGATCGGATTCAGGTCAACATAAGCCATACAAGACAGCAATGCTGCATCATCTAGTAAGGCTTGAGATTTAAACCGACCTTCCCAGAACCTCCCCCTGCAGTCATCTTCTTTGTTCGCTTCTCTGGCTATGTGTTCATTGAGATTACGCATGAACCAGCTTATGTCATGTAAGCGCCTGCGATACTCGGTGATGGTGTTATCTAAGGTCTGCTGTTGTCCTTGGTTTATCGTGTCTCCTCTAACAAACATTTGGGTAAGCAATGTGCCTCGATGCAAACGATGCCAGCCGCTGAGCCACGTTTATTATCTGACCAATACCTGCGTCTCGTTTCACAATCCAACATGTAACACCCATATGTCACATGATTACTCCATCACCGCATTAGGCACATATGATCTATGCCGCAAACACTGAAAGATAAAAACAACATCCGCTTTTCAACCCATTCACGGCGGTGTTCAAAACTTTGACCTGAGTATTTATCTACACCGCACAAAAAAGAGCGCCGCACACAATTGGAAATACAATGGTAATAAGGGGTATCGGTTAAACTAATTTGGCTGCTACGTGGCTGGGGCATGACATCAATCCTTTGATTTAATTCCTAATTAAAGCGTAGTTCGTCTTGGTAGTTAGTCAAATTGTTATGGGTGGCTTGGTAAATGTGATGCATTAATCCCTTCGCCAATCGGACGGGAGAGCGGTTTATCATCAAAAAATCGCTACACATCTGCAATGTTCGTTCGGTAAACCCCAGACCATTCAAGAGCATAGCAATAAAAATCTGACCATAGCTCAATTATCTACGTTCAGAAGTGCCGAGCACTTTATCAATAATAGCGACTACGTCAATTTCCTGACAAAAACCATTAACTAAGCCAAGGTGGTTTAACCTTTAATAGCTATAAAAAACTGATGACATGAGAATTCACTTGCAAAAGAGAGTAATAGATCAAGATAGGCGATCACAGTCAACATATTTTTAAAAAATCATGTCAAAAGGGTCAAATACCAGCCATGTCGGTCAATAAATACTCGACATTTTATTTCTAAATTATGTTCGGAGTAACAGATATATAAGAAAATTGGATATTAGAAAAACGTGTATAGGCAATCACCTCGCTCAATATCAACCTAGGATTAGTAGTTGAAAAATGATGTATTGGGTAATTAGAATAAGTAAATTATAAATAGTTGCCTTTGATAGATAGTTGCCTTTGATAGATAGTTGCCTTTGATACATAATTCTTTAGTTTCTTGGATAAGTATGTATCAAAGGAAAAATTCGACCGTCGCAACTAAATGCGATTAAACGTCAAGGTGACATTGGCGCTGCCTAAACGCTTATTTAGAGGGGGTTAAACAGCCTTGTCTTCATCTTCGCTATCCCCTTCCCCGCGCACTTTAATCTGCAATCCCTTTAGGAAGTTGCGCATAATCTGATCATTACAAGCACGATACTGGCGATTTTCTGGTTTTCTGAAGAAAGCACTCAATTCATGTTTGCTGATTTTAAAGCCACTTAAATCCATAGCTTCTAATACCGCTTCAGCTTGCATATTTAGCGCTATCTTCAACTTCATAAAAATGATGTTGTTGGTAAGTTTGCGCTCAACTGGGGCTTCGACGCCTTCACGCTTTCCACGATTCATGTTGATCAAACCGTTTAAGAACAGTGAAAATTGAAGATCGGTTAGTTCAATAAAAGCAGGATCGTCGTCTTTGCGTAGCCAAGTGTGAAGCTGTGCGACTGTGGCGGGATAATCGGCTTGGGCAAAAATCTCGACCATTTTTGCGTCGTTAAAATCGAAGATATAGCGAACACGGCGCATGACATCGTTGTTGATCATAATATTCCTAAAAACGAGGTTGGTTTATCCAACCGTAAAGATGTTATTAGTTTAAAGCTTTTTAAAACGATTGCGTCATTTTATTGGTAGATAAATATCAATGAGCATATTTATTTAGGTACATTTGGGTAGAAGACCCAAGTTTATCAAGACATGACTCATAGCTTAAGCTTGCATAACGTTGTCAGACTTAAAAACAAAAACTGATTTGTTGCCGCTGAGACTGAACGCGTTTAGCTTGCTGCTCTCTTGCAAAGGCTCTGAGTTTGTCCATTCGATTGAGAATATTGTCTGCACTGTCAGACATTTGTGCCTGACTGCACAAGTCCATTGTAGTGTAATGCTCAGCGTGCAGAGAATTGTTGTAGACGTTGGTTACACTTCTCTTTGCAGCGCCATTTACACCGTTATATGCACCGACATTTACACCTAAGTTTATATTTGAATAACTGCTCATGTTGCCTCCAATAAACAACTGGTTATACATACAGTATAATGTTGATTATTAATTGTGCAACTAACTTTTTAAAGTTATCTACTATTCGCTTTCATTATTGGACAATGTTTAAAGCTAACAGCAAGGTTTGCCTAGTATTAGCTGGTTCAATGACAGCATCGATTTCCAGCACACTGGCCACTTCTTGGGCTTGGCCTTTTTGATATTGTGCAGCTAAAAGTTGCTCATAAAGTGCTTTTCTCGCTGTCAGGTCCTGCTCGGCTGCGAGTTCTTTTTTAAATCCAAGCTTAACCGCTCCTTCAAGCCCCATTGCACCAAATTCGCCTGTAGGCCAAGCAATAGTATAACTCGGTTGACTGGTATTTCCGCCCAACAAAGCCTGCGCACCTAAGCCGTAACATTTTCTTAATACCACAGCTACTAATGGCACGGTAAGTTGACTGCCTGCAACGAACAGTTGCGACAACCTGCGCACGGCCCCTCTGTCTTCATGTTCTGGCCCCACCATAAATCCAGGCGTATCGCACAATACAACTACCGGAATAGAAAACTGCTGACAAAGTTGCATAAATTGACTCGATTTTTCGCCAGCTTCTACATCAATGGCACCGCCTAATACTTTGCAATTGCTGGCTAACACACCCACTGGATGACCTTGTAAATGGATAAAACCAGTAATAATTGAGGCGCCAAATAGCGCCTTAATTTCAGTAAAAGAATCGGTATCTGCGAGAGTATGAATGATCTCTTTTACGTCATACACAAAACGCCGGTCTTCGGGTAAAACCTGGTTAAGGGTTTCTTGGTCCGCAAATGTAATTTGTTGCTCATCCACTAATGGTCCTTGAAAATACAACAAACATTTTTTTGCCATTTCGGCTGCTTGCTGCTCGTTTTCGACCAAAATATCGATCACACCATTCTTGACCTGCTTATCGCTAGGGCCAATATCAGTTGGCTTAACCACACCCAAACCACCGCCCTCTATCATCGCTGGGCCTGCCATACCAATCCATGAGGATTGGGTAGCAATGGTGATATCGGCAGCCCCAAATAAAGCAGCGTTTCCTGCAAAACAGTAACCATTCGCCACTGATATACGTGGCACTTTCCCTTGTAAACTCGCCCACGTAGCAAAGGATTGACATTGTAGGCCTGAATTTACGGTTGTAATATCTGTATCCCCAGGTCGACCTCCGCCACCTTCGGTGAACATGACCACTGGGAATTTTTTAGCTGCCGCGATGGCTAAAATGCGATCTAATTTTAAGTGATGGAAGTAACCTTGTGTACCCGCTAATACACTGTAATCATTAATCACTATGGCAGTTTGCGTATTCTGCTCAGCGACCAAACCTTGATTAATTTGCCCTACACCTGTGATGACGCCATCAGCGGCGGTAGCAGTTTTTAATTCGTCGTAATCACGGCGCAAACGCTGTGCCGCAACCGCCATTTGTCCGTATTCCATAAAACTGTCTTCAGAACATAGGTTTTGTAAGTTTTCTCTGGCGCTTAAATAACCTTTTAGCTGGCGTTTTTGATGTTGCTCAACTCTTTGCTCATCAAGTGTGAGCGCTGCTCTGACTCTCAGTTCATGTAGTAATGTTTGATTGGTATTTTGAGTGACTGGCACTTTTTTGGGCTTAGTTTCGCTAACACCGTCGGCATGTATATCCACCAACGGCATACCGACAAAACATTCATCATCGAGGCTGACATAAACTTGACCCACTTTTCCCGAAACCTCTGCACATAAAGTCGTTTGCATTTTCATTGCTTCAATAATAACCAATGGTTGGTTTGTATCGACTTGCTCGTTTGGACTGACTAAGACAGCCACAACGGCTCCTATATTTGGCGCACAATACGTGTGTGTAGATGTCATTTTAATTTCCCTCTAATAAAAAACGTTCGGCTCGCTCAACTTTACGAGGCTTTGCTGCGATCACTATTACATCACCCACTAATAAAATCATGTTCTCGTCTGGCTCTGCTAATTCATGATTATCCCTTCTCAGGCCTTTGACATTAACTCGCCATTGTTGCAAGTTGAGCTGGAGTAATGATTTACCAACGGCGTAGGCATTTTCTGTAAGAATAACCGCATGCATAAATTCTAATTTGTTTTGTTTAGAGTAATCGAGTTCGGTGGTTTCCCCGGGGAAAAACCCGTGCATATTGGCATAGTGTCCTTTGCGCTCTTTGCGCACTCGCTTAAGTATTCGAGACATTGGCACACCAGACAACTGCAAAACTTGAGTCACTAACATCAAACTACCTTCGAGAATTTCCGGTACCACTTGAGATGCACCTGCCTCAAGCAATTCTTCCATGCGATTATCTTTTCTAGTTCTTACCACTACAGGTAAGTCTGGGTACAAGCTTTTAACTAAATGAATCACATTCATGGCTTTTTCATGCTGGTCAAAGGTAATCAGCACCAGCTTGGCTCTTTCAATTCCGACCGAATGTAATATATCTTTTTGTTTCACGTCACCAAAATAAACTGGCTCGCCTGCACTTTGACTTTCTTGAACGCGGAAAGGATCCGCATCAACTACCATGTAGGGAATAGCTTCAATTTTTAATAAACGGCTTACCGATTGACCCACTCGACCAAAACCAAAAATGAGTACATGATCAGTCAATTGTTGATCCTGTATTGAAAGTTGTTCTAATCCTTTTACATCAGGCGTTGCTTCAGGACTAATCGCTTTAGCAATTTGTGGACTTTTATCGACTAACCAAGGCGTGATAGCCATACTCATCACACCAATAGTTAACAGTAACGAACCTTGTTCTGAGTTTAAAATAGCATGATCTACCGCCAGTGCTGCTAACACAAAACTAAACTCGCCCATTTGACACAGTTTCAGTCCGGCTGCCCAAGCATCTTGTTTGCCCAATTTAAAAATCTTTGCAGATAGCCGTATAAGCACTACTTTTAACAGCACAATAACCATCAAGCCTAATAGTGCCCAGTGGATCTGGTGAGGTAAATTGTGTAGCTCTAAGCGCATACCAATAGTAATAAAAAACAACCCCATTAGAATGTCTCTAAAAGGTCGTATATCGGCTTCTAATTGATATTTATACTGGCTTTCACCTAGCATCATACCCGCTAAAAATGCACCCAACGCCATTGATAAACCAAATGAAAAAGCTAAGCCTGCGGCCATTAAAGCCACCAAAATAGTGGTCAACACAAAGAGTTCATCAGTGCGGGTGCGGGCGACTTCACTAAAGACCTTAGGTAATACCCATTTACCGACAGATAATAAAATACCTACTACAAATAAGCCCTTGAAAAACGCCATTGAAATAGCAGCACCTAAACTTTGTTCGGAGTCAGCTGCTAACAAAGGTACTAATATTAGTAAAGGCACCACAGCAATATCTTGCAGCAATAAAATGCTCACTGCAATTTGTGCTCGCGGAGTATTCAAAATACCTAAATCACTGGTTTGTTTAATCACAATTGCAGTTGAAGACAGGGCGATAATCCCACCTATCACAAAGGATGCTTTGACATCAAAACCCAGTAACATGGCGATGCCCATAAACACTAATGTAGTCAACAGCATCTGAGCTAAACCCACGCCAAATACCAAGTGACGCATTGCTAACATTTTAGGAAGTGAAAATTCTAACCCCAATGAAAACAACAAAAATACAATACCTAGTTCGGCAAAAGTTTCCATATCTTCTGGGTGTTCAAATAATGCAAGTAAATCGGGACCAGCTAAAATGCCGCAAAAAAGATAGGCGAGAATTGGAGGTAAATTAATACGTTTAAATAACCAAACAGTTACCACTGCCACGGCCATTAAAATAACAATACTGCCTAAATTTTCATGCATAACCTTGTGTTTACCTTTCTTGTTTGATTGCTAGGCACAATACTTGCATCGAATTTACTAAAATTCATTTTTGTATGGAAGTTGCCATATTTTTGGCAGGAGAAACCGTTGGAACAACTTAACCAGTTTTACGACGCAAATGTCGGTGAGCCTTATTTCAGCCTTGAAGAGTCTTCTAAAGACCTTGTTCATGGTCAGAAACAAGGATTGACTCAAGGTCAGCTTAATAAATTCATCCTTAAATTGCTAACAACAATAGATTTACCTAAGATGAGTCAATTATATTTTCAGCAATTAGAAAGCACCCTACCGTTGTCTGAACTAAAAATCCAGTTTGAAGATAATAGAGTTACATTTGGCCAAGCGGCAAAGAATACACACCTAAAAACACTTAACTGCATGCAGGTGGGAAATGCAGTTGCCGTTATGGATTATTCATTTACTCAATCTTTGTCTTTAAGGGATTGGCAAATACTGCAACAAATGCATGTTAATTTTTGTTATCCCTTTAAAAATGCCTTAGAGCATCACAAAATTAAGCAGTTTGCCATGAAAGACTTCTTAACGTCCTTAGGTAATAGAGCCAGTTACGACGAAACCATGGTCAGACTGGCCAGCCAATCACAAAGACGTCACCAACCCTTTGGTTTGCTGATGTTAGATATGGATAACTTTAAACAAGTTAATGATATTCATGGCCATCAAGAAGGTGACAAAGTATTGATGACTTGTGCGGATACTATTTTGCATTGCCTTAGAGAATCAGATTTTGCATTTAGATTTGGTGGTGATGAATTCTGCTGTTTGTTACCAGAAGCAGACAACCTGACCAACAATTTAATCGCAGAACGTATTCGCAGCGCCATTGAATCCGAATCATTACTGCAACAACATAATATATCTTGCAGCATTGGTAGCGCGAATTATCAAGAAGATGATTCTCAAATCGGTATTTTTTCACGAGCTGACGAAGCACTGTATATTGCCAAGCAAGCCGGTAAAAACTGTATTAGGGCCGCTTAGGAAGATAACTGCAGCCAAAGATAATAAACGGTAATGGTTTGCCTAATATTGGATAAGTAACACTCAATCACCAGAAGCTAAAAAGTCATGCTTTTTTGGAGAATATATAAAAGCATGACTTTTCCATACGATCATACTGATTATCTAAACAATACTTTTTCTTGATTAAACCAATACACACAGAATGCAAACAGCGCGCCTGCAATGATCACAGTCGAACCAAAAATGGCAAATAATTGGTAATAATCCATTGTACCTTTAACCAATTCTTTCATGGCGAGAGAAACGTTAGTAATGGGCACCCAAGCCCAGCCTCCTTTTAATTCTACACCCGGTAAAAGAGCCAGCATAATCGGTACAACAACCAAAATGGTCATGGGCCCCATGTAACTTTGTGCTTCTTTAAAACTTTTGGCATAAATGGAAATACTCAACAAGACTGCCGAAAATATAGCCACCACAGGAACTAACATTAGAAAGATCAGTAAAAAATCAAGTATCGCAATCTGTGCCATAAAATCCGCAACAAATTTGATTGCCATGCCTTGGCTTAAAACCAAGCCCCAAATCACCATACTCAAAACAGTAATCAACGCTGTCATGGTGCCAGCAAAAGCAATAGTCAAAAACTTACCCATTACAATTTTATTCCGATCTATGGGTGAAATCAGTAAGGTCTCAAGGGTGCCACGCTCTTTTTCACCGGCGCCAATATCGGTAGCCGGAGCCATTGCACCTGTTAAACAAATAAGAAACAACAAATAGGGCAACATCCCACCTATTTTTTCTCCCCAGTTTTCACGATCGTCAGCGGTATTTACTTTCTCTAATACAAGCGGTTCTATTAGTGCACTTTGTTCTGCAGCGTCTAACCCCAGACTAGTAAACGCGCTTTGTTGAAATAACTCAGACTGACTCTTTACTATTTCATTGACCCGTCTATAGACCAGATTTAGCCCCGCATCATTAAAATATAATTTAACGTTAGCCTGACCATTTTTAAGCACATCGTTAGAATAATTTTCGGGTATTTCCAATACAAAATCGACTGTTTCATTGCGAATAATTGAGGTGTAATCGGCGTTTCCCTCAATTTCGACTAGCTTAAATTTTTCTGGTTGTTGCAGCTCCTTAACAATATCCGGCGCATATTGGCTACCTATCAATGCATAATTGAGTACTTGGGTTTCAGCCTTGTCTATGGCTTGTTTACTCACAAAACCCACAATCCCAATAATCAAAGGGAAGATTAATAACGGCAGTGCAATCATAAAAAATAATGTTTTACGGTCGCGAAGTAATTCTTTTATCTCTTTTTTAAATACTAACCACATATTGTATATCTCTTTATTTATAAGCCGCTAAAGGCTCTCTATTCGCTAGTAGTTGATTGAATGGCGGCCATAAAGGACTGGTGCAATGAGCCCTCAGCAAGGGCTTTAAAGCTGGCGATATCACCATCAAACATAGTACGGCCTAGATCAATAACGGTGACCTTGTCACATAGCTCTTCCACTTCATCCAAATGATGGGTAGAGAAAATCACGGGGGTGCCCTGCTCTTTCAAACCACGAATAAATTCAAGTACGGTTTGCGTGGCCATAATATCTAAGCCCGTTGTAGGTTCATCTAAAATAACTAGCTCAGGGGAGTGCACTACTGCACGTGCAATGGCAGTTTTTTGTTTCATACCTGTAGAGAAATTTTCTGAACGTCGGTCTAAAAAGTTATGCATATCTAACAAGTCAGCCAACTCTTTTATACGTTTGCCAATAGATTCTTCACTCATTCCATGCAGTTGACCAAAATAATGAATGTTTTCACGACCGGTTAAACGACCATACAACCCCGTAGAGCCTGATAAAAAACCTATCTTTTTACGAGCAACAACAGGATGGGATAACACATTATCCCCACTTATTTCTACGCTGCCACTGTCGGGTTTCAGTGCAGTAGACAACATACGTAAGGTCGTCGTTTTCCCCGCACCATTAGGGCCAAGTAATCCTAACACTTCACCTTTTTGACATGTAAAAGATACATCTTGGACCGAATGAAAAAAGCGCCCTTTTAACCTTGGGTCTTTTTTTTCTTGCTCACTGAGCTTTTTAGGATTTTCCACGGCGAATTTCTTCGCCAATTGTTTTATTTCTATCATTCCATTTTCCTAGTTTGTGACCGGCCAGTTCTATAGTCCTTCAATTTTGTGTTTTATTACATGCGATTAAGAAAAAAAATATGTAACAATATTAAATTCGCTCGGATTAATGAAAATAACCTTGGGCGAATATCGCTGTAAAATAATTTAATAGGGAGAGTTGTATGCAACAGGTCAGTAATCCATTTCAGGCCATGAAGGATATTTTTGTTAAGCCTAATCAGGTTTTTGCCACCATAAGTGAAACCCACAATTGGTCTTGGATACCTTTTATGTGTATCGCAGTTATCGGTGCATTACCTATTTACGCGTATTTTAATTTTGTCGACTTTTCTTGGTATACCGAATTAATGGTGCAAGCCATGGCGGGCGATTTAAGCCCTGCTGAGCAAAATGTATTTCGTAACGTGATGGCAGATCAATCACAATCCTTGTGGACAGGGGTGTTTGGCTCTGTATTTATGCTAATTGTCAGTAATGCGATCATGGCACTTTATCTCAATATTGTGACCAAAGCAGATGAAGAGTGTGTGCAAGGTTATAGCGACTGGTATGGCTTTAGTTGGTGGGTCAGCATCCCCGTCATTGTCTCTAGCCTCTTGGGCATCTTGGTGGTGCTAGTGTCGCAGGATAGCCAATTATCCCCAGTAAGCATGGCTCCTACTTCATTTGCCTTTATTTTTTCTGTAGAAATGAATTCGTCATGGGCGTCTTTGATGCAGGCAATTCGCTTGGAATCTGTATGGGTGATGTACCTAACGGCAGTAGGATTAAGTCAATGGACCCAACTCCCTGCAAAGAAGACCTACATGATTGCTATTGCTCCCTACGTATTAATTTGGGCCAGTTGGGCTTTATTTATCGCTATTTGATGCTGATTTTGATGATGACTTTGGCGAAGACTTAGGTACTGAAATAGTCAGTATTCCCATAAAAAGCAGGATCATTGTTGGCATCCCATACATCAGGGATGCCCAATAATGGTATTGGGCTAAGTGGCTTTTTTGCTGAGAACAAATCCGTTTCTCGAATATGCTTAACTAATAAGTAATCGAGTTGAGCCAACTGCTCGGCATAGGGTAATGTTGAAAATTGACGGTCTACCTCTATCGCCAAACACTTACCTGTCAAACCAATAAAGGGCTGCAACAACATTTCAAGATTAGCATGACCAAATATAAAACTATTTATCTCATTACCCCAACACTGCCTATTTTCAACAAATACAGATTGCCATTGATGCTGCTTTAAATTGTCAACAATATTGCTAAAAAAGTCGGCACGCTGATAAGTGACAATCACTCCGCACTCATCAAAATGGGTTAAGTTATTTCTTCTAAGAGTTCGTGGTGATAACCCATATTGCTCAATATCTTCAACATGCTGCTTATTTAACAATTGTTTTGTATGTGGAAACTGTAGCCAAATCAATCCGTTAAACAAGTCATGCCAGCCGTTTGGCCGGGTCGGAATAATATTTTGTTGGTGGATAATTTGTTCATAATAATGATCAGATTCAGGTAGCTGGCTTTGACAAACAAAATCAGGAATATCCACATTCCCCTTGAGGTTTTTTAAATTATTGAGTCCACAAGCATTTGGCCAGTTAGAAAAACTGGACAAGTCAAAATACGTTTCAAGTTGTTGCATTGGCAACATTGGTAATTGACTAATAAATTCATGATTCCAAGCGGTCACAATTGCCCTTAATATTGATCTGATGTAAAAAGGATTCGTTTTATAATCTTTAACCTTTGTAACTACAAGAGCAACTATATGAAAACTTGCCACAAACTCCTAATGTTTTGCCTGCCAATGACATTAGCTTTATCAGCCTGCCAAGACAAACAAGTCAAAGATCCTGCGCCGGTAGTAAATAACTTTATCGATGTTTATCAAGGTATTAATACCGATGATTTAAAAAAACACATCAAAATTTTAGCCTCGGATGAATTTGAAGGTCGCTTACCCACCACAATCGGTGAGCAAAAAACATTGGATTATTTGGTTAACGAATTCAAACAATTAGGCTACCAACCCGGTAATGGTGACAGCTATTTACAGCCGGTTGAACTCATTGAGATGACCGCTGATCCTGATATGACCATGACCATCGGCGAAAATAGTTTTGCTTATAAAGAAGGCATGATGGCTTCTACAAGCCGAGAACAAACCAAAGTAGAACTAAAAAATTCAGAGTTAGTATTTGTTGGTTATGGGATCAACGCACCTGAGTATGATTGGAATGACTATCAAGGCCTAGATGTAAAAGGTAAAACAGTCGTGATTTTGGTAAACGACCCAGGTTTTGAAAACCCACAAGGTGATAAGTTTCAAGGCAAAACCATGACCTACTATGGCCGCTGGACTTACAAATACGAAGAAGCCAGTCGCCAAGGTGCAGAGGCTGCGATTATCGTGCATGAAACTAAACCAGCCTCATATGGATGGACAGTGGTCGCTAACAGTTGGAGTGGTCCGCAGTATGGTCTGGTAAGCAAAAATGGTAATTCTGATAGGGTGGCTGTCGAAGGTTGGCTAACCACTGAGGCTGCGCAAAAAGTGTTTGCTGATGCAGGACTCAATTTCGCCGCAGAAAAAGCCAAAGCGGTTGCCGGTCCGTACAATAAAAACTTAGGATTAGACACCTCGGTCACGATTAATAATAGCTTTAAAAAATCTATCAGTAATAACGTTATCGCTACGTTACATGGTTCTGAAAAACCTGACGAACACCTAATATTTACCGCACATTGGGATCACCTAGGTAAAGATGAAACCAAAGACGGTGACCAAATTTATAACGGTGCTCATGATAATGCCACTGGTACAGCAGCTGCATTAGTCATGGCCCAAGCTTATTCTGAGTTAAATATTAAACCCAAGCGTTCGACCACATTTTTAATAGTGACCGCAGAAGAACAGGGCTTGTTAGGTTCGAAGTATTATTCAGAACATCCGATTATCCCTTTAGATAAAACAGTGGCCAATATCAATATGGATGCCATGAGTGTCTTGGGCAAAACCAAAGATGTCGCGGTTATTGGCATGGGTAAATCTGAACTAGAAACCTACCTTGAAAAAGCAGCCAAACGCCAAGACCGCTATTTAGTTCAAGAAGGTCGTCCTGAAGCCGGTTATTATTACCGTTCTGATCATTTCAGCTTTGCTAAACAAGGTGTACCTGCCCTATACGCTAAAGGGGGTGATGAACCTATTGATGAAGAGACAGCTGTGTATCGAAAGCGTACTAATGTGATTGTCACCGGCTGTTATCATCAGGTTTGTGATAAATTTCGCGAAAACTGGGACTTATCAGGTATCCAGCAGGATGCGCAATTATTGTTTGAAGTGGGGTATGACTTAGTGTCATCGGATGATTGGCCAAAATGGAAAGCCACGAGTGAGTTTCAGCGGAAGTAAGGTTTTCTATAGGCTTACGCTTTTGTAGCGTAAGCTTTTTTAATCTATAACCATGCCCTATCGGGCACCCACATCCTTGCGGGTTTTGACTCGAATCCCTTCGAGCCAGTGACTCTTTTTATAAAGTGCATCCAGCGCGGCTGCCGCGTGAACTTTACCTTTCAGGCCAGCTGAAGATGTTCCATATTTAACCCGTAAATATGGTCAACAGCAAAAAAAGTAACCAGACAAAAAGACTCACTTTATGGGCGTCAACCGCATTGTCGTTTCAAATGTGTCCCTCCAACTTCCACTCAAATGACGTCATTTCATTTGCCCCTAAAATAAGCCTTTTTGTGCTGAAACTTTAAATGCGGGAAAAGCAGTGGCGGAGCCACCAAAGCATTTATCGGCGATGCCGATCGTGTAATTACCTTGCGATGGCTGTCCTGTTAATTCCTACTGTTAATTCAATCCCAAGCCAAGCTTTCTTTGAAAAATGCTTCCGTAAACCAAAGCCAACAAGAGCTAAAATCAATAACGTCTTCATCAGATATTCCCCTTATTCAAGAAAAGCCTAACTCAGCAATAAGCGAAAATAAGTAAAGAACTCACTGTTTGTTATACGTTTAATTGCCTTGTACGTTTCGAATACTACGATGAGACACGTTAAAGATCTACTTAACGTACGGGCAAATATGTGACTACTAGAAGACTAACTGAAGCTGCTGCAAGTATTAGTGAATTAAAAGCTAACCCTATAAAGGTTGCTATGAGTGCGGGCGGAGAAGCAATAGCTGTTTTAAATAGAAACGAACCAGCGTTTTATTGCATACCCGCTGATACTTATGAGTTCATGATGGATCACATGGAAGATCTTGAATTATTGAGCATTGCTGAAGCGAGAAGGAATAAGGTAATTATAAAGGTAAATTTAAGTGACTTATGTGCTTGAGTTTAAAAAGACTGCATTGTAAGACTGGCAAAAAATTGGCGGAGGTTATAGACAACCCTCATATAAAAAGTGCAAAGTTATTTGGTACTAATGAGCTATATAAGATCAAATTAAGACAAGTAGGCTATCACTTAGTATATGAGGTAAATGACTCTATTGTTACGATCATGGTGATTTCAGTTGGAAAACGTGACAATGGAAAAGTGTACCATGTTGCAATGACGCGCAAAGACTGAAGAAGCCGACACAAGGCAAATTACTAAAACAATCATGTTAATTGTTTTCTGTGATGTGAATAACCCAAGGAGAGACCTGTGCATATAGGAATAATTGGCGGGATTGGTCCTGCTGCAACTGATTTTTATTATAGAAACCTAATTAAGGCTCATGCTTTAGCTAATAAAAAATTTGTTCTGACTATAGTACATGCCGAGGTCAGTGACGTAATTGGGAATATTGCCGCTAATACACCCGGTAAACAAGCCAAGATTTTCATTCAATTAGCTTACCGCTTGGAAGCCTCTGGAGCGGATGTAATTGCCATTTCGTCCATTGCGGCGCATTTTTGTATTGCTGAATTTATAGCGTTATCTCCGCTGCCAATTATTAGCATCATACCTACGTTGGAATCTGAATTAAAAAAAGAGGACTGAAAAAGTTGGCCTACTCGGACATCGTATTTCAATGGAAACCAAGCTATTTGGAGGAATTTCGTCCGTTGACGTTGTTATACCTTTAGGTGATGAACTTGATATAGCTCACAACATTTATATAAAAATGGCGGCAGAGGGTCAAGTTGATTCAATTCAACGTGAGCTGCTTTTTACTATCGGCAAAAAGCTATGTATCGAACAAGGTGCTGACGCTTTTATCTTAGCAGGAACAGACCTTTGCCTAGCATTTAACGGATATGAGTGTGGCTTTAATGTGATAGATAGCGCGCAAGTCCATATTAATGCTTTGTGCGATATGTCAGGCTAACCCAATACCCTATAAAAGAGGAAAAGCGCGGGGTCAGGTCTTTGATTTATGATAAACAATTAACAATACAGCCATCATAGTTAACTGGTTGTCGCCAAAGCCGATGCGCTTGTCTTTTGACTTACCCTCGCATCGATGTTCGCCAATTATTTATGAAATTTCGTAGGACAATTTACAGGGATGTAAATTGAGTCACAGAGTGCCTGGAGCACATTGTGACGACTGGCTAAATTTCATAAATAATTGGATGAAGAACATAGCGGCAAGCGACCTTTTTTGCTTACTTTTTGTGGCTGCAGAAAAGAGTAAGTCGCTAAGAAGGGATTCTGTGAGAAAAACGACATGCGACCGCCAAGGATGGGGGAAGGTAGAATAACGCAGGAGCAGTTATCGAGATGTCAGTGCCCGCTAGGGCATAAAGCATTCAATGACTACGCCCAAGGCCAAACTCCCCCAACAAAGAATATCGACAGAAGCACAGCCAACTATCAACTAAAAATATCCACACCCAAACCTCCTAAAACAGGCATTGTTCTTACTAATTCCTTTCTAATGTAAGAAAATCACAGTTTATCCTTGCTTTTTTCGCTCAGACTGGCAAATTCAAGGGCGCGAAAGTCTCTCTAATAATAACAACAGGTTTCGCTTTTTTTGGCTTGTCACGATAGAAATATCAAGCCCCTTATTAACATTAAGTAACTCAAGAGAAACATTTTTATGTGTGGTATTTTCGGTATTCTGGGTATCAAGAGTGATGCTGCAGAACTTAGAACGCAAGCGTTAGAGCTTTCCAAATTACTCCGTCATCGCGGTCCTGACTGGTCAGGTATTTGGAATAATGATAATGCTATTTTATGTCACGAACGTTTGGCAATAGTCGACGTTGACACAGGCGCTCAACCGCTAATAAGCCGCGATAATAATCAAGTGTTAGCCGTGAATGGCGAAATTTATAATCATAAAGCCTTGGAAACGGCGCTAGACACACCTTATGACTTCAGAACCAAGTCTGACTGTGAAATTATTCTGCCTTTGTACCAACAAAAAGGCGTTGAGTTTATCGATGAATTGGAAGGCATGTTTGCCTTTATTCTGTATGATGCAGAGCAAGATACTTATCTGATCGCTCGTGACCATATGGGAATTATCCCCTTGTATACTGGTTATGATGAGCACGGCAATTTGTACGTTGCTTCAGAAATGAAAGCGTTAACACCTGTGTGTAAAACAATTCAAGAATTCCCTCCTGGCCATTACATGTGGAGTAAAACGGGTCAATTAGTCAATTACTACAAACGTGATTGGATGGACTATGAGAATGTTAAAAACAACGAAACCAACCTTGACGATCTAAAGGTAGCATTCGAAAAAGCGGTTAAGTCACATTTAATGTCTGATGTGCCTTATGGTGTGCTCTTGTCAGGCGGCCTCGACTCTTCTTTAGTGTCTGCGGTAGCGGCTAAATACGTGGCTAAACGTGTTGAAGATGGTGACCAAACGGATGCTTGGTGGCCACGTTTACACTCTTTTGCTGTAGGTTTAGAAGGCGCCCCCGACCTGATTGCGGCACAAAAAGTCGCTAAGATGATTGGAACGGTGCATCACGAGGTGCACTTTACTGTGCAAGAAGGCATCGATGCCTTACGTGAGGTGATTTATCATATAGAAACCTATGACACCACCACCATTCGCGCTTCGACTCCTATGTACTTGCTGAGTCGTAAGATCAAAGCTATGGGCATTAAAATGGTGTTGTCGGGTGAAGGAGCGGATGAAATATTTGGTGGCTATCTGTATTTCCATAAAGCACCGAACGCTAAAGAATTTCATGAAGAAACCCTGCGCAAACTTAACCGTTTGCACATGTTTGATTGCGCCCGTGCCAATAAATCCACCTCGGCTTGGGGTGTTGAAGGACGTGTGCCTTTCTTAGACAAAGAGTTTATGGACGTAGCCATGCGCTTAAACCCACAAGACAAAATGTGTCTTGATGGAAAAATGGAAAAATGGGTATTGCGTAAAGCTTTCGATAATAACGAATATTTACCTGCTGAAATATTATGGCGTCAAAAAGAGCAGTTCAGTGATGGTGTCGGTTATTCATGGATTGATTCACTTAAAGAATATATTGAAACCCAAGTCACCGATCCGCAAATGGCTTCAGCAGAATTTCGCTTCCCAGTGAATACCCCTGATACTAAAGAAGGCTACTTTTACCGCAGTATTTTCGAAGGTTACTTTCCACAAGAAACGGCAGCTAAGTGTGTGCCTAGCGGCAAATCTATCGCTTGTAGTACAGTAGAAGCCTTAGAGTGGGATGCGAGCTTTAAAGCCAATGCTGACCCTTCTGGTCGTGCAATAAGCTCTGTTCACGGTAAGAGCTAGGTCATAATTAAGCTACACTAGCTACATCTACGAATCAGATAAAAACCAGAGTCAATCACTCTGGTTTTTTTATGGCTCGGTAGAAGTATGAATTTTGCCGTCAAACCATAATTCCTCTCTGTCTAAAGGCGTTTTTTCTGGTAAAAAGGTGTTTTCTAATGTGTAAAATGTTCTATTGCCAATCTCTGATTTTTCAATAGAAGCTTTATAATTCTCTTCAAATAACTCGTCATACGTTCCATTTTTGATGGCTTTTTCTAACCCTCGTTCAATCAGGTTCGCCAAAGGAACACTTTTCTTATTTACAAAAAAGTAGATTGCCGCGGGATAACGTATCCCAAGAGTAGGTTGAATCTGTATTTTATTCGCCACGTCGCTCATAGCCAGTTCCTCCCAAATTTCTATAATAGAGCGCGGGAAAAAATCCCCTTGTGCTCTACCAAGCATTTTCACAAGAGAGGTTTGGGTACGATCGGTGATCACGTCGAAACCATTGGATTGCAATATTTTGGTGTCTGGCCAATCTCGCCCCTGCAATGGCGAAAGTTTAACTAGATGATCGAACTGCTGAATATAGGTAAATCGTTCAGCCATGTCTTCTCGAATCAACAGTAAACGCCAACCAATCAACCCTTTAAATATGGGAATACGTATTGGCAGTAAATCTTTTTCACGCTGGACATTGGTCATACCCCAAACAATGTTTATTTCTCTATTGTCTTGAAGCCTGTCTAGGGCCTTGCCTTTTGACAGAAGATTGTCTGAGGGTTTAAGTTGATAATTAACGCCGGTTTGATCCAAAGCCAATGCCAACAGCTTGATTGGGTAATCGTCAATTGTTGACACCGTTTCAATCGAACGGGGAAAGGTTATTTGCCATGATGCACTCTGAGCATTAACACTAAAAAAGTAGGATAAACCCAGCTAGGATTTTATTCATAACTTACTCGGCAAGGGAAAAAATATCTATAAGTTTATTTTCGTCATCATCAATAACCGTCACAATTATTTCAAGTTGTTTGTCGGGCATCTTTTGCAAGGTGTATGACGAGGCACAGCTAAAACATAATCGATCTTGATCAACATAGAATTGCCAGCGCATTTTTGAGAAAAATAGTGAACCTGATAAGCGAATAGTTTGCTGCAATTTAGGTACAAATTTTTTAATCCCTGCTTGCTTAAGCTTTGTAAATATCCGACTTAAATTGTGCTCTAATTTTTTCTCGCTAGTGATGACTTTTTTACTTTTGTCACTCATGATAATAGTAGGTGGTAGATAAAAGCTGACCACCTGTTTAGGGTCAAAGGTATTTAATGCTGTAGCATAAATATCTAAAAAATATTCTGAATCAATCGGCATAATTGACGTACCCCTTAATCACGTATATTACGTGCATATAGATCGCTACTCGATCCCAATAAATTTGTGAGTTTGTAATGACAATCGCCAATTACGCGCTATGCAGGTTTTAATTGCAAGGTCAGTGGCACGTTTTTGTTGGCTAATCGGCTGTAAATAAATATTGGGTACCGCTTGGTCACCTAAAAGTGTCAGCACCTCGTCTAGCTCTTCAATATGTTTTTGCATTGCTATCGGATGCTTAATTTCATTTGCTCGGCGCATTGCACTTCGTAATACAAGCCTGCCTCCCGGCATATTGATTTTTGGTGAAACAGTGACCCAGGTGTCTGGATGCGCGATGATCTCATAAGTACCGCTGGTTTCAATTTGCACCGAATACCCTTTAGCTATTAAGCTACTAGTGATTTCAGTCAAATCATACAAACACGGCTCACCACCGGTGATCACGATATGTTTAGCCACGTAACCATGAAGATTAAAAAGGCCTAATAACTGTTCGGTAGTCTGTTCAAACCAACTATCAGACTCAGCCGTTTCTGCCATCACCGCATTGCTTGTGGTCTTTAACTCAGGCGACACTACCCAAGTATGTTTAGTATCGCACCATGGACATCCCACAGGGCACCCCTGCAGTCGCACAAAAATCGATGGCAACCCGGTATAACTCCCCTCTCCTTGCAAAGATTCAAACACTTCATTAATTTTATAGGTACTCAATCACTTTCCTTTAGTTTAACGCGTCCCTAGTGTGGGAATTTATCGTCAAATCACTTAAAATCGATATTAATGAATTGATTATAAAGAAGCAAAGCCCATGTCACAAAAGGTAGTGGTAATTTTTTCCGGAGGAATGGACTCTTTTACAGTCCTAAACCTAGCAGTCAAACAGGGCTTAGAGGTATTTGCCCTGTCTTTTAATTATGGGCAAAAACATAAAAAAGAACTCGATTATGCAGCTCGAGCCTGTCAAGAGTTAAGTGTGCACCACAAAATAGTCGATATTTCAGCTATCAATCAATTAATTGGAGGCTCATCACTGACATCAGATATTGAAGTAGCAGAAGGCCATTACGAAGAAGAAAGCATGAAAAGTACTGTGGTGCCAAATCGTAATATGATTTTGCTATCTATGGCAGTAGGTTATGCCGTTTCAATCGATGCCAACAAAGTCTACTTCGGTGCTCACTCAGGCGACCACGCTATCTACCCAGACTGCCGGCCTGAGTTTGTGCATAAAATGAATGACGTTTGCGCTATAGCTAACTATGAGGCAGTCGAAATTGTGACGCCTTATTTGGAGGTCAGCAAAACGGCAATTTTAACAGCAGGCTTAAAAATGGGCTTAGATTACAACCTCTCATGGACTTGTTACAACGGTCGTGAAAAAGCCTGTGGTAAATGTGGAGCCTGTCAGGAAAGATTAGAAGCGTTTACTGAAAATGGGGTGACTGATCCTTTGGAGTATGAAGGGTAAGGTAAAATGGTGGTTTGCTTTTTGTTGTACATAATAAAAAAGCAAATCCTTTAATCACCAATAAAAAAGCCGCATATATGCGGCTTTTTTATCAAAATTAGACCTCAGTTCTAAACGCTACTGATCAACCTGCTGGATAAAATAGCTAATTTCCTTAATTAAATGTCTTAACACAGGATTTAATCGGGTGTTTTTGCCATTCATCACAAATAATTCGTGACTAAATTCAAATAAACTTTTGCCTACTGGCACTAGTCCTAACCCTGCACCTTGGTTTGTGAGTATATAATCAGGTAATAGCCCTACGTATTCACCAGTCATGATCGCAGCTAAGCAAGCATCGTAGGAATCAGAAAAGGTTTGAATAGCCATACGTGTATCGTCAGCAATGTAATTGGCTGAGGACAAGCCGGAGATACCAATTGCTGGATAGTCTCCAATCTTAACGTTGTTAGGAAAACCATCACGATATTTTGCTAGAACATGGGAAGGTGCACAATAGAGTCTTCCTTTACATGAAACATCAACTGGGTGAAAAGTGACAGACTCAGGTTTGACCATATCATAAGTCGACAACACCAAATGACATTCACCAGACAATGCAACATGCTCGACCTCGTTATACAATCTGGTTTGAATATTCACGTGAATATCGTTAAATTTTTTCATAGTGCTTTTAACAGATTTACTCACCGCCAAGTGATATGAAAGGGGTAAACCCGCCATCATCACTAAGGTGACATGGCCTGAATAATCATCATGCAAACTTTTTAGGTTAAACACAAAGTTATCAAAAGAGTTGAAGATACGTTTGGTTTCCTGAAAAACCACTTCACCCTCTTTGGTCATTTGAAAACCACCACGACCACGATGACATAATACTAAATCTAAGCGTTCTTCGAGCTTTTTAATAGCCGCGCTAATATTCGGACGTTGCATCCTAAGCACCGGCTCAGCTGCAGTAAAGCCATTACATGAGGCAACAGCGTAAAATACACGCAATAATTTGATATCGGATTCTTGAAGACGATTTAACATTACAGCACCACTTTTAGGTATAGTTATTGATACTAAAGTACATAGTAGGAAAGCCTTAGCCGGATTACAATGGAAATTTAGCAGAACTGCTAAAACAAAGGTCTTAGCTATAGAAAAGTGAAAAATTTAACTTTTTCTAACTATTACGACCATCGAAAACCGACTTTGCGACTACCGACGTTGCGACAACCGACGTCGCGATAACCGAAGCTATAAACGCCAGCCTAAGGCTGGAGAAACATTTCCTTATTGGTGCCATGCGGTTACAATAATCTTTGAGTATAAATAACCTGAGCTCGGGATAAGCCATAATACCCAGTACCACTATTATCGCGCCTACCTTCGTTGGACTTGCTTACAATAGCGCGCTATTCCCTCACAATCTCCCCCTCGATAAACACAATAATAGCAGCACTAGATGTATTCAATGTCTTTGCGAACCAATTGGCAGCATCTAACATATCGTTTATATTGTAATGACTTATAGGGACGCGGCACGTCTTAACCAGAGTTCGGGTTAACTAGGAATTTTTCACTATTTGAGCACGATAGGCTTCAATGTCATCACGCAAATTCGCTGCTTTTTCAAATTCTAAATCTTTAGCCGCTTTAAACATGACTTTTTCCAGTTCACTAATTTTTTGCAAAAGTTGCGGTGTACTGAGCGTATTATATTTTTTGCTCGACTCAGCCACTAGCCTGAGCTTCACTTTACTGTCAGAACTGCCATCGCCCACGTCCATGATGTCGGTGATAGGTTTATTCATCTGGGTAGGAATAATGCCGTGCTTAAGATTGTAGGCACGTTGGATGTCCCGCCTTCTATCTGTTTCTTCAATCGCCCGTTGCATCGACCCCGTGATCCTATCAGCATATAAGATTGCCCGGCCATTTATGTGCCGAGCTGCCCTACCCATAGTTTGTATCAGTGATTTATCAGAACGTAAAAAGCCCTCTTTATCTGCATCAAGAATAGCCACTAACGACACTTCTGGCATATCAAGACCTTCACGAAGCAAGTTGATCCCAACTAACACGTCAAACTTACCAATACGTAAATCGCGTATAATTTCGATACGCTCTACTGTATCGATATCTGAGTGTAAATAACGGGCTTTTACACCATGCTCATCCAGATAATCACTTAAGTCTTCAGACATACGTTTGGTCAAGGTAGTAACGAGCACTCTTTCGTTCACTGCCACACACTTATGAATTTCAGAAAGTAAATCATCCACTTGTGTGCCTACTGGCCGTATCTCTATTTCAGGGTCAAGCAACCCCGTAGGACGAACCAGTTGCTCAACTATATCGTCTGGTGCAATAGCCAGTTCAAATTTACCCGGTGTGGCAGAAACATAAATTGTTTGCGGGCTTATTTGTTCAAACTCCTCAAACTTTAGAGGCCTATTATCTAATGCTGATGGCAATCTGAATCCATATTCCACTAAGGTTTCTTTTCGGGATCTGTCACCTTTATACATGGCACCAATTTGTGACACAGTAACGTGAGACTCATCGATAAACATTAAGCCATCAGCTGGGAAATAATCAATAAGAGTGGGCGGAGGATCACCTGGTGCACGTCCTGACAAATAGCGAGAGTAGTTTTCAATACCTGAGCAATAACCTAACTCCTGCATCATTTCCATATCAAATTGACAACGCTGGGACACTCGCTGCTCTTCTACTAATTTATTAACGGATTTAAGTTGCTCACGTCTTTCTTTGAGTTCAACTTTAATATGTTCAATCGCATCAATGATTTTTTCCCTGGGTGTGACGTAATGAGTTTTAGGGAAAACCGTGGCGCGCGTCACCCTTTTCTCAACAGCGCCTGTAAGTGGGTCAAATATGCTAATGCGTTCAACTTCTTCGTCGAATAATTCCACCCTGATACCATGACGTTCTGAGTCTGCAGGAAATATGTCAATCACATCACCGCGCACTCTAAAGGTCCCTCGGTCAAATGCGACATCATTGCGAGAATATTGAATTTCAACTAGGCGACGTAAAATATCACGCTGATTCATGATGTCGCCTTGACGAAAATGCACCAGCATCTTCATGTAAGACTCCGGATCGCCCAAACCATAGATAGCCGATACACTAGAAACAATAATAACGTCGCGTCTTTCCATCAGAGATTTGGTGGCTGATAAACGCATTTGTTCAATGTGTGCGTTTATCGATGCATCTTTCTCAATAAAAGTGTCACTTGAGGGCACATAGGCTTCAGGTTGATAATAATCGTAGTAAGAAACAAAATATTCCACTGCATTATTTGGGAAAAACTCTTTCATTTCTCCATAAAGCTGTGCTGCTAAGGTTTTATTGTGTGCCAGAATCAATGTCGGACGCTGCACCTTCTCTATCACATTTGCCATAGTAAATGTTTTACCAGAGCCTGTGACACCTAATAATATTTGTCGTGCAAGGCCATCTTCTAGGCCTTCTACTAACGCTTTAATCGCTCCGGGCTGGTCGCCGGCTGGCGAATAACTAGAGGATAATTCAAATGGTCTACTCATAAATCTTATTTACTCAATACACTTTGTTCAAATCGAGAGGCGAGAATGGTTTTACACCAAATATAAGCAATACAACCAACGGCAATGTTGGCGATTGCTCCCGCCCAAAAAAGTCCGGATAAATCAAACCAATAACTACCTATGTAAGAAAAAGGCACAAAAAACACAAATAAACGCATAAAATTTAATGATAGGGCTGACATCGGCATATGCATGGCATTAAAGGATGAATTAGTCAAAATAGTCACACCTTGCAATCCATATCCTAAGGGCACAATCATTAGAAACATTATTATGGTCGAGGCAACGTTTAACTCATCGGTGAATATATCGGCAATGACACCTGATAACAGGGCCAAAATAGCAAAAATAAACAGCTGCCATACAATTACAAATTTGACGCACAAACTATAGGCCTGCCCTACTCGCTCAAGCTTATTCGCTCCAAAATTTTGACTTATAAAGGGTGGCAATGACATGGATAAAGACAATACCACTATACTAGCAATAGATTCTAATCGGCCACCGACTCCCCATGCGGCAACGGCTTCTGGTCCATAACCTGCCACAATTGCTGTGACTATTCCGGCAGAAATGGGGGTCAACATGTTTGCACCCGCTGCAGGTACACCAATTTTTAAAATACCCCCAGTACTGCGTTTTAACTGTTGCCAATTAAGTAATTTAGGTTCAATCAATTTCCGCTTTACGACCAATATATATAAAATATAAAATAACCCCACTGCCCAAGCTATAAGGGTAGCGACAGCCGCACCTTGTATTCCAAGGGCAGGTACTGGGCCCCATCCGAATATAAGTATGGGATCAAGTATCACGTTGATAAGACCACCAAAGGCCATCACATAACTGGGTGTTTTGGTATCACCAGAAGCGCGCAACACACTGTTGCCGACCATGGGCATTGCCAAAAACACCCCGGCAGCGTACCACACCAGCATATACTCTTTAATAAAGACTAACTGCAGTGGGTCAGCCCCCATTAAGCGAAATATCGGTTCAATCGTGATCACGCCGATAACAGCTAAAATAATCGCTAATACCATAGTGAGCATCAATGCACCAGTTGCAGTCTCCTTAGCTTGGTGGCGTTGCCCTGCGCCAAGCAACTTAGCAATAATAGCCGAGGTACCAATACCCAAGCCAATATTTAGACTAATAACCGTAAAGGTAACTGGAAAAGTAAAGCTGATAGCAGCAAGTTGTTGCGTGCCTAACATACCGATAAAAAAAGTATCTACCAGCCCAAATGTCATGAGCACTACCATTCCTATTATCATAGGTAGAGTCATTTTACGTAGTGTTAGAGCAATATCTTGGTTCAGCAAATCTGGGGGTGACGATGTTTTAGTGCTTGAGGTCAATATTACTCTCTCTTAATTTAAGATAATGATGGGTAAGAAGGTTAACTAGCCCGGGATCACATGTCACATATTCAACCTTACACATTCGAAGATTCGTAGAGGTGTCTTCAGCACTGTCATAAAGATACATATAATACGCGATTTTTGTATGAATTTTATTATATTTACCGCCACTAATGTTACGGGATTGTTACAAATGTCAACATTTATCAGATGTATGCATTTGAATACACTTGAGTGTCTGTTTTTTGACGTTTTTACTTTTACGACACTGCCTCACTTGAAAATAAATAGATTGTTTTAAAAACCATCGATTAATATTTAAAAAATAATCTGGTTGTTTTAGCATAATTTTTAATTTCTCTTTAAAAACAACACACAAGCGAAATTCAATACAATTCAAACTGAAGTTTTTATTTTTTTATGAAACCAAAAAATATCGTATCCATATGTTTTTAAATGATTTTTTAAATTAATCTAATATTATCAACTTCAACTCTTGACATTTAATTGATAAGTATCATCGTACTTATTAGAATTTAATCCACAAGGTTATCCACAGGTTTCGTGGATAACTGCCTTGACCCTAGAATTGGCGTACATTGGCACCACTGTCTGCTTTTGTTTTAGTTAGTAATCACTAACCTTAGCATGGCGACCAAAGGTTACACTTTTATTAAACACTGGCAATACGTACAGTGTTCAACAAATCGTTAATAACAATTAGCTATAACGAAATGAAAAAACGGTCTTTGATTTAAAATTAAATTGGCAAACTTAAATCGCACAATTTTAAATCAATAAAAATGAGATTTTTTATTTCTGATGGTATTACGTACAGATTGCGCGAAAGTTTATAAATATATACATAAAACCTCACTTTGAGTGTTGACAGCGAGCGGTATGCTCATTATTATTCCGCCCCGTTGAAAAGCCACCTAGTTTGTAACTAAGTGAGGTTTACAACGTAAGTATAACGTTCCCCCTTAGCTCAGCTGGTTAGAGCGACGGACTGTTAATCCGCAGGTCCCCTGTTCGAGTCGGGGAGGGGGAGCCAACTTATACTTGTGATTAAATGTTTATGAAAAACAATATTTAATATGAAATTGAATTCCCCCTTAGCTCAGCTGGTTAGAGCGACGGACTGTTAATCCGCAGGTCCCCTGTTCGAGTCGGGGAGGGGGAGCCAATTCTTTATTCAGCCATTTCCTCATTCATTACTTTTAGTTATCTACCCTTATTTCAATAATAAACACCATATAGCAATAAACTTTTGAATATCAAGTTGTTAATGGTCACTTAAATACAGATAATAAGGACGCATTAATAACTCTTGGCTAATATTCATTTTACATGACCGAATTCTTATTACTATTAATTGGCACTGTGCTGGTAAACAACTTCGTGTTAGTTCAATTTCTAGGCTTGTGCCCATTTATGGGTGTATCAGGTAAGTTAGAAACAGCTATTGGCATGTCTATGGCCACTACTTTTGTACTAACATTGGCCTCTATCTCCAGCTATCTAGTCGAACACTATATATTACTACCTCTTGGTATCGGCTATTTGCGTACCCTGAGTTTTATTCTGGTGATAGCCGTAGTTGTGCAGTTCACTGAAATGGTCGTGCACAAAACTAGCCCTACTTTATACCGCCTGCTAGGTATCTTCTTACCACTCATCACCACCAACTGTGCCGTCTTAGGCGTTGCACTGTTGAATATCAACCAGGAACATAATTTTGTTGAATCGGTTATTTATGGCTTTGGTGCTGCAGTAGGTTTCTCTTTAGTACTCATATTATTTTCAGCGATGCGTGAACGTTTAGCTGTTGCTGACGTACCTAAACCTTTTAAAGGGGCTTCTATAGGTATGATTACTGCAGGTTTAATGTCTTTAGCTTTTATGGGCTTTACTGGATTGGTTAAGTTTTAATGTCACTAGGATTTGCTATTTTAACTGCCTTACTCGCCATAGGTCTGTTGGCTCTAGTTTTTGGGCTTGTGCTTGGATTTGCTGCGGTAAAATTTAAAGTTGAAAGCGACCCTTTAGTTGAACAAATAGATCAAATACTCCCACAAACCCAGTGTGGACAATGTGGGTACCCTGGTTGCAAACCTTATGCTCAAGCAATAGCTGATGGCGACGAGATAAATAAATGCCCGCCGGGTGGCGATGCCACCATAAAAAAACTGGCTAACCTTATGGGTGTAGAAGCGACATCTTTAGATGCCGCACATGGCTCAGAAGATATCAAAATGGTTGCTTATATTCGTGAAGACGAATGTATAGGCTGCACTAAATGCATTCAGGCATGTCCTGTAGATGCCATAATAGGTGCTGCCAAACAGATGCATACAGTGATAGTCGATGAGTGCACAGGCTGTGATTTATGTGTAGACCCCTGCCCTGTTGATTGCATCGATATGTTGCCTTTACAAAACAGTGCCTCATCTTGGCGCTGGAATATCGATGCCATTCCTATAAAACGAATAGGCTAATCAGGAATTATGCCAAATAACTTCGACGACATCATTGAAAAACTAGACAACCAAGAATTGTGGGACTTTCCTGGAGGCGTCTTTCCTGCTGAACGCAAATCACTGTCGAACCAAACTCCAATAGGCAGACTACCTATCCCTGAACGCCTATATGTGCCAGTTAAACAACATATAGGTATCGAAGGTCATTTAATTGTTGAAGTCGGTCAGAAGGTGCTCAAAGGACAAGCATTGACCAAAAGTATGAACCCTTTTGCCGTCCCAATTCATGCTTCCACATCGGGTGAAATAACAGCAATACACAAACATGTGTCAGCTCATCCTTCTGGTTTACCAGAGTTGACAGTTGAAATTAGCAGTGACCAACAAGACAAATGGACTCAACTTAGCCCTTTAGTGGATTATCAAAACCAACCAAAGATGCAAGTGTTAGCCGCTATTTGTGATGCTGGAATCAGTGGTATGGGCGGTGCTGGTTTTCCCACTCATATCAAGTCTTCGCCTAAAAAAGATATCGATTTTTTAATTATCAACGGTATCGAATGTGAACCTTACATTACCTCTGACGACCGTTTAATGCGTGAACACGCTTGGCAAATACGTCAAGGTATCAACGTGTTGTGCCATCTGCTTAAGCCAAAACAAGTATTGATAGGTATAGAGAATAACAAACCTGAAGCCATAGAAGCGTTGCAAGTGGCATGCCGAGAAAGCTCCAACTATCGTGTATGCATTGTGCCGACTAAGTACCCTGCAGGCGGCGAAAAGCAACTAATTCAAGTACTGACCAACCGAGAAGTACCAGCTCAGGGATTACCGGTGGATGTCGGCGTAATCATGCATAATGTGGGCACTTGTTTTGCCATAGCAGATGCGATTTTTACGGGGAAACCGCTCATCGAGCGCGTGGTAACCGTCACGGGTGAAGCAATAGAAAACCCAGGTAATATGTGGGCGCTGATTGGTAGCCCCGTTGCCCATCTGTTGGCACACTGTAAATATAAGCAAGCAGGTCAGAAGCAACCCAATATCATAATGGGTGGTCCAATGATGGGCTTTAGTGTAATCAGCGATTTGGTGCCCGTAATAAAAACCACGAATTGTCTTTTGGCACCGACTGACAATGAAATCTCAGGTAACAACGAACAAGCCTGTATTCGCTGTAGTGCATGCGCCGACGCTTGTCCTGCTAGCTTGTTACCACAACAATTGTTTTGGCATTCAAAAGCCAAAGAATTAGAAAAAGCCCAAGAATATAATTTATTTGATTGTATTGAATGCGGTGCTTGTGCCTACGTTTGCCCCAGTGAGATACCTTTAGTCCACTATTATCGCATCGCAAAGTCTGAAATAAGAGTAGAGCAAGAAGACAAACAAAAGTCAGATAAAGCGCGTGACCGTTTTGAAAAGCGCGAAGCGAGATTAATTGCCGATCAACAGGCTAGAGACGAAAAACATCGCTTGGCTGCAGAATCTAGAAAACAAGCTATGGCGAGTAGTGGCAACAATGCCAAAGACAAAATTGCCGCAGCCTTAGCCAGAGCAAAAGCAAAAAAACAAAGCGCCACTGAAGTCGACGATAAGCCGCAGGAGCCAACTGCAGCAATCTCTGCTGATAATTCAGAACAAAAAACAAAAGCTGAATCAGCTGATACGTCCACAAAAGCAGCCAGTTCAAATCAAAGAGTCCAAGCGGCCATCGCTAGAGCAAAGGCCAAAAAGGCGGCCGCTGAAGTAGCTATTACCGACACTAAACTAAAAGATACAACCGACACTAGTGATGTGATAGAAAATGAGATTGAGGTAAGTCAGCAAGACATTGAAGTTAAAGTGGTATCAAAGTCACCTTCCAAGGCCAAACTAAATACTCAAGCTGATGTCACTGGTAACCCACTCTCAGCAGATGTTGCCTCGCAAACTCAAGAGCCGAACCTAGCTGATAGTAAACAAGCTAAAATAGCCGCTGCGGTAGCAAAAGCAAAGGCTAAACGCGAAGCACAAAAAATCGCAAACAGCCGAGACGAACCAAGTCCAGTGTCCGCAGGTAAGGTTGATAACTCAACTACTGACAATTCAGTTGAGCTAGCTAAAACAGAAGAACAACAGATAGACATGAAAAAACGCAGAATTGCTGCCGCGGTGACTAAAGCCAAGGCCAAAAAATCAGCTGAAAAAGCAGCGAATAACAAACAAGACAAACCCTTATGAGATTTAAGTTAGCCAGCTCACCTCATCAGCATATTCGCCGTGATACCGGTCAAGTAATGCGTTTAGTTATTCTTGCTATGGTTCCGGGTATTTTAATGCAAACATGGTTCTTTGGTTGGGGCACGATCATTCAGATAATGCTTGCAATCATTACGGCTGTGGTGACCGAAGCGGCCATTTTAGAAATGCGTAAACGCGACTTTGAAAGAGCATTAAAGGATTATAGCGCGGTTTTAGCCGCGATATTATTGGCAGTGAGTATTCCACCTTTTGCCCCTTGGTGGGTGATTGTTATAGGTACATTTTTCGGTATTGGCATTGTTAAACAATTGTATGGTGGTTTGGGTTTTAATGTATTTAATCCAGCGATGGCGGCTTATGTCATGCTGTTAGTCTCTTTTCCTGTACAAATGACTCAATGGCTACCACCTACCAGCCTTGCCCAATATAGTCATAACTTTATGGATGCGCTGTACGCTGTATTTACGGGTTTCAGTGTTGAGGGTTTTAGCCTTGCACAATTAAAAACAGGCATCGATGGCGTCACTATGGCCACGGGACTAGACACCGTCAAAACGGGGATTGCTCAGGGGCTTACTTATTCAGAAACAATTGAATTCCCCATTTTTGATAGCGTAATTTCTGGGTTAGGTGTGGCATCAAGTTGGATAAGTCTAGGATATCTGCTTGGCGGCTTATATTTACTCAAACAAAAAGTCATTAACTGGCATATACCGGTCAGTATGCTGGCTGGCTTGTTCATCTGTGCATTAGTCATGTCGCTGGTTGACAGTGACTTATACCCATCCAGCCTATTCCACTTATTCAATGGAAGTATCATTATAGGTGCATTTTTTATTGCTACCGACCCTGTTTCTGGCTCGACTACGAACAAAGGCAGGTTGATTTTTGGTGCAGCTATTGGAGTATGGGTGTATTTGATAAGGGAATGGGGAGGTTATCCTGATGCCGTCGCTTTTGCCGTGTTGATCATGAACATGGCAGTACCTTTAATCGATTATTATACGCGTCCACGCACCTACGGCCATACTTCAAACAAGCGAAAACCCATAGATAAGGCTAAGTCATGACAAAGAGTATCCAGCATACTATGACTAAAAATGGCTTGATCTTAGCCGTTTTCGCCATAGTCACGACGGGGCTGATTGCACTTACCTACTTTGGTACTAAAGATCAGATTGCTTTGCAGCAACAACAAAAATTATTATCGATTCTCAATGCAGTCATTGATGAAAGCCTTTATGACAATGCCATCCAGTTAGACTGTACCTTGGCCACTTCAACTGAATTGTTAGGCTCTAATCAAGCTCAACATATCTATCGTGCCACTAAACAAGGTCAAGCAGTTGCGGCGGCTATAGAAACAACTGCGCCAGACGGTTATAGCGGTAAAATCCAATTGGTGGTGGGCATAACTAGTTCGCAACCAGGTACAGCTAAGGTAACGGGCGTCAGAACACTCGAACACAAAGAAACACCGGGCTTAGGTGACAAAATTGATTTACGGATTAGCAATTGGGTATTGGACTTCGATAATCAAATTTATAATGCAGAAATAGCTACAAATTGGGCCGTTAAAAAAGACGGTGGACAGTTTGATCAGTTTACAGGTGCTACCATTACCCCCAGAGCAGTGGTTAACGCAGTTAAATTAAGTGTCGAATATTACTTAGCAAATCAAGCCGCTATTTTTCAAGCTCCCAATGCCTGCTCCGTAGATAATATGACTGAAAAAATGAGCGAAAGTAATGAATGAATTTAAAGAGTTAAGCTGGCAAGGACTTTGGAAAAACAACCCTGCACTGGTGCAGCTGTTAGGTTTATGCCCTTTACTTGCCGTAACAGCCACCATTACCAATGGCTTAGGTTTAGGCCTCGCTACCACTCTCGTATTGATTGGTTCAAATACTACAGTGTCGATAATCCGTAATTGGGTTCCTAGCGAAATCCGGATCCCAATTTTTGTGATGATCATCGCTTCTTTTGTGACCATAGTGCAGCTTTTAATGAACGCTTACACATTTACGCTGTATCAAGCCCTAGGCATTTTTATTCCACTGATAGTCACTAATTGCGCCATTATCGGACGAGCTGAAGCCTATGCCTCTAAAAACACAGTAGGCAAATCAGCTTTTGACGGTTTGATGATGGGACTTGGTTTTACCGTTGTGTTGGTATTATTAGGCGCGATGCGCGAATTATTAGGCTATGGCACCTTGTTTGATGGTGCTAATTTATTGTTAGGTGATTGGGCTACGATCTTAAAAATCACTGTATTTGAAACAGACAGCCCATTTTTACTCGCTATTTTACCTCCCGGTGCTTTTTTATGTATGGGCCTGTTGATCGCACTTAAGAATGTATTAGATAACCATATGGAAAAATTATTTGCCGCCAAGACTGAAGAAAAAGTGGTACAGCGGGCTAGAGTCACGACTGAGAGCTAAAGCTACGAGATACATCACTGGTCGCCGCGCGACATGAGATTTTTTAGAGTATAAAATGATATCAAATGAATAAACTCAAACGCTTAGAAATGTTGACTCGCTGGCGCGGGGCTAACCCACATCCTGAAACAGAGCTTAATTTTTCTAGTCCCTTTGAGCTATTGATTGCGGTAATTTTATCTGCGCAAGCGACCGATGTAAGTGTTAATAAGGCAACCGATAAGTTGTACCCAGTAGCGAATACCCCAGAGGCTGTTTATGCTCTAGGTGTGGATGGGTTAAAAACCTACATCAAGACCATTGGTTTGTTTAATGCCAAGGCTGAGAACGTCATTAAAACCTGTGGCATGTTAATTAATCTACATGAGTCAGTAGTACCACAAGATAGAGAGGCACTAGAAGCCTTACCAGGCGTGGGCCGAAAAACAGCTAACGTTGTATTAAATACGGCTTTTGGCTGGCCCACCATAGCCGTAGACACCCACATTTTTAGAGTATCAAACAGAACTAAATTAGCTATGGGCAAAAACGTTGATTTGGTAGAGCAAAAGCTGCTAAAAGTGGTACCTGCCGAATTTAAGGTAGATGTGCATCATTGGTTGATTTTACATGGCAGGTATACATGCATTGCCCGTAAACCTCGCTGTGGTTCTTGTTCCATCGAGGACTTATGCGAGTTCAAAGATAAAACCGAATAGAAAGCGTTCAAAGTAGTTGTCTCAACACCACTCTGATATTCTGGGCTCTAAAGACCTCATTGTCAGTAAGAAGCGAGTTGCAGTCATATGATTAAGGTCTGCCGGCCGTCTTAACAACTGCAAAAGGATACATACGCGTTTCAAATTTGTAAGAGAAGTCTTCTACAATAACTAACGCTCACCATTGTTATGTTGATGCCAAGACGTTATCAGAGGCAGCCATTGCCTTATGAGCAGTGATCTAAGAATTCGCATAAAAACGCCACTTACGGATGTTCACTTAACAGTTCTAAAAACTATAACGGATAGTGACCGGGTGATGATCTTCTTCACTAACTCGAATCAATACTTTTGCACCATCATTAATAGTAATGTCAGCCACCATTTTATTTCCTCCAGATGGGATGAATGGTGCCTCACTTTTCTCTTTGTTTGCTAATACCACAACATTAGCGACAAGCTCAGTGGTTGGGTATGCTTCACCGTGATCACGTACATAAAGACTGACTGACTTTTCCTCTCTGACCAGCTCAAATACCATGTCATGCGCTTCTTTGACCACACCGCCATGCATTGGCTCTAAGCTTCCATGTGCCAATGCATTTGATACCATCACTGCTGAAGTTATTAGCGCTATCAACACTAACTTTATTATTGCTTTCATGATTACACTCCATTTTGGCGAACTTCAGTAAGGCGTCGCCAGAATAAACCTATTTACATTAATTCGTCTGACTTACGTTTTTGCCAAAGCATGCTTGCCTTACCGCCAAACTCCCGATATAGCAAAGGCGTCAACAAGGTGTCTAATAAAGTTGAAGTTAATAGTCCTGAGAAGATAACCACCGCAACAGGATGCAAAATCTCTTTACCAGGCGCATCGGCGGCCATTAATAATGGGATCAGCGCAAATGCAGTCACCATGGATGTCATCATCACAGGCGCCAACCTTTCTTGCGCCCCTCTGACAATTAACTGGGTGTTAAATTGTTCTCCCTCAAATTTTATCAGGTTGAGATAATGACTCAGTTTTAATATACCGTTGCGCGAAGCAATGCCGGTAAGTGTGATAAAGCCAACAACAGATGCAACCGAAAGTGGTGTGTTCGTTAACCACATTGCTGCAACCGCGCCTAATAGCGCCATGGGTAAACTACTCATGATAATGCTGGCAAATACGAAAGATTGATATCGCATGTACAACACTAAAAATATAAGTGCGAACGATATGCTTGATAATATCACTAACAAACGCATGGCTTGCTCTTGCGCTAAGAATTGCCCTTCAATACTGATAAAGCTATCTGCGCCTAATTCAACTTCATTCACTTGCTCGCGCACTGCTGACAGCAGTTCCTTTACATCCACTCCCGTGCTGTTTGCATAGACTACAAGCCTGCGTCGGCCGTTTTCTCTTAGGATTTGGTTTGGCCCATCACTTAAACTTATGTCAGCGATGTTTGCGATGGGAATAGCACCTGCTGGAGTGTCTATCAGTGCTGTACGCAGTGCCTGAGGGCTTCTCGCTTTTTCATCTAAACGCATCACTAATGCATAGCGCTTCACACCATCGATAATGTCCACAACATGTTCGCCGTCGGTTAACAACGCTAAGCGCTCTATTGCCTTACCCGGACTCAAACCATATTGTAAAAGCTTATCTGGTCTTAATCTGACCGACACTTGTGGAATCAGCACTTGTTTTTCCACATTGATATCAACCAGCCCAGGTATGGTTTCTAATTTCTGCCTGATTTTTTCAGCATTGATGCGAAGCTCGTCTAAATTGTCGCCAAACACTTTTATTGCCAACTGTGCTCGCACACCAGATAGAAGATGGTCTAGTCGATGGGAAATAGGTTGTCCAATTGCTATTTGCGCTGGTAACACGCTTAGTTTTCCTCGGATTTCAGTCAAGACTTCTTCCCTAGATCGCTCCGACTCAACTAAATCAACATCAATTTCAGAAGAGTGCACACCTTCCGCATGCTCATCGAGTTTTGCTCTGCCGGTGCGTCGTCCAACCGCGGTGACCTCATCAACCGATAGCAACAAAGACTCAGCTAAATGCCCCATTCTGTTAGATTCCGATAGTGAGGTGCTTGGCTGAAAAATCATCCCCAATACCAAAGAGCCTTCATTAAAGGCCGGTAAAAATGCACGAGGGAAGAAGGCAACGGATGAGGCACTAATAAGGGCTGTCAGACCGCTTACTAATAATATTGAGCGACGTTTGGGCAATGCCCATAACAGCCATAAACTCTGCCATTTTTTTAGTAAAGTGACTAAAAAACTATCGCCTTTATGCAGTTGCTTCATCTGGGGTAATAAAAAATAACAAAGCACCGGCGTCACAGTCATCGATACGAGTAAAGACGCTAATACGGCAATAATATAAGCGCCACCTAATGGCGCAAACAAACGACCTTCGATACCTGGCAGTGCAAATAATGGGATAAAAACAAGCACCACAATTGCTGTCGCATAAACAATTCCTGAGCGCACTTCAACGCTTGCTCGCCATATTACGTCAAAAATAGGAAGTGGCTTGTCTTGCTTGGCATTTTGTTTTAGACGGCGAAGTATGTTTTCTACATCGACTACAGAATCATCAACCAATTCCCCGATGGCGATAGCTAAACCGCCCAAGGTCATGACGTTAATGGTCTGACCCATCCACTTAAAAATGAGCACCGTCAAGGCAAGCGATAGAGGAATAGCAAGTAAAGAAATAGCCGTAGTGCGTGTTGATAACAAAAACGCAAACAACACAATCACCACTAGAATAGATCCATCTATTAGCGCTTCGGTGACATTATCAACCGATGCTTTAATAAAGTCAGCTTGACGAAACAACACTTGCGGCGCAGAAACGCCATCAGGCAAGCTTGTAGCAAGCTCACTTAACGCTAATTCTATTTCACGTGTCAGTTTTACCGTGTCCGCACCTGGTTGTTTTTGTACATTAATGATGACCGCAGGTTTACCGTTATAACCGCCGTCACCGCGCTTAACAGCAGCGGCATAACGAACGTTTGCAACTTGCTCTAAACGTACTGAAATGTTTTCCTGCCAGGCAACAGCTAACTGGCGCAAGTCATCCAGCTTGAGCGTTCTTCCTTCGTGGCGTATCAAAAACTCGCGATTATTGACATCGATAAAGCCGCCACCTTTATTTGATGCAAAGCTTTCAATAGCATCGCGCATCTGCTCGACACTGATCCCCAAATTACGCATTACATCGAGATTAGGCTCTACTCTAATTTGTCTAACATCGCCACCGATAGGGATGGCTTGAGATATTCCAGGAATAGAAAGTAGCCGTGGACGCAGCACAAAATCGGCGTATTCACGGGCGAGCATCGGGTCAACATCCGTATTCGCGTTTATAGGTAGATCAATGGCTAGATCAATAGGCAAGGCAATGAGCATAATCTCACCCATAATCGATGACACAGGTCCCATTGTTGGCGTAATACCACTGGGCAGTTGTGAAGTGGCCTGATCAAGTCGTTCTGACACTAACTGACGGTTACGATACACATCAGTATCCCAATCGAACTCTACATATACAATGGACAAACCAATCCCAGAGGTTGAACGCACGCGTGTAACGCCGGTTACGCCGTTAAGCATATTTTCAAGCGGAAACGAGACTAACTGCTCAACTTCTTCGGGGGCCATCCCGCCTGCCTCAGTCAAGACGGTGACTACTGGCTTATTTAAGTCAGGAAACACATCAATGGGTAACGCTCTGCCTTGCCAAAACCCATAAACAAGGGTCATAAGTGCGAGCACCAACACTAACAGTCGATTGCGTAGACTTGCATGAACTAATAAATTAAACATGCAAGCTCCTAACGTACTTGGTTAAGTAAAGACGTACCGGCTGTAACGACTCGATTATCTGCACCTAAGCCTTGTGTAATTAACACTTTATTCGGGGAAATCTCACGATACTGCACAATTTTCGGTGAAAAACGCTCGGCAGACACTTTTATCCACACAATGGGCAAGTTAGCACTATTAGTCACAATGGCGTCGCTTGGCAATAAAATACCTTCTAAGGTGTTTTCAAGCTCAGCAAACACCGTGACCGGTTGGTCAATTAATAACAAGGATGCAGAGTCAGCGGGGATTTCTAACGCAAAGTGCACGGTCACCATACCAGCAATGAGCTGCGGTGCATAACCACGATACTGCAAATTAAGCTCAGGAAACGCTTTGATTTTAGCGGTGTTAAGTTGCATCAAAATAGACGCGTCATTGGTAAGCGCTTCGATGTGGCGTAAATTTGATGCCACTACTTCAAACAGAGTCGTACCAGCCTCAACCCAGCGACCCCGTCTGGCTTGGTGATTAATTAACACACCTGATATCGGCGCAATAAGTGGCTCAGGCTTCTCTAAACCTTGTTGTAAAACCGCTTCTTGTTCAACGAGAATTTTTAGGCTCGTCTCAAGTTGCTCTAAAGCTTGTTTTGATGCCAACTCACCCAGGTCGCGCAAACGCTTAACATCCCGCTTAGCCTGCATAATCTGACTTCTTACTGCCAATAATTGGCTTGTTTGGCTGGCTAACTCAAAGGCAGTATCTTGGTATCTAACATAGCCAAGTATTTGACCCGCTGACACCTTTTCGCCAGTGGCAAGCACGCCTGAACCTGGCGCCTCAAAACGACCATCACTACTCGGTTGAACGAGGGCTTGGCCTTCAGGGTGAGCACGTACAACACCGGCTAAAGTGACACTGCCTTTCACACTTTGCTTAGTCACGAATTGCGTTCTAATACCCAAAAGTGCTTGATTTTGCATCGGCATCAGCACAGAGCCATCAGCCTGCCTGCCTAAACCATCAACTGAATTGGTATCGGTGTCGCTAAGGTGCTCACCATTTGGGCCGTGGGCACCAGGAGACGCAATGGCATGCCAAGCTGAAAAACAGATAAATATAATTAGGAGTGTCCTCATGATCTCACTCCTTTGTTTTTCCGTCCAAAGAAAAAGCCAAACGCAAAAACGACAATCGATAAGCCAAGCGCCCACCAAGGGAAATGATGATGATCTTCCCCCTGCTCTTGCGATTCATTGTGAGAATGCTCGGCATTATCTGACTGTGCATTCGCTTCGGGCATTACAAAGTTACCCACCAATAAATCACCGTTATCTTTTGTCAAAATGGTCGCAACCACTTCGTGCTCACCACTAACATTAAGCGCACTGATAAAGTCGACATCGTTGACGATATAGCGGTTTTGAGCCTCATCAAAACTAGCGCTGGCAGTCAAAGCACCGACTTCTAAATCTATGCTGGCAGATTGAGTAGGTGTATTTGTTTCAAAATCATGCAAATAGATAATCAGTTCGTTGCTAAACACCTCACCCAGTACTTCAAACGATTCAGTAAACATTTCAAACTTTGGTCTTTGAATGGATGGATTGCTTTGCTCCATATCAAGATGCTCGCCGTTAGGGCCATGAGCACCCGGTGAAGACAGAGCCGATAAAGAAAGCAATAATAGGGTTAATGCCAAAAGAGATAAAAAGGGCACTCCAACGAAAAACACGCCAGAGGCAAAACTACGATATACCATAAGATTTTAATCCAAAATATTTAAACACAATAAAAAAGCCTACAAGAAGAAGACGATTGCTAAAATTTAGGATTTATATTTTGGGGGAGGTGTGTTGTATTCAATAAAGGGGGGAGCCCACCAAGTAACGAGATTGTCTAAGTTTGCTTCGGGCAGTCTCTTTGGAATGGCTGCAGGTGCGAAAATCAAAACGCCTACAACACCGCCGTCATGATAGGAGTTACTGTGTTCTAGCGCTTGTTTTGAATAACTAATTTCAAATTTTTCAACGTCTATTTTATCGTGCTCATGCGGCTGTCCCACATCATGAAAGTAGTCATGGACTGAGGTGTTACCATGATGATACGTATCATGCACACTTAATGCCGCAACCAAAGGAGATGGCGCAGCGATGCAGATTAGCAAAATGATAGAAACAAAATTCTTAAGCATTATGTGGCTTTTGAAATAACAAGTTCAAGAACGATATCAAATTCTATTTGTTTCAACAATTTTTTTATACCCGCCATTGCTTTGTCTCTCTGATATGTGGGTGTCGAGTTAGATAATTCGCTGAAGGGGACTGACTAATGAAGATTTTGAACCTTCCACAAAGTTCTTCGTTCTTTTATGTGTTCAGCCGTATTCTAGTAGAAATGGGATGATAAGAATCAAATCCACTGGTTGTGTATTTTTCTCTAACGTGACTAACTTGAAGAAGATAGTTAAATCAGGCTTCTGCTGTTAAGCATCGTTCAACGAGCAGCTTGCCATCAGACGCTTTTAGCACTAACCTGCTCTTTCACCATTATATGATGGGTTTTCTCAACAGCGATACTGACGTATTTGGTTGGCCTACCATAGCTTTAGACACCCATTTTTTTAGAGTATCAAACAGAAATCAATCAGCTATCGGCAAAAATATTGATTCAGTTGAGCAAAAATTGTGAAAGGTGATATCTGCCGAATTTAAGGTGGATGTACATATAATGAGACATTAAATATAATACTGACGACTAGGAAATAACAATGGAAAGTACAAAACGAGCAAATATTAAGATAGGCGTACAAGTGTCTATCGTGCTCAAACAAGATCAAAGAACCGGTGATTTAACCGAAGGAGTGGTCGAAAAAATTCTTACCAATTCACCGAATCATCCCCATGGAATTAAAGTCCGATTAGAAAGCGGTGAGGTAGGCCGAGTTAAACACATTCACCAGTAAATACTGCTGCTCTAACATTTCCAACAAAACTCAGCTGTACTGAAAGTGCCATTATTATTTTCATCCCATGCTCGTCGCCCATCGCTGTAAAAGGCAATTTTTCCATTGCCGGCTTGGGAAGTACCTGTCACAGGCTTAGCCTCAATAAGGTAAGCACTGCCACTGGCCTCACTGATATACAAATCATACTTGCGGTTGTCATAGAGCTCAGCGGATGGCGAATGTTTATGAAAAATAGCAGGCTTTCCCGTATCGGCTGCAGAAGCTGCAGCCGCCTTGTAACTAAAACTTGCGGCTTTATGTCGCTCCATAGCAGCAGCTAAGCTCATCAAATCAGCTTGGGCAGCACCTCTATTAGTGCTAACAACAAACCCTTGGTAACTGGGGTATGCAATGCTGGTAATAATGCCAATAATAGCCACCACTATCATCAATTCAACTAATGAAAAACCTTTTTGCTTTTTACTCAGTGTGTTTAGCGTTATTTTCATTGTCTCTCTGTCTCTGTTTTCCAACTGCTTTTTTGGACTCGCTCAAAATAGCTGTGGATGTTTTCGGCTAAACACTCGAAGTCTGAACCACAAGCTACCTTGTTACCGCCTTCATCTACCTCAATGACAGTTGAAGCACATTCAGTTCCCAAGCAAATAATAGGCTTAATAATATCTTCAATCAAAATTTTGGTATCTGGAGCTATACCCGTTTGTTTTAATTGCGCGTAACGGTCTTCATGTAACTGTGTGGCATCATTGTTCAAATCTACCACTGAGTTACCATTGATAAGTTCAACCAAATACGCACGGCTGTTACCTGTGGGCGGTGCGCACTCACTCTCACTAGCCGTGGCTGGCAAGTAGGTGGTAAATATCACTTGGTAGTCCAAAATCAATGGCGAGGCAAGTACCTTTTCCCCACCAAGTTTAAGACTAATATACCAACCTTGGGACTCTGAAAATTGATCAAAGGCCAATTCTTTGGCTACTGAGTCTGAAGATGTTAGTAAATGTTCGGTAGCATCATATAAATCACTTAAACCTAAAGGTATAGAAGGCAAACCAAAGTTTCCATCAGCATCAAGGGAAAAGACACCGTCGTCTTTGATCATGTAAAAATGGTCATTAATAACTGTATTTAATGGATGTGCCCGAAAACCAGAACCTAATACAACGGCATAGTAATGATCTGTACCTAAGCTTATCTCAGAAATATCAGGACCATAATAAAAGCGTCTGTTGTCTGCCTCTATATCGCCACCAAAATTAGCGAGTAAACCGCCGGTGACCAAGCTTGCGACTGACTCTTCATTGTGAATATCCAGTCTAAACAATTGACCTCCCATATCTGCAACATACATATGATCGGCAAATCCGTCATTATCGCGATCAATAACAGAAATCCTAGCAGGAATACTGTATCCCATTTCTGGCAGTATTAAGTCTGCATCAGCATCACTTGCCGACCAAATAAGTTCACCGCTATCGGCATCGACAATAAACACTGAGTTGCCAACAGCATCAGTACTTCTGAGTAATTTACTGTCTTGATCTTCATCATAACCACCGCCAAATATTAAAACATTTCGACTAGTAGTCCCTACTTTAATTTTTGTCACGGTGGGCTTTGACCACGTTTGTCCCAGGTTTACAAAATCCCCCACTCCACCTTCTATTTTAAACATCAACCTAGGATTATTTTTGCTCGTAATATCAAAAGCGTAATAATTATCACCACCACGGCGCATGCCAACGTAGAGGTAGATATTACTACCTACTGTTCTTAGCACCATATCTCCATCTAAACCGTAAATGTGAGAAAACGTCGAAGAATCTAGGTATAAATCGTACAAATTATCCATTAAGTCTTTCGGCATAATCGCAAAATTTTCTTCACCTGTGGCTGGGTCGAACGAGTGTAAAAAGCCATGGTTGGTTGCTACAAAAACGGCACTGTCTGTAAGGGAGTAATTAACAATAACTGGCTGAGAATGAATAGGATCGCCCATTGCTTGTCTGGCATCAGTTGAACTGCCATCAGCATCGTCATCTTTCACATCGACTCCGCGAGCCCATTTTAATACAGTTTCGCGAGCGGCGGCTGGATCCGCTAAGGCACCAACAGCTAAATCTGTAATGGTTAAACTAGTGTTATCTTCATGCAACAAGTTCTCGGTTTTTATAATGGTACCCGCGCTATCAAAAGTGTAAGCAGCACGAGGCAACCCCATCTTCCCAGCCGTTCCGCCTTCTCGCACGTCATTTCCATCAGCTAACAATGACCAAAAACTGTGAGCACTGTCGTTAAAAAAGCCAGTAACACTATCCACGGCGTTGAAGCCGTTTTTATCTAGAATGTCTGCACCATCTAACCTATACCTCTTTACATTTCCAGGCCAGATAGTGCCTTCTGCAGGCTTAAATAAAGCAAAATACAACTCGTCATTATGGGTTAATCGATTAAGTTGGTTCACCGCTACACCGGGTGAGACAAAAGTAGCATTAACATCTTTTACCGTTTTCAATATGGATTGAAAAACACCCACTAATTCGTCAGTATTCTCTGCCGTATAGAAATCACCGCTGCCGTTAATCGCTAAGTCATTCAGAAAGGCGTTTGCAGTTGAATCCGCTGCGAAACCAATTGTGTGTGTGAAAACTCGTGTATTAATCGAAGTGTCATCGCCATCACCTATGTTTTTGGTTAAATCTACTCCGCATTTTTCGCCACCAGATCCAGTACATGACTTTCCAAGTAATGTTTCAATTTCAGTCACACTGTGATTATTATTAGCCACACCATCCGATAAAATTACTATATGGTTATTGGTCTGACAGACTTTATCCGTAACTGGGCTGATGTAAGTGGCACCATCTGGGATGGACTCATTCATACAGTCTGAGCTACTTAAGTTATCTACTGTGCAACCTGAAGGTAAAACGGAATCCGTTCCAACATATGACAACCTATGGCTCACTCTGGTGTTACGTCGTACAGTACTTGAAACAGATGATTGACCACGATTTCTCCCATAATCAACGGGAAGTCCACCATAATAACTGGCAGCCTCGTAAAGAGTATCGACTATTGGCGTCATGCCACTTGCACTCAATGCATCGACTTGACTGATAAGAAGTTCACGCACCGTAGAAGTACTGCCAGGTGTTGCATTACCCTGATACTCTAATACCAGACTAACTGTACCTGAGGGTTTTCCGTTATAGGTATAGGCACCTCGAATACCCACAAAATCTGAAAATACAAACATCATATCGTTGCCAGACGACCAACCTGCCCGTCCAACAATTTGTTCTACGATGCTTGTCACTGGTGGACTTTGATAAGTGTAATTTTTATACCACTGAGGAATGCCAGACCAAGCCACAGCTGTCGTTTTTGGCTTATCTTTCAATAGATATTTCGTGTAGCGTCTAAAATTGCGGGGATCATCTTGGTCGACTCCTGCAATATTAAAACTAGCGGATGAGCTGCTGCTACTTTGGTAGGCGGTAAATTCCAAATAGGCATTTAAAATACTCGCACCCTGGGGTAAGGCTATGTTTCTAAACCTGACACCAATATACTTGTTAGAGCTGTCCCTAAACGTGAGTTCGGTTCCTGTCGATTCATATCCGTCACTGCGCTCTTCAGCATTATTGTTTTGTGAGCTAACCTGATAACTTAACTTACCTTTCACACAACCCGTTGCGGTAGTGTCGTCATACACCACCACTAGTTGAGGACCTAATCCTTGACCATCCTCAAATGCAGGTGATACACGTTCACTGCTGGTGCTGATACCTTGACCATCAACAATGATGTTTAAAGAATTTCCCCCACACCAGTCAGATTGATCGACAATTTCTTGTATAATGCCGCTTAAGTCAGGTGACACTGTCGTTTCATTCGACACTGGCCAATCATTATCAGTATCCCAAAGTACGGAATTAGATGTTTTAGTCCGAGCAGATATATTATTACTGGTTTCACTAAATGTTATAGAGTTGCCAATGAGCTCACCACTGAAGGTTAGATTGGTTGCGCCACTATTAAAACCACTTGAACTAAAGCGAATATAGGCATTAGTAATCACTGCGCCACGAGGGATATTAAGGCCTTGGTAACGAAGTCCTAGGGTGACTACATTGGTACTTTGGGATAATTTCAATATGGTATTGGAACTGTTTACAGATGATGCAATTTCATAGGCATCATCTGTTGCCTGTGAGATAGAAGTGATGATTTCAGGGGAAACAGAGTCGTCAATTGGTCTAACAGGGTATAAGACTGGTCCACCAAAATCTGAAAATCGCATTAAACCTGCGTTGATATTAGTGACAGAATTAAGGGTTTCTTTTAACGCGTTTTGTACCCGTAGCATTCTAGATTCATCCCCCCCATCCTTGCTCGTCATACTGCCTGACGTATCCATAATAAAGAGTACATTAGGATTGTAGGTCACTTCACTGCCTGCAGTGCCTAGGTATATTTCTAAGTCATCCGCACTAATAACGCTACTAAAAAGCGTTAAGCTAGCCGCCAACCATATTCCAGTAAATTTATTGATATATTTCATGAAAAACATCACTTATTGGGTTGCAGGCGCAAAAACTGATGCATTAACAGAATTAGCCACTGCGTAACTACTATCGTCTAATTTCCCACATCCTCTTATAATAAAGATATGACAGCTAATATTACTCCCACCAATTACGTTGCTTGAGCCAACACAAGGTTGTTCACGTACAAATGCCGCACGTGACCAGCTTTTCACCACTGGTTTATCGGTATAATTACCCGCACTGGTATGTTGAGTACCCGCACTTAAACCAGCATTGGTAAGCACTCTATTGGTCCATGCTACGTCTTCAAAACAACTCATCTCTTGATTAGCTAAGATTAACTGTGTCCCACCTCTGGCCGCAGACAAGGGGTCATCTAAAGCAACGCTACTAAGCAGTAATTTATCCTCGGATTCAAACATCACAGCTGCGATTGCAGATTCAGCCGCGTCAAATGAAAGAGACCGTTTTTCCATGGATGTGGCCATTTTGCTTTGCATTAAACTACTAGATACTGATGACACACCTAGAATGGTTAGGCTCATGAGTATTAACAAAGCAAACACCAAGACCATGCCAGATTTTTTTTGTTTTGATTGATAGTTCATATATTTCTACTTCGAGCGAAATTTTTGCTATTACGCAAAGTGATGGTGGTTTCAAATTGTTTATACAGCCTCTCTTCAGAGGGCTGAATCGGGTCTTCATTAAGCAGTTTGAACTTAGAAACGGGGCTGATTAACACGTCAGAATCAGCTTTTAGTAATAATGCAATTCGAATAGCAACAACAAGTGAGCCGGCCGCTTTTGCTGCGCCTAACAAATCAGCTTCTATAAATTTCACTGGTCTTGCCGAATTGTCTTGTGAGGCAAGATTATCTGTGACGCCGTATTGAACTTGAAAGCTAACAACATCATCCAGCAAACTGTAAGCTTTATCGTCATCCACTGCTACCTTAAGCCCTCGTAAAACTCTGCCATCGAACCCTCGACATTTTAGCGACGTGCCCTCTAAAAAGTATTCGTTGACCACCATAAACTCTTCATCAACATAGCCATGAGTGGCGCCTCTGCAGTCTTGAGGTGCTTGTAGCGCGACCATCAAAGTATCACTCGCAGTACCCGCCCCCTCAATAACACCTTTGGTTAAGCCATTACTAAAATCACCCACCACTGGAATAGGGTTATTATGAACAAAAGCCCCTTCAACAACGATATCAACATCTTTATTGAGTTCCGGTCGTAACAAGTCATAGCGCCCAGTCATGACTAAATCGTTGCGAAGTCGGGCAATAATAAAACGTCCATTTTCTTGTGCAGATGCAATCGATCTGTTGAGTCGTTCGGTAGAGTTGTTGCTAATCATCACCTGCACCACTGCTGAAGATAAAATGAGCCCTAGCGTCAGAGATATCATCAGCTCAATTAAGCTAAAGCCACCTTGTTGAGTTCGTTGCCGACTAAATACATTCATAATGTCACGTCCACTGACACACAGTCATGGGGGAGCGTTTCACCCACATTGCAACTAGCGTTTAAAGTTCGTTCAATATTTTGCCAATTTTCCACGGGCCAACTTAAGATGACAATATGCTTCGAACCAACGCTGCATGTGTCTGTATCAGCTAGGTCATTGTCCTCTTCACAGGTTAAACTAATTTCTATTTCTGGATTTGCTGCCACCGCTGAACATGACACCTCATAGGCATCAAAAGCGGCTAATTGAGCTGCAGTGCAGACGTTGTCATTGCAGTTAGGGACTGAGACTGGGCGCTCCAAACAATAACAGGCATGAGGTAAACTTGATGCACATGACATGCCGGAAAAGTTATACAAGTCTTGGTCAAAATAATTATTATGCACTACCAAACCTTTCCCCAATGGCGAAAAAACGGCACTGGCTCTCAAACGCTCAGTTAATTGCTGGGCGACCAACACGGATTGAGAACGACTTAACGCCTCAGAATTTGTAAATGAACCAACAAATTGTAAATATGCCACACCCAGCAACCCTACAGATAAAATGAATAAAGTGACTAACACTTCAATCATGCCAACACCTTGTTGGTTATTTGCATACAGTTTTTTAGGTTTGCTGTTCACGCTATTTTCTCACTCTGATGGCAAATCATAGATATTTAACTAGTTTAACTAGGTGCTAGATAAATCTTCACTTAGCATAATAGCTAAAAATATAAAGTATTAGGTTATTAGTAAGGGTGTAAAGGTATATATTTTGATTGAATAGATATCGAAGATAGTAATAATATTCTTTTAAAACAATAAACTATAACTTAATTTTATTGCCAACAGCATAGCGTACGTATAACAAATAGATGTTTACTTCTAATCCTAAGGCATCGCTGTGGTACTTGATAAGCGATATTTTGCTTGAAAGCTTTGGCTTTGCAGAAAAGGGGCAATGCTTCCAAACATATCAATTTTTTTACTACCACCACTAATATCCAGCCAAGTCACCGTAACATGAACACTTTTAAGATCGGCATTTCGAGGTATAACAATAGGAAAAAAAGGTTACTCCGTCTTTCACCCAACTATCAGCTATTCCATTAAAAGTTGTATCTACGTAATACAAGTTTTCAACTTGCCATTGGGTATCATATGTTTGAAGATTCAGCACTGAAGATATAATCACATCCCGCTCCCCTGATGCAATAGTACCACCCAAATTAGTGGCTATATTCTGGTAGGATATGGCTCCTGGTATATGACTTAGTTGTTGAAAGTAGACTAAATCGGTTAATTTTTCTTGGGCGAGATGCAGCGCTAAATTCCGTAAATTAATGTTTGCATCTGCGACAACATATTCACTTTGCAAGGTTACATAGCCAGTAACGCCCAACATAATGAGTAACGAAGCTATTGACACTTCAATGAGAGAAAATCCATATTTTTTATACATGTAAGTACCCTGACCTAAAAATCATGCCAACTGCCAGGCACTCGAGCCACTCGTTGTAAGCTCTTACTTGTTTGTAATTTTTGCATTACATCGGCATGAAATACCGCACGCGTTAAAGTATTTGTTGTACCTAACTGATGATTTGTGACTACAGCCCCAAACACGGCACTATCGGTATGCATATTGATATCCAGCTCTTTAAGTGATCCTACAGGTTTAAATGAAAACACAAGGCCATACACTACAGCATCATTGTGAAACACTATGTTTCCATCAAAAACAACTAATATTATAGGCTCTGAGTGATTGCCTATTTGTGTGCTGGCACTTACATCGCAATCTCCACCAACCCAAATCACTCCCCAACTATCGGTATCTAAGCTATCACAATCTGCTAATACAAAATCAGATTGTTGTTGTAATTGAACCCACTCAGTAGAAGGGACATTAAACAAATAACTGAACAAATCAGCTGGAAATGACACTGACCCATCCGCAATATCAGCCAGTTTTAGGTTGTGATCAGAATAGGTATTGGTCCTGCAGTTACCCGTGTTAAACTCACTTAAAATACAGCTATGATGCCCAGTGCCAGATAAGATAACAACAGCATCCGACCACAATGACAACGGTGCTGCAACACCAAGTCCATCTGGGTTAGAAGCCACTTCAAATTCACCTACACTTTCAAAGCCATGCTGAACCATTAACGGAGCTGGCGGTAGATTGAGTAATATTGGATAAACCAATGACTGTTCAATAACCGTGGCCTGAGCTAAACCATCAGCTGATTGACCGCTTGCTTCAATAGTGACAAGTTTACGACTGCCAGATAAATTCTCAGTAGTAGCAGAAATAGTAAAGGTGCTGTTGTCATCTAAATTTCCTGATACCGCAACATTGTGTAAACTTTTGTTAACTTTAAGCATCGCCAACCCTTGATTCAATCCAGCCTTTGCTGATGCTTGCGCCCATTTTTGATTTTGTGTATTAATCACTATTTGATGTTCAAATGATTGGATTTTCCCCGTATAAAGTGTGACAAGTGTTACCATAATTAACAACAAAACCACCGTTAGTAATATTGCTGCGCCCCTCTGAATTAGGGCTAGAGAGGTGTATATGCTTAGTATCTTATTCATAGTTTGCTACTAATACACTGGTGTTGATACTACGTAAAATATCAGGATGTTTTTTTAGACGAGCTTGCAACTCAAACGTTACTAACGTTTGAGTAACTTGCTGAATAGAACTTTGTTTGACTGTGAATTTAAGGGCCATGACCTGAACAACTTTTGGATCAGTTAAATCATGCCATCCAGACTCATCACAAGCAGCCCCACCTAGACGAATTTCAACTGCTGTGTCTCTCAAACGAAAGCCATACTTTTCGCTATTCGGCGAGGTATCCAATAAACCATTTTTATTGCGGTCATAAGCAAAATTAATACAACTGTTAGCCGGTTCAGCTGTATACGCCGCGGTACTCAAACTGCCATCAAAAGGGTTAGAGGCATTCGTTGGGTTTTTAACTATCTCATCGGTAAGGCCATAATATCCTGCACGCTTCAGATCATGACTGACCACAGCCACTACAGCATTCATTTCTTCATCTAACCTAGACCTTGCAAGTAAGCTAGTATTTAACGCGATGCCATGCCCTACCAAAGATGCCATTGTAGTGATGGATGCAAGTCCTAGAGTCATAGAAATCATCAGTTCAACCAAACTATTCCCATACTGTTTTATGGGTAACACTAACATGCCTCGTAACCTCCAAGACTGCTCCCCACTGCACAAATTCTAACCCGGCCCATATTACTCAAAATCAATTTGAGTTGCCTATCCCCGTCTGTAAAAACAACCGTTCCAGCATGGCCTATTGCCATTCCTCTATTTGCATCAAACACAGCAATGTTGTCCTCTCCAAAGGTAACCTTATCGATACTGACAAAACGATAATCAACAGAATCGACTTTATATTCCACCCCGTCCAAAGAGCATTCTTTGGGGATGGTACAATCACATACTCCGCTGTCGCTTAAGGCAGCACACCAGTTCTCACCAGGACGCATTGCAACCGTCACGTCAAGATTTTTAGTTATCGCAGATACGCGAGCTTGCTGAAAGGCAAAATAGCTACTTTGCACCGCCCCTTTTAATTGCATGTGTTTTTGTATTGAGTTTATTGCGGGTGAACCAAGTGATATTAAAAGCACAAGAATTGAGAGGGTGATAAGTAGTTCTAAGAGTGTTAAGCCTGAAAGATTTTGCATATTGAGTGTCCTTACTAAGCGCTAATGTGAAAAACGCCTATAATCAAATCCATTACTTAAAATATAGTTCAGTTTGTTTAAAGTGCATTAAAGGAATGAATATGCCAATACAAAAAAAGGAGGAGAGCCTTAAAAATAGGGTTGAATGCTCCAACCAATTAGGTGTGACGCTGATTGAACTGATGGTAGTGGTAATAATAATAGGACTCTTAGCGACTCTCATATTTCCATCTTTTGAACAGCATATTTTAACCGTAAGACGCGGTGATGGCATCACGCAATTACTGCGACTAAAATTACAGCAAGAGTCTTTCCGTATAGAGAACACTCGATATGCCGAAACTGAACAACTTAGTCTACCAACGTCTGAGTATTATACTTTTAGTGTTACTGATATATCTGCTAAAACCTATACGATGACCGCTAAAGCAAAAGGTAGTCAAATGGATGACAAAAAATGTTTGGCGATGCAGATTGATCAATCATTGAATAAAACCCCAGCTCATTGCTTTTTCTAAACATTGCCTTGGCATGACTTTAGTGGTTGGCCACTGCTGCGAAACTCATCATTGTGTTAAAGTTATTTAATTAATTAAAAACCAAGGTAGCAGTATGCCGAACAAACTGGTGTTTACTCTTTTCCTGATGGGGGCTTTTCTCCTTTGTAGTGGTTGCAGTGCGCCTTTAAGCAACACCTTAACTGATAAGCCCTCATCTATGCCCCTGACAACCTCTGACTTCAGCGGTGCACTTCCCATTTCACCGCGTATAATAAAAGGCCAATTAGATAATGGTATTACGTACCTAATTAGGCAAAATAAAACTCCTGAAAAACGCGCAGAAATCCGTTTAATTGTTAAGGCAGGCTCTATTCTAGAAGACGATAACCAACAAGGGTTCGCTCATTTTGTAGAGCACATGGCCTTTAACGGTACTGAAGACTTCGACAAACAAGAAATAGTTGAATATGTAGAATCTATTGGCATGAAATTTGGTGCACACCTTAATGCATACACAAGTTTCGATGAAACCGTATACAAACTACAAATCCCTAGTGCTGAAAAGGGTGCCTTAGAAAAAGGCGTGCATATCCTAGAAAATTGAGCTCACAAGATTAGATTCGATGGTCTAGAGATAGATAAAGAAAGAGGAGTTGTGTTAGAAGAAATGCGAGCACGACAAGGTGCTGGCTGGCGCATATTCAATAAACAATTGCCTATTATCTATCAAGGCTCTCGATATGCACTGCGACTACCTATAGGCAAGAAGGAGATACTTAAGCAGGGAGCTAATCAAGATCTGGTTCGCTTTTACAAAGATTGGTATCGGCCAGAACTCATGGCTTTGGTCGCTGTCGGTGATTTTAATCCCAATCAGGTACAGGCACTATTTGAAAAATATTTTAATGCAATTGAATCCACTCCGTCACGCAACAAACAAAAACCCAGCTACATCATTCCAGATAACTTAGCACCTTTAGTCACTATAGAGACGGATCCTGAGCTCACCAGAACAACAGTTGAAATTCAAATAAAACATGCTCTTATTGAGCCTGTTACTTACCAACAATATTATCAAACATTGGTTGCCCAACTCTTTATCAGCATGCTAAATGGCCGGCTTGATGAAGCGACGCTTACCCCAAATGCACCTGTTATTGGTGCAGGGAGTCGTTTTGGACGTTTTAGAGCAGACAAAAGTGCTTTTACGTTAGCGGCCACAGCAAAACCTTCACAAAGCAAAGAGGTAGTCGCCTTTTTATTAACTGAATTAAACCGCGTTTTACAACACGGGTTTACGCACTCAGAACTTGAGCGCTATAAACAAGGTTTATTAAGCAAGCTAGATAATGCAGCCAAAGAAATCGATAGTACCCAATCATCTCGATTAGCAGATGAATATGTTCGCCATATTGTCAGAGGTGAAAGCATTGCCGGCATAGAGCATTACTTAGAGATGGGCGAAAAATTTCTGCCCTTAATCACTTTAGACCAAGTTAATACCATCGGTAAAACGTGGTTTACTGCCAATAATAGAATTATAAAAATATCAGCACCTGAATCGGACCAATCCAGTTTGCCCTCAAACGTTGAGCTACTTGCCTGGATAGAACACATGACACAACAACAAGTCACCGTATATCAAGATAGTCAGGTTATACAACAACTTATGCCAGAAAAACCCAAAGCGGGATCGATAATAAGTAAAGTGTACGACGAGAAACTAGATAGCCATATTTGGATACTCAGTAACGGAGTGAAGGTGGTATTAAAACAAACAGATTTTAAACAAGATGAAATTCAGTTTTCGGCTAGGGCCCATGGCGGATACTCATTGTTAGAACCTGAAACCATGTTTAAAACCATTATGGCTGCAAATATTGTCGAAATGTCGGGTGTAGCGAATTATACCTTAGCAGACATAGCTAAATTTTCGAAAGATAAACAATTTTGGGTAAGAGCAAAAATCAATAGTGACAATCAATCAGTTAGTGGCAGCAGTTCAGTAAAAGATATAGAACACTTTATGCAGATGTTACATTTAAAATTTGTTTCTCCTCGTAAGGATAAAGCAGCATTTGCTTCATATATATCACGAGTAGAATCATCTATAGTCGATAGATTTAACAGCCCACAAGGTGTTTTTTCAGAACAAATAAGGTTGCGGCAATACAGTCAAAATCCGCGCTCGATGAAATTTGATGCTGAGATTGTCAAAGATCAGGACCTAGATGAGTCCTATCGTTTTTACCAACAACGTTTCTCAAATGCTGCCAATTTTAATTTTATCTTTGTAGGCAACATCGATTTTTTACAAATGGAAATACTATTGAGCACCTACATTGCAAGTCTTCCATCCATTACTAAAAAGGAGAATGCAATAATTCATGACACCCTCAGAACTAAAGGCAAATTAACCGTCAAAGTTGAAAAAGGCTTGGTGCCCAAAGCGACAGTGCTCATTAACTTTTATGGTGATTCACCGTGGTCACATAACAACCAAATGCATTTAAATGCCTTAGAATATGTACTCAGTAGTATTTTACGCGAGCGTATCAGGGAGGAAAAAAGCGGTGTCTACGGTATTAATGTGAACAGTGCGTTTTCAAGATTACGTAATCAATACTCTACTAAAATATCTTTTACCTGCGATCCCAACAGGATTGAAGAACTAGTGACTGAGATACATAAGGTAATCGAAACACTGAAACTCAGACAGACCGAAGATAAGTATATTGATAACTACATCGCACAAAAATTAAAAACGAGAGAAACCAAGCTGGCAACTAATTCTTTTTGGAAAAATTACTTACAATGGCATGCTGACGATGAATACCCACAGCTCAACTTAACTGAATTATTTTGGTTAGTAGGCAGTGTTAACAAGTTGAATCTGAAAGATGCTGCCAATAGCTACCTGAACATCGACGACAGTTTGACAGCCATATTACTTCCTCAAGCTACCAAAACTAACGCCGATTAATCCAGCCGCGCTGCGGGTTAAGTTATATTCATGACCCTCAGCTCTTTAGGCACTGCGAATTCAATATTCTCTTCACGACCAACTCTTTCAATTGTCGCTGTAGCACCCCATTCTTTTAAACGATTAACCACACCTTGAACTAAAATTTCAGGTGCTGATGCGCCTGCCGTGACACCAATATTTTTTGCATTTTCAAGCCACGACTTCTGGATACAATCTGCATCTGCTATCAAATAAGCGGTGGCACCAATTTTTTCAGCTAATTCTCTAAGTCGATTAGAATTAGAGCTATTCTGTGCGCCTACGACTAACAATAAGTCACAATCAGAAGATAATTCTCTAACAGAGTCTTGGCGATTTTGAGTCGCGTAACAAATATCATCTTTACGAGGCCCTTGAATAGCAGGAAATTGCAGCCTTAAGGCATCAATAACATCAGCAGTATCGTCTACCGATAAGGTGGTTTGGCTACAATAATAAAGTTTAGATGAGTCTTTAACCTTGAGCGCAGCCACATCTTCTACCGATTCCACCAAATAAATACCGCCATCGACGTTGTCGTATTGGCCCATAGTGCCTTCTACTTCAGGATGCCCATGGTGCCCAATTAAAATGCATTCAGTACCTTTTTTGCTGGCACGCATTACTTCCATGTGTACTTTGGTAACCAAAGGACACGTGGCGTCAAACACTTTTAAACCGCGTGAATTCGCCTCGGTGCGCACCGCTTGGGAAACGCCATGAGCGGAAAAAATAACAATACTATCGTCTGGCACTTCTGATAGTTCATCCACAAAAACCGCACCACGTTCTTTGAGACCATCGACTACAAATTTATTATGCACCACTTCGTGGCGCACAAAAATAGGCGCAGGAAACATTTCTAAAGCACGCTCAACTATAGTGATCGCACGGTCGACTCCAGCACAAAAACCTCGTGGATTAGCAAGATGGATCTGCATATTTTTCCTTATAACCTATCAAAATTAGAGTTAGCTGACTGAGAGTATTTCTACGTCAAATGTAATAACCTGGCCTGCCAATGGGTGATTAAAATCGACTGTTACCGATTCCCCTGTGACTTCACGAATAATACCAGGCAATTCTGTGCCATCAGGTTGAGTAAAAGCAATAATCATACCCACTTCGGCAGGCGTATCCGTGCTAAATTTACTACGGTCCATATGGTGTAAATTATCAGGGTTGGGCATACCAAAAGCATCATCAGCCTCTAAGGTAAATGATTTTTTATCCCCTGTTTTGAGGCCTAACAAACAATCTTCAAAACTGAGCGTAAGACTGCCATCCCCCATCACCAACTTAGCCGGTTTGTTATTGACTCTAGTACTATCCGCAGCAGAGCCATCAGACAATTTCAAATCAAAATGCAAAACCACTTCGCTACCTTGCTTTATCAATTTTTGCTCTAGCTCAGTCATTTTTTTCCTCTTTATTCTTAAACATATCAATGATCAACAAAACGGCACCTATACATATTGCACTGTCGGCTACGTTAAACGCTGGCCAATACCAATCTTGATAATACAACACTAAAAAATCTATTACGTAACCATGAACTAATCGATCATAAGCATTGCCTATGGCCCCGCCAATAATCAGACTAAAAGCGATGGGTAGCATTATTTGTTGTTTCGTTGTTTGTTTTGACCACCACAACACCAAAGCACTAACAGCAAAAGCAATAATAGTGAAAAACCAGCGCTGCCAGCCACCAGCATCATGTAAAAAACTAAAAGCAGCGCCGTAGTTATATACGTGAGTGAAATTAAAAAATGGCAATATTTGAATAGCTTGATAGAGTTCAATATTATCTAACACTAAAGCTTTAGTATATTGATCTGCCACTAATACCAACACAGACAACCATAAAAAACGCCACCCCGTTTCGGTAAAAAGTTTAAGCATAGGCGCGTTTTTCGCCCTCACCTTCAACATTGTCTACACAACGATCGCACAGCTCAGGATGTGCAGCATGATTGCCTATATCTTCACGATGATGCCAACAACGACTACACTTTTTCGCTGCCGAAACAGACACCGCCACCGACAATCCCGGTATTTCAGTTGCTATTGCCTCTTGTGGCACGTCAGTACTTTCAAGGACGGTCGCTGCAGAGGTAATCAACACAAAACGTAACTCATCTTCAAGCTTACCAAGCAAAGTAAACAGATCACTGTTTACGTATAACGTTACTTCTGCTTGAAGTGAGCCTTTAATTTTTCCGTCTTTGCGAGCCAATTCAATACAGCGATTGACTTCATTTTTGACAGCTAATACTTGTTGCCAAAAATTGTTATCAAATTCACCAGATAGAGTGACTTTATCTAAACCGTCGTACCATTTACCGGTAAATACAAATTCATCTTGTTGCCAAGGCATTTGTTGCCATAACTCTTGAGCGGTAAAACTGGTAATAGGTGCTATCCAGCGAACTAACGCTTCGATAATATGATACAACGCACTTTGACATGAACGACGCGCATGGCTGTCGCCTTTGGCGGTATATTGTCTATCTTTAACGATATCTAGATAAAAACTACCCAATTCGATAGAGCAGAACTGCATCAGTTTTTGGGTTACCACTAACATGTCGTATTTTTCGTACGCTGCAATGATGTCTTGTTGCATACTGTGGGCGCGACCTACTACCCACTTATCTAGTTCCACCATATCTTTGATGGGCACTAAATCTTTACTGGGATCGAAACCGTTTAAATTGGCCAATAAAAAACGGGCTGTATTACGAATACGTCTGTAAGCATCAGCAGAACGATTTAGGATTTCATCCGAAACCGCAATTTCACTACGATAGTCAGTAGAGGCGACCCATAAACGCAGAATATCTGCGCCTAATTTTCCTGTGACTTGCTGAGGGGCAATCGTATTACCCAAAGATTTTGACATCTTTTTGCCATCACCATCTACTGTAAAACCGTGAGTCAGCACTTGTTTGTAAGGTGCATGTCCTGTTGTGGCTACAGAGGTCATTAGAGAAGACATAAACCAACCACGATGTTGATCAGAACCTTCTAGGTATAAATCAGCTGATGCAGGGATATCATCACGTTGGTCCACCACAAAATAATGAGTCACACCTGAATCAAACCAAACATCTAAGGTGTCTGGTACTTTAACGAAAGTCTCTGCATCATCGCCTAATAATGATGCTGGCTCGATATCCCACCAAGCTTGAATACCCTTTTTTTCCACCAGCTGTGCCACTTGTTCAAGTAGTTCATCAGTGCGAGGATGTAGTTCACCCGTATCTTTATGAATAAATAGTGCAATCGGAACGCCCCATGTACGCTGCCTAGAAATACACCAATCAGGCCTTCCGGCAACCATAGTTTCAATCCGGCTTTCGCCCCATTCAGGGATCCATTGAGTGTTATGAATTTCTTTTATCGACGCATCACGTAAACCGTTTTTATCCATACTGATAAACCACTGCGGCGTTGCACGGAAAATAAGAGGTGTTTTATGTCTCCAGCAATGAGGGTAACTGTGGTTATACACATGGTGATGCAATAAAGCGCCATGCTCTCTTAACACTTCAACCACATGGTCATTGGCTTTAAATACATGTTCGCCAGCGAACAATTCTGTGCCTTCTAAATACACGCCGTTTGCGCCAACAGGATTAGCTACTTCTAGGCCATAGTTTTTGCCTACATTAAAATCTTCAACGCCATGGCCTGGAGCGGTGTGCACACAACCTGTACCGGCGTCGGTGGTAACATGCTCACCTAAAATTAGTGGTACTTGGAAGTCGTAAAAAGCATGGTGTAATGCTTTATTTTCTAAGTCTTGGCCTTTACACACACCTAACGTTTCATAGTTTTCAAAGCCAAAACGCTGTATACAATCAGCTAATAGGTCGGTAGCGACCACCAAACATTCTTGACCTTGCTCACCACTGACCTGAACTAAACTATATTCAAGGGTCGGATGAATACATACTGCGCGGTTGGCAGGTAAAGTCCAAGGTGTAGTGGTCCAAATAGCGACAGATATATCACCACAAGCCTTAGCAGAAAAACATGCTGCAACGGCGTCTGCATCAACCACTTTAAAACGCACATCAATAGATGGTGAGTTTTTATCTTGATATTCCACTTCGGCTTCAGCCAAAGCTGAACCACAGTCTGTGCACCAATGGACTGGTTTAAAACCTTTTTCAAGATGTCCTGAACGAACTACCAAGCCAAATTCACGGATGATGTTGGCTTCTGATTTATAGTCCATCGTTTTATATGGATTATCCCATTCGCCCAAAATACCTAGACGGATAAAATCAGCTTTTTGACCGACGATTTGTTTTTCGGCATACTCGCGGCACTTTTGCCTAAACTCAGCAGCCGTTACTTTTTTACCGGGTTTACCAACTTTTTTCTCAACCATTAATTCAATTGGCAAACCATGACAATCCCAACCTGGAACATAAGGCGCATCAAAATCAGATAAGGTTTTGGACTTAACAATAATATCTTTAAGAATTTTATTAACCGCATGACCAATATGAATATCACCATTTGCATAAGGAGGGCCATCATGCAGAATAAAAGGCGTATGCCCTTTTTTGGCGTCACGAATTTGTTGATAGAGTTTTTTCTGGGTCCATTGCTCAAGCATTTTTGGCTCACGTTGAGCTAAGTTACCGCGCATGGGGAACTCGGTTTCAGGCAAATTCAAAGTATGTTTATAATCACTCATTGCTGGTTAAATCCAAATTGGTCAATAGTTACAGTAAAAATTAAGTGGCCGTTATACCCTTCATCCTTGAAACTGCTCGTTCATTGGCTGCTTTCATTCGCCGCCGCCGCGCAATTCCAATTATTTTGTGTATAGCAGTGTTTTTGCCGCTAACGCGTCTTTTTGTATTTGTTGATGAAGTAACTCAAAAGAGTCGAACTTCATTTCTTGTCTGATTTTACTCACTAATGCCACAGAAATGAATTGGCCATATAGATCATCGTTGAAATCAAATATGTGTACTTCTAATTGTGAACGTTGACCGTTCACTGTAGGTCTGTGGCCAATATTCGCCACACCTGAAAAACGTTTATCCGCCACGGTAACGGTGACAGCAAACACACCATTAATCGGGGCCTTACAGCGTTTCAATAATACGTTAGCAGTAGGAAAGCCAATCGTTCGCCCTCGCTTATCCCCATGCAACACCTTGCCAGCAATGGTGAAGGGCCGACCTAACATCTGCTCAGCTAGGTCAAAATCATTATCACTCAGAGCATCTCGCACCGCAGTCGAGCTAATTCGACAATCTTCGAGTCGAAAACTCTGCGTGCTGACGACGTCAAATTGGCATTTTTCGCCTTCTTTCAAAAGCATTGTAAAGTCACCTACTCGACCTGTGCCAAAACGAAAATCATCGCCTACTACCAAAAACTTAATACCAAGTTTATCGACTAACAACCCTTCAATAAAATCAGTGGCGCTTAAAGCAGCAAATTGCCGGTCGAATGTAACGCACAACAAACGGTCAACACCTAAGGCCTTCAACTGAGTATATTTATCACGAAGTAGACTTAAGCGGGCAGGTGCTTGTTCAGGAGTAAACAACTCCTCAGGTTGAGGTTCGAATACCATCACCGTCGAAGGCAGACCTAATTCTTTAGCCTTTTCAACGACTTGGCTAAGCACCGATCGGTGACCTAAATGCACCCCGTCAAACTTACCTATTGTTAGTACACAACCGCGATGTTTGTCACGAAGATTATGTAGACCACGTATCAGTTCCACTGCACTCTCTTTAAGCTCAAAGGCTCGCTGTAAAAGCCCAAAGGCTTGCTGAAAATCGTTCAAAGGCGCGGATTATAACTGACTATAAGGCGATTGAAAGCAGTAACCTTAATGAATCTACATTTTTAAACTAAGGCACACACTATTTGCAACAGTCGCTGTTATTTTGTGGTGACTTACGACGCTGAAAAAGTGCGTTTTCTCACCCCTAATATTAAGAGACTCATAACAAACACTGTCGCTCCAAGTGAAATTAACTTTGTTAACTCAAAAATTTTGTCTAGTAAGAGAAAGTCAACCCAAGCAGTCGCAAGCGGATTAAACATAAAAATAACGATCCCCATTAAAGTACTCGCAAACACAACCTTAAGAATAAGAGTGATTGTTTGTAAAGATGCAGTATAAACACCTCGCCTGTGCAATGTCACGTAGAGTAGTAACACATTCATCAGAGCCGAGAGAGACGTTGCCATAGCCAAACCGACATAGTCAAATGGCCACACTAGAATTAGGTTAAACAACATATTGGCAGCCATACACCAAATGCCAAATTTAACCGGGGTCTTGATGTCTTGCTTAGAATAAAAGCCGGGAGCTAACACTTTAATCAACATAAAACTTAATAAACCAAATGAATATGCCATCAAACTGTGGGAAGCATACTTAGCGTGATCTGGGGTAAATTCGCCACGCTGAAAAATGGTTAATAACATAGGCTCTGCCAGCAAAAACAAGCCTGTTGCGGCAGGAATACCCAATAAACAGACCATTTTGACAGCCCAATCAATATTTGCGCTAAACGCTTTATCATCCTTAGATACATGATTGTGCGACAAGGTAGGTAAAATAACGGTCGCAATCGCGATACCGAATAGTCCCAAAGGAAATTCTAATAAGCGGTCAGAATAATATAAAAAAGATATCGCTCCTGTACCCAAAAAACTGGCGATAACGGTGTCTAACAATAAATTTATCTGGCCTACCGATACACCAAATAATGCAGGAATCATTAAGGTGCGCACTTTAATGATATCCGGATCTGACCAACCCCATTGAGGCTTCACTAATAAACCAGCCTTGATCAGAAATGGGATTAAAAATAACAATTGAAAGAAGCCGCCTAGAAAGACCCCCCAAGCGATAGCGAAAACAGGCTCTTCAAATTGAGGGGCTAAAAAAAGAGCACAACTGATAATGGCTACGTTTAGTAAAACTGGGGTAAAAGCTACGGCAGCAAATTTATTTAAGGTGTTGAGAATCGCACCCGCTAAACCGGCTAAAGAAATAAACAACAAATAAGGAAAAGTGATCTTCAACATTAACGAGGCAAGTTCAAATTTTTGCCCTTCGTCACCATCGTTGAGATAGTCAACAAACCAACCCATACCGAACAACGCAGCTAAAATAGGCGAACCAATCACACCTACGATTGTGACTATGGTAACTATTGCTCCCAAAGATCCGCTTACTTTGGCTACAAATTGTTTTAGGTGAACGTCGTCGCCATCATTTTTAACCTCAGCTAATACGGGAATAAAAGCTTGGGCAAAGGCCCCCTCTGCAAATAACCGTCTTAAAAAATTGGGTATTTTATTGGCAAGAAAAAACACATCTGCATTAGATCCTGCCCCCAATAGGTTAGCAATGACTGCATCTCTTACTAAACCTAAGATACGCGAAATAAATGTCATGGCACTGACAATCATGCCTGATTTGAATAACTTACCTGACACCCATTTCTTCCTAACCTTCAAAAACACTATTATGCGTGAACAACAGACAAATAGTCTATTAATTCAATCAGGCTTTAGAAAGACTAATTGATGTCAGCAAGACAAGTTGAATAAATTAATTTAAAGATAATCCATTATTTACCTATAAAACCCACGAAACCAATTGACATAATGCGACTTGATCTTCATAATCCGCACCCTTGAATTTTGACTAGAATTTTTTTGGGAGTTCCAACTTGGCTAACATAAAGTCTGCTAAGAAACGTGCCATACAATCGGAGAAGCGTCGCCAACACAACGCTAGCCGTCGATCTATGACACGTACATCTTTGAAAAAAGTACTTTCTGCAATCGCCTCTGGTGATAAAGAAGCTGCTCAAGCTGCATATACTGCAGCAACACCTCTACTTGACCGTATGGCAACGAAAGGTTTGATCCACAAAAATAAGGCTGCTCGTCATAAGAGCCGTCTTGCAGCTCAGATTAAAGCTTTAGCTTAAATTTGTACTGATTAAAAAAAGCGCCGGTGGCGCTTTTTTTATATCTAAAATTTAGAAAAATCATTTCAATTCTGGCAACAATTTCTCTGCCCAAGCTACCACTTCGGCTTCGGGCTCCAAAGTTTCACAAGCATCAACCTCCAGTAGTTCTGTAATTGGTTTGCCTTGTAGTTCGCTTAACAGTTCGAAAATTTGTCGACCTGCTCCACAGTACGTTTCACCATAACTGCTATCACCAAGTCCTGCTACGGCAAAAGGTTTCTGATCCATCAATGGAAATTGTTCACGCAAATCTTCAATAAAAAACTCCAAATTAGGCGGGATATCACCCTGCCCTGTGGTTGAGCTAATAAACAAGATAGACGAGGCCTGTGTAAAGTCATTTAGTGTGGGGTCAATGAACACTTCAGAGTCCATTCCTTGAGCCCCTAGCATCGTATTCACCTCTTCTGCTACATGTTGTGCATTGCCGTAGACCGATCCTACAAAAATACCGATTTTGCTCATATTAAAAATCCTAATTAAGTTGTATTAATTTATATAATTTGGTTTTAGGGATTGCTCTGCTCAGCTACAATTTATTTAATCTTTCTATTTGATGGTGACTGATTTGCCATTTTTCCAGTAAATCAAGCATATTTGTGTCTAATTCACAGTGTAAAAATAACGGAGTTTCTGATATTGGATGCGTTATGAGCATAGATTTACATGTCAAAGCTAATTGATGAAAGTCAAATTGTTGGCGTAAGAACGAGTTATGTTTACCATCTCCATGGGCGACATCACCAACAATCGGATGATTGATGTGGGCGAGGTGCCGCCTAAGCTGATGCTTACGCCCCGTTTTAGGCGTAAGTTGCACCAATGAATATCGAGCCGATGCATACTTGCTCACAGTAAAGGGTAATTCAAATATATCTAGTCGCTTAAAAAACGTGACTGCATGTTGCGCAGATTTATCTTGATTGACCATTTTATCTGCTATCTTGTCGAGTTTTTCCTTGAGTGCATAATCTATTTTCCCTGCATCCGTAATATGTCCTCGAACAATCGCTAGGTATGTCTTTTCTACTAACTGAGCTGCAAATTGTTCACCTAATTTTCTGGCTATCTCAGCAGATAAGGCGAACACCATCACACCAGAAGTTGGCCTGTCTAATCTGTGCACAGGATATACATGTTGACCAATTTGGTCCCGCAATAACTGCACTGCAAACTGTGTTTCATGCTTATCAAGCATACTACGATGCACTAACAGCCCTGACGGTTTATTAATAGCGACCAAATATTCATCTTGATAAATAATGGAAAGTAACATGTTATGAAATGGCAAAAATCAGATCAATTTGTTTAATCACTTGCATATGAGCAGACTGATTGTCCGCAGCACCAAAGCATTGTTCTGCCATTGGCAACAAATGCATGTTTTGTGGCAATATACCTTGAGTATTTACAATTTCAGTCATTTTTGGAATAAAAACAAACTGCAACCACTGCTCGAATAACATAGTATCTAAAGCGAAAGGTAGCTTACTTTGAAGGGCTTCAACTGATGGCGCAAAGCTCGACCATAACATCGCCTCACGTAGACTTTGTTCTAGTTTTAGAATCAGAATTTCGACTTCTTTATGACTACGTGTCATGATCAACAGCTACTTCCCATGAAAATGACCAATACGTTTATTTTCTAAACAATTAATACTTAAGTAAGTGTCTAATGTACGTAATAATAACATGAGTCAGATCAATACTATCAGCGAATTTTTACTCCAAGCTGGCACCGATTATCGAGTTTTCGATATTGCTCGCGGTATCAGGCCGCTTGCATCGCAACTTTTTTTAGACATTGAAAGTGCTACCGTGCCAGCTCCTTATCCTAGGCAGCAGCATGCTTGGTTTGGTATTGTCTTTTTTAATAACAAAATGAGTAACGAGCGCTATATTTGGTTTGTGAAATTACCCATAGATGAGCAAGGGTTGGTAATCGGTGCGGCAAGACAACAGTTTTTGCAGACAGTAATAGAAGCTTTGGGGCAAACCCTAGACAAGCAAAATAATATAAATAATCAACTACCTGAAAACCCTTTTACTTTTGTTCCTAACCAGCAACAACTGGCTGATTTTAATAGTATTAGTCGGATTGAATTAGAAATGCCTCTATCCGAGCACTTAAATTTAGCGGAGCAATATTTGACAGAGCCTGAACGCCACGATTGGCGAGCTGTACCTCTGCAAGGCATATCCGACTTCACAGCGTCTTTGCCACAACACAAGGGTAAACGTTTGCTGTTAAAGCAATTTTCAACTCTCGCCCCAGACATGCAGTATGCATTGTGTGCATCCTTAGAGAATCATCAGATAGACGAAGATATTAGTGCTTTACTAATAAATTGGTACCAACAAGATATAAAGGATGAAAAAAGACTACACAGTGTGCTTCGAGGTCTGTGTCAAAGCCAAGCTAAGACACACGTTAGCTCGTTTATATCCTCATTACTCGATTCTGCACATGGGCGCACGAGTGCCGTGCTCATGCTAATTGCAGCAAGACACTGGCAATATCTAAAAGAATCAACAACGCTCACCATTTATGTCGAACTGTTAGCTGTTTGCGAAGACGACACATTTATTGGCTTGTATTCTGACTTAGCACAAATACCAGAAATAAGGGAAGCCATGTTAGGAGTTTTACGCTGGCCTGAAAAGAGCCCACAGCTCACTCAGGCTATTGCTCAGCTATTTGGGCAAAATACACCATGAACCTATTTGATTTAATCTTACTTATTGGCATATGTTTGCTGGCAGCAATGTTTTGGCGTTTTCGAGCAATTTCAGAAGCTCTAAAAACCCAGTTGGATGCTTACTGTGAAAGACAACAGTTGCAGCTTATTAGCGCCGCAAGAGTAAAAACACGCATCGGAAGTTATCGAGGTAAACTTGATTTTCACAGTGACTTTGTTTTTGAGTTTTCGGGTAATGGCGAAGATAGCTGCCAAGGTGAAGTGAAGATGATTGGTCTAAAAGTACAAAGTATCGATACACCGGCTTATCGAGTTGAATAATTTGAATAATTTGAGTGTGTGAAGGTCAGTACTATTGGGGTTGGAAGGAAGATATGGAAGCAGAAATGAAAAAGGCGTGACCTGAAATATTTCAAGCCACGCCCTTAAAGAATTTTGAGGGTCCCTCTCTGCTGTCCGTTGCAAAATCTATCCTGAAAATGTCCATATTACGCCCTTTCCCTCCAATCTCAATCATCCCGATGAGCCACTCATCCTGAGTGTGTCCTTTATCCATTTATCCCACTTGTCCAAATGGGGCACCTTTCTGGTGTATCCATATTCCTTTAACTTACTGGTCCTTTGCAAGTCTCACATCACTGTGTTCCTAGTCCATAAGCTTTACTTCCTTGCAAAGCGCTCATCCTGAGTTCCTGTCCCGTATCTCGTATCCTTTACGAGGCACCGTCCATTGTGTTCCTATCCTTAAGCCTTACGTCCTTGCAAAGCACTCATCCTGAGTTCCTGTCCTTTACCTCGTATCTATTATCCTTTACGAGGCACCGTCCATTGTGTTCCTATCCTTAAGCCTCACGTCCTTGCAAAGCACTCATCCTGAGTTCCTATCCTTTTAATGCAACAACCTTGTCGCATTTGCCTCAATCCTGAAGATGTCCAGATTCATCCTTGATGTCATCCTGACTCGTCGTGTTTCCTTGTGACAATTAATAATATAGATGAACTAAAAGTGTTTGCGAGGGGAGGAAGGCAATAAAATAAAAATATGTATTGAATAATAATGAGATAAAAATATTTATACGTTATAAAACATAAGGTTAAAATTAATGTACGTATAATAGCAATGGTAATTGACGACTTCACTTACATCTTTGTACGAAATCTCTTACACGCAGAGGGTGATATGCTTACAGCCTGTTTAATTGAGTTTCGCGAGACCGGAACATAAGATGCCCTTTAATATGGCCCACTTCTAGTTCTTCTACTAAATTGTAATTTCCGTCTTACAAAAAAAGATAAACATTTAGGCAATGTTACAAACATACTAATTCCCTCACTCTTAGGGTCTTCAAGCATAATACCTTCGATTGCGCTCATTAATACATGACCTAACCCATGATCTTGTTGATCCGGGTGTACACCAATTAAGGACAACATGTGAAAGTACTCAGCGGGAACGCGTTCGCGGACCCTAATTTCCTTATCAACCATTTGTTTAGTACCAAAATAGCCCGCAGTCAAAAGCATCTTCAAGCGCCAATGCCAAAATCTGTTAGGTCCTAATGCCGCATCAGGACTCACTAAGCAAGCAACGGCAACTAGGCGATCATCATCAAACAAACCAATCATAGGCTGCTTAGCTGCCCAAAAGGCGTTTAACTCTTCCCTTATAGCTGAACGCAGACGGGACTCATACCCCTCCTTCTCATATTGAAATATATCGACAAATAACGGGTCGTCACGATAAGCAACATACAATATCGATGCGGCAATTTTTAAATCTTCAGCTGCTAAATAAACCGCTTTTATGTTATCCAAGTCTGCCAATTGTTCTTCTTGCAATTCCATCGTGACCCACACCTATTATTTTTTTAACACTCTACCCTATGGATGTTAACTTGTTAATAGTTTGTTGCATTTCAAGAAGTTAATTCTTGAAAAAACATATTTTTTCGCTAGAAAGTAAATCACAGTCAGTGGCTCACTGAAGTCATCAATGAGCCACAATAACTAATCACTGATCGCGTCATAGGCGCTTTCGCCCCAACCTACCAGTACGCTATTTTTAAACACCAGAGGTGTACATTCGTTTTTTGTAGTAACGCCATCTTCATCGATACGCTGTGTTCGGAAGTATAACACCTGATAAGTATCATCTCCTTTTGAATGAAGCTCATTAAAATCTGCGATGCCCATACGATTTAAAATTTCTTCATAACCGGTACCTTGGTGTAATCGTGAAATATATTTACGGTTTTTATGCTCTTTATCTTTCCAGTCAGAATGGTGACCATATTTGCCATCACCATCGACAGAAATAACACACCCACTCAATCCTAGTGATAATCCCAATAATGCGGCCACTGCTAACTTGTTCATTGATAATTCCTTAATATTTTTATTTTGGGTAACTTGTCTATAAATGACTAAAGTAGTCAATTTGACATTGAGTATTCAATATTGGGGCCAAAGGGGAAAATAAGCTAAGCTTCTGTTTTCTATAAATATATAGCGATTACAACAACAAGTAGCTAAAATGAATTAGTGCTTTAGATAAGTTTTTAGGAGTTTTGACCAACAAAATGAGTAATATCGACTACATTATCAATCTGTGTTTTGACATTTCTGAGCAGGGTAAAACGCCTTCCATCGCCTTAATCAGGAATTTAGCTCAGCATCCCCTGGCCATTCCCGAAGTGGTGAAAGGTTTACAACATTGGAAGTCTAACCCTAACGGACGCCCAAAAATCCACAACAAACAAATTACTACGGCGTCAGCAACCAACCAGTCATTACAACAACGCGTCACCCAGTTGGAAACTCAGGTAGCGATCATTATGCAGCAGCTAAAAAAATTGGCGGATTAAAATGCCAAGTAAAAAGAGCCTTTAAGTCTTGGTAACACATGGCTGTAAAGAATGAATGAAGTCTGCTAAATTTGCTGCGACCACTTCTTTTGGCAATAGACCGACTTGCTCAAGCATTACTTCGCCACTGGAGTTATCCACTGTTAGGATGAAATCGTCTTCATCCGTTAACGCAACAAAAAGTGTTTCAGGCTGCTTCAACCTTCTTTTCATTAGTATGTGTCCAACTAAGTTTTGCTGTAATCGTTCAAAATCGTGCTGATTCCATGGCTGCAGCAGTTGCAAATAACCTTTGTTGGTTTCAGCACTTAAATTATCGCTCCAATATGCAGAATAAAAGCTGATAACATCTTGATGGATCTTCATATCTAAAGCATTTTCTAAATCATTGAAGTTAATTTCCCCAGAACGTTTAACAGGCTGCCAAGTAACGCTATCACCGGTATTGCCTGAAGCTGTATAGCAGTCTGATGGCCATTCGTTGTCATACTCGGCCATTAACATTTCTGGATGTTTTTTAGCTGCAATCAAATACTTTTTGACAAATTCGCCTAACGCAGCGGTTACTTGTTCACTCATTAACATTCTCTTGTGACGACACCATTTAGCCGGCTAATTTAACATTATTTTGAAAAAATGATATCTGAGGTTTTGACGAAAGCAGTCATGAGGTAGAATAATTGTAATGAGAGTAGGCATAACAATAAAGAGTGAATGTGAGCGAAAAAATTGATAAACACACTATGCTTGCTGGATTAAGTTTAGGCAAAGCGACTGAGTACAGAGAAATATACGCCCCAGACTTACTGCAAGCGGTTCCTAGAAGTATGAACAGAGTCGAGCTAAATTTGACGGCTGAACTGCCTTTCTCTGGAACTGATCGATGGAATGGCTATGAATTATCTTGGTTAAATTCCAAAGGTAAACCTCTTGTAGCCATTATGCGCTGTGAAGTGCCGGTCTCGTCGCCAAATTTAATCGAGTCAAAGTCATTTAAATTATATTTAAATAGTTTTAATCAAAGCCATTTTGACTGCATTGAATCTGTTGTCGAAACCTTAACAGCAGACTTATCTCATTGCGCGGGAGAGAAGGTCAAGGTGATGCTATTCAAACCAGCAGAATTTGCCCACATGCAAATTTCTAGCTTCGATGCGGTGTCTATCGACGATCAGGATATTGAAGTAAAAGACTATCAACTTGCCCCCTCTATTTTACATGCCAGCGGTGAACAGGTTGAAGAAAGTCTCACCAGTGATTTGCTTAAATCAAATTGTCTGATAACCAATCAACCAGATTGGGGCAGTGTTTTTGTTCGTTATCAAGGCCAACAAATAAACCACGAAGGGTTATTGCGATACCTTATATCGTTTAGACAACATAATGAATTTCATGAACAATGTGTGGAACGTATATTTTGTGACATTATGGCTCATTGTAAACCCAATAAGTTAAGCGTCTACGCCAGATATACCCGACGTGGAGGCCTCGATATTAATCCGTTTAGGAGTAACTTCGAACAAATATATCCAGAAGTTAGACTGGCAAGACAATAAAGCGAATTATATTTTCAAAAATAACTCAATAAATTTAGGTGGTTATGCACAAAATTCAACTTAATCCTATGGGCGCAATGAGCCAATTGTCTCACCTAGAAGTTAACTTACTTAGCGAATCTACAGATAAAGACTTATACAAATTGTTTCGAAACTGCTGTTTAGCTGTTTTGTATAGCGGTGCTGAAATAGATAATTCTGACAATATATTCTCCCCACATCACGATTTTGCAGTCAACTTACTCAGCCGAGAGAGAGGCGTAAAAGTAGAGCTGGTTAACCCTCCCCCTCATGCATTTGTGGATGGCAAGTTAATAAAAGGGGTGCATGAACACATCTTTTCTGTGCTGCGTGATTTACTGCATATGGGTGCGAAGTATTCAGCCCAAGCTTTACGAGTGACACCTGATGCTGATTACATTACACATAGTGTATTTGACATGTTGCGCCACGCACAAACCATAAAAAACACTGCAGAATTAAATATGGTGGTCTGTTGGGGTGGGCACTCAATCGGTACTGTTGAATACAAATATACAAAAGAAGTTGGCTATCAGCTTGGCTTGAGAGAACTCAACATCTGCACTGGCTGTGGCCCTGGAGCAATGAAAGGTCCAATGAAAGGTGCCACCATCGGACATGCCAAACAACGTTATAAAAATGGCCGTTACTTAGGCTTAACCGAGCCAGGGATCATTGCCGCCGAACCACCTAATGCGATAGTAAATGAACTGGTAATAATGCCAGATATCGAAAAACGCTTAGAAGCTTTTATTCGCTTATCGCATGCGATCGTTATCTTTCCAGGAGGAGCAGGCACGGCAGAAGAATTACTGTATCTAATTGGCATTATGTTAGACAACAAAAACAAAGAACAAGTATTGCCTATCATTCTCACCGGACCAGAACAAAGTAAAGCCTACTTTGAATCCATCGATTATTTTATTGGTGAGGCTTTGGGTCCTGAAGCACAGAAGCTATATGAAATAGTAGTAGGCGATGCGGCAAAAGTGGCGCGAATAATCAAGCAAAAACAAAGTCTAGTCAGAGACTATCGCAAACAAACTGGCGATTCATATGATTTTAATTGGTCCCTAAAAATAGCGGCCGAATTTCAGAGCCCTTTTATGCCGAATCATAGCAGCATGGCACAGCTAAATTTACATTTTGACCAACCTAAAACTGAACTTGCAGCAGCATTAAGACAAGTATTCTCTGGAATAGTCGCGGGGAATGTAAAGTCAGAGGGTGTGGCTTTGATAAAAGAACACGGTCCTTTTCAACTGAAAGGCGATCCAAAATTAATGCAAATGATGGACGCTTTGTTAGAGTCTTTTGTTGAACAACAAAGAATGAAACTTCCTGGAAGCAAATATATGCCCTGCTATCAAATCACTGAATAGTGAAAACATAAAGCATAGTCAGTAAAATCAACGTCGATTAACGAATAAATTTAGTTAATAATTATCTAGATCCGAGCGTAATAAATGTATTACGCTGGGTTAACGAAAATATAGGTTCAACTCGCTGTAATCAATCAATTATTTTTATATGATTAGATTGGTAAAACATTAGAAAGAAGCACATGAACAAAAAAGTAGTTAAAAGAATAGGTATTGGTGTTGGTTTGTACGCTGCTTTTGTTATGGCAGTCATTACATTTTACCCAGATACGCCCAAAGATATGGACTGGAAAGACCGTGAAGAATACAATAAAATTCAGATATCTAAGCTAGAATTAGGACTTCAGAAAAAACAGGTAATAGAGTTGTTAGGTAGCCCAGATATAACCGAAGCTAAACGCAACGATGATAAAGAACTACAAGTGATGTTTTATCGTACTCAGCACAGACAAGCCGACGGAATCACCACAGAAGACGAATGCACCGCACTATTTTTTGAGAACAACGAGCTTATTGCTTGGGGTGATAGTGCATATCAATCCTATGTTGATGGTTAAATAATGTTCTTATACCATCAGAAATAGTTAAGCAACACTATATTGCTCTGGCAAAGTTACTCAAAATTTACCGCACTGCACTTTTAGACAGAGATTTACTTAAAGCGTCACCACACTTTTGCAAAAGCTTATATGACGCAGCCAAGACTTATCCCGATCTCATTTTTGCTCAACCACAGTTGTATAAACCACAACTACCATTTATTGTTAACCCCGCTTTCAAATCAGCTGTTTTTACGTGTTTATTAGCAGTGAGAAACAAGTTTGATTCGTCGGTTACGATTCAATTAATGTGCGGCTCGCTGAGTATCTATGCATTAGAACAAGCATCCATAGAAAAGCACTATCAAACCGTTGAAGAAAATGAAAAGTCGCAGACCACAAGTGTCGGACAAATAAATCCTAGATTTGCGCAGCTATTAAAAAATAACAAACAGCATATCTGGCTTTGTAATTATCTACTATGTACTCATATCCACTTAACTCGTTATCCTCGCGTCAATATGACTAGCCCTGTCACAAACTTAGCTTACATGGCGAACAGATTAACGTTGTTATGTATCCCCAACAAACATCAACAAGCGATTAGTTTTGCAAACGCTATCAAACACCTAATTATCAAGTGTGGTCAGAGATGGTATACGTTGCTGACACCATTACTACAGTACCCAAGCGTATTGCCAATAGGCAGTTATATTCGATTACAAGATAGCTCTATCCATATAGTGTTATCCCTAACAAATGAAGGCTTAGTCACCAAACCCTTACCGACCAAACAAGCTGTTGTGCTGCCAGCAGATCAAACAAATATTCAGCTCACACTAACACAGCAAGTAATCCAAAATTATCCGTGTCAGCAACTCAATGGTTTTACTCGACTCAACCAATGGTGGGGCACTGACTTGATGGATTATATTTCCATAAAAAGTAGGCATTAACCAATAACCGCTTTTGCTCCGGTACTGCGAATGCAGGTTCCCCCTGCATCTTTATTGGTTATTCAAGACCAACTCAGTCACATCAAAACTAATGTAGCCATGATGGTTAAAGCAATAGAAAATGAACCCTCTTATGCTCATCAACTGCAAATTTCAGCCTCTGCTAAAAACCTGAATAAACAGCTAGTGCAAAGCATTCAACATGCTTTAGCCATGCTTGGTTTTGAACGAGCCAATAGCTTTTTATTACAGCAATTTTTGCTGTTGCGCCGTAACCAACGCTACTTTCCTCTACAGAAAGCATTACTCACTTTTAGTCAGTTTTTTGTATTTATAATAAGTAAATTAGCAGCCAGAACTAAACTAATATCCCCAGGATTAGCCAGCAAAATAGCTTACTTTTTAGTGTTTAGGTTATTTACCCTAACCAGCATTCGTTCCATGAACCAATGAGAATCATCTACCCTTCCTACTTTTAAAGTGGCAAATCTGGTTAAACTAAAAGCAACCGAAAACATGAAAAAACAACGCACTTGCACTGGCTAATGCATGGCAACAAGACAAACAAATATTAGACATATTGCAGCACTACGATTTAGTCATGCAGAAGCAAGAAAATAAAGGCAACGCCCGCCAGCTTAGTTTTCTATTTGGGCTAAATCTAACCCTTGCCAAAGAATATTACTTAGCAAAGACAACACGTTGTAATGAAACAACATCCTACGTCAATACAGGGTTAACTGAACTAGGTCTAAGCCAAGCTGAATTTACCGACATAATGACTAACATAGTCACAAAAAAATATTTTCTGTGAACTAATCGAAATGCTTAAGGTTACATTCGATTTTTAATCTTTTAGATCCGCAGCTAATTTCTTTACGAACTTAGCTGCCTCTACTATGCTTGGCTTGATGTAATAGCATCAACATGGAATCAACAATAGGGAATTTATCTATGAAAAAACTCATCTGTATATTATTACTTTCCGGCGTATGTTTGACTACTTCAGTCAATTTAGCGATGGCTGATCCGACAAAAAGTGAAATTAGTCAAAAACATATGTCTAGGGTCAATCTGAATACCGCGTCTTTAGAACAATTAGTTTCTTTACCGGGCTTAGGTAAGAAAAAGGCAGCGGCCATCATCGAATACAGGGCCAAACATGGTAAGTTTAAGTCTGTAAACGACTTGGTAAATGTAAAAGGTGTAGGTAAAAAAATGCTTCAAAAGTTGAAGAATCAGATAGAGACAAATTAGTATTTAGATTATTAAAACTGCACAGCAATGGTAAAGTAGAATGGGTTATCAGCATAGGCGGCTCATCATAAAGATGAGCCGCCTATATATTAAAGTTTTAAGTCTTTAAGAAATGTCTTAAATTGGTCACCTAATTCAGGGTGGCGTAAAGCATATTCTACATTCGCTGTCATATATCCTAACTTGCTACCACAGTCATGGCTTTTGCCTTTCATGTAATAAGCATCAACCTGTTCTGTTTTCATCAAAGAGGAAATAGCATCCGTTAGCTGCACTTCGTCACCAGCGCCTGGTGGAGTGAATTCTAGCATATCCCAAATATTTTCAGATAAAACGTAACGTCCTACAACGGCTAAATCAGAAGGCGCATCTTCTAGGTCAGGTTTTTCGACCATACCGTAAATTTTGCCTGACTCGCCTTGTTTTAAATCTAAGCCTTCTAAGTCAACAATGCCATATTTACTGACATCTTCTTGAGAGACTTGCTCAACCATGATCTGACTAACACGGCTAGTATTAAATTTAGCCACCATATTCGCCAAATTATCTTTTTTAAGGTTGCTGGTGTACTCATCGATAATGACATCGGGGAGCACCACTGCAAAGGGTGCGTCGCCTACCATTGGACGTGCACATAACACCGCATGGCCTAAGCCTTTTGCTACACCTTGGCGAACATGCATGATAGTTACGTCCTTTGGGCAAATAGCTTGTACAGCCTCTAAGAGTTGACGTTTAACCCTTTTTTCCAAGGTTGCTTCAAGCTCAAAACTAGTATCAAAATGGTTCTCGATACTATTTTTACTGGCATGCGTGACCAATATAATTTCTTTGATCCCCGCAGCAACACACTCAGCTACCACATACTGGATTAGAGGCTTATCTACCACTGGCAGCATTTCTTTAGGAATAGCCTTAGTAGCTGGTAGCATTCTTGTTCCCAATCCTGCTACCGGGATAACTGCTTTTTTAACTTGACTCATATTAGTGTTCCTTTACTGATAAACCACGACCAATAGCATAATAATGCAATCCGTATTCCATCATGAGTGTTGGTTCGAATAAATTACGCCCATCAAACAACAAGGGCATAGACAATTTCTGTTTAATCAACTCAAAATCAGGGGCCCTGAAACTTTGCCATTCAGTACATATCACTAGGAAATCTGCACCGTCTAATGCCGCTTCTTTGGTTCCCATCAAAGCCAAGTCATCACGACTACCATAAATCCGCTGGGTCTCTTCCATGGCTTCTGGATCATAAGCCTTGACACTGGCACCCGCGGCCCATAATTTTTCCATCAAAACACGACTCGAAGCCTCACGCATATCATCGGTATTGGGTTTAAAAGACAACCCCCACAATGCCACTGTTTTACCCTTTAAATCACCAGAGAAATGTTTATAAATATACTCAAACAATTTTTCTTTTTGCGAATAATTTACCGCTTCAACAGCTTCCAATACTCGAGCCGTATAACCTGCCGCCGATGCACTTCTAGCAAGCGCCTGCACATCTTTGGGGAAACATGAACCGCCATAACCACAGCCAGGATAAATAAACTGATAACCGATGCGCGGGTCGGACCCTATACCCTTGCGCACATTTTCTATGTCTGCACCAAATACTTCCGCAAGGTTAGACATCTCATTCATAAAACTAATTTTGGTGGCCAACATACAGTTAGCCGCGTACTTAGTTAGCTCGGCACTACGAATATCCATTACAATGATTTTATCGTGATTACGGTTAAAAGGTGAATACAACTCTCGAAGTTTCTTTTCTGCCGATTCGCTATCAGTCCCTAAAATGATACGGTCAGGACGCATGCAGTCATTCACTGCCGCTCCTTCTTTTAGGAATTCAGGGTTAGACAACACATCAAAAGTCATAGACTTATTGGCATACGATAAAGTATGCGCCATCATGGCCTTTACTTTATCCGCGGTACCCACCGGCACCGTAGACTTATTAATCACAAATTTATGAGAGTCCATATGGGTTGCTATAGTCTCTGCCACTGCTAGTACATATTTAAGGTCGGCAGCACCATCCTCATCAGGGGGAGTTCCAACAGCAATAAAAATCACTTCGCCATGGGCTACACCATGAGCAGCATCAGTAGTGAAATCTACTCTTCCAGCTTCGTAGTTAGATTTAACTAAAGGTGTTAAACCTGGCTCAAAAATAGGGATGTGACCTTGTTTCAATCGGTTAACTTTATCCTGGTCAATGTCAACACACACCACTTCATGACCCACCTCAGCCATCACAGCAGCTTGCACTAAGCCTACATAACCAATTCCAAATACTGTTACTTTCATCTAATTAAGATCCTTTAACCCAATTTTTAGCAGCTTACGCTTAGTTCATAATGAAATAAAACTCAATAAGAGCAAAAACATATTCAAAACGCAATATCTGACTTAAATAGATATTAAATTATATAATGTGTATTAGTGAATTATCAATCGACAACATCGTTTTATCAACAGATTGTTGACCTGTAAGTGGATCAATCACCACAAATGATTTTTTTACCTAATATGGTGAATAATAAATAAATTTAACGACAGATCCAAAAATAACTATTGAGGTGGGCATATTTTTCAACTAGTATACTTTTAGTTGTTTTTATTTATATAAGGAAAGCGTCATGAAAAAAATTCTTATTGTTGCAGCAGCAGCTTTATGTTTCGCAGGTAACTCATTTGCTATTGAAAATGCCGGCGGTGCTAGTGCATCTGGCGCCGCATTCGGGGGTGTTGCGACACCAATTATCGTTGGCGCTACTTTAGGTCTTGGTGTAGCGGCTGCTATTGTCTCTAACAACCGCGGTAATTCAAAGACTGATATAGACACAGTTCCAGGGCCAGGGCCAAGCCCAGCGCCAGATTGCGGTGCCGGTGAAGAATTAGTTGACGGTGAATGTGTAACTGTTGTAGTTACTGCAACAACTACAGTTACTGCAACAACTACTAATTCGGTTACAAGCACGGTTACGACCCCAGTAACAGTTACAACAACTGTTACTACGCTTTAATACATGTATTTTTTAAAAAGCCGCCAAATGGCGGCTTTTTTATTGCTATTTTATCTGGGCAAAACATCCAATATGAATTTGAAAACTTTAGCGCTCAGCTCATTGATATTGATTTTCACCAGCAGTTGCAGCGGCACTTATCATGCCTATTACCAAACGTTAAAAATTGTGTTTTCAGAACAACAAGCAGCTCAACTTTCATTCCCTGAGGTACAGCAATCAGAAATTGACGTTATTTCTGTCAAACGTGGTGAACGCCCCTCCGCTATCATGGCCTTAGCCTACTTAGAAAATAATCAGCATAAATGGGTCTCAAGCGATAATGTTATGTTGGTTATGGAAAAGGGCCGTGTAGTTCGGACCTTAGGTTTAGATAATAATCTGCTATATACATCAAACAGCGAGATGGACCCACTTAAATTGCTACAATTTACATTGAAAGGTGAGCCAAAATCGAAAACATGGTCACGAATAGTAGACCGATCAAGCGATGAATACGGCTATCCCATAGAATCTACATTTAACCAAGCATCTGCAGATACAATACAAGCGTTAAACCTTAATATAGAAACAGTTTTATACATAGAGAATTTGAGTTATATGGCCCCTTCTAACTATCTCCGATTCAACACTAATTGGAAAAACTATTTTTGGTTCACCAATAACGGTGTATTAATTAAAAGTATACAACAAGACTCCCCTCTTTCTGAATCGCTTGAAATCACCTACTTAAGTCGAATTTCACGCCTAAATCAATAGCCATCGGATATAACAACAATGAAGAGAACAGTTTTGATGTGCTTGTTGCTAACTAGCAATTTAGTGTTCAATAACGTGATTGCCTCGGTAACTGTGGTAGTAAATAAAGAACAATATGAGTTTACTCACGAACCTCGCCTAGTGGAAGTATTAGCACCTATTGCTGACCAGGGTAAATGGTATTGGCCAGGGTCTGCATTGTATAGGGCAGACGATATACAACTTGAAAAAACACGTGAATCATTACTTGATAATATTTTTACCTTAATTAAACGTTACAGAACAGAACAACCTAAAACGGCTCGGTCATTAGAACAACTTCGAGCTACCATTAGTAGCTGGATTTTAGCCCGAAGATTACCCGTCAAGATAGACTATGATTTAGCGCGCATAGTTGCTTCGGAAAATCCCCGGTTACCCAACGGTAAATATATACTCAAACTTACGCCTCGGATGGATACAGTGCAACTATTTGGCGCAATTAATGGAACAGTCAACTTACTCCATCGTGCACATGCTGATGTAAGCGAATATATGACTGGCCAACAATTAACGAATTTGGCTGATAAAGATCGAATCATAATTCTGCAAGCAGATGGCCGTGAAATAACAGCGCCGGTAGCTTACTGGAATAAAACGCATCAAGAAGTGATGCCTAGCAGCCAAATATTTGTGCCGTTTAAGAAAACTTTGTTTCAATCAGAATTCGACACTATAAATCAACAAATAATGACTTTAGCCCTAAATAGGGTGCGGTGATGAGATTAAAAAAAAGTAACAACCCTATGAAATTATATTTATTACTTATAAGCACCTTAGCCTTTTGTGTTTCAGTACAGGGTCAAGAATCCAGTGAAGCATGGAATCCTACGCCAATGGGTAGCTCTTTAATGGTGCATGGCGGAACAGGTCTCATTCAAACCCCAACATCACGGATGTTAGCAGAAGGCGATTTACGGGTCAGTTATACCGATAACGACCAATACCGCTTTTGGTCAGTCACTTTACAACTCTTTCCTTGGTTACAATCGACTGTACGTTACACCGACTTGCGCACCAGCTTATATAGTCCGTTTACAGGTTTTAGTGGAAATCAAACCCTTAAAGATAAAGGCATAGACGTTAAGTTTCGATTATTGGAAGAAAGTTTCTATCTACCTGAACTATCGGTAGGTTTAAGAGATTTTGGTGGTACCGGTTTTTTTGAAAGTGAGTTTATTGGTTTAAGTAAACAAGTGAGTGATTTTAATTTCCACCTGAACATGGGTTGGGGCTACCTGGGCACAGCGGGTAATATATCCAATCCGTTTTGCGACGTCAAAGATAGCTATTGTGACAGGCCAGGTGGGTTTTCAGGACTTGGTGGAAAAATAGATTATCAACGTTTTTTCAAAGGACCTGCCTCAATATTTGGAGGTGTGGAATATCAAACACCATGGGCTCCCTTGCGCTTAAAGCTCGAATACGAAGGTAACAACTACTCAAGCGATCGCGCCAGCTATACACCAAATATTGCCAGAAGATTAAAACAAGACAGTAACTGGAATATAGGCGCAGCATATCGCTGGCATGGTTTTGATTTTAGTCTTAACTTTCAACGCGGAAATACCGTAGGGTTTGGTATAAACTATAATTTTAATTTACATACTACTAGCCAAATTAAAGTCGATAGCCCACCACGTGCATTATTGGCCAAAACAAATGATTTTCCAATCGAACAGGTAAATCGCGCTAGACTAGTCGAGGAATTATATTATCAAGGTGGATTTGCGACAAATTCCTCAGATTTTAACGAAAACTCTGTAACAATATACGGCCAACAGACAAATTACCGTGATAATGATGAGGCCATAGAGCGAATGGCCCGTATCATGGCCTATGAGCTTCCCGAGTCTGTAAAAACGTATCACATTGTTAACACTTTGGGTTCTATTCCTTTAGTTGAGACGGTTGTTGACGCGAATGCTTTTAAGTCACATGCCAAGTACCAGACTCTAGAGCCCGATTTAACCAGCACCTATCAACGCCAGGATATCAGTCCTAGAACGATGGACAAATATGACCCATTGAACACAGCAGGTTTCTTTAGTGGCATTGAAACCTTTTGGATCCAAACGTTTGGCAACCCTGAAGATTTTTATCTATATCAGGCAGGAGTTTTGGTAAACGGCGGGTATAGCTTTAATGGTAAAACCAGTGTAGCAGGTACTATCAAGGTTAATTTATTTGAAAATTTCGATAAGTTTAAATTTACCACAGACAACGCAAGAAGCAGTTTACCTAGAGTGCGCACCAATGCTCGAGAGTACGTTTCAGACCGTGAGGTAACCGTGGAAAACTTGTTCTTGCACTGGAACGATCGCATTGCTACCAATTTATTTGCCCAGGTATATGGCGGTTATTTAGAGACGATGTTTGGCGGGGTTGGTGCTGAACTACTCTATCACCCCGTAGATAGTAACCTGGCATTTGGTTTTGACTTGAATTACGTACAACAACGCTCTTACGAAAATGACTTTGATTTTTTCGACTATAAGGTGCTTACTGGACACGCTAATATCTATTGGCAGCCAGCATTTTTACCTGACACTCTACTGACCTTAAATGTTGGTCAATATTTAGCCAAAGACAAAGGAGTAACTGTTGACTTTGCAAAACGTTTCGACAGTGGCATCGTCGTTGGCGCATATGCTGCTTTTACTAACGTAAGTTCAGAAGAATATGGCGAAGGGAGTTTTACTAAAGGGTTTTACCTATCCATACCTTTTGACTTGTTTTCACTCAAGCCATCCAAAGGACAAGGACGCTTGCCCTGGGTCCCTATTGCACGTGATGGTGGCCAAGCGTTGATACGCCCAATTACCCTTTACAACACCACAGAAGAACGCTCATTATTTTAACTAGTAATGATTAGAAACCCCTATTAGTTACTTTAATGAAAAAGTCAAAGTTAAGTAAAAACGTCCTACCGATACTTAGACTATAGTTACAACGCAACTAATGAATAATTGTTAACAACATAGAAACAAAAACCTGCGGGGCAGGGATAAATTGAATATTTAGTCATACATAGCGTGCTATGATATTTGAATGATTTAAAGAGGTACTTAATGGAATTAATATCTAGTTACGAGGTTATTTTTATATCCGCGTTTTTATTAGCATGTCTAACTATTGTAGGTTTGCGGCCGATTGCGGCAAATATAGGTTTGGTCGATCGTCCAGACTCACGCAAAAAGCATTTGGGTGATGTACCTCTAATAGGGGGGATAGCCATATACTTTACTTTATTAGTTATGTCACAACTTTTCATTCCTAGCTCACAGCTAGTCAATTTATATTTAATTTCCTGTTCATTTATGGTTCTCATAGGTGCACTAGACGACTTTTACGACGTCAGTGCTAAGATAAGGCTTATTGCTCAATTGCTTATAGCATCAATACTGGTAATGGGTGCTGGCCATGCGCTTTATGATATGGGTGATTTATTTAGTTTTGGAAACGTAAAACTAGGCTTATTAGCTATACCCATCACACTGCTAGCTGTAGCCACTGCAATTAATGCCTTTAATATGACCGATGGTATTGACGGTTTAGTAGGCGTATTAGGTATAGTGACTTTTTCAAGCTTGTGTGTCCTTTTTTATTGGGGTGGTAATTTAGAATTGTTTGCCATTTCTGCCACATTTGTATCGGCTCTGTCTGCCTTTTTACTATTTAATTTGGGAGGACTGCGTCGTATATTTGGTAAAATATTTATGGGTGATGCTGGAAGCATGATGATTGGTCTAACAATTATATGGCTGCTTGTGCTCGGCACACAAAATGGCCAGCCCAGTTTTAGACCTGTAACAGCACTCTGGATGATCGCCATTCCATTAATGGACATGTTCTCTGTAATGCATCGTCGTATCAAAAAAGGTAAATCACCATTGTCAGCAGACAGAGACCACTTGCATCATATATTCATGCGCTTTGGTCTTACTTCAAAAACGGCGTTAATTTTAATAGGTATTGCCTCCGCAACATTTGCAGCATTTGGGCTAGCCGGCGAATATTGGGATATATCTGAATTCGTTATGTTATTTGTATTTATTGGTTTTTTTGTTCTCTACGATTATGTATTTATGCATGTATGGAAAATATCTAGATGGGTAAGAAAAGGGTGACCTGTTCTTTTTAATATTATCGCCACTTATACCGATATGAATTTATACTGAGTCTGTACGTTTACTTCAACGCAATGATTTTAAGTTACTTGGTATCAACAAGTTTATTAGTTCAAGCCGGTGCCAATAAACTTATTGGAACGTTTGAGTAATATTAAGAAAATGCCTAATGAAATAAAGATGAAAAAACAATATTATTTCTAGTAACACCGACTTACCTGATATTGGTGGAGTAGAAAACAGCTTAAAATACATTGCAGATAGCTATGTGAAGTTGGGCTTTAACGTCATCGTTGTTGTGACCAATGTATCACCTGTTAGCAGTGAATTACCGATTAAAGAACTTGCCAATTGCATCACTATTTACCGTTATTCCACGTTTAATAAGATGACAAGCGTTGGTAAATATTTCAGACCTATTCGCTCAGCCATTAGCACGTCGAAATTACTCAAGTCACTTAATGAAAATAAAAAATATCACTTAAAACACTGAGCCGTTTTCATACAGCAACATTACTGGCGAACTTCCAAATATAGATTATTTAATACCATGTGTAGTAAAGAATCAAAATAGTCGAGAAAACTTGATTGTCGGGTTTGAAATCAAGAGAATAAAACTTCAATCATCTCACTTTCTTCACCACTTCATACAGAAACTAGCTCTATAGCATTGCGATAAAGTATTGGTTTTCAGATATAAGATGCGTGGTAAATAACGGACATGTCACCAATAATATCCCACCTACCCGTAACAAAATTCGGGGATGGGTGCTGAGATTCGAGCATTGACATAATATTCGACATTGTTACATTGGCATTGCCTTTATGACGTCTAAACACCGTCATAAGGCCAATAACGATAAAGTGACAGTAAATGACACGCGATATATGAATCGGCGAAAAACAGACATCCTGAGCGTTGAATCGGCAACACCCGAAATTGGGAATTACCCCAAGAAGTGCACCTTAGTCCCGAGACGAATAATCTCGAAAATAAGCAAGCTTTATAAGTGAGCACGACGACTAGTTTAACAGCTACCAGTAATGAAATGACGCTCGAATAACTTTAAGCATTTTAGGCGTGATAGCTGTAAGAAGCTTCTTCAAAATAACAACTTAATTCATGGTGTGGGTCTTTAGTGATGTTTGACGATGAATCTGACCACCAAGTACCGTGAATATTTCAAATATTTAAAAAATCACTTACCTGTTTATTTTGTGGGATACCTCAGACTCTGCCCTCTTTAGATTTACATATTTTACATACTTCAAATATTTTTAGCTGCGGGCAGTGTTTATGAATATTGCTCTGCTATCCAGTTTTGGTACGAGCCATCCATCACACTTTGCCACCAAGCTTCATTATTCAAATACCAAGCAACGGTTTTAGCAATACCTGTTTCAAACGACTCTTTAGGCTTATAGCTCAACTCATTAATAGTTTTGGTCGCGTCAATAGCATAACGACGGTCGTGGCCAAGTCGGTCTTTAACGTAACTAATAAGTGACTCAGTGTTTTGCGCCATCGCCGCTTTAGCCGCAGGAAAACGAGTCGCTAAGTCTTTATTTTTCAAAAATTCTTGTTCAACCAATTTTGAAATGGTTTTAACAATATCAATATTTGTCCATTCATTATCGCCACCAATATTGTAATTTTCACCAACTCGGCCATTTTGTAAGACTAAATCAATGCCGTAAGCATGGTCTTCAACGTATAACCAATCACGAATTTGTTGACCATCACCGTATATTGGCAACGCTTTATCATGCAAAATATTAGTAATAACTAAAGGAATAAGCTTTTCAGGAAAATGGAACGGCCCATAGTTGTTTGAACAATTACTGGTAGTAACATTTAACCCATATGTATGGTGATAAGCTCGCACTAAATGATCACTAGCGGCTTTACTGGCCGAATAGGGTGAGTTAGGCGCATAAGCCGTGCTTTCTGTAAAAGCAGGGTCGGTAGGTGAAAGCGTGCCATAAACTTCATCGGTAGACACATGATGAAAGCGATGTCCTTCAAGAATACTCTTACCATCTAACCACACTTTTTTAGCCGATTTAAGTAAACTATAAGTGCCAATAATATTGGTTTCGATAAAGGCATCAGGGCCTGTAATCGAACGGTCAACGTGAGATTCTGCCGCAAAATGCACTAAGGTATCAATACTGTGTTCAACCAGTAATGTCTCAATTAAGGCTTGGTCACAAATATTGCCATGGACAAAATTAAAGTTAGCATCGTCTTTTACGCTATCTAAATTAGCAATATTGCCTGCATAAGTTAGCGCGTCGAGTACCACAACTTTATCGGCTGAATATTTTGCCATCCAATAATGTACAAAATTGGCACCAATAAAACCTGCACCACCTGTAACTAATAATTTTTTCATGAAAATCTCTAAAAAATGATATAATTTAACTATGCTTCGCGTTCATTTTTTAACGCGGTCATCATATGTGTTAACTGTTCTTGCCAATGCACTAGCGACATCTCCGGCATAGCGTTAACTAAACTGCTTTTATCTAGCACACTGTAATGTGGGCGTTTAGCTGGCGTTGGGTATTGCGCAGTAGTAATAGGCTTGATTGGAATTTTTTTATCTAATAAACCCAGTTCAACACCGATATTTTGAATAGCCACAGCAAAATCAAACCAACTCGCCACTCCGGTATCAGTATAGTGATGAACACCTACAACTTGGTTGGTTAAACTGGCAATACAGGCTTGCGCTAAACCTTTAGCGTAAGTTGGTGTACCAATTTGGTCACTAATAACCCCTAGTTCAGGTTTACACGCCATGAGATTGAGCATCGTTTTTACAAAGTTATTACCATGTGTTGAATACACCCAAGACGTGCGGATAATAGCGCTATGCTCGGGGTAAATATTGGCAATTAACTGTTCACCTTGCGCTTTACTCGCGCCATAAACACCTAACGGATTGATGTCGTCACCGGGTAAATAAGGTACGCCCTTATCACCATGAAAGACAAAATCTGTTGATATATGCACAAATGGCACCGACACATTTTTACACGCCTGCGCTAAGTTACCAACAGCATTGGCATTAAGTGCAAAAGCATTGTCAACATCACTTTCAGCTTTATCAACTGCGGTGTAAGCTGAGGCATTAATAACACCAACTGCGTTATGCTGCTTTAAACAATTAACGAGGGCAGGAATATCTTGCACGTTAACATCATCACGACCTAAACAGACTATTGTGCATTCAGGTGTTGAAAGTTGACTTAATTCCCAAGCAAGTTGGCCAGACTTTCCAATAACGATTATTTTCGATGTGCTGTTATTTGTCATTATTTATCAATTTAACTAAGTATTTATTTAAATGTTGGCGCATGTTTAAACAACAGTCCTACTTCATCTTTTGCAGATAACGAAGGCGTATTGCCATCGTGTAGCGGCCATTGAATATTTAATGTTGGATCGTTCCATAATAATGACACTTCATGCTCAGGGGCATAATAATCGGTACACTTATAAACGAATTCGGCCGACTCACTCATAACATAAAAGCCATGAGCAAAGCCTTCTGGCACCCATAATTGCCGCTTATTGTCGCCAGAAAGTACCACGCCAACATACTGGCCATAAGTAGGTGATGATTTACGCATATCAACCGCAACATCATAAACTTCGCCTGATGTGACCCTGACTAGTTTGCCCTGCGTATTTTTCAGCTGATAATGCAAGCCACGTAAAATTCCGTGACTTGATTTGCTGTGGTTGTCTTGTACAAAGGTTTGCTGTGAACAGTGCTTAGTAAACTCGTCAACACGAAAGGTTTCCATAAAAAAACCACGTTCATCACCAAAAACTTTCGCTTCGATTATTTTAACATCCGCAATAGCAGTATCGATATATCGCATTAAAATACACGCTCTTCAATCAGTTTAATTAAATACTCACCATAACCACTTTTAAGCAAAGGTTTGGCTATTTCACGTAACTTATCTTCACTCAACCAACCATTACGATATGCGACTTCTTCAGGGCAATTAACTTTTAGACCCTGTCGCTTCTCAATAGTCGAAATGAAATTGGCTGCAGCGAGTAAATCGTCATGAGTACCGGTGTCAAGCCATGCTGTACCACGCCCCATAATTTCAACCTTTAACTCACCTGCCTTTAAATATTGATCAATTACATCCGTTATTTCTAATTCACCACGGGCAGAAGGCTGAACATTTTTCGCAAATTCCACTACGCGTTTATCGAAGAAATATAAACCAGAAACAGCATAATTAGACTTTGGCTCCGACGGCTTTTCTTCAATAGACACTGCAGTACCAGTATCATCAAATTCAACCACACCATAAGATCGAGGATTCGCTACGTGATAGCCAAACACCGTTCCGCCAGATTGTTGAGCATTAGCGTTCTGTAATGACTTAGTCAGATCATGGCCATAAAACATATTATCGCCAAGTACGAGCGCTGCAGCAGAACCTACAAGAAACTCTTCTGCAAGAATAAATGCTTGAGCCAAACCGTCAGGGCTAGGTTGTACTTTGTAAGAAATAGAGACACCAAAATTTTCACCATTACCTAAAAGATTTTCAAAACGATGCGTTTCTTCAGGTGAAGATATTATTAGTATTTCTTGAATACCTGCTTGCATTAATGTTGCGAGAGGGTAATAAACCATAGGTTTATCGTAAACTGGCATTAGTTGCTTACTAACAACTTTAGTTAATGGATATAAGCGAGTACCACTGCCTCCCGCTAGAATTATTCCTTTGTGCATAATCCGACCTTAAATAAGTTTTCTATAATTAGCTTTCGATATGGTTATCAATAAGCAGTGATTTACATGCTTTAATTACGGGTAAAACTCTAGTACCCCATGAATGTTTAGATACTACATAGTTTCTAGCATTTAAAGAAATAGTCTCAGCAAATGTAGCATCCTTACTCAACTTTAATATTGCATTAATATATTCAGAAGGTTTATCTGCTACTAAAATATTTTTATCTGGTGTGGCTTCTATTCCCTCTAAACCTGTAGAGCTAGTAATTGTAGGTATACCTAGAGACATATACTCTAGTATTTTATTTTGAACCCCTGCGCCGAGTCGAACTGAACAAATCCCAGCCAGAGAGCCTCTAACTTCATCTAAAATTGACTCTACCGAGCCAGTTAAATAAACAGCATCAAATTGATCAAATTTTTTTGCGTCATTTGATTTTATTCTACCTACAATCTTAAAGGTATAATCATCTATTTCTCTCAAGGACGGCATTACATTTTTAGCAAACCAATAAGCGGCATCAAGATTTTGGATAGAATATAGGTTCCCGATAAATATAAGTTGCTTATAGCCTTTACCATACTCATAGCTTAATGTCTGTGTATCGACACCATTAGAGCAGACTAAAACTCGTTCATAAACGGCGTCGTCAGGGTGAAATAAATAGTCTTTGTCTATTTGAGATACTAATACCGAATAATCAAACTTGGTTGCTATTGATTTTTCGTATTTTTTTAATCGTGATTGTTCCAATGAGTATACTAAGTTTTTAAAACCAAAAGATTTAGCTAGACCCGATACTCGTTCATAGTTCATTGAGATAGCATCTGTTAATTCTATGATTTTCGGTAAATTTATATTTTTTGTATACTCAGAAACTCGAACCAAATGAGAAAACACAGCATCATTTACTTTGGATAACGTGATTAATTTTTTTTGAAATTCATTATTTTTATAATAAGCTACTTGTAAAGGAGTCTTTGTCGGTAAACAGCAGAGACAATTAAAATACGATCTCCATTTAGGCATATAAACCCTTTCTATATTATCAAAGACTGTATCATCAGATACATCCATTTCCATTTCTTCTTTAGACTCACAAAGGCTGAGGAGAGTTAAACTAAAGTGCTTGCTTAGTTCTTTACACAAGAAATATATTCTTAAACGATCACCTCCTATAACAGGGAATGGAAATCTTGGGGTTAAAATCACTATTTTTTTCATTGTATAAACTCTTTAAATTGCTTCACAACACTCTCTTTCGAAAATCTCTGAGCATTTTGATGTCCTGTCAAAATTAAATCTTGATTATTATAACAAGATAGCCATTTATCTATTGCAAATTTAATTTGTTCGCTACCGTATGGGGCTGGAATCCGGATGCAAGAATCACCTAAGACCTCTGCTAATGCAGCAGCATCAGTAGATATTACAGGCAACCCATAACATTGTGCTTCGATTGGCGTACGCCCAAACCCTTCAAATGTAGATGGCATAATAAACACATCAGACATAGAATAAACATAATCTAAATCAATGGAGGAAACTTCTGAAAGGCACAAGAATCCTGTAATATTATTACTGGACACAAGCTGTTTGTTAACAAGTTCAAAATTACTTTCATTAATAGGTCGACCAACTTTTAATAAAAAGATATTTTTACTAAAAGTTGGTGAAGCACTATTGAGCGCTTTTACGAGGGCAATAGTATTCTTTCTAGTTTCATCCGAACCAACATACAAAAAAACGACTTTATTCGGGAATTGTTTTGCATTATTAACAAAATCAACCAGTTTTTTATCTACTGTACCATCAGTAAGTAGAACCTCTTTTTCAATGGCGTTATAAATCACGCTAACAGAGGTAGTAGAAAAATCACATATATTATTTGATTTCAAGCTATTTTCAGTAAATTTACTCACGCAAATAATCTTATTGGAATATCTTATCCCTAGAAGACTTAACTTAATGTATATTGATTTTAACCATTCTTTAAATGAGGTAACTTCGTCACTAGTTCTGATGTCATGCACTATAATAATTTTTTCTCTTAAAAAGAAAGGTACTAAAAATCCGTACCCCTCTTCTGCAAAGATAACTTTCTTATAAATCATCGAACTAAAGATTAAGATAAATGGAAGAATTAAAAATTGAAAAATATAACGAAGTTTATTATTCGGAAGGTGTAATTTTTGAATGTTAGGGGCTGAGTTTATTATCAAGTCACTGTATTTATACACTCCACTATTAATTAGTCTTTTAGGTGGCATAATCCAAAGAACGTCTTTCATGCTTTCTCTTTTTAATAAGTAAAATATAACAGACAAGAGGAAAAAATAAAGAAGGGTAATTTACAATAGGGTTATTCCAGAATAAGTTTGCTGATAACATAATAAGTATGTAATTCTTAATTATAAATAGACCTAAATCTCCGTCATTAAAAACACTATATTTTAAATTTTTCATCCTGCATATAGTCACGATGAAAAAAAGTGTTAACGTAAAAATAGAAATTAGACCGTAATTAGACAGCAAATATATATAAAGACTATCTAATGGTACTGAGCCAGGTAAGTATTCTAGTAGACCCCCATTGAAACCATACCCTGCTCCAAAAAAATATTGAGTGAAATGCGTCATTTGGTAAAAAATTCTTTCTACAAACTCTATTCTTAACCTTATACTGTATTCCGCGTAAGCCGGTGAAATATCTAAAAAAAAATCATACATAAAATAAGTATGGGTTGATAAAAAACCAAAGACAAGTAAGCTAATAGAGTAAATATTGGTAAAAATTCTATGTGATTTTGTTGGCATGTATATAAAAAACAAAAGTGCCGGTAAATAAGTCCATGTCGTTTTATAAGATGTAAAATAAATACTGACTAAACATATTAATACAAATAAATTTTTTATAACCGGCTTTTTTATATTGATAGCACAAAATACAAGGCAAAACGCTAAGAATTCAGCTAAGGCCATAGGAGTGCTAAAGGTGCCTATTGAGCGAAAAAGACCATTCTGAGTTTGTATAACAATCCCCCCAAACTCTGCTCTAAGTCCATTTACGTCCCCTTTAAATCCCAGAATCCTAATAACATCATTAAAAAATATATGTTGGCTGATTGCCAATAAAATATTAATAATAACTAGAAAAAACATTATAGACTTGAATCTTTCATAAGCAGCTACAGTATCACCATGACATCTAGTCATACTTATCAATGAAAAAATCAATATGATATAAAAAAATTCAATTTTAAATTGGTAGATATAAAAATACAAGTCTAGAGGACGGTAAACTTGTGTAGAGATAATACTGGAAATACTATAGATAAAAAATATTAAAATGAAAACAAAAAAAACATAATTAAACTTTAATTTATTTATCCCTAATAAAATAATGACAACACAGAAAAACTCTTTGTATAGACCAAAAAATGGGCTAACAGCTCCTTTCAGTAGAACCATTACTAACGATAAACCAGATAGAAGTAACAATAACTGGAAAAAAATTAATTGAATATTTTTAAGCTTACTCATATTAAATAACTAAAGTATCATCGATAATGCGGTTAACATTTTTAGTTATAAGACTCTACAGAAAACAAAGCGGCATAATCGATTAATTTTTGGGATTGTGTTTCATTCCTTATGTTAAGAATGGCACTATTTAATGATGAACTTAAACCCATGTTCATCAAAAGGTTCAAACATTAAGTTATCTTTATGAGCAGGATAAATAATCTCAGGAAGCCCCCCCATATTGGTGGTGATTACAGGGATACCGTATGAATACGCTTCAATAACTACACGCCCAAATGGTTCAGCCCATTTAGAAGGAACAACCAATAAATCAATTTTAAGAAAAAAACTCTTTAGGCTCTACCTTACCTAAAAACGTCACTTGCCCTGCATATTCAGATTTCAATTGTGATAATATTGGCCCCTCTCCAGCAACAATAACGTTAAGTGAAAATTCAGTGTCTTGTTGAACAAGGCTATTTAACAGCCAAGCAATACCTTTTTCCTCTGAGACACGACCAATATATCCGACAATAGGTTTACCTTTATGGTTACTGCTAGCTGATATTTCAGGACAGACAACCGGATTATACAGAACATCACATTGATTTTTCGACATGTTAACGGATCGCTGATGCTCATTTAAAATAAATTGAGATATTCCAATAACCTTATGAACTTTTTTTAAGAGATATCTATAATGCCACCTCATAAAGAAGTCAAATACTTGAAAAGGTATTTTTTTTGTTTTTTCTCGACTAGGGTCTACCGACAGAAGAGCATAATCTCTAATTATATGAATTATCGGTGTACTATTAATGAGTGCAGCTAACCAAGAAAATGATGAAAAGCCCTGTAAATTATTTGTTATTAATACATCAGGCTTTACTATTTTAAGGGCTTTGTATACACGATAAAACCCAAGAAGATTATATGAATCTATAAGATGATACCCTAACCTGTATATACCGTGTTCATTTCCGTCGAATGGCCAATATATATTACCGTAATTAAAACTGGTTTCACTATCACGCTTATTTAAGTTATTTACACTGCTTTTTTCGGTAGTAGATATAACCCTTACATCATGCCCCTGGGCTCTTAATCCTTCGACAAGTATTTGTACCGAGCATTCAGCACCTCCAATTTTATATGGCCAATATAGGGTATTTAAAACTAGAATAGTTTTTTTATTCATAATAGAAACTCTCGTACTCACTTAGGGGGAAACTTTAGTGATCTTTTCTGTAATGTACGCCGTTATAGAAGGCTGCCATCAAGTCTAGATAATTAATTGACTGAGACCTACCTAACACTTTGTTGATAATACAATCTAATAAAAGTCGTGAAAACAGGTAATACGATCTTAAAAATGAATAATAATACTTAAACTGCAACCCACTGTCATATGCTCTTTCTTTTCTTCTAAAGGCTTTCAATTTTTCCGGTTCACTTTCGAGTCTCGACAAAAAGTGTTCGAAGCCTGAAATTACTTTCACGCGGTTACCTAACTTTAGTTTATTGACCCGATGAAAAAATGTTGAGTCTACACCATATAAATAAAAACGTTCATCGAACACACTACTATATGAAGCCTTTATTTCCTGTACAATTTCCCTGCCTATAACTAAGCCACTTCCTATAGCCATAATGTGATCACTAGTACTAAGCCTTTGCGGAAACTTAATAATCGATTTATTTAAATAAGGCCCCTCAATATTTCCATTCATTCTTATCGTAGGGACAGATAACTCTGATGACTTTGATGATAATGTCTCCGCAAGGTAAATATCATTTAAAACAGTATCATGATCGAGTATCAAATAATTTTCACTGCTGTATCTATGAATAAAGTGATTATAAATTACTGCTAATGATTCATTACCTATTGTCTCTATTACCTCTGCATCAAAGCCAACTTTCTTTAACGGTTCAACATCGCTAACTTTTAAATAATCAGGACCATTATTCCATATAAGTAATTTTACACTTTGGATACCTAAGGAAGTTAAAATTAAACTTTTCACTGTTTCAGACTCAAGGATTTCAATATTGTAAAGAACAACTAATATTGTTAATTTTGTATGCGGAGGTGCTTGTGTTTTTTCCATAATATACAAATAAACCTAACTACTTTTTGATTAAAGTCATAATAACAACGATTACTTTTGCAAATGCAGAAATATATAATGAAACAGAGATATAGCTAAAATGATGACTTATAAATACCTTGAGCCTAGATTTTAGAGCTATTTATTTTCATTTGATAAAAACTGGCAAACCTGTTCTTGGAATACTTCCTTCTCTTTTTTTATCTTTTCAATATAAGAAGTAAAGTCTGACAAATTCGCTTCATAGTTTTCGAAGATATCCGATATAAGCTCTCCAACTGTATTAATGAAAACTTCTGAATTTTCTTCAATTTTATACTTATCAGGAACTTCAATATCATATTTATTTTTCGCGCTGCCTTTTACACCCGTTATAACAACACATTTTGCCATAGCGGCCTCTCTTGGAATTCTATCTTTACCTGGGTGTTCACCAAAATCAATATATATTTTTGATTCACTTAACAATTCAGAAACTTGTTTTGCTTTCATATTTTCAATTGCTTTAAAAGTAAAGTTAGGATAATTATTTTTTAGATTATCGGTTACTGCTACCCCCTTCTTTGGGTTATAACATATTATATTTTTTTCTTTTGTAGATCAATGTCTTGATTTAAGTGGTTTTCATTCAAGTAATCGGATAAAGGGAGTGATTGGTAACCGTAATTTTCTAAAAACGTTTTGGCATAGTAGCTTTGAACGAGGTGGCCATAATCTCTCATGTCCGTCAGTTTTACAGGTAGGCTTTTGTGCTTAATTACTTTCTTAATAACATATTTAATCTTACCTACTGTAGTACTAAGTGTAGGTTTGAAATAATTATCTATTGATAACCACCAAATGAAAACCTTCTTCCCCTTAAATAGTGAAATGTAACGAGTAGCAACTTCAGGAACAACTATAACATCTGTAGAATTTTTTCTGAAATTGTCATTATATTTAGTAACTTTTACATTATAATTTTTATATGCATAAGGGATTGAAAAGTCATCCTCGAACGGATAATACAAAATACTGGCACTTCCTCCTTGATTGTTTATTACATCTACGAATTGGTGGATTAATTCAGGGCCTCCAGTCACACTGTTACCAGGGCATAATACATAAAAATTTGTCACTTTTATTCGTCTTCTTTATTTATTGTATTGAGAGCTGATCGTATAACTTGATGCATATCATAATATTTATACTCCGCTAGCCTACCGCCAAAAATAACATTTTCAGATTTAGCTAATTCACGATATTGCTTAAATAGTTTCATATTTACATCGTCATTTATAGGGTAATAAGGCTCATCACCTTCTTTCCACTCAGACGGGTACTCCTCAGTGACGACGGTATGCTTGGTAGTAACCGGATCAAAGTGTTTGTGTTCTATGATCCTAGTGAAAGGAATATCTTGCTCGGTATAATTAATAACGGCGTTACCTTGAAAATTTTCTTGTGGTAATACTTTTGTTTTAAACTCTAGAGATCTGTACTCTAAGTTACCTAATTTTTTATCAAAGTATTCATCAAGCGGGCCTGTATAAATTATGTTGTCTGCAAGATTTTGATACATATCTTTGTCTTTCAAGTAATCAACATTTAAGCGAACCTCAACTCCCTTAAGCATTTCTTCAATTAACTTTGTATAGCCGCCAATAGGTACGCCTTGATAACGGTCAGTAAAATAATTGTTATCGTAAGTAAAACGGACAGGTAAACGACGAATAATAAATGCAGGAAGGTCTTTACAATCCCTTCCCCATTGCTTTTCTGTATAACCCTTTATTAGCTTTTCGTATATATCACGTCCAACCAAAGAGATAGCTTGCTCTTCTAAATTAGAAGGCTCTTTGCCATCCATTTCTTTACATTGTTCTGCTATTTTCGCTTTGGCTTCTTCTGGAGTCTTTGTTCCCCAGAGTTGATAAAAAGTATTCATATTAAAAGGAAGGTTGTATAATTCACCTTCGTAATTTGCCATAGGGGAGTTAGTGAAGCGATTAAACTCAACAAAGCTGTTAACGTAATCCCAAATGTATTTATCATTGGTATGGAATATATGTGCACCATATTTATGGACTTGTATGCCATCTACGTTTTCTGTAAATATATTGCCTCCTATATGAGAACGTTTTTCTAATACAAGTATTTTTTTACCTTGCTTAGTTAACTCATAGGCACATACAGAACCAAATAGGCCTGAGCCAACGATAACATAATCATATTTCATTAATCATAACTCTCTTAAATAGTGGGATTTTTTTACTTAGAACATATTTTAACATCAAAGCAGTGACAATAAATTCAGTTATAACTACTGAAATAGCAGCACCTTCAGATTGATAGAAGTAACATAGCGGTATTAATGTTACCAAACTGATAGAGCCAGATATCAATAATATAGTAGAAAATTCTTTTTTATAGCCATATGACAGAAGAACTTGTACGCCAAAAATGTTACTTAATCCTATAATTATAGGTAGTACACTCATAATTCTAAGAACTGAAGAGCTTCGTTCAAATTCAGGACCAAATAAAAGGTTAACGACATAGGGCGCAAATATAAATAGACAAATACTTATACCAAAAGTTATTGCCGTTTGTACCTTCATTAAATACCTTATCATTTCTAATGCTTCAGTTTTATTTTTACTCATTAAATTATTAATGCGTGGATAAAACGATGCCGATATCGGTGAATATATACCCTGCGCAGCTTGTAATAATTTATTTGCTGAGATATAAATAGCGACACTAACAGGGCCCGCGATAATTCCGAGGATAACTGTTGTACTCGTAGTGTAAAGGCCAATTGCTGCAGTTGATAAAAACAGGTACCACCCATCCTGTAATTCTTTTTTCATCCCTCCTAATGAAGGTCTACCCCAAGTAATCCAGTGTCTTTTACCTATTAGGCATACAGAAAAAGCCACGATAATAAGAGAGGGCATTGAAGATAACAACGCTGCCAACCAAATATCTTCAGTACTTTTTACATATAAAAATAAAAAGGGAAGTTGTATCACTTGAAGCACTATTCGAATAATAGAAATGGTACCCAACTGCTCTTTACCTTGAAATAACCATTGGGGAAATAATGCAGCAGCAAAAACAGCGACATATGCACATAACAAAGTAGGTAACAATGAGGCTATATTTTCGAATATAATGGATAATAAAAATAATAATATCAAACCTGCAAGTGAAATTAAGACTCTTACAGCTATAACATTCCAAAAGATTAGACTTAATTTCAATTTATCGTCGTTACTCTGTGCAATCTTTTGAGTTGCTGACAAATCAAAACCATAATTAACTGCAATAATAAAATATTGAATAATTGCCAAGCAAAAACCTAGCTTACCATAACCTATAGGCTCTAACACACGAACCAAATATGGAAGAGTTATTAAAGGAATAATATAGCCAGCTACACGAATACTGAATAACGAAGATATATTTTTTACTATTGTTTTATCCAACATGTATTTTTACAACGTCTGTATGTTTTTAAAATTTTAACAACACTATTATTTATATTAATGTAGTTGTTAGCAATAATCGTCAGCAATAAGTTTTGATTTACACACTATATCTTTAAACTCGGCGTAAAAATCATCTAATCGTACGATATAATCTTTACCTAAGTATGACCCTGTTTGTGCTTCTATTACCTCTAACAGCAATACACCGGGGTTTTCTAATGCGTGTATTTGACCTAACGGAATACAAGTGGATTCATTTCCAGACAATAAAAACGTTTTATCGCGATTAGTCACTTTGGCTGTACCTGTAACGACAATCCAATACTCTGATCTATGATGGTGCATTTAAATAGATAATTTGTCACCTGGATTTACCGTGATTCGTTTAACTTTACAGCGTTCGCCGTTATTAATAGTATCGTATTTACCCCATGGTCGGTGCACTTCACGGTGAACTTTGAATTCACTGCGCTTTTCCACCTTGAGTTTTCGACGATTTTCTTAACGTCTTGTACTTTATCTTTACATGCCACCAACAACGCATCTTTCGTATCGACGATAACGATATTATCTAACCCAACCGTGGCTATAAGACGTTCACCGCCATGAATTAAGTTGTTGCTTGTCTCTTGTAAAATAGTATCACCAAAGGTTGTATTACCCGCTTCGTCTTTCTCATTGACTTCCCATAGAGCAGACCAAACGCCAATGTCATTCCAGCCGGCGTCTAATGGCACCACTACTGCATCGGTGGTATTTTCCATTACCGCATAATCTACTGACTCATCGGGGCAAGCTGAGAACGCTTGTGCGTCTAATCTAACAAAGTCGATATCGTGGGTGGTATGCTCTAATGCTTTTTTACATACGTTAAATATTTCAGGGCGATATTTTTGTAGCTCTTGTAAGTAACGGCTTGCTTTGATTAAAAACATGCCGCTGTTCCAGTAATACTCACCACTTTCTACATACTTGGCCGCTGTCTGCGGATCAGGTTTTTCTACAAAGGCGTTTACGTCATAGCCACTTGAATCCGATACATTGTTGCCACGTTTTATATAACCGTATCCATATGGGCTTGTGTAGGCAAAATACCAAACGTTACCAGTTTACCTGCTTGGGCAAGTGGGATCGCGTTATTAAGCGCCTCAGTAAAAGTGTCGGTATTTTGAATAACATGATCAGCGGCTAACACAAGTAATAAAGGATCATTGTCATTTACTGTCACTTCGTCGGCCAATGCAATTGCTGGTGCCGTATTTCGACCAACAGGCTCTAGAATTATAAAACCCGTTTTATCTAACGCGTGTAATTGCTCTGCAACAATAAAACGATGCTCTTCGTTACAAATAACCAGCGGTGCGTTAACGTTGAGGTTAGATAAGCGTTGTAGCGTTTCCTGAAGCATGGTCTGCTCACCCGTTAAAGCAAGAAATTGCTTTGGGTATAAAGAGCGACTAAGTGGCCATAAACGAGAGCCTGAGTCCCTTGCCATAATAACGGAAGTGATCATCTATATTCCTACTTTTAAATTTGACATCAAGATATCAGCTTGTTTGTCTTTTTGAAAATACCACTTGGTATGCTTATGGACATCGTCATTATTTAACAACGCCATTTTTGAAAACCATCGATAATCGTTATGTTGAGCAACGGGTAATGAGGCAATATTACCCGTAAAGATAACTTTATAGACCAACACAACATAATGTGTTGTGAAGGCTTCTTCAGAAAAATCATCCACAAAAAATGCTGATAAACGCCCTTAAAACAGCTTGATGTTTTATCCATGACTAACTCTATTTTGAGTAAACGCTTATAAGCTTGTTCAATGGGTTTATCTTTTAAGACTCTGCCACCAGGAACAAACCAGGCAACTTGTGTGGGACGATTAACGCGTTTTCATAAGAAAATGTTACCTTGGGGGTCTCGAACCAATAAATCCATCGAGACTAGTGGCGTTGAGGCAACAATGGTTTTAAAGGTCTCTTCGACTAACATCCGTATTTTTCCTAATTAATCTTATAAAAGTTAAGCCATAAAAAATCTCTACCGAGCAAAGACTTTAATTTTTGGTATTTTAAATAGGTGTCTTTTAATTCAGGCCGCAGCTTTTTTGACGTTATCCAAGTAAAATCGTCTTTAACATCAAGGCCTAAAGCAACACTCATTAACGCTGAGTTTCTCTGTCGTCACTTGTGGTTTTATTGCTAGCAAAATAACGTATTAACACAATAATCACTGATAAAATCCCACCCAGCAATACACCCAAAACCACAATCAGTGCACGCTTGGGTTTAGCTTTTAATTCTGGGACCAAAGCCGTATCGATGGTTTTAAACACATATTCATCACGCACTTCAGCAAACATCAAGGTTTTAGTCTGCTCTTCAATCAGTTGAAATAATAAAGTTTTATGTTCAAATATAGTAGTTTTATCGATTTGAGTTTGAAGATAGGTGATACTCTTTTCAGCTTCTTGCTTATCACGGCTTTTCATATTGAGGTTAATATCTTGTGTTAACCAGTCAACCCATTGCTTAGCAACATAAGGTGAATAATGTTCAACACTGATATTCACCATGCCTGTTTCTTTATCTTTGGCAATACTTAACAACTCATCGAATACCTTTTTTGCCTCTTGCATCGAGGGTTTCGCTTGCTTAGGTGGTTTAACTTGGCGAAGCCACTCGTCATTTGTAGGCAGATATATCTCTGCGTCATAGGTAACTGAATTGGTGGATAGATCCCACTCTTTGACTGCCATTAAATCGGGCAAAATATTATGTTTTTCTACAAACTTAGCAAAAAACTCTCTAGATTTTATGATTTCAATCGCCAAGGCAGTTTTATCAGATTTACCCCCTCCTAAATTAATACCGGCTAACGATGCAAGCCCACCAAACTGACCTGATAATGCGCCTAATCCTCCTTGTTGCTCATCTTGGGCAGGCGCAAGTAACGCTTCAGATTTATATATATTGGGTAAACTAAGTGCATAAAAAACAGATGCAATGGCAAATATTGCGGTTATCGCAATAATAATCCATTTTCCACTCCAAATAGCATTCCATAATTCACGTAAATCAATTTCATCATCAGGGTTATTTTGTGGCTGTAACATATCTGGTGATATCGCCACGTATTGCACATTGTCACGAGGTGTCTGGTTGTTTTTATTATCAGTCATATTATTTACTCAAATACATATTTAGCAACAATTACAGATTACCTATCGCGATTAAGGCGATAGCAGACTGATAAGCGATTTGAGTTATGGTTTGCCATAACCCAAGGCGTTCGTAGTTAGTAACGTCTCTAGGCACCACTATGGTATCCCCTGGCTCTAATATAAGCTCTTGTGTGTTAAACCAGAATGAATCGTTGGGAATTGCTACCGAGCCGTCTGCTTTAACTATATAAATATTGCCATTATCTGCACGCTCAGTAACACCGCCCGAATATTGAATGTAATTATCAAGTGCCATACCCTGGGTAAACATATGGGTAGTCGGTACAAATACCTCACCTACTACAGAAACCGACGACGATATATTGGGTACAAACACTTTATCACCATCTTTAAGGGTAATATCTGAACTTGGGTTACCGGCAATAAGTGCAGGCAGATTGATAACTAAACGCCCTACTGGCTCCACCAATAACAATTCATCCAATATCAGGCTGGCTTCTTGATAATCGATCGTTTTCACGTTTTGGCTACCAGTGAAGTTGGTAGAGGCAATTTGTTGGCGTAAGTTTTCCACTGCTCTATCTCGGTTTTCTTTTTCCCGCTTTTTTAATTCTTCTCGAGTAAAAATAGCCGCTTTGACTGTGGCGTCGCTGGTTAAGCCGCCAGCACGCTTAATCAACTGGGCTAAGGTCTCACCTTTTTTAATTTGATAAATACCTGGAAAGACTACTTTACCCAAAAGCTCTACCTTTTTGTTTTCTTGCCAATCAGGTGTGCGCAACACGTTCAGCGTGTCTTTGCTTTGCAGCGATATATTCGTGGTTGATTTGCCCAGCAAAGTATCTACCAGGTCTATTTCGATATGCTGTATTTTCAGCGCGTTATCGGTATCCAGCGCAGTTCGGGAAATTTCGGCTTTTTGCAAATACGCTGATTCTAATAGCCCGCCACCAGCTAATAGCAAATCACGCACTTTAGCGTTTTTTTGTACGGGGTAAATACCCGGAAATTTGACCTGGCCGGTAATTTCGACCAATTTTACTGGGGAGCCTTGATTACTCTCGTTTTGTAAGCGGGTGATAATAGGCTCTAGCAACTCTTCACGGGAATAATATTTGGTCTCATTGAGTATCAAATATTTTTCGGTAAAGCTGGCCAACTCCAGTTTTTGCAAGTAGTTAGGCTCGTCATCCGCTAATTCATCTTCGTTCTCGTCTGCGTTATTGTTACGTTTACGCATCGGGGGTTGCTCACGAAGTGTGGTTTCGTATTTTGCGATGTTGCTGTCACTCTTTTGGGAGCGAGCACCATTTTGCTGTGCGTATTGCCCCGGCGACATCCAATCAGGTACTTCTGGCTCAGGTTTTACTGGCGTAAAGCGGTTAAACAAGACTACTTTATCGTAGGCTTGTAAAGCTAAGTCATATTCACCTGATAATACTTTTGCTGGCTCAAATTGTATGACTTCAGTTTGGCGGGTAAACTTGTCGCCGCGAATCACCAGGGCATAATCCACATCACTGGTGTTGAGTAAGCTGTGTTTATCGACTAATTTTGACAATTTTAAATTTGCTGTCCATTGGGTTAAACCTGGGGTGGCATAAGCACCCAGAATGACCACCGCATTGGTAAATTCGTTGCTGGCGGCGGGTACATTAATAAAGTCGCCACTTTCAAGGGAAAATCCACGCCCGGCTTTAGTTAGCATATCAATTGTATTAACCTGCAATCCTTTAGCTGGGGTACTTCTGGCGATTTGTAAACTACTCGCTGCAGCTGTGGGGAGCAATCCACCTGCAATATTCACCATGCTAGCCATATCGTCATTATCTTTAGCTTCATAAATGGCAGGGCGACGAACACTGCCATCTATACTGACTAATTTTTTTAACGATAGGGATAAATATCACATCCCCTTGTTGCAAGCGGATGTCCTGGGTTGTTCTGCCAAAAACCAACAGATCATAGAGATCAAACTCGCTAATGGTTTTGCCACCCCGTTTAAGCTCGATATGCCTAAGGGAGCCAACTTCGTTAACCCCGCCGCTGGCAAACAAGGCATTGGTAATACTTGAAAGCGCGCTAACTACATATGCCCCTGGCTGATATGCCTCACCGACAATATAAACTTGAATAGTGCGCAATTCACCCATGCTAATAGTAGGGGTTACCCCTATCACTTGCTCGTTGTAACGTTCGGTTAACTGTTGTTTTAATTCGCTGTAGCTTAAGCCTACTGCACTCATAGGCCCCAAATTTGGTACTTGGATCAGCCCTTCGTTGCTGACTTGCAACTCAAATTGAGCACTCTCTTTGCCAAATAACTGTACGCGGATGCTATCACCAGGACCCATCAAATAATCGGCTGGCACCGGTATATTGGCCGATGGTGCGAAAGACGCGCTCGAAGAAGTGAAAAGCTCATAACCAAAAGGCTTTAATTTGGCGGTTTTGGATTGACTGGCACTTTGCTCTGCCAGCCGCTGGGCCACGCTGTTGGCATCGACATCTCTCTCTACCCTAGATTCTTGCTGAACTTGCACAGTGTTACTGCCGGGTGAGCCTATTGCCGATAAATCAATGCCCATTTGCCTAGCAAGTCCTTCTTGCTCTGCGCGAGACATGTTTTTGAATTGTTCAATTTGTTGCGGGTTGGGAGTAAATGATTGACCATAAACACTACTACTAGACGCCAATATCAACAATAAAAACACAGACGATTTAAACTTTCTTAACATGCTACTATCCGTATAAAACAAAAGCTAAAGACAACTTTATCCAATCATTATCAAAGCTTATTAGGATAACTGAATTAGAATTTGAGATAAATGGTTAATATAAAATTAATCAGCCAATAACAGACAAGAGTCATAAAAATACACGTTTTGAAATAAAACAACTTACGCATCATCTTGTTGTGTAAAGAGTACCTGATTAACTAACCAAAACACATGGATGTTGTTTTGTTGGTTTAGCTCTAGTATAAAACAGGCTGCTCTTTTGGTCTCAGTTAATTAATCACTGCACTAACCATTAAATAATCTATGCATTGAAAAAATTAGCCATCATAGTCGGGCTCAAAAAATAATAAAAAATAAAAGGTAGGGTATATGACAACAACAAACACCAAAACAAAAGATTTTCTGGGCCATCCAGGGGGGCTTTCCACATTATTTCTAACCGAGATGTGGGAGCGAATGAGTTACTATGGCATGCGTGCCATGCTGGTGCTCTTTATGACGGCATCAATTCAAGAAGGTGGGTTAGCAATCACTGTTGCTTCGGCAACTGCTATTTATGGTCTTTATACTGGTTCTGTGTATTTAATGGGATTACCTGGTGGTTGGATGGCCGACCGTTTAATTGGCGGACAACAAGCAGTTTGGTATGGCGGAATAATCATAATGTGTGGCCATATTGTACTGGCAATACCCAATGACTATACCTTCTTCATAGGGCTAATTTTAGTGGTATTAGGCACGGGTTTGTTAAAACCCAATATTGGTGCCATGGTAGGGCAACTTTATGCCAGTGATGACAACCGACGTGATAGTGGCTACACCCTATATTATTTAGGTATCAACCTAGGCTCAGTTATAGGCTATGCAGTTTGTGGGTATTTACGCATTAATAATGGTTGGCATTGGGCCTTTGGTGCTGCTGCTGTAGGCATGGCTATAGGCTTAGTATTATATAAAATGACCCTTGGCAAGTTAGACGGTGCAGGTGCTGAACCAACCGTTAAGTTGTCACCTAAAGCGGCAAAGATCAGTTGGTCGATTATAGGTTTGTTTTTGCTCGCTGTTGTAGTGGTTGCCTATATGCTGATGAACAATTTAATGGCATTCAATGCAGTTGTTGTTGCTCAAAAATTTGCCATTTTAGCGACTGTCTTATTTCTAGGTTATTTTGCTGCTATATTTTTTCTTGGTAACAATTCACCTAACGAAAAGCGTCAACTAGGGGCTTTATTTTTAGTGTGTATCGCGTCTATATTTTTCTGGACTGGTTTTGAACAGGCGGGTTCATCATTGAATCTATTTGGGCAAAATTATACCGATAGAATTATCGGTACTTTTGAAATTCCGCCTGAATGGCTTCAATCTGCTAATTCTATGTTTATTGTTATTTTATCGCCCTTTTTCGCAGCAATGTGGATAAACATGGCTAAAAAGATGATCACCCCGTCGTACGGATTAAAATGTGCTGTTGGTTTGATTATTATGGCTTCAGGCTTTTTAGTGATGTTTTTTGCAGCACAAGTGGCTGCCACGGGTTTAAAGGTTGCTCCTTATTGGCTTATCGCTACTTACTTTTTGCATACTGTAGGTGAGCTATGTTTGAGTCCGGTTGCATTATCAGCGGTCAGTAAATTGTCACCAAAACGCTTTGCTGGTCAGATGATGGGGGTGTTTGTACTCACTTACTCTATCGGAAACGTAGTGGCTGGCTTGCTAGCAGGTAACTTTGATCCTAATAAGGTCGAAGATATGCCTAATCTTTACTTACAAATCAGTTTATTTACTATTTCAATTGGTGCTGTCATCTTCTTATTTACATTTAAAACTAAGAAGTGGGAGAAACTGGCAGAGCATCAAGATGAAAATCGTGATGGACTGAAAGAACAAACCGTTAATTAATTTACACTCTTAATTTACACTAAGTATTAACATCAATGCCCGTCTAAGTTTTAACTTAGTTGGGCTTTTTAATCGTTACAAGCAGGTCACATTTCATATGAAGTTGTATTTTTCGACTAAACAAATTCCTCAACTACAGCATTTACCTCTGACCGAAAGATTAGCGGCAATGCAAACAGCTCAAAAAAAATTAATTGGACCAGAAAAATTATTCCTTAATGTGTTGAAAATGTTGGTCGTGATCCCAGTGTTTATCCTTATAATTCAAATGGCGACTAATTGGATGGCTATTTTTTGGGCATTGTTAGTCACGTTACTTTACCCTTTAATTGTTAAACCAGTACAATACGCTATGTGTGCTAAATATATTGCTCAACCTATTCCCCGTACTGAAGGAGATAAATGATGAAAACAATTTTAGTAACAGGTGGTGCAGGGTATATTGGTAGTCACACTGTTTTGCAGCTATTAGAGGCTGACAATCAAGTGATAGTGTTGGATAATCTGTGTAACTCTTCCCAGGAATCCCTTAATCGTGTGGAAGAGTTAACTGGCAAAAACACCATTTTTGTTCAGGGAGACATCCGCGACCACACCATTTTAGAATTACTTTTTTCCAAACATAAAATCAATGCGGTTATTCATTTTGCTGGTTTAAAAGCAGTAGGTGAGTCGGTAGAAAAGCCCCTCAATTATTATAACAACAACGTCTATGGCACGTTAAAGTTATGTGAAGCAATGAACAAATTTGGTGTTAAAAACCTTGTTTTTAGCTCATCGGCAACGGTTTACGGCGATCCTGTTGAACTGCCACTTCGTGAAGATATGCCAACAGGACAACCAACTAACCCTTATGGTATGTCAAAACTGATGGTTGAGTTGGTGTTACGAGACTTATACAAATCAGATAACGACTGGAACATAGCACTGCTGAGGTATTTTAATCCAGCTGGAGCACACCCATCTGGACGTATAGGTGAAGATCCCAATGGTATACCCAACAACCTGATGCCCTTTATTACCCAGGTTGCCACTGGAAAGCGTGAACAGCTTTCTATCTACGGTAACGACTATGACACACTAGATGGTACCGGTGTCAGAGATTATATCCATGTGGAGGACTTGGCAGCAGGTCACTTAAAAGCCTTAGATAAACTATACACAAGCCCAGGTATTGTGACTTACAACCTCGGCACAGGTCAGGGATATAGTGTGTTAGATATGGTCAAAGAGTTTGAAAAACAAAGCGGCAAAGCTATCCCATATCAATTTGTTCCCCGCAGAGGAGGTGATATTGCCTCTTGCTATGCCGACCCTAAAACGGCCAGCGAAGCTCTGGGATGGACAGCCACCAGAGGACTCGCAGAAATGTGCAAAGACTCATGGAATTGGCAAGCAAACAATCCCGAAGGCTATAAATAGCCTTTAAAACCAAAATAGTTCTTAAAAGATTTTAAACAAAATAATTTTTTTACCACCGAGGACAATGAGATCACCGGGTGCCGCGCGCAGAGGAAAGATGAAAAGATAAAAAAAAGGCAAAAAAAGTCGTATGTTTACTGTTCTATTCTTTAAATCTTATCTTAAAAATCAGTTGATTTTCTCTGTGAAGCTTAGCGGTCGGCGCCCGACGGTCCTTTTCCTCGGTGGTGTAAACGCTCTTTTTTTCTATCTACTAGCCACTATTTACCGTCTACTGCTTTGCAATTTGTTTTCTTTGTTTGGTATTCGCTAGCTGTATGGGTAAACTAAAACACAATCAATTTAGAGCTTGGTACTTTTATGGCTGTGAGATCGCAGGAGAAGTTAATTAATGACATTCGTTCACTAGTATTGGAACAGTGTCAGGGCATTAAGCTGATATATTTATTTGGCTCTCAAGCAAATGAGCAGTCGAATTCGCAAAGTGATATTGATATTGCCATATTAGGAGCAAGTAAGTTTGACCCTGTTGCTCGTTGGCAATGGCAAAATGAACTGGCAATAGCATTAAAAAACGATGTTGATTTAGTAGATTTATTAAGTGCTTCTACTGTTATGCAAAACCAAGTGATCCATCACGGAATGTGTATTTATGATGCAGCAAACTATGTGGCTGTATTTGAAATGCAGGTTATGTCAATGTATCAGCATTTAAATGTCGAAAGAGCAGATATTTTGAAGCAACACATGAGTTTGACAAATGAATGATGTAGTCATCAATAAAATTGCTACCATTGAACGATGTTTACAACGCATCAATGTTGTATATGCTGAAGTTGCAGATAACTTATCTACTGATTTTACTCGTCAGGATTCCATTGTATTAAACTTACAGCGAGCCTGTGAAGCATCAATTGATCTAGCGAATTATGTTAATAAACAACAAAAACTAGGCATACCACAGTCCAGTAGAGACGCCTTTGAACTGTTATTTAAAGCTGTATTGCTGCCTGAAGAAGTAGCAGTAAACCTAAAAAGATGGTGGGATTAAGAAATATAGCGGTGCATGACTATCAGGAACTCAATATTGATATCGTTAGGTTTATTGTTGAAAACCATTTGATTGATTTCCAATATTTTATTAAAGCAATTAAATTAATACCAAACCTCTAATACCATTAATCTACTGTACTTTATTACCTAAAAGATATTGAACCAAAGGGAAAATAAGACACCAATTAGGATATTTACTGTCCCACTCTTAAAATCTTATCTTAACAATTAGTTGATTTTCTCTGTGAGGAGCAGCGGTCGGCGGCCGCCGCTTGACGCCCGACGCTCTTTTTCCTCGGTGGTGTAAATATCTTTGGCTTTACTTTTACCTTGTAATGTCAACTAGCTACTGGCGCTATAGGTTATCCAAAAACGCATCGATATCATCTTCTAATGCGGCTTCTTCTTCGGTTTTTTCTACTTTTCCATCTTTAACTTTAAATTCTAAGTTTTGAAAATAAGCACTTTTCACAAAAGCATAGGGATCGGAAGAAGAAGTCAGCTGCTGCTCTTGTTGTATCACAGATGCTCTGCTCTCTAATGCTTTGATACCTACACGCAAAGCACTGAAATAGAAGTTGAGGCCGTCAATAGGAGAGTAGGAAGAGTCGACAAAATCACCTACTGAACTGCGTATATCACTCGGTCCCAACGCAGGTATCATCAAATAAGGACCGGTATTGAGTCCCCATTTTCCCAGTACTTCTCCAAACTCCTCTTCCTTAGGCTCTAAACCAATTTCACTGGCGACATCAATCAAGCCTAACAACCCCACGGTAGAATTCAGCAGAAAGCGCCCTAGACTGATAAAAGTGCCATCTAACTTCCATTGCAACAGATTGTTAAGACTGTTTGAAGGCTCTTCAAGATTCTCTGCTATGTTCAGTAAACCCGTACGTGCGATTTGTGGCATATAATCCGCATAAGCAACTGCCGTAGGACGCAATAAGTATTCATCTAATATTTCATAATTAAAATCCCACATCGCACGATTTAATGACTCTAAGGGATCTTTAGGATCGGCAAACTGCTGAGATTGTTCTATAGCGCTAGGCTGAGATGCACAACCACCAAGCAGCAGCAGCCCTGTCGCCAAAACAAGAACACTTACTTTATTCATCATAATTCCCTATTTATCGTTATCGTTTCTTGCGTCGTCTCGTTCGTACTTAAAGTCGCGATCAATTCACCTTGAAAGTCACCCGCTGACTCAGTCCCGTTTCCATCTATAGACACCCTAGCAACCAATCTAGCTTGTTGTAATTGCGACAAGGTGTAATTGGGTGTCATAGCATTGTTATTAGACAACTCCACTACAACAGGGAATTCCCCAAGAGGCATTTTTACTACGGCTGCAGGCATTTTCATTTGTCCGCTACTTTCTTGAGCGAAAACGAATAAAAAACCATTTTCAGGTAATTTAGACTGCAATTCATCACTAATATTAATCGTTACCGACACTCTAGTTGAACTTAGACTGTCGGTAGTTAGGTTAGGCTTGTTTTGAGCTACTTGTTGATTATCTTGCTGTAAATCGGTCTGTAATTGCAAAATACGTTGATTAACAGCAGCAAAATTGGGATCGGTGTCCGGTATAAAAGCCAATAACCTTTGCCAATTTTCCAGGGCTAATAGTTTGTCACCTAACTCAGAGGCAGCAATGGCCAAAACCCCCATAGCATTAGTGTTATCTGGTTCTAAGTCCAGTATTTGCAACAACACTTGTTTAGCTTGTAATACTTGTTGCTCTTGGCCCGTCATCAATAACGCTTGAGCGTAGCTAGATAAAGTCCCCACATTATTAGGATCAAATTTTAAAGACTTTTCAAAAGCTTGAATGGCACTGTCTACTCTATTAATAGCCCCAGATACTCGACCTAATAACATCCACCCCGTGGCATCTTCTGGTGTATCTACCAATTTGGTTCTAAGCCCTAAAGCAAACGTTTGTAAATCTTTTAGGTTAAGGTTTTCATCGCCACTGATCATCCGTTGCCCAAGTTCGCTGGTTTGTTGTTGCGCCATCAGCCATTCATCAACGCGTTGAATCTGGTTAGAGTATAGATATGTACCTATGCCAACTGACAAACTAACCAATGCACCAATTGCGAGGGGAATACCCACACTCGCCTCATTAGTTTGACTTGTTTTAGTTTCATCCAACAAAGCCAGCTTTAGCTCATTTTCTGACTGCAACCTGTCTGAATCACTCAGCAAACCTTGCTGTTGCTCGGTGTGTAATTCAATCAGACGTTGTTTAATCAGCCCTTTATTAGTTAATCTGCTTACAGAATCATCGTTGGCCTTTCTGAACCAAGGAAAAATGATAAATAACATGAAAATAACAACGGATATGGCTGCACCTAGATAAAAAAGACTCACTCGTCACGCTCCAAAATTGCTTGTGCTTTAGCTAGTTGTTCATTGCTTATCTCAGGTGCTTGGCGTTTACGGGTCATCACTACTCCAACCACAGCAACAACAATAAATAGTATTGGCAATACCCATAACCAAATGGTCATAGGGTTAACAGGCGGTTGGTAATAAACAAAGTCGCCATAACGTTGTTTCATAAAATCAATAACTTGTTGTCTGTCGTTACCTTTTTGCAGCAACTCATAGACCTTGCGTTTTAAATCCACTGCTATCATAGCGTCAGAATCAGCAATGTTTTGATTCTGACATTTAGGACAACGTAATTCTTTGGTTAACTCTAAAAATAGGGCATCTTTTTTAGGCTCATCAAAATGAAACTTGTCTTCTGTCGCTAATGCTAGGCTACCGAAGCAACTAAGCATTAAAATAACTAAAGTGCAGACTAATCGATTCATTGCGCCACCAAAGTGTCATATATAGGCGCAAACTTTTTATTCCAGACCCGTGGATTGATATCTCCAATATGATGCAAACGTATCTTACCTTGTTGATCAATTAAGTAGGTTTCAGGGGCACCAGTTACGCCAAGATCTAATGATAAATCGCGTTTAACATCGAATATATTGTAAGCGTAAGGATTACCTAATTGTCTGAGCTTATCTGTTACTTCCTGTTGCACTCGTTCGACGGTTTTAATCCCAAAATCAGGATCAATATCTTGGTCGTAGTACAAGCCAACTATATGTTTACCCTCAACTTGCAACTGTGTGAGATAAGGCAACTCAATGGCGCAGGTGATACACCACACTCCCCACACATTGAGTAACGTTACTTTGCCAAGAAACACGTCTTGAGTATAAGTTTGCTGGATATCCATCAAGTCAGGCAAAACAAATTCAGGCATGGGTTTTTCAAGCAAACTGGACTTATGCTCTCTTGGGTTAGAAAACAAACCTTGGTACAAAAATATTATTAAGCCTAAAAATAATCCCAGTGGAATTAAATACAACGCCACTTTTTTCAAGATATTTGCTCCTTCAAAGCTGGATTTGGAGTTGCATTAGCTTTAAGTTTGGTCCCTAATTTCGTCATTCGATACCGCTTATCGCTAATCGACAACACGCCGCCAAACGCCATTATAAATGCGCCTAACCATATCCAGTTAATAAAAGGTTTCACATAAATGCGTAACGACCAATCGCCATTTTTAAGCTGCTCGCCCAATGCTACAAATAAGTCTCGAGTTAAGCCCGAGTCAATGCCCGCTTCCGTCATAACATTTCGTTGTACCGGATAAAAACGTTTTTCGGCAGCAAGTGACGATATTTTTTGCCCGTTTTGGAAAACATCTAGATGCCCAACATCGGCTGTATAATTAGGTCCTGTAAATTCAGAAACCCCTTTAAATACAAATTCATAACCTTGCAAAGTGACGCGATCTCCTGACCCCATACGTACATTGCGCTCCACACTATATGCACTAACTAATGCAATGCCGATGAGTGTTACCGCAAAACCAAGATGCCCCGATACCATGCCCCAATGGCTTCGGGTCAGTTTTTTAAGGCTTTGTGAAATGGTGAATTTACCTGACTCAACTTGTGGTTGAATACGCTGCCGTATTTCCATGATAGTCGTAATAATAATCCAAAAACTCATGACTAAGCCTAACGCTGCCATATAGCTAGATTGTTCGAAACTAGCATTCACCAAAATACCAGCCGACACACTTAAACCAAATGCAATCAGTAGTTGCTTATATAACGCTTGAGGAGATTGGCTTTTCCAGCGTGACAGCGGGCCAATTCCCATAAACAGTACAAACGGCACAATAAGATAAGTAAACATTTGGTTAAAAAAGGGTGCGCCGATTGAAATAGAGCCCATACCGATTTCTTTATGTACCAAGGGTAACAAGGTACCTAACAACACGACCAAAGTAGCCGCGGTTAAGAACACGTTATTACCAATCAATAACACTTCTCTTGAAAACAGTTGGTATCTTCCATTCCCTTTCAATTGCGGAGCCCTATAGGCATACAAAGCCAAAGAGCCGCCGATAATTATGACTAGTAAGCCAAGAATAAATAAACCACGACTAGGGTCGCTAGCGAATGAATGTACTGAAACCAACACCCCTGAACGCACCAGAAACGTACCAAGCAGGCTTAATGAAAACGCAGATATAGCTAACAATACGGTCCAAGACTTAAACACTTTACGTTTTTCTGTGACAGCTAAACTATGGATCAAAGCAGTACCCACTAGCCAAGGCATGAATGAAGCATTTTCAACAGGATCCCAAAACCACCAACCGCCCCAACCCAATTCGTAGTAGGCCCACCAACTGCCAAGCGCGACACCTACAGTTAGAAAAGACCACGCAGCCAATGTCCAAGGCCTAGACCAACGGGCCCAAGTGGAGTCTAATTGCCCAGATATCAGCGCAGCAAGCGCGAAGGCAAACGCCACTGAAAAACCTACATACCCCATATACAACATAGGAGGGTGAATGATCATCCCAAAATCTTGTAACAATGGGTTTAAGTCTTTGCCATCAATAGGAAAAAAAGGTAACAGCCGATCAAAAGGATTAGAGGTGAGTAACATAAACAAATAAAAACCAATACCTACCATACCTAAAATAGATAACACTCTGGCGACCATTTTCATGGGGATAGCCTTACTAAATAGTGCTACCGCCACAGTCCAAATAGAAAATATCAATACCCATAGTAAAAATGAGCCTTCATGGCCACCCCACACAGCGGTAATTTTGTAATAGATCGGCAAGGTACTGTTCGATGTGTTCGCCACATAGGCTATGCTGAAGTCATCAGTGATAAATCCATGCGTCAGACAACCATATGCAAAAGCGGTAAATATAAACATGCCAATTGCCAAAGGTTTCGCCATGGCCATCATTTGTGAATGATCTTTATAAGCGCCCCACATAGGGTAAATGGATAACAATATGCCCATCATAAGGGCCAGTACTAAAGCGAAATTACCTAATTCAGCTAACATATTTATATACCTGCCTCAGTTTTACCGTAGCTTGCCTGTGATGGTTTAATGTGTTTAATGCCTTTCATTTTTTCTGCCAGTTCTGGCGGCATATATTCTTCATCGTGTTTAGCGAGCACTTCATGCGCTTCAATATAATTATTTTTAGTCAACACACCTGTTGCTACAATACCCTGCCCTTCGCGAAACAAATCAGGCAAGATGCCGTGATAACTCACTGTCACCGCGGGACCGATATCCACTAAATCAAAACTCACAGACAACGTTTCTTGATCCCGCTTAACGGTGCCGGGCACAACCATGCCACCAATACGCAATCGTTGACCGAGTTCTGGGATTTGGCCTTTTTTTCCATCAATAATTTCAGATGGCGTATAAAACAAGTCGATATTTTGACTTAGCGCATACAACATCAAACCAATACCACCGCTAACCACCAGTAAGATTGCAGATACAGCCATCAAACGTTTTTGACGCCTTGGGTTCATATTGTTTCTCCGTTCGTTCTTTGTTTAGCTGTAGCACTTTGTTTAGCTGTAGCACTTTGTTTAGCCGCAGCTTTAATTCGCGCTTGCCTTGTTTGTTCACTCAATACTTGTGTAAATAATCTTTGCTTTGAAAAAAGTGAGTCTAACCACAAAACTAACAGACTGAGGGCTGCAGAGCCAAAAGACAGCCATACATATAGGCCATAGCCGCCCATATCTAAAAAACTATTGATGTCTTCAAAATACATTATTTGACCTCACTCAACGCTGAGTTTTTGTGTGCTAAAGCGACCACCCACGGGCGCTTGATATCTCGTTGTAGAATTTCGTTTTGCATGCGCAGTAAAAAAACAGCTCCGCTGACGAGTGCCCAACCTAAGATAGACAATAAAAGGGGCCATAACATTTCTGAGGGCATAGACGGCTTGCCGAGTTTTAAGATGGTGGCGCCTTGATGCAGAGTATTCCACCATTCTACTGAGTAATGAATTATTGGCAGATTTATCACCCCCACTATAGCCATGACCCCAGCAGCTTTACCCGCCTGTTGTTTATCTTCGAAAGCTTTATATAAAGAAATAACTCCGAGGAACAAAAACATTAATATCAATTGCGAAGTTAACCGAGCATCCCACTCCCACCAAGTGCCCCACATAGGTTTACCCCAAGCTGCGCCAGTAATAAGTGAAATAAAAGTCACAGTCGCACCTATAGGTGCCAAGGCCATCATCGCCATAAAAGATGTTTTAACTTGCCATACCAAACCAATAAAGGCAGCCACTGCCATCGCGCTGTATAGGCTTTTTGATAACACTGCAGTAGGTACATGTACATAAATAATTCTGTAAGCTTCACTTTGCTGATAATCCGTTGGGGCATAGGCCAATCCCCAAACAGTAGCGCATAAAATAACTGCCACCCCCAACACACTAAACCATGGCAATAACCTTTGGCATAGGTGATAAGTTCGTTCAGTTTTAGCGTAAGGATGTAACCACTTCCACATCAGGTTTGACTCACTCTAAGTGCATAAGCAATGGCAAAAGGCGCCAAAGCTAAAGAGAAAAGGAACATAGCGCCAATGATCGCCAGTTGTGCAGAATATTGCAATTGCATTGCAGCAGATTCCACAGCAGAGGTAGCAAAGATTAACAAAGGAATAAATACAGGCAACAGCAATAAAGCTAGCAGCACACCACCGCGATTTAATCCAACAGTCAATCCTACGGCTATGCCACCAATTAAGCTCAATAAAGGCGTGCCCAGTAGCAAGGTTTTTAGCAATGCCCAATACATGGGTTCACTTAGGTGCAAAAACAACGCCAACAAAGGCGACAATATAATTAATGGAAAAATACTAGTTAACCAATGAGCCAGCACTTTGACTAAAGCCGCAGCAGGCAATGAGGTACTCGATAGCATCAATTGTTCTAAGGATCCATCTTGAAAATCATCTCGAAACAACCGCTCTAAACCTAACAGCGAGGATAATATAGCAGCCACCCAAATCACTCCTGGGCCGATGAGTTGTAATGTTTTAGGTTCAGGTCCCACTGCTAATGGAAATAAGCTTATCACCAAAATAAAAAATAACATTGGCTGCATAAGCTCAGCCCTTTGCCTATACGCTAGCGCTAAGTCGCGCTTTAAAATAGCCATCAATGCTGCCACTAAATTCGATACTCCAAGGTCAGTTCATCAGTTGGGTAATCAATCCGTAAAGCTTGATGAGAAGTCATCACCACTGCACCACCAGCACTGAGGAATGTAGTAATTTGTTTACTTAACAACTCAATACCTTGAGTATCAAGGGCAGTAAAAGGTTCGTCCAAGATCCATACTTTTGCATCTTGTTTAAACCAAAATCTTGCCAATGCCACACGACGCTGTTGCCCAGCAGACAAATTAGCAACGGGGATCTCTTCTAACCCAACTAAATTAAGCTGAGCCAAAGTATCAAATATTGTATCGACCCCAATAGCGACTTGATGTTGCCTGCACCAATATTCTAAGTTTTCAACCGCACTTAACGTTAAGTTAATTCCTAATTTATGACCGAAATACACTAGATTAAGGTGATACTTTTCGCGGCAATCTTTAATATTTTGCTGGGAAAAATACACATCACCACAATCAGCGTCAACTAAACCAGCCAAGACCCGGAGCATACTGGTTTTACCCGCCCCATTTTGCCCTTTAACGTACAGTAAACTACCTTGCTCAACGGCAAAGTTTAAGTTTTCGAACAATAACCTATCTCTTTTGATTACAGATAAATCAGTTACAGAAAGTACCGCCAAACCTACCCTCGATTTTGTCTATGAGTTTTTTATAAAAGAGCGCGGCAAATAATGCAGAAAATAATGCAGTAAAAAATGCAGCAAATTGGTCGTCAATATTATCATAGGGTTTGGCCCTAACCTACTAGCTAAAACAAATAGTTAGTAGTAATTGGTAACAAAATAATCAAAAAAGTGGGCAGACTAAACAGAGTAGGATTTACTGAATAATTAAGCAGATTAGTCAATCTACATTAGTTACGCGTAAACTATGATTTAACTAATACTTCTGAATATCAGCCGATAACGTTTTATGCCTGACATTTCACAATCATCCCAAGCAACCATATCTCAGGCACTCACTCAACTGAGTCAAGTAGCCTCAACGTCTGACGTGGCCCGAAAAGGTGTTGATGTATTCGTAAAACAGCTTGCTGGTAATGTATTAAGTTTAAGCAAAAACACTGTTTTGCTGAATAAAGTCGCGCTGCTAAATAATCCACAGATATCAGGAAAATTACTAGAAGGCCAAACTCACCAAGTTAAATTGACGCTCGGTAACAATCCTTCTCTCGAGTTTTTTTCTCAGACAAGTGCCAAAACGACAACTATTATTCCACTCACCGAGCAACAACTGCAAAGCTTACTCAGATTACCTGCAAAACAATTAGTATCTGGCAATCTACTCGCTAATTCCAACCTAAAAAATATACTGCCTGTGATCAACGCCACTGTATTATCAGTACTTTCCAAGGAACAATTAAAGACACTAATACCTACTGAATTACTTAAGTTAAACATAGGCACAAACCCGCTTGAAACAAAAAATACAGTATTGACTAAGCAACAACACATCCTTACGGTTAGCCTGACTGAGCAACGTCCACCGCTTGCATTATCTTTACCACTTAAACAATTAAATCAGTTTTCAGTGGGAGAAAAAGTAACGCTTGCTATCGTTCCTAAGGGCAACCACTGGCAACTGACTATTCAACAAAACACCAGTGATGCAGCTAAACAGTCAAAAAATAACGGCGAGGGTAGTCTGCAGTTAAAAAGCCCGCAAGCCACCTCTGCTTTATCCGCTCTCGATAGTAAAGTCACTAAAGATCAACAAAATATACTCACCTCCTTACTCGCTTCGCCCTTGATAAAGGCTAGCTTGCAACAAGCCCATTTAGCTAAACCAATTAATTTTGAACTAGCTATTAAATCTGTTTTGCAGCAACTGAGTAAAATTAATAATGAGCAAAGCCAAGGGCTGCTGCAAAAGCTACAGGCTTTACCTATCGATAAGTTAACTTTACAAATAAAACCCAATGGCGAAATCGAACTACAGTTACAAAACACTAAACCTGTGGCCAATATTCCTGTCACAAAAGAGATTGCTCAGGCTTTGGCTGTACTCAAGTTACCGAATCAACAAGCAGTTGATAAGCGACTGAATCTATCCATTGAATCTACCAAACAGACTCAGACCGCGTCGCAAGTTCCTCGAGCAGAACTAAACCTAAATATTCAAAAGCCAGGCACCGAGAGATACCAGCATACAACCACTGATAATAAATCGAGATTTATCGTGCCGCCCGTAGATGGCAGTAAATCTCAAGAAGTCAGATTAAGCATGAAGGAGGCTGGCGCTAATTTGCTAGCTGAAATACAACAAGGGTCTATGACCCAAAGTGTTATTAGTCCAAGCCTACTTACCAACAAACCAGAACAAATAAATCTAGTACAAAGTTTACTGCGGATCGTTCAAGCTAAAGCAGAGGCCCCTGCAATCACCCTACAATCAATCGAAAAAGCATTAGTGGATGTCGAGTTTTTTAAAGGCGCAACTGAACAATCTAGCAAACAATTGGTTGAACAAGTATTACAGCAAATTAAACAAGCTCTGCCCCAAGGAAAAGAACAAGACGTGAATCAAATTAGGCAACTGCTCACCACCCCGGCTCTAAACCTGTCGGCATTACAGATGATTAATCCCGCATCGAGCCAAGGCTTTATGAGTGGTTTGGTCACTCTATTACAAATGTCTCTCAGCGCAAGACTGGCACGGAATCAATCGTCGAGTCGCACTGATCAGATTACGACAACGTTAAATAGTGTGTTAGGCACAACCAGAGAAAGTAAACCCAAGGTGACATCTAAGGCAATGAATGAAATGTCACAACTGGAACAAAAACACCAGCTAATGAAGGAGATCGGACGATTGTTATCGGGGCATCAGGCCAACAAGTTAAGCAATGCGGAACAAATGATCCAAGGTCAAGAAACCTTCTACTACAATTTACCTTCAGCGTTGGGAGGTACGATTAAAGACATTGAATTGTTGATTAAGCGTGAACAGAGCGATAAAGAAAATACATCCTCTGATGAGAAAAATAATAAAACATGGCAACTAACCATGAAGTTAGCGGTCGGCGATTTGGGGGAGTTATTAACAAAAGCCAAACTAAGAGCGAACACCTTAGAAATAAATTTTTATACCTCCAATGACACTGTGAAAATTCAGGTAATGAATTACCTGCCATTGCTACGCAGAAAACTCGACTCCCTTGGCATTGAAGTCAGCAAAAGCCAGTGCCAGCTAGGTAAAATTCCAGATACATTGCAACAACGTCCTTATCATATGTTTCAAGCTAAAGCGTAAGAGGCTTAAATAGTAATGACAGATAAAGCCACAAAAAAGCCTAAACAGAAAAGCGCTATAGGTATTAAATACAATCAAAGTAGCTCTGGTGAAGCTATTACCGATGCGGCACCATCCGGTGGGGCACCATCCGGTGGGGCACCTACCATAATCGCGAAAGGGTTTGGTGATTTGGCAGATGAAATTATTTCACTTGCAAGGCAGAATGGCGTTTTAGTCCATGAAGATCCGTACCTTAGTGATTTTCTAGCCACGTTAGACTTAGGCCAAGAAATCCCTGATCAGCTTTATCATGTCATAGCAGAACTCATTTCGTTCTCATATGTACTGCAAGGTAAATTTCCGGACAGCTGGGCAAAAATGCATAATAAAGTTTCTAAAAAATTATGAGGTAAAACTTTTACACTTGTACCTTTAGGGTCGTCTATAAGATACAGATAGGCGACCTAAAAATAGCAGAGTTAAATTTTTGAACTGCTTAGCTCAAAAAAAATACAGCCAACATTCTGTGTAAATCATATAAACACAATAAAACACCATCAACACTAAAGAATGAGTCTATGTTCACTTTATTTAAAAAATGTCGCTTTAATGCTATCTAACCCACTATTTCTATTGAGAAAAGCGCGCAATCAAAATTTCAAATTGTTTAAAATTTTATAAAAACATCAGAATATGTTCAGTTCTGCGCCAATCAGCCGAAAACTAAGTAAAGTAGACAGTAATTACACAGCGTTTGAATGAGAAGGTATGTCATAAATTCTTATTCGCTATAAAAAGGGACATTGGACCTTTATTATCTTATTAAATATGTGGAGTCTCAATTCATGTTGGTCAGTAAAAGCAGATATGTTGAATTAGAACAAAAATTAGCTCATATAGAAGCAGAAAAAAATCGCTATAAAACTGAGAATGAAGACCTCATAGCTGAGTTAAGCAGCGTAAAGGCCGCTTCAGTCATTCAAGAAGAATCGAGTTTTGATAAACAGATTTGGCCCAACTTACTTGATTGCATTGCTCAAGTGACAAGCATAAGAGAGTCTGTCCTGTCTTCATATGAAGTAATTCAGAACGAGGCCCAATCTATTGATGAGCTGAACCTAGTCTTAGATAGTGGTCAAAAATCGATTACAGATATTGCCTGTGGTATGGAGCAAATCACTGAAAAAATGCAAAATATGTCGCAAAGTATGGCTAATTTAGAAGCCATTGCTGACAGCATTAATTCTTTTGTTGTGACCATTTCTAAAATCTCTGACCAAACCAATTTGTTAGCACTTAATGCTGCAATTGAAGCAGCCAGAGCTGGAGATGCAGGACGTGGGTTTTCTGTTGTAGCTGATGAAGTTAGAAGCTTGGCAAGTAATACCAGCAAGTCTGCAGAAGAAGTAGGTGGCCTCATTGCCAGAATCAAACAAGATACAGAATCAGGGGTTAAATTTGCTACCGCTCTTGAAGAGTCAAACATTGAGTTGTCCAATACAATTGCTGGCTTAAATAACAGTTATAGCGGTATTAACAACACAGTCGGCGCAATGAAATCCTCCATTCTCGGGGTGACGGATAGAAGTTTCATTCAAACGGTGAAGTTAGATCATATCGTATGGAAAGGTGAAGTATATGAAGTAGCCCTAGGGCGTTCTCTAAAATCTGTAGATTCATTTGTAGATCATAAACAATGTAGATTAGGACAATGGTATAACAGTGAGCAATCACGTCAGTATCAAAAAAGTTCATCTTTTAAAGCAATCGACAGACCTCACTCTGAAGTTCACCAAAATGGTATTACTGCTCTAAAACAGTTGCAAGATGGTAATATTAAAGGAAGTTTGCTCTCTTTCGAAAAAATGGAACAAGCTAGTATGCAACTTATGAATATCTTAGATGATTTAACGAACTAAGTTTAATTTTATAGACTTTCTTTGATTATTTAAGAATTCCCTACTTTTCAAAATGTATAAAAAACCCCGCTAAATTAGCGGGGTTTTTAGTTTTAATATTCACATTACTCGGTGTCTGCTTTTTTTACAGTTTCATCAGCTTCTACTGGCTTTGACAATAACAATTCTCTTAATCGCTTATCAAGATCTTTAGCCATATCAGGGTGTTCTTTTAAGTAACCAATTGAATTCGCTTTACCTTGGCCTATTCGCTCACCATTGCAGCTATACCAAGCGCCTGCTTTCTCAACCATTTTATGGGTGACACCTAAATCAATGAGTTCTCCAAGGCTGTTAATACCTTCGCCATACATGATTTGGAACTCAGCTTGTTTGAAAGGCGGGGCAATTTTATTCTTTACTACTTTTACGCGGGTTTCATTACCGACTATCTCATCGCCGGATTTAACCGCACCAATGCGGCGAATATCTAAACGTACCGAAGCATAAAACTTCAAGGCGTTACCGCCAGTAGTTGTTTCAGGACTTCCAAACATAACCCCAATCTTCATTCGGATTTGGTTAATGAAAATAAGCATAGTATTCGAATGCTTTAAGTTACCCGTTAGCTTACGCATAGCTTGGCTCATCATTCTGGCGGCAAGACCCATGTGTGAATCACCGATGTCGCCTTCAATTTCAGCCTTAGGCGTCAGCGCTGCAACCGAATCCACTACTATCACATCAACTGCACCAGAGCGGGTTAACATGTCGCAAATTTCTAGTGCTTGTTCACCGGTATCAGGTTGCGACACTAAAAGTTCGTTTACATCTACACCCAGTTTTTTGGCGTAGATTGGGTCAAGGGCATGCTCAGCATCAATAAAAGCACACACCTTACCGTTACGTTGTGCTTCGGCAATGACTTCAAGAGTCAGGGTAGTTTTACCACTGGATTCTGGTCCGTATATTTCAACGATACGTCCTAAGGGTAAGCCACCAGCACCGAGAGCGATATCTAGACCAAGAGAGCCCGTTGAAATAGTTTCAACGTCCATGGTTTTGTTGTCGCCCAGCCTCATTATAGAGCCTTTACCAAATTGTTTTTCGATTTGGCCTAAGGCAGCAGTTAACGCTCTGGTTTTGTTGTCATCCATCAGAATGTCCTTGTGATTAAAACGTGTTAAAAATTTTTTATTCAACACTAATATGATTCAGTAACAGGCTTCGAAGTATACTGTATGGTTATACAGTTACAAGTGAAATGTAGAAATAATTTTTAGGATTCTAAGCCCTTTTTTCATCATTGTTTACTTTTGCAACAACATTAATGTATTGAATAAAGCGAACTCAATGGCCTTTATTCTAACATCTTGCCGGTTACCCGTAATCAGAAGTTTTTGACTGATGCTCTGCCCGTTAATATAAAAACCAAACCAGACAGTGCCTACCGGCTTATCGGGTGTACCACCGTCAGGGCCTGCAACACCACTAATAGCAATAGCCACTTCAGCATTAGCGTTTTTTGCAGCACCTTCAGCCATTTCTTCGACGGTTTGTGCCGATACGGCTCCGTACTGAATTAAAGTATCCTCACTCACCCCTAAGAGTTCTTGTTTAGCGTCATTTGAATAGGTGATAAAACCTTTTTTAAACCATGCTGAGCTTCCAGAAATACTTGTGATGGCGTATCCTATCCCACCTCCAGTGCATGATTCAGCACAAGAGATTTGCCAACCTTTAGTAGAAAGTGTATTTCCTAAACGTTGCGCTAATTGGGTAATGTCTTCAGTCATATGGGCAACCTAAATATGTGATATCCAATGTTGAATATGTCACGCCAGCCATCAGATAAAAAGAATAAAGTAATCTCTATTATGCCATCGAACAATTTTTCAGAGCAAACACCCATAAGCCCCGCGCTGCAAACACACACTCCTATGATGCAGCAATATTTAAAGATAAAGGCTGAACATCCAGACATATTGCTGTTTTACCGCATGGGTGATTTTTATGAGCTGTTTTTTGATGACGCTAAGAAAGCGTCAGAATTACTCGATATATCTTTAACCGCAAGAGGTAAATCAGGTGGCAATGCGATCCCTATGGCTGGCGTCCCCTATCATGCAGTAGAAAATTACCTCGCTCGTTTGGTTAAAATGGGGCAGTCGGTGGCCATTGTCGAACAAATAGGCGATCCTGCAACAAGCAAAGGGCCGGTAGACAGAAAAGTCCAACGTATTGTTACCCCGGGCACTGTCTCGGATGAAGCATTGTTAGAAGATAAGCAAGACAACATTTTAGCCGCAGTGGTCAGTGTCAAACAACAAAGCAGCGTTTACTTTGGTTATGCCACATTAGATGTCACCACGGGTCGTTTTACGCTGTGTGAACCTAAAGATGCCGAAGCGCTGGCAGCTGAGATTCAGCGCACTAATCCAGTAGAATTATTGTATCCAGAAGATTTTGCTTTCCAACATATTATTGAACAACGTAAAGGATTGAGACGCCGTCCACAGTGGGAGTTTGATTTTGATACTGCCACTAAGCAGTTAAATCAACAGTTTGGTACCAAAGAGCTAACTGGATTTGGTGTTACAGCCAACAAAATAGGGTTATGTGCGGCAGGTTGCGTGATGCAATATGTTAAAGACACACAAAGAAGTGCCCTGCCCCATATTCGTAATATCGTGCTCGAGACAGAATCCGATACCGTATTGATGGATGCCGCCACAAGGCGTAATTTAGAATTAACACAAAACCTATCAGGCGGGAAAGAACACACGCTTGCCAGTGTCTTAGACAATGCAGCAACGCCTATGGGTAGTAGGTTATTGCAACGCTGGCTACATCGCCCTTTAACCAATGTAAGCATACTTAAGCAACGCCAGTTAAATATTAAATCACTTCTTAATAGTGATTATCCGCAGTTACAAAGCAATCTCAAACAAGTCGGAGACATGCAACGAGTATTGGCCCGTTTAGCACTTCGCTCAGCAAGACCCAGAGATTTTGTCAGGCTCAGACAAGCTTTTATGTTGTTGCCTGATATTCAAGGTTTTATTACCGACCAATCTGCTGAATCTGCCAACAAAGGCTTGATGCAGTTGGCAAATGACATCAGTCAGTTCCCTAGTTTTGCAGATTTGCTCAACAACGCTATAGAAGAAGCCCCCCCTGTTTTAATTCGTGATGGCGGAGTCATAAAAACTGGCTATAACCCAGAACTTGATGAACTTCGCGCTTTATCCAAAGGGGCCACCGATTATTTAGATGAATTAGAACAGCGCGAAAAAGACCGCACTGGCATTTCTACTTTAAAAGTCGGATACAACCGAGTGCATGGATATTTTATCGAGGTTAGCCGAAGTTATGCCGACAAAGTACCCGCTGATTATGTACGTCGCCAAACCCTAAAAAATAATGAACGCTATATCATTCAGGAATTAAAAGAGCACGAAGACAAAGTGCTCACCAGTCAAAGTAAATCATTGGCCTTAGAAAAGCGCCTCTACGACGAACTGTTCGATATATTAATGCCTGAATTAGCGAATTTGATGCAAAGTGCTGATGCAATAGCCGAACTCGATGTGCTTACTAATTTAGCCGAACGAGCCGAAACGTTAAATTACCATTGCCCTGAACTCAGCGAAAAGAGTGGAATTCACTTCGAGCAAGGTCGCCACCCCGTTGTCGAGCATGTAATGAAAACGCCCTTTATAGCCAACCCTATAGCAGTCAATCCCCACAGACGTATGTTGGTAATAACTGGCCCTAACATGGGGGGTAAATCAACCTACATGCGCCAAACTGCGTTAATAGTGTTGATGGCATACATGGGAAGTTTTATACCGGCTGAAAATGCACAAATAGGCCCTATCGACCGAATATTTACTCGTATCGGTGCATCTGATGATTTAGCCTCAGGTCGCTCAACCTTTATGGTAGAAATGACCGAAACCGCTAACATCCTAAATAATGCCACAGCCAATAGCTTAGTATTAATGGACGAAATAGGCCGTGGCACCAGTACTTATGATGGCTTGTCACTGGCATGGGCCTGTGCTGAATACCTCGCGCTTAAAATCCAATCTTATACCTTATTTGCTACTCATTACTTTGAGTTAACGCAATTAGCCGAAGACTTACCTGAACTGGCTAATGTGCATCTCGATGCAGTTGAGCACGAAGAAACGATTCGTTTTATGCACGCAGTACAAGAAGGGGCAGCCAATAAAAGTTATGGTTTACAGGTAGCTCAACTAGCGGGCGTTCCCAGAAGCGTTATTCAGAAAGCCAAACATAAATTAGCAGAGTTAGAAAACCAACCAGTGTCCAACAATCAACCACAGGTTAGGCAAGAGCAGCAACTCAATCTACTTAATTTAGTGGACGATTTACGCTTATGTTTAAAGCAAATTAATCCAGACGATTTAACGCCAAAACAGGCGTTAGAATATTTGTATCAACTAAAAACATTAGCAGCACAAGATTAACTTCGGCATTTAATTAAACAAGGATTTCACTGTGGAATTACCAGCAATCATTACCCTTATAGCGTTGTCAGAGTAATTGTTTTTGCTTTTAAGGTTGGCTTTAGTCGAAAAAAGTATAACGTAATTGCGCCTGCTGTATCCGGCAATCTCGTATGGGAAAAACTGTATCGCGTACAACAAAACACCCTAGAGCAATTAATCGTATTTATACCTGCTTTGTGGATTTTTTCATATTTGGTCAGCCCCTCAATAGCTGCTGCAATTGGTATTCTATTTATAATCGGGCGACCTACTTACTACGTCAGTTATGTGAAAGACCCACGCAGCAGAGCCCTTGGTTTTGCAATGGGGTTTTTCGCTAACATTGCTTTAATGTTAGGTGGTCTAGGCGCAGCGATATTCAGCCTAATGGCATAATTAAGTTTCTGCATAAGATATACACTAAATCAAAATATCCTCCAATAAAGTCATATCAAGATGCACATTTTGAGATGGCTTGAATATTTGTCTTTTATTTAAGATTATTCTTTGTCTGAGATGGCATTTTTTAGTACAATATCTTCCCGTCCGGTAATGGTTTTTTCTTGGCTTTTTAACAAGAAAACTCAAACCACACTTTACAACGCATATTCAATTCAAACGCCTTTATTAGGGTTATCATGACACATTATATTTTCGTCACAGGTGGTGTAGTTTCATCACTTGGAAAAGGTATTGCTGCAGCCTCGCTTGCAGCAATCCTAGAAGCTAGAGGCTTGAATGTCACTATGCTCAAGCTTGACCCTTATATCAACGTTGATCCAGGCACTATGAGCCCAATTCAGCACGGTGAAGTATTTGTCACCGACGATGGTGCTGAAACAGATTTAGACTTAGGTCACTACGAACGTTTTATTCGTACTCGCATGACTAAACGAAATAACTTCACGACTGGCAGAGTATACGAAGAAGTCCTCAAGCGGGAGCGTCGAGGCGATTATTTAGGTGCCACAATTCAAGTTATTCCGCATATCACTAACGAAATTAAGCGTAGAATTATTGATGGCTCAGAAGGTGTAGATGTCGCCATAGTAGAAATTGGCGGTACTGTGGGTGACATTGAATCACAACCATTTATTGAAGCAATTCGCCAATTGGGTGTTGAAGTAGGACGTAACCGAGCGATGTTTATGCATCTTACGTTGGTGCCTTACCTCGCTGTTTCGGCTGAAGTAAAAACCAAACCCACTCAACATTCGGTGAAAGAATTACGTTCAGTTGGCGTGCAACCCGATATTCTTGTGTGTCGCTCTGAAGTACCTTTGCCGTCTAACGAACGTCAAAAAATTGCATTGTTTACTAATGTCATAGACAAAGCCGTTATTTCCCTAAGAGACGCTGACAGTATTTACAAAATTCCCGCCATGCTTAAAGCCCAAGGTTTAGATGAATTAGTGGTGGAACGTTTTGGTTTAGATTGTCCTGAAGCCGACCTGACCGAATGGGAACAAGTACTTTACGCAGAATCCAATCCGACAGGTGAAGTCACCATAGGTATGGTGGGTAAATATGTGGAATTGCCAGACGCATACAAATCCGTTAACGAAGCTCTAAAACATGCTGGCTTAAAAAATCGTTTAACAGTAAATATTAGATACATTGACTCCCAAGATATCGAGAGTAAAGGCGAGCATATATTAGAAGGCCTTGACGCCGTATTGGTTCCTGGTGGTTTCGGTGAGCGCGGTATTGAAGGCAAAATCGCTGCTGCTAAATATGCACGTGAAAACCAGATACCGTACTTGGGTATTTGCTTAGGCATGCAAGTGGCGTTAATTGAGTATGCGAGAAATGTAGCGGGCATGGAAAATGCCAATAGTACAGAATTTGCCCCTGATACGCCCTTCCCTGTTGTTGGCCTGATTACCGAATGGTTGGATGCAGCAGGCACAACCGAGTCTCGTGACGAAAGCTCAGACTTAGGTGGCACTATGCGTTTAGGTAGTCAGCTATGTCACCTACTTCCAGATAGTAAAGTACACGACATGTATGGTGCTAGCGAAATATACGAACGTCATAGACACAGATACGAAGTGAATAATAACCTACGTGGCAAAGTCGAAGCTGCGGGCTTAAAAGTCACAGGGCTATCTGCTGACAAACGCTTAGTAGAGGTTATCGAAATTGCCGAGCACCCTTGGTTTGTAGCCGGACAATTTCACCCAGAATTCAACTCAACTCCTCGCGACGGACACCCTCTTTTTACAGGGTTTGTTAAAGCTGCAGGCGAATATTTTAAGAATCACAATTAATAAAAGGCAACAACAATGTCAAAGATTAGCAAAATTATCGCTCGTGAAATCATGGACTCACGTGGCAACCCAACAGTAGAAGCAGACGTATATTTAGAATCGGGTGCTATGGGCAGAGCTGCTGCTCCCTCGGGAGCTTCAACTGGTTCACGTGAAGCTCTAGAACTACGTGACGGCGACAAAAGCCGCTATTTAGGCAAAGGTGTATTAAAAGCCGTTGCCGCAATTAACAACGATATTCAAACAGCCCTGTTAGGCAAAGACGCAGTCGATCAAGCTGCCCTTGATAAAATCATGATTGATTTAGACGGTACTGAAAACAAAGAAAAATTTGGTGCTAATGCCATTTTAGCGGTATCACTGGCAGCAGCTAAGGCTGCCGCTATCCACAAAAAAATTCCTCTTTACCAACATATCTCAGAGTTAAACGGCACACCTGGTGTATACAGTATGCCAGTCCCTATGATGAACATTATCAATGGTGGCGAACATGCCGATAATAACGTTGATATCCAAGAATTTATGGTGCAGCCAGTTGGCGCGAAGAGCTTTAAAGAAGCCTTGCGTACCGGTGCTGAAATTTTCCATTCACTGAAAAAAGTATTAAATGAAAAAGGCCTAAATACCGCTGTAGGTGATGAAGGTGGTTTTGCACCAAACCTTGGGTCCAATGAAGAAGCCTTGACAGTTATCATTGAAGCAGTTGAAAAAGCCGGCTATGTGATGGACAAAGACATAACTTTGGCAATGGATTGCGCCGCATCAGAATTTTACGTCGATGGTAAATACGATCTTAAAGGCGAAGGCAAAGTGTTTGATTCTGAAGGTTTTGGTGATTTTCTAGCTGACTTATCTAGAAAGTACCCTATTATCTCTATCGAAGATGGCCTGGACGAAAGTGACTGGGATGGCTGGGCAAGCTTAACCAGAAAAATTGGCGACAAAGTGCAATTAGTCGGTGATGACTTGTTCGTAACCAATACAAAAATACTTAAGCGCGGTATCGACAATGGTATAGGTAACTCGATCCTAATTAAATTCAACCAGATTGGTACATTAACCGAAACCCTAGAGGCAATTCGTATGGCACAGGCAGCAGGTTTCACCGTGGTTATCTCTCACCGTAGTGGTGAAACTGAAGATTCAACTATCGCTGATTTAGCAGTAGGTACTGCAGCAGGTCAAATCAAGACCGGCTCTTTATGTCGTTCTGATCGGGTTGCTAAGTACAACCAATTGTTACGTATTGAACAAGAGTTAGGTGACCGTGTAACTTATAACGGCCGAAAAGAAATTAAAGGTCAATAAAGCGTTTCTTAATAAGTAATTGATAGATAATTGAATGTGTAGATAATAAAACTGCAAATTCAACGTTATAGAGTATAAAATGGTCAGCTAACGCTGGCCATTTTAGTTTTAAGCACTCATATAAAGATTTTTATTAACTATTTATATGAGAAGCCCATTAGAAACTTTATTAGAATAATGTACACATAATTAACTATGCAAATTTCAAACTCCCAACAGGTAGACATTTTTTCTGATGATCAGCATCAGTTACATTATGCTGAACTGTGCAATGCATTGTATGAGCGAGAACTTGCTAGCTTATCTCAACAAAAACTCAATAATATCAACTTGTTACAACGAAAAATAGCGGGACTTAGACATCATATAAAACGTGCTGCTTACAGTCTATTACAACACCAATCGCCGTTACAAGTTGATGTACACAATGCCAGTTGGCAAGCTAAACAAGCTGCTAAATGTATGGCTAACAACTATTTAGTACAAAAAACCCAACAGTGGTTTTCTAATAACATTCAGATTGGTTGTAGTGTTGCGGTGCATATTGAGCAGCTTGGCTGTGAATATATAGAGCTGGATTCGATTGATAAAATCGATTTAAGTGGTAATCGTCTACATACCAATAAGTTTGGCTGGTTCAATATTGATGGCGAATTTGCCGAAAATGTATACACACAACCTGCAGTGCTAAGCCTCAGATTACTTAAACCCTCAAAAGCTATTTTAACTGCTGCATGCTGTGGTCACAAATGGGATCACAAAGGCAAAGGTCAACAACGGGCGTTATCTTTGCGTGAATTACTGCTATCCCTATCGATAAATTGGAAGACCTTTCGTTAACTCACTATCCCACTATCCCACTATCCCACTATCCCACTATCCCACTATCCCACTATCAAAACTATGCCCAGTCAATGACTGCAAGAACAACCCGTGTAACAATTCTTTATATATTATTAATCATGCAAAGTTACGTATGCGTTGAAGATTCGATTTTCACTTCCATCCATAAAACTCACTTCTAACTCTAAGTTTACTGTAGAGAAAGTAGATGAATTAGGTGCTAAAAATGTGACAGTATCTGTATTGGCATCTAATAACGTCACTTCAACACCATTGGATACAGACCAATTAAGCTCTGAAACTTTACTCTCTCTACCAAATATTAACGCATTAACTTCGATTTCTTCTCCCCTTTTTGCTGAAATAAGAGGAATGAATATAATTAGATCGTCGTTTAAATCAATCTCGACTGTATCAGTTGTTATACTTCCTTGGTTATCCGTGGCTTCAACCTCAAGTACAAATAGGTCTATTTCTTCAGAGTTAATTAAAGGCGCAGTAAATTGAATAGTTTTTGTGTCAGAGCCTATTAATTCAATCGGGTGATGACTCAAAATAGACCAATTAATACTACTTATACTACCGTCAATGTCATCTGCGTCTGCTACTGCTTCGATAGTTCTTTTCGAAGGATCTAATGTGTCAGTAACAAAATAAAACAAATTAACGTCCCCAATTTTAACTGTAGGGGGTGTATTTTCTGTACTGTTTTCCCCACATCCGCTAAGAGACAAACCTAGTGACAAAATAAACATATTGGTTAGGGTTATTAATCTTAGAATATATTTTTTGCAGTTTATACACATCATTATTAATACATCCTTTTAATAATTGAAAGAATTTCAAGGCGAGCTATTTACTCAACTTTACAAAAAAATGGTTTAGTGTCAAATTAATTACCCATAGATAACGTAGTATTGTTTTATCTATTTTTTGTGATTTCTTCATAAATAAACGTCTTTAGTTTTGTGTTTTGTCAGCAAACGTTATGCCTTTGCTTTTTTCGCGACTCCAAGTTCGCTGAGCAACCTGAGTTAAAAGGGGTCCAATAGAAGAGATGCTTTTGGATAACGCACCGTACAAACTTTGTGCAAACAAGTCCAATGGAGCAAATACTTGATGAGCACTACACATGTTTGTATCTGCTACATTATTATTTTTCGCAAAGTCATCACAAAAATTTAAATTTATACTTTTAAGTTATATGTGTTCTTGTAAACTGAGGTTGACGCACTGGTGCTATCCGCGTTACAAATACATATTGGTTTTAAAATAAATTTTATACATAAAAGTTAAAGAATCTAAATAATGAATAACGCTATTTTTTCTACTCTACTACTGCTGGCAGCAAGACTGCACGGGTAGGTTGTAAGCGAGCGTTAACAAGTTTACAAAAAACCCGTGCTAAGCACGGGTTTTTTGTATGTGTATTTTAAACAGTGATGAAATTAAAAAATCAAAGCGACAATGCAATCAGGAGAATGGAATGTCAAACGGGGTTAACTCTAACCAAGTCAAAATATTCGACACCACCTTGCGGGACGGCGAACAAGCGTTACCTGCTAGTTTGAGCGTTAAAGAAAAGCTGAAAATTGCTCTGGCACTGGAGCGACTTGGTGTGGACATTATCGAAGCCGGTTTCCCTGTTTCTTCTCCCGGTGATTTTAAATCAGTACAAACCATCGCCCGTGAAATAAAAAATGCCACTGTATGTGGTTTAGCCCGAGCTTTAGCTAAAGACATTGATGCTTGTGGAGAGTCGTTGAAAGTCGCTGAGCAATTCCGGATCCATACGTTTATTGCCACCTCTGATATTCATGTGAACACGAAATTACGTAAATCTCAGGACGAAGTGGTTGAGATGGCAGTTCAGGCAGTGAAACATGCACGTCGCTATACTGACGATGTGGAGTTTTCATGTGAAGATGCTGGGCGTACCCATATCGATTATTTATGCCGTATGGTAGAAGCCGCGATTAACGCTGGCGCAACCACAGTGAATATTCCCGATACAGTTGGCTACACCACTCCTACAGAGTTTGGTGGCATTATTCAGAATTTATTTAACCGTGTTCCCAACATTGATAAAGCGATAATTTCGGTGCATTGCCACAATGATTTAGGTCTGGCTGTGGCCAATTCTTTAGCCGCAGTAGAACAAGGTGCAAGGCAAGTTGAAGCGACTATTAATGGTTTAGGTGAACGTGCAGGTAATTGTTCGTTAGAAGAGATTGCGATGATTTTGCAGACACGCCATGCAAAACTTGGGTTTCATACCAATATCAAAAGTGAAGAAATCTCACGCACCTCTAAATTAGTCAGCAACTTGTGCAATATGCCCGTGCAGGCTAACAAGGCGATAGTTGGCGCCAATGCCTTTAGTCACTCCTCAGGCATTCACCAAGATGGCGTATTAAAAGGTAGCAACACCTACGAAATAATGACCCCAGAAAGTGTGGGTATTAACAAAAACAATTTGAACCTAACCTCACGCTCTGGGCGCCATGTGATTAAACATCGGTTATTCGAGTTGGGTTACAAAGAAACTGATTTTGACTTAGAAACAATTTACGATTCTTTTGTGAAATTAGCCGACAAAAAGGGCCAAGTGTTTGATTATGACTTAGAAGCATTATTGTTTTTTAGCCAAACCAAACAAGAAGACGAACACTACAAACTTATGTATTTGCAGGCGAATTCAGGTAAACAGATCATACCTAGCGCAACGGTGCGCATGTTAGTAGGTGATAAAGAAATCACCGAGTCTGCAACCGGGAATGGGCCAGTCGATGCGGCTTACAACGCCATCACCAAAGTTGTTGGTCATAATCAGGTTGAGATAGTGGATTTTAAACTTGATTCTAAAGGCAAAGGTGCCAACGCCTTAGCACAAGTATCAGTAGTCGCTGAATACAATGGACGTCGCTTCAACGGTATTGGTTTGGCAACTGATATAGTGGAAGCAGGTGTAAAAGCGCTGATTTATGTATTAAATAACACACATTTAGCTGATCAGATTGACCAGCAAAAAGAACAAGTAAAGATTGCAGGGGTATAAGAAAAAATGTCTGACTACAACATAGCAGTATTGGCAGGAGATGGAATTGGCCCAGAGGTCATGGTCGAAGCCAAAAAAGTGTTAGCAGCCGTAAGCAAAAAATTTGATATTTCGTTTCAACTGAATGACTTCGATGTAGGTGGCCTCGCCATTGATAATCATGGGAAAGCGTTACCAGCGGCCACTCTAAAGGGTTGTGAAGATTCTAGCGCCATTTTATTTGGATCAATTGGAGGTCCTAAGTGGGACAGTTTACCCTTAGAAGAGCGCCCAGAACGCGCCGCACTTTTGGCTTTACGTGAGCACTTTGATTTATTCAGTAACTTGCGTCCTGCGAAAATTTATCCGGGCCTTGAAGCATTCTCTCCACTTCGAGCGGATATTTCTGCCAGTGGTTTTGATGTTCTAGTGGTGCGCGAACTCACCAGTGGTATTTACTTCGGACAACCCAAGGGTTTAGAAGGCGAAGGTGAAGAACAATTTGCTTATGACACCATGCGTTATAGCAAAAGAGAAATTAGACGTATCGCTATTAGCGCATTTAACGCTGCGCAGAAACGTGGTAAAAAAGTCACCTCGGTAGACAAAGCAAATGTATTGGTTTGCAGCCGTTTGTGGCGTGAAGTCGTTGAAGAAGTGGCCAAAGACTACCCCGAAGTAGAGCTTGAACACATCTACATTGACAACGCGACGATGCAACTCATTCGTAATCCAAGTCAGTTTGACGTGATGTTATGTTCGAACCTATTCGGCGATATTATTTCTGACGAATGTGCGATGATCACTGGCTCCATGGGACTTTTACCCTCAGCCAGTATTAATCAAGACAATTTTGGTATGTATGAACCAGCAGGCGGCTCAGCCCCTGATATCGCTGGTAAAGGCATTGCTAACCCTATAGCTCAAATACTCTCAGCATCCATGTTATTGCGATTCAGTTTAAATGAAACAGCCGCGGCTGATGCGATTGATGCAGCCGTAGTAAAAACCTTAGGTGATAGTATACTGACAGGTGACTTACTTGGACCTGATGAGCGTCATTTAGCTAAAAGTACCAGTGAAGTGGGCGACTATATCGCCGCGTTAATTTAATAAATTTAGGAAATAGTCATGGCTACCACCTTATATGACAAAATATGGCAAGCGCATATTATTGATGCGAAAGATGCTGAAGATGCAAACAACGCGAAAAAAATCTCTGAAACCGGTGAAGAGGGATTAATTTACATAGACCGACATTTAATACATGAGGTGACCACACCTCAAGCATTTGCAGGCCTAGATGAAAAAAGCCGCAAAGTGCGTTGCCCAGAGCGCACCTTTGCGACTATGGACCACAGTATTTCAACTCGCTCTTTAGCGCTTGATGCTTGTGGCCCAACGAATAAATTACAGTTACAAACCTTAGCAGACAACTGCAAAAAACACGGTATTCAGCTATTCCCAGTGGGGCATCAAAAACAAGGTATAGTGCATGTAATGGGCCCAGAACTAGGCCTTATTCAACCAGGCATGACAGTAGTATGTGGTGATTCTCACACAGCTACTCACGGTGCATTTGGCGCCTTAGCTTTTGGTATCGGTACATCTCAGGTAGAACATGTATTTGCAACCCAAACCCTAAAACAAAGTAAAGCCAAAAGCATGAAAGTACAGGTCAACGGCAGTTTACCTATTGGTATCACGGCTAAGGATATTATCTTGGCTATCATAGGTAAAATTGGTCATGCTGGCGCAACAGGTTTCGTCATTGAATATTCTGGTGAAGCTATTTCAGCGCTTTCAATGGAAGAGCGCATGACAGTATGTAACATGAGTATCGAAGCCGGTGCTAAAGCCGGTTTAATTGCGCCTGACCAAACCACATTCGACTACCTTGAAGGCCGTGAATACGCTCCTAAAGGCGAGCATTGGATCCAAGCAATGGCTTATTGGTCTAGTTTAACATCGGATAAAGATGCGTCTTTTGATAGTGTTATTCACTTAAACGCCGCTGATATCACACCACAGGTCACATGGGGTACAAACCCAGGGCAAGTCATAGGTGTAAATCAACCGGTGCCTTCGCCAAGTGATTTTTCAGATCCAATTGATAAAGACTCCGCCAATAAAGCGCTTAAATATATGGACCTAATACCGGGTCAAAAATTAGCTGATTTGACGATTAATAATGTCTTCATTGGCTCATGCACCAATGGCCGCATTGAAGATATGCGCGCAGCAGCAGCGATCGCCAAACATGGCAAAGTGGCGCCAGGTGTGACCGCGATTGTGGTCCCGGGTTCGGTAGCAGTTAAAGCCCAAGCTGAAGCTGAACAGTTAGATAAAATATTTATCGAAGCCGGTTTTGAATGGCGTTTACCTGGTTGTTCAATGTGTTTAGGCATGAACGACGACGTCCTAAAGCAGGGTGACCGCTGTGCCTCCACCAGCAACCGTAACTTTGAAGGCCGTCAAGGCCGGGGTGCCCGAACTCACTTAGTTAGCCCAGCAATGGCAGCAGCAGCAGCATTGGCCGGTCACTTCGCCGATGTGCGCGACTATCAATAGGCCGATTGGCAATAAGGAAGCAATTCATCATGACAACTACAGGTATTAATATTCACACCGGTACCGCAATGCCCCTAAATCAGGCCAATGTGGATACTGACCAAATTATCCCTAAGCAATTTTTAACCGCCGTCACGAAAAGCGGCTACGGCAAACACTTGTTCCACGATTGGCGCTACCTCGACCAACATGAACAAGTGCCTAATCCTGACTTTGTATTTAACAAAGCACAGCACCAAGGTGCCAGTGTGTTGCTCACTCGCGAAAACTTTGGCTGTGGCTCAAGTCGTGAGCATGCTCCTTGGTCACTAGACGACTATGGTTTTAAAGTGGTGATTGGCACTAGTTTTGCCGATATTTTTTACGGTAACTGTATCAACAACCAACTTTTACCCGTGCAGCTTGCAAGCGAGCAAATGGATCAATTGTTTGCAGCTGTTGAAAACGATGCTACTGCGCAAATCACGGTTAGTTTACAAGATCAAACAGTCACAGTTAACGACTTGAGTTTTGGTTTTGATATTGCAGAACAACACAAAACCAATCTGCTGAAAGGCTTAGACGCAATTGGTCAAACCTTAGAGCTAGACGCTAACATCACAGCGTTTGAAAATAATTTGCCTGAATGGCAAAGAGCGTAGTCTCAGCTATTAATATAAACGGCTCACTCTGAGCCGTTCATTTCTCCACTGCTTTTTAGTATTAGTAAACGTCAGATAACAAAAACATCACAATTGATTAATTTCATGCCATAAGTCGAAATTGTTATCGGTCACAACTCTTTTAAGACCCTGTGATGCTTTCAACCAACACTTCTACCTTCTGTTAAATCGTTATCATTGTCTTTTTGCAGCGTTAATATCTTCTTATTGATCTCGGATTTATAATGAAAATAATGACGAGCAAAGATAATAATTCAAACATAGCTGTTACACTATTATATGTTTTGATGGGTTAGTTGTGATTCGAGAGTGGCCTGAATAGATTACCTTCTAGGCCCCTGTTGTAACTCCTGACACACCGAGTATGCCGTATACTGCGTTCATCAAATACCACAGATTAATGTTGACTCACTGAATTTTAGGTAGCTAAAAATAATAAAAAACCGAGTAGGTTTTCAAGTCACTTTCCTTAGCTAGCGGAGTAATTCACTTCTGGCCAATTCAAATCTGATGATGCCAAAGTCAAATAATTTAGGTAATCTAAATCCAATCTCCTCTAAAAAATATAATAGGTTCATGAAATGCATTCCCATTTTACCTTTGCCATTTTACTCATTGCTTTCACTATGTCGCAGATATTCGTTAAAACGGCCGTTGCAAAATCTGTCTCGGTAAAGATGACAAGCTCACAAACATTACAGAAAGAGGGTCGTCTGCACCTTATTTTTTCAAGCTCAATGGAGCAAGAGCCACGGTTATACAGTGCTTGGCCCACAAAAAATATTGAACCACTATTTTCACAAGACTTATCTGGGTTGTCAAAAGGACAAAGCATTACATTTGATGCATCGACCAAAGGTTTTCCTTTCGATTCATTAACTGACTTGCCTCCGGGTAAGTGGTATGTGCAAGCGATTTACGACAGTGATTTTCTTGATTCACGCATTAACTCACCGTTAAATATCTATTCAGATGTGGTTGAGTATATAAACGATGGTTCCAGCGATATGTCGCTAGCCCTGTCTTTAAATCAACGCCTACCACAGGAAACTTTGCCTGACGGCGACACGTTTTTAAAGTTTGTAAAGATGCCCAGTCAATTGCTGTCTGAGTTTTGGGGGGCTGATATGTATCTTCGAGCAGGGATAATTTTACCAAACAGTTATTACGACAATCCACTTAAAGACTTCCCAGTGATCTTTAATATTGGTGGCTATCACGCACGCTATGACAGAGCTCAAGATTTATATGAGAACAAGCCATTTAAAAAGTTTTGGTTAAACCCTGACACACCCCAAATGGTCATCGTATTTTTGGATGGCGAAGCGCCATTAGGTGATTCATACCAAATAGATTCTGCAAACAACGGCCCTTATGGCAAAGCCACTTGGCAAGAGTTTCTACCTTACTTAACAAAACAGTTTAACTTAGTAGACAATGCCAATTCGCGGTTTGTCACTGGCTGCTCCACGGGCGGCTGGGTAAGCTTGGCGTTACAAACTTACTATCCAGACTTATTTAATGGCGCATGGTCATTCAGTGCCGACGGTGTAGATTTTAAATATTTTCAGTTAGTAGATATTTATCAAGATGAGAATGCCTTTGTAAATGAAAATGGGATGCAAAGACCCTCTTATAGAGCAAAAGACGGTGAAACCATTTTTAGTATAAAACATGAAATTATGATGGAAAACCAAATGGGCAAACATGGTTCGTTTGCCTACAGTGGTGGTCAATGGGGAGGTTGGAATGCGGTATTTGGACCAAAACTTGATGACGGGTCTCCATCAACTATTTGGGATCCCCTAACGGGTGAAATTGATAAAACGATTGCAACACAATGGACTAAGTACGACTTACGATTATACACCGAAAAAAATTGGCAGACCCTTGGACCAAAGTTACAAGGTAAATTGAATATATGGATGGGCGATGTGGATAATTTTTATCTCAATAACGCTATGCACTTATATCAAGAAATGCTAAACGCTCAAAAAGAGCCTATTTCTGATGCTAAATTTACTTGGGTAAGAGGGGCCGGTCATTGTGATTATAAACAGGTGCCGATGTTAGAAACAATCATGACACAAATGCAGCAAAGACTGCCTTAGGTTACTATAGGAAAGTTCATGTATTTAACGTGCATCTACACCATTAAATTTTCGTTCTCTTAGAATATTGATTTGAGCCGATTAACATATATTGTAGGTTAAACTCTGTGACTAGCTCAAAATTCAATAGATAGAACGTAAAATAGTCAACGTGAAAGGAAGCACTGGACAAATGTTTGAAAAAGAATAACGTACCTTCAAAATACAAAATACTAACAGGGGATTACCTATTAAACTGATTAAATTGGCAGCTATTGCTGCCCTCATAATGACAGCTCCGACTTTTGCTAATGAGAGCATTGTGCCTGTATCAAAAGAAACCAAAGACATCGCCATCAGTTTGCGAGATAAGGCCATTAATGATGATAGTGCTTATGAAATTTTAAAGTCGCTAACCACAGAAGTGGGCGCGCGTCACCCTGGCACACCTGGCGAAAAGGCGGGTATTGAATGGGCCGTTAGTAAATTAAAAGCGCTAGGGTTTGATAAAGTTTATACCGAAGACGTGGAAATGAATGGCTGGATCCGTGGTCTTGAAACCGCTGAAATTTTGCTGCCTTCATATCAGAAAATGGTAATAACAGCGCTAGGTCGATCAAAATCAACGCCTGAAGGTGGTTTAGAAGCTGAGATTGTGCATTTCAAAAGCTATGCCGATCTTGAAAAAGCGGCTGATGGTAGCTTAAAGGGAAAAATAGCCTTTATCAGTAACCGTATGCAAGGGTTTAAAGATGGCAGTGGCTATGGCCCTGCTAACATTGCACGTAGTAAGGGCCACGAGCTCGCAGCTCAGAAAGGGGCTGAAGCTTTACTGATCCGCTCCATCGGTACCGATGACCATCGTAATCCGCATACCGGTGCTACCAACGTAGCCATGGGTTATACGGCAGTACCCGCTGTTGCCCTCTCGAATCCTGATGCAGATCAGTTGGTACGTTTAATGGACTACGGTCACATCCCAAAAATTCGTCTCAACATCCAAACCAAAGATCTGGGTCCAATTGTCACAAAGAATGTTTTCGGTGAAATTACAGGTCGCGAACTGCCGAATGAAGTGGTTGTCATTGGCGGTCATCTAGATAGCTGGGACTTAGGAACAGGGGCTGTTGATGATGGAGCAGGTGTTGCTATCGCTATGGCCACAGCCGCTTTTATCAAAGATAACGCAATAATACGTCCACGCCGTACCATCCGTGTGATCCTTTGGGGTGCAGAAGAACTGGGCTTAATCGGTGCCCGCGCATATGCCAAAGCACGACAAGACGACGGCAGCATCGCTAATCATGTGATTGGATCTGAATCTGATTTTGGTGCAGGTCCTGTTTATGGGCTTCAGTCGTCTAGTAATGTCTCACCTAACGCAATACATGTGATTGATACCATGGCCGGACTAATGGGTAAGCTGGGCGTTAGCCGTCGCAGTGGAAATACTACAGGTGGTCCAGATATGATCCCTCTGTCAGCGCTGGGTGTTCCTGCGCTGAATCTAATGCAGGACGGAACAGATTATTTTGATCTGCATCATACACCTGACGATACCTTTGATAAGGTGAACCCTGAGCATATGCGCCAAAATTTAGCGGTATGGACGGTCTTCGCTTTTATTGCTGCCGAATGGCCAGGCTCTTTTAAGTAAGAACTTTTAGGCTCAGCCAACAATAGAGAATGCCCTGTACATTGAGTATTTATACTGGAACAGGGCAAGTTTACTCGCTTCCGCTAAAGATTATTTCGCTGCATAAGCTTATGGCTATCAACGTTGTTGTGTAGCGTGCTTACAAAGAGAACTATGTTCACTTTGTAAGCAATGCAAAATTTAAAGACCAACACAACCAACATCCAACTTTTTTGCCTTGTTTTTATCTTTTATTCTTCCTCTGTGCGCGGCACCCGGTGATCTCATTGTCCTCGGTGGTTAAAAATTTCTTTTGCTTTTAAATTGTTTAAAAATTAAAAGCGCTTACACCACCGAGGGGAGAGAGCGTCGGGCGCCGAGCGCTTTACAGAGAGAAAATTAATTTATTGTTAAGATAAGATTTAACGCTTGGCAGAATAAGGATCTTCAGCCATCAAATAAGCGCGTAGATCGGCTTTGTAGGCTTGGATATTTAACCATCTGCGCATCTCTATAATCTTGCATAAAGATCGTCAGCAAACTTTTCATGGTAAATATGCCAGATAAACCAACCCTTGCCCAGTGCTTCCACTGCGTGTATTTTAGTCAATATTCTGCTTATCTTCTTCAAATAAATTTTGTAATTCTTGGCGACCTTTTTTACTGACTGCGATCAATTGATTAAAATCCATATTTTGCATCATAGTCGTTTCTAACAAGCTTTTATCGTGAGCAGCAAAGATATCAATTAAACCATTGGCCTCGGTTTCGCTTAAACCATAGGCTTGTAACATCATGTTTGCGGCTTCCAAGCCACCAGCGAACACTTCTCTGACATTGGTTTTAATACCCAGGTTATATAATTTAACAGCTGTGTAACGATTTCTTGCTCTGGCAATCACCTTTACATCAGGAAAGTGTTTTCTGACTAATTCTGAAATTTTAAGAGCATCATCCTCGTCATCAACGGCCACCAGAATCACCTTAGCGTGTTCTATTCCTGCAGCCACCAACAAGTCCAGTCGACACGCATCACCGAAAAATACTTTGTTGCCAAACTGCCTAACAAATTCAATATGTTCAGCGTCTTTATCAAGTGCAGTAAAAAGAATATTATTGGCGGCTAAAATCCTACCTGATACTTGACCAAATCGTCCAAACCCTGCAATCAATACTTCTGGCTCGTTAAGATCAGGCGATGAGTCATACACAGCCGGACAATCTCTGCTATTGAACCAAAGACTATGTAAAATAACCAAAGGGGCTGTTAACGCCATGGATATGCCTACGATCAGTGTTACTTCACTGCTAATTTGCAACGGTAACAACCCATTACCCGACGCCTGCGCCATCACTACAAACGCAAACTCACCACCTTGGGATAACATTAAACCTACACGTATTGCATCGGTTTTACGCTGTTTAGCCATTTTGAGAATAGCAAAGATGATACCCGTTTTAACCAAAACTAAAATGACACTAGCTGACAAAATAAACAGCGGTTTTGACACCAACAAGCTTAAGTCTAAGTTCATGCCTATGGCGATAAAAAACAGCCCCAGCAACAAACCTTTAAAGGGTTCAATTTCGGTTTCGAGTTGATGCCTAAAACTAGAGTTAGCTAACAGTATACCCGCCACAAATGCGCCCATGCCCATTGACAGTCCCGCTTCCTGCATACCTACAGCAGTGGCAATAACAATGAGAAGCGCAGCAGCTGTCATCACTTCTTCACTACCATATTTAGACACTAGGCGTAAAAACGGGTTGGTTAAGTAGCGGCCTACTGCTAGCACTGCCACTATTGCTAATACACTTATCCACCAAGGCGGAGTGGATTGTCCGCTTGAAGTGGAGAGATTTTCAACTAACAGCAAGATGGGAATAACCGCTAAATCCTGCATTAGTAAAATAGAGAAGCCCTGTTGACCTGGTGGCGATTTGAGAATGCGATGTTCTGTCATTAGCTGAACCGCAAATGCAGTTGAAGACAAAGCCAACGCCAAACCTATGACTAAGGAGATACTCCAAGAAAATGCCATCATAAAGTGCAGAATAAGTGCTATGACTAAGGCACTTATCAGTAATTGTCCGCCACCGGTAAATAGAATTTGATTGCGCATTCGCCAAAGCTTTTCAGGCTGTAACTCTAAGCCAATAACAAATAACAGTAACACCACCCCAAGTTCAGCAAAATGTAATATGGTCACTGGATCATTAACCCAATTCATTACTTGCGGACCAATCACTAACCCCGCAACCAAATAACCTAAAATCGCACCTAACTTGAACTTCTTAAAAATGGGTACCGCAATGACTGTTGCGGCTAGAAAAATCACGGCTGAACCCAAAACACTCATTATATTTACCCAAGTTTATGCAGAACAATATTGTGAAGAAAATAGTAAATATATTCAATGTGGTATTTGGGGAAACATTTGGCTGTATATCTAGGTCAATAGCCCTGTTTGGCCAAAACTCATGCCGAAAATGGCAGTAATACTGACAATATTTTTAATATAGTGAGGTTAAAATGCCATGCTAAAAGATGAAACTAGTTAAGCAGAAATTGCCAGCCGTATACTTACATTAATGTCACAGCCCCATGTGCCATTTCAATAATATGCTGTAAATCGGCACTGATATCTAAGCTAATGATGTCAGCCTCAGATTCAGGTAACTGCATGCTGCTAAATTGACTTACCAGCATAGACTCAAGCATAAAGTGTCCTGCTCTTAGTGACATTCTTTGACTGATAGTGCCTAAATCAGTCAAAGAATGAATAAATAAATAAGGTAGTAAAACCTAGCTCTCTACATAACTGGCGATGCCGACGCCGCAAACCTGTTTAGGCCAAAACCGAATCAACTAATGTTCCTTGGCACAAATGTTGAGTTGAACGTCATAGCCAAGGATCACGCATGACATCAGTCAAAAGGATGCCGTTTGCTGTTTTGCTGCAACTGAATAAAAATCGTCAGCCTCAATAAACTCATAACCTAATAACTGGGCAAGCTGCTCGCCCACAGTAGATTTACCAAAGCCACTAACGCCCATCATAATTACCAGTTTAGGCTTCACCTTCTTTGACTTAATAGAAACATCTGGAATAAGTTGCATCTAATTGGCACCTCTTTCTTAAATGGGAAGTATTATTTCGACTGCATAGGTCTTACTGGGTTAAACGCTTGTAATACATTGGCCCAATGCCGCCTCAGCGCTTACCTGTATCTGTTGCTTAATATAGGCTTACCTTGCGCATAAATCATATTGAATCTGGATCGTCTGAATCTACACGTGATTTTCACACTATGCCAATCGCAGTGTTCGTTATGTGGCGCTTGATTGATATATTTAAGTTCTGATCCTTGCTTTAACATTTTGTAACGAAATAAGTGTAAGTGTACATAACATATATAATAGAAGTGTCGTCAATAGCGTTTTATGATTTGAGAATGCCATTGGGCGATTTTCTAGCTAATTATTCAGTCTCATTTTTAGTGTATAAAGCAAAATCAAAGATATTTATGAGAATGCGACTTGACTGACAACTCAAATTCTCTAAGACTTGGAGCTGTGTTTAATTCAGAAGTATAATCATGCTAGAATTTGTTGATATAGATGCGCTTTTACCGGGCATGTTCATTGTTAAAGTAATAAAACAATCGGGAAAAATAACTGTCGCCACGGCAGGCAAAATTAATGATCAACAAGATATTAATAGTCTTCTAGATAAGGGCATTTTGCAGGTTCAAATTGATCCGGCTAAAAGCACCCATCTTAATACTGATGATGAGTTAAATGACCTTGGTGAAACGTATCTCAATGCTTCGGGACTAAGTTACAGCCAACAATTAGAACATTCACTTATACTTCATGACCAAGCAAAAACAATCCAAGGTCGCCTCATTAAACGTGTGGCAAATGGCAGAATTGCTGATATCGAAGAAGTGAACAATATCATGCAAGAAATTGTCAACAAAGCGTTTGAGTGTGATGATGCCCTTGGTATCACCACCTTGCTCAAGGATAACGATGAATACTTTCTTGAACACAGTATAAACTGCGCCATATTAATGGTGATGTTTGGGCGTTCACTTGAGATAGAAAAATCTACCTTACAACACCTAGGTGTCGGTGCTTTGCTAATGGATATTGGTATGGTCAAATTGCCTTTATTGTTAACTCAAAAAACCGATAGTCTGTCTGTTCAAGAATCACAACGGATGCAACGCCACATTGATATCGCACTAAAGCTCCTAGAACCCATAGAAGACATAGATGAGATTAGTCTGACTGTCATTAAGCAACACCACGAAAGACTTGATGGAACAGGATACTCTGACGGATTGAGGGGTGAACAAATATCTCAATATGGCAGAATGGCAGCAATAGTCGATACTTACGATTCATTAACTACCTCAAGACCCTACCGCGATACGTTTAAACCTGCTGATGCATTAAAAAAGATGCAGGCCGAAGGTTTGGGTCTAGACAAAGAACTGTTGAGTAAATTTATAGGCTGTATTGGCGCCAATCCTATTGGCTCTTTGGTAAAACTGGCCAGCGGAAAACTCGCCATGGTAATGCGCCTTAGTCGCCATCACCCTCTATCCCCAAACGTTATGGTTTTTTATAACTTAAACACAAAAATAGCTGAAGTAGCACAACTCGATTTATCTAAAGTAGAGGATGAAATCGTTGATAGTGTCTCACCTGAAGACTTTGATATTAGCTTACCAGTTTTTTTACGTCAGTCATTTTTTAGCAAATAATATAAACCCAATACCCAATAAACTTGGGTATTGGGTTTAAAAACTCATGACAAACAGCAGTTTACCGATTTTTTCAATTACCAATCTGTCAGAGCAGCCATTGAAAACGTTTGCCCAGAATAATTTAAAATAACATGCTGTGGTTCTATTCGAACAATTTCAATGGTCCCATCAATTTTATCGCCTTCAACCATTCTAGTGCCATTTACCCTGACCCACCTTTCAGATTCAACCGATGCATACATATGTGCCGAAAAAGCCATGCTGGGTAATCTTGTCATCACCCAAGCAGGCAGCTGATCAATTCTTGGCACATCGGCACTGCTGGGCACACTTTCGATAGGTACCGGAGTAACTGGCGAATCTGCGACTTCTGTAATAGCTTTTCTGAACCGAGCTAAAACATCAGCAGAAATTTGAGGCTCTGGTTCGGGTGCTGAAGTGATTGTTTCTAGAACATCATTGGGCGCAGAATCTGTTTCAATATCAGCTATTGCAGCGGCTTGTTGAACCGGTGTTTTTTCGATTACCTCGATGTATGTATTTTGTGGTTTATCGACCTTAACGGATGGTTCAATTTTATTATTCCGTGGCTCAGTCGCAGGGGCAACCACCGTTAGAACTGGCGCAGAAACATTGGCTACTGGCATATCAGGTTTGGGGCTTAGTAAGGTTAATATTTGCTGATAATTAGCCAAGGTCCAACCTGAGCTTAAACCACCTATAGCAATAAATACGGCTAACAAATAACGCTTAGTATAAAACTGCCAAACTGATGGTATGTCCTGCACCGATGGTAAAAATAAACTGCGATGAAATTGCTCTGACAAACCATCATCGATTCGAGTATGGGTTACTTTATTGCTTTCAAGCATTCTTATGGTTGCTGATTTTTTAATCGTTGGCGCATCAACTTCCACTTCAACGGTTTGGTCAGGATCAACTTCTACTTGTTGAATCCCCATTTCAATCAGGCCCTGCACCATATCTCGGCTGGTGACCAGCCCCGCTTTCTTGATTTTGACGGGTCCATTTTGCGCTGTGATCCGCACAATCACCATGCCTGGCTGTAAATCTTGAATCTGTATTTGTTTATGCATTGAGTTGGCCTATTGCAAAACCTAAAGCCGTTGCGACTAAAAACACGCCTAACAAGGTATAAGTCCAACGTTTTCCCTGTCGCTGTTGCACCACATCGTCACCTAAAATCTGTTGTGCTGCGGCAATAAAAATATGTTGTGATACAACGGGTAACTGTTTTGTAAACGTTAACGTTAGGGCCCTATCACACAATAGGTTAATGACTCTTGGGATACCACCGGTGATATCAAATGCAGAACGAATGGTGGCTTTAGAAAACACACTCATATCCCCATTAGCCACGCCTAACCTATGTTGAATATAAGCACCGACTTCGGAAGATGTTAAAGGCAAAAGATGATAACGGGCGGTAATACGCTGAGCTAATTGACGTAACTCATTACGTTTTAATAATTGCTGTAATTCAGGTTGCCCAATCAACACTACCTTCAGCAACTTCTCTCGATTAGTTTCTAAATTTGTAAGCAACCTAAGTTGTTCTAATACTTCAGGCAATAAATGTTGTGCTTCATCCACAATCAGCACGGTGTTCACTCCGTGCTCATGATTATTGGCTAATTTGTCGAGAATTTGGTCAGTAAAGTATTTTAGGCTGGCATGTTTACGTTTGTATTCAATACCTAACTCATTACAGATTGTGCCCAACAGCTCTAATGCAGACAAAGTAGGATTCAAAATCATTGCAACTTGAGTATTTTCAGGTAATTGTTGCATCAACTTACGCGATACCGTGGTTTTACCCGTGCCCACCTCCCCGGTTAACATCACAAATCCACCACTTTCACGCAAACCAAAAATCAAGTGAGCCAAGGCTTCTTTGTGGCGAGGACTCATATACAAATAGTCGGGATTGGGCGCGATAGAAAACGGATTATCTGATAATCCAAAATAGCTGAGATACATAGTTAGTCTGACACGTCCGTGGATGATATACAGGGTTAAAGGAGCAACGCTAAACTACCCAGTTAGCTAGATTTTGTCAAAGAGACAGTTGATATTTTAAAGTGATTATTAAGCTATGTGTCTTCTGCAATGCCTAGGTCTGAGGCATAATACCCGCAATGAAACATTCTAAGATTTTATGCAAACTTATTTAGTCGGTGGCGCGGTGCGCGACAAATTGCTTGGGCGCCCGATAAAAGACCAAGATTGGGTGGTAGTAGGCAGCACCACTGAGCAAATGTTAGCCCAAGGTTATCAAGCTGTTGGCGCTGACTTTCCAGTATTCTTGCACCCAAAGACTAAAGAAGAATATGCCCTTGCTCGCATCGAACGCAAAATAGGCGCTGGTTATAGCGGTTTTAGCTGCGATGCCTCAAGTAAGGTCAGCCTAGAAGAAGACTTATTACGCCGCGACTTAACCATCAACGCCATGGCGATGGATGACCAAGGTAACATTATCGATCCTTACAATGGCCAACAGGATCTTAAAGACAAACTTTTACGTCATGTGTCCACAGCCTTTGTTGAAGACCCTCTACGTGTATTACGTGTGGCCCGATTTGCGGCCCGTTATCACAGTTTGGGGTTTCGTATCGCCCCAGAAACGATGGCTTTGATGCATACAATAGTCTCTAATGGCGAACTCACCGCGCTCAGCGCCGAACGGGTGTGGCAAGAAACCGCACGTAGTTTGTTAGAAGATAATCCGGAAATTTATTTTGAAAACCTCAGAGCTTGTAAAGCACTAGCCGAATGGTTCCCTGAGTTAGATGTCCTCTGGGGCATTCCCAATCCGCCCAAATGGCACCCTGAAATAGATACCGGCATTCATACTATGATGGTGTTGCAACAGGCTGTTAAGCTATCAGATAAACTAACGGTGCGATTCGCTGCGCTGGTACATGATTTAGGTAAAGGACTCACGGAGCCTGAAAACTGGCCATCACACCCAGGCCATGAAAAGCGGGGCCTAGAAGCAATCAACACCCTTTGCGATCGCCTAAAATCACCTAATGACTGCCGCGAACTCGGTTTAATGGTCAGCCAATATCACACCCATGTTCATCAAGCCTTCGAACTGAAAGCCAGTACTGTGCTGGGTATGTTGAATCGCTGTGACGTATGGCGCAAACCACAAAGGTTTGCCGATTGTTTGCTCACCTGTAAAGCCGATGCCAGAGGCAGAACCAACTTTGAAGACAGCGAATACAAAAACGCTGAATATATCTGGCAAGCCTATGAGGCTGCATTAGAAGTGGATATCAAAGCCATAGTTGCAAAAGGCTATCAAGGCAAAGCAATTAAAGAACAAACCGAACAACAACGCATAAGCGTTATTCAAAATTTAAAAGTTTTATCTTAAATAATACAAAATAATAAAGGACAATCGTCACTATGCTCAGCTCACCCCAACTCTCCACAATGTTATCGCTACAAGACGGCATGAACAAAAAGGTCAATCCTGATTGGCTCAACGCAGGTTACGCTTATTTACGGGCGGCCATGATTGAGTCAGTAGAAGGCATAGAGCACCATGGCTGGAAATGGTGGAAAGCGCAGCACAAGGATTTACCTCAACTGCAAATGGAACTGGTGGATATCTGGCACTTTGCTTTATCAGACATCATCATTGGTTTTACTGGGGATATTCAAAAATCTGCCAACACCATCGCCGAGCAACTTGCATCCAACCGCAGCCAAGTCACGTTTGATGGCAAAGACTATTTATTTACACAACAAGACATTCTAGATAATTTAGAGCTAATGGCCGGCTTATGCGCCGCCAAACGTTTCGATGTACCTTTATTTTTAAAGATAGTCGAGCAAGCTGAAATGGACTCTGATGAATTGTATCGCCAATACGTTGGCAAAAACGTATTGAATTTCTTCCGTCAAGATCATGGTTATAAAGAAGGCACTTACCAAAAAGTTTGGAACGGCCGTGAAGATAATGAACATCTAGTCGATGTGTTAAACAGTCTTGATATTAGTTTAAGTGACTATAGCGATAAAGTTTACGCTGGCTTAAAACAAAGATACCCAACTAATTAACAGGTTATAACTTTTTCAATAGTATAACCTTGAAACCCAATTTCAGAAGGAGAATGTAATGCGCACCCAACGCAAAAAACAGTTGTGTGAATTATTCAAAACTACTTTTTTACGGAGGAGCACTGGTAGAAGATTTTTTCAAGTTATCACTTGGCTGATGTTATCTGCCAGTCTAAACGCCTCTCCAGTCATAGCAAAACAAGACAATAAGCCACCATCAAAACGATTTACTGCTGAGCGTGTATTCGATATGGAATACGCCAATGATCCGCAAATTTCGCCTGATGGCAAAAGCATCGTTTATGTGCGCCAAAGCATGGATGAAATGACCGACCAAGACGCTGGCAAGTTATGGGTGATAGATATTAAATCTGGCACAAATCGACCATTAATTGCGGACAAAAACGCTTCTTCTCCGCGCTGGTCTCCTGATGGAAAAAGCTTGGTGTTTAATAGCTCCCATGACAGTAAACCGGAATTACGCAGAGTCTTTATTGATTCAGGTATGAGTTTTTCACTGGCCCAATTACATAAAGGCGCATCTAGCGTAGTTTGGTCACCCAATGGCAAGCAATTGGCCTTTAGTATGTTTGTCGAGGCCGATAAACCCTCTTTTGCTAAACCTATTAAGCAACCCAAAGGGGCTAATTGGAACAAACCTTTCAATGTTATAGATGATATGGCCTTTCGCTTTGATGGGGCCGGTTATTTACAAGACGGTGCCAGCCAAATATTTACCCTGCCAGTAGGCGGTGGTACTCCAAGGCAGGTTACATTTGAAGAGGTGGGCCTTTCGAGTCCGCAGTGGCTCGACAATAACCAACTTTTGCTTACCGGTAATTTAGCCGAAGATAGAGATCTCGATCCTATCGAAAGTGAAATTTACCAATTAGATTTATCCGTCCTTAAACTAACGGCGTTAACCACAAGAGATGGGCCAGATCATTCCCCTGTTGTTTCACCCGATGGTAAAACGATTGCATTTCGAGGTTACGATGATAAAACCTTATCTTATCAGCAAGATAACCTGTATTTAATTGATGCTGACGGCTCTGACTTTCGCCCTCTTGCCAAGGACTTTGCCGGCAGTATAGGTCAAACAGTTTGGGCGCCTGACGGTAAAAGCTTATTGGTGCTATCTGAAGACTATGGTGTATTGAGTTTATTTAACATCAGTCTTAAAGGCAAAGTATCAAAGATAGTCACTAACATAGGTGGCGCATCAATAGGTCGGCCTTATGCTGCAGGTAGTTTTTCTGTAAGCCAAGATAAAAAACCAATGATCGCATTTACAGCGGGATTTAGTGATCGCCCAGCCGAAGTTGGCGTGGTCAATCTAAATGGTAAAAATCAACAGATATTAACGGCTTTAAATGAAGATGTGTTGCCCTATCTAGATATGGCTCCTATTGAAGAAATCAAAGTTAAATCTACCCACGATGGCCTAGAAATAGAGGCGTGGGTAGCCTTCCCGCCTGATTTTAAAGCAGATGGCACCTACCCCATGATTTTAGAAATTCATGGCGGACCTTATGCTATGTATGGACCGTTTTTTGCCAGTGAAATCCAGCGTTATGCAGCCGAAGGGTATGTCACTGTGTGGGTTAACCCTCGGGGTTCTACCGGTTATGGCGAAGAGTTTGCACTGGCCATTGACTTAGCCTACCCCGGATATGATTACGATGACTTAATGACAGTTGTGGACGAAGTGGTAGCCAAAAAATACGTCGACCCAGAGCGTTTATTTGTTACCGGAGGTTCAGGTGGAGGCCTTTTAACCGCGTGGATTACCACTAAAACCCAACGTTTCGCAGCCGCCGCATCAATTAAACCTGTTATAAACTGGATGACTATGGCACTGGCTGCTGATATCGGCCAGTACGTTCGCAGACATTGGATACGTGCCGACCCTTGGTCCGACCCTGAGACATATCTAAAAACGCTCGCCCATACGTTATGTGGATAAAGTGAAAACACCCACATTACTCATGGTAGGAGAAGAAGATTACCGGACCCCAGCGTGGGAAGCAGAACAATACTATACCGCATTGAAAATGTTAGAAGTAGATACTGCTTTGATTCGTGTTCCAGGTGCACCTCATTACATTGCTTCTCGACCCAGCCGCTTGATAGGCAAAACCGATAACATTATGGGCTGGTTTGCTAAGTATGATCCTGCTAAGCAAAAAAGCACCGCAATACCATTTGAAAGTACTGACCAATAACTAATCAATCTGGGCATGCTTCAAAGTATGCCCAGACGTTGCTTTGAGGACACCCAATTTCGGGTTATACAACAACAGTAATAATGTATCTTAAAGTTTGCTGCGATATGGCCAAGTTGATGACTATATTGCGTGAGTGTGATGTTCAAAAACACAACATCAAAAATGAAAAACCTCAAAATACCTGTCAAAATACAACCTTGGGTGTAACCAAAATGCGCTTAATCATATGTCTAGTAGTAATATTTACTTCTCTACCAGCACTAGGAGGGCTTGATAAAGGTTTACAAACTCAGCTTATTAAAATGGCACAACAAAGTCAGCAGATCCGCCAAAATTTAGAAACACAAGCTGTAGCAAACACACCTGCAACACTTCAATCCTTAGCCATAGAAATAGATAGTGTTCATTCTCAAACTCTAAAAGAGATAATTGCTTTACATGGTTGGCCTAGTAAAGAGAAGGTTGGGGAGAAAGGCATTCAAGCTGCATTTGTTCTAGTAAAACACTCTAAAAATTTAGCCTTTCAACAAGATATGTTGCCATTAATTATTCAGTCTTACTTAAACAATCACGCTATTGCAGCAGAAGACGTAGCTCAATTTACTGATAACGTTTCAATCAAACTCGGTAAAAAACAGGTGTTTGGTACTCAGGCAGAATTGATAGACGGTAACGTTGTATTTGCCCCAATTGAAAACGCAGATAGCGTAGACTTATTAAGAGCTCAAATGGGTATGTCGACTTTGGCAGAATATAAGAAAACTTTGGAAACATTTTAGATCTTTATAAATACCTTTGATAGTGATTTTTAGCTGTTCACAAACACCAAGAAGACATAATGCAAAACGTGCTGATTTATATTATTTAGACTCACAATAAACACAGGGCGTTGCAATATACTTTTTTGAAAAGAGCTTGAAATCTCAAGCTCTCAATGTGGCTTGAAAACCTTATCGCTGGATTTGCGATGCCTTTGAATATTATTTCACTACCTATGCTACCTGTTCTGAAATGGGTCAATGGAACAGATGGACAATGGCAAGTAGCACCCAACTTTTGGGGAGTGTTGGTTGTTGCGAGCATTAATTTGTTACTAGCCTATTGGATAGTAAAGCTAGTTATTTATATTAAACGCAAATAACATGTGAATATAAACATAGAAGCACAACATACAATGCACCTTGCCACTGAAAGATATGCCATAGGTTATATGCAAGCAGACTCACGCGTTTTACTCGCAAGGAATATGTTTCAATAGGGCTCAAAAGGCCCTACTGAATCAAAATATGTTGGGATATTCACCAAAAAATGACCAATGTCGAATTATTATAGACTAGCCAGTTTCAGCCAATCACTGCTTATAAACTACCCCACCCTTCATCACAAAATCAACGGATTCAAGCACAGCAATATCTTTAAGTGGGTCGCTGCTTACCGCTACCATATCCGCATACTTTCCCTTTTCAATACTTCCGATATTATCTTGCCATTTGAGTAGCTGCGCAGCGTTGATAGTTGCGGCTTGGATAGCTTGTATCGGTGTCATACCGAATTTAACCATACGTGAGAACTGTTTGCCGTTATCGCCATGCGGGTAAATAGCAGCGTCAGAGCCAAAGACCATTTTTGCCCCTGCTTTCACCGCCATAGTAAAACTTTCTCGCTGGCGAGTGCCTACTTGGCGCTCTTTGTTAATGTTCTCTTCAGGCACACCGTTTTCTGCACCTTTAGACAATGTGTATTCAGTGTTGTAGATATCCATTGAAAAAGTAGTACCCATTTTCTTGGCTAATGTAATGGTTTCTTTATCTAAAAAGCTGGCGTGTTCGATTGAATCGACACCTGCTTGAATCGCAAACTTAATGCCTTCAGTACCATGGGCGTGAGCTGCAACTATTTTGCCATGGGTGTGAGCTTCATCCACAATGGCCTGCATTTCTTCAAGAGTGTATTGGCGCATGCCTACTTTTGTGCCTTTAGAAAACACCCCACCTGTGGCGCAGAATTTAATCAAATCAACGCCATACTTAACGTTCTTGCGCACCATTTCACGCACCGCCCATGGGCCATCAGCCACCCCGTCGGCTTTAGATTTAAACGAATGGTTGAGGGCATTATCGTCACAATGACCGCCAGTTATACCTAATGCGGGTCCTGATGCGGCTATCCTTGGCCCTGGTACTTCACCAGCATTAATGGAGTTACGTAGCGCCACATCCATGTAATCAGGCGATCCTACATCTCTGACAGCAGTAAAACCTGCCATCAAGGTTTTTTCCGCGTTAACGACTCCGCCAATAACCGCTCGGTGCGGTGACTGAAACAATCCAGCGTAGAAATTATTGTCTAGATAGCCCATCAGATGAGTATGCATATCCATAAAGCCCGGTAATATATATTGCTTACTCAAATCGATAACCGTTGCGTCATCAGGAATAGCAGTGCCAGCAGACTGAATGTTGCTAATACGTTCACCTTCGATAAAAATCAGCTGGTTCTTTTGCCACTTTCCTGAGTCAACATCTAATACATAGCCGGCTTTGATGACAGTAGTCGCGGCTTGTAGGCCAGTGCATAAAATAAGTGCCAAGGGTAATAGGTAACGAATAAATGAAAAACGGGTCATAAACAATTCCAAGCTTTTTTCGATTTGAGGTTTACCTTATTGTGCCTAGACTTTTAATCCAATTCAATATTCAGCTGATGCTGGCTGCAATAAAAAGCCCGCATCAATTTAGCGGGCTTATGTAGCAAAGACTGTTTATTACTTAAAAATCTTTGATTTCCACATTACTGTTATTAAAGTCGAATTTATTGATTTTGCCACATTGAGCAAAATGATTATTCGAGCTGTAAGGAGTATTGCTTTGTTGGATATCACCTTCCCAACCTTGACCATTTTTAATATAAGCTTTGAGTTCAAACCAACCGTTGACGGTTTTGCTACAATCCATCTCTACATCTAGCATCCAGTGGTGCGGCCCCCAAATGTTAAGAGGCTCTTGACCATAACCATCATTTTCTACGGTTTTTAGTGGGCCGTATGCTGCAGGCCAAATATCCGTTGTCCAATCGAGTGCGGTGCCCTCGGCTTCTGTACTTTGCCCCGCTTCTATTCCATACCAATCAAGAAAGTTATCGTTCATTTTCCAAGAGGAGGTGGTGGTATTGTTTAGGTTGTTATGGCTGATTGGCATCGCACAAACATAATTATTTGACGTGCAGTTCAAACCTAAATTGGATGCGGCATAGTTGTGGTCTATACCTCCACGTACAAACATGTTTTGACCTCCTTGTGTTTGTGCTTGAATAAATAACACAGTGCGCTGAATATCATCTGGCGTCGAGGTACCTTGAATCTTAGCATTGTGATGAATAGCAACGGCATCAAAAGCAGGCACATCCAGATTAATTGAACCATCAGGTTGCACCGTGATCACACCACCCGAACAGCTTAGTTTATCGCTACTTAGCTCGCCTTTTAACACGTTACAATATTGGCCTTGTGCCATAGAGGTAGCAACGTTTGAATTTAGACCAAAGGTTTCTTTGTTTATAGCAACAAAACCTTGTGACCCGCGACCAAACGCAATCTGATTAGCACCATTATCCCACCAATCGGAAATCGCAAAATGATTTGTCGTGTTGTTACGAAAATCTACGCCACCTGACATATACGAATAACGGTGTTCACATTTCCACTTATCCGCAAAACATTCTAACGTACCATTATTGTGAACAGGTACCGAAGGTCCACCCACGTCAGTATCGCCTTTGTAATCATAACTCGACATGAGTTTTGGATAGCCATAAGGGTACGCCAACATAAATACGTTAGCTAAATCGTATAAACGACCATCTTCATAAGTGATAACATTGCCACCACCACCATGGCCACGCTGGTTATCATGGTTATCGACAAAAACAACGGCTTGGTAACTTGGCATAAACCCCCATCCTTCGCCAAAATTACTTAGCCATGCAAGGTTGCCGTTGCTAAAGGTATTGCCAATTTCAACACTGTATTTAAATTCGGTGACTAAACCATTACTCGCATATTCTGCTGCAGAAATAGCCTCACCTCCTTGATCAATGACTTCTTGAAATATCAATGGTGCACCGGATACTTTAGAGAGGATTGTTGAAATATCTTCAGTTGGCATATGCTTAGATGCGTCTAAACGAAAACCTTTCACTCCAATATTGGTTAAGTCACTCAAAAAAGCCGCAATCGTATCTTGAACATAGGTCGCATCAGTATCTAAATCTGCTAGCCCTACTAATTCGCAGTTTTGTACTTGATAACGGTTACTATAATTGTCTATAGAACAACTAGTATGAAAATCTTGAGGTGAATAAATCGAGTAACTCTTATTACCGAAACTATTACCAGCAGTTCCGGTGCCAGACCCCGCGGCCATATGATTAATAATGGCATCCACATAGATATCGACACCTACCGCATCACATCGCTGCACCATATCAATAAATTCAGCACGGCTACCGCCTCGACTTTCCAGCATATAACTAACCGGTTGATATCTAGCCCACCATTGGCTAGTAGTAATATGTTCATTAGGTGGCGATACCTGAACCGCCGCAAAACCTTTTGGGCCTAAAAATGTTTCGCATTCGGTAGCAACGTCCAGCCAGCTCCACTCAAACAAATGAACGAAGGTGGTGGGTTCAGCTTGAACAATGGGCTGCCCGAGTAATGTGCTGCCAAGAACAGCAGCCAGAAGTGTTTTATTTATTTTCATCATCTTTACACCCGTCTTTTGTGAGTCCTGATTAAAGTATTTTAAGTACTAAATAGGGTTAAACTTCCCCAAGGACCAACACTAGAGCATGTAGAAATAAACTGCCAAGTGAATACGTATGTACAACCTGGCAACATTGAGTTTACATTTAACACACTCACTAAAAAGCTAATTTAATACTGTTTCACACTCATAGACAATTTAATAATTAGCTCCTGTGAACCTTTATATAACCTAGTACTGCCCATCTGGGTCATAACGTATTTGATCAATTACTTAAGTCCTATTTGTCTTTAAAGTTAAATAAATCCTTTTTAATGACTAAACGAGCAGTAGTGATGTGATAATGGCAAGCTGCGGATAACAAGGATAAAAATTGACATGGTTTAAACGCTTTGAGCAACAAAAGGCCGTTACCTTTTTTTATTGATAGCCAGCTACTTCTTTATCAACAGCACCATTAATGCCACATCTGATTGGATGTAAGCAACGCGTAATGGAGCCCCAGAGTTTACCCTGATAGAGCCTTTTATCTGGGAGTATTCCAGCACAATAAGCGTATTATTGTTATTACCCTTACTGGCAATGTTCTGGCAACGCTCACCACTCAAACTGTCTAATATAAAAAGCCAACTAGGCAAAAACTTGGTTGCGTCATTGCTGTTTTCTGTATTGCACGTCAGCATCATGGTTGTGTTAAGAGAGGTTGTATATTGGACAATCGGTGGAAATTACGATTTTGGCTCAATATTGCGCGAATTCATCTACGAATACCGCAAAGATGCCATGAGTTATGGATTGTTCTTAGTTTTTTATCAGTTATATCAATACATCTCCGGCCGCCTTAAAGACGAAGCCAACCTTATAGAAGCCGAGTCTGAACCACAATCATCCTCCAACGTTCCTGACCATCTACTAGATAAAAAAGCTAGACAGAGAATTTTTAGTGAAAGTGGACAATATTGAACGTATGTAAACAGCAGACAACTACGTTAACCTAGAAAGTGGTGGTCGCATTTACCCATTAAGCTCAACCCTCGAAAACTTGAGTAAAAGACTCGCCGAGAAAGGTTTCTGTCGCACTCACCACTCTTACGCAGTTAACTTCTCAGCCAACGATCATATTAGTTATCAGCCGAGTGGTGATGGCGAAATAAGATTGAAAATGGCAATGTAGTCGAGTTATCAAGAACATATAAAAATGAGCTTAAACAACGATTATAGTATTTCTGAAACAGTTAAAACTCAATCGGCTTACGTCGACTTAATGCCACTAAACTTTGTTTCGTAGATGCAGTTTTTAGATAAGACTTTATGAATTGCACTATAAATTGAAATCCGCGAGACATTAAAAATGTTTTATTTTAAATAATACCAAAGAGCATTTAACTGCTCTTTTTTATTATTTCAATGACCGTTGAAGGACATTACATTTTAGGCATAATCACCGTATCGATTACGTGTATCACGCCATTTTTAGTTTTTAGATCCGTTTGCGTAACAGTCGCATTATTGACTTTCACACCGTCTGAAGTATCAATCATTATGTCACTACCTTGCACTGTAGTCGCTTTCGTTAATTTAACTACGTCTGCTGCCATAACATTACCTGCCACAACATGATAAGTCAGGATAGCGACTAGTTTTTCTTTGTTTTCAGGCTTCAATAAATCTTCTACCGTACCCGCTGGCAATTTTTCAAAAGCAGCATTAGTGGGTGCAAACACGGTAAAAGGACCTTCTCCTTGCAGAGTTTCAACTAATCCTGCTGCTTTTACTGCAGCCACTAAAGTGCTGAATGCAGGGTTACTCGCAGCTGTTTCTACAATATCTAAATTCGCTGACTTATGATGCATTGCAAATGCACTAGTCGTAAGAATGGATAGCGACAACACCGCTATTGATACAAATTTCGTAATAAAAAATTTCATTTTTTTCTCCACAATTTAAACCGATTTCAAGAAACAATTTTATGGTTAGGAGTACATGCCATTAATTAATCAGGCAAACTAAACACGTTATGATTACCGACTAAGCCATAAATTTGATCACAATACAGAGATGAATTAGCGAAAAAACACGTTAAAAGAATAAACACTTCGGGTAAATTCGTGCATAAAACTTCTTCTATAAGATTTTGATTGCAACTAAAAACAAGAAACCGGAATTTGCTTGAACAGAACTCTTTTTTGATTTTTCTCAACAGATGAATTATCCAACACAGAAATATATACAACTCAGCTTTATTACTAATCAGGTACATATAATACTAAGGGAACCACTCTAATTAAGGAGCCTGATTAAGACATGGTTTGTTTTGCTATCCTCTTTCTCTATTGCGCTATAACAAATGGAATTTTGTCACTATTGGCCATCATTACAGAGTTTGGTGCGCTAAAAATAATATTAGTTAACCTGAATCCTGTTTAAGAAACTAAACCAAATGCCTGTTCCAAGATCCGAACTTTCGACTAAAAGAGATGAATCTAAAAAGGAACAGGCATGAGTAAATTTGTTGAGTTGTTTTGTGATGTCGATGATTTTTGCAAAGTATTTATACCTCAATGGTGTAAACAACTGCTTGAAGACGGTACGCGAAAACGTCAAAAAGAAGGGCAAAGAGAAGGGCAAATGACCACATATGAAATCATGACGATTGTCGTCAGTTTTCATATGTCACATTACCGTGATTTCAAAAACTACTCTCTTGGGTATGTATCTCTTGTGTACAAAAATGCGTTTCCAAATTTATTGAGTTACACACAATTTATAGAGGTCATGCCTAGAGTTATTGTGCCCATATGTGCCTACTTCACATCACTTAAAGGAAAGCCATCAGGATATGAATTCATTGACTCTTCAAGCATCAAGGTGTGTCATAACATCCGAATACCTAGACATAAAACCTTCGACGGTATCGCTCAACGAGGTAAAGGTACTATGGGTTGGTTTTATGGCTTCAAGCTCCACTTAGTCGTCAATCATCACGGTGAAATTGTTGCTGCGAAAGTCACAACCGCCAATGTACATGACACCCAACCCGTACGTGAATTAGCAGAAGGTTTGACTGATAAATTGTATGGAGACAAAGGCTATTTGAGTAAAGCTTTGGAAGCGGATTTATTAGACAAAGGTGTAAGTCTCATCACAACCGTTCGCAAAAATATGAAAGCAAAAGCTACATCGTTGTGGGATAGAGCCATGCTTTCAAGGCGCTATATAATTGAAACAATAAACGACCAACTTAAGAATATTTCTTATATCGAACACTCAAGGCATCGGAGTATGAACGGCTTTATGCTGAATTTACTCGCGGGATTGGTCGCTAATTGTTTAAAAGAAAATAAGCCAAACCTTAATTTAACTGACGTAGAGCTGAACTCTATGATTATCGCTTAAGCAGATCTCAGGTTAGGTACAGCCGTGGTATTCGCTTGGAGACATTAGGGTGATGCATCACTTTTTAATTTTGGTAATGATCCAACAAACCAGACACAACTGTCCCTAAAAGCTCAGTATCATTATTCTGTAATAATCACACTCTACAGTGATTTCAAATTAAGTCAGAGTTTAGTCATTAGTTTTGTCACAAATATTCCTATGCAAATTTTATAAGCATTATTGGCCTGAACTCTGTGGCAAGCTTCGACGACGCTTCGGTAATGGTCCACCTGATCCTGAAGACATCGCTCAATTAGCCTTCATCAAATATTCTGAAATGATGTCTAAAGACCCTATTGAAAATCCAAAAGCATTTATTTATACCATCGCAAGGAACCTTGTTATTGATTCCTTCCGCCGTGAAAAAAAACAAGAAAAAATGATCGATGAAATATTTCAAGAGTTCAATATTGCTGCCCTTGATGAACAATCTGCAGGACACGATGCACTTGACAGTGAACGTATCTCGCTAATAGAAGATGCCATGGCTAAACTCCCAGCAAAACAAAAAAGCTTCCTAATGGCAAGTTGTGTAGAGGGCTTAAGCTATCGAACAATAGCCAAACAAACTGGGCACTCTTTATCTGATATCAGTCGAACAATAGAAAAAGCATATGCTGCTATTAGCGCTGAATTATTAAACGATGAAGAAGATAAACAAGCTGAATATAATGTTCCTTCTAAAATGAGAAAACTTCAATGAACACGCTTTTTCCTATGAAAAACGCTACTCAAACACAAGCTAGGGAGTGGCTGTTGTTGATGCATTCAGGGGAAGTCCAGCCACAAGACTATCAGGCATTTAAAGGGTGGTTGCAGGCGTCTAGTAAAAATACAAAAACCTACCGTGATATGGAAATGTTATGGCGACAAACGCGTCATACCAACGAAGCTGAAATGTACGTGGCCTATCGGATTAAACAGCAAGTTCCTCAGACTGGCTATACCTCAATAAAACGTTTATCTATCTGGGCATCCGCTATTGCAGCCTCATTTTTACTTTTAATTCTACCCAAATCACACTTTTTTGACGTGGCTCCTGCCAGCCAGGTATATGAAGCACCTAAGACCGAAATACGTTCGTTTAAGCTAGACGATGGGAGCGAGATCACCTTAGGTGCAGGCAGTAAGGTGGCTGTCACTTTGAACAACAAAAGCCGTAATGTGCAACAACTTGTGGGCGAAGTGTTATATCACGTGGCAAAAGATCCAAATAAACCATTTACGGTAAGTGTTCAGGGGAGTGATATTATGGTGTTGGGAACGATTTTTGATGTGCAATTAAGCCAGAGTCAGACCATATTAACGGTAGCCGAAGGCCATGTGAAAGTTGAGCATAATCAAGAGATAAAAAATTTAGTCAAAGCTCAACGAGTTATTATTGGACATAATGGTCAAAACAGTGAAATAAGCTCTATTTCCCTCAGCCAATTCGCTAACTGGCAACAAAAACGATTTAATTTCATCGCTACATCTTTGGACGATGTAGTTAAAACATTAAATCGTTACCTTCCTGAGCCAATACTTTTTACCCATCCCTCGCTTAAAACACGCACCATCACAGCATCATTCAACATCAACCAAATAGAACAAATGTTAGATACGTTAAATTACAGCCATAAAATCCAATGGAACAAAGATCCTCAAGGCGTAATCTGGCTAAGTTTGTGACACTTTTTTGAATTATTCACTTTAACTGAAACACTTGCCCTTGAGATTCGTCATGCCTATGAATCCGAGCTGATCTCGGTAAATATTTAATAGGACTCACATCATGCGTACAGCATTTAAACCTTGCCTACTTGCTGCCAGTATCACGCTCGCAGTCTTGAGCAGTCAATGTGTCATGGCAAATGAAAACATTAATTTAAAAAACAGCCTTTATTATCAGCGATCGATACGTTGTCTAAACAATATAACTTAGTCATCGTGGCCCCTGAATCATTAAAAGACAGTGTTCAATTAAGTGCAGTTAATAATCACTCTTCAGTTTTAGAAGCCTTAAAAGCAGGTTTGGCGAATACAAATTTAACCGCAACAATGAATACTAATGGCTCTATCATGATTGTCCCTAGACAGGTGTCTACCGAGAAGACTAAAAATACAAAAAAAGACCTCGGAGACTCAATCGGTAGAAAAAATTAGTCATTGTGGGCTCTTACCTAACACCTATCGCTGGCACCCTTCCTATCAGCCTATTAAATAACGATGATATAGCTGCATATGGTGTGTCTGACGGTGCAGAGCTACTTAGAATGTTACCCCAATCCGGTGATATGGCCTTTAACGAGTCTAACTTTACTGGTGGCGTTAATACACTTAGAGGCGATGTTGCTTCAGTTAATCTTCGATCTATTGGCACAGGAAATACGTTGATGTTGGTGAATGGGCGCCGCATGGTATTACACCCAAGCTGGCAGAATAGCAGCTCTGTTCCTGTTGTTTCTTACAATATGAATACAATACCTGCAGCCGGTATTGCACAGATGCAAGTGATGCGTGATGGTGCGTCCGCCTTATACGGTGCTGATGCTGTTGCTGGCGTAATCAATACAGTGATGATTAATGATTATGACGGTGTTGCTTTTAGTGCGCGGTATGGCAAAGCAATAGGTATTGGCAAAAAAGACCTGAATTTGACTTTTTCTGCAGGAACAGAATTAAATGGCGGCAAAGGGAATATTTCTTTTTATGCCGGATATGATTCACGAAATGCCGTACCTACCTCAAACTATAAATACGCTGCTTCTGCAGACCGCACTCCTTTTTTAGTGGGCACTGATTTTGAGGACAATAGTGCTTTCGATAATCGTTCTAGTATTGGAGGACATGGCTATTTTGATATGATTGACACTGGCACTATTGGCCTGCAAGACGGCACAGCGTTAACCAATTCCTCAGGTAGGTTTCATGTACAGCCTACTACCAACTCTGGATGTTTAACCAACGTTTCTGATACTATTTGTATTGATGATGGATATTGGAGTTATGCCACAGATAATGCGATGTACCATGACTTGGGCGCTGAACGAGAGCTTTATTCGAAGCGCTCTCGGCTAAATATATTTAGTGTGTTTAGTTATGACATCAATGACACGCATGAGTTATATGGAGAGCTGGGAGCTTATGTTGCTCATACAAGTCGCAATGGTGATTCAGCGAGGATATTAACCGATCAACGCTTTAGCATTTCTAAGAACGCATACTGGAACCCATTCGGCGCCACAACGTTAGCTGACGGCTCAGCCAATCCTAACCGTCTTGCTAGTACAGATGTTCCAGATGAGGGCGTTGATTTATTACTTTATCATTACCGGGTAACCGATGCCGACGTTCGACACATTAAAGTCACCAATAAAACGTATCGTGCTTTGCTGGGACTCAAAGGCACATTAGGGGATTGGAATTATGACACAGCGTTGCTTTATTCTACTGCATCCAGTGATGACAAAACCAAAAATGGTCTGTCAGTGAGTAAATTTCAAGACTCTATCAACAAAATCACACCTGACGCCTACAATCCTTTTTGTGGCGCATCATGTAACTCAGAAACCACCCTTACTACTTTTTATCAAGACTTAACCAAAAATGCGACGACTGAACTAGCATTGGTTGATTTTAAAGTGTCGCATCCAAGTATTTTTTCTTGGGCAGCAGGTGATGTGGGTTTTGCCTCTGGCATAGAATACCGATATGTAAGCTTTGATGAAGACAAAGATGATCGTTTAGATGGAACCAGTCCTTTTATGGACTCTATTTCTGGCAACGTCGCTCAAAGTAACTCCATAGGTGATAGTCCGACCAACGATGTGTTTGGTGACCGCTCTGTATTTTCAACCTTTGCTGAGCTTTCATTACCATTAGTGTCACAAGCCATGAATATTTCACTGGTTCAGGCCGTTAATATGCAGTTAGCGGCTCGCTATGAAAACTTATCTGATGTGGGTAACGCCTTCGTACCTAGAGTTGCCGCTTCGTGGCATGTAAACAATAATCTCATGTTCAGGGGCAGTTGGTCAGAAGGCTTTCGCGCACCTAATCTTGTGCAGACAAACTTGCTGGGGATCAACCGCCAATCCTCAACTGTCGATTATGCTCGCTGCACCGCGAAGCTAGAAAAAGGACTCATAGAAGGTAATTTATCTAACTGTAAAGGCGATCAAATTAAAGTACTCAGAGAGCCTGTCGATCTTGAATCAGAAACCTCAGTAAATACTGGTTATGGCGTTGTATTCACTCCTTCATTAATTGAAAATTTAACCCTCACTCTGGATTACTGGCAAATAGAACAAGAAGGAGTGATTGGCGTATTAAGTGCGACAAGCCAATCAGCCCTCGATTTATACTATCGCAAAAATGGACAAACTAATCCCAACGTTCAACGTGAAAAGGCAACCCCAGAAGACATCGAGTTATTCTTAGGAACAGGGATATCAGCATCAGGTGAAATCACTCAGGTGATTGATCCCTATTTGAATCTTGATAAGCAAATATCTAGCGGTGTCGATTATGCACTTGAGTATAAATTCAAGAATGATATGGGCCAGTTTACCTACAATCTTAGTGCAGCTCGTTTAATCAGTCGCAAAACCATAGCCGGTGAAGAAAGCGATATTTTGTCCGACCTTGGGATAGTTGTGACCAATCTGGGTAATATGGTGGGCATTAATGGCAGCCCTAAATGGAAAGCCAATTCGTCTCTTAAATGGCGCAATCAAGCTTGGTCAGCTGCACTTACCATGGAGCACACTGGCAAGTTTGAGGAAACGAGTGCGTCTATCACGGATAGTGAGGGCAATAGAGAATATTGGAAGATCGACGCTTGGCATCGCTTCAATGCGTACATCGGTTATGATTTTACCCATGATGCAGCACAAGGAATAAAAATCTCATTCGGCATAAAGAACCTCTTTGATAAACTGCCTCCTATGGCCGATGACCGTTTTGGTTTATTTGGTGGTATTCATACCCCTGAAGGACGTTACGTCTATACCAAACTTAACTACAAGTTTTAATCCTTATCACTTTATGGTGGCACGTTTTATAACGCGCCGCCATAACAGTCCACACTTAGCAAATATTACTTTGGATAGGGCTGTGCCTTAAAGCCCTCCCTATTCCGAGTAATGAGTGAATACCACAAGGTGATCAATTTAAGTCAATGGTGCAAGTAAGGTATCTAAAATATCATTGGTTAAACTTAGATTACCTTGGCTTACCTCCTCTGATAATAGGGCATTAGCCAGCTCTGCTTTTTTATTTTGGATCTGTAGAATTTTTTCTTCAATGGAATTTTCAATAATCAACTTATACACAAATACGGGTTTATCTTGACCAATACGGTAAGCGCGATCGGTAGCTTGATTTTCTACCGCAGGATTCCACCAAGGATCAAAATGGATCACCGTATCAGCGGCTGTTAAATTCAGACCTACTCCACCCGCTTTTAAGCTAATTAAGAATACTGGCACTTTACCAGACTGAAATTGTTCAACTATCTCTTGGCGATTTTTGCTACTGCCTGTGAGCTTTACATAGGGTATATTAGAGGCAACTAGCTCTGTTTCTATTAACGCTAACATGCTAGTAAACTGCGAGAAAATCAGCACGTTTCTGCCCTCTTCAACCATCTCTGGCAAGGTTTCCATCAAAAACTCTAACTTAGCGGATTGCTTAATCGACTTAGCGCTTGGCAAAGAAAGTAACTGTGGATGATTGCAGACTTGACGTAATTTTAATAGCGCATCCAGAATTTCGATTTGACTACGCTGTAGGCCTTTTGCGGCAATGATTTCTTTCAAACGAGAGTCCATCGTTAAACGCACAGACTCATATAACTCGGCTTGTTTTCCCTCAATTTTTAGGGTTTGTATGATAATCGTTTTTTCAGGAAGTTCTTTCGCAATGAGTGTTTTGCTGCGCCTTAATATAAAGGGTTTGATACGTTGATTGAGCATAACTTTACGCTCATGATCATTGTGTTTTTCTATTGGCGTTTTGAACAAACGGCTAAATTGTTGATAACCCGCTAAAAAGCCAGGCAGTAAAAAGTTAAATTGAGCCCAAAATTCACCCAGATGGTTTTCCATGGGTGTACCTGTCAAACATAGCTTATGCTCGGCCTTGAGTGTCAACATCGCTTTATAGAGTTTCGTTTTAGGATTCTTAATGTAGTGAGCTTCGTCTAAAATCAAATAGTAATAAATGTGCTGCTGATGCACTTCAGCGTCTTTTAGCATCAGAGGGTAACTGGTGATCACAATATCGTATTGGTCTAACGTTTCAAAATTCTCTTGGCGTTTGGCCCCATTAATTACGATATAAGACAAGCTAGGCGTAAACTTGTCTATTTCTTTCGCCCAATTAAATAGCACACTGGTAGGGGCAATAATTAAACTAGGCCCGGTCAACCGACCTTGCTCTTTTTCAACTAACAAATGACTGAGTGTTTGAATCGTTTTACCTAAGCCCATATCGTCAGCCAAAATACCATTCAGCTCATATTCTCGCAAAAACTGTAACCAATTCAATCCTTGATGTTGATATTCACGTAAATCCGCCAATAATAACTTGGGAATGGGGACTGGCTGGATCGCGTTGAAATTACGTAACTTCTCGGCCAAATGGCGCAATTTATTCGCACCTTGGGTGATAATGCCTTGGTTGTCTAATTCACTGAGAGTTTGATGACCTTGAAATCGTGACAAACGCATCGTGCCATCGTCTTGCAGCACGCCAGGCATGACTAATTCAACAAACTGTTTAAGTAGGGGCCGAATACTCTGGTAACGCAGCGCAATAAATTTTCCACCTGAAAGGTTAACAAACACCTTTTCGTCATTATCGATATAGCTTTGATCGTTTAGCAAAATATCTTTCGGAAGTTGTTCTAATGCACTGATTAATATAGGAAAAGCAGCCACGCTCTGACCATCGATATTTAAATTCAAACCAATGGAGAAAAAGTCATGCCCTTCTTTTTGCTCAACATTGGCATCAAATACACTATCAGTATCTAACTCTTGATAGTGAAAACTATCATCGTACTCTACTTGCCAGCCTTGCTTTTTCAACTGTGGCAACTGATTGTGTAAAAAGGATAAATTAAGCTGACGCCCTTGCAACATCATCATATACCCATCATCAAAGCCTTTATTTGTAGTGATAGATTGTAATTGAGGAATAAATTTCCAGGTTTTGAGCGACTCCATGATCATCTTTTCAAAAGCGAAATCGCGATAAATGTTAGCTTCATCTTTTTGCGAGGGTAATTGAGGTTGTTTTTTAAAAGGGCTAACAAGATGCCCTTGATAAGCAAACAACAATGAGAGTTGAGTATTATAAGCTTGATTTTCATTCGGCGTAGTTAAGCGTATATGCGGCACGGGCCGGGCTAAAGTAAATTCTTTTTTAAGTTTTGGTTTCGGTAATTTTTGTGCTAAATCACCAAGTGTCATATCTAATTTACTTAACACCCAAGGCATTTTCTCTTCAGAAAAAGTCGGGCTATGCAAAAACTGCACATCAAACTCACTATTCAAATCTGTTTCAACCAATCCCAAATGATTAGTTTTAGAATTGTAGTAACTAATAGGCTGAGACTTTATCAATGTAATATCAGGATTATTTATTTCTAGTACAAGATCAAGCTTGTGCACTGCACTGCGTGTCTGCCACTGCCAGTTTGCTTTTAAAGACTCTCCCAAAGAAATCTGACGACTTAAATCTGCGCCATTCTTCCAGAAACATCGCCCAGTACTGACCAACAATTTTAATAACTTATGCGAATGAATAGCGTTAGAGTAATTCTGACTTCTGATCACGGAGCTAATAATTTGCACATCTTGATCATCCACATAAGGTTGTTTAATCAAGTAGCTATCCAAATTTTCGTAGGTCAAAGTTCGGCTCCAACCACCATTTTTCTTTAAGCTAGAACTTTGAACTCCCAGTTGTAAGTAGTCATTAGGCGCATAACTGTTCTGGTTAAGAAAATACAACAGTCCTTTTTCTTGCTGGAATACTAAAGATTCTTGAGTTGAAAACTTATTCAGCCATTCTTCAATCATGTTGTTTGATGCCGAACTAACATGCATATTTTCAAGATAATGGTGGGCCAATGCAGCAGCATGTTTACAATCATATTTAAGATAACAATTACAATATGCCTGAGCCCGGCTTTTACTTTCATCGAATTCAAAACGAGTTAAATACGTTTCATTTCGCTTAGATTCACTTCTAACCGAGCCTCTCAGAACCTGCTCATCTAAAGCGGCACTAACAACATGATTCAATTGGTAAAGTCTTAATCCTTTTGCCCAAGTTTGTTTGCTTAAAGCTGCTTGCAAGTTTGTTTTGTTAAACATATTAAATCGAGTGCCTAATGCTATGTGCTATTGACTAAGTGATGATACAAGATAAATCATCTAGTAAATTTTTGTAACCTTCTATTTTTTAAGTATTTTTTTAATTCGGCACCAGCTTTACCATCCATCAACATCGAGCCAATTTTGTGGTTGTTTTTATATTAAAACTATAGAAAAGAAAAGGCGTATTCTGAAACACTCAGAGCACACATTTTGAAGGAAGCAATACCCTATTATAGCCCCAATTGTTAGCCGTCTAATACACTTGCTCTTTTTAGTTTCGGTTTACTAGGTTTACGGCGCTTCTATTGCTTCCCAATTATCAAGACAGTACGCAAAATCAAAATGAGGTGACTATATTTAGAATAAACAACTTTATACTACATAATTTAGAGTAATCATCCTGTCATATTCGCGCCGAAACACATGACACCTTCTTTTTATCTCAATCACCCCTCGAAAGTCAGACACTTTTCGCCGTTCCTTCGAGTGTATTGTGCACTAACAATTTGAATCTGGTATCTGATATCAAATAAGGTTTTCTATCTATAAAATTTTTATCTCTCGATTAGCATAATTCAGATACTGCACCTAAACTAAATAACGATTGATTAATAAACAATCAATTTATAGGGTTAACGATCGTATTTATGTATCCCGCATCAGGTGTTTATAATGATTCGAAGATAAAACATTGTTGAAAGGGGCTGTCATTACCCTAATGTAGGCTTGGAAGCAGAAACGAGACCAAGCTGGGATCACTAAAAAATAATAAGGGGCGCGCATGAGCATTGCTGTCGCATTGATCCTAATTGTTATTGGGTCTGTTGTTTTTCATTTTTTATCTCCCTGGGTAATGACGCCACTGGCGTCAAATTGGGGAGCAATTGATGACACCATGGCCATCACTCTCATCATCACGGGCATTGTCTTTATCGCTGTAAATTTTTTTATCGCCTTCGCCGTTATCAAATATCGCCACGATCCTAATCGTAAAGCCAAATATGAGCCTGAGAATAAAAAGTTAGAGATATGGCTAACCGTTATTACCAGTATCGGCATCATTGCCATGTTAGCCCCTGGTTTAATTGTTTATTCTGATTTTGTCGAAGTACCCGAGGAAGCACATATAGTCGAAGTGGTTGGTCAACAGTGGAGTTGGAGTTTTCGATTTCCAGGTGCTGACCAGCAGTTAGGCAAAAGTGCGGTTAAACATATTTCTATTGATAATCCCTTTGGTGTTGATCCTCTTGATTCTAGTGGCCAAGACGATGTATTGATTCTGGGCAATAGGTTGGCGTTACCAATAGATAAACCCGTCAAGGTGTTGATGCGCTCTAAGGATGTATTGCATAATTTTTATGTACCACAATTTAGAGTGAAAATGGATATGGTGCCTAGAACTATCTCTTATATTTGGTTTACACCGACCAAATTAGGTGAGTTTGAAATTCTCTGTGCTGAATTTTGTGGTCTCGGACATTTTAATATGCGAGGGCATGTACAGATCATGCCCCAACAAGAGTTTGATCTATGGTTACAGACACAACCTACCTTTGCCGCGTCCATGCTAAACAACACCTCACAGCTACTCAGTGTCGCTGCGCAAAGTGGACAAGAACTGGCGCAAAATAAAGGTTGTATAGGCTGCCATGATTTTTCAGGGAACTCCATTGGCCCAAGTTGGCAGGGGTTATTTGGGAAAATTCAAGTCTTAGCTGATGGCACTGAAGTGTTGGTGGATGCGGCGTACCTGAAAGAATCAATTCTCATGCCCAATGCGAAAATGGTAAAAGGCTACGCAGCCATCATGCCCCCACTTTCACTTAGTGAGTTGGAGATTGATTCGCTGATTGCGTATATCCAAGAAAAGGGAGCAACTCAAGATACAGCCACACAAAAAACCTTGTTATCTGGCGCAGAATTGGCGCAAACAAAAGGCTGTACAGCCTGCCATAGTCAGGACGGCACGCGATTAATAGGCCCAAGCTGGCAAGGTTTATTTGGCTCACTTCGAGAGACAACCAGTGGACAAAGAATCGAAGTTGATGATCTTTACTTAAAAGAGTCTATTTTCCAACCCAATGCCAAAATTGTCGCGGGCTATCCTCCGGTAATGCCACCCCCGGTACTTAACGAGCAAGAAGCATTGGCGATTATTGAATTTATTAAAACTCTTTGAAATTGTATAACTTTCATAGCGGAGCAAACTAATGGAACAAGAAGTAGATCACGAAATGCATGAACCCAGCAGCTTCTTTACCAAATACGTATGGAGTCAGGATCATAAAGTGATTGCAATCCAATATTCGGTGATTGCCATTTTAGTTGGCATAGTGGCTTTGGTATTGTCTGGCTTAATGCGCTTACAGCTTGGCTTCCCTGGCAGTTTTGATTTTATTGACCCGAGTGCCTATTATCAGTTTGTGACCATGCATGGCATGATCATGGTGATTTATTTGTTAACGGCAATATTTTTAGGGGGGTTTGGTAATTACTTGATCCCGTTAATGGTGGGAGCCAGAGATATGGTATTTCCCTTTGTTAACATGCTTAGTGTGTGGTTTTATTTACTGGCTGTAATTGTATTACTGTCCAGCTTTTTTGTGCCTGGTGGCCCTACTGGAGCAGGCTGGACATTATATCCGCCACAGGCAATTCTGCCAGGCACACCAGGCTCTGATTGGGGCATTATTTTGATGCTAGTGTCCTTAGCCATATTTATTGTCGCTGCTACTATGGGCGGCCTGAATTATGTCACTACCGTATTGCAGGCACGCACCAAAGGCATGACCCTGATGCGTATGCCTCTAACGGTGTGGGGCATTTTCATGGCGACTATATTAGCACTTTTGGCCTTTCCCGCTTTATTTGTTAGTGCGGTTATGATGTTGTTTGACAAAACATTAGGTACCAGTTTTTTTATGCCGGCGATTTTGTCAATGGGTCAACAACTTGACCACGAAGGCGGCAGCCCCATTCTGTTTCAACATTTATTTTGGTTTTTTGGTCATCCAGAAGTCTACATCGTCGCTCTACCCGCTTTTGGCATTGTCTCGGATCTCATTAGTGTGCATGCTCGTAAGAATATCTTTGGTTATCGGCTTATGGTGTGGGCCATAATCATGATAGGCGTTATGAGTTTTGTGGTCTGGGCTCACCATATGTACATAAGCGGCATGAATCCCTATTTTGGCTACTTTTTTGCCACCACGACATTGATTATTGCGGTACCAACCGCAATAAAAGTCTACAACTGGGTATTGACCCTCTGGCATGGCAATATTCACTTAACCGTACCTATGTTGTTTGCACTAGGTTTCGTTTCCACTTTCACCATTGGCGGTTTAACCGGATTATTCCTCGGTAACGTAGTGGTGGATCTGCCTCTTTCTGACACCTATTTTGTGGTGGCCCACTTTCATATGGTAATGGGAGTTTCACCCATATTGGTGGTGTTTGGCGGGATCTATCATTGGTATCCTAAAATGTCGGGGAAAATGTTGCATACCGGTTTAGGAAAATTGCATTTTTGGGGCACGTTTTTGGGTACTTACATGATTTATTTCCCCATGCATTATCTTGGCGTATTAGGCGTTCCTCGGCGATATTTTGCCTATGAAAATTACGATTTCATTCCCGATTCAGCTAAAGACTTAAACGCCATGATTTCGGTAATGGCCATATTTGTGGCACTGGTTCAGCTGATATTTTTATTCAATTTGGTTTGGAGCTTGTTCAAGGGAAAACCAGCTGGCGATAACCCCTGGGAAGCTACATCACTTGAGTGGCAAACCGAAACAACCCCGCCAGGGCATGGAAATTGGGGCAAGCATATTCCCATATGTCATCGTTGGGCCTATGATTATAGTGTGCCTGGATATGAACAGGATTTTTTACCGCAAAATTTTGTTGATGACAAAAAGGTAGGTGAATTATGAGCTTCCTCACGCCACTAATGGAAAAACCTTGGGAGCAAGTAGGCGCACCGCAAAAGCAAGGTTTAGGACGTGAGCAGACCCGTAAAGCCGGCCTACGCTTATTGTTGACTGTGGTGTCGGTACTTTTCTTTCTATTTATCGTTGCCTTTTTAATACGTTCACAATATCCAGATTGGCAACCTTTAGCAGAAACCTCGAGCAATCCGCTGTTTAATAAAAGTATTCTATGGTTAAACAGCCTTTATTTGTTGGCGGCGAGTATTTGTTTACAAGTAGCCAGAACCAATGCTCGACGACAAAATAGGCTGTTCTTGCGCTTCGGTCTTGTCTTGGCAGGTTTATTTTCAGCTGCCTTTGTCACTGGCCAATTAATGTTTTGGCAGCAATTATACCAGCAAGGGTTTGTGGTAAACGCTAACCCAGCTCTAAGCTTCTTTTATATATTCACTGGCTTACATGCTGTACACGTGGGTATTGGTTTGTTGGCCTGGCTGGGGGCATTGGCTGCCATGCTGCGTAACAGTCCAAAACTCAGTCAATATGTTGATTTATGCGCGATTTATTGGCATTTCTTATTTGGCTTGTGGTTGGTTTTATTTGCTTTATTAGTCAGTAAACCAGAAACATATAATGCGATCGTTGAGTTTTGTGGGCTGGGAGCATGACCATACGATCTAATGATCTCATGCAAAACAAAAAAACATTAGAACCCCCTCAGGGTATTAGTGGATTTGTGGCAGATTGGTCAGGGGATAAAGAAGCATTCCACGTTCCCTGGGGCAAAGCCATGATGTGGATCTTTCTGCTAAGCGATACCTTTGTGTTTAGCTGTTTTTTGATTGGCTACATGGTGGTGCGAATGTCGGCAGTTGAGCCTTGGCCCAATACCAGTGAAGTGTTTGCGCTGGAAATAGGCGGACAACACATTCCCATGGTGTTAATCGCTATTATGACCTTCATTTTGATTACGAGCAGCGGCACCATGGCAATGGCAGTTAATTATGGCTATCGCAAGGACAAAACAAAAGCAGCTATTCTGATGTTAATAACAGCATTACTAGGTCTATCATTTGTGGGTATGCAAGCATTCGAGTGGAGTAAATTAATTTCTGAAGGGGTGCGTCCCTGGGAGAATCCATTTGGTGCGGTGCAATTTGGTTCGGTATTTTTCATGGTGACAGGTTTTCATGGTTTACATGTATCCATAGGTGTTATCTATTTATTTACGGTAGCGATCAAGATCTTAAAGGGACATTACGAGAAAAGTGGTAACTACGAAATAGTCGAAATTACTGGTTTGTATTGGCATTTTGTTGATTTGGTATGGGTATTTATTTTTGCTCTTTTTTATCTTTGGTAATTCAACAGGAATCTATTAAATCAGAAAATATAATAGTTAGTTTAGGAGGCGGTATGGTTGAGAACACTCAAGTTCAGGTCGATGAACATGGCCATCAAGAACATCCTGTAAGTCTATATTTAAAGATTTGGGTTCTGCTGTTTATCCTCAGTGGATTTTCCTACATGGTCGACTTTATGCACCTAGAAGGCCTATTGCGATGGTCACTTATTTTACTATTCATGTTCTTAAAGGCCGGACTAATCATCAGTGTTTTTATGCATATGATGTGGGAGAGAATGGCATTAATTTGCGCAATATTGATCCCACCTTTGGCGCTAACGCTGTTCATCGGCATCATGGCAATCGAATCAAATTATACGTTTTTTAGTCGCTTGATGTTTTTTACTGGAAGTTGAGTTATTGATAATAATAGAAAATTAGTCAGATCAAATTGTAAAAACTAAAAAGCCGAGCTTTCAATTAATGAAAGTTCGGCATAAATTCAGGGTATTAATGTGTCAGGGTAATGTTTTCATCACTTTGATGAACTTCGCTTGTCCATGCACTACCCAACTTGGGGTGGCATTACCAGTGCCTGCGAGTTTGAGCCCAGGGTGTTTGTCAACAACCTCGGAAAGAACCGTTTCTTGTTCAGGGTCCACATCAACAAAAATAATGTGTTTGCCTTGTTTAAGTAATTTCTGAAAGCGCCTAAATTGGTGATTGGGAATTTGAATTCCAATCAAGCCACCTTCCCAGGTGCAAAATCCGAGGATCACAACAGCTAAGAAACCAAAAGGGATCCAGCCCGCAGCGGTCGTATGCCACTCGATTATATAGGTAACACCTAATACTAAAACTGCGCCAATAACACCGACTACAGCGCCAATTTCTGTTGAATGCACCACATCCTGTTTGAGTACCGCTTCAATAGCATGTAAATGGTGTTTCTCAACCTCTGCGTCATCTTCACTTAACACATGAATTTGTGGAGTACTTATTCCTTTTCCTTCAAGTTCTAGTTCAACGGCTTCCAGGTCGTCTAGATCATCACTTATGTAATAATGTCTTAACATAATATTTTCTCTCCTATCACACAGATAATTAACGAACAAATCGTTAATTCAATGTTAATAGCTGAATTGTAGCAGTGTTTGATATTTATACATTATTTCGGTGTTCTTAGGACTGAAAGTATGTGCCCGTAACACCTAAAAATACCGAGTTCAGCTGGAGTTTAAAACGTTAAGCGTGCCTCCCAGGCAAGATAGCTATTTGTAGACGTTGTAATGCAAGTCCTTAATCAAAAATGGACACCGCAGCGCTCGACGCTCGACATAAATCGCTTTAAAACCCGCCCGATGGAGAACGATTGTGGCACTGCACTTATTCGTTGCGACAATTCAGGAGGAAAAGAATATTCTGTCATTGACGCGCCTTGAATTGAAGCGCCTCGGTCGTTCTGTAACACACATTTTGAGGTGGTATGATTATAGGTTCCTTTAGAACGACCAATAATGACTCACAAATCTTTCATCAATAAGCAGAAGCGTCATTAGTGCAGGCAAATACATGATGCTAGCCAGAAATACTTGTCTGGCGTTTTTGACTGAGTATTGTTGATAAAGTCTAATTGATACTATAAGTAACGCTAAGCCGAACAAAAAGGCACCTAAAAAAAATGTTTTTTGACCCAAACCTACAAATGGAGTAAGTAAGGTTACACACAATAATGCCACGCTGAAAATCACTATTATGCTGCGGGTAACGCCTTCAATTTCTGGATTGTCGGGCAGCAGTTGATACCCTCCTTTAGCATAATCCTGTCGATAAATTGCAGCAAGTGACATAAAGTGCGGAATTTGCCATAAAAATAATAAACAACCTAAAACCCATGCTTCAACGCCAAAATGATTGGTAGCAGCGGTCCAGCCCATCATTGGCGGGATTGCGCCTGGGATAGCCCCAGCTAAAATAGCGACAGTAGAGTAAGGCTTTAAAGGTGTGTAAATCAGAACGTAACTTGTCAAGGTAATTAATGCTAAACAAGCTGTTAATGAATTAACCCCATAATAAAGTAGCAACATGCCTGTTAAGGACCAAACAAGTGTAACTGTAAGTGCGTGTCCAGAAGATAGTCTACCCGAGGGTATTGGACGCTTGCGAGTTCTCAGCATTAGCGCATCTCGTTTACGCTCCCACCATTGGTTCAAGCCATTGGCTCCCATCGCAGTAAGTAAAGTACCAAACAGGAAACAAAAAATTTCAACAAAAATGAGTTGTGATACCCCTAAACCGTAGCCAATAAGGGCAGTAAATAACACCAATAAACACAGCCTAAACTTGCCCAATTGTAAATAAAGGTCAAATCGAGATTTAAGTGTCCACGTATTATTAATCAAAGGGCACCACCTGGTTGGATTACAATACTAATCACAAGATTAGGTTAAATCTGAATAATTGTCATAGTTTGTGTTCATTCATTTCCTAATAAAAAACGCCAATATTAGAATACAAGAGAGCGCATCACTGTATATGCTTTTAAAAATGCATAAGCAATTCCCTCGCCACTCCTTTATAATCCCTAGTAATTCCCAAGCCAACGATAAAACAAGGCTTAAACATACATGTTTGAACAATTAGAACTAGACGATGACCTGATCCACGCGGTGACGGACTTAGGTTATAAAGAGCCTACCAGCATTCAATCGCTGGTCATCCCAGAAGCCATGAATGGCAAAGATATTTTGGCCTCTGCCCCCACGGGTACCGGCAAAACAGCAGCATTTTTACTACCTGCTTGCCAATTTATATTGGATTACCCCAGACGCCAACCAGGTTCGACACGAATTTTAATCCTTACCCCTACTCGCGAATTGGCGTTACAAATTTTTGAGCAAGCTAAAGCTATCAGTAAATACGTGCCACATATTGCATGCGGCGTTATCACTGGTGGCATCAACTACGGTACTGATCGAGATTTATTAGAAAAAAACTTGGATATATTAGTCGCTACTCCTGGCCGCTTATTCGAGCATATCGAAAAAGAAAGCTTTGACTGTCGTGATATCGAATGCCTGATTTTAGATGAAGCTGACCGCATGTTGGATATGGGTTTTTCTCCCGTTGTAAACCAAATTGCCGCAGAAGCACGATGGCGTAAACAAACCATGTTGTTTTCAGCCACATTAGAAGGCACTGGTATCGCCCGTTTTTCTGATGAGTTGTTGAATGATCCGGTGGAATTAGAAGCCGATTCAAGTCGTAAAGAAAAAGGTATCATTCACCAGTGGATACATCTTGCAGATGACGCTAAGCATAAACTGGACTTGTTAACTCATATTCTGAGTACACAAGTAGAAACGGCCATAGTGTTTGTTAAAACTCGTGAACGGTTAGCGACTCTGGTCGGCCAGTTGCAGTCTATCGATATTGATTGCGTTTGGTTACAAGGTGAAATGCCTCAGGATAAGCGTAATACTGCCATGGAGCGTTTTCGCACAGGCGAAGTAAAGATATTAATCGCCACTGACGTGGCAGCTCGAGGTATTGACGTGGATAACATCAGCCACGTTATTAACTACGATATGCCTCGCACCGCAGATGTGTATGTGCACCGTATTGGTCGAACAGGACGTGCCGGAAACAAAGGAACGGCTATTTCTATAGTCGAAGCTCATGACATTGCCGTAGTACCCAAAATTGAACGTTATACCGAACAAGTACTAAAACGTAGAGTGATTGCAGCTTTGCGCCCAGCGAATAAAGAAGCTAAACCCCCTGCTAAGAAAAAAATCAGTAATAAGACTAAAAAAGCAGTGATTAAGGCCAAACGTAACGTCAAAATCAAAAAACGCAAAAATAAAGGTCGAGGGAAAAAGACTCCCTAAACTAAAAATGTCAGAAGTTTCTGATTACGCGTCTTGGCGAATTTCGACTAAGTTAAAGTTCGCCAAGGTGTCACCTACCACCATTATTTTACAGCGTCCCCAACTTTTAGGGATTTTCCATTCGGTAAATTCTGCAACGGTATACTTTTCTCTTTTGTTATCACAACGCAGTTCTACCGTATCAAGCGTACCTGCGATATCGCTAAACATAAAACGGTTACGACTAAGAGAATGCCACCAATCACCATTGCTACCTACTTCTCCTTGCACAACAATAAAATCTTGATTTTTTAAGACCTGTCGAGCTTGAGTTGCATATTTTTCTAGGACACTGACTGTTTTTTCATTATCAGGACGCTGCTCAATTTGTGCAAATGTCTGTAAAGCATCTGAAAATAATGATGCCTTTATTTCTAAAATAAATTTTTGATGTAAAAGATAAATGTAATACTGGTCGCCAACATACTCGCTGCTTTTATTAGAATAAACGACTCTCCTAAGACTGCTTAATTGAGTGTTTTCTTGACCTTGTGCTTTTGCAATCTCTGACTTCAACATCCAAAACCATGCATCTTCGTAACTATTCCAGATCTTACCTTCGCCCATTTGGGTAATAAGTTGTTCAGCTAAGACGATATTATCTGTTTTTAGTGCCTCATCCGCATTTTTATATTCCCTGACAAATCGTTTTCTTCCACCCTTTATTCCTCTATCTAGCTTGAAATCCATTTGCACACTATTACGGCACTGTTCGATTTTTTCTCCGTTGCGGATAGCTGGAGAATATTGCCATTGTTTAATCGCTCTCAAACTCGCTTTTTCAAAGCCACGAATGCCAGATGAGTCTTCGATAACAGGATCAACCACTGCTCCATTTGCATCTACAACAAAACTTAGCTTGACCCAACCTTCATTTCCATTTCGAGCAGCTTTAGTTGGGAATCTAGGTGAAACACGTTCGATAGGTTCAGCCGGAATAATACTCTCTATCCACTCAACGTTGGATGATGGCTCAGGTTCAGCGATTAGAACCGTCGAAAAGAAAGATAAGGCAATCATAGAGAATTTCATTTTACGTCCTTGAAAAGTGATATTATATTGTGAAGTTTTATGGCCTGATGATAGATATCTATCTATGCAATTACAAGTAAAGTACACCGAACGTATTTGTTGGATCACTTAACATTGCCATTATTTTAAAGGATAACATGTGAGTAAAAAAATAGTCCTTGCTACGGGCAACAAAGGTAAGGTCAAAGAACTTGCCGCAATGTTGTCTGGTTTAAGTATTGAAGTCTTGCCCCAAAGTGACTTTTCGGTAACAGAAGTAGCGGAAACAGGTAGCACTTTTATCGAAAACGCGATTATCAAAGCCCGTCATGCTTCTGAACATACAGGTTTACCGGCTATTGCTGATGACTCGGGGTTGGCGGTGGATGCATTAGGTGGTGCTCCTGGTGTGTATTCTGCCCGATACTCTGGGGATAATGCTACAGATCAAAGTAATATTACCAAGTTGCTTGGCTTGATGGCTGATGTACCAAACGATAAACGCCAAGCCAAGTTTTTATGTGTCTTGGTGTATATGCGTCACGCTGATGATCCGTCGCCTATTATTTGCCAAGGTGAATGGTGCGGTGAGATCATGACTGAGCCACAAGGTGATAATGGCTTTGGTTACGATCCTATATTTTGGGTCAATCAACAAAACTCTAGTTCTGCCCAATTGTCATCCCAACAAAAAAATGCATTGAGTCACCGTGGTAAAGCATTAAAACTACTGCTAGCCCAATTACAAAATCAAATAGGTTAAATACTTGTCACGACCAATTACCTTAAAACTGCCGCCCCTTTCGTTATATATCCACATTCCCTGGTGTGTACAAAAGTGTCCTTATTGCGACTTTAATTCTCATGGACAAAAAGGGCAGGTGTTACCAGAGTCTGAATATGTCAGTCACTTATTAGATGATTTAGCCGAAGATGCTAAATTGGTTGGCGACAGAGCCATTCATAGTATTTTTATTGGCGGCGGCACACCGAGTTTGTTTTCAGCACAAGCTATTCACACTCTTTTAGACGGAGTGAAAAAACGAGTGAATTTGTTAGCTGATGCTGAAATCACTATGGAAGCAAATCCTGGCACAGTAGAGAGCCAGCGGTTTGCTGATTATGTCAAAGCAGGCATTACGCGCATCTCTATCGGTGTACAAAGTTTTCAGCCAGAAAAACTGACCGCTTTAGGGCGTATTCACGATGAAAGTCAGGCCCTTAAAGCGGCTGAATTAGCTAAAAGCATAGGTCTAAATAGTTTTAACCTAGACTTAATGCATGGCTTACCTAAGCAATCTTTAGAAGATGCAATGTTTGATTTAAACACGGCCATAACGCAACAGCCCCCGCACTTATCTTGGTATCAATTAACGATTGAACCGAATACTCAGTTCCACTCAAAACCGCCTAGATTGCCTGAGGATGAGCTGTTATGGGATATCCAAGAACAAGGTGATGAGTTACTTAGGCAGGCCGGATTTGAACAATACGAGATATCTGCTTACAGTCAAGCCGGTCAACAATGTCAGCATAATTTGAATTATTGGCGTTTTGGTGACTACTTAGGTATCGGCTGTGGGGCACATGGAAAAATCACTCTGGCCAATGAAAACCATATAATTCGGACGGTTAAAGTCAAGCATCCAAAAGGTTATATGGATTTAACCCGCCGCTATACTAGCGATAAAAAAGTAGTGTCTGAACAAGACTTACCCTTTGAGTTTTTTATGAATCGCTTTCGTTTACTTGAGCCATGCCCTAAGTCTGATTATTCAAACTTTACTGGTATACCTTTGGATAACGCCACCAAACAAAACCTAGAAACGGCGATAACTCGCGGATTATTAGTTGAGTCGAGAAACGAATGGCAAGTCACGGCATTAGGCAGGCGTTATTTGAATACGTTATTAGAAATGATGGTCTAGCTGCAAAGGAAATATCTTCAGAGTGAGACTCATCCCCACAAAGCTGCTTATTTATCAAGATGTGTATTGCTGCCAGTCAACAATACATTGTAAGGTTTTAGCTCTTTAATTGAATCTCTGAGTCTGTCTTCAGCTTTATCTAATTCTTTAAATCTATTACAAAACCATTGGGCTTTAAGCTTTAGTGTTTGTGATTTTGGGCCAACAGTTTGACCAATCTCTTCACCAATACTTTCTAACTGATTAGCGATATTGGCGATTCTCTGTTCACTCCCCTCACTGTTGGCCACTAATCCGCCAATAGCCGAGAGTATGCCCCCAACAGAAGTGCTCATTGCTTCTTGTAGCTGTTCTTCCAGCTCGCGATCTACTAGATCATTAACTTGCTCAAGGCTGCCCGGGCCCATGTAAAAATTGTCGTTGGCACGAATAAACTTTTCTTTGACGCTCATTTGCACACGTTCCAAAGATTTTTGGAGTTTCCTCTGACTTTTATCGTCTTTCACTAAACCGCCATACACTTGCTCTATCGTTTCTACAGCAAGCTCAACCCCTTCATTTGCCAATAATATCATTTTAGGCACAACTTGATGGATACCAGCAGACAGCTCAGTCAGCTCTCGCTCTTGTTGTTCATCTAAGTCAATCCAATCACCTTGAACAATAAGCTGTGCGGGGTGGTTAATCTGGTACACAGCTCGACCACCATGCCCAATGACTCTTATCTGTTGCTCGCTCACTACTACCCCATAATTAAGCGACACCTCACAATCTGTGCCCGCATTAACGATTGAGCTAAGTAGTAGTAACGTAAAAGCTAAAAAACGCATAAAATCTCACTGATTATAAGACCGGTGTTAGTGTGCCTTTAAACAAAAAAAATGCAATATAAGATCAGATAGGACAGGTAAAACTTAGGTTAATCAGCAGTTCGCACCAAGCGCGTAAAAACAAATAAGCGTTTATCTTTAAGAGTGTTACTGCTGTTGAAAAAAGCAATCACCCAAGCGCGTTCAGGATTAATAACAGAAGGTGTGGATGTCCAATAATCGTCAGAGGAAGTATTTGGAAAAAAGAATTCGTTGATGGCTGGGCGCGCACAACTACGCTCGGTTAAACTGGCTAACTCTTTCATATTTGGCACGCGCCAACCCGCTTGTTCAGCAAATTCGTAGCCGTGAGCTGCTTGTAACGCTTATTGCCATGTTAATTCACTCGCACTACCCGTACACGTTTCATTTGACCAAGACTACAGCGCATCCATACGAGTCCCAATAATGAATCAGTTGCAGTGCCGTCACCGTTATCTATAAATTCATCTGCTTTTAAGGTTACATCAAAGTTTGGCGGCTAGCCAAAAAGCATACGAAAAAACAAAAAACATAATGCTCTCATAACATCAACCGCATAAAACCAACCTCATATTATCGCCATGCCCTGACTAGTCGCACTCTGCCAGCGGTGGATTTGTTTAAAAAGTTATCATTGCCTGAGGCAAAATCAATGGCCCACGCATTTTGAGCCCGTTGATTGCTAAAGCCATCGGCACTGGCATCTTGTGTCCAATACCAAACGGGTGCAGTTAATGCGTCGATAGTATGTGGAAAATAATCGGTATCAATCATAGGAGCTGCGGATTGTCCAGGATGTAATATAGATAACAATTCGTTGTGTGTGGGCAAACGCCAATCTCTAAAGTTACACAAACCTTGAGAGTTAACCTCAGCGATATAATCTTTAGTGTTGCAGTTGTTGATATAACAGCTAGTGTTAACACCATTTGTATCACCATCAAAACCTTCTTCACCGTCACTTTGATACCATGAATAACTTTGGCTATTGCTGTGTAACGTTGAAGTGAAGGTATCGGTTTTGGACTCCCAGATTAAGCCCGTAATGTTATCTCGCACGCAGCTCCAAGCAGCAGTGTCATCGTCCACTTCATCGTCAATTTCATCTAATCGCGTAAAGTCGAAACCTTGCGCGCCCCTCCCCACTTTTTCAGACAAACCGTTTGCATGAATAATATATTGACCACGTTGACCATCTTGCCCAGGCTAGTTAGCTTGATAACCGCTGAGTATCTGTGAACTGGTTGCTTGTAAAATAACCCTAGTATCATTGAGCGGTTGAATAGGCAGCGGTTTTATAGTTACCGTAAGGCTATCGTCAGCAGTATTTCCCTGCGCATCTTGTGCTCTTAATGTAAAAGTAACCGTTTCAGTTTTTGTCACAGCGGGAGCAATGGCGACTGTTTGTAGTGCGTTGGAGTTTTCAATCTGTGGATCTCTTTCGGAGTCATTCAGCTATGAAAACACTAAAGGTCTGGACGCTGCAATGGTGCTGCTAGCAATACCATTTAGGTTAATGCTCTCCCCTGTAAATACTTGATGACTGATACCAGCATTCACCTCAGGTAACGTATTAGCTGCACTTTGTATATTCAGAGTCACGGATGCAACATCTTCTGCTCCCTCTTGGTCGGTAACTGTCAGAGAAAAAGACACTGAATTGGCGGCAACGAGTATCGGTGTGGTAAAAGCTAAACTGCAGCCTTGTAAACTAATACCGGTTAATACGGATTCACCGGCAGTTTGTTGCCATAAATATGCCGCTATGGGATTGTTTATATCTAAGCTATCAGTATCTGAACTCATCGTTGCATCTAAAACGACTTCGTAACCCGCTGGGAACTGGTTGCGTGCTAGCTCTTCGAATTGACTCACTTGTATTAAAGCTCTTGGGGTGATGTTGATCGGGTTAATGCGATAAACAACAGAATCATTCCCGCGGTTAACACTTGCATCCGTTACATCAACCGTGAAGGTATAAGTCAATATCTCGGTAGTAACCGCCGCGGTAAAAGTTGCAGTGCTTAAACTTGCATCATCTAGAGTAATAGTAATGTCAGGCGATGCTCTCCATGCATATGTCAAAGCATCTGTTTGACCACTCGCTTGTGCACTTAAGATGACAATTGTTTGCTCATCAACCGTTCGGTCGGCACCAGCATTCACTAGTACCTTTGGATTAGACGCGTCAGTATCACTGTCGAGCGCACTTCCAGAACACCCGATTAAAAAAGGGCGAGACACAAAATAGTTAAAAAGTGATGCTGGATAGTCATGGTAGTGAACAAACATTTATCTTCTAAAGCAATATATTAGGTAACACTGTGCAGATACTGTACCAGTCGGACGACATTAATTTGGCAAGTATCTCATTCAACCAAATATCATAAATACGAACGGCAAAATAATGGCGGTGAGTATACCATTAACACATAACGCCATAGTTGAAAAAGCCCCCGCTTTGGCATCTATCTGATGGGCTCTGGCAGTACCAATAGCATGGGATACCGTTCCTAAAGCCAGGCCTTGAGCGCGCGGATCGTGGCAAAGAGTTAGCTTAAAAATAAATTGGCTGAACATCACCCCTAGAATCCCCGTAATCACTACAACAGCAGCAGCAAGTTCGGGTAACCCACCAATCATGTTGGTGGTGTCCATTGCTAGAGGTGTCGTTATAGACTTGGTCAGCACTGACAATCTCACAGGCTCTGAAAAATCAAACAAGCTTAACCAGCCAACCGCAATAAGAGGAGCAACACATCCACCGATAACAATCACCATCATGCCCTTGAGGCCTGCAGCAAATATCAGTCTAATTTGTTTATACAAAGGTATGGCCAATGCCACTGTTACGGGTCCAAGCATCCAGCTTATTGGAGTAACATAAAGTTGATAGTCGAGTACAGATGTCTGACTCACAACACTTATACCACCGATCAGAATTGCGCCGACCAATATAGGATGAAACAATATATTGTAAGCGAAACGTTTAAAAATCGACACTGCCAGCAGATACACAACTATTGTAATCATTACCCACAAGAATTGGTTTAAGGAAATTAGCTGTAAAATGGATTGCCAATCCATGGTGTTAATCGTCATCATCTTGACTGACTGATTTAGTATTATCTCCAAAAAAACGTTGCCCTAGCCAAGATGTTAGCCATAGACTAACAAAAGTACTGAGCATAACAGCAAACAAAAAAAGCCAAAAATTATCACCTAATTGCTCAGCATAAAACCACGCGGCAACCAAAGCAGGAATAAAAAATAAAGATAGGTGTCTTAAGCAAAATTGACTCACATATTCTAAGGCTTTGGGAACCCGCCCCAAACAAATCAGCCCAATGAATAATAACAGCAACCCCAATAATGCAGCGGGCAGATCAACATATTGACTTAACCCATATCCCAAAAACCAAAAGACAATAAGGGTAATAAAAGCCAACCCTGAGTTAATAACGTCATTTCTCGACATTATAAAATCACCCCACTTGAATCAACATTGTTAGCTGCCAATTTTAACATCTTCTAAATGATATTTTTCAATCAGAGAATATAAAGTAGGCCGAGTTACGCCTAGAAGTTCAGCCGTTTTGGACATATTATGTTCTGCTACCAAAAACGCATTACGTATTGCCCGACTTTCAGCCTGCTCTCTGACTTCTCGTAAATTAAGCGTGTCAATACCAGGTCCCTCATCACGCACCAACAAACTCAAATCCTCTGCCTGAATATGGGTGCCCTCAGCCATGATCACCGCTGATTTAAGTTTATTTTGAAGTTCTCGAATATTACCCGGCCATTTATGTTGTCTCATGGCTTTGATGGCTGAACCACTGAACCCCTTAATCTTGGTTTTAAATTCTTCATTATATTGCACCAAAAAAGTCTTAGCCAATAGCACCACATCATTATCACGATCTTTCAAAGGAGGGATAATAATACTGATTTCACCCACTCGATAGAATAAATCTTCACGAAAAGTTTGCTCTGCCACCATCGACGGAATATCTCTATGAGTAGCACAAATGACCCGAATGTTCACTGGTATTTCTGAGCGTCCGCCCACTCGCTCAATCACTCGTTCTTGCAAGAAGCGCAGCATTTTGGCTTGCAAACCAATCGGCATATCGCCAATTTCATCTAAAAACAAAGTACCGTTTTGCGCTGTTTCTATTTTTCCTGGAGTGGTTTTATTGGCACCAGTGAATGCGCCTTTTTCATAACCAAACAGTTCACTTTCTAATAAGTTTTCTGGTATGGAGGCACAGTTAATGGCAACAAAAGCTTTATCTTTACGTAGGCTATGTTCATGAATACTTCGGGCAAACACCTCTTTACCGGTGCCACTTTCACCGAGTAATAAGGTACTAATATCAGTTTGCGCGATACGCTCGGCTTTTCTGCTCGCCGCTAAGAGCCCTTCACTTTGACCAATGATTTTGTCCATCGAAGGCGCCACTTCTGCCAAATGGCGGTTTTCCATTTCTAAATTAAACAGATTAATGGCGCGGCTGACTAAAATTTGAATGGTATCTGAGTCGATTGGTTTTTGGTAAAAGTCATAGGCACCTAAATTTACGGCCTTCAACGCATTTTTTTTGTCATTATTACCGGTGACTACTATGACTTTTGTCTGTGGCGCTAAGGCCAAGATTTCTTCCAGGGTGGCTAACCCTTCAGTCGCATTACTTGGGTCGGGTGGTAGGCCTAAATCTAGGGTCACAACCTTAGGTTCAAAACGCCTCAACTGTGCAATTGCTGAGGTGCGATCTTCGGCAAAAATAACGTCGTAGCCTGAAAAACTCCACTTTAATTGTTTTTGTATCCCTAAATCGTCATCGACGACTAAAATCTTATCCATGTCTCAATATCCTTTGTATTTACCCTAGTCTGTAGGAATTCTTAATGTGAAAATCGTACCTTGCTTTGCCCTACTTTGCACAAGTAACTGGCCACCAATTCTCTCTAGGTAAGCTTTTGCATCAAATGCCCCAATACCCATTCCTGCATTACCTTTTGTAGTATCAAAAGGTTTAAATAAACGTGTGCGAATAAAATCTTCGCTCATACCGCTGCCTGTGTCCACAATATTGATTAACATATACCTTTCATCGTCAGATAACTCTATTTCAACATCTACTTTTCCATCATCGCTGGTAGCTTGTTGTGCATTGCTAACAAGATGGTAAATAACGTTACTTAACTTATCTTTATCTAAAACCACAGGGGTTTCACTTCTGACGATCACACTAGGTGTGGGTAAATAGGATGCACACCTTTGTCCAACCACACGGGTAACACACTCTGATAAAATGACTAAGCTGTCAGCTCCACCTTGTGAGGCATTTTTTTCTGACAACTGATGCAGCATCTTATCCATTCTAGCTTTGGTATGGTGCAAGGTTTCAAAAGTATCAGCAATAAACTCTGGGTTATCTTTATGTTGCTCCGCATTAGATAAAATCAGGTCAATTTGCGCCGCTACGTTTTTTAAGTCGTGTACAATAAACGCAGACATTCGTGTGAATGCCGCAAATTGTGCATTTTCAGCCAACTCCTGTGCTGCTTGATGATGAAACAAAAAATTCGAAATTTGTGCGTTCACAGCGGTCAAATAATCTCTTAATTCCCAATTAAGTTTTTTACTGGTGTTATCAGAACCCTGCATAACGGCCATGCCCCAGAATTCTTCTTCATTATAAATAGGGGTCACCAGCTGGAAAGAAACGCTATTTAACAGGCCGTGATTAACCTTTAGCCCTTCATACACATAAGGCTTTGTTCTAAGTTCTTCAATATCGATTATCCAATTTTTAGACGTGAAAAAGGCTGAAAATTGCAACAAAACAGTTTGTTCATCATCGTTCAAAGTAGGTTTATCGATATCTGCCAATACCTTCAATTCCCCATTTTGGCTTTGAATCAAACACCCGGTTTGGTAATCGATGGCCTGAATTAACCCTCGTAAAGCTGTGCCGTAAACATTCCCATCTGACTCGCTGGTATTTAAGCAATGTGTAAGCTTGAGCCATTCATGCCTGTAATCAAATTGATTAGCAAAAAAGTGCTTGATTATAAAAACCTTGATCTTAGTCCGAAAACTCAAAGAAAGAAATAACGTCACTAAAAGAGACAAAGACAGAACGATAAGCACTGCCTGAATGGCAGCCCCCCATTGACCACCAAAGTAATTAACCGCGTAACCCAACATCGCCATCACAAATAGATAAACGCCAGCTACCATCAAAAGTGTGCTGTGCATCACTATCTCTCGGGATATATATATTTCGACTCCCCAGTTTTTAACTCGCCTTATCGCTAAGACCAGTAAGGGTATAAGAGCAGAATAGACATACCCCCTTGCAGCAATGTAATTAATGTTAATCTGGTCCACCATTAAAGCATTCGCAAAGGTAACAAATTCAAAGACGCTGATAACCGCTAAATAGATTATTAAGGGTTTTAAAGCCCACCTATTCTCACCCGCCTGACGATATATGACTTCAAGTAACACCAGTACTTGCAAGGCAATCACAGTCTGGAGCAAAAACCTCCACGATTCTTTGTCCATACCAAGGTAAGGCAGTGCAATAGCGGTAATCGGTAAAACTAATATAAACCAAGTTTGTTTTCGACTTAATACTTCAACAATATTAGTAAAGTTATCTCTTAAGCATGAAGCTAAAAAGAGTAACCAAAAGAGGCTTTTAATATTGTCGAAAAGCAACAGCTTTTCGACAGGTAGTGGGGCAAAAAGGAACGGTGCGATAGACCATAAACACGTCGCACTGGTGGCGAGAATTAACAGATACTTTGCTAATCCTGATTTGCGAACTGTTAACAACAGCAGTAAAAGAAAGGCATAACCAATTGCACTGATTGCATAACCAACAGTTGCGATCATTGTGAGTTAAGCCTTCATAGTTTTTTTAATATTAAACTACCGATCGAATACCCTGCCCCAAACGAACAAAGCAAACCGATGTCACCTGATTGCAAGTCTTTGTGATACAAATAAAACGCGATGATTGAGCCTGCAGAAGCAGTATTAGCATAAGTATCCAATACGATGGGAGCTTCTTCTAAGGTCGGCTGTTTCCCAAGCAATTTGCGACTTATCAACGTATTCATATTGATATTGGCTTGATGTAACCACCATCTTGAAACATTTTCAGAACTCAGCTCATGACGGGCTAAATGCTCAGATATATGCTCCACGGCCATAGGGCACACTTCTTTAAACACCTTGCGCCCTTCTTGATGAAAAAGTTTATCTTCTGCAAACGGGTCGGTGTCATTAGCACGGCTAACATAACCAAAATTTGAGCGGATATTGTTTGAGTACTGAGTAACAGCTTTGGTGCTCATAATTTCGAAGATATGCTCTGAAGCTGCAGTATCGGCATTTTCAACGATCATTGCCGTGGCCACATCACCAAAAATAAAATGGCTATCACGATCACAATAATTCACTTGTGGCGAGGTTAATTCTGGATTAATCACTAGCACTGCCTTGGCTGTACCGGCAGCAATCATTTCGTAGGCACGATGCAAGGCAAATGTAGCTGCAGAGCAAGCTACTAACATATCAAAAGCAAAACCTTTAATACCCAAAGCACCTTGCACTTCAATTGCCAACGCAGGGTAAGAGCGCTGCGTATAAGCACACGCCACAATCACAACGTCAATGTCTTCAGGGGTTTTATTAGCCGATTTTAATGCGTCTTTGGCCGCATAGATTGCCATTTCAGCTTGATCAGATAATTCATTTTCCGGACGCTCAGGAATATCTGGTCGCATTCGATCAATATCTAAAACACCCTCTTTTACGTAGACGTAGCGACTCTTGATACCTGAAGCTTTTTCAATAAACTCAGCACTTGAAAGTGGCTTAGGCTTAAGTTCACCGTCTTCAATTTCTTTTAGATGTTGATGGTTAAACTGATCGGCATATGCGTTGTATGCCATAACCAGCTCTTCATTACTAATACTGTGGGCGGGTTTCCATAAACCAGAACCGCTAATCACTACAGGAGATGTCATGTAAAGTCCTAACTAAAATATATTAGGCTACATATGATTAAGATCTATGTAGCTGAGATCTAGCAAGCTTATCGGTTTGTAATAAAAAAGTCAGCTTGAAGCTGACTTTTTAGTTTAATAAGTTTCCTGCCGACTTGAAATAGGCAAGTCTTTGACGCATTTAACAGAGTGTTTTGTTTGATTTCCCTGTGACACAGGATTTCGCATATTTATGTTTAAACACGTACATTTTATCATAAGAGCCAATGACACTATCTTTATCTGCATCAACAAAATCAGATAATAAGGAAGTAATATTTTCGTCATCAGATAAAGAACGCAGCCCCGCACATTCGCTGTACAACATGTTACCGATAGTGTCTTCAAATAATGCCAGTGATCCGTTATGTAATTTTTTCTTAGCCGCTTGGCGTTTCGCCATTTCTTGATTACGCTCAGTTCCTAACTCTTTACGAAACTTTTCTAAACCAGCTATTTTGACTTCAAGTTTTGCCATTCCTTTATTAAATTCAACCAAACGGTTGTCTATATTTTTATGACGATCGACATCAGCATTACGCTTTTCAAACTCTAAGTCGCGACGAGAACATTCGTATTCTCTTTTCTCCCAGCTTAATTCTCGTTGTTCCCCGGTTAAATCACGTATTTTATCACTGAGTTCATCATCATAATGTTCACCATGCTCTACAAAATCTATGACCATTTTTTCAATTTCATTTTCATCTACGTTAATTTTTACATTACGACTATTATAATTAGGGGTGACAGGAAGACTATTAATAAGACCGTTCAAGCTTTCTAAGTCTAATCCAAAGAAATTGCCACCATGCCTACGACCTCCGTGTCGATCACTGTCTATTTGAAATACCACACCTTAACCTGCCAGATAAAAAGCGGCTTCGGCGCGAAAACGAATATTTTTATTTAACGTTTGTTGTTTCAACGATGTTTACAATATATTCAGCATAATACCAACTTCATTACGCACTTCTTTTATATTGGTTTGATCACTTTTAACTTGTAACAGACTAATCGCTAAACTACTAAAGGCTAATGTCATTAAAGTTTTTAATTGATAACGTCATGATTACTTCTTCACTCCTTAATGTTGCCGCTACCCATTAGCTCAGGCTGGGCACAGATATCTTGTTGTAATTTATTTAGTTGATATACATAAAAAAGTTGATCGTCACTACGCTGTTCATTCACATACTTAATCAGTTCAGCAAATTCAGCCAAGTTTGTTTAATGCTATGTAAAGCTTTTGCAATAAGTTCTTCGTCAGTTTTCTCAAACATTTTTTTGTTCCCTGCCGGGTGTGTTCCCATTCAAAACCATAGTCGAAGGACAAAGTAAAAAAGTTTCCTTTTAAATATTATTTTATATGTGCTTTTATACAAAATATTGAAACTAACGGGTTAAGGTAGGAATAGGTGTTAACGGAGCCAATAATTCAGCCAAATGACGAAACAATCTGACTCGCGTTGTACCGCTGCGCCACACCATACCGATTTCTCGATAAGCCATATCTTCAGCAGGCATCGAAACTAAAGGAGTGGTGCTTAATATATGATTTTGAATCGCCAACTCAGGCATAAAAGTGAAACCCAATTTGCTATTGGCAAGTTGTACTAAGGTATACAAACTGCTGGCCGCCAATGAACTCACTTGTTCCCGATGTTTTAAACCACAAGCGCTAACAGCGTGTCCTGTCATGCAATGTTCTTGATGCAATAGAAAAATACTTTCCTTCGGTAAATCCGACATATTAAGCGGCACGGGTAAGGTTTCAACCAAATCACTATGGGCGATTAAATGAAAGGGATCATGACCTAATACCAATTGTTTACAACCAGGTGTATCCATCGGTAAAGCTAAAATAAGTAAGTCTAAGGCCCCTTCATTTAACTGAGTTAACAAATTAGCCGTAGTGTCTTCTTGTAGCTGCAGCGTGATGTCGGGAAGATGTTGCTTAACTTTACCAATCAGCCCCTCAAAAATAAAAGGAGCGATGGTAGGAATAACTCCAATTTTAAGTTTCCCTGCTTGCCAATTACCTGCGCTTTGTGCGAAATCTACCAGTTCGTGGGCATCGGTTAGTAAGGCTTTGCTGCGCTCAACCAACTCTAAACCAAAAGGCGTAAACACAAAGGTTTTATGATCCCGCTCTAAAAGCTGGGATCCAAACTGCTCTTCAAGGTTCTGAATTGCGGTGCTGAGTGTTGACTGACTGACATGACAGTGCTGGGCTGCACGGTGGAAATGCTGTTCTTTATGTAATACAACTAAGTAGTGAAGGTGTTTGAGATTAGGCCACTTCATATTTTACCATCTATAAAAACGATTGATATTTGTATTTTAGATTAATTTTAAAGATAATAAAAGTGCCATAGTAGTTAAGTCGCTTCATAATAAATAACAGTCTTGCAAGCCACTTGTTAACTGAAACTGAGATATCAGCCATGACGGTTGTAATGAACAACATTAACGCTACTATTCTAATTATCATTCTCAATCCCTAAACATAAAAAGCCGCGTATTGTATTAACAATACGCGGCTATAAACTTGGTAAGCACTCTATGGTGGGCCAGCGGAGCGCTATCTTAAACACTTACTTCAGCGGTCCAAAGCACTGTTGCTACAGAATGAATTTACACCAGCAACGGTTGGTATTTTATTTCTTATACCTCTTTTCAACTGAGCAGATTTGCCAGCTATGCTGAACAAACAAAAAAAACGCCATATTGGCGCTTTTAGAATTCTCATTGTCTACTTGTCTATTCAGCTTCCTACTGAAGCATAAGTAGCAATCTGATTTCTTTCGCCTTCAACAAATTTCGACCATTGTTGAGCCATACCGCGACTGCTATCGAATTCTTGGGCTTTTGCAAGTTGGGTTAAAGCCTCGTTATATTCACCCACATTAAACTGGGCCAGACCAATCACCAGATGCGACATACCTTCATTCCGTAAACCGCCTTTTTCAATGGCTTGTTGTGAAGCAGCGATCGCTTGTGTCCACTGGTCCATATTTAGGTACATTTGGCCAAGTTGAGCATATAACTCACCAGTTTCAGATAACTTAGCCGCCGCTAACATCACGGGAATCGCCTTTTCAGTTTCTTTAGCAAGATTCCAAGACTGGGCTAAAAACGTTAGGTTGCGCTCATTTTCTGGTAACTTACTCACATCTATGGCTTTTTGCATGATAGCTGCAGCTTTGTAAGGCATTTGATGATAATAGTAAAGTTGTGCCAAATTGAACATATCTGAGCCAGTGGCGATAAAACTTTTTTGCTCAGCAATTTCCATTACAGCCAGTTGTTTTTCTTCTTGCTCAAGCTCGCCATACATTCCAGCAAGTTGTAACCAATATTTAGGTGCTTCGAAATTTTTAACTAACTTAAGCAAAACATTTTTAACGTTTTCAGGCTGTTTAAGTTCAAAATAAACAGCTCGTTGTAATACATACCACTGCTCGTCTACTTGGAAACCCAAGTCGTTGGTTTCAATTTGCAGAACAGCCGCGTTAATATACTTAGATGCTGTAGCATAATCTTGCTTTTGATACATAGCTTGAGCTTTTAATACCAAATTTTTTAGCGGGGATGTCTTTAGATGGATACAAGGTCTTTTGAATGTCTTCCCATCGCTCGATGTTTGCAATAGTTTTGTCGTAGTTGCCACGCATCATATGTAATTGAGCTAGGCTAAACAACGTTGCCTGTTCAAAGGTTTCTGGAATGGGTTGTTGTTGTACTACGTTTTCAAACGCGGCGATCGCTTGGTCGTAGTTTTCAGCTTCGTAATGAATAAAAGCATAAAAATTAAACATCATGGCGAGTTCATAACTGTTCATTGAACTGGCTTTAGACTTAACATTATCCAATATAACAAAGGCCTCTGCTTGATTACCCGCATCGGCCAAGCCTTGGGCGCGAGACAATTGGTCGTACACCTTAGAACGCAAAGTAGGCACACGTTTAGTTTTACGCTCTACTTCAACTTCTTGCGCGTTAACAACACTGACTTGCACACCAGACGACAGCACCGAAGTCATTAAGAGTAGTGTTGCTAATTTAAGTATTAATTTATTGATCGCCATTTTAGCCCCCAAGTTCGAATTTAACCCGCACTTCCACACCAGATACTGCCATGGGTTCGCCATTTACGACGCGCGGTTTGTATTTATATTTTAAAGTAGCATCCAATGCCGCTTGCTCAAAAATGCCTTCTGGCGATGCCTGTATCACCTTTGGATTGGTTACCGAACCTAATTTGGATACAGTAAATTCAATATCCACATAGCCTTCAATGCCACGCTGCAAAGCCCTTCTTGGATAGACAGCAGCAACACGCACTATGGGTAAAAACTCACCGTCACCCGACTCCAAAGCTAATCCACCTTCAAGGGATAATTCAGCGGCTAAATCAGCACCAAAGTCCATGCCACTGGTGGTACTTTCTGGGCTAGGTGCATCCATTTGTGGTGGCGCCATATCCGGTGGCGGTTGTTCTGGCTTGGGTGGTTTCTTAGGTTTTCTGTCTTTCTTTTGAACCGCTTCTTCTTTCTTCACACGCACAAAATCCAGCACACTACCTTTGGGCGCATCAGTTAATGCACTGCCACCACTTTGAATTAATGACTGCATCAAAAAGAACAACCCTAAAGTGACAACCGCGGCAAAGAAGACTGCGAGGGCTATTCTTAATAACGTCTGCGGCATCATTGTCTTTGAATTAGTCTGCGACATGCTCTTAGTCATGGAAACTTAAGGCTCCTGAGCCGCAATAGACACGTCTTCAATGCCTGCTGCACGTGATGCATCCATTACTTTAATTAAGACGTCGGTAGTGGCTTTTCTATCCGCCTGAATAACCACAGTACCTTGTGGATTTTCAGCATATAAACGTTCGATATTGGCTTGTACTGCACGCACATCCACTTTGCGTTTATTGATCCAAATTTCACCCTTTTCACTGATAGCCACCAAGATATTGGCGCGGTCTTTCTTAACTGCAGTAGCAGCTTCTGGGCGATTCACATCAATACCGGCTTCTTTAACAAAAGACGCAGTCACAATAAAGAAGATCAGCATAATAAAAACGACGTCAAGCATAGGTGTCATATCAATCGTTGCTTCTTCTTCGTCCATCAAATTTTGAAAATGCTGTTTCATATTAATCTCTTGTTACTTACAATTTGCGGTGCTGTGGAAAATGCCATTACACAGGGCTAAATTTTACGTTCCATACGCAGCGAATCTTCTAAATTTGCTCTTTCTTTTTTTGCTGTTCTTGCTAGCCATGTTGATGCGAAAACACCTGACAAAGCACCGACCATTCCTGCCATAGTAGGGATAGTGGCTTTTGACACTCCAGAAGCCATAGAACGAGCGTTGCCCGAGCCTGATATCGCCATCACATCAAAAACTTCAATCATGCCCGTAACCGTACCCATCAACCCCAACAATGGACATAAAGCCACCAATGATTGGATAATTGGAACTCCAGTGCCTAGTTTTAACGACACCCGAGAAATCATCGCCTGGCGAATTTGTTCAGCGTTCCAAGACGAACGTTCTTGTCTGGCTTTCCACTTAACAATCACCGCATTTTTGTATTGTTTGTGCGTGACAAATACATACATGGCGCGCTCTAAAATCATTAACCACATAACAAAAATCAGTCCACCGATAATCAGCAGGACTTGCCCACCGGTTTCAGTAAAATCGCGAATCGTTTCAAGGATTTCAATCATAATAAATTAAGCTTTGTGGCTTTTATTGGCCGCAGCGCTAGCAACTGCAGTACAATGAGCTTCAGCACGTTCGGCAATCACACCCGCCGCTTGCTCTTGCAATATATAAACAATGCTTTTGCTGCGTGTATTCAATATGGCGTATAAAAGCGTCATTGGAATGGCCACAACCAAACCTAATACAGTTGTCACCAATGCGGTTGAAATACCACCGGCCATCAATTTGGGGTCACCGGTACCGAACAAAGTGATTGCTTGGAAGGTGTTGATCATGCCCGAAACGGTTCCGAGTAGTCCCATCAAAGGTGCCACAACTGAAATCACTTTAATAATGCTCAGAGACCGACCTAACTTAGGCACTTCACCTAAAATCGCTTCAGTAAGGTGTAGCTCTAGAGCTTCGGTATCGGCTTCTGGGTAATCGTCTTTGGCTTTCATCACACGGCCAAGAGAATTGTTATCTTTGAACGTTGCTGATTTAAGCTGACGGTTAACTTTAGCGCCCTCAATGAACAAGGCAATAAAGCGCCAGACGGCAATCAACAAACCAACCAGGCCCACAGCTAAGATGATGTAACCCACGGTTCCACCTTGCTCTACACGCTCTTTGAGGCTAGGCGCTTGCACTAATAATTTAAGAATTGAACCACCGGTTGGGTCTAAACCAAACTCAATTAAATTACCTGATGATTGTTGTAATTCGGCAGCACTGTCGCCATAACGACCTGCAGGTTGACGCACAAGCTCAGCAACCGAACCTGTGGTGCCGTTGTAATCGAGGTATTTACCATCAGCAGCCAAAGCAAAAGGTCCAACACGTAATACCTCTTTGCTAACCTTATTACCACCGGCTTCGATGACGTCGGTTGTAAATGTGGTCACTTTTCCTGACTCAGTCATTTCACGCTGCATTTCAAACCAAACGCGCTCAATTTCTTCGATAGAAGCCAGCTTTGAAGAGGATCCCATTGATTGGGCTAAGTTATCTAAAAACTCCGCACGACCAGGGATTTGTGCAGAAATAATCGAGTTTTGAAATTTACTTTTGGTATCACCTGATACTTGCTGCAATACCCCAAACAACTCTTTTAACGAGCCTAAACGTTTGTTCATGGCTTCATTTAAGTCAGCTAATTTAAACTCGTTTTCTTCGAACTGGGTTTCCATTGATTCAGAAGTAGCTAAAGCTGCATCACGAGTCTGTTTGGCTTGACTTAACATTTGGTCTTGCTCAGAACGTTTGTCGGCAAACTCTTTCTCACGTTGAACATTTTGTTTGTTTTGCTGAAACTGGCCTTGTTCAAGCTGTTTTAACAAAGCGTCCAAATTAAGCGCTTTATCTTCTTGTGCCACAACTAAGTTCGAAGTGAAACTAATACTAGTTATTAATAGTAAATTTTTTAGGATTTTTTTCATGTTTATCACGCCCTTAATCCGTCATCGATATAGGTAGCATTAGAAGGTCTGGTGCGAGTTGTTTCTTAGCCATACGTAAACCCTTAGTCACTTGGGTACGATAGCTCGAAGACAAGGCTTCCCACTGACGAGTTTGTTTATTCCAGGTACCTTGTAAGCTAGCATCACGGGTTTGATAAATCAGTGCAGTACGTCCCACCCGCAAAAAATCAACATCACGCTCTTGCCCATCAATAGTATGTAAACCACTGTAGGCTTCTAGAGTACGTCCGTAGTCCATTTCAACTTGGTACGCTTCCATCACGCGGCGAAACTTTTCTGACGGCGCAATATCGGCTCTGTCCATCATGGCTTGTAATTCAACAACACGATTGTTTCTTTCTTCGGCAAGAAAAGGCACGTCCAATTCTACAAACTGTACAAGTCCAGTGATCATGCGCATCATAAGCGGGGTAATTTGACGTTCGATAATACTCACGCCATCAATGGATGCATTTAAGTCATCCATTTCCTGCATTTGATTATCAATTTGTTTTTGCAACTGACCGTTGTATACATCCAAACCAGTGGTTTCTTTATTGATGGCTTTAAATTGCTGTAATTTATTATCAATTTGGTCTGTGATGTTATTAATTTTTTGTTGAGATTTTGCTGCAGACTGGTTGATTTCAGTCGCTTTCTTAACTGCAGGCTCAAGCGCCTTTTCTTCCTGAGCAACGCTACTTCCAGCCGTCATAAATATGGCTAAAAATGCTGCAGATAACTTGGTCAGTTGTGTCATACCTCAAACCTTTAAATTGCATAACAGTGATTTACTGCTATTTAAAAACTGCGCAGAGGATAAGGTGTGTATGTGACATAAATATTACAGATAAATGACGCTAAAATGACAACAACCATGGTCACATAATCTGCCTTTAATTTAATCTTTGATTAAGAGCTGTGAATGCCTTGTTATAGTTGGCCTGAGGCCGTATGAAGGGAGGAAATTTAACTGAAGACCTATAGTATTTATCTAAATGTTTTTTACAAATTAATATTAAAAAATGGTCATTCAATATAAATAAAAGGGCCACATGAAGTGACCCTCTGATAGAAAGATGAATAACCTAAAAATCGTATTTCAAAGATAAACTCACTTTTGTTCCTCTCGTTTGAGAACGCAGCAGTACATCTTCAAATTCTAACTTTTTGTTTTCACCTAAAAGGTTTTGCACCTTAAAGGTCAAGGTAGTATTAAAATTCGGATAATATTTATAGACAGTATCCAAAGAATGAAATGGTTGTTCATAACTATCATCAAAACCATCTATACCCGGTATAAGTATTCGCTCACCAAATACATTGTAAACAACAGATAAGGAATGTTCTCCGTTGGCTGAATCATAACCCGCTTGCATATTTGCCACATATTGAGAATGACCAGTTAAGCGACGAGTTAGATTAGTCACAGCCGCAGACAACCCTGTTTGATCAACAATATTTTGGCGATCTAAGGTTATCTCTGAATCACTAATAGTCAAATTACCGGATAAAAATATATTATCCCAAACACCATCACCAAAAGATTCTAAGCCCTGAAGGAATTCAAATTCTAAACCGTATAACTCCCCTGTTTCTGCATTCGCAATTTTTATGAGTGGAGGGCCATCTTGCGCTGGTGATTGCACTGACTCTATAGGCGCATCCATATCTTTATAAAACAAACCAATAGAAATGTTATTACCCGCTTCGCGATACCACTCCCAACGTAAATCGTAATTTAATATTGATGTTGTATCGATGCCAGGAGTACCAGAGGTGGGGAAACCGGTGAGAGGGTCAATAAAGGTTGATGACGACACCTCACGTAAATCAGGTCGAACAACGGTTTGACCAACACTGGCTCTAAACTGCATTGAGTCATCTTTAATGTATGTAAAAGCTAACGCTGGATAGAAATCATCTTCCTGAAATGCTAGTTGGCCGCGATCTGCATCATCTGGTAAGTCGATTTGATTCGTTCTTGGATCAAAAGGTGCCACCACTTGCCGAAAATCTTCAAATCTAGCACCGCCGCTAACACGCCATTTTCCTTTGTAAAATAAGTCTGCTTCCAGATAATAGGCATCGACTTTTTGCGCAGCAACATAATCATCGCCCGCAATAGTGGTATCACGAACAATAGCGGTGGTGTTGAAATGACTCGTATCTGCCAATACCTCATCACTTAATATAGAAAAGAATGAACTACCCACTAAATCTGTACTATCTGAAAATGCTCGGGTATTAATATCAAATGTTCGGCTTTCTGAGCTACGTGTTTTTGTGAGAAAGTCACCACCCACCTTAATTTCAATTTCCCAATTTTTTAAAGAAACAGGATAGGTAAAGTTATATCCATAGTTTTCTAAACGGTCATGTAGATTTTGAAACGTATAACGAGCAGCAGTAGTCGAGTTATTCAATGAGCTTTCATTTTGTGTATCGAAAAACCCATCTTCATTGGCATCCGCTAACACAAAACGTGCTTCTACATTTCCAGGGGCGTCTCGAAGAGAGCGGCCTAATGAATACTTCCAATCCAGCCCTGCAAAGTTAAGTGACGGGAAAGTATGCATACCGCGTATTTGGTTGGTATACATTTTTCTTTCTTCATATTCCACATCAATGTCGCGGATACGCAAGCCTTCTGAAAGATTCAAGTTTTCTGTATTACCAAAACTTTCACTGATCTCATCACTGGTATCGCTGAGTAAAATCAAACTATAATCGATACGATGATTTCGATTAAAATCAACACCTAAATTAAGCATGTTTGACCATTTAACAGTCGTTTCAGTGACGGATATATCATCAAAGAAACGCACGATGTTTATGGAATCTCCAACACGGTCTGCCTGCTCTAACTCATACTCTTCAGACACCGTAGTTTCGTTGTCGTAGCTGGTTGTCCATAAAAAGCCGATACGCCAGTTTTCGTTTAGATCAACACTATTACCCAGAGAAAAACCAAAACCAGCATCTGGGCCAACACTTTTCAATAAGGGATCATAGTCTCTATTCACATCCTTTAATAAAGATAAGGCCACGTCTTCATCTAAATTATCTAAAAATTGTTTATTATCCCAACGAGTCTGTATCGAGTTAGGTACTGCTCTTGTGCCGTCATCCTGACCAAGCCAATCCTGACTACCACCATTATAAGAAAAAGCATCGCCTGAATTTTCGGTGTTGTAACCTACATTACCTGACATATTAAACAAAAAGTTTTCTGGAATAGTTTTCAGGCGAATATTCACATTACCACCGCCAAAAGAGGCTGGCATAGAAGGTGAAAACGCTTTTTGGACAGATAAACTTTCTATAATGTCTGAAGGGAATAAATCCAATGGAATAACATTACGGGTAGGATCAGGACTAGGTACTGCCGCCCCATTTAACTGAGTGCTCGAGTATCTCTCTCCTAAGCCTCGTACGTAAATAAATTTACCATCAACTAACGTTAAACCAGTAACACGACGTAAAGCTGATGCCGCATCACTATCACCCGTTCTAGATATTTGTTCAGCGCCTAATATATCAGCTACAAACGCCTGATTTTTTCGTTCCTCTATAACAGCCGTAGCCGTACCTTTTAAGCGTGTTCCTGTTGTCACAACCTCATCAAGCACATCGCCTTCATTTGGGTTTTCTTGCCCTTCTTGGCCTAACGCGATTTGCGACAGTGTTAACGAAGCAAGCACGGCAAGAGTGACTGGTGTGACTCGGAACCTATTTTCAGGCTTATTCATTTTAACCTCATTAGCTGCCAACTACTTTGCAGCCATGTAACTGAACATTGATATTAATTCATTGAAAACTAAACATTTGAAAAACAAGTACGCTACTTTGAGTAACGCACCTGTATTCTTATTTTGAACTTAGCGATTTATCTTTCTAACTCTAAATTCTAATTAAAGGCCAACCGTCCAGTTGGCAGTCCAGTCATTATCCGCATCTTTAACGGCACCAATAAAATCAACACTAGAGAAGAACGTACCTAAGGTTGTTACGTCAGTAGGCGCAGTGGTATCAATGGTGTAAAATCCGTTGAGTACAGCACTTTGAGTAGCTGCAGTAGAAGTACCAGATTGCGTTGTAAACCAAGCTTCTTGGTCAAAATCACCTGAGTTTTTAATGTTTTCACCACAAGCCAATACAGAGCTAGCAAATACGAGTTGAGGGTCGTTTGTACCATCCATATTTGCTTCAAGGGTGGTATCACCATCTGACAAATCAGCCTCAAAACACTCACCCATTCCAGCAGGTCCCGTTACGACAAAGTTATAAAGTTGAGCATTAGTCTGGTCTCTTAATAGCACACCTTCAGAGTCAGATTCTGCTGTATCAAAGGTATTACCAATAATAGTCATATTCGCCACTGTAGGGTTTGAGAAAGCCTCACCGTCACCGCCGTCGCCATCCCCTTCAATACCGCGGTTGGCATCCGAATTATCATCGGCGTGTTTAACCAAAACAAACTGCATGTTACCTTTAAAGCCGTTATCCCAATCAACAGAATCATCTTGAATACCCGTTAGCACAAGGTATTTAGCGTTGACAGCACCACCGAAGAACTCCACACCGTCATCAGCATTTTTATGTACTTGTAAATATTCGACTGTTGTACCAGAGCCTACAGCACCAAATGTAATACCATTTAATTCGTTATCAGGTGCAATTTCAAATCCACCGTGCATGACGCGAACATAACGCAAAGTGCCAGAGTTGTCGGTGTCGTCTGTGCCACCAAAAACAGCACCTTCTTGAACACCTTCAACTTGTAAAGAGCACTCTGAACCATCTTGAGGGCATTTAGTGGAGTTACCATTGCCTAATATAACTAAGCCGCCCCATTGACCCGCTTCACCGTTAACCAGTCCATCAATCACACCGCCGGACACATGTTGCTTAGACGTGAATGTAATAGGTGCTGCTGCTGTTCCATTGGCTTCTATTTTAGAACTTCGGCTAACAACTAAATAATCATTACCTGAACTACCGTATACAACCACACCAGGCTCAACCGTCAATGTAGCACTGTCAGACTTATCGTCACCAACAAAAACCGCACCAGAAAGCGCATAGTGATTACCTTGGGTAAGAGTAAGGTCTGATGTAATACGACCTGAAACTTGGCAGGTATTGGTTACGCCATCGACCATAGCGATAGTAGTAGTGCCTGCGGGGCAACCAGAAACAGACGTCACAACCCCCACTTCACCACCACCAAAGCCAAATGCCCAACCTTGACGCCAATCATTAGCAGACGTTCCAACAGCCCCAACAAATGTATTGGTATCAAAGAAACCATCAACAACAGCAGGATCACCGCCAGCACTCAGAAGTGTGCTTTGAGATGTTAAAGTGCCATCTATATTTAAACCTATATTTGCACGGTCCGCATAAGCTACAAGCTGGTTACCTGACTGGCTTGTAGTAAACCAAGATTCAAGGTCAACCGCTCCTTCAGGCGAATTGAAAGCTTCAGCACAGGCGATAACAGAATTAGTTATCGTGATGTCGGCATCGGTAAGGTTACCTTGAACAGTCTCATCGGTATCCATTTCTAAGCACTCACCCATACCAGAAGTACCAGTGATCAACATATTCGTAATATATGCACCCGTTTGGTCGCGCAATAACACGCCTTCAGAATCCAATTCGTCTGTATTAAAATCGTTTCCTACAATAGTAATGTTAGCAAGCTTCGGTAGCGAAAAGTCTAAACCATCCCCCCCATCACCATCTCCTTCAATACCACGGTTAGCATCAGAACCATCTGTAGCATGTTCAATATAGACATACTGTAACTTGCCGTTATATCCATTGTCCCAGTCTACAGAATCATCTTGAATAGCGGTAAGGACTAAGTGTTTAGCATTGACGGAGCCACCAAAAAATTCCACACCGTCATCGGCATTTGCGTGAACTTGAACATAGTCCACCGTTGTGCCAGAACCTACACCACCAAATGTAATGCCGTTAAGTTCATTATCTGGTGCAATTTCAAATCCAGCATATTTAATAACAACATAATTAAGGGTGCCTGAATCGTCTGTACTGTCACTGCCACCAAACACCGCACCACTCTCAACACCTTCAACTTGCAAAGAACAATCAGTACCATCTTGTGGACATTTGGTAGAAGGTGCATTACCCAAGATAATCACGCCCCCCCATTGACCAGCTCGCACTTCATCACCTAAAACATCGTTGTAAGATGTCATGATGATTGGCTCGGCTGCGGTACCTATAGCTTCGATATCAGAACCTCTGCTAACAACAAGATAATCACTGCCACTGCGGCCAAAGACTATTGTACCTGGCTCAATCACTAAATTAATTGAGTCGGCATTATCATTACCAACAAATACGGCCCCCTCAAGCGCCCAAACTGTATCGTTCGTCAATGTGATATTGCCACTCGCATCTGCATCAGCTGCAACAAGCCTGCCTGAGATTGAGCGAACGTCGACTGTTTTGCCAAGAGCAGTAGAAACCTGAGAAGATAAAAAAGAACTGGCTTCACCTGGGCGGTCATCGTTTACAACGGGCGTTTCATCGGTGCCACCATCGCCACTAGAACTGTTGGTCACACTGTTATCTGTGACGCTGTTATCAATAGCACCTTCACTGATATTGATATCTCCGCCACAACCGGCCAAAACTAATGCTGCTGCAATTGCACTAGCCTTGAAAAAATTCATAAGTTCCATTGTGCTCTCCAAATGCGAGTAATTTTATAAGAATTAAAAAACGCGAGAAGAATAACCAAGGAGCATGACAGTTTTGTTACATTAGATAGTTGTCACAAAAGTTTAATATAATGAGTCAAGGTAAGTACTAGATAAATTCGGAAAGGTGATTGAAATACTTATTGAAGTATCAGATTAAAATGAACTTAAATAGCTTAAGTTCACTGTGTCGATATGTTACCACTCAATGTAAATGGAACTAGATTCACTGGAGTCGTGACATGCATTTTTAAATAACGTTACAGACAGTTTAAAGCGCTATTTGCAATCGAGCTCGAAATTCACTGCCACCATCATCAGTAATATTATCTTTCGCGTCAGTATAAGTCGCTCCAATGCGTATAAAACTATTTAAATAATAATTGACACCCATTCCATATGAGGTCGCATCGGTAGAACCAAGTTCCTCGTCTGAATATGCGCCATCTCCATCTTCGTAGCGAACAACCACTTCCCAAGCCCCAGATGAATTACCTGGTTTAACTCGCTTAAAAATGCCATTTTTATAGGGTCTGGTTTCACCTGTTATGATCCAACCTGCCTGTACATACAATCCTTCACGACTTGCGTCATTTTCTTCAGAAGATATAAATTCAGACTGAATATGGTAAGGTCCTCTAGCATAGGCAACTTCTAAGCCAGTGATATCGATATCTTCGTCACGGTTACTATGAGCCACACCAAAATGCAGAATCTGATCAGCAGACTTGATCGGGGCATAAGTCACTCGGCCGGTAACAGCCGTTCCATCGTTTGCACCGTCGTCTTCAAATACGCCTAGGGCATAAGTGATACCACCGCGCTGACCACTGAAGAGTATGCCTTCTTGGCGTCCGGGCGCATATGCTTCAGTAACGGCAGAGCGTTCAAGGTAGCTAATATCTTTTGATGACTCTAACTGTTCCAAACCGAAGGGTTCTTTTTGCTTTCCAACTGTGACAACGGCCTGTTTACCCCAGCCATTGTATCTTATATACAAGTCCTCAGGTGTTCCGCCATTATTGTTACCAACATTGAATTGCATTTTGTAAGACCAGTCATTGACATTACCAGACAGGTACAAACGCGCTCGACGAATACTAAAATCATCTTCATCAGCGACACCATTTAGCTCAGCATAATTGTAATCCCACTGAAGACGTCCACCCAGTTTGGCTGAATAATGACCATCAGATGATGTAATTTTGATGGGTCCTTTAATATTGACAACGATATCATCTCCATCTGTCGTCACAACGCCGGCGAGCAAGACATGAGGTAGCAATAGAAGTGCGCACAGCGTAACCAAATTACGTATAAACATAGTTTTCCAATATTAAATGTTGTAGTCGATTGCCATGTCCCGGATGAGCTCCTGATGACAGTTTTGTGACACTTTTGTGGCATTTATGTGGCACTTTTGTGACAGCAGGGATTATTACATTTTTAGCTGTTTTTAATATAGTTTTATTGAGTGGTTTTTAAAAACTCTTTGCCATTTAAATTAAATAACACTCAAGACGCCAGCACAATAGCAGCGGCCAGGTGAAATAAAGCTATTCAATAGGGTCCAGCCAGGATGATATTACCGGTATGTAAACCAGAAGAGGTTTTTAATGCCCATCGACACAAATAAGTGGCAATAAGATGGTGTATTGGAATGAAACGTTTTACATAAAAAAGCCAGCTACTAGAGCTGGCTTACACACTGTTAATCTACTTTAGAACAGTACAGTTAACTACAGAATGTTCGTCTATGGAGCAAAAATACCTTTAATCATGAAGAAGAAAATTATCGATAAACCCGCACCTGCCGGTAGTGTTATCACCCAAGAAACTACGATATTTCTGACGACACCTAAGTTAATTGCAGCGATACCTCTAGCCATACCTACACCTAAAACAGCGCCAACTAAGGTTTGTGTTGTTGAAATAGGTAACCCTGAACCAGACGCTATAACCACTGTAGTTGCAGCTGCAAGTTCAGCTGCAAAACCGCGGCTAGGTGTAAGGTGAGTAATGCCATTGCCTATGGTTTTAATCACTCTGTGGCCAAACAATGCCAATCCGGCAACGATACCGATGCCCCAAAGAGGTAAAATCCACCAAGCTAACGCGGATTTTGCGCCAATCTCGCCACCGCTCTCGACAATACTAACCACTGCGGCCAAAGGACCAATAGCGTTGGCCACATCATTTGAACCATGAGCAAATGCCATACAACACGCAGTCACTATCATCAGCACCGCAAATACTTTTTCAACATTTGCAAATTGCGCTTCTCTTTCAGTCTTTGGATCGATTTTTATACGTCGAATATACAGCCTTCCTGCGATACCAACGAGCACGGCTATACCAATAGCAATAAAATAACCTTGATCAGCAGGGATATGTAAACCAACATGTTTCAGGCCTTTTTTTATCGTTACTAATGCCATAACAAACCCAGCAAGAGCCATGTAAAAAGGCACATAACGTTTGGCACTTTCAAAAGGGTTATCTGTATCAAAAATGAGTTTTTGTGCAGATTGAAATATGAGGAAGGCAATAAAACCGGATATAGCCGGCGTAATAACCCAGCTACCCACAATACCTCCTACTTTAGCCCATTCTACGGCATCTGAGCTGACACCGACTGCGGCAAAGCCAACTATCGCGCCAATAATTGAATGAGTAGTCGATACTGGCCATCCAAGATAAGAAGCAAACGCTAACCAAATACCCGCAGCAAAAAGCGCTGATATCATACCAAAGACTAATAATTCTGGCGTATCGATGAAAAATGCCGAGTCAATTATACCTTTACGGATTGTTGAGGTGACTTCACCACCAGCCAAATAAGCCCCTGCAAACTCAAAAATCATCGCAATAAAAATAGCTTGTTTAATGGTTAGTGCTTTTGAACCAACCGATGTACCCATCGCATTGGCTACATCATTGGCACCGATGCCCCATGCCATTAAAAATCCAACCGCAGCGGCGACTACGATTAAAACAAAACCGTAATTGTTAATTATATCCATTGTAAATCTCTTAGTTGGCTAACATCAATTCGAGTCGAGAACCGACTCGTTCGGAAATATCGGCCAACTCGCCGACCCAATCGATAATGCTGTATAAAAACATAACGTCTACTGGATATAGATCTTTTTCAAGTGCCAACAATCCTCTTCGCAGACTAATTTGCAATCTATCAGTATCGTCTTCGATCTCATCCAAACGTTCGATCATATTTTCAACGACTCGTAATTCGCGACCTCTAAAACCTGTTTCTAAAAGGTCATCAAGCTCGTTAATCACTTTTGTAGCTTGGTCTGTCGCATCCAAGCAACGCTTCAAATACTCCAGAAAAGACTCATGAAGTTCTGCAGGGATCGCCAATTGACGACCTAATATACGCCCTGATATATCTTTAGCCTTATTGGCTATTTTGTCTTGCTGAGTCAGTAAATCCAATACGTCTTGACGCTGAATTGGCATGAAAATACCCATAGGTAAATTAATTCGCAGTTCACGTTTTATCTCATCTGCTTCTTTTTCTAACATCGAAATGGTTTTCTGATGTTCTTGGGCAGTTTTCCAATCTTGGGCATACACAGCTTTAAAAAAGGGCAATAAACCTTGGCTGCATTTATGTACAAGATTGATGTGATCTTCTAGGGGCTTAAGCGGTGATTTTGCAAATACCCCCAAGAACGAATTTATTGGCATAACATTTCTCTTCAATATAAATCATGGTTTACGATAGACTATTTCTAAGTTCAACACTCAAAATTTAACCATCGCTTGTAATGTCACACTCATAGTAACAATTGATTGTGGCATTATAATTACATAGAAAACTTTATATTTTTAAAGCAATCAACATATTCGGTATTTCGTTACTTAATTCTGTTAAATAAGACCTTACATCCAATAAAGAATGTATTAGTCTATTTAGTAGAGCATCCGGCTCTGACAACTAACTCTATTACAGAAATGTGACACTTTTATGAAACCCATGATATTTACTTTAGTTGGAAAGGACAAACCTGGATTAATAAGTGATTTAGCCAAAACGGTTTATGACCTGGGAGGCAACTGGTTAGGCAGTAACTTTTCACATATGGCAGGGCATTTCGCAGGTTTTGTGCAAGTAGATTTACCCCTAGAAAATCACCAAGCACTTATCGCACTTTTATCAGAACATCCCGATCTAAAAATACATCTACTGCCTGGAATTACTGAGCCCACTGCAGAGCAACAAAGCGTACAGATTGATATTATGGGCAACGATAAAGCAGGGATTGTGCAAGAGTTAACGCAGATATTAAGTCAATTTAATCTGAACATAGTTAAATTTGATTCGTTCCTCGAAACTGCACCTAATTGGGGGGGCACATTATTTAAAGCTAAAGCCACCATTACTGTTGCTGCTGATTTTGATTTCGAGACGTTACGAGAAAGGCTAGAGGGCGTAGCAAACGATTTAATGGTAGATGTTGAAATCCAGTAAACTAAACGGCTGTTGTCATCAAATTGTCATATTAGCAATAGACGATTGATAACGTTAAATATCTTATGAGTGATGTATGCCAAATACCCCAAATATTTATTACCCTAAAGAACTCAGTTGGCTTTCTTTTAATCAACGGGTGTTACAAGAAGCAGCCGATATCAATAATCCCATCATTGAACGTATTCGATTCTTGGGAATTTATTCAAACAATATGGATGAGTTTTATCGCGTTCGAGTCGCTGATGTAAAACGCAAAATATATATCCATTTGAATGAAGGCGAACTGGAAGAAGCCGAATTAACCAAATTGTTGATGGAAAGGATCCAGAAAAAAGTTTTGGGTATGACCAAAGATTTTGATCGGATTCATTCCAATGTGGTGAAAGGTTTGGCCAGATATAATATATTTTTACTTGGCGAAGAAGATCTCAACGACTACCACACCCAGTGGTTAAGTCATTATTTCAAGAATAAAATTTTACGCCACATCGCTCCGGTATTACTCAACAAAAAAGTGAAGTTGCTCTCCAGATTAAATGACTTTGCTACCTACCTTTATGTAGGCATTCACAAAGATGATAAAGCCATTGCTTACGCAACTATTGAAGTGCCGAGCCAAAACATGTCACGGTTTGTGGTGATACCGCCAGAAAAAAGCCGTAAAAAGAAGTACATCATATTATTGGATGACATTATTCGGTTGAACTTGGAGAGTATTTTCAAGGGGTTTATTGAGTTTGACACCTTAGAGGCGTTCTCTTTTAAAATGACGCGAGACTCAGAGTATTCTCTTAATGATGAAATAGATGAAAGTTATGTCGATAAAATGTCAGAAAGCATGAAACAAAGGCTGATTGCAGAGCCTGTGCGTGTAGTGCACGACAGCAGAATGCCCAGCGACATGCTTAAGGATTTAAAGAAACGCTTAAAAATATCTTCCTTCGACAGTCTTATTTCTAGTGGTCCGTATCGTAACTTTAAGGATTTTATTGGATTTCCAAATGTGGGCCGTACTTATTTAGAAAACCAAGAACTACCCGCGCTAACCTCTAAAGATTTTTCTGACTACGACACCGTATTTGATGCGATTACCGCTAAAGATATCCTGCTGCATTACCCTTATCACCGTTTTTTACATGTCACTGAGTTTATTCGCCAAGCGGCGTTTGATCCCAGTGTGAAACATATACGCTTAAATATATATCGCGTCGCAAGCCAATCCAGAGTCATCAGCTCATTAATTGATGCGGTAGATAATGGCAAAAAGGTAACGGTGGTAGTTGAGCTACGCGCAAGGTTTGATGAAGAAGCAAATATCCAATGGTCTAAAAAAATGACCGACGCCGGTGTGCAAGTGGTCTTTGGTATGCACGCGTTAAAAATTCACAGTAAATTGTGTGTCGTCACCCGCGAAGAAAAAGGGCAGTTAATCAACTATGCCCATTTTGGTACCGGTAATTTCAACGAAAAAACTGCAAAGATTTATACTGACTTTAGTCTATTTACCCGTAACCAAGAACTCGCTAATGAAGCTGAGGCGGTTTTTACCTTTATTCAACAACCCTACAGAAGACAAAAATTTCAGCATTTACAAGTGTCACCTCTCAACGCTCGAACCAAAATTCAAGCCTTGGTACGACAAGAAATACAAAATGCTAATGAAGGACTGAAAGCTGAAATAACATTAAAAATCAACAATTTAGATGACAAATTATTGATAGATGATTTATATAAAGCCAGTCAGGCTGGCGTCATAATAAAAGCGATTATCCGGGGTATGTGTTCTTTAGTACCTGGGGTCAAAGGTTTAAGCGAGAATATTAGTGTGATCAGTGTTGTTGACCGATTTTTAGAACATCCAAGGGTGATGGTATTTGAAAATGCGGGAGACACAAAAATGTTTATTTCTTCTGCAGACTGGATGACTCGTAACATGGATTTTCGTATTGAAGTGGGCTGCCCTATCTACGACGAAGATCTTAAACACAGAATTATGGATATATTGCACATCCAATTTAATGACACACTTAAAGCCCGCGTAATAGACAAACAACAAACCAATCATTACGTGACCAGAGGAAATCGTAAAAACCTGCGCTCACAAACTGAAATTTATCGTTATTTAAAAGCAGTAGAAAAGGATAAAAATGTCTAACACTAAGACTGTACTTAATACGACCTTCGATAACGTAGAAATAAGAGACAGTAGCAAGGTCGCCGCGTTAGATATTGGGTCGAATAGTTTTCACCTAGTCGTTGCACGGATTGTTGCAGGCTCAGTACAGATATTGCACCGAGTTAAACAAAAAGTGCGCCTTGGAGATGGTTTAGGTACAAACGGCGTTTTATCTGAAGAAGCCATGCAGCGTGGCTTAGATACCTTAGAGGTAATAGCGGAAAGCCTTCAAGGTTTTGAGCCGCATTGCGTAAGAGTGGTTGCCACCCATGCGCTGAGAAAAGCCAGCAATGCAAAAGAGTTTTTGAGAGCCGCTAAAAAGATATTTCCTTTTCCTATTGAGATCATATCAGGAGCAGAAGAAGCGCGGCTTATTTATCAGGGCGTCGCCCACACCAATCATCAAGAAGGCCAACGCCTTGTAATCGATATTGGCGGTGGCTCCACTGAGTTTATTATCGGAGAGGGATTTAATACAAATGTATTACGCAGCCTACAAATGGGCTGTGTGAGTTATACCAATCGTTTTTTTAAACAAGGTGAACTCAAACATAAAGCGTTTAATAGGGCCATTACCTGTGCTCAACAAGAATTGGAGATGATTGATAAAAAATATAAACAGATAGGCTGGAATACTTGTATTGGAACTTCAGGCACGATTAAAATTATTATCGAGCTCGCAGCTCAACTCGATAGTACTAATAGAGAAAACCATGTGTGCCTGACTGATTTGCTCACATTGATGGACTTGTGCTGTGTAGCTGGCAATAGCAAAGATTTACAGATACAAGGTCTGACAGATGACCGCCGCCCAGTATTTGCAGCTGGTTTGGCAATTTTAATTGCCGCGTTCAAAAACTTGGATATTCAGGAAATGGAATATTCTCAAGATGCGCTGCGTGAAGGTGTTTTATATGAAATGGGAGCGCATCTAACCCATCCTGACATCAGGCAGCGCAGTGCTGAAAGTTTAGCTACCCGTTATGACGTCGACGTGGAACAAGCCAAACGTGTGCTGGCTACGACCATGGAATTGCATCAGCAGTGCAAAAAAGCATGGAACATAGACAATGAAGAGCTGAAAAACATGCTGGCTTGGTCTGCCTTATTACATGAGGTGGGTTTACAAATTAATACCCGTGGCATTCAGCGCCATTCAGGTTATATATTGCAAAATATCGAATTACCTGGATTTGGACAGGAACAACAAAATTTACTGGCTACTTTAACTCGCTTTTATCGTAAAAAAATTAAAGTGGCAGAAATTCCAGAATTCACCCTTTTAGCTCAAGAGCAAGTGTATAAGCTTATAGTCTTATTACGCTTGGGAGTGCTACTTAACATAAAACGTCAAGATGATATTTTACCTGAAATATTGCTAAAAGCTGAAGGCGATAAATTAACCATTCAATTCCCAAATGGATGGCTTGAGCAAAAGCCAGTATTCAGTGCGGATATAGAGCGTGAGAGTGTTTATATTCAAGAATTAGGGCTTAAGTTAAGCTATGAATAAGTGCTGTTAAGCTCTTGGCCTCACTTACATTTCACTACAGCTTGCGCCAAAGGCAAAACAGCTGTAGCACCTGTGGTGCTTCATGCTGATTTTACGCTCTAAACTAGCGGTCAGGTTTGCACCTAAGTCATAGTCTTGATCATCATCCACCAAAGTGCAGGCATATACCTGCATTTTACCGTCTTTTTTGATAATCATCCGCGAGCTAGCGCACATAAAAGCTTGCCGTTGCTCTTCGGTTTGATAAGTGGTCATACAATGTTCGGTAATGTGCGGTACATTAGGTAATGATCCTGGTGGTAAAAAGTCGGGAAAGGCCACCATATTGATATCCTCAGGCAAACCATTTAGCTTAAACACCGCTTGGTATTGCCCAATAACTTGTTCAAGCTCTTCATCTTTTTTCATATGTCTGGCGACAGAAACAGGGAAGCCTGCTTGATGCAATTTGCGCATTCCCACCAGCGCCTCTTCAAATTGTCCTTTACCTCTTCCTGCGTTGTGAGTCTTAGCATCAGGTGAGTCCAAACTGATCCGAAAAGCAATAGGGTGCTGGGTGGTACCCAATGCAATTAACGCCGCTAACCTTTTGAGCAATGGTGCCGTGCCATTTGTTAGCACCATACAAGGTTTATACCGAGACGCATATTTTAATATTACTACCATATCTTTGATCAGCATAGGTTCGCCGCCAGTAAAAGAGAACTGCTCAGTACCTAGTGCTAATGCTTCATCAATATAGGGGGTAATGTCTTCGAGTTTAGGGGATTGCAGCCTTTTATCACTGGGTGACGAGCCTTCTAGACAGAAATCGCAGGCTAAATTGCAACGAGTACCTGTATGAAACCAAAGCTCTTTAAGTGCATGAGTATAAATATAGCCCCTAGGTTTACCATTGGGTGTGACTAGCCAAGTATCATTTTGCGGGGAAGTCAACACAGACTTGGAAGCATGAATGTCCATTAGCAACACCCAGCAATACTGGATTCGCTGTCAAGATTAAAAGGTAGTGGTGTGCCACAGCCAGCATAAATACCAAAATGTTGATCAAAGTTTCCGATAAATTGAAAATAAGGCTTAAATCTCGAGTCTTGTAAAATACGCCAGGTATTACCACACACAGGAAACACTTTATTTTTATCAATCTGATGGTGTTTATCTAATACAAAACGTTCTGGATGATGTTCAATCCCTCCGTTGTATATCACTGCCTGACCATAGTCTTCACAGTGACTTTCTAAGCTATCAATTTTAAACAGTCGGTAAGTCGCAGAATAAAAATCAATATGGCTAACACGGGCTAAGACCTCAGGATTATTAATCCCCAAAGGGCGATCTTTGACAAGTCGGGGATCTAAAAATCCGACTTGTTTAGCTAGGTTATGAAAGTCATTCCAATACAAAGCACCTGTCAAACATTCACCGTACAGTACCGGATCATTGACTAAATAGCTGGGAATACGACGGCTGGAATAAACATCAGAAAAATACACTTCGCCGCCAGGCTTTAATACTCGGTAAGCTTCTTTTAACACATTTTCTTTATCTGGTGATAAGTTAATAACGCAATTAGATACAATAATATCGAAGCTGTTATCGGCTAAATTCAACTCATCTAAACGTTCAATATAACCTTTTTTAAATTGAGTATTGGCACGTTGATAACCAAATTTTTCACGGTGATACTCAACATGGCGCTCAGCCACCGCAAGTTGTTCATCGGTCATATCAACCCCCACAACTTCGCCTTCTTCACCTACCAATTGCGCCAAAGCATAACAATCACGACCAGCACCACAGCCAAGATCGAGGATGCGTTTTCCAGTAAGTTCTTGCGGTAACACTAACCCACAGCCGTAATAACGGATCAACACTTCATCATGAATATTGGACAGTACGCGCTTCACAAACTCGGGCATCACCTCTTCAGTCGAGCAGGCATCTGTTTGCAGGTCAGCAGACTTTTGCAACACTCGTCCATAATAGTTTTTCACTTCATCATGCATTGGGTGATTATTTCCTCGGGTAAACTAAGCAGTCTTAAACACAGAATATACTAACAATGTAAACTGCTTATAATATCAGTTCAATTGCATAGACCGGCAATGAAGCAATCTTCTTACTTTTCGTGGTGATTTTGTGAAAACTAACCTTGTGACTAACTAAAAAAGGTGAAGGTTGCCGTACCTGTGAGTAGTGATTGATTAAAATTAGTTTGTCCTTAACGACCAAGATATTGATCAATTAATAACGATAATTTGTCTTGCAAATGTTCTTCAAAATCATCAAGTTCTTTACCAAATACCCTTAGGTATTTTTCAGCTTTGTCATGATCGAGACGTTTATTGTTAGTTTTATATTCTGTTTCGAGCAGTGTTTTATCATAACGGGGAGTGATGACCCAGCGCACAAAATCTGAGTCTAGTCTGGCCACTTCTTTTTTGGCAAACTTACAAAAACCTTCAATATGCTCAATACCATCAGGGCCCAAACATCCGGGTTCAACTCTAAATGTCACCGTTAGTTTTTTATAAAGAGGTAGTGGCAAATCGTGGGTCATCTTAAACAGTTCTCGTCCAGTGAAGGTCAAAAAATAAATAATAGCCTAATCAACTCAATCTTCCGAGCAAAAAAAAGTCGGGCATACACCCGACCGCTTTTATTATGAAATATAACTAACTTTTAGAAGCTTGATAAATACTTTCGATAGACGAATCCATCGTTGCGTCGAATTCAGCATCACTTTGTTTGGCACTCAGACCTTCGGAAAGTGCACGGGAGAAACTAGCAATCATGCCATTATTTTCTGTCAATCTGCTGTTAGCTTCATCTCTTGAATAACCGCCAGATAATGCTACAACCTTTAACACTTTAGGATGATTAACTAAGTCTTGGTAGAGGTTAGCAGTCTCTGGCAACGTTAATTTTAACATCACTTGCTGATTGGCCGCTAAATCATCCAACTGTTTAAGGATTGACGCTTTAAGTAAGGCTTCAGCTGCCGCTTTTTCAGGGCTGTGAATATCCACTTCAGGCTCAATAATTGGCATAAGGCCAGCAGCTAAAATTTGTTTAGCGACTGCAAATTGCTGTGCAATCACCGCTTCAACACCTTGTGAATTTGCCAGCTTAACCACAGAACGCATTTTGGTTCCAAACACATTTTGTGCGTTGGCCTTGGCTAATAAATTATCTAAGTCAGGCATCGCTTTTAACAACTGTGTACCATTAATTTCCGCTTCTAAGCCTTTGTCTACTTTCAAGAAAGGTACGACTTGTTTGACGTTCCATAAGTAGCTAGAGGTACTTTGACCTAAAATATCTCTATCTAAGGTATCTTCAAACAAAATTGCGCCTAATACACGTTCGCCGTTAAACACACTTGAAGTTATAATCCGAGTGCGCATTTCATGAACTTTAGCGAACATTTCTGCATCACCTTGATACTCAGACTCATCTACACCATACAAACCTAAAGCTTTAGGTGTACTGCCGCCACTTTGGTCTAATGCAGCGATAAATCCATTTTGGTTATTAATTTTTGCAAGCATATCTTGTTGGGCTTGTGTTGCCATGTGCAGCACTCCTTTTTTATTGTGTTGTAAGCCGATGTGTCTAACGACTCGTAGAGTTCAAGGTATTATAATGTAAAGCTCGTGTGCCGATTAGCTATTTAGCTGCTCTAGCTTCTAACATTGCCACAGCAGGTAGCTCTTTACCTTCAACAAATTCAAGGAAAGCACCACCCCCAGTAGAAATATATGAAATCTGGTCACTTAAATTCCATTTATCAATCGCCGCTAACGTATCACCGCCACCCGCTATTGAAAACGCATCGCTAGCAGCAATAGCTCGCGCTACCACTTCAGTACCTTTAGCGAAATTATCAAATTCAAAAACACCACAAGGACCATTCCATAGAATAGTTTTAGCACCTTTTAAAATTGCAGCCACGTTTTCAGCTGTTTGTGGGCCATAGTCCATGATTTCTTCGTCATCTTGCACTTCGCTGACATCTTTTATCACCGCAGGCTCTGACTCATTAAAATGTTTGCCGACGCGCACATCCACCGTTTCTGGGATATCTAAGGAGTCCATTAAACGCTTCGCTTCTGGGATTAAGTTCGCCTCATGTAACGAGCGGCCTACATTATAGCCTCGGGCAGCAATAAAGGTATTTGAAATGCCACCACCGACTATTAACTGATCAGCAATTTTAGATAAGGCATCTAATACCGTTAACTTTGTTGATACTTTTGAACCGCCGACTATTGCCACCAATGGACGTTTTGGATTATGTAGTGCTTTACCCAAAGCATCAAGTTCACCTACAAGTAAAGGGCCACCACATGCAACTGGCGCAAATACCCCAACACTGTGAGTAGAAGCCTGAGCTCGATGGGCAGTGCCAAATGCATCCATTACATAAATATCGCACAAAGCCGCATATTTTTTAGCTAAGGTTTCATCGTCTTTACTTTCGCCAACATTAAATCGCACGTTTTCTAAGACCACTACTTCACCGTCCTTAACATCTACACCATCTAAATAGTCTGTCGATAGGCGTACGTTCAGATCAGTTTTTTCTTTTAGATAATTTACTACCGGTAATAATGAAAGTTCCGCTGCAGTTTCACCCTCTGTAGGGCGACCTAGATGCGACATAATCATCACTTTAGCACCTTGTTTTAAAGCAGCCTTGATAGTCGGTAGTGAAGCTCGAATACGCGCATCAGAGGTCACTACGCCATCTTTTACCGGCACGTTTAAATCTTGACGAATTAATACTCTTTTACCGGCTAAATCAAGCTCGGTCATCTTCAATATGGACATAATTTACCTTGTAAATAATACTTCGTTACTTTGCTTAACTTGCTTTATTGGATGCTGAACATGGCAATAGCATTATCAATCATTCTATTAGCAAAACCCCATTCGTTGTCACACCAGACTAAAGTTTTAGCTAGTTGTTTGTGACTAACACGTGTTTGACTACCATCTACTATACAAGAATGAGGATCGTGATTAAAATCAACCGACACTAAAGGTTCTTCAGTGTAGTCTAAAATCCCCTCTAAGCGCCCTACTCGGGCTTGTTTTAACGCTTGATTCACTTCATCAATACACACATGTTTTTCTAAAGTGACACTTAAATCCATAGCTGTAACATTGATAGTGGGTACTCGCACCGCTATAGCTTCAAACTTACCAGCAAATTTAGGTAATATCCGCTCTATTCCTATCGCCAACTTGGTATCGACAGGAATAATCGATTGACTGGCTGCTCGAGTAAGCCGCAAATCTGTATGGTATGCATCAATCACTTGTTGGTCGTGCATCGAGGAATGAATAGTAGTAATCGTTCCGCTTAGCACGTTGAAAGCGTTATCTAACACTTGGATCACCGGCACAATGCAATTGGTAGTGCAGGAGCCACTGGATACGATTAAGTCGTCAGCTTTTAATTGATGATCGTTGATCCCATAAATGACGGTGGCATCCATATCTGAGCCGCAAGGTTGCGAAAACAACACCTTTTTAGCACCTTGATCTAAATGCGCTTGGCCAGATGCTCTATCATTATGTACACCAGAACATTCGAGCACCAAATCAATATCAAGCTGATCCCAAGGAAGATCAGCAATGTTTTCATGCTGCAACAGCAGAATTTCATCACCTGCAACAATCAAACGTTTTGCTTGTAAATCGACAGAAAAACCAAAGCGCCCATGGGACGTGTCGTACTTGAGCAAGTGTGCAATGCCTTTTGGCTCGGCTATCTCATTGATCGCCACAATTTGAATGTCACTATTGCGGCCACTTTCATATAAAGCTCTGACAACGTTACGGCCTATACGACCAAAACCATTAATTGCAATTCGTAACATAACACTCTTTAATTTGATTCAAGATGAGCCATCCCATCTGACACTTTTTCTAATGAGCAATACTTCATAACAAAGGCGCTAAAAAGCGCCTTTGTTATGAAAGAAGTTTTTAGTTTAAGCCTTTAGCGGCCTTCACTACTGCTTCTGTGGTGATACCGAAGTACTTCAGCAATGCAGCACCCGGTGCAGATTCACCGAAGGTGGACATGCCCACAACAGCGCCACCCAATCCAACATATTTATACCAAAAATCGACATGGGCCGCTTCGACCGCAACACGTTTAGTCACAACTTTAGGTAATACCGACTCGCGGTAGTCAGCGTCTTGTTTATCAAAAACGGAGGTACTTGGCATAGACACAACGCGCACTGCCATACCCGCAGCAGATAATTGCTCCCCGGCTTCAACCGTGATGCCTACTTCAGAGCCAGTAGCCATTAAGATAACATCAGGGGTACCTGCACACTCTTTCAATACATAACCACCTTTAGCAACATTGGCAAGTTGCTCAGCATTTCGTGGTTGCGCAGGCAAACCTTGACGACTAAAGATTAATGCAGATGGGCCATCTTTACGTTCTAGCGCTGATTTCCATGCAACCGCAGTTTCTGCACCATCACAAGGACGCCATGTAGCTAAGTTTGGAGTAAGGCGTAAGTTAGCTATTTGCTCGATAGGTTGATGAGTAGGTCCATCTTCACCTTGACCAATAGAATCATGGGTATACACAAAGATATTTGGAATACCCATCAATGACGCCATACGCACTGCGTTGCGTGCATATTCCATAAACATTAAGAAGGTAGCGCCGAATGGACGGAATCCACCGTGCAGCCCAATTCCATTCATGATGCCACTCATACCAAACTCTCGCACACCATAATATATGTAGTTGCCGCTAGCATCATCGGCTGAAATGCCTTTGGTGCCAGACCAAATAGTAAGGTTTGAGCCAGCTAAATCAGCTGAACCACCTAACACTTCAGGTAACAATGTAGCAAAGGTCTCAATTGAATTTTGTGAAGCCTTGCGGCTAGCTACATTTTCAGCTTTGTCTTGTGATTGCTGAATGAAGGCATCCGCTTTTTCAGAAAAATCAGCGGGTAGGTCACCGGCTAAACGTCGCGTTAACTCTGCAGCTAATGCTGGATGTGCTTGTTGGTATCCAGTAAATTTATCATTCCAAGCTTGTTCTTTTGCAGCACCCGACGCTTTTGCATCCCAACCGGCATAAATATCTTCAGGAATTTCGAAAGGGGCGTAAGGCCAGTTAAGGAATTCGCGCGCAGCTTTGATTTCTTCTACACCTAAAGGTGCGCCGTGAGAGTCGTGACTGCCCGATTTATTCGGTGAGCCAAAACCTATAATAGTTTTACAGCAAATGAGTGTTGGCTTAGACGTTTCAGCTTTAGCAGCGGCAATCGCATCAGCAATAGCTTGAGAGTCGTGTCCGTCTACGTCGGCAATGACATGCCAGCCATAGGCTTCAAAACGAGCAGGAGTGTTATCAGTAAACCAACCTTCAACATGACCATCAATTGAGATACCGTTGTCATCCCAAAATGCGACTAACTTACCTAAACCTAATGTACCTGCTAAAGAACATACTTCGTGAGAAATACCTTCCATCAAACAGCCATCACCTAAGAAGCAGTAGGTGAAATGATCAACTACATCAAAATTTGGCTGATTAAACTGTGCGGCTAAGGTTTTTTCAGCAATCGCCATGCCCACTGCGTTACTTAACCCTTGTCCCAAAGGTCCAGTGGTAGTTTCAATACCCGGTGCGTAACCATATTCAGGGTGACCTGGCGTTTTTGAATGCAATTGACGGAAATTTCTTAACTCTTCAATCGGTAATGCATAACCAGTCAGATGTAAAAGAGAATAAATCAACATCGAACCGTGGCCATTAGATAATACAAATCTATCTCTGTTGGCCCAATCTGGGTTGCTTGGATTATGTTGCATATGATCTGCCCACAACACTTGCGCGATGTCAGCCATACCCATGGGTGCACCTGGGTGACCGGAGTTAGCTTGTTGAACGGCATCCATACTAAGGGCGCGAATGGCGTTGGCGAGTTCTCGACGTGATGACGACATGTGGTCTCCTGACTGATCCAATAATTATGGGTATCCGTAACTGTTCGCTAAAGACACCTTAGTTAGCTATACATTTTGTATTAGCCAGCATGTAACTGCAATCTTAAATACTCTATGAATGAGTATTTTCATATGACTTTTGTTTACACCTTAGCAGAATAAAATTCATAGACGTTCGGACGTCTAGAAGTAAAGACTGGTATTTTGTACTTGAATAGTTAAAATATACGTATTAATTCGTACAACGACTCTGACATAAGGTGCTTTTATGACCTCACATTTATTTACTTCTGAATCTGTATCTGAAGGACACCCTGATAAAATTGCAGATCAAATTTCTGATGCAGTTTTAGATGCCATTTTAACCCAAGATCCTAAGGCAAGAGTGGCCTGTGAGACCTTTGTCAAAACAGGTATGGTGTTAGTAGGTGGCGAAGTTACAACCTCGGCATGGGTAGATATAGAAGAAATTACCCGCAAAACAGTTAGAGAAATCGGATATGTGCATTCAGATATGGGATTTGATGCAGACTCATGCGCAGTATTAAATGCCATTGGTAAACAATCACCTGATATTAATCAAGGCGTAGACCGCACCTCACCAGAAGAGCAAGGTGCAGGGGACCAAGGTTTAATGTTTGGTTATGCCAGTAATGAAACAGATGTGTTGATGCCTGCACCGATTACCTATTCTCACCGCTTGGTAAAACGTCAGTCTGAGTTACGTAAAAACGGTACCTTAAACTGGTTGAGGCCTGATGCCAAAAGCCAAGTCACTTTTATCTACGAAAATAATCAACCCGTGGCTATTGATGCGGTGGTGTTGTCAACTCAACATGATGAAAGCATCAGCACCGCAGATCTTCGTGAAGCCGTGATGGAAGAAATTATTAAGCCAGTATTACCTGAAAAATGGCTTAGCAACAAAACCAAATATTTTATTAACCCCACAGGTCGGTTTGTTATTGGCGGCCCCATGGGCGACTGTGGCTTGACCGGTCGTAAAATAATTGTTGATACCTACGGCGGTATGGCAAGACATGGCGGTGGCGCATTTTCTGGCAAAGATCCTTCAAAAGTGGATAGATCAGCGGCATATGCTGGACGTTACGTTGCAAAAAATATAGTCGCAGCTGGATTAGCCGACAGATGCGAAATCCAGTTGTCTTACGCCATCGGTGTAGCAGAGCCAACATCCATCAATATTGATACCTTTGGCACAGGAAAAGTTTCAGATGCATTATTGGTTAAGTTGGTTCGTGACAACTTCGAACTTAGACCCTACGGACTACTCAAAATGCTCGACTTAGAGCGACCCATCTATCAAGCCACCGCAGCATACGGACACTTTGGCAGAGAAGAATTTCCTTGGGAAAAAACAGATGTTGCTGAACGCCTCAAAGCAAGTATCTAGAGAGTCAGCTCAGATCAAAATAGCCTCAAAATGGGGCTGTATTTTAGTATTTTTAAAGTAATGAATTTGGGGTGTTGCATTTTCACAAACTATGGTTGGCATCTAGCTAGCTCATAGTACACCGGCCCCCTGACACTGAAAAAATCGTCACTGTGTGGCGACTTTATTTTCTTCAGTCAACCTGCTGATAACGCAACTAAACGCTGCAAATTGTTATTCACAGGCATAGGTGATGCCATCAAAAAGTGAGCTATTCAGATTAAAGATTGTAACTAAACACCTATCTTATGACTCTAAAATTCTAAACATCATAATTTTAAAACTTTAAAACTTTAAAATTCCAAACTAGTTCGCATCAGAAGGGTAGCTTTAAACACTTTACTGACACTAAAGTCTAGTCTTAAAAGGCAGTGATGGACTTAGGCTCTGACAAATCTATTTTGAATACCAATTTAAGGTAGCTTCATTCACATCATTAGCGTGGGAGTTGATGTGTTGAATATTTATTTGAGATTGAAGATTAGAGCTTGAATAGACTTTTGGATGGTAATTGTGGCTGTTTCTAATGCTTTATACGTCATTCAAAAGGATAACTACCCTGGCCCAGCATAGCCCATATCAATCCTGTCAATCCTATTGTCGATATCACGCTTATCAAGTTGTATGTCAGCACATCGATACTCATTTTGGTTAACAAATTACGTTTACGTGTCATTACGCAGAGCGTCGCACTCGTCCACATTTAAGGTCACCGAATAAATGTTCAACAGCGTATTTCCCGAATACAGTACTGTTACGACTGACATTACTGTCCTTGTTATTGACCGCCTTAAACTTGCCTCCATCAATAGCGAAGAGTGGAACATAGAATATAATCATCTGACAACCCATCTCTACAAACTGACGACATAGAGCATCTATGCCTTTGACATTTTCCTTTCTAAAATGAGCAATCGTTTTAAAGTCTGGCATTAATCGACCCAACACCCACATCAGTTCAACGTTGCGATGACTCTTTTCTAAGCGGTGAGAAGATTAAATACGATTGAGATAATCATAGATAGTGAGTTTTAACAGGATGGCTGGATGATAACCTGAACGGTCTTTGCTCTTGGTAATCACACGTTTAAATTCACATATTTTAAGTTCTAAATTATCTATCAATATAACCTCAACTCGAACAGAGTTATCTTCAGTAACAAAATCATCAAGCACGTCGTGAAGTAAGGGAGTTTATGTTCTTGATTGGGGTAAAATATGGTGTGCTATCACGTTTGCTCTATGGTTTAGCTGACCATATAATGATAGTGGAGCAGCGATTTAATCGGCGACAACATTATGCTTGTTTGATCATAAAAACCCAGAACTTAGACCCGAAGGTGATCAATAGTTTTCGCAACGCCCAACGTATCACTTTAGTAAGCAACGGCGACATTATGACGTTTTATCTATTTGTGCTTATTAATAATATCTTTACAAATCCTACTCATGACATATTACAATCATTTAACCTAGGTTTTCTAGACTTAGATTACATGCTAGATAAATAAGAATATTTCTCACTATTCGTTTAATTATTTCCAACTGGCTTTCGATGCGATATTTTTTAAGTTTTCCCTTAATAACTTCCGTAATTGGTCGTTATGAGTTCTTTCATGCCATACTTGGATTAATTCAATCTTAGGTAATGCTGCAGGACTATTATATATTATAAGGTCTTTGTTATTCTGAACGGCTAATACTGCCAAAGGCCTTGCACAAACAAACAGTATATTTTTCTGTTTCCTTAAGAGAATCTGCGGGGCTAGAAAGCTCGAGTAGCCAGCAAGCACCCTTCGCTTTTCACCTAAAGACTCCAGAGCAGTATCAATGCTCCCATTCAATGCTCCTGTCAAAGTAACCATTACATGCCTACATTGAAGAAATGCAGCAAGAGTGAGCTCTGATCCAATGTGTTCGTTTTGCTTGTTGGCTAACACAACAAATTCATATTCCATTATTTTTTCTTGGTAGAAGCTAGTTGGAATATTTTCAAAGAAGCCTGCAATTGCAATATCACATGTCCCATTTTCTAACTCCTTCAAAGGTAATCGCCCACTAGTATTGAACATAATGATTTTTACATTAGGCGCTTCGCTAGCGATAATATTAAGCACTGATGGCATCAAAAGAGCTTCTACTATTTCAGTTCCGTAAATAGTTACCTTGTCTCGTTGTTGTAAAAAATCAGGGGGTTGCATAGTTTGATAAAATGCTTCTACATTTGATACAACCCCCATTATCTGATTTGCATATTTTTTTGCAAATGGCGTCAAAGTTAAACCTCTCGATGCCCTTACAAACATCGGATCACCAAACTCTTCTCTGAGTTTATTAAGTCTATGACTCAAAGCTGGCTGACTTAATGCCATTCTGGCTGACGCACGTGTTAAACTTCTCTCCTCATATAAAATGGCAAATAAATGAAGGGAGTTAAGATCTTTACTTTTGATATTCATTTTTTGGATGCCTTCTATCTAAAACCATGATTATACAAATACCTAGATGCGTCTCACAATAGATTAAATTAATAATCTTAGATAAATAGAAAAGCAATGAAATCCCAACTTAATACAACTGCTAATGAGGCAACACTTCTGACGCCAGTAAAAATCGGCGATCTTTCTTTACCTAATCGTATTTTCATGGCGCCCCTGACACGTTCGCGCTCACTTGCTCATTCTCATGCACAAACGCCCTTGCATGCGCTCTATTACACGCAACGAGCAAGCGCGGGATTGATTATATCTGAAGCCACTCAAATAAGTTCACAAGGGCAAGGTTATGCATGGACTCCAGGAATTTTCACTGAAGACCAAGTAAACAGTTGGAAACTTGTTACTGATGCAATTCACGGTGCAGGTGGGCACATTTTCAATCAGCTTTGGCATGTAGGTGCAGTATCACATAACGTATTTCAACCCGATGGAGGACAACCCGTCTCTGCAAGTAATTGGACACCTGTCGGGGATGCTTTTGTAGGTGACTATCATTCACAAGGACCTACAGTACCTCACCCTGAAGCTCGGTCAATGACAAAAGCGGATATCAAAAATGTGATAAAGGACTATCAACATGCGGCTCAGATGTCTAAAGAAGCTGGCTTCGATGGTATCGAATTTCATGCGGCAAATGGATACCTTATCGACCAATTTATGCGCGACTCTGTGAATAAACGTGAGGATGAATACGGTGGGTCGATTGAAAACCGTATTAGACTTCTTAACGAAGTAGTTGACGCACTTATTCAGGTCATTCCCGCATCTAGAATTGGTGTCCGATTAACACCTATTGGTGGAGCAGGTGGCAGTTACGATAGTGAGCCGATGGCACTTTATACAGCGGCAGCAAAATCGCTTTCTGGAAAAGGTTTAGCTTATTTACATATTGTAAGGCCCAACTCACATGGAAATGAAGTAGGTTTAATTGGCTCAGGAGACGATATTGTGCATTCAATACGAGCATTGTTTGATGGCGCTTTAATAGTAAATGGACAATTTACTTACGAAGAAGCCCAACAGTGGATATCTACTGGTAAAGCTGATGCTGTAACATTTGGTCGTGCGTTTCTCGCTAACCCCGATTTACCAAAACGTATCGCTCAAAACGGACCGTTTAATCAACCTGACCCAACAACATTTTATGGTGGTGACCACAAAGGCTACACCGACTATCCGACATTGAATCAAACAGAAGACTCACTTTAAATAGGAAATAACCATGGAATACCTACACACAATGCTTCGAGTTTCAAACCTTGAGGAAACACTGGACTTTTTTTTGTACCAAACTTGGTATGGTCGAAACAAATAGAATAGAGAATGAAGGGGGAAGGTTTTCTTTAATTTTTCTTTCAGCACCTGGCGATGTTGAACTCTCTCGGACGTTAAAAACACCGTTACTTGAGCTTACTTACAACTGGCCAACTGAAAATGGTGAACCTGAAAATCTTGATGGTGGACGTAATTTTGGACACCTAGCCTACCGTGTCGACAATATCTATGACACGTGCCAGGAATTGATGAACAAGGGTGTTACGATTAACCGCCCGCCAAGAGATGGACATATGGCGTTCATCAAATCGCCAGATGGAATTTCTATTGAGCTTATCCAAAAGAATAAGTCATTGGAGCCAATTTCTCCTTGGAAAGAAATGAAAAATATTGGGGCTTGGTAGCTCACGTATAACAATAGGAATAGCTTGATTTATCAGCCTTAATACCATGACCAATGGCACGCTAAAAGTGTTAACCCCGTTACCTCTGACATCAAAGGAATAGATGACTTCAGTATTAAAGTCAGTAATTTAAAGCGAGCACATAAGTTTTATACTGATATATTGGTTCGCACTAAAATTATGCGTGATGGCTATTTTGAGGCAGTGCCTGCATAACACACTTATGCAGGCAGATGAATTAGAAGCCTTGGGAGAAGAAGTGGCCCCTTAATCAGAGGTGTTCCTAGCTTACAAGGCGGTAATCAGCGACTAGATGTGGTGTCTATCCAATTGGAAAACGTAGTCATAAGCGTCCTCTAATACAGAGACACCACACAAAATGTATGGACAGATAGTAGGTGCGTATAGCCGTATAAACAAAATCCATCCGCGTTTCTAACAACTATTCATATTTTTTCAGATAGCCGAGATGCAGATTTTGATTAATTCATAGCAGACTACAAATATGCAGTTAAATGAGGGTGATTAATAGCGTTATTTACAATAGGGACATTGAAGTAAAATCTGAACAGGCTCATATAAACGCATTTATTGAAAGTATTGCCTTTGAAAATAATAAAGGTAAGTCAAATAGATGGGTATAAGCTTACTGCAAAGGTACAGAAGTGAACACTTAGCTCTTAGCGTTTAACCTTTTTCATTACCGGTATAAATTCAAATATTTGTTATTATATGAAAATAAGAATTAGTTGAAGAAGAATAAAGATGAATTTAAAAGATAAAGACATGAATTTGCTGCATCTTTTTTCAATTTTATATGAAGAAAGAAACTTGTCTAGGGCGTCTGAGCGTATGTCACTCAGCCAACCAACATTAAGTCATAGACTCAGTAAGTTAAGGTCTGAATTCGGCGACCCTTTATTCGAAAGGGCGCCAAGAGGACTATCGATAACGTCGAAAGCGGAAGCCTATGCGCCTGAAATCATTCGATTAGTGAAGTCTTTCGAGTCTTTATATTCTTCTATGAGTTCTGATGACTGGCATGGATGCAATGATAAAGTCAGTATTTACGGTACTGAAATATCTGAGGCATTCATTATTCCTGAGGTAATAGGCTCATTATCTATTTCAGCACCAAATGCTCAAATATCGATGTTTAATACCCTTGGTACCTTGCCTGCCAAAGAACTTGAAAAAGGCACTTGTGATATTGCCATTGCAGGTTCCTTTCGGAGTATCCCAGATAGCTTTTATGTTCAAAAATTATGCAATATAGAATTTGTTGTACTGGCGCATAAAGATAATAATAATATTGAAGACATGATGACTGTTGATTCATTTGCCAAATGTGATCATGTTATCGTCATGCGAAATGATGATTTGCTAGCAGGAGTAGATAAAGCTTTATCGTCAATTGGAAAAGGTAGGCGAGTTGTAGCTGGCTATTCTAGCTTTCTTTCACCACAGTTTTTTTTAAAAGACAGGCACGATATATTATTTGTTTGTATGTCGCCGGTTGCGGCTCTGGCGCTTCAATTTGACGATAATTTAGTCACCTATCAATGTCCGATCGATATTCCAGCGGTAGAAATGTCTCAGATCTGGCATGAACGTACGCACCACGATCCCTTCAGAAAATGGATAAGGCAAGAGATAAGAAAAAGCGCATTAACACTATAAGGGAAAAACTGAAAAATTAACTTGGCAGTATTTCCACCTCTACCTATCTAACGTCTAACCTGAGAAAGAGCCCCCCTAAATGATTAAACTTCGACACATGCCATCAAGATACCTTGCTGAAGTTTTTCGATAGCATTAATTAAGTGCTGTTTGTGTGATTTAAAGCAGGTATTTTTTACTACACGTCGCACTAGATGTTGAAAGGACAAGATACGTTTCTTCTTAACAGTATTAGTCTAGTGATGCCTATACTTACCTGCACTTATGACAGTTAATCCTATGAGCATCGCAGTCAGGCTAGCTAGTGTTGTCATTGACAGTGATAACCGCAACTATAAAAATCTAATCCGCCGCTGCGATACTTATTACGCTCTATATTATCCTATTTATTACCCTTAGCATAAAAATTGAGACACTATAACGCATCTTAAATAATAGAATACCTACGAAAATCAACCGTAAACTCTTACCCATATTACGTCGAAATATCAACCAAGATATGGCCATGAATGAACTTACCATTATTATAAAAAGTGCTTATATCTATGATGTTTGAAATTTTTGGAACGTTGATAACATCATCTTGAAAAAATGGCTCGGAGTAATCATATGGTTTCTATTTAAATGGTTAAGGTGTGTTTAGATTTAGATATATCTGTGCATGCCGCATCTACCGCGCTTAAATTTATCTTTCAATAACCATAGACAAGCCTGAGTTTATTGCCAGGACATTTACTGTAGTTTTGTGGCACCAGATATGACGTATATGCCCATGTCATTTACACATAATTGCAACAAGAAAAAAGCAGTAATGTTTACAAAATTGATTTCCCTTGGCTAATTAGTGACGCTTTCACTTTCTCACTAAATTCATTGGCTCGTTTTATTACATCATGTTCATCGACGGTCAGTGCCTTACGGTTTTCCATTAGTAACTGACCGTCAACAATACTATGTTTAACGTCAGTGGCATAAGCGGAATAAACTAAGACTGAGTAAGGGTTATATATCGGAGTCATATTGGGTGATTTAGTATCAAAAACAATAATGTCAGCTAATTTACCTATTTCTAAAGAGCCTACTTTATCATCAAGATTCAGCACCTTAGCGCCACCAATAGTTGCCATCTTAATTACATCAACGGCTGCCATAACACTACGATCTTTGTTCCACAGTTTATGAATTTTTGCGACTTGATTAAGTTCATCAATTAAACTAATGGTATTACCTGACATCGGGCCGTCAGTACCTAAACCTACATCAACACCCTGTTTTAGCATTTCAACTATAGGCGCAACACCCTTAGCTGATTTAATATTAGCGCTAATATTATGAGCGACACCTACGTGATGTGTTTTTAATAATGTAATATCATTTTCATTAGCCAAAATGACATGCGCACCGATTAAATTATTATTTAACACACCAATTTTATCTAAATAAGCAATAGGTGATAAACCATCAGACCGTTGAGCTATTTCAGCTTGCTCTTTCTTAGATTCAGCCAAATGTGTCAACACCGGAACATTATAAAACAATGCTAACTTAGCTATTTTTTGTAAATCTTCGGTACTGTTTGTATAAGGTGCATGAGGTGCAAAAGCGGGGGTAATGCGGGGGTGATGTAGGTATTTCTTGATGAAACTTTCTGCATAAGCAATCCCTTCCGTGGCGTTTTTAGCGTCTGCTTGCGGATATTTTATGACTGTCTGACCAAGTACAGCTCTCAAGCCAATTTGGTCAACGGCTTTAGCCACTTCATCTTCAAAATAATACATATCCGCGAAAGTCGTCACACCTCCTTTTAACATTTCTAAATTACCTAACTCCGCGCCTAGATAGACCATTTCGCGTGAAACAAACTCTTTTTCTAATGGGAAAATATAACTATGTAGACGGTCATTTACATCATCACCGAGGGAACGAAAAAGGGTCATTGAAACATGTGTATGTGTATTAATAAATCCGGGAAGAACTAAATCACCATCAAGATCCAATGTTTTATCAGCAGAGAATTGCTTTGCTTGTGCCTGTGGCCCTAACCCAACAATCTCGTTTCCTTTTATAGCAATAAAACCTCGAGGGTACTGGGTTAATTTTGCGTCCATAGTGAGTAAGTGTGCATTAATGAGCAGAATATCAACCGTTTGTCCGGCAAAAGACATGGTTGATATAAACAATGCAATTATAGGTGAATATATGCTGAAGCAGTTCAATCTCATCTTATTAAGCCTTCATTAATTCGTTAAAAAACCCATATGATTCTGGTACTTAGCATAGTGATAAGTACCAGAAATCATCAATAAAAGCAGGGAGTAAGTGGCTAAGCCTATGTTTAAAAGTTAATTTTAAATTCAGCTCCCCAAAACCTACCATCATTCACAATGCCCGCGAGGTTATTAATCGTTAACCCTCCTATTAACGACCTTTCATCAGTAATATTACGACCAAAAGCAGCGACTTCTAGCTTATACTCGTTTACATACCAGTTATAACCAGCACGTATACCACCTTCAAGATATGGGTCTTGTTTCATTTCAACTGCGTCAATTAGTGAAAATTGTACTGAACTGGCGTATGACCAATCGGTATAAACATAAAATTCACCATCACCTAATGGTTTACTATAGCGCAGAGTAAAATTGCCAATCCACTCTGGAGCACGAGGTAAGGACAAACCATCCACACCAATTAAGCCATCTTCATTAACTGTATTACGGACGATACAAAAGTCACATGTTGAAATCGCCACCTGACTATCTTTAATTTCAGTATTGTTATAGCTCAGACCTAATGACACTAATAAGTCAGCTGTGACAGCGTATTCAGTATCAACTTCAAAACCATAACCTACAGTTTTATCTAAGTTCAATAATTCTTTAGCCGCACCTTCATCAAATGAAGATTGTGCTGTCATTTGTTGATCATTCATTTGAAAGTAGAAAACATCAAAATTAACACGTGCAGCACCATCTAATAAATCAGACTTGGTACCGACCTCAATAGAATGGATAGTTTCTGAATCAGCAATACTCAGCGTAGGATTATTTCCACTAACAATACGGCCTTGAATACTCGGTGCTCTAAATCCTTTAGACATTCGGGTATATAAATTTATATCGTTTGTATATTTATAACTCGCACTTAAATCCCAGCTGACAGCAGAATCTTCAGGGTTTGCATAAAACGGGTCAAAAAAAAGGCCATCACTCCCTGTTGAAACTATACGTTGTGCTACATAATCTTTTTTATCTTTTGAATAACGAATACCACCTGTTATTTTCACTTCTTCAGTAAGATCATAATCTCCAGAAGCAAATAAGGCCCAAGCATCAGTTTTTTGTTTTTGGGTTAAATAACGCTTAATGTTGCCATCTTCATTGTACTGCAACGTATCTATGTCTAAATCTTCAGCGTAAAGGAAAAAACCGGCTTGATAATCAAATTGACCTAACTCGTTTGAGGCAAGACGGAATTCCTGTGTTATCTGACTGTGGTCTGGAATACCATCAGCACTTTCTACAGAGAAGCGCGGCACTGTACCTAATTCGCCCATATAACCGGAAGGATCACCAAAACTACTCACTCGATAACCGCCGTCAACATCAGCTCTAGAGAACATTTCAACTGATTCGTAACCAGTAACAGAGGTATACGTATGATCAGTTCCCACATATTCCATCTTCAAACTTCCACCATCGACTTTAACAGTCTGGGTAGCTCTTTGAGCTGCGTCGTGATAAATAACATCACGGTCAAAACCAGCTTGAAAGTCGTTAGTTCCTGGTTTTATTGCACTAGCGCGGAATACTGTCGGTGTACCATCTAAGTCACGGGCATGATAATTAAGTAGCGCTGAAAAATTTTCAGTAGGCTCATACAAAACTTGAAATTTGACTGCACGGTCTTCATAACCGCCTAAAATATTTTTCTGCTCGAATCCTGGTGCTTTTGTATCAATCCAATCATCGCGCGTTTGGTTTAATAACGATAAACGTACTGATACTGTATCCGTTATGCCTCCACTAATAGCGGCTTGAGTAGACCAAGTGTTTAAAGAACCAATTGACGTTGTAAAATATCCTTCAAAGTCTTGGGTAGGACGTTTAGATGTGAATTTAACTAAGCCCGCAGGGGTATTACGACCAAACAACGTCCCTTGTGGACCACGTAAAGCCTCAATGCTTTCAACGTCAAAGACTGGAAACCCTTTTAAAATAGGATTTTCCTGAACAACACCATCATAAATTAATGACACTGGTTGAGAAGCGTTTAAATCAAAATCTTGATTACCTAAACCGCGCATATAAAAACGAGGAAAAGAACGCCCAAATGAAGATTCAATTTTCAAACTAGGTATTCGCGCGGACATAAAACGAATATCGCCACCATTTGCACTTATGCTATCTAGCAAATCACCTTTAATCACTGAAACTGAAATTGGCACTTCTTGTAGATTTTGAGTTCGACGCTGGGCGGTAACAATAATTTTTTCTAATACTTTCTTATTTGCATTAACATTCTGGTTATTCGATGTTGATACATTCTCACTATTTTCGTCAGATGCATTTTGCTGTTCGCTACTGAAAGGCTTCACTGACGCCTTTAGATTTTTTTTACTTTCAATCTTTTCAATCGCTATCGTTTTGTCATTAATATAGCGAAATTGAAGCTCAGTATTTTTAAGCAGTATATTCAATGCTTCTTGCTCGGTATGGAGGCCGATAAATGGTTGTGCTTTTATTCCTTTAGCTATATCGGAAAAAAACACAATTTGTTTTCCAAACTGTTTAGCGACACTTTGCAATGCATCATCAAGGGTGACTGCTTCAACTTTGACTGTAATTTGATTTTCTGGTGCTTGAGCACTGGCTTCCATTGCAACGGTGAGATTACCTGTAAAAGATAATAAAATAGACAATAATATCGGCTTCTTTTTCCACATTGGTGCTTGTTTTTTCATGTTAAGTCTCCTAAAGCTATGCAATTTGTCTTATCTTTATTTAATATCGATTTAGTTTGATGTTTTATTCACTCATTAATAGAAGAGTTACAACAAATCATTTTTAGGTACAAATTTAATTTCTATTTATTTTTTGTACCTAACTTTTATCTAACAAGACTCTTATTGTATATAGCTATTATGTAGCCGATTGAGCCCATTTGAAAACAAGAAGCCTAATTCTAAAACCAACACAATAATAAATTTGTCTATAAATATTTTGATGAAATAAGAATTGATGACTAAACAGACCATAAATAAACACAGCAGTTTTATTAAAGGGCTATACGATAGTTCATATAAAGAATTGTTTGCCTTTCTACTTCGCCGTTCTTCCAATAAACAACAAGCCCAAGACCTATCACAAGAAGCTTATCTCAGGCTTATTCGAGTGGAACGAACTGATTTAATTGAACAGCCAAAGGCTTATCTTTTTCGTATTGCAGCAAACCTTGTCTACGAGACGCGAATTAAAAGTGATCGTAGTGCTGAAAAGAAGACTTACCCTTTTGAAGAAGTAGAAGATATCCCTTCAACTGATGAACCTCATATGGACTACGAAACTGCAAAGGCGATCATAGATCTAGATAAAATTATTAAAGAGCTTCCCCTTATGTATCAAACAGTTTTGCTGATGAGAAAACGAGATGGCTTAAAGCATATGGAGATTGCGAATAAACTCGGGATTTCCATTCATACAGTAAGAAAATATTTAACAAGAGCTGTTGCTGAATGTCGAAAAGCACACAGCATGGGCGACCATCATGAACAATACTAACGAGAATAACCATATCATTGAACAAGCAAGTCATTGGGCGGTATTACATGATGATGGCGAGCTTAGTACCAAACAAAAAAATGAATTAACTCTTTGGTTACTTAAAAGCCCTGTACACGTTGAAGAGTTTTTACATGCTTGTGCTATTTTTGATATGTTAGAAGGTATTGATATCGATAAAAAAATATCATTAAACACATTAATTGAGAAAATAAACGTGCCAACTTTTGATGTTTTGTCCCTAGATAACGTCGGGGAAAACACTTCGTTAATAGAAAAAAACACTCATAAAAAAAGAATGAGCAAAGTATGGATAGCTCTAGCGGCAAGTGTGGCACTTAGCTTGTTCAGCTTGTACGATTTAAATTATTCATCCGAAAATAACGTTAACATCGTCAACTCAGACACCTCAAACAAGTATACAACCGTATTAGGTGAGCAAAGAAGCGTCACATTAAGTGATGGCTCAATTGTTTATTTAAATACCTTAACTAATATAGATATTGACTATAATTCGCATTTTAGAAATATATATTTATACCAAGGTGAAGCAATATTTAAAGTAGCTCATAATCCTGAAAAACCCTTTAGAGTATGGGTTGGCGGGGTGATGTTTCAAGCGTTAGGAACAGAATTTAACGTTAGAAACAATCGAGGAAAAATAGAACTTACCGTTATTACTGGTGAAGTAGCCTTGACCAACCAAGCGACTAACAATGAAAAACTTGTTATCAAAAAAGATACATTGAGGTTAGCAGATAACAGCGATTTAGATTTTAATTCGACAAAAACTCTTATTGTGTCTGTCGGTCAAGAAGCGTCAGTTCAACCCAATGGTGTCATCACTACTGATATTAACGCCGACTTAGATAACAAAACATCATGGAAACAACGCAAATTAATATTTAAAAATGATATTCTAAAAGATGTAATCTTTGAGTTTAATCGCTACAACCTCCTTCAAATATCAATTGAGTCTGAGGTTTTATCTCGCCTACCAATTTCGGGTATATTTGAAAGTAACGATCCAAATTCATTACTTGAATTCTTAAAAAGTTCTGGCAAAGCAAAAATTCAAAAACAAGGCCTTAATAAAGTTAGCATTGACTTATTATAGAACAAGGTGTCAGGTAGACGTTTGTTAGCACAACCCTGTCTGATAGTGAACGTTGCTAATGATAGGTTTGGGTAAAAAATACACTAACATAACTCTAACGGCTAACGACGGCTTCACGTCCTAAGTCAACAGTTTCAAACTTTAATAAACTCGGACAAAAAACTCTGATTAACCCAATAAACAACCAGTCAGGATTGACTCCTGAAAATCTGACCTAGCTATTACAATGAGCATTATTTAGGACCCTATCCACTGCTTCTTTAGCAGCTCACGTGCCTACAAATATTTTAAAATTAATGCCCTCACTTTTACTTAAAAAAACATAAAACACTGTAACAAATTGATTATTATCTTACTGGTAAGCTTGGCTTGAGTGGGTACATATAGATAATAAAATCAACGATAAAAGTATTAAAACAACAATATAAAACGTGCAGATTGTAGATTTCAACTTGAAACCTTGTCTGCTACTAAATAAATTTAACTAAACAGATACTGAATCGATTGCTCAAATCAAGGTATGATTATTTGATTATTAGACTTATAGAAAAAATTCCATGCGATGTACTCAATACTTGTGCTTAATGATTATTGTCTCGACCTTGCTATCATCATGCGCTAAATCACCACTGGGCCGAAATCAACTCAAACTTTATTCAAGCTCACAGTTAGCAGGAATGGGCGAGCAGGCTTTTACCAGTATGAAAACAGAACAAAAGGTTTCCAGCCAGTCAGTTTCTAATCAATATGTGAAGTGTATTGCCGACGCCATAACACGGCATGTACCTAAATCAGTGTTTTCAGGAGAATGGGAGCTAGTTGTATTTGACTCACCGCAAATTAATGCGTTTGCCTTACCAGGGGGTAAAATAGGTGTATACACCGGGTTAATTGAGCTTAGCCAAAATCAACATCAGCTTGCTGCTGTTATTGGCCATGAAGTAGGTCATGTTATTGCTGAACACGGTAATGAGAGAATGTCGAGTAGTGCTCTGATCGGTATGGGAATGGAAGTCACTAATCAGTTGTTAAAAGCTAATGAAATATCTAGTAGCAATATGATCATGGCGGGCTTGGGTTTAGGAGTGCAAGTTGGCGTTCAATTACCATTCGGTCGCACGCACGAATCAGAAGCGGATCTCATTGGATTAGACTTAATGGCAAACGCAGGCTTTGATCCTCAGCAGTCAATCAACTTATGGCAGAATATGGCTAAAGCCAGTGGCGATAACCGTCAACCAGAATTACTATCCACGCACCCTCTCCCCGCTACGCGGATCAAAAATCTAGTTCAGAATATGCCCAAAGCAATGGAACAATATCGCATGGCAAAAAACAAACCCGAATGTACAATTTAGCTCTATTTATAGACCAATTACAGACAAAAAAATGCCGCGCTATTTAATACTAGAGCGGCATTTCTATAACTATTAAAGCTTAGTCGTTTTTGTGAACATGTACGTCCATTTGTGGGAATGGAATTGAAATACCTTCAGCGTCAAAACGTAACTTAACCGCTTCAGTAAAATCAAACTTCACTGCCCAGTAATCTGCCGAGGCAACCCAAGGTCTCACCACAAAATTAACACTACTGTCAGCCAACTCAGAAACCGCAACTTTTGGCTCTGGATCTTTTAATATGCGCTCATCTGCTGCTACCATTTCATTTAAGATCTGTTTAGCTTTTTTCAAATCACTGTCGTAACCGATGCCCACCACCATATCTACGCGGCGAGTATCATTAGCTGAAAAGTTAGTGATGTTGCCACCGTATATCTTACCGTTAGGAACAATAATTTGTTTATTATCACCTGTTGTCATCATGGTAGTAAAAATACTAATAGTCTTAACAGTACCCATTTCGCCACCCGCATCGATAAAATCACCGGCTTTAAACGGTCTAAATACTAGCAACATAACACCTGACGCAAAATTCTGTAATGAACCTTGTAAAGACAAACCAATAGCTAAGCCTGCAGCGCCTAGGATAGCCACCATTGAGGTGGTATTCACCCCCAGTTCATCTAGTGAAGCGACTATAACAAACAGCATTAAAATGGCGTTAAGGATAGCTTTGACAAAATCAATCAGCATCTCGTCATACTCAGAACGAGCCATCACTTTGCCAAAGACATTCACTAAAATGCCAACAATAAACTTACCAATAATGTATATGACGATCGCCATAACAATATTAATTCCCCATGGGATAACATAGGTATCCATCAACTGAGACTATTTTTTCGGTGTCAAATCCAAACATTTTTATCTCCAACTTTTTTAATAATTAAATATTACGACCAAATTCGACTACGGTGATGAAGTTCTCCATTACAATAATACAATAATACAAAGGTTTTATTTATCAATAAGACAACAGTCTAGTTTAATAATTTTAGATTCAATTAAAGCAATTCATAAATCTGTCATTTACTTAGTTTATGTTTCGTGTAGATGAGGTTTAAGCACAGTACCATCGGTTAATTCAATTGTTTTAAATATAAAAACAATTAATGCTATAATGAAACTCGTCTATCTTAAGTGTTCTAATATTTTTAAAGGAATTGAAAATGTTACTTGTCAGTTTATTAGTTATCTCGTTGGTTTTACTCTTCGCTTTTTCAATGTCCAGAGAAAATGGGAAGAACACTAAGTTTGCTAGAAAAGGTGCTGATTCCATTGCCCAGCAGCGAACTCCGTCTCAAACTATTGACACGTCGGAAGTGATCGAAATTAACTAAGCAATAATTACAAGTTAGGCGGGACTGAACCAACCGCAGAGTCTTAATACACTTATGCTTGTCATTCACTAATATTATCCCTTCTTTAATTTTCACACTGTTGATACCATTTACAAAAATCCTCACCGAGTAACAACATGCGTATCATCAGAATTTATTATCCTTTCGAGTTATCGACTGATTCATATGTCACTTTGACTGATGATGCAACTAATCACGTGGCGAATGTTTTACGCGCTAAAGCAGGGCAAGCAGTGGTGTTATTTAATGGTGATGGGAACGAATATAGTGCCCAGCTCTTTGAAGTGGCAAAACGTAAGGTTGTAGTCCACATAGACTCTAAGATTTCAATTAGCATAGAATCCCCCCTTAGTATCCATCTAGGCCAAGGAATTTCTCGAGGCGACAGAATGGAATGGGTGATCCAGAAATCAGTGGAGTTAGGCGTCTCTGAAATCACCCCACTTATTACCGAACGCTGTGGTGTGAAACTCAGTCAAGACAGATGGTCTAAAAAACATGAGCAATGGCAAAAATTAGCAATTGCAGCTTGTGAGCAGTGTGGCAGAAATGTATTACCAACATTGCATACACCGCGTTTATTTGCAGACTGGATAAGCTCGTCCACTAACCAAGTCCGTCTTACTTTACACCCCAGGGCTGAAAAAGCATTTAGACATGTGTCTATCCCTCCTGCTGGAGCCAGATTGTTAATTGGCCCAGAAGGTGGTTTTTCAGACCAAGAAATATACCAAACTGAACAGAATGGATTTCAGACTATCCAACTGGGACCAAGAGTGTTACGCACTGAAACGGCTGCAATCACTGCCATATCTGCTTTGCAGGCAATACATGGAGATCTATAAAAAGTCTGATATCTTTACAACTGCTCAAAATATGATGGATTATTTAATTAGTGTAGTTCTAATAAAAATAATAAAAATCTATGTAACCTTTACAACTCATCTCCAACGAAGACAATACCAGAAATATTGCGTTAGCATCACAGCGCATACTGGACGATGCGCGCGCTTGTGCGCTGGAAAACATATTAAATGGTAAGCCCTTAGACCATGGTTTAAATACAATAACCGATTGTTTAGAAACAATTTTAGGTAGCTGTCATTGCCAGGTATTAATATTTGATAGTAAAAAAGCAGTCTTCCGAACTCTTAATAAAAGCACGGATCCACATCCATGTTTTATACAATAGATTATCAAATCTCTTTTAAACAGTCCTCAGTCTGATTGCAGTAAAAATACTAAACAAGGCAATCACAGTATTGTGCCTGATATTTATTTATTCAGAGCTTGGCAAACTTTGCATATAGAAGCAAAAAAATTAGGTATTGTTGCTAATTGGTTGGCCCCAATTGTATCCAAGGATGGTTCAATTAGCGGAGTATTTAGTGCTTTGTTTAACACCGCAAGAAATGCCGATGCAGCGGAATTATCATTGTTACAACGGGCAATTCAGAGTGCTGGTGCCCTGTTATATCATTCCAAAAATAAAGCGAAGGAATTACAAAAAAAAGTAGCCCTACATCAAGAATGTATGTTGCAGAAAGAGACAACTGAAGAAATAAATATCTTACCAAAAAAAGCTATTGAGCAGCGTGCCAAAGTACAAAGTCAGCTGCTAGAAATGGAAAGTATGGCAGCTCTAGGCATCATGATGTCTAGCTTAACACATGAAATAAGTTCACCTATTGGCGTGACGGTAACCGCTGCGAGCTTTCTAAGTGAAATTCAACACAACTGTTTCGAAAAGTTACAAGATGATCAACTTAAACGTTCTGAACTTATCAATTACCTAAAAGAATCTACTGAAGCGTCGCAAATTATTGAGCGCAATATACTCAGGACAAATGAGTTAATCAAAACGTTTAAACGTCTATCAGTCGACCAACATAGTCAAGATATGCGTTCGTTCGTGCTATGCGATTATGTGTGCGAGGTTTTACTCTCACTTAAGCCTAGGCTTAAACTCACCCCACATAAGTTTTGCTTAGATATTCCTGCCGACTTAACGATTGAAAGTAATCCTGGGGCATTATGCCAACTGCTGATTAATTTAATTATGAACTCGGCTCATCATGCCTTTGCTCCCGGTACAGATGGGCGAATAACGATTAAAGCTAATATCGAATGTGACTCAGCAAACAACAAAAAACTTGTATTCATATACCAAGACAATGGTATCGGTATGGCTACGCAAACGATTGAAAATGTTTATAAACCGTTCTTTACCTTAGCCAGAGATACAGAAAACTGCGGGCTAGGTATGCATATCTGTAATAACATTGTGATGAAAGTGCTTCGAGGAACCATAGACTGTCGCTCTGAAATAGGCAAAGGGGTAGAGTTTACGATTGCTTTTCCTGTGTAATTCCTGCTATTTATAGAATCAAAGTTATGTCGCCCAAAATGAAAAACACCCGCTAATTTAGCAGGTGTTTTTAAATATTAGTGCTGAAAAACTAACATTCGATCAATGCAGAATTCTTGTCTTGATGGTGCCATCAATCTTTTGCAACTGCTCAAATGCTTCTTCTGCATCGTCAGTTTCAACATCAATCACTACATAACCAATATTTTCATTGGTTTGAAGATACTGCGCCGCAATATTCAAACCTTTTTGAGCAAAAGCTTGGTTAATTTGTGTTAACACACCCGGCGCATTTTTATGAATATGTAATAAACGTGAGCGATCAGTTTGTTCAGGTAAGGATACTTCAGGGAAATTCACTGCCGACAAAGTCGAACCATTATCACTGTACTTGGCTAATTTGCCAGCTACTTCGATGCCAATATTCTGTTGGGCTTCTTGAGTACTTCCACCTACATGTGGTGTTAAAATCACATTATCGAATTGAGTCAATGGGGATTCAAAAGGTTCATTATTCGACTTTGGCTCTACCGGGAATACATCGATAGCGGCACCCGATAATTTCCCACTCTTCAGCGCATTGACCAAGGCATCTATATCAATAATGGTACCTCTGGCAGCATTGATTAAAATTGCACCATCTTTCATCATGGATAACTCTTTGGCGCCGATCATGTTTTGAGTTTGTGCTGTCTCAGGTACGTGAAGGGTCACAACATCAGAAGTATTTAATAATTGTTTTAAGGTTTTAGTTTGTGTTGAGTTACCCAAGACTAGTTTATTTTCAATATCAAAAAACTGTACTCTCATCCCAAGATGCTCAGCCAAAATGCTTAATTGAGTACCAATGTGGCCGTAACCAATGATACCTAGGGTTTTGCCACGCGCCTCAAAAGAGCCAACCGCGCTTTTATCCCAAATGCCCTTATGTGCCTTGGCATTTCTGGCTGGCACACCACGCAACAATAAAATAATTTGAGCCAGTGCCAACTCTGCTACTGAACGAGTATTTGAAAAAGGCGCATTAAAAACGGGTATGCCTCGTATCTGCGTAGCGACTAGGTCGACCTGATTTGTACCAATACAAAAACAACCTACTGCCACTAATTTATTAGCCGCGGCAATAACATTTTCATTCAGCTGCGTTCTTGAACGAATACCCACAAAATGTACATCTTTAATTTTGGCAATCAATTCATCTTCTGGAAGTGATGTTTTCAGATACTCAATGTTCTCATACCCATTAGCATGAAGGGTATCTAAGGTACTTTGATGAAGACCTTCAAGTAGTAATATTTTGATTTTTTCTTTTGGCAACGACACTTTGCTCATGAGATTTCCACTTGGCGGTTGAATTAGAGACATCTGGACGTCTATTTAGAGGAGAAAAGTACCAGAAATCAGACTGTTTAGAAAGGCAATTATGACTAAAACCATATTAAAAAAGCGGATTTATAGTTATTGTTTATGCACAAAATGTTTAATGGCTCAATTCATCACCAACCATAACGCGTGCAAATTTAGCGCGTATTGCAAAGTTGTGGATTGACTATAGTTAAATTAATAATCTTAAATTGCACTAAACAACCATAAATCTAGGAGAATGATAGTGGCAATCACAGACTACAAAACCGTATTTAGTGAATATCACAATGGCTCAACTTCGTTCATCCATATCTTATCTCAGCCTGTTGCAACAACACGCGACGCAGCCATAAACCAAGACGACACCAATAAATTAAAAGTGGCATCAGACAAATCAGCAAAAAAAATCGACACAAAGCTGGTTTTTTACGGAAAACACACAGCTGATAAGGTCATGCAACTAAATCAACTTGCTTACCATACTAAACAGCCAGTCTGTTTTATTGACTGTCAACGATTGGTCGATAGATACGTTGAAGAAACCGAGAAACACCTGTCAAAACTGGTTGCACAGGCTGAAACAGAAAACTGGATATTATTCTTCGATGAGGCCGATACTTTATTCTCCAGAGGGTCTAAAGTAAAAGATGCACATCACAAATATGCTAATCAAGAAATCAGCTATATTTTCAAGCGCTTATCCCAATATCCAGGCTTGTCGATACTTTCAATATCAGAAAAACCAACGTTGCACATTATCCAGCACACCATTGATAGTGTCATAACATTTCGCTAAACCAATTCACAATCATATGGACCTAACCCGCTCCTAGTGCTAAAGAAGTATTTTCAATTAATTCGAGTACCTCAGGGTTAGCCAATGACAACTGGCAACCTTGATGGTGCTCGGTTTGAGTCGCTGAACAATCCACCTGCCATTGTCTTAATACATAAGCAGCAACTGCGGCTCGTAGTTGCATCGAGAGCATGCCATCCGACATATTGTAATCCATCTCAATCGCCTTTGACTGCATAATTTTAGGATGGGGAACCAGCACAATCTTTACAATTTGTTGCCATTGCTGATCATACGGACTGGCTTCATGCACATGCACAGGTCCTTGAAGCTCATCTACAAAAGTAAAACGGGTAGCCACAAAATCTCGAAAACGATTGCTCTTACGATCATAAGCGCGCACATGCCAACGATGACCATTGTTGATAATTGAGTGAGGCACTAATGCACGCTCTGTTTCACCAGACGAGACAGACACATAACCACACTTAATGGCTTGTTTGTTATGAATAGCCCGCATGATACTGGCAATTATGACAACATTTGGATGTATCAGCCTAACCGCATCAAAACATTGCTCAGACGGCTGTATACCAGTCGAAATACCGTTGCCAAAACCACGGCTGAGTGACGTTAAAATCACCTGTGGATCATGCTTAAATACTGATTGAAAGTCATTCGTCCGATGATAACTCTTAGTTTGATGTCGCAGAATGAGATTATGTGGAGCAAGCTGTTTATAAGTACTAAAGTCCCGGGTACTAGCAGCCAACCCAGTTTTAAAACGTTGGATCAAATCTGTTCGAGCAACATGACCAAAAAACTGCAAACTAAAATCAATAAATGCCAAACGGTCTGCTTGTGCATGGGTTAACTCTGCTAACTTCTTTTGTATTTGCAATTCATTTAAATTAATCTGGTATTCCATCAGGATAGACTCACAATGACTAGATCATAAAAGAATAAGTGAGTTTCTCACTCAATACAATCATTATGATTACATCTACGTATACGTCTATAAAAAACATCAACTTGATACCTCGAGACAGAATATGACTAACAAATTAGACAAAGAAGCGCTTATGGCACTAAAGATTGCCTTTAGCTATATGCCAAAAGCTATTGAAGTGACTAAGTATGAGTATGGTGATCGCTATCAGGCAGTGTTAAAGCACATAGAAGCAGTGCGCGAAACGCTCTTAATCAATGATGTGGACCCAGATGAAGTATCAGGTGAAATAGACCCAGACAACACACCGAATTCTAATTATTAACGTGAATCTGAGAGTACGTGATCAATGTCATGCAGTAAATGATTCACCTAGGCATTGTTTTAATTAGCGTACTGTTTAAATTAAGTACCATTCAATCTTGAACCTTTCATTCATTTACCATGGTTTGCATTTCTGCTTTAAGGGTCTCAACATCTGAGATTAAATAGGTTATAGACGCACTATTTAGTCCATTGTATATGCCACGAATATGTCGATTTTGGTCAATAAGCACTTTTAGCCAATGAATAAATAGTTTCTCTATCACCCGTGGCTAAATGCCATTTTCCACTGATGATGCCATTATCGTTAGCGTATTTTTTAGTGTAGCAACCGTATCTGTATTGGGTCTAATGGAATGTTGAAGAGTTTTAACATCAGCATCCTTAAGAAATTTTTCTTGGACCTTGTTTAGTTTAGTTCTGATCGAAGGGCAAATGCCAGGGCAAGAACTGAAGAAAAAGCTTGCCACGTAAATTTTATTTTAGAAAGTTTTTTCAGTGACTTCTTTCCCATCCTGATCCATTAAACTAAAGGATGGAATACGATGAAAATCTTCAAATGTTGGACTCTTGCTCCCTAACCAATGAGGTGTAAATTCTGGGCTATTGTAGTAAGGTAAATTGTCAGATGCGTGAGCTACTGTAGCGGCCAACAAAAATAAAACACTAGAGAGTATTATTTGCTTGAGATTGGTAGTATTGAAGCGTGATAACCTCGTCTTCCTTGTTACATTAATTGCCAACAACAATTCGATCTATTAATCGATAATCTAGTTAAAAAGATAGCAAACAAAATAAAGGATTAATGTGCAAATATTGTGGAAGTTGGATCTACATCACACCAGCGGCTTTATATAGTTGAAGATGCACGTCTACTAAAGCTTTTATATTTCGTTGATAACCTCCCCCAATTACTGCTGCGATAGGTAATCCTTTGTGCTTGCAGGTATCAAAGACTAAGCAGTCTCTTTGATATACGCCCTCAGTAGTAATGTGCAGATGTCCTAAGTCATCATCGATGTGAATGTCTACCCCAGCATCATAAATGACGGCGTCAGGTTGGTAAGTATTAATGGCCAAATGCAAAGCACTGTCAACTGTATCTAAATATTCACTATCTTGTGTGCCTTTGAGTAAGTTGAAGTCCATGTTTGAGTGCTGCTTACGGTATGGGAAGTTTTTCTCTGCATGCAGAGAAACGGTATAAATTTGGGTGTTATTTTCAGCTAATTTCGCAGTCCCGTCACCTTGATGCACATCACAGTCGAAAATAAGTACTTTATCAATATTAGGACTTTTTAACATAGACAAAGCGGCCAAATACAAATCGTTAAATAGACAAAAACCCGAACCATAGTTCGCAAATGCATGGTGATAACCACCGGTCAAATTTAATGCTTTACCATGTTCTAAAGCTAGTCTGGCCGTTAAAACTGTGCCGCCTACAGCCGTTAATGTGCGCTGAATAAGTTGTGCAGACCAAGGAAAACCGATACGCCGCATAGCTTTACCATCCAGAGTTCCATCTACTAGTTGTTGCACATACTGCGGATTAAAGACTTGCCGCAAATCTTTTGGAGAAATGGGAGTTGGTATGTGAAAGTTGTCATTTGCAACCCCCATCGCAGCTAATCCATCACGGATCCCTTGATACTTTTCAACAGGAAAACGATGCCGTACTGGCAAATCTAGTTGACTATAAATAGGATGAAATACCAGTGGGATCATAATGTTAGCCAATTGTAGTTTTGAGATAATGAATACTAAAAATAAACAATATCAGGTCAAAATACGTTAAAGTAGCCACAAATAAAAAATAAATCATTCAGGAACAGATTGTGAAAAATATTCTACCCACGTTATTTGCCCATTTACTTTGTATCTTAGCATTTACCTCACAAGCAGAAGATTTAAGATACAAAGATCAAGGGCAATTACATGACATTCAACAACAAATTAATGCAAAGCGAATTGAAAATGACATCCGTAAATTAGTTAACTTTGGCACTCGGCATACTTTGTCCGACACAAAATCAGACACTCGGGGAATTGGTGCGGCAAGACGCTGGATCAAATCTGAATTTGATAATATTTCTAAAGCATGTGGTGGCTGTCTAAAAGTGTATTTCCAGTCACAAACCATTCAAGGTGAAAAACGTATTCCAGATGCGACAGAAGTAATAAGTGTGATTGCAGTGCAAACCGGTAGTACTGATCCTAATCGCTACGTCATGATGTCTGGCGATATTGACTCGCGTATTTCAGATGTTATGAACTTCACCGATGATTCACCCGGTGCAAACGATAATGCCTCTGGCGTCGCAGGCACGTTAGAAGCGGCCCGAATACTCAGCCAGTACAAGTTTAACGGTAGCATTGTTTACGCAGCTTTGGCTGGGGAAGAACAGGGGCTTTTTGGCGGAAAAATATTAGCTGAAACAGCGCAAAAGGAAGGATGGCGTTTAAAAGCAGTTTTAAATAATGACATGATTGGCAATATTGCGGGTATCAATGGCGTTATCAACAATACCACGGCTCGTATTTTTGCCGAAGGCACCCGCTACACCGAAACGGATGCTGAAGCACGTAACCGCAGATATACAGGTGGCGAAGTGGACTCACCTAGTCGCAACTTAGCCCGATACATCGATCTAATGGCTGACCGATATATCCCTAACTTAAATACTATGGTCGTGTATCGCTTAGACAGGTTCGGCCGCGGTGGTCATCACCGCCCCTTCAACGATTTAGGTTATCCAGGTGTTCGCATTATGGAAACCAATGAACATTATGACCGTCAACATCAAGATTTGCGGGTCGAAAATGGTGTCACATATGGTGATACGATTGACGGTGTTAATTTTGATTATGCCGCTAAGCTCACTGCACTAAATGCGGTATCGTTAGCAGGTATGGCGTGGGCGCCTTCTCCACCAGCAAAGGTGACAATAAAAGGTGCAGTTCAACCTAGCACTACGTTGAGCTGGGCGGCGCTAGACAAAAAACAAAACAAGCAGCTTGCTGGGTATAAAATTTATTGGCGCTACACCGACGCACCACAATGGCAATACAGCAAGTTTGTAGGCAATGTGACCAAGTACACTTTAGAAAATGTGGTAATAGACAATTACTTTTTTGGTGTTGCGAGTATCAGCGAAGAAGGGTTTGAGAGTCCTGTCGTGTTTCCCGGCGCTGCAGGCGCTTTTGGCGAGTAATTAACGAATAATAAAATATAAGTCTGACTAAGAAAAAGCAGAGCGGTGATTAATTCGCTCTGTTTTTTTATACTAAGTATTTATTTTAAGTCTGTCTTTTTTAAACTAAGCACGTATTTGACCATTACCCATAACCAAGTATTTCTCAGTCGTGAGTGATTCAACACCCATGGGGCCGTATGCGTGTAGCTTGGTTGTTGCGATACCGATTTCAGCACCCAATCCAAGCTCACTGCCATCAGAAAAACGTGAAGATGCATTAACCATCACAACAGACGCATCTACGGAACGTTGAAAACGTCTCGCAGTTAATTCATTTTTAGTACAGATAACCTCGGTATGATGACTACCAAACCTGTCAATGTGCGCCATAGCTTCTTCAGCACCATCAACAATTCGAACTGCTATCTCTAAGTCCAAGTATTCCTGACCGAAATCTTCTAAAGCTAGAACAGTGCCATGGCTAAAATATTGACAGGCATCTGCACAGGCATTCACTTTAACCTGTTTATCTCTCAGTTTTTCAGCCACTCTCGGTAAAAATTCAGGAGCAATTGAGGTATCCACCAACAGGCCTTCAATCGCATTACAGACACCCGTTCTGTGGGTTTTACCATTCACTAACAAATCCATCGCCACGTTCAGATCCGCTTCTTTGTCTATGTAAAGATGGCATACACCTTTAAAATGTTGAATGACGGGTATTTTACTGTTGTCGGTCACAAAATTAATCAGCCCTTCGCCACCTCTTGGGATGATTACATCGATACTGTCGCGTTGCTGCATCAACTCAAACATCAAGTCACGGCTAGGATCCGGTACGACCGTAATAAGCTCTTTAGGTAAATCAAATTTTACTAACACATCTTGTAGAACTTGGGCGATGGCTAAGCTAGAGACCAAAGCCTCTTTACCACCACGTAAAATAACTGCATTGCCTGATTTAAAGCACAACGCGCCTGCATCTGCCGTGACATTAGGGCGAGCTTCAAAAATCATACAAACAACACCAAGAGGCACACGCATCTTGCGAATTTGTAATCCATTAGGACGTTCGCTTACAACTCGTTCAGCCCCAACAGGGTCAGCTAAACCCGCAATGACTTCGATTCCCGATGCCATTGCTTGAATTCTTTCATCATTTAAGGTGAGCCTATCGATCATAGAACTACTCAAACTATTTTGTCTCGCCTGAGTCAAATCTTGCTCGTTCGCATCAAGGATATTTTGTTTGTTCTCGCGCAGCGCAACCGCCATAGCCATCAAGACTTGATTTTTAACTGACTCTTCTAAAATAGCTAATATTTTTGAGGCTTTTACTGCGCCTAAAGTTAACGTTTTTATGATGCTCATGGGGCCTCCAACAGAGCAACGTTCTTGTCTGAAATAATAGGTCCCGTTTGCTCCTGAAAATCACTAGCAAAGTTTTTATCTTCTTGGTTAGTGATAAAATTCAACAAACAACTACTGTAGTTAGATTTGGCTTTTGCCAACTTTGTACCGTCATTTCTACGTACTAATATCGTATCACCTACAGCAAATTCTCCTTTAACCTCGACTAAGTCATCGCTAGTTAGTTGTTCACTGTGTGCGTCTAATTTGGCAGTAAAGTCATCCTCGACTATTACTTCACCTTGGGCCGTCGATGTGTGTGTCATCCAATGTAAATGCTCTTTCATTGGCGAGGGATCTGAGGAAAAATGCGTTCCTGGATTTTCGCCGTTCAGCAACTTGGTAAATGACGATCCAGTAAAACCATTTATTATATAGGTATCAATACCATGCAACGTCGCTTTTTGAGCCGCTTCTACCTTAGTTATCATGCCACCTGTCCCAACAGCGCTTGTTGCTCCATCTGCCATAGCGAAAATATCTGCATTAATCTCTGAAATATTCGGGATCAGAACAGCATCATCGTGTTTATTTGGATTTTTGTTATACAGACCGTTAATATCTGAACAAATAATCAAGGCATCCGCGTCAGCAGCCGCAGCGACAATCGCAGATAAATTATCATTATCCCCTACTTTCAATTTGTCGGTCACGATGGTGTCATTTTCGTTAATAATCGGCAGCACATCATGCTCTAACAAAGTGAATATTGTCTCTCTGACACTCACATAGCGCTCTCTATCACGCAAATCGCAACGAGTTAGGAGCATTTGAGCTGTTGAGAAATCAAACAATTTATCCCATGTCGCCATCATCTCTGCTTGACCCGCAGCAGCCATAGCCTTTTTAATTGGAATAGTTTGTTGTAACTCATCAGGGAACAAATGTGATCCTGCGGCTACCGAACCTGATGACACCAACACCACCTCGATGCCTTGAGCACGACAGCTCATAATAAATTGCGCAATACTAATTAGATATTGGCTACTACAGCCCTTTCCATGAGGCGCAATCAATGCACTTCCGACTTTTATGACAATACGTTTCCATTCTAATTTATTCATGTGAATAATTACTTACCTTGCGTTGTTCAACGCGTGAATATTGATAGGCATAAGTGCCATTTTTAATAATTTTTTATGTTGAAAAGCCCTAACGCTAGAGTTTTTCTGTTTAGAGGTAGGTTACTAGCCTATTACTTGAGTACCGCCAATGTTACTGACAGTTGATTTGTCTATTAGACAATATGCTTTTAGCCTTGCGTACTAAAACTGTTTACAAATTCATCGGCAATTCAAAGCAAAAATACACAACCACAACCGAGAAAAGTTGTTGCCCTATTTCTGGACTTTTGATAGCTACTGATGTTTTTGATTAGTTTCAAAGCTTCATTTCAATCCGAATTAATAGTTGATTAAAATTACGCAGTGAACTAATGATTAGAATACTAACTATTTAATCATCGATAATCCAGTTAATTATCGATATAAGATAGTACAAAGGCGTAATAATTAGATAGTATTGAACTTTTAAAGTGTATTTATAAAGTTTGGCATCTAATAAAAAATTGAACTTCAGGTTAATTACTCATACATTAGCGCCATTATTTAGCGCCGGTTTAGTGTTTTTATAAGTGCCATTCAAAGATGTTTAGAGGTAAGTGTTATGCAAAAGTATGAAGAGTTATTGGTTTCATTAAGAAAGGTTATAAGAGCTATCGATCTTTATTCAAAAAAACTATCTAAAGAAAGTGGGCTTACCAGTCCTCAGCTTATTGTTCTTAAAGAAATTGATAAACATGACGGTTATATGGTTAAGGATATCGCCCAAAGTATTAATCTTAGCTCAGCCACGGTGACGAGTATTTTAGATCGACTCGAGGCACGTGCCTATGTGATTAGAGAGCGCTCAGTAACAGATAAACGTAAAGTGGGATTATATCTTACTGAACAAGGAAAGGCAGTAATCAAAGATGCGCCACGACCACTACAAACACATTTTATTGATCGTTTTGAAAAACTTGAAGACTGGGAGCAAACCCAGTTAATGTCAACTATGCAGCGTATCGCCTCCATGATGGATGCTGAAAAGTTAGATGCATCGCCAATGTTAGAAGTAGGCGCTATAGAGGAAATAACCAAGCCAGAGTAATCTAGAACACTCAGACCAACGTATAAGTGCGTTTATAGGATTATCTACTCATGCAGAAAAAGACAGATACAGCCTCCATACCAAAAGGACGATTGAGTCGTTTGGGTAAACTCAGTTCTTTAGCAGGACGAGTGGCTGGAAACATCCTAGCGGAAGGTGTCAGTGAATTAGTTAAAGGTAATCGGCCTAAAATTAAGGACCTATTACTGACGCCTAGTAATGCAATGAGGGTGGCAGACCAACTTGCGCAAATGCGTGGTGCGGCAATGAAAGTAGGTCAAATGATATCAATGGATGCGGGCGATATGTTGCCTGCGGAGTTGGCAGATTTACTAGCTCGGCTGCGTTCAGACGCCAAATCTATGCCGGAAAAAGAGCTCATTAGTTTATTGAAAGCAGAATGGGGCGAAAGCTGGCAGAAAAAATTTATCCAATTCCCACTGCAACCTATCGCTGCAGCATCTATAGGTCAAGTACATAAAGTCATCACCCAAGATCTGAAACGTCTAGCGGTTAAAATTCAATATCCAGGTATTAAACAAAGCATCAATAGCGATGTAGATAACGTGGCGACTTTAATAAAAATGACGGGCTTACTTCCTAAGGGACTGGATATTAAACCGTTATTGTCCGAAGCTAAAAAACAACTTCACGATGAGGCAGATTATGCACTTGAAGGTCAATATTTAGAGCGATATGCAGCAGTGATTGAAAATGACGATGCCTTTATTATGCCGGTTTTAGATAACGAATTCAGTTCTGACACTATTCTTGCTATGAGTTTTGTTGATGGCACACCGATAGAGCAGTTGGTCAATGCGCCGCAAGCAACACGAGATCAAGTTATGAGCCACCTAATGCGTCTTTTTTTAAAGAACTATTTGACTTCCAATTGGTACAAACTGACCCTAACTTTGCTAATTACCAATATGATCAAGACACCCTGAAAATTGTCTTATTAGATTTTGGAGCAACCCGAGTTTACACATCACAGATGGCCAACAGTTATCGTCAGCTTATGCAGGGAGCCAGTGAGCATGACAAAACCAAAATTCGTCAGGCAATCTTAGATATCGGTCTAATCAGGCAGGACTTGCCTGAAAAGGTTCAGCAAAATATTACTGATTTAGCTTATATGGCCTGCGAGCCCCTGTATGGCGAATCACCTTATGACTTTGCTGCCTCTGACTTGTCTTCCCGGTTACAACAACAAGGCATGCAATTGGGGTTAGAAAAAGAGTACGCACACACACCTTCGGCTAACGCGATATTTTTGCATCGTAAGTTGGGTGGATTATTTTTATTGGCAATAAAATTAAAAGCTAAAGTAGATATGCAAAACCTATTCTCAGCATATAATAAAGCTTAATTAGCGGTTCTAAGGACACAGATGCTTATTCAACTCTCCTCAATTCAGGCTCGGCTTATCGGTGTATTACTCGAAAAAGAAGTCACTACACCTGAACAATATCCACTATCTCTGAATAGTTTAATATTAGGTTGCAACCAAAAAAGTAATCGGGACCCAGTGATGAACCTGAGTGAGTCAGAGGTACAAAATGGTTTAGATGAACTGAGAGATAAGAAACTAATCTTCGAGCATACTGGCATTGGAAGCCGTGTTGTGAAGTATAAACATCGTTTCTGTAATACCGAATTTAGTGATTTAAAATTTAGTCGTCAGCAATTAGCTATTGTCTGCGTGATGTTATTACGCGGCCCACAAACTCCCGGCGAACTTAAATCCCGTACCAACAGATTAGCCGAATTTGATAATGTGGATAAAATAGAAGAAACATTAAATAAGTTACACCAGTTAAACGGCGAAAAATTAGTAGTGAAACTAGAACGTGAGCCCGGTAAACGGGAGGCTCGTTATGGGCATTTATTCAGTGGTGAAGATGGATTGCAAATCTTGTCGCAAGCACCATCGAAAATAGCCAACACTGGTCATGTACAAAATGAGTCATTAATCGATTCGCATGCATTAAGGCGGATTACTCATTTGGAGCAACAAGTTGCTGATTTAACTAGCCAATTAATAGAGTTAAAGGAAATGGTTGATATACTAAGTGAATAAGTAAAACTAATTTTTATATCAGCCATTGTTAAAAGTGGGCTTAGTATCAAGGCGATGAGTATTTTTAAAACCAGTTGAATAATCAGTGATTGAGCAAAATACAAAGCATAGATAACAGCTAAAATAAAATCCATTTTATGCACTGAATACTTGTTAGCTTTGCTGTTTCTTGGTCATTATTCGAGTGCGGATGTGTGTCAGCTTTAGAATTTTCCATGCTTATCCTAAATTTAAAATGAATTAGATTAAGCAGCTGAGTCAATAAGAACTTGGCTGTCTATTGGTGAAACTAATTTATAGGTTCAAATTTAAGAAGCAATATTGCTATGCTTTCCCATTTATTCTAGTGATAAAATTGCACCATTAGCTAGTTTAATCAATCCAAAAACGCTTGGAACAACCAACTAAACTTCAGCCGTATCAAGCTCAAAACGCGTCATTTTTTTAGAAAATCAGATATTCTCTGCCGGCTGTATACCAAGTTTCAACTGGATTATATCCGCATCAAGAAATGACCTCCTCATCGGTCTCTTTCACTAAGTAACATGCTATACAGGCAAAATATCATGGTTTTCACTGGCGAATTGTAGAAATTTTACACTGCAGTTAATTGCTTAGACCTAATGCTTAGAAAAGACTGGTTTAACAATCAACAAGGCTTAAGATGCAACCTGTAAAACAAAACAGATAAAGAGAAAACAGATAATGGCTAACGACGGAAACTACAAAAAAGTAAAATCGGTGCTCACCAGCTCAAACCTGAAACGATGATGATGTCCTACGGTTATGACCCGCAATTATCCGAAGGCTCCGTCAAACCTCCTGTTTTCTTAACCTCTACATTCGCCTACCAAACACCGGAGGAGGGAGAAGAGTTCTTCCATATCATGGCGGGCAGAAAACCCGCGCCACAAGGCAGTGTTGGCGGTCTAATTTATAGCCGTTTCAATCATCCCAACGTTGAAATAATCGAAGACCGACTATCACTTTTTGAAGGCTCAGAGCGCTCCGTAGTTTGTTCCAGTGGTATGGGTGCAATTAGCGCGATATTACTTGCTTACTTGCGCCCCGGTGATGTTATTGTTCAAAGTGCTCCTTTGTACGGAGGTACCGAAACACTTATTCGTAAATTCTTGCCCGAATTCAACATCGACACCGGTGAATTCCACGATGGTCTTGACGAGTCAGCCATGCTCAGCTCGCTGCGTGAAGCTACAAAAAAAGGCCGCGTTGCCATGGTCTTTGTTGAATCACCCGCCAACCCAACAAACTCTCTTGTTGATTTCGAAGCGCTAAACCGTGTATTAGATACTATTGAGACAGAAACAGGCCATCGTCCAATCAGTGTCTGCGACAACACCCTCATGGGTCCTGTGTTCCAACAAGTTGTGCCCCAAGGCATTGATATGGCAATGTACTCACTGACCAAATATGTCGGCGGCCATAGCGACCTCGTCGCTGGTGCTGTTTGTGGCAGTATTGAAATGCTGCGACCAGTTCGCGCCACCCGCGGCATTCTGGGTCTTAACCTCGACCCGCATACTAGCTGGATGATCTCCCGCTCACTCGAAACTTTAAGTATTCGCATGGAACGTTCCGCTGATAGCGGCCGTAAAGTGGCACAATGGATTGCAGATAATACTTACATCCCTTCAAAAGTACTTCACCCTGAGTTCATCGCAGATAAAGCTTACCAGGCCGTTTATAAACGACAATGTTCTGGGCCTAGCTCAACATTTTCATTCGTGTTGGAGGTGTCAAAATCAGACACTTTTCGCCTGATCAACAACCTGTCCCTTTTCAAATCCGCGGTCAGTCTCGGCGGCAGTGAAAGTCTTATCTGCCACCCGGGTAGTACCACTCATTCAGGCGTACCTGCTGACTTACGTGAAAAATTCGGTGTAACCGATGGCCTTATACGCCTCTCCATCGGCCTTGAACATCCGGACGATCTCATAGCCGATCTCAATAATGCTTTCCGTATGACCTTTAAGGATACAAATATCTCATGACATTTGACTCTTTGGTTTGCTGTAAATGGGTTAACCACTTCGACACTAGCAAAAAAGTGTTAGTCTAGATATACACAATTAGCCGATAAACTTTGCTATCAAAAAAACTATATTGCCTGCATCCCTTTAGCTTTTAATCCTTGTAAAGCCTGAGCAGCATAAACGCTAAAGGGGCTCTATAAAACAGACCTAAATTCAATAAAACACTGGTTTTGAGTAACCGGAATTAGGTGGTTTGTAAAAAAATAGCTAAACAAATAATCTTATTCATTAAAGTATATTGGCAATCATAAAAGAGATGGGATAGAACTAATTAGTGCACCATGCTTTAGTGTGCAAACATACCTTAATTATGCAAATAAATATCGAGGAACGACCACTTAATAGCAGCGAATGTGGACGATAAACAACTCGCCCAAGACTTTAAAAATCAACTCGCTAAATAGCGGTTGAACCGCCATCAACGGGTAATGTTACTCCAGTGGTGAAACCCGCAGCTTCAGAGCACAAATACAAAACTGCACCCACTACCTCTTCTACTGTTCCTATTCTGCCAACAGGGTGCATAGCGCCAATTGCATGAGCCTTTTTTTCATCTCCTGCTAGTGCGCGACGATACATGTTGGTATCGATAACAGCAGGGCAAATAGCATTGACTCGAATACTTTTCTTGGCATATTCGACTGCAGCAGACTTAGTGAGTCCCACAACCGCATGTTTACTAGCAGCATAAATACTCATCTTTGGCGCTGCACCTAAACCTGCGACAGACGCAGTATTCACAATCGCACCACCGCCAGTTTTGAGCATAGTTTGAATTTCGTGTTGCATACACAACCACACACCTTTGACATTGATGTCCATGATTTTGTCGAAAACGTCCTCGCTACCATCGGCTAATTTACCTGACTCGATATCAATACCGGCATTATTAAACGCAATATCTATACGACCGAAAGTGTCTTGGATAAAAGCAAAAAGCGCGGTCACTGATCCACTGTTACTTACATCACAGGCATGGAAAACGGCCTTGTGACCTTGAGCACAAAGACTATTTGCGACGTGTTCACCACCGTTGTCTATATCTGCCAACACTACCTTGGCACCTTGTGCTGCAAAAGCCCGAGCGGTAGCTTCCCCTATTCCAGCCGCCGCACCTGTTACTAATACAACTTTATCTAAAAACCCTTGCTGATTATCCATTAATTCACTCTCTATTTCTTACTTGTCACAAGACTATCAACTCAAACAGAAAACAAAAAATAGCTTTTATACATGTTGACCTATCAATGTAATGAATAACTAATAATCAAACGTAAGACACAAAATGTGTATTTTGGTCAGATATTTAAGAGCATGAGTATCAACCTGATGTTTTCTTGCTACAATGTCAACAACCAAGACGAGGCACATTGCTGAGTCGTTCAATGGGCGGAACTATGATTACATTTACACTTAACGGTAACAAAATTAGCACGGACGCACCTTCAGACACACCATTACTGTGGGTCATTCGAGACGAATTTGGGCTTAAAGGCACCAAGTTTGGTTGTGGTATTGCGATGTGTGGTGCCTGTACTGTGCATTTAAATGGTGGTCCGGTTAGGTCTTGCTCATTGCCCATTGCCGCACTTAACGGTAGCGAAATACTCACCATTGAAGGACTCGAAAACAAACATCCTTTACAACAGGCCTGGGTTGATAATCAGGTACCTCAATGTGGTTACTGCCAATCAGGTCAAATCATGCAAGCCTCTGCATTATTAGCCACTAATGCAAATCCCTCAGACGAAGAAATTGTTAATCATATGACCGGAAACCTTTGTCGCTGCATGTCCTATAAACGCATTAAAGACGCCATCAAACAGGTATCTTCAGCAAGTGCCAGTGTAGTAGAAATTTATGACCCCAAAAGAGAAAGCATTCTAGAAAACAGCAATGAACAGGAGGTTGTGTAAATGAGCCGCCTCAATAAAACCGAAACAATTGAACAAAGTCGCCGTCAGTTTCTTATTGGTACCGTTGGCACAGGCTTAGTCATGGCCTTTGCGCCGGTATTGACTTCGTGTTCCTCAGAATCTGCTGCTACTGCTATAATTGAAAAACGCTTTAATCCAACCGTTTGGTTTGAAATTGATCAAACAGGTTCAATTTTGGTCAACATTTCACGAGCCGAAATGGGGCAACACGTAGGTACTGCAATCGCCCGTATTGTTGCAGACGAGTTAGGCGCCGACTGGAATAAGGTCACAATTAAACATGTAGATACCGATCCCAAATGGGGTTATATGGTGACGGGAGGTTCATGGTCTGTTTTCCAATCATACTTGCCCATGTCTCAAGCAGGAGCTGCGGGGCGAACAGCTTTAATTGAAGCCGCAGCAACATTACTGGGCGTTCAAGCAACTGACTGTGAAACACAAAATAGCCAAGTGATATGCGGTGACAAGTCAATTAGCTTCGCCGACATTGTCAGTAAAGGCAAAATAGATAAAACATTTAGTCCCGAAGAACTTGCCAAGTTTACACCTAAAGATCCGAAAACAAGACAGCTGATTGCGAAGCCTAGTAAGGCTTTAGATATACCTGCAAAATCCACAGGAACAGCGAAATACGGCATTGACGTTGAACTTGAGGGCATGGTGTACGCACGTCCGTTAATACCGCCAACGCGTTATGGTTCGAAGGTGCTTAAAGTAAACGATAGCAAAGCGACTGATGTTAAAGGTTACTTAGGCTACGAAATTTTACAGGACCCCAGCAATATTCTGCAAGGGTGGGTATCTGTTCTAGCAGATACTTACTATGGTGCAATTAGTGCTGCAAAAGCCATTGAAGTCGAATATCAGGCGGGTGAAACAGCCAATGTCAGTGAGCAAGATTTAATTGACGAAGGTGAAAGGCTGGTTGCTGATAAATCCTCAGGTGGGCTTTTTGTTGACCTCGGTGATATCGATAAAACAGCTGCAGAAGCTAAAAAGTCTATCGATGGCACTTACAGGACAGCTTCTGCGCTGCACTTTGCTTTAGAGCCAGTCAATGCAGCCGTTGAGTTCAAAGACGGAATTTGTCATGTACATACGGGCAACCAATGGCAATCATTATTTTTACCCGTTGTAGCCAAATCTGTGGGACTCACCGATGACAAAGTTATTATTCATCAATATTACTTAGGTGGTGGTTTTGGTAGGCGTTTAGCCGGTGATTACATGATCCCTGCAGCAGTGACTGCTAAAGCCATAGGCAAACCAGTCAAACTGGTATTTACCCGAGAAGACGACTCGCGCTTTGACTGTATCCGCTCACCTTCAGTACAACATTTTGCTGCCTACTGGGATAACGAAGATGCGTTACAAGGTATTGATCATGCCGCTGCAGCGGGTTGGCCATCCTTGACTATGGCGCCTGGTTTTATGCCAGACAGCGTAGACAAAAAAACCAAGGTCGATGCCTTTTCGATTAGCGGTGCCGACCATTGGTACAGCCTGAACAACCATAGAGTACGAGCCATCAACAACCCACTTGCGCAGAAGACCTTTGTACCAGGTTATCTACGTGCTGTTGGACCGGGTTGGATTGGATGGGGAGTAGAATCGTTTATGGATGAAATCGCTCATGCACAAAATATGGATCCTATTGATTTCAGAATGCAACTGCTCGACGCTAAGGGTAGAAATGCAAGTAAAGCACCCGAGGCCGTAGGTGGAGCAAAACGTCTGGCTCATGTGTTAAATGAAACAAAAATGAAATCTGGTTGGGGTAAAACCTTACCTGAAAATGAAGGCATGGGCGTGGCAATTGCCGCAGGACAAGAGCGTGCGATGCCCACATGGAGTGCTTGTGTCGCACATGTTAGAGTTGATCCCGCCACTGGCAACGTAAAGGTATTAAAGCTTACTAATGTAATGGACTGTGGCACCGTGGTTCATCCTGATGGCGCACTAGCCCAAACAGAAGGCGCAATGCTTTGGGGACTAAGCCTTGCATTACACGAAGGAACAGCCATTAAAGATGGACAAGTTGCTGACACAAATTTAAATACCTATACGCCACTACGCATGGCAGATGTTCCAGAATTGGATATCAGTTTTGTACAAAATACTGAATTCCCAACCGGATTAGGTGAGCCAGGTTTAATTGCGGTTGCCCCTGCTATCGGTAATGCAATATTTAATGCTGTTGGCGCAAGAGTGCGCGACTTACCTATTACACCTAAGGCCGTAAAAGCCTTAATTTAAGTTACACGTCTCGGCTAAGTACTGAGTTTTGAAGCGCCATTTCTTGCCATAAGTAATGGCGCTTTTTTATAAGTGACGACATGTGTCGTTTTTGATACCGATGCTATATAAAACCTATCGTTAATCTCAAGTTTGTTAAGATCACGATATCAATAATACAACGTATTAAGCGAAAAAAAATGCTCCTTATTCAACGTAAAGAAACCAAACAGCGCATGAGCCGGATTGTTATCCACCAAGGCATTATCTACCTTTGTGGGCAAGTCTGTGCCGACGCCACCCAAAATATTGAACACCAAACTCAAACTATGCTCGATAAAGTAGACCAATTATTATTAGACGCCGGCAGCGATAGACAACATCTATTATCAGCCACAATTTACATCAAAGATATGCAAGACTTTCAGGCCATGAATACGGTGTGGGATAGTTGGATACCAGAGGGACACGCACCTGCTAGAACTTGTGTTCAGGCGTCAATGGCTAGACCTGAATTATTAGTCGAAATATCGGTAGTTGCGGCGCAGAAGTAGTCAACAACAATACCCCATAAAGTCCCTCACCTTTGTTATTTAATACTCCCATTCACATTATTATTTGAATGGGAGCTATCATTTAGGAGCTTATATAGTTTGTTCATTCAAATGTTACTGACTGATATCTGTCTCTAATTGATTTAGTTGGCTGTCGCAACTATCTGCCTTTTTAAGCCAGCATAATGTATACCAACCAATAACCAAGCCTGATATGACATTGGCAGCAGCAATGGCGTAATAAACCGCTTTTATATCGAAATATATGCCCGCGATGACACCCAGAGGCACATACAATAATGCCGTTCTAAATAAGTAATAACCCAATGAGCTTAACGGTCGGCCCAGGGCATTAAACGCCGCTGCTGAGACAATCACAATTCCATATCCCCAAAGTCCAATGGTGGCAATACCCAGATAGCTAGAAGACTCTTTCGCAATACCCGCATCAGAGGATAATACTCGGCTGATTGGCTCCGCCGCAAAATACAATAACGTTAAGATAAAGACTGACCAAACGCAGCACATAAGGTAACAATACTTAACAGCTTGCAGTACTCGGCTCTTTTTATTCGCGCCCCAATTTTGACCAACTATGGGCGCGATAGAAGCAGACAACGCAAACATAGGGATACAAGCAAAAGTCTCAATTCGCGTGGCTACGCCAAAAGCAGCTACCGTCTCAGCACCAAAAGTCGCAATTATACTGGTAACAATAGTCACGCCAAAAGGATTAACCGCACTACCAACACCTGCTGGTATTCCCACTTTTAATACTTTTTTACAAGATTGAACAAATTCAGATAACGCAGGCACCAGTAAAACAATCATTTTTTCGCGGTAATAGGCAACGTATAAAGCCAATAAAAAAGTAAAGACTCTTGCGACAAATGTGCCGTATGCTGCACCTTCTATATTAAAAGCGGGAATGGGCCCCCAGCCAAAGACTAAAATAGGCGTCGCGATTATATTGATAACAGCAGTACCGATCATGATAATACTTGGCCATACTGCATCACCCACTGCCCGAATAATCGCATTGGCAACCATAGGGATGACCAAAAACGGCATAGAGATGTACCAAATCCACATATAACGTTCAATCATCGAAAGCACTTCTCCTTGCGCCCCTAAGAGCATAAACAAAGGTTTGATCGTCAGCAGCCCAATGATTGAAATAATCACTACAATTAAAGTCGCAACAATTAAACTATCGGTAGATAGACGTTTTGCTTCTTTTTCATTTTTTGCGCCAATCGCTTGTGAAACAACTGCCGCCGCACCCGCTCCTAAACCAATAGCTAAGCTTGCGATAGTGATAGTGATTGGGAAGGTAAATGACAACGCAGCTAGTTCGTTGGTACCGAGTTTACCTACAAAGTAGGTATCGACAATCGACACAGACATAGTCGCCATAATACCAATTGTCATGGGTAAGGTCAGTGCAGCAATAGCTGTCCACAGTGACCCTAAAGTTAAATCACGAGAAGATTTACTCATGGAGTTCCTTATGTTTTTTGAAAGGCTTACTGCTTTCTGAAAGGCTCACTTGTGATTTTACAAAATGAGTAAAGACGTAGATACGTAATAAAACTCAAATAGGAGGCACTTTTGGAGGAATATTTTGTAGTTTCGCAAACTTAGCTCTTTTTTGCAGACACTCACTACTCTATTTTCTGCAAACATTGCACTACTCTATTTTCTGCAAACATTGCACTATCCAGTTTTTCAGCTGTGACTCACTTAATCCACCCGAAATTCTGTCGATTTCTTTACCATGGTAAAAAAAGACTAATGTAGGAATACTGCGAATAGTGGCGTCAGTTGACACTTTCTGCGCTTTTTCAGTGTTCACTTTAGCAAATAACAAACTTTCAGATTGTTTGGCAACTTTACTAAACACAGGCGCCATAGCTTGACATGGGCCACACCAACTTGCCCAAAAATCGACAATCACTGGTAAGTCGTTTTTTTCAATATAACGATAAAATGAAAAATCCGATAACTCCACTGGACTCGAAGAATAGGCGGCTTGCTGACACTTACCACACTTGGCCTGTGTATGACTTTTACTCTCTGGTATACGATTTATTGCGAGGCAAAGAGAACAAACTATATGCATATATTTTCCTAATAAGTGGTCTATCTAAATTTAACTGAGAGTGACTTTTAGCTGAGAGTTACTTTTAATTGAGAGTTACTTTTAATTGAGAATTACTTTTAATTGAGAGTGACTAATTTGTTGTTAACTCGACTTAATCTATTTTTAATATGTATCTGCATACTATCTAGACCATCAACCGATTCTAGAAAGGTATCCACTAAGCATTTTTGTTGCTCATCGAATTGCTGGTAACAGTCTACTATTCGTTGCACTTTCCATTGATGAAACGTGCCAATGGCGCGCTGTTCTGTGATGTCACCAATTGTAAAATCATGTTTACCAATAGTTCTGGGGATTTCTGATTTTTTTGGATTTTGCTCAACCCATGTATCTAAACTCTTCACAGTGCTTGTCAATACCGGCCATTGTTCTTTAAACATACGTGTTATTAGCTCAAGTAACGTGTCGGATATAACGTCGTCAGCTAAAAATTCACCTTCAACATCTTGAGTTTGATTCATTCTTTCACCCATTTAGCAACATTAGGTGCCGCTTTTTTCATTAAGGCACCGTGAGCAGGGTCACGTATAAATGTGCATACAAAGGCCCCATTAAACCAAAATCACCTAAACTAGGTTTACTGCCTAGAAGATAGTCATGCTCTGCAAAATGTTTATCTAATAATGGTAACACATGATTTTCATACCAATCCTCTATGGCAGGAATACTCTTATCAGCAATCCCTAACATCGGCACAAATCCCTTAAACTTCGCACCGATTTTTTTACCGATAAATGCACGAATAAACCCTGGCATATTAGGTGCAATAACCTTACCAAACTCTTCATAAATAAAAGGAAAATTGTCTTTATTCCAGCGGTAATGCATAGCAGGTATCACTAACCATTCATCATCCCAGGTTTCAAATAAGTAAGAAACCAACTTCTGTTTAGGCGTCGTGGGGGTAACCGAACGTTGAGGGTGATGTTGCTCTAGCGTATCGATAATCTGTGCTGTATCTTGTAAATATTCATCCTCAGGAGTTTTCACACTGGCACAAAACGTATACCAGTATTAGGCACAATGATGTTCTTATAGACTTTAAGCGACGAAAACACCTCAGTGTAAGGCAGTCCTTTAAAGATTAAATAAGCTCTAGCCTTACCTGTATACAAAACATAGGTGCGCCATAAAGTGTGTATTCATTAGACATAATTAACTCACTGATCGATTAAAATAGATAACTAACGTATTAACCGTAGCATATCCATTTCACTTGCATAAAATGCCATTTCTTTACTTGATGGTTATCTATCAAAGAGTGAAAAATCGTCCTAATATGGCGAATAAACAGCTGTTGATTATTAAAGCTGCAAAGCGCAGTTAGGGTATCAAAATTGGAATGCGATGTGTTTTCAGCAAGAAAAAACACATGCAATGTTTTAGATTGTGCTTCATAAAATGGATTATTTACATCGGCATGCTCAAATTGAGTTAATGTCAAAAGGAGGATATGTACTTTAAAACCAAATGTTTGTTGAATCTGCTCGGCTATTTGTTTGTATAACACTTGCCTATGTGATTTTTGGTGACCTAATAAAATATTGCCACTTTAAGTATAAGTTTAAACATTCTGACAATCGAAGCCAACCAGCATGTCTGCTAATTGTTGCATCGGAGCAATGTTTTTCCCCCTAACATTGCTCCCTCTGAGTAGAACAATCCAATTATTCATTGTACCTCCCCTAATAAGTGGTCAAAAATTGACTCAAAAAATCTAACATATCTGCATGTTTAGGATTAACTTTAGGCACTTCACAAGGCAGTATGTCTTCAAGTAATGAGGCGTCATAGTGCATATCAGACAATTGTTCTTGGTTTATCACCACATCAGCATGGCAAACATCAACATCTAAAGAAATTTCAAATAGGCTATTAGGTCCTTTATTCGCAGCCATAAGGTCTTTGACACCGATTATGGGGGTAGTGATATCTGCCATTGAATGAGCAGAAAAAATAGGCAGATTTAGCGTTACACCTTGCTCAATCAAATCTCGAACTGAAAAGATAACTTCAGTTAATTTAAATGCTGAAAAACGCCCCACACTCGGGTACTTGTAAGGATTAGGCCCTTGCGTTGCATATTCACCGTCTAACAATTTAGCCAACCATTGTATTCCCCAGATATTGGCAATTGACTCTACGCTTGAGTCCAATGCTAAGGCACCAGAAAACAATACTAAACCTTTAGCAGCCTCAGGATGTTGTAAAATATACTCAGTGGCTAAAACACCGCCCGTCGAAAAGCCACCTAAATAACGTTGTTCGCCTAAACTCGCTGCATACTCAACCAAATCAGACACATGCGCCCGCCAGCGATCTGCCAGTTTATCGTCTTGCATATCTTCATCGGCGTGGTTTTTACCATGACCAGGCATTAAGGCAACAATCACATTGATACCTTGTTGATGTATAGATTGCGCAATAGAGCGTAAGTAAAATGGCGAATCACTTAATCCATGAAACAACACCACTACTTTTTCTGTGACTTTATTATGATGTAATATATAGGGGGCATTACCATCATTTTTTAAGCTATCAGAGCAGACCTTAAACATATTCGCGTCAGGTGTTTGGCAGCCACGTGTAGTGCCAAGTTGTGCTTGATAAATTGCATCAAATCTATCAAATTTATCTTCGACAGGCTGGGATGATACGCTGAAAACGGTTGTGATAGACGCGAATATTAGCAGCAGTAAAAGAAACTTCATTAAGTCAAAACTTCTATTATTTAATAGGCTCTACTATATCCAGTTGCAAAACAATTTACTAATTTGTAGGCAAAAAAAATGGCGCTTTTAGCGCCATTTTTTGTTTAAGTAGACTTTACGCGAAATAAGCTTCTAAATCGTCAGAACCACCAATCAGCTTGCCACCAATAAACACTTGAGGCCAAGACTCGTTGCCTGAAAGCGCTTTAAGAGCGGTGAAAGAAACGTCTTTGCCCATAACCAATTCTTCATACTCAAAACCTTTTGCATCAAGCAATGCTTTTGCTTTAATACAGAAAGGACAGCTTGGCTTAGTAAGCACAACAGTAGGTACTGAAGCTTTTGCAGTGGGTGCAACATAGGCAAGCATAGTATCTGCATCTGATACTTCAAAGGGGTCGCCTGGTAAATCTGGCTCAATAAACATTTTGTCTACTACGCCGTCTTTAACCAGCATAGAATAACGCCAGCTGCGCTTACCAAAACCGATCTCAGACTTATCCACTAACAAGCCCATTCCGTCAGTAAACTCGCCGTTTCCATCTGGAATAAGTGTAATATTGTCTGACTCTTGATGCTCTGCCCATGCGTTCATTACGAATGTATCGTTTACAGACACACAAATGATTTCGTCTACGCCGTTAGCTTTGAATGTTTTAGCCAACTCATTGTAACGAGGAAGGTGGGTAGAAGAACACGTTGGAGTAAAAGCGCCAGGTAAAGAAAAAACAACAACCGTTTTTCCTTTAAACAATTCGTCAGTGGTGAGTTTTACCCACTCATCGTTAACACGTGCAGCAAATGTACACTGTGGTACTGCTTGTCCTGATTTATCTTCAAAATTTGGGTTAGACATCTTGGTCTCCATCTAGGTTAATAAAATTTACTACGTTTAATATACATATTGGGATTAGTTATTTAAAATAATTATTATCGATTAGGTAAATCAATTTAATTAATCAATAGTTATTTGATTAATTAATGATTAATCAGTTGATCTATTCTTTAAAAAAACCTTCGGCGTGCTCACTTAACATTGCCTCAATATCTTCAATATCAAGGTCGGGCAATGTAATGGTTTCTTGATCTTTATTTGCACCGCAAGGAATAGACTTTTCCTCGTCGGCCCATTCACCTAAATCAATTAACTGACAAACTTTACTGCAAAACGGACGAAAAAGATTACTTTCGATCCATTCCACATTTTTTTTACAATTAGGACAGCTGACGTTAGTTGTCATAGAGATACATCACCTCGAATAGGTCAATTGAAACGTTTAACAACACGCTAATTTAAAACTCACTTTGTTATCTACCGTTACACTCCCCTGCATGGTAGGCGTAAATAAATTAAAGCGAATAGCATAGCGATACTTATTACCTGACAACATCGGATAATGTCCTTCGTCAGTTGGACTCAAGACTCGAATTAACTCATTTTTATCTTCAGCAATGCCTTGATGAAAACCTTTCTCTGCTTCAATTGAGCTGAAACGCCCTCTTTCGCGCAAAAATGAAAGTGTTATTTCCATCGCCTGCTGAATAGGTGTGAGTTCTTGCAACCAGCTGTTGATATCTCGCTGCTTGTTTTCATTCGGCTGCTGTGACCAATAGTGTAAGTTGGGTAAATCAAAACTACAGGTGCCACCAGGAATGGAAAAACGCTGTCTTATGGATGCTAAAAATCGGTCTTCTTTGAGTTCTGCGCCCACTTTTTTATTACTTTTTAATGAATCACGTAAACGTAAAATCTTACGTAATGCGAACTGTAAAGCATCGTCATCAATGTTGGGGTGTTGCGACCAGATAACTAAGTTTTTTTCGTGTGACTCAATGTCTTTAAGCACGTCGTTACGCAAATCGATGCGTTCTGACAAATCGAGCAAAGTAAAAAGGCAGTTGAGAAAATTTATATATTGCCAATCTTCACTGGCAATTTTGCCTTGCTCAAGCTGCTTAAATAACTGCTCAAGCCTAAGGTAAGTACGCACCTTTTCATTGAGTGGAAATTCGTAAATTGCTTGAGACATGATGACCTGTTTATATTGGTTAAACTGCGGTAATTGCAGTGAATAAACATTGTAAAGAATTTTTGGTCAAATCAATAGGCTAAAATCAATTTGTGTTTAACAGAAAGATCAAATTTGTTTCGCAAACTGCAGATAATGTTGGTGTAAATGCGCCACTTGTTTGATTAAATCATTCGCTTTACCATTGTTGTCAATAATATCGTCTGCCACGGCCAAACGCTGCTGCCTAGTTGCTTGAGCATTCATAATCGCACGGATTTGTGGTGCATTAGTTTTATCACGTAACAAAGTTCGTTGCAGTTGAGTTTGTTCATCTACATCAACAATCACCACCCTATCAACTTGCTCATTTAATTTATTTTCAACCAATAGTGGCACACTCAAAAGGCAATAAGCCGATTTGGCTTGTTGTGTCTGTAATAACATTTGTTGCCTGATAACAGGATGTAACAGTTCATTCAGCCAGTTTTTAACCTCACTATCCTCAAAAACCAAAGTGCGAAGTTTAGCTCTATTTAAATACCCTGAATCATCTAGAACGGCCAGACCAAACTTATCCACTATTGCTTTTAAGGCGGGTTTACCTGGCTCTACTGCTTCTCTGGCAATCAGATCGGCATCAATTATCTCTATACCAAGTTTTGCAAATAAGTCAGTGACAGTCGTTTTGCCACTGCCGATACCACCACTGATACCCACCACATAATCACTCACAACCATACCCCCTGCCAATTTAATACTATCCCTCTGTGCAACGCAGCGCTCGGTGTCCTCTGTGGTAGAAAGCTCTTAAATGCTGAAAAGCCAAAGAAAAAAGAATTTTGAACCACAGAGGGCAAAGAGAGCACAGAGAAAAGCAAAGGCGTGTGGCGGCTTCGCCGAAAAGACCTATAACATTCTTTTCCTCTGTGTAGCGCAGCGCTCGGTGTCCTCTGTGGCAAAAAGATCTTAAATGCTGAAAAGCCAAAGAAAAAATAATTTTGAACCACAGAGGGCAAAGAGAGCACAGAGAAAAGCAAAGGCGTGTGGCGGCTTCGCCGAAAAGACCTATAACATTCTTTTCCTCTGTGTAGCGCAGCGCTCGGTGTCCTCTGTGGTAAAAAGATCTTAAATGCTGAAAAGCCAAAGAAAAAATAATTTTGAACCACAGAGGGCAAAGAGAGCACAGAGAAAAGCAAAGGCGTGTGTCGGCGTTGCCGAAAAGACTTATATATCATTTTTCTTAACATTTTTTCCTCTGTGCAGCGCTTGGCTGCCCAACGCTCAGTGAGCTCTGTGGTAGAAAGCATTTAAATGCTCAAGGCAACATCCACTGCCAATATTGTGTAACAATCCAATCACCATACAACAAAGTTAAAAAACCCGCAGCCGCGAGATAAGGACCAAAGGGGATGGGCTGACTTTTGTCCTTTCCTTGGATGGTAAGCAAAGTCACACCCACAATCGCTCCGACAAATGAAGACAGTAATATCACCCACCGGTAAATGTTGCCAACCTACCCAAGCACCGATTGCGGCCAGTAGTTTAAAATCGCCATATCCCATGCCCTCTTTGCCAGTCAGTAACTTAAATGCCCAATACAAGCTCCACAAACTTAAATAACCAGCAGCAGCGCCAATCAGCGCATCTTGGCTAGATACAAAAGGGCTTTCGATACTCATCAATAAGCCTAACCATAACAACGATAAGGTTAATTGGTCGGGTAATAACATGGTATCTAGGTCGATAAAAGTCATCGCTATCAATAACCAAGTGGCTATGACGGCAGCAAAGCCGGCTAAACCGAAACCAAAGTGCCATGCAACTAATGTGGATAAAAGACCGGTCGCTAATTCAACCAGAGGATAACGCATCGAGATAGGGTTCTTACATTGACTGCATTTGCCTCTGAGCAGTAACCAGCTAATGAAAGGTATATTTTCCCATGCTCTAATTTTATGTTGGCACTTGGGGCAGGTTGAATCGGGTTTAGCTAAGTTGAAAGGCGCTTCTTTGGAACTATGGGAACTGTCTGTGGCAGGCGCGGCTTGGGTTTGTGAAGCCGTATACTCAGCTACATCGGCTTTCCATGCGCGCTCCATCATAACGGGTAAACGATAAATAACCACATTTAGGAAACTGCCTACCATCAAACTGACAATAAACACAAAACCCATAAAAAAGGCCGGTGAGTCAGCCATTAACTCAAATGTTGCTTGCATAAAGTAACTTATAAAAAATAAATGAGAAATAATTAATAATTGTAGCTTGCCAGAATTTCATCTGGCAAGCCATGAGATAGGTAACAGAAGGTTAAAAAAGTGAAATCATTTATACCACATTGCCCATTTCAAATATGGGTAAGTACATGGCGACAATCAAGCCACCAATCACTACGCCTAATACAGCCATAATCATGGGCTCTAATAAACTGGTTAAGCCGTCCACCATATCGTCTACTTCTCCTTCATATATAGTTGCTACTTTACTCAGCATCTCATCAACCGCGCCCGCCTCTTCACCAATAGCAATCATCTGCACCACCATTTCAGGAAATACTGCAGTAGAACGCATGCCCACGTTCATCGGAATACCCGCCGACACTTCCTTTTTAACAAACAAAATCGCATCACGAAATACCGCATTACCTGCCGCTCCTGCCGCCGAGTCCAACGCCCCCATAAGAGGCACACCCGCAGCAAAAGTAGTTGCTAAGGTACGCGTAAACCTAGCAACAGAGGCTTTTTTAAGAATTTCACCAATCACAGGGATCTTTAGAATTTTTTTATCAACAGAGTCTCTGAGTTTCAGAGATTTTTTATGGGCTCTGGCAAATAAAGTCCCCGCAGCAAATATCACACCGGCAATCATCAAGCCGTAATCTTGCATACCCCGAGATATGCCCAAAACAAACTGAGTAAAGGCAGGCAGTTCTGCGCCGAAACTAGAAAATATTTCTTCAAATTGAGGCACCACAAAAATCAATAGAATAGTGGTGACAATAAAAGCTACCACCACCACCGCTATGGGGTAAAACATGGCTTTTTTAATTTTGGATTTAAGAGCTTCAGATTTTTCTTTATAGATAGCAATTCGGTCATAGATAGTTTCTAAGGCACCGGACTGTTCGCCGGTTTCCACTAGGTCGCAATATAAATCATCAAAGTAGTCAGGGTATTTTCGCAACGTAGCTGAAAGCGGGTTACCCGCACTAACACTGGCGCCTATTTCACTTAATAAGGTACGCATTTTTTTATTAGCGTGACCAGAGGCAATCATTTCGATAGTTTGAATTAAGGTGACACCAGCACTGAGCATAGTGGCGATTTGCCTAGACAATAAGGCAATATCAACAGGCTTAATTTTCTCGCCGCCACCAAACAATGGTTTAGCGAGCTTCTTAACCCTTTTGGCGGAGATACCTTGCCTACGTAGTTGATTTTTAGCTTCAATAATAGACATGGCGGAAATTTCGCCTTTGACAACTTGCCCCCGACGATTCGAGCCGTTGTAAACAAATATTGTAGGGGAAGTAGCCATATTTTACCTTACCTGATTAAACCCAAAATCAAAAAAGCCCGGAGAATCCGGGCCTGTTTTAAATTAATTATAAACTTAACAAAGTGAAGTCGGGGTACAAAGAACAGCCCATTTTATAGCCTTTGTAGTTGCATCCTGAGTAGGTGTTAGCCTGTAAGTTCCATCTCCAGTTATAGTAGAGTCGCTAGCCTTAGTCGCAGTGATAACACCACTAGCTGCTGTAACAACACCAACAACACCATTTGCTACAGTGACATCAGTTGGCACACCATTACTACCACCAACACAGTTAGCAATAAGAGTCCCCATCTGCACACAGATTTCAACTGCTGTTTTTGCTGCAGATGTCGCGTTAACAACTTCAGTGAAACGCGCTTTTTCCGTATAAGATTGATAAGCAGGCAAAGCAATCGCTGCTAAAATACCGATAATAGCGACAACAATCATCAATTCGATTAAAGTGAAGCCGCCTTGTTTTTTTGCATTATTCATTTGAGTCATGTTCATGGTTTTCTCTCCGACACATATTGTGTAATATCTAAGTTTTAAAAGTTTTGCCGTTTGCCGAGTTAGGGCGTTGTTTTTGAATTCCTAATTAGTATAGAACGAGTTCAGCATCTGACAAGTATGCAGATACATACTTAAGTCTTAGCCGTAAAAACATCCCCGCAACTTACGCCTGTGATTTTTTTTAAACTCTCATGAATAAGCAAGCTACCAAAGCTTCTAAGAGCTGGTAGTGATTACTCTTAACGACAAGTCTATCGCTTGAACATGTTTAGTAAGCGCCCCTGAGGAAATAAAGTCTACCCCTAAAGCAGATAAAGTCTTTAAACTTTCGATAGTAATATTACCCGAAACTTCTAACTTGCACTGCCCTTTGTTGACAAGCACAGCCTGCTTAAGCATGTCCAAGCTAAAATTGTCTAACATCACAATGTCGGCCTTAGCCGCAATCGCTTGATGTAATTCTTGAATGTTTTCTACTTCTACTTCCACTGATAAATCTGGGTGATGTTCCCTTGCTATAGTCACAGCGGCCCGAATTGAGCCACAGGCTAGGATATGGTTTTCTTTTATAAGATAAGCATCAAATAAGCCGATACGATGATTTTTACCACCGCCACAGGTCACCGCATATTTTTGCGCTAAACGCATACCAGGCAATGTTTTTCGAGTGTCTAATAGTTTTGTGTTAGTACCGGCTAACTCTTTCACACATTTCGCTACGATAGTGGCCGTACCTGAAAGGGTTTGTAAGAAGTTTAACGCGGTGCGTTCTCCGGTTAAAATTCGCCTAGCGTTTCCAGACACTCTGACAATTGGTTGATTAGCCTTTAGCGCGTCACCGTCTTTGACATACCAATTCAATTGAATGTCTGTATCCAGTTGCGCAAAAGTTTCTGTGACCCAAGCAGCGCCGGCTACGACACAATTTTCACGGGTGATGATATCAGCAGTAATGGTTTGTGTTGCGGGGATCAAATTAACGGTAATGTCCCCAATGTCGGCATCTAGCCCGTTCAAATCTTCTGATAATGCGATTTCAACAGCCGATTTAATATCAATATTTTGCATAGTTTCTCTTATCATAATGCGGAATAATGCTATTCCATTTTAATGTGTGATCTCATTGCGACATTATCTAATTTACGCCCGATTTTGGTCAGAACAAGATTTGGCTTTTCAGCATTTAAAGATTACCACCACCGAGGATAACGAGCGTCGGGCGCCGAGCGCTACGCAGAGGAAAAGAAAATTTAGACGAGCGCATTAGTATTTTTAGCATTGTCTTTTTGGCGAAGCCGCCACTCATCTTATGCTTCTCTCTGTGCGCGGCACCCGGTGCCCTCTGTGGTGTAAATATTTTATTCTTAGGCTTTTTGGTTACTTACAAATTCCGTAAAACCAGCCATTCGCCTTTTTGAGTGAATTCTAATTGTTTTAGTGCGCTCATACCTAGCAATATTTCATTCGCTTTAAAACCAGGGTTTAAGTTAGCCCTGACATTATCTAATTGAATATCACCAATAGACAAACTTTGAATATTTGTTTGTGCCACCTGAACCTGTCCATTCGCGGTTTGCACCCAAGACTCCCTGCCCTTTTGCAAGTTAAGTCGCTCGGCCAGATGCATAGGCACTGATACATGTGTGGCCCCAGTATCTAATAAAAATACTACCGGTTGACCATTAATAGCACCTCCGCTAACGTAGTGCCCAGCTCGGTTTTGCTTGAGCCGCACCTCCTGCACACCTTGATTCGATGAGGAAATAGGCTCAGCATTAGGGTTGAACTGCTTGGCAAGCTGCTCATCAAACAACAGAGTTAACAAGCCTAGACCAATGACCCAAGCAACAATCAACATGCCTTTACCCATTTTATTTTGCTGCATTGTTTAATTTACCCTATTAAAAATTTATCGGCGTTCGCTGATCCACTTTGTTATAATAACAATATGAAGCCTTTCATGCCGCTAATACCTTGATTAAGAACGCCATTTGTACACAAGCTGAATATTGTCCTACCACCCACTGGGACGAGCGTCCCGAGCAAACTACCATCTCACTCTTGGTGGTGCACAATATTTCGTTGCCCCCGAATGAGTTTGGTGGTGACTATATCCAATACTTTTTTACAGGCTGTTTAGATCCTAAATTACATCCCTACTTTGCCAGCATTTATCAAATGCGCGTGTCTGCTCATTGCTTGATTAAACGAGATGGACAGATTGTGCAATTTGTGCCTTTTGACAAAAGAGCATGGCATGCTGGCGTCTCAAGTTTTCAGGGAGTAAATAGATGTAATGACTTTTCAATTGGAATAGAGCTTGAGGGAGCTGATGATGTTGCTTACACCCAAACTCAGTATCAAAGTTTAAGTACATTAACCCAAGAATTGATACAGGATTATCCTGCAATCACCCTAGGGCGTATTGTTGGCCATAATGATATTGCACCGGGCAGAAAAACCGATCCAGGTATCGCTTTTGACTGGCCACAATACCGACAGATGATATAATTTATTCGTCCAATCCAACTAAGATTTAACAAGAGATAAAATAATGACATTAATCAGCTTGTTGCTGGTACTACTCGTCGAACGCGTCACTACTAAATCCAAATATTGGCAAGCCGGGTTTTACACAGATAAATACTTACACAGCATTCAATCTCGGGATTGGTTTAACTCATCATCAAAATCTTGGATCTTGGCGCTGGTAATTTTTGTACCGGTGGTGATGGTTTACTTAGTGGTACAAGAATTTTCTGGTGGATTATTAGAGTTAGTCATAAGCACAGCCATATTAATGGTATGTGTGGGTTGCCCCACTATCCGCGCTACGTACAAATGTTTTTTACAGGCCGCGAACAGAGGGGATTTGCAGGCATGTAGCATGTATGAGGATCAAATAAGCGGTGATGACAAAGGCTCCATTTCATTTGGATTGAACCTAGTTTGGCAAAACTACCGTCACTATGCAGCAGTTATTTTATGGTTTGCAACATGCGGTGCTGCAGGGGCTATTTTGTATGTATTGGTCAGGGAACTAGACGCAAAGTTATCAGATGATAACCAGAAAATCGGTAATCAGGTAAAACGTTTACTCAACATTGTTGACTGGATACCGGTACGTATAACAGCGTTGGGATTTTTATTGGTTGGGCATTTTTCCCGTGCTTTCCCAACCTGGTTAGGCTATTTACCCGACCCAGCAGTGCAGGCGAAAACATTGTTATTGGATGTATCAAAAAAAGCCGAGGAAATTGAACCAGATGAAAATGATTGCACCGAAGAACCTTGCACTTTAGTGCGTTTAGCAAAAAGAAATGTGATGTTTTTGTTAATGATTATTGCGCTATTGACCTTATCTGGTTGGATCAACTAAAAGGTCTGACCAGACACCCATTTCAACTTAGCTTCTTGTTTTTCAAACATTTTTATTTAATCCGCACTTAGTAGTATTGGTCTTTTGTAAAATTAACATTTACCCAAAGACCAATGTCTACTAAGCTATTGCATATTGTTGGTATTACCAATTTACCAAACAAACATCTATCGCTGTTACATACCGTGGAATTATTGAATGCGCCGAGTGCAATCTAGAAAGTTATCTGACGATATTATGGAGCAATTAGAAGCCATGATATTAGATGGAAGATTGTTAGCAGGACAAAAACTTTTATCCGAACGCACTCTCGCAGAACAGTTTGCAGTATCAAGACCTTCAGTAAGAGAAGCAATTCAAAAGCTTGAAAACAAAAATTTGGTGGAACGTAAACAAGGCGGAGGCACTTTTGTAAAGCCCCGACTAAACGAATTGATCACAGACCCGCTTTTATTACTTCTATCTGACAAACCAGAAATGCAATTCGACTTACTTGAATTTCGTCATGCGCTAGAAGGTATGGCTGCTTACTATGCCGCCCTGCGAGGTCAACCAGAAGATTATGAAGCGTTAGAAAGCGCATTGGAAGCTTTGCCAGATGACTCAACCGATAAAAGCCAGCAAGCCATTGCTTTAGTTAATTTTTATCTCACTATGGCCAACGCAGCTCACAACATGGTTTTACAGCACGTGATGCGCAGTCTACAGTCTATGCTGCAAGACAATATTCAGCGTAACTTAGAGGTTTTGGCTAAACATGCTGATGCTGCTCAAAATATAAACAAACAAAGGCGCAACATAGTTAAGGCTATTCTAGCAGGTGATCCTGAACAAGCTCGCAAGGCTAGTAATGAACACTTAGCCTATATTGAAGACACCTTACTGAACATTAATCGACAAGATATGCGTATGCAGCGTGCCTTACGCCGAATAGAAGTAAATTAAGAAAACAAATTAACTATTTCATTCAACGTGTTTCGGCACGTTTAAGCATGAAATTAATAAAAACTTATTGAAATATAGAGCATGGTTGGTGTTGTACACTGATTTTATTTATATGCGATAAGTACCTACATTAACAAACTATAAAAAGGAAAGCACCATGGCTGATATGATGCATCCGGATGTGGATCCGCAAGAAACACAAGAGTGGTTAGACTCGCTAGAAACAGTTTTTAAAGAAGAGGGTGCTGAACGCGCACATTTTCTTTTAGAGGCTCTAATTGACAAAGCTCGTCGCAATGGAGCGCATTTACCTTATGACGCAACCACTGCTTACATCAATACCATTCCGGTAGTGCAAGAGCCTACTATGCCTGGAGACCAAACGATTGAAGCGCGAATTCGTGCTGCTATACGTTGGAATGCCTTAATGATCGTGCTACGTGCTTCTAAGAAAGACTTAGATCTAGGTGGCCATATTGGTAGCTTCGCATCCTCAGCCATGTTGTACGATGTAGGTTTTAACCACTTTTTTAAAGCACCTAACGACAAAAACAGTGGCGACTTTATATTTTATCAAGGCCATATTTCTCCAGGTATTTATGCCCGCTCTTTCCTAGAAGGCAATTTATCAGAAACACAGTTAAATAATTTTCGTCAAGAATGTGATGGCCAAGGAATACCTTCTTATCCTCATCCTCACTTAATGAAAGATTATTGGCAGTTTCCTACTGTTTCTATGGGTTTAGGTCCATTGCAAGCTATCTACACTGCACGTTTTTTAAAGTACTTAACTAATCGTGGCATCAAAGATTGTTCCGAGCAAAGAGTATATTGTTACTTAGGTGACGGTGAGTGTGATGAGCCTGAATCATTAGGCGCCATTGGTTTGGCTTCTCGTGAAGGTTTAGACAACTTAACCTTCGTCATCAACTGTAACCTACAACGTTTGGATGGACCGGTTCGTGGTAACGGAAAAATAATTCAAGAGCTTGAAGGCACTTTCCGTGGCGCAGGCTGGGAAGTAGTAAAAGTCATTTGGGGTAGCTACTGGGATGCACTCATTGCCCGTGACAAATCCGGTAAACTTTTACAACTAATGAATGAAACTGTAGACGGTGAATACCAAAACTGTAAAGCCAAAGGTGGCAAGTACACCCGTGAAAACTACTTTAACAAATATCCCGAAACAGCGGCGCTTGTGGCAAACATGTCTGACGAAGATATTTTCCGGCTAAACCGTGGTGGACATGACCCAGTTAAAGTATTCGCCGCTTACCAAAAAGCCATGGATACCAAAGGTCGTCCAACGGTTATTTTAGCCAAAACTATTAAAGGTTTTGGTTTAGGTGCATCAGGTGAAGCCTTAAATATTGCGCACAACGTGAAAAAAATGGATGTGGATTCCCTAAAAAAATTCCGCGACCGTTTCAACATTCCTGTCACAGACGAAGCCATTGCTGATTTACCTTATTTTAAATTTGCTGAAGACAGTGAAGAATATAAGTATATGAAAGCACGTCGCGAAGCATTAGGTGGTTCATTACCGCAGCGCCGTGTGCAAGCAGAAGACCAACTTGAGATGCCTGAATTAAAAGCCTTTGATGCTATTTTGAAAGGTTCAGGCGACCGTGAAGTGTCTTCTACTATGACCTTTGTACGTGTACTTAATGTCTTATTGAAAGATAAGAAAATGGGTAAACGTGTGGTACCTATTATTCCTGATGAAGCCCGTACTTTTGGAATGGAAGGTCTATTCCGTCAAGTGGGTATTTACGCCAACGAAGGTCAAAAATACACGCCTCAAGATGCAGACCAAGTGGCCTATTACCGTGAAGATAAAAAAGGTCAGGTTTTACAAGAAGGTATCAACGAACTAGGTGCTATGGCTTCTTGGGTCGCTGCTGGTACGTCTTACTCCACTTGCAACGCCACAACTATCCCCTTTTACATATACTACTCCATGTTTGGTTTCCAACGTGTAGGCGATTTAGCTTGGGCTGCTGGCGACAGCCAAGCTCGAGGCTTTTTGTTAGGTGCCACTGCAGGTCGTACCACCCTTAACGGCGAAGGTCTACAACATCAAGATGGGCATTCACATGTTCAAGCTAATTTGATCCCAAATTGTGTTACCTATGACCCAACTTACGGATATGAAGTAGCGGTAATAGTGCAAGACGGTTTACGTCGTATGTACACTGAAAACGAAAATGTATTCTATTACCTCACCCTGATGAATGAAAATTATCAACATCCTGCTATGCCAGAAAGCAAAGACATAGCCAAACAAATCATCAAAGGTATCTACAAGTTAGAGCGAGTTGAAGCAAAAGGTAAGGCTAAAGCTAAGTCCAATGTTCAACTTATGGGCTCGGGCACAATCTTAAATGAAGTACGCAAAGCAGCGCAGATTTTAAGTGAAGACTACAAAGTCTCTTCCGATGTATATTCTGTGACCTCTTTCAACGAATTAGCCCGTGAAGGTCAGGCCATAGCACGTTGGAATATGCTTAACCCTGAAGCTGATGCTAAAACATCATACATAGGTAAAGTTATCAGTAAAGATGCAGGTCCTGCTATTGCAGCCACTGACTATGTGAAAGGTTATTCTGATCAAGTGCGTGCCTTCATTGACACCGACTATCGTTGCCTAGGTACTGATGGTTTTGGCCGCAGTGATAGCCGTGCAAACTTACGTACACACTTTGAAGTCAATGCGGCATATATAGTCGTTGCGTCTTTGTATGAACTCGCCAAACGTGGTGAAGTTGACAAAAAAGTAGTGACCGAAGCAATTAAACGCTTTGACATCAACATCGACAAACTTAACCCACTTTACGCTTAATAGTGACTAGATAAGGAGTTTTACATATGTCTGATATACAAAAAATTCTAGTCCCCGATGTAGGTGGCGAAGAAGTTGAAATCATTGAAATTTGTTTCGCCGTCGGCGATACATTAGAAGCTGAAGACGGAGTGATTACCGTTGAAACCGATAAAGCATCAATGGACATCCCTGCCCCTTTTGCAGGTGAATTGATCAGTTTGTCGGTCAAAGTGGGTGACAAAATCAAAGAAGGTGATGTAATTGGTGAAATTAAAGCATCAGGATCAACTGCTGCTGAAGAAGAAGCACCAGCAGAACCCGAAGAAAAAGAATCCGCTTCTGAAGTTGCAACAAAAGAAGAACCTAGCAAAGCAGAATCAACCCCGGCAGCTGAGCCTGAAGCAAATGGAGCCAGTGAACTAATTGACGTGGCTGTGCCTGATATCGGTGAAGATGGCGAAGTGGATGTAATTGATGTTTTGGTGTCTGTTGGTGATGTAATTGAACAAGAAGACGGTTTGATTACCTTAGAAACAGATAAAGCTACGATGGATGTGCCTTCGACTCACGCTGGCACAGTCAAAGAAGTGTATATATCCACTGGCGACAAAGTGAAGCAAGGCACTCTTGTGATTAAACTTGAGACCGCCGGTGGTAAAGCTACTGACAAATCGGCGGATGCGGCACCAACCGCTGTCGAAAAGCCTGAAGAAAAACCTGAAAAAGTGGCTCCGGCAGCTGCAGAAAAACCGGCGGCGGTTCCAGAAGCGCCTACTCCTACCTCTGGTGGAAAAGCTCACGCTTCACCTTCAGTACGTAGAATAGCCAGAGAATTTGGTGTCGACTTAAGCCTAGTGGCAGCTACCGGTCCTAAAAAACGTGTTCTAAAAGAAGACGTACAGGCCTACGTGAAAGCAGAATTAGCAAAACCTCGATCAGCCAGCGGCAACGCAACTGGCAATGGCAATGTTTTACAAATTGCTACCGTTAAACCTATTGACCACGCCAAGTTTGGTGAGATTGAAATCTTACCTTTAAGCCGAATTCAGAAAATATCTGGCCCCTTCTTACACCGTAATTGGGTCACTATTCCCCATATTACTCAGTTCGACGAGGCAGATATCACTGAAGTTGAGACTTTCCGTAAAGAACAAAACGCTTACCACGCCAAGGTTAAGTCTGGATTAAAAATCACACCTCTCGTTTTTGTGATGAAAGCAGTGGCCAAAGCATTGGAAAAATACCCAGCCTTTAACTCTTCTTTATCTGAGGATGGTGAAAGTTTAATTCTTAAGAAATTTATTAATATCGGTATCGCGGTAGAAACACCAGGCGGTTTAGTGGTTCCCGTTATTAAAGATGTCAACAAAAAAGGCATCGAACAGCTTTCTAAAGAGTTGATCGAAATTTCTGGTAAAGCCAGAGAAGGCAAGCTAAAAGCAAACGATATGCAAGGTGGTACATTCACCATATCAAGTTTAGGTGGGATTGGCGGAACAGCGTTTACGCCTATTGTTAATGCCCCTGAAGTTGCTATATTGGGCGTCTCTAAATCAGAAATGAAACCTAAGTGGAATGGTACAGAATTTGAACCACGCCTGATGGTGCCATTAAGTCTGTCTTACGACCACCGGGTCATCGACGGTGCAGTAGGTGCACGTTTTTCTACTGAAGTTGCTGCAAATTTAACTGATTTACGTAGAATAATACTTTAGTGAAGAACGGGTGACAGTTTACTGTTACCCACTTCTAAAGCCAAAAGCAGGATTTATTCACAACATGTTAGCTGTAATACCGGCAAAACATGTTGTTCAAAAAAAGAATTTGAGGATCATATGAGCGAAATCAAGACTCAGTTAGTTGTATTAGGTGCAGGCCCAGGGGGCTATGCAGCCGCTTTTCGCGCTGCTGATTTAGGCGTGGAGACAGTAATAGTTGATGCCCGTGTTACTTTAGGTGGTGTATGTCTGAACGTGGGCTGTATCCCTTCAAAAGCATTACTTCACGTAGCCAAGGTTATTGACGATGCTAAAGATATGGCTAGCCATGGTGTATCTTTTGGTGAACCTGTTATTGATTTAGACAAAATCCGTGGTTGGAAAGACAGCGTTATTGAGCAGTTAACCAAAGGTTTATCCGGTATGGCCAAGATGCGTAAGGTTAAACACGTACAAGGTTATGGTAAGTTTACCAGCAGCAATACTCTTGAAGTTGAAGGCAAAGACGGAAAAACGACTATCACCTTCGACAATGCTGTTATTGCTGCCGGGTCTGAGCCAGTTACCTTACCGTTTATTCCAAAAGATGATCCTCGCGTAATCGACTCAACTGGCGCTCTAGAGCTAGCGGATATACCAGAAAAAATGTTAGTCCTAGGCGGTGGTATTATTGGCTTGGAGATGGGTACAGTTTACCGTGCGCTAGGTTCAAAAATTGACGTAGTCGAATTCCTTGACCAACTTATCCCTGCGGCTGACAAAGACGTAATAAAAGCTTATCAAAAGTATGTAAAAAATAAATTCAACGTGATGCTAGAAACCAAAGTAACAGCAGTTGAAGCAAAAGAAGACGGCTTATATGTTACTTTTGAAGGCAAACAAGCACCCGCAGAACCGGTTAGGTACGATAAAGTACTGGTTGCCGTTGGCCGTCGTCCGAATGGCAGTGTAGTTGATGCAGAAAAAGCCGGTGTGAAGGTAGACGAACGTGGCTTTATTAATGTTGATAAACAACTTCGTACGAACGTATCTAATATTTTTGCTTTAGGTGACTTAATCGGGCAGCCTATGCTCGCTCACAAAGCAGCACACGAAGGTCATGTGGCTGCAGAAGTTATCTCAGGTAAAAAGCATTACTTCGACCCTAAAGGCATTCCTTCTGTTGCTTATACTGATCCGGAAATAGCATGGGTAGGTGTAACTGAAAAGGAAGCCAAAGAACAAGGCCTCAATTACGAAGCTTCGACTTTCCCTTGGGCTGCATCAGGCCGTGCGATTGCATCCGCACGTACTGAAGGTTTGACTAAGTTGATCTTCGACAAAGAGACACATCGTATCATTGGTGGCGCTATTGTCGGTATTAACGCCGGTGAAATGTTAGGTGAAATTGGCCTAGCGATTGAAATGGGAGCCGATGCAGAAGATATCGCATTAACTATCCATGCTCACCCTACCCTTAACGAATCAATCGGCCTAGCCGCTGAAATGTACGAAGGTAGCATTACTGACTTGCCAAATGCTAAGGCAAAGAAAAAGTAAATACTGGTAACTATTCATTCCAAAAACACAAATCCGATGAAAGGAATTTCATCGGATTTTTTTATATGTGGAAAATAAGCTAATACCAATCCATCTTAATTTCTTCCCTCTACGAAACGCTCTGTGTTCTGAGGTGAATTGCAGATTCGCTGATTAGACAAAACCCATATTTATATTTAAATTAGTTTGTCTTAACATGTCTACTCCTGTGTGAAGCGAAGCGCTCCTTTTTCTCTGTGGTATATAGCTTTTAATACTGAAGAGCCAAAAACAAGATATTTAAATCACAGAGGTCACCGGGTGCCGCGTACAGGTAGCGCAGAGAAAAGCAAAGCCAATTGATTGCGAGTTACCGCGAGTTACCAGGACACGTATGTTAATTCACTGTAACAAATCCTCACACTTAACTATTTTCACCTTTTGCAGTTACCCCGAGCAATCAGTAAACTCATGCCCCTCCATAAAACAAAACGAGAGCTAAAAACATAGCTCCATGAAGGTAGACAGATGAATAAAATCAGTATGTTAGCGTTTAGTATCAGTTTGGCGCTAGGTTTAAGTGCGTGTACTCCCACAAGTCAATCTGACCCAACTGTCACTCCAGCAATTATCAGTCAGGCTGTGATGACCTCGGGGATCGATTTAACAGCCGTTGATCAAAACGTTCGCGCTCAAGATGACTTTTTTAGACATGTAAACGGTGCGTGGCTAACACAAACCGAGATCCCAGCAGACAAATCCCGCTATGGCATATTTAATGTTTTGTATGACGACACCCAAGAAAACTTAAAGACATTAATCCAAGAGTCATCTAACACCCAAGCTATAAAAGGCTCAAACACCCAGAAACTGGGAGATATGTATAACAGTTACATGAACGTTGAGCAGGCAAATGAGAAAGGTATGTCCCCCCTTGAACCTTTGCTCGCCAGCATTTATGCAGCAGAAAATATGCAGCAACTTTCTAAAGTTTTTGGCGAGCTATATGTCTTAGGGGTAAGCGGTGCATTTAACTTCTATACCTCTCCTGATGCTAAAGATCCTGAAGTGGTCACTATGTACCTTTATCAAAGTGGATTAACCCTGCCTGACAGAGATTATTACAGCAAAGAAGAAGAAAAATTTGTTAACTTCCGCGCTGCCACTGAAAAATACATGACCGATATTTTAACAAAGTCTGGGCATCAGTCTGGTGCTGACGCAGCCAATAAGATCATGGCTTTAGAAAAAGATATCGCAGGCAAACACCTGTCGCGTGTTGAAAGCCGGGATGCAGAGAAAAATTATAATAAAAAGAGCACTACTCAAGTCAAAGCCTTAATCGGTTCCTTTGACTGGCAAGCCTATGCTGATGCAAGTGGTGTGGGTGAAGTCAATGATATGGTAGTCCGCAATATGCCATATTTTGAGCAAATTGCTGGGATATTCGCCGCGCACGATTTACAAACTTGGCAAGACTACCTAGCCTTTAACTTAGTCGACAGTTACGCTTCGCGTCTCAGTCAAGATATGGTCGACTTACACTTCGATTTCCACTCCACTACTTTAAACGGAATTCCAGAACAAAGACCTCGCTGGAAACGTGCAGTGGCAGCAACAAGCAGTATATTAGGTGAAGTGTTGGGCCAACAATATGTCGAACGCCACTTTACCCCAGAAGCTAAAACCAAGATGGATGTCTTAGTCCAAAACCTGACGAAAGCCTATGGCGAAAGTATCAATCAATTAGAATGGATGACGCCTGAAACTAAGAAAGCAGCCTTAGAAAAATTAGCCGCATTCACACCTAAAATTGGTTACCCAGATAAATGGCGTGATTATTCTGCTTTAGAAATCAAAGCCAATGATTTAGTGGGTAATTATATTCGATACTCGACCTTTGACCACTTTGAAGACACTAACAAAATAGGCAAGCCAGTCGACAAAGCTGATTGGGGCATGACACCTCAAACTATCAACGCATATTATCACCCTGTAAGAAACGAAATCGTTTTCCCAGCGGGAATTTTGCAATCGCCATTTTTTGATATGAATGCCGAAGATGCA